>DDSV01000009.1:31082-153883 GCA_002344215.1 Akkermansiaceae bacterium UBA2381
GTCCTTGGTCCTTGGTCCTTGGTCGGGCGATCTACCTCCTAGGGAGAGATAACACAGATGGGCACAGATTTTCACGGATTAGCACAGATAGGGGAGTTCCTTCCTGGTCCCACTTTTCCCCTGACCTCCGCCGTATCCCCGTCGTAATCCATCCCGCCGTCCCGTCCCATGAAGTTAAAACGTGATCTCCCGGTGAAAGCCTGTCTTGTCTGCGGGCGACCCTTCGCCTGGCGGAAGAAGTGGGAGCGTTGCTGGGCCGAGGTGAAATATTGTTCGGAACGGTGTCGGCGGGATAGGCCGGGGCGGACGTAATCCTTGCGTGACTGATCAGGCCGACTCCTTTTTCCTCCCCGCAACCCGGGCCGAAGCGCTCGCGTGTCTGGAGGACTTCCTCCCGAAGGCGGTGGCCTATGCGGCGCGGCGGAACTTTGTCGAACCGGGGCATGGCAATGTCTCCCGCCTCTCTCCGGCGACGCGGACGCGGCTGCTCCTTGAGCGGGAGCTGCGCGCGGCCGTGAGAGAACGCCACGGGGCCGGTCCGGTTGCCAAATTCGAGGACGAAGTCGGGTGGCGTCTTTATTGGAAAGGCTGGCTCGAGCTGCGTCCTGCCGTCTGGGAGCGATACCGGAGCGAGCTTGGCGAGCTCAGTCAACGAGAGAACGAGCGCGCCCGCGCCGTGGCCGACGGTGAGAGTGGCGTGGCGATCATGGATCACTTCGCGCGCGAGCTGGTGGAGACGGGGTATCTCCACAATCATGCCCGCATGTGGTGGGCCTCCTACTGGATCCATGTCGAGCGACTGCCCTGGCAGATCGGGGCCGACTTCTTTCTGCGCCACCTCCTCGACGGTGATGCGGCGTCGAACACACTCTCGTGGCGCTGGGTCGCGGGCCTGCACACGCCGGGGAAAACCTATCTCGTTCGGCGATCCAATCTGGAAAAGTATGTCCACCCCGATCTCCTCGGGCCTTGCCGCGAGGGATTATCGAAACTTGATGATGTGGTGGCGCTGGCCTTGCCGGTGGAAGTGCCCCCGGAGCCTGCCTTCATGTCGCCCGGGGAATGTCTGATCGATCCGCTCGCCTTTGGTCGCGTCGGACTCTGGCTCCATGATGAGGATCTATTGCCCGAGGACTCACCTCTCGCCCCCTTGCGACCGGCGGCCATCGCGGCCTTTGCTCCGATCGGCTTGTGGAAAGCGGAGCACTACAGCGAACGGAAGGTCGACTTCCTGCGTCGCGCCCTCAGCGACGGGGCGGATCGTGCCGCCGATTTTTTTCAATGCCCCTCAGGAGTCATCGATACTGACGATCTGGAGCAGGGGATCACCCGGTGGGCGGTCGAGAGTGGACTAGAAACCGTCGTCGCCCTGCGTCCCTTCGTCGGTCCTCTCGCTGACCAGCTCCCGGCGATCCGGGAAGCGCTTGCGGAAAAGGGAATCACCCTGGTCGTCGTCCGCCGCCCCGAGGATGTTGCGTTGATGAATGAGGCAAAGGCCGGGTTTTTTCGTTTTCGGGAGGGGCTAGCTGTTAGCTCTTAGCTCTTAGCTCTTAGCTCTTAGCTCCTGACTACTGACTACTGACTACTGACTACTGACTACTGACTACTGACTACTGAACACTGACCACTGACCACTGACCACTGACTCCTAGCCCACCGCCCCTAAATCCTGCCGCTCAAACCTCTCCCCGTTAATCCTCTTCAACAACTCCGCCGTTGCTCTTGCATCGCAAAGCGCGCGGTGGTGGGATTCGAGGGGAATGCCCAACGTGGCGCACAAAGGTCCCAGGCCGTAGGAGGGCAGGCCGGGAAAATATCTCCGCATCGAGACGACGGTGCAGAGGGTGGGGCAGCGGAATTCCTGGCCGAGGCGTTGGAACTCGGCGCGGATGAATCCGTGATCAAACTTGACGCGATGGGCGACGAAGACGGCTTCGCCGACAAATTCGCGAAAGGAATCGGCGATCTCCTCGAAGCGCGGCGCGTCGGCGACCATGGAATCGGTGATGCCGGTGAGGCCGACGATGAATTTCGGGATGGAACGTTCGGGATTGATGAGGGAGGACCACTCTCCGATGACGGTGTCGCCGCGCAGCTTCACCGCTCCGATCTCGGTGATGCGGTGGGCATCGGCCCGGCCTCCGGTGGTTTCGATATCGACGACGACGTATTCCTGTTCGGGATCGAGGACCCACTGCACCCGAGCCAGTTCGACGGTGAGGCCGGCGCGGGTGAGTCGTTCCATCTGCACGAGCTGGCTCCGTCGGATCTGATCGCCCTCGGTCTTGATTTCCACAAAACGCAGGCCCTCGTTTTCAAAGACGATGAGATCGGGAAAGCCGCTCCGATTGGCCCGGTGATTCTCGGCCATGGACTCGAGGATGGAAGCGAGGCCTCCGGGCGGAGCGAACTCGACGAGGCGGCAGGTGTGGAGAAAAAGGTCGGGATACCAGGGGACCAGATCGTTGGGTGTTCCGGAGTGGAGTTCCCAGGTGGCGCGGAGGGCGGCGAGGGCGGCGGGAGGATCGTCGAGAGATTTCAGCTTCTCCCGGATGGCCTCGTGATGGCGGCGGTGAAAATCACCGGAGTTGAGATCCTGCGGTTTAAATTCGAAGGCATTGTGAATCGCCGCCGTCGCCGGGTCAAAGAGGAGATCCCAGAAGAGCAGCCCGAAGAGCTGTTGCCAGATCACATTCTCAACATGGGCGGCATGGACACCACGGCGTTCAAAGTGGCGCACGGCGGCGGCCTCGGGCCGGTCGCGTCCGGATTCATCAAGGGGAAGGACCACGGCATTCCTCAGCAGCGAAGTGAGGCGTCCCATCTTCTTGCGATGAAACTTTCGTTCATAAAAGTCCTCCGCAAATATCAGCTCCTCGTCGCAGGATGGATTGTCGATGAGCTTCAGGAGAAAGGCCTCGGCTCCCTCGCGGTCATCGAGCCGCAGGAGAAGACGCACGGTCCGTTCGGTGGCGGGAAACTGATCGGAGAGGGAAAAAACGCTCAGGGCATCCTCAAAGCGCGAGGCCCGCTCCAGTTCGCGGCCGAGCCGGTGGAGGGCCTGATGCCGGGCCAACTCGGTGGCGGCGTCATCGGGCAGGGGCCAGTCCTGCAGGCCGGCGAGGAGGGCGTCCACGTCTCCCGGGGTCGGTTGTTCGAGACTGTCATTCACTTTGGCGTAATGATAGGCGCTCGCCGCCGACTCCCGGGTGGGGAACCTCGCTTCGAACTTGGTGCGGAAACCCGAGGTCCGGATGAGCCCGAGATCGCGCAGGGCGAAAGTGGTCATGCCCCGCTGCAGCCGCCCGAAATAGAGGAAAAGAAGAAAGTCGACTTCCTCACAGCGGTCCTGAAGCAGGTAATGGCTGAGGTGATCCTCGGGAAAGGCGCGTTCAAAGGTTATCTGTCGGGGAATGAGATGCAGGAGATCCGCCTTTTTCGCCGAAGAGATCCTGGGGCCGTCGCTTCGTCCGGGATCCGACTGCTCTTTGATGAGGGTCGCCAATTGAAGGCGCGTCTTGAGCGAGAGCAAATTCGCGTAGTCACCCGGGACAGGGAGGCGGATAAACCTCCGTTCGAGGAGTTCCGCGACGGCCCCGTCGAGGGAGCTGATTTCCTCGTAGCGGAGCGAGTCGCGGTAAAAGACCCGGCCCTTCCGGTTGGCGAGACGGACGTAAAGACAGGCGGCATCGACATTCAAGGAGCGGAAGTCCTTGATGAAAGTGGAGTGGGTTGACTCAAGGACATGACCGTATCCACTCTCCACGAAGGTCAGCATTTCATCGAAATGATCGAAGTAATACCGGGAGGGAAGGATGACGGGAGTTCTCGGGGGCACAGGGTCTGACCGTGGCATGTTCAGGAGAACATTTCCAGTTGAGATCGCCTTTTTCGCTCCTTTTTGCGGAAACGAAAAAGCTGGTCCTGAGACGCCGCTTTGCTAGGTTCGGGCCATGGCATCACTGTTGGAAGTATCGGGGATCTGTAAAACCTTTCCCGGAGTGCGGGCCCTGCACCGGGTCGGTTTCGACGTCGGTGAGGGCGAAGTGGTGGCCGTCCTCGGCGAAAACGGAGCGGGCAAAAGCACCCTGATGAAAATTCTCGCCGGGGTGCAGCGGGCCGATGAGGGAGTCATCCGGATGAACGGAAACGAGATCGAGGTCCGCTCGGTCGAGGAGGCGCTCTCGCGCGGCATCGCGCTGATTCATCAGGAACTCAACCTCGCCACGAACCTGAGTGTCGGGGCGAATATTTTTCTGGGTCGGGAGCCCACGACCTTCGGGTTCATTCACGAAAAAGAAATCACGACGAGGGCGACTCACTATCTTGAGAAAGTCGGGCTCGAGGTTTCGCCCTCCACTCTTGTAGGGGATCTCGCGATCGGGCAGCAACAGCTCGTGGAGATTGCGAAGGCCCTCTCGACGGATGCGAAGGTCCTCATCATGGACGAGCCTACCTCGAGTCTTTCGCAAAAAGAGACGGAGCGCCTTTTTACCGTGGTCAAGGACCTGCGGAGCCGGGGAGTGAGCATCATTTACATTTCACACCGACTCGGCGAGGTGATCGAACTGGCCGATCGTGTCGTCGTGTTGAGAGACGGGGAGAATGCGGGGAACCTGGAGAAATCCGAGATCTCTCATGACCGTATGGTGAGTCTGATGGTGGGGCGGGATCTCTCGCAGTTTTATGCTCACGATCCGCAGCCGCCCGGTGAGGTCGTTCTGGAAGTGTCAGGATTGCGGACTCCGGTTCATCCGGGGCATGAGATCAATTTTACACTTCGGGCGGGGGAGATCGTGGGCCTCTCGGGTCTTGTCGGAGCGGGGCGGACGGAATTGTTGCAGACGCTTTTCGGAATAACTCCGGCGCTGCAGGGACAGCTCACGGTCGGTGGAACAAAACGCTCGATCGTGAATCCGCGGAGCGCCATTGCCGCCGGTCTTGCCCTTGTGCCCGAGGACCGGAAGCAGCAGGGACTCATCATCGACATGGCGGTGGCGGACAATCTCAGTCTCGCTTCGCTCGCCCGCGATCAGCGTTCGGGATTTTTGAACTTCGACGCCGAACGCAACATCTCGGAGGAAATGACGCGCCGGATGCGGATCAAAACGCCGTCCTCCCGTCAGATCGTGCGTTACCTCTCGGGAGGCAATCAACAGAAGGTCGTGCTCGGAAAATGGCTTGCGATGAAGCCCTCCGTTCTTCTCCTCGACGAACCGACCCGCGGCATCGACATCGGGGCAAAGCGTGAGATTTACGCCCTGATGGAAGAGCTCTCGGAGCAGGGTGTCGCGATTCTATTTGTCTCCAGTGAGTTGGAGGAAGTGATCGGCATGTCCGACCGCGTTCTCGTGATGCACGAGGGAAAAATCTCCGGAGAGTTGGCTCGCGAGGAGTTGAGCGAAGAGGCGATCATGCGTCTCGCGACGGGGCGGGTAAGGGACGTTGCTTAAGCAGTTGTTCGGTCACGCTTGAGTTCGTAGATTCCTGCAATCCCTCATATTGCGTGCGCTGGTTTTACTCCTTTGATATGGCGAATATGATTGCAGAAATAGACATCTTCCGGCACTGAAGTGCCCTTCTAATCGGGAAACCGGGAGATAATATTGAGCATCCCGGCATTTGTTCATACCGGGAGGCGACCGTTACCGTCATGGTGCTTTTCAACGTCGGGTTAGTATCTCAGAAATCATAGACTTCTACCTTGTTTCGGAACCTACTATCCCTCTTGCAACAGGATCGGCATTGCAATCCGGAATCGTCCGCGAACTGCCATCACTCTTTGCGGGAACATAGGCAAAGTTTGGTATTGATCGATTTTCGACAAACCTGTAGCCATTTCCCAGTATATGGATTTTCACGTAAATTTGGTCGACCTGCGAGTTCTTGACGAGTCCACTGAAGAGCAGGAAAATTGGTTTCAGGCCCGCATAGTCGAGGGCCGTCAAAAGACCGCGTTGAAGTGGCTCGACTCCACCGGACTTTGGAAAGAGCGGACCGACCGCCGCAGCAGGACCGTGGCAGCCCGGATGCTGGCGATACTTGGTGACAGTCGAGGGTCGGAGTTGCTTCATATACGGAATTTTCGAGTCTATCCCGACGATCCTGTTGCCATGTTTTACGGAGCCTTTTCCTTGATGCGGCGTTTTGGAGAGCTGACGGCATTGGAGAGTATCAACGAATTCCTGGGAAGATCCGGAAGTCGGCCGGACGAGGAGAGTGCTTTCGGGAATTTGTGGGCCTTCAAGGGTGTACTGGAGGCACGATTCAGGGACTTTTCGCGTGCCTATCAAAGTATTGCCAAAGCAAGAGAGTTGGATCCGGGGGACACTTGGAATGCGATCCAGCGATCACGAACGTTGTTGCTGGAGGACCGTCCAGAGGAGGCGTTGGAGGAATCGCTCCAGTCTCTCGAAAAAACACCGAATTACTGGGCGGTCATTTCGGATGTGGCTGATTCCTATTGGGCGCACAACCGCGACGCTGAGGCGTTTGCTCTATTGGAACGGGGGTTGCGGGACAACGAGGGACCCGGAGCGGCTCAGCAGTTGATCCATTGCTACGACGAAGTCGAGGAATACGAAAAGGGTCTTGGCATGTTGGAGGAGTATGAGCGCCGAGTTTCAGAAGCGGACAGCAATACGAAAAAGTGGATCGAGGCCTATCGGGCATCGTTTCTTTATCAGCTTGGTCGAGGAGAGGAAATGGTGCGCCACGCGGAGGCGTCGGAGCGGGAATTCTACAAGAAGATCGCCACGCGGGTCAGTTCGGGTAAATTCGCCAAAGGGAAACGTCTGCGTCTGCAGGTTCCCTTCATCAGGCAGAACGCGCTGACATGTGCGCCCGCGACCTTGACCGCCCTCTCCCAGTTTTTCGGCAAGTCGGCGGATCATTTAGAAGTTGCCGAGGAGATCTGCTACGATGGAACATCCGATTATAAGGAGCGGTTGTGGGCAGAGCAGCAGGGTTGGCACGTTCGGGTATTCCGGGCGGATTGGGATGTTACACGGAAGTTGATCGACAATGGTTTCCCCTTTGCCCTCGCCACTGTTGAGCCTACATCCGCCCATCTCCAAGCAGTGGTGGGGTATGACTCCAGGGCCGGAACAATTATCATCCGCGACCCCGGGCACAGGCACTACGCGGAGTCGATAGCTAAACATTTCTTTAAGAAATACGCCGATAGCGGTCCTCGAGGAATGGTTATGGTGCCGATGGAGCGAAAGACCGATCTGGAGCAAATTAAGCTTCCTGAATCGGACGAATACGATCTCATTCACGAAATAAACGTTCAGTTGGACAAGCACGACCGCACTGCTGCGGTCGCTGCGCTGGAGAGATTGCGGACGATCGACCCTGGGGGAAGGATCTCGGATCAAGGAGCGTTGAGCCTCTCCATCTATGATAGCGACAACGCTTCCGGTCTGCTCGTAGCGGAGCGGATGTTGGAGCGTTTCCCGAAGTCGATCCGCTGCGAATATGCTCTTTATTGCCGTCGTTACACACGCATGAGCCGGGAAGAGCGGCTGGAGTTTTTGCGTGAGAGAACAATTAAAAAATCGGCTTTCACTCTTTATTTCAAGGAGTATGCGGAGATGCTTGCCGAGGACGCAAGACTGATGGAGGAGGCCCGCTATCAGTTCCGGAGGGCCATCCGCTTCCGGAGGCTTGACGCTGAAGTCTATTACGGATATGCCGGCGCGTTGTGGAGTGAGAGGGAATTTGATCGTGCGGCGGAAATTTATCGTATTGCCTTCTGTTTGGCGGAACGGAATGAGCGGTATGCCGATGCCTATTTCACCGCTTGTCGGTGGATTCGCCAGACTGAGGATGGAATTTCGATATTGCGGCGGCGTTTCGAGAGGTTTGGATCCAGTTCGGGTAATCCGGCCATCACATTGGCGGACGCTTTGCGAAGTGTGGACCGGGACGCAGAGGTGGCCGAGCTTTTGGAAGAAGCATTGAAGCGAGCGCCGGAAGACGGAATCTTGATCTCCTACGCGGCGAAATTTTTCGCTGCAACGAGACGCCACGAACGGGCAGAGGCTCTTGTCGAGCACGCAAAGGGTAGAATCAGCGAGGTCACACGGTTGCGGATTCTAGCGAGCGTCGCGAATCTCGATTCGAAACCGTCGGAGGCTTTAGAATACTGGGGTCAGATATTAGTTTCGGAGCCATCTGGCGATGGACGCCCACCGTGCGATTGCATCGTTGCTTCACAGGATCACTGGATCCGACTGGGAATCTGTTGAGCATCTTAGGCAAGCATGTGAAAAGCATGCCTATTATGTCCCTCTTCATGAATGCCTGGTGGGTTGGCTCAGAGACCGTGGCCCGGGTGCGGCGGAAGTTTCACTCCGTAATCTTGTCGAGAAACACCCCTCCAACGCCTGGGGGTGGCGTGAATTGGCTCTAGATCTGGGGCAGCAACTTCGCTTTGACGAAGCGCAGGAAGCAGTTGGAAAGTCCATCGAACTATGCCCGAGGTTGTCCTGGAGTTTTAGCATTCGGGGAGTGTTATTCGAAGACGCCCGTGAATTCGCGGAGGCGCGTCGAAACTACCGCGAAGCTCTCTTGCTCGACGTCGAAAACACCAGTGCGCTGGAGGGAATAGTCCGCGTTTGCAATGGCATTGTCGAGAAGCTGGAGGCATTCGCCTTCATTGAAGAACAAATGAAGGAGCAAGTTCTGTTCGGGGAGGCGCTGCATACCTATCGAAGTATTGCGTTCTCGGTTTTGGAACCGGAAGAGCTGTTAGAGTCTCTAAAGAGAGCCAACGAAGCGCGCCCCGATCTGTGGGAGACTTGGAGTGTTTTGACGGACCAGTATCTCGCGATGGGGCTGATGGACGAAGCGGAGGAATGCGCTACCGAGCAAAGCAAACGATTTCCTGTCATGCCGAGGTCATGGCTCAATCTGGCTGAAGTGCTGAAACACCGAGGCGAGCGCGATCGGGAAATCGAGGCTTTAAAAGCGTGCCTCACTCTCAATCCGCAATGGGCGAATCCGATGCGCAGAATGGCTGACGCCTTCGAGGCCCGTGGCGATCATGATGAGGCCGTGGAGATGTTGGAGAGAGCGCTCAAAGAGTCCCCGCTTGAAGCGGCGAGTCACGGGTGCTTGGCTGACCTCCTGTGGAAAATGGGTAAACCGAACGACGCGTTCGAGGTGTTGTTGCGCGGAGTGAGGCTCGATCCGTCATATGGCTGGGGTTGGGAAAATCTTGGTGAGTGGGCGAAGCGTCTCGATCGAAAAGACGAAGCGATATTGGAGGGGATCCAGTTAACCGAAAGGCTTCCGTTGAATTGGGAGTCGTGGCAACGTCTTTCGGACTTACATGGGACGCTCGGTACAAAATCAGAGCGGTTTGAAGTCCTCGAACGGGGACTGAAGCATCTACCTCTCTCGCCAGAGCTCCGCGATAATTATGCCTGGCTACTCTGCCAGTCGGGACGCTATCAGGCGGCGCTCGAAGAGTGCAGTGAGGTCCGCTGGCCCGGAGGTTCCCGGCCCCGGAGTCTGGCTGGTCGGGAAGCTTGGATCGAACGCCAGAGAGACCGGAAGGACGTTGCGATCGAAAAAATGGAACGGACTGTGTCGAGCCATCCTGATTATTATTGGGCGCACGAATGTCTCGTCGATTGGTATATCGAGAGGGATGAGTTTGGAAAAGCGGAAAAATCCGCTCGACAACTCATCCGTCTTGCACCGACGGCACCCCAACCGCACGGCATTCTTGCGGATCTTCTCGCCAGACAGAACAAGCATGCCGAATCGAGAGAAGAGCTTGAACGTGCATTCGCTCTGTCCAATGACTATTTCTACGCCGGTTATCAACTTGTCCGAATCGATTTGGAAGCGAAAGATTTTCCGTCCGCTGATAAGACTTTGAAGATCCTAGAGTTCAATCATCCCGGAGCCGCTTCATGCTACGAACTTCGTTGTCGGTTGGAAGCAGGGCGAAGAAATAAGGAAGAGGCGCTGGCAGCCCTTTACGAACTTTGCAGGACGCCGGAAGTGGCGGCAGCCAGTCTTGAGCTTGCGGAGAGCGCTCTACAGGCGGTGGGGGATTATGAGCCGGTAGTTGCCGTTTACCGGAAAGCACTCGATTCTGGCGAGGCCAGGAATCAGAGCGTGATGGAACGTTGGATCAAACGGACTGTGACAGGAAAGCGGATTGGAAAGTCCGTCGAAGCCCTGCTCTCGATGCGGTTGGAGGAAGGGCTTTACGAAGCCGGTTGGCAGGGATTGATTTACGAACTGGAAAGACTGGGAAAAAGAAGGGCAGCACTCTCCTTAGCCCGAAAGCACAGGGATGTTTTCCGCGGAAATTCCAGGCTTTGGGCGTCGGTGGCCTACTTGCTCCGGCAGGAAGGCCTGAGGAACGAAATGAGAGAATGGACCGCTGATTGGAAAGAGCGGGATGGACTTAGACCCTGGATGTTCATCAACATGGCTTTCAACGAATTGATGCTAAACGGTATTGGAGGGGCGGGACCGCTTCACGTTTTCGCGGCAGTGGAACTGCCAGAAGAACATGACACATGGCAGCACTATGCATGCGCTTCTTACTACGAAGCGTCATGCGGACGTATCGCGGAGGCGAAGGACCTTCTGTGCAGGGCGGAGTCCGGACCGCTTTCGCAGTATTATTCCGGAATCCTCGGTTTGTCCCGATGTCACATCGCCGCGATTGAGAAAGGAGAATTCTTCGGTCGGCTTTTTTGCGACGCGATAGGCGTCTACGGAAATTGGGCAAACGATAAAGAGTTCAGGATATATGTCGGCGATCTTCTGTGGAAGTACTGGAGGCAACTGTTGCGCGACCGAGACAGCCGCTTGCTTACCATCCGTGCCATATGGGGATGTTTGATCCACCGGTCAATATTATAGTTGAAGGAGCCGGACTCCGCCGCCTTGAGTCGTTCTCTGAACGTGGTAGACTGATCCACGCAACCCTGTTGAATGGCTGAGTCCTGATGGGTTTTCTCCCTGTGATAAGGACCTGAAATTTCTCCTTCCCGATGTAAGCTGCGCGAATGGCAAAGATCCTTGCAGCAATGTCCGGTGGGGTGGACTCCAGTGTCGCGGCGGCTCTGCTCCTTGAGCAGGGGCACGAGGTCGTTGGGGCCTACATGAAAAACTGGACCAACGAGGAGGGGCTCCCCGGCGACTGTCCGTGGGAGCAGGATATCCGTGATGCCAGGGCCGTGTGTGATTTTCTCGGGATGGAGTTCCGCATTCTCAGCCTGACCGAACAATATCGCGACCGGGTCGTCGACTATCTGCTCTCGGGATATCGCGAGGGCATCACGCCGAATCCGGATGTGATGTGCAATCGCGAGATGAAGTTCGGAATCTTTCGTGAATTCGCCGCGGACCAGGGCTTTGATCATCTCGCGACAGGTCACTACGCGAGAATTGAGAATCATCCTGACGGATCAGTGGACATCCTGCGCGGTGCCATCGGGAAAGATCAAAGTTACTTCCTCGCCCTCCTCGAGCAGGAGCAGATCCAGCCCGCCCTCTTCCCGATCGGGCATTTGCCGAAACCCGAGGTCCGCAAGGAAGCGGAGCGATTCGGTATCCCGGTCGCGGCGAAAAAAGACAGTCAGGGGATTTGTTTTATCGGCGATATCCGGATGACCGACTTTCTCGCGCACTACATCCCCGACCAGCCGGGGGCGATCGTGAATTTCGCCGGCGAGCGGGTGGGCGAACATCGCGGGCTCCATCTCCACACTCTCGGGCAGCGGAAAGGGCTCGGCGTTCCCTCCAATACCTTTGGGAAAGCCTATGTCGTGATCGGGAAGCGACCGGCAACGAACGAACTCGTCGTCGCCTTTGACGAACCCGCGACGCCGGGCCTTTACTCAACGCGCTGCCGGGTCGGGAGCATCTCCCTGACAAACCGACCTCTCTCCGGCGCGGAAAATCTCCTCGCCCAACCCCGTTATCGTTCCGAAGCGGTGGCGGTTGAAGCCGAGCCCGTCGAAAATGGAGGAGTGATCCTGACCTTCGCAAAACCCCAGCGCGCCCTCACTCCCGGCCAGATCTGCGCGTTTTACGACGGGGAAAGACTATTAGGAGGCGGAGTCTTTGAGGAGATCTGCGACTGATTTTTTTTTCAGCGTTTCAGCGTTTCAGCGTTTCAGCGTTTCAGCGTTTCAGCGTTTCAGCTTTTCCCAATTTCCCTAAAACGCATCGGTGATCAGTTGCACATACCTCGAACCCGACGGGGTCAGGGTTGCCGCGTCACCGGTGCCGGTGATCCGTTCTACAGTGAGATTCGCGTGATCAATCGTTGATGATTTGACCCAGGTCACGACGGGATTAGTGAGGGTCCTTTCGCTTGGCTTCGCGGCGAGCGGAACCCCGGTGGCGGAGAAGGAGAACTCCCAGCTTTTCGGCGATTTCACCTGATCGAGGTCGCGTCCCAGCCAGGGATACCGCTGGAGAAAGGCCAGGTCACCGCTTTTCGGGACCAGCACTTTGTAATGCACCTCAGTCGTGGCGGCGAGGAACTCGGGGATGGAGATATTCGGATTGGCGCGGTGGGCTTTCAGGAGCGCGGCGATGTCGAGACCGGTGAGATTAAAGCCGTTGAAGATTCCGTGGCGATTGGGAGAGGTGAAATGGCGTTCATACCAGCGCTGGAAATGATCACTGAGCAGCATGTTCATCTCGACATGAACGTGGGCTCGCTCCCGATTGATCCCTTCTCCGGTGTAGCCCATGCGGGCGATCGTCTGCCCGGCCTTGACGGTCGCACCCGGCTCGACCGTGGCGGAACTCAGGTGAGCGTAGAGGGAAAAGAACGGACCGTCACCCCAGTCATGATGGATCACCACATAGCGGCCGTAGTTGCTCGTGTTCGAGGCGGCGTTGACATACACGACCGTCCCGTTGGCCATGCTTCTCACCTCGTCAAGCGGCTCACCGGAGGCATCCCTTTTCACGGGGCGAATGTCGATGCCCTCGTGCAGGCGGGTCATAATGATACCTGCGGCGGTGCGTTTCTGATTCCGGACAAACCCGTAGGCTCCCCCGGTCCAGGGCTTCGAGATGACACCCTCGAAATTCCGGTCGGTGTACATATAGAACTGTGACGGATCGGCGGAAAAAATGGCGTCGTTGTCCGTGGGCAGGACGAGTCCCATCGGGGCCGCCTGCAGCAGGGGCTGAAACAGGGCAAAAAAGGCGAAGAGGAGAACTGGAGTCCGGGGCATGGCGGGCGGGGGGGCGAATAAAGCTCCCGAATAGTAAGCACAGCTTAACTATTTTGCCAGCTCACCTTTGCGGCATCTCAGTTGCCGGCTTGTTCTTCGGCTTGAAATCGTCGACGTGGGGAAACTCCTTTTGAAACTTCTCGAGATGGGACTGGGTCAGGCCGCTCCAGATGACAACGACACCGTCGTCAATGGGCCGGTCGATCAGGACAGCCTGAATCGGCGCGTCAGCAGCGCGGATTCCGAGGAGTTTTCCCTGGTTGGTGAGGGTGACGCCTTTGAGTTCCTGAGCCGCGTGCTCCTTGAATTTGAAGGCCGCTCCGAAGGAAATTCCGTCAGCGGCAGTGAAGGGGTAGAACCAGGAGACGTCGTTGTCGGTGAAGGTCGGGATCTTGCTGAAGATGTATTGGCGGCTCTCCTGGCCCAGTTTGACGGGCACGTTGAATTTAGGGTTGTCCTTTTCGTCCCCCTCGAGGTGAAAGGTGACGGCGTAAATCCTCGACGGCTTGCCCCCGGCCTGGCACCACACGGCGACGGCGAGAAGGCTGAGGATCAGGAGGAGACGGGGGATCATTTTGCTAAGATAACGGGGGAAAGGGGGTCATGGCAAGTCGCGTTGGTGCCCCGGAGGCGGTTCGGTGCCGAAAAAGGGTTTTTTTTCGTTGTCCGATTTCGTAACATTCGCTAGATCATGCGCGGCCCGCCGTGTTATGGTGGGAACCCGTCCGGACTCCGGGCGACGCAAATTTCAGACCTTTTTCATCCCAGCGGAATTACAGAGACCATGTCCGAAGAAGCAAACACACCGGAACTTAAAGACGATGTTCGTCAGCACCAGCTGGCTCCCAACCTCAACAAGCTGTTTCTCAAGGCGGAAAGCGCGATGGAGCTGCGGAACTGGAGTTACGCCGTCAGTCTGATTCAGGCAATTCTCGTCAAAGAGCCCGGATTCCTCGAGGGCAGGAAGCGGCTTCGCCTTGCCTCCGTGAAAGAGAACGAGGGCAAGCGGGGCATCAAGATGGGAGGGGAGGCCCTCAAGGTGATGAAGATGCAGAGCCAGGTCAAAAAAGACCCGCTCAATGTCATGGTCATGCTGGAAAAGGATGTCCTCGCCGGTGATCCCTACAATCCCCAGGGCAATGAACTCCTTTATGAAGCAGCCGTGGCGGCCGGGCTTCCGGTGACGGCCGGTTTTGCTCTCCAGACTGTCATTGACGGAGATCCGGAGAACATCAAATTCTACCACAAGCTGGGCGACTTCTACATGTCCCGCGAGATCTACGACAAAGCATCGGAAATTTTCGGAAAGATCGTCGAGAAGAACCGCAGTGATCTTGAGGCGACCAAGAAGTTCAAGGACGCGACTGCGAGAGGTTCGATTGCCTCACAGAAGTGGGACAGCGAAGGAGACTGGCGTGATCTGCTGAAAGACAAGGATGCCTCGAAGGATCTCGAGAGTAAGGGGCGCGCGGCGATGACGCCGGAAATGCTCCAGGCCCAGGCCGACGGGTTGGCGGCGGAGTATGCCGCCAATCAGAACAATCTGGATGTCACGAAGCGACTTGCCGCCACCTACGAGGAACTGGAGCAGTTCGAGTCGGCTCTCTCATTCTACGAATGGGCCTTCCATCTGAGCAACAACGATCCCTCGCTCGAGAAAAAGGTCGCGAACATCCGCGAGATCGTGAACAAGGCCCACCTCGACGCCCTCGCGCGGTTTGTGGAGGAGAACCCCGGGCATCCTGACATTGAACTCTACAAGTCGCAGCTTGCCGAGGCGGAGAAGGCCCAGATCGAGGTTCTTATTGCCGAGTCACGGGAGCGGGTGGACCGGAACCCCACGGACAATGAACTGAGGTATGAGCTGGGATCACGTCTTTTCCGCGCCGGCCAGTATCGGGAGTCCATCCAGCATTTGCAGCAGGCCAAGCGAAGCCCCAATCTCCGGATCAGGGTGATGAACCTGCTCGGTCAATGTTATGAAAACATGAACATGACCGACCTTGCCGCCACTCAGTACGAAGAGGCGCTCACCGAACTGCCATCGATGGACGAGGTCAAGAAGGAGCTTCTCTACAACCTCGGGTTGCTCTACGAAAAACTGGGGAACACCGCCAAATACATGGAGTGTCTCAAGCAGATCTACGCGGTCGATTACGGGTATCGCGATGTCGCCGTGAGGGTCGAAGGATCCTACGGTGGCTGAGTGACTTGTGCCTCTCCTGGTGCCCGCTGCGAGTGAAGGTAGCCGCGTTCGGCCCGAGCGCGGGTTGCGCGTTCATTGATCAAAGACCGTCCAACGCGGCCTCACAGAGGCCGCCTACAGAAATCCTCTCGACCTCTCACGCCGAAAAGACAAGCCCTCCGTCTTCCACATCGATCGTGATCGTGTCGCCCTCCTTGAACTTGCCGTCGAGCAGATCAAGGCTGAGCGGATCGAGGATACGATGCTGAATGACCCGCTTGAGAGGGCGTGCCCCGTAGGCCGGGTCGTATCCCTCTGTCGCGATCTTCTCCAGCGCGGCCGGAGTCAGCTTCAGCTCCAAGCCCAGCGCGGTGAGGCGCTTCATGACCCGGTCGATCTGAATCTTCACGATGGAGGAAAGATCCTCCTCGTTGAGCCGGTCGAAGATGATCGTCTCATCGATGCGGTTGAGAAATTCCGGACGGAAATGACCGCGCAAGGCGCCGAGCACGAGTGCCTCCCGCTGCTCGGGATTGCTTTCACTCATGATGTATTCCGAGCCGATGTTACTTGTCATGATGATGACCGTATTGCGGAAGTCCACGGTGCGACCCTGGCCATCGGTGATGCGGCCATCGTCGAGGACCTGAAGCAGCACGTTGAAGACATCCGGATGCGCCTTCTCCACTTCATCAAGGAGAACGACCGAGTAGGGTTTGCGTCTCACGAGTTCGGAAAGCTGACCGCCCTCCTCGTATCCGACATAGCCGGGAGGCGCTCCGATCAAACGCGAAACGGAGTGCTTCTCCATGTACTCGCTCATGTCGATGCGGACCATGGCATTCTCATCGTCGAAGAGGAACTCGGCGAGTGCGCGGGAGAGTTCGGTCTTGCCGACTCCGGTGGGCCCGAGAAAGAGGAAAGAACCGATGGGGCGGTTTTCATCCTGCAATCCGGCACGGGCACGGCGCACCGCATTCGAGACGGCCTGGACCGCTTTGCGTTGACCGATGACCCGGTCGCCGAGACGGATTTCCATGCTCACGAGTTTGGAACGCTCGCCCTCCTGCAGGCGTGAGACGGGGATGTGCGTCCACGAACTGACGACCTGGGCGATGTCCTCTTCGGTGACTTCCTCTTTGAGAAGACGGGAGCTTTGCTGCATTTGATTGAGCTGCTCCTGCGCCTCTTTCAAGGCCGTCTCTTTTCCGGGAAGGAGCCCGTACTGAATCTCACTGGCCCGGCCGAGATTGCCCTCGCGCTGGCTGCGCTCCAGGTCGTTCTTGAGCTGTTCGATCTCCTCCTGAACCTGGTTGGCGCGACCGATGACCGACTTTTCATTCTGCCACTGGGCGCGAAGGGCATCCGATTTTTCCTTCAGATCGGCCATCTCCTTTTCCACTTTCTGGAGACGTTCCTTGCTGCTTTCGTCCTTCTCCTTCGCGAGGGCCTGACGCTCCATCTCCAGTTGCATGCCCTGGCGTTCGAGCTGGTCGATTTCGGTGGGCAGACTGTCGAGCTCGATCTTGAGACGCGAGGCGGCCTCGTCGATCAGGTCGACGGCTTTGTCAGGGAGGAAGCGGTCCGAAATGTAGCGGTCGCTGAGCATGGCCGCCGCGACAATGGCAGAGTCCTTGATCGTCACTCCATGGTGGACCTCGTAGCGTTCTTTGATCCCGCGGAGGATGGTGATGGTGTCCTCGACCGAAGGTTCGTTGACCATGACTGGCTGGAAGCGGCGCTCGAGAGCGGCATCCTTTTCGATGTATTTGCGGTACTCGTCCAGCGTCGTCGCGCCGATGGTGCGGAGTTCGCCTCGCGCGAGTTGCGGCTTCAGCATGTTCGAGGCGTCGACCGCCCCTTCGCTCGCTCCGGCACCGACGATGGTGTGCAACTCGTCGATGAAGAGAATGATCTCGCCGTCGCTCGAGGTGACCTCCTTGAGAAAGGCCTTCAAACGGTCTTCGAATTCTCCGCGGTATTTTGCCCCGGCGATCATCGAGCTGATATCCATCGCGATAAGTCGTTTGTTTTTCAGCGATTCCGGAACATCTCCGCTGACAATGCGGCGGGCGAGGCCTTCGGCGATTGCGGTCTTGCCGACCCCGGGTTCGCCAATGAGGACGGGGTTGTTCTTGGTGCGGCGCGAAAGGATCTGCATGACCCGGCGGATTTCCTCATCCCGCCCGATGATGGGATCGAGTTTTCCCTTCCGTGCGATCGCGGTGAGGTCGGTTCCGTATTTTTCCAGCGTCTGGTATTTTCCCTCCGGATCCTGATCGGTGACTTTCTGACTGCCCCGGATCGCCGTGATCGCTTTGGTGAGGGTGGCCTCGCTGATACCCTGCTCTTTGAAGAGGGCTTTCAGATCCGCCGATCCTTCACGGATGAAGCTGATGAGAATATGTTCGACGCTGGTGAACTCATCCCGCATCTCCGTTTTGACTTTCTCGGCGGTGTTGAGCACGGCGCGGAGGTCCTGACTGAGATAGAGCTGTTGTCCGGCATTTCCGGTAACGGCGGGAAGCTTGTCGAGGAGGCGGGTCAGGGACGATTCGATCACCCGGGGATTGGCTCCGGCGTTCTCGAGAATGGGGCGGGTCACTCCCTCGGCCTGGCTGAGCAGGGCCGAAAAGAGGTGGACGCTCGTCATCTCGGAATGGTTCTTCGCCGAGGCCAGATTTTGGGCGGCCTGAACGGCTTCCTGGAGTTTGTGAGTGAATTGATTGGGGTTCATGGTCGGTTCCTGAGGGTAGGTCTCAAGGTAATGTGGGATTTTTAAAGCTTTCCCGCCACGCTTCAGTTGTGTTGAAGCGTGCGGAACTTGGGATTTCGCTTTGTTTTGAGTAACATTGCAGGTTTTTGTTCAAAAATTGTTTCTCGCGATCGAGAATTGCCTGCCTGAAGTAGGTTCGGGAACTTGCGAAGGGGGAAGCGCTAAGCGAACCTCCCGTCCATGAATTGTGCCTGTAGCGAAACCGAAGACCTGATCCGGCTCTATTACGAAGCGTTTAACCAGGGCGACCGGCCCGGGATGCTGAGACTCCTCAGCGGAGAGGTCGTCCACGATATCAATCAAGGTGACCGGGTCGTTGGCACCGACGCCTTTGCCCAATTCCTTGTGCACATGGACAAGTGCTATGGAGAGCAGGTCGAGGACCTGGTCGTGCTGGTGAATGACAAGGGTGACCGCGCCGCAGCGGAGTTTTTCATCCGGGGAGAATACCTGGCGACCGATGAGGGACTTCCTCCGGCCAACGGCCAGACCTACCATCTCCGCGTCGGAGCATTTTTCGAGATCGCGGAGGGACGCATCGCCCGGGTCACCAACTACTACAACATGCCGGACTGGATCCGTCAGGTGGGCGGGTGAGGAAAGGCCGACTCAAACGAGAATCTCCCGTGCCACCTTCCCATACACATCGGTCAGGCGGAAGTCGCGGCCGGCGTGGCGGTGGGTGAGGCGCTCGTGGTCCATGCCGAGCTGGTGCAGGAGGGTGGCGTGCAGGTCGTGGACTTCGACGGGGTTTTCCTCGGTGTATTTGCCGATGTCGTCGGTGCGGCCATGCACGTGCCCGGGCTTGAAGCCGCCGCCGGCGACCCAGACGCTGAAGCAGTCGCGATGATGGCCGCGACCGTTTTTGCCCTCGCGCCAGGGGGTGCGGCCGAACTCGGTGGCCCAGAGGATGATGGTCTCGTCCAACATGCCGCGCTGCTTGAGGTCGGTGATGAGGGCGGCGGTGGGCTGGTCCACGTTGTGGGCGAGGTCGGCGTGCTCCTTCATCTCGCCGTGGGAGTCCCAGTTCGGGCGGGAGCCGGTGTCAATCAGCTCGATGAAACGCACGCCGCGCTCGGCNNGGAAGTCGCGGCCGGCGTGGCGGTAGGTGAGCCGTTCGTGATCGAGTCCGAGGAGGTGCAGGATGGTGGCGTGGAGGTCATGCACGTGCATGCGTTTCTCCTCGGCCTTGAATCCGAACTCGTCGGTTGAGCCGTGGGCATAACCTCCGCGGACCCCGCCTCCGGCCATCCACATCGTGAAGCCGTGGGGATTATGATCGCGTCCGTTGTTGTTCTCGGTCACGGGAGTGCGACCGAACTCACCGCCCCAGATCACGAGAGTTTCGTCGAGCAGTCCGCGTTGTTTTAAATCTTCGAGCAGCGCCGCGATGGGCCGGTCAATGTCGAGAGCGAGCTTGCGGGTTTGCTCATCGTGTTTGCTGTGGGTGTCCCAGGGTTGGCCATTGCCGTAGTAGACCTGGACAAAACGGACGCCGCGCTCGGAAAGACGACGGGCGAGGAGGCAGCCATTGGAAAACTGGCTCTCCCCGTAGGCCTCACGAACCGAGGCCGGTTCCTTCTTGATATCAAAGGCATCGCTGGCCTCGAACTGCATCCTGTAGGCTGTCTCCATCGCTTCGATGCGTCCCTGCAGGGCGGCATCGTGTCCTCCGCGCGCGTTGAGGTGCTCGCGATTGAGGGCGGCGGCGAGGTCGAGTTGGCGCCGCTGGACGGTCGCGTCGGACTTCGGATTCCGCAGCCAGGGGATGAGATTCTCGTCTCCCAGCTTTGCGTGATTGATGTAGACCCCCTGGTGGGATGGCGGAAGAAAGGCGCTGTGCCAGAGCTCCGAGAAGCGCACCGGACGGCCGGGACAAAGGACGAGATAGGACGGCAGATTGCGGTTTTCCGATCCGAGGCCATAGGACATCCAGGCACCCATGCTCGGCACCTTCGGAGTCATGGCACCATTGTTCATGAGGAACAGTGCGGGTCCATGATTCGGATTATCCGTGTAGCAGGAGCGCAGGACGCAAAGCTCGTCGGCGTGCCGGGCGGTGAGGGGAAGCAACTCACTGATCGGGAGGTCGCTCTTTCCGTGATTCTGATAAGCGTAGGGAACCGCCATGAGTCCTCCGGTGGGTCGCTCGGTGCGGAGGTCGGCTCCTTCCGGACGCTGTCCCTGGTACTTTGTCAGGGCGGGTTTCGGATCAAAAAAATCAGGACCGAAGGGGCCCCCGTTCATGAAGAGGTGGATGACCCGCTTCACCTTCGGCGGAAAATGGGCTCCGGTGGGAAGATCGCCTGCCGCCTCGAGTGCCGAAGCGAATCCAAGGGAACCAAGGCCTCCTCCGAGGCGGCGCAGGGCGGTGCGGCGATCGATGAGATGGGGGAAAAGTGGATCGTTCATCGAAACGGACTCAGTCGAGGTAAAGGCTTTCGTTTCCGGAGAGGATGACCTGAGCTAGATCGTCCAGGCTGCCGCCGTCGCCGAGGTAGGTGAGCGCGATCTCCTGCTCCCGCGCTGTCGGCGGGCGAAGGAAGAGGCGCTCGTAGAGAAAATCAATTCGTCCGGGATTTTCCGTCGTATGTTTCGTGGCGAGACGGGCGAGTGAAGCTGACCGCTCAATCACGAAGGGGCCGTTCATGACATAGAGCTGCTGCAAGGGCGTGGCCGTCTCGGTGCGGGTCGGACTGTGGGCAATCGGATCGGGGAAATCATTGACGCTCAGCATCGCGCTCAGTTCACGGCGTTTTACGGTTCCGTAGAGGGTGCGGCGGACCCGGGTGGAATCATCGAGGCTGAAAGGTTCGCCGCCGACAGTGAGGTCCAGTTCACCGGTGGCCGAGAGCATGGCATCACGCCAGGCCTCGATGTCGAGACGTCGCCTCGTCATGTGTGAGTAATAACGATTCGCCGGGTCGCCGGCCTCCGCCTCCGGACTCACCTGAGAGCTCTGCCGCCAGGTCGCCGAGCCCAAAATTTCGCGGTGGAGCCATTTGATGGACCAGCCGTTTTCGACAAAACGGAACGCCAGATCGTCGAGCAGTTCCGGGTGGGTCGGCTTCTCTCCGGCCGGCCCGAACTCGCTCGGGGTCTCGACGAGGCCGCGTCCGAAATGGTGATGCCAGACCCGGTTGACGATGACGCGGGCCGAGAGCGGGGACGCCTCCTCGACGAGGGCACTCGCCAAATCGAGACGACCGCTGCCGCTCGTGAGCGGTCGGGGTTTTCCGTCGCTGCGCGGAAAGGCGGTGAGAAATCGTCGTGAGATCACGTCGCCGGTATCGTTCGGATTGCCGCGCAGATGAACGGGGAGGTCACGGGACATGCCCTCGACGTAGTCGAGCATCGTGCCGTGTTTCCCGTCGTCTTTCTTTTTCACAAAGAGCGCGGCCTCGACGACCCCATTGGCACTCGCGAGATGGTAGTGAGGTGTCGCCTTGAGATTGGTGATCTCCTTTTCAACCGCGGCGACTTGATCCTTCAAATCGGCGGGAGCGGGCTTCGCCTTTTTCAGATCGTCCCGCCGTTTTTCAAGCCCGGCGACTTTCTCCCGGGCGGCGGCGACGGGTTTCCACAAGTCGTCAGCAACGACAGGCTTGTCACTGATCTTCACGCTCGCGAAGACCCCGGCGAGGGCATAATAATCCTGCGCGGACACCGGGTCGGTTTTGTGATCGTGGCAGCGGGCGCAGGCGAGAGTGAGTCCGAGAAAGGTCCGCCCGAGAGTGTCCATGCGCTCCTCCCACTCCTCGGCCACGGTGACGCCGATGATGTCCGGAGGCAGTTGCAGCTCTTTCCAGTAGCTCGGACTGAGTCCGATGAAACCCAGGGCTGCATTGTCCTCCGGGCGAGAATCGGGGAGGAGATCGTTGGCGAGTTGCTTGATCACAAACTGATCATAGGGCAGGTCGGCATTGAAAGCCGAGACGACCCAGTCGCGGTAGAGCCAGGCCGGGCTTTTTGACTCCGACCATGATTCGGGAATATCGGTGTAGCGGGCGAGGTCGAGCCAGTGGCGTCCCCAGCGCTCTCCGTAGTGGGGTGAGGCGAGGTAATGGTTGATGAGATTGGACCAGACTTCAGGTCCGCCGCCCTCTGCCAACCGTTCTCCGTCCGTCGGCTTCGGTGGCAACCCGACGAGATCAAACGAGAGCCTCCGCTGCAGCGTTCTCGCATCGGCTTCGGGAGCGGGTGACAACCGCTCTTTCTCCATGGCCGCGAGAATAAAATAATCGATCCTGTTTTTGGGCCAGGCCGTCTTTTTGACTGCGGGCGGGTCATGTTTCTGCAAGGGCTGGAAGGCCCAGGGGAGAGTTTTCCCCGCTTCGTCCCCCTGAAGCGCGACACTGATCAGAGCGATCAGCCCGGGAAGAATCCTCGTGAAGGGGTGGTAGCGCATGCGGAAGCAAGTTCAACTGCCTTCCATCATGCGGTGTTAATCTCCCACGGCCAAGACACGCAGTCGCGTCTTGCGCGGTCACGTTCCGGGCGGAGTTCTGTCGTCCCGGGAGCTTCACCCTTGCTGTATTCACCGGCCGTGACGCCGCAGGATGACGATACCGAAATACACACCAACGATACCAAAGAGGCTGAAGAGACCGGCGAAGATAAAATCGAAGGTCACTTCCCTGCGGGCTTCTTTGGCAGTGAGACGTGACCGTTCGAAATCCTTCGGATGATGGAAAGCCGGGATCACCTTGCCGACCGGATACTTCTCAACGATGGCGGCAGCGAGGGCGTATTTTTCATCGTCCTCGGGCTGTTCGAGGCATCTCGAGGTTCCCGAAAAACTTTTGCCGGACACGGTGTAATCATAGCGCAACATGACGACAAAGGTGACCGCAGTGGAGGTGCTCTTCGATTTTTTGGAGGAACCGTTTCCGGATACGGTGTTGCCCCGACGCTCGCCGCGTTCCACAAAAGTCTCTGAGATTTTTGCGGGAACCTCGACCCACACTTCTTCGGATCGTTGCCAGACGAGAGGGATCGCCGCGACGGAGAGGATTCCGATGATGAGGCTAAACAGGGCAAAGAGAATCAGAGTCCATCCGCATCCCCTGGGGATGGCGGGCAACTCGGGACGGGTGCTTGCCATGGGGTTGATTATGCACTCAGTCGGGGGCCAATGTCAATGGAAGTTGGGTGGGGTGAGGGCGGGGAAAACAGGAGCGCCTCACTCCAGCGAGGAACACATTGAAGCGAGATGGCTGAGCTTGCCAAGCCCATCGGATTTCTTCATTCTCGTTGGTGATGAACCGTTTTCGCCTCTTTGCAGTTGTCTTCTTATGCGTCGGAATCCACCCCTTGTCCTTCGGGGCGGAGGCTCGGCCTAATGTGATTTTTATCCTCACTGACGATCAGGGATGGGGGGATGCGGGATTTGCGGGACACCCCTATGTGAAGACGCCGAATCTTGATCGCCTTGCCAGCGAAGGCACCTGGTTCCGGCAGTTTTACGTCGCGGCCACGGTTTGTTCGCCGAGCCGCACTGCCTTCATGACTTCACACTATCCATCACGACATCTCATTCATGGACACATCTCCGACGAGCAGCAGAATTTGGCCCGCTCCATGCCGAACTGGCTCGACGCGGAGGTGACGACCCTTCCGGACCTGCTTAAGTCCGCCGGATACGCGACGGGGCATTTCGGGAAATGGCATCTGGGTTCAGGTCCCGGGGCGCCGGCTCCTTCGGATTATGGATTTGATAGGGCAAAAATCGTGACCGGCAATGGCGAGACCTATGAAAAGGAACGCAACGAACCGGGCTTCTGGTCACGGGCAACGACACTCTTTGTTGATGACACGATCAGCTTTATCCGCGAGCACCGGGAGCAGCCCTTCTACGTCAATCTCTGGACGCTGATTCCTCACGCGAAGCTCGATCCCTCTCCGGAACAGCTCGCCGTTTATGATTCTCTCAAACCGAAGGCCGATGATCCCGCTTTTGGTTCATGGATGCAAAAGTACCTCGGCAAGGCCAAGGATCTTGAGAGTCAGATGAAAGTGTTCTGCGCATCGCTCACTGATATGGATACGCAGATCGGACGACTCCTCGATACTCTCGACGAGATGGGGCTGGCCGAAAACACGATCATCGTGTTCTCAAGTGACAACGGTCCCGAGGACTATCGTATCAGCAATGCGGCAAACGGTGGAGTCGGCAGCCCGGGGCCGCTGCGCGGTCGCAAACGCAGCATGTACGAGGGCGGCATCCGCACCTTCGGTCTCGTGCGCTGGCCGGGCAAGGTCCCCGCCGGCAGGGTCGACGAGACCAGCGTGGTGGGTGCGGTTGATTTTCTCCCGACGATCTGCTCCCTTGCCGGGGTCGAGGTTCCTGCCTCGATCGCGCCCGATGGCCTTGATCTCAGTTCGCTCTGGCGGGGTGGCGAGTCGCAGGCGAGGTCGAATCCGCTTCACTGGGAATGGCTTTTCAATGTTCAGGGTGCCGGGGACGGGTATGTGCCTCCGATGCTCGCGATCCGGGACGGGGATTGGAAACTCCTCCTTGATCACAAAGGGGGAGGAGCCCAGCTCTATCAGATACCCAATGATCCCGGAGAATTGAACGACCTCGCCGCAAAGGAACCGGACGTGGTGAAGCAACTTTCCGAAAAAGCGCTCGCCTGGGTGAAGACCCTGCCGACCAGTGCCGCTCGCGACAAGGTGATCGCGACGGGTCTACCCGTCGATTCGCGCGGGAAGCCGTCACCGAAGGCACCGGCAAGCCCTGCCAAACCCGCCATCGACCGGACGACGATGTTCAAAGGCAAGGATACCAATCACGACGGGATCCTCACCCTTGAAGAGTATCTGCACCGGTTCCCCGATGAGCAGGAAGGTCGCCGTCGTTTTCCCGTCTTTGACACGAACGGCGACGGCACCCTGACGGAGGAGGAGTTTGTCAGGGTGGGGAAGGCGGGGCGTTGAGTTGTGGGGTCGGAATTACCACGCGGCCGGAGTGAGGGCTTCAGCCGTTCACTCGACCTTCGCTCAATCTGCACCGGGAAGGGCTGAAGCCCTCACTCCAACGTTATTGTTCAACCCGGTTTCAAACCGCACCCGCCGGAGCCCCATGGCTTTTGGCCCGTGACTCCTGCCGTCCTTCACCGGTCTCCACTTTCTCCATATCGGCGGCGATGACCTTGTACTCCGGACAGAGGGTATCGGCGTCGCAACCGGGGCCGGTCACGTTGTTCACCATGTGTTCGGGGAAGTGAAAGGTGGTGTAGATGATGCCGGGCTTTACCTCTTCCGTGACACGGGCGGGCAGGGTCACCTCGCCCCGGGCGGAGCTGAGTTTCACCGTGTCGCCGGTCCGGATGTTCTTTTTGGCCGCGTCCTCGGGATTGATGGCGAGTTCATCGCGCGAGACAATCTCACTGTTGCCGGTGCGCCGTGTCATCGTGCCGCAGTTGTAGTGCTCAAGGATACGTCCGGTCGTGAGAATGAAGGGGAATTCTTTCCCGTGGGTCTCGAGCTCGGTCGATTCCTGCCAGGGGAAGAAGTGGAATTTACCCAATCCGCGTTTGAAGCTCGCCTGATGGAGGATCTGGGTGTCAACGCCACCTTCTGCGATGGGCCACTGTTTGCCGTTTTCACCGAGGTTCTCCCAGGTGGCTCCTGCAAAGAAGGGAACAATCTGCGCAATCTCGGCGAGGACGCCGTCGGGAGTGTAGTCATCCTGAGGATAACCGAAGCGCTGCAAAATCTCACACATGATCTGCCCGTCGGGTTTCGTCCCTTCGAGGGGTTTCACGGATGCATTGACCCGCTGAACCCGGCGCTCCGCGTTGGTGAAGGTCCCGCTCTTCTCAAGGAAAGAGGAGGCCGGGAGAATGACGTTGGCGAACTTCGCCGTTTCGGTCATGAAGATTTCCTGCACGACAAGAAATTCGAGGCTGTTCATGGCATGCTTCACATGCTCGGAGTCGGGATCGGTCTGCACAACATCCTCTCCCATGAGCCAGAGAGCCTTGAGGCGGCCGTCGATGGCGGCATCGAACATTTGCGGAATCTTCCAGCCCGGCTCTTCCGTGAGCGGGACTCCATAAAACTCTTCGTAGCGTTTGTGGGCCTCCGGATCATCAATCTCGAAGTAGCCGGCTCCCTGATGCGGCTGGCAGCCCATGTCGGCGGCACCCTGGACGTTGTTCTGTCCGCGCAAGGGATTCACTCCGACTCCGGGCCGTCCGATGTTTCCCGTCATCATCGCGAGGTTGGCGATGAGCATGACCGTCTTCGCTCCCTGCTGATGCTCGGTCACCCCGAGTCCGTGGAAACTCATCGCAGCTTCGCTGCTCGCGTACTCAATGGCGGCGGCGCGAACCTTTTCCTTCTCCACCCCGGTGATCTGCTCGAGCTCGTCGAGATCGAGGGAACGAAGTCCGGCTTCGAAGGTCTCCCAGTTTTCGCAGCGCTTTTCGACAAACTCACGCTTCACCAAACCCTCGTCGAGGATGTAGCGGGCCATCATGTTCAGCAGGGCCACGTTCGTGCCGGGACGGAGCTGAAGGTGATGTTTGGCATAGGGGACGATCTCGATCTTCCTCGGATCGATCACGATGAGCGGGGTGCCCTTCATGACCTGCTGCTTGAGGCGTGCTCCGGTGACGGGGTGTCCCTCGGTCGGGTTGGCTCCGATGACCATGATGCAGCGGGTGTGCTCGATATCCTCGTAGGAGTTCGTCGCCGCTCCCGTGCCGAAGCTCTTTTGCATGCCCCAGGCGGTGGGGGAATGGCAGACGCGGGCGCAGCAGTCGATGCTGTTGGTGCCCATGACCGCGCGGATGAATTTCTGCATGAGGTAATTCTCCTCATTCGTGCAGCGCGCCGAGGAGATCCCCGCGATGGCCTGACCGCCGTGCTCGCTTTTGATCCGGGTCAGGTTCTTGACGATGTGATCGTAGGCTTCCTCCCAGGTTGCTTCCTCGAAGTGGCCGTTCGTGCGGATGAGCGGTTTGGTGAGTCTGTCAGGATGATTGTAAAAGCGGAAGGCGTAGCGCCCTTTCAGACAGGTGTGGGCGTGGTTTACCTCGGCGTTGACGGGTGCCTGGATACTGAGGACCTCGTTGCCCTTCGTGGCGACGTCGAGGTTGCAACCCACACCGCAATAGGTGCAGATTGTCCGGGTCTTTTTGGTTGCCTCAATCGACTTTGACTGAAAACGATCACTGATCGCCGAAGTCGGACAGGCCTGGGAGCAGGCGCCGCAGGAGACGCAGGGCGAGTCCTCGAAGGTCGTGTCGAGTCCCTTGATGATGCGGGCGTTGAATCCTCGTCCATGCATCGAGAGGACAAACTGTCCCTGCACTTCGTCGCAGGCGCGGACGCAGCGGGAGCAGTTGATGCACTTCGAGAGATCACTCGTCATGTAGGGATGCGAGAGATCCTTTTTCCGATCGAGGTGGTTGGCGCCCTCCGGATACCGCACGCCGCGGATGCCGACTTTGGCGGCGACGGTCTGCAGTTCGCAGTTTCCGTTCACCTCGCAAGTGAGGCAGTCGAGAGGGTGATCGGTCAGGACAAGTTCAACGATGTTCTTCCGAAGCTTCCTCACCTTTTTTGATTCGGTGAAGACATGCATTCCCGCCGACAGGGGGGTGTGGCACGAGGCGACGACCCGGCGCGGTCCGTCAGACTGAAGGGCGATCTCGACCGAGCAAACGCGGCAGGCGCCGTAGGGGTCGAGTTGCGGCGCATCACAAAGGGTCGGGACGTGGCCGCGTCCGCGATGCCGGTCGACGAAATTCAGGACGGTATCACCCGAATCGAAGAGGAAAGGTTCGCCGTCGATGTAGGCGGTGAGAGAGGAGAGATCCTGGACCATGGGAGTGGGCGGCCAGCGGCCGCGTTAAAGGTTAGAAGGTAAAAAGTAAAAGGTGGGACTAGCTGGCGAAATAGGGACGAAGTTCGGCGTCGAAATGTTGCAGGGCGTTTTTGATGGGCAGGGGGACTCCTCCGCCGAGGGCGCAGAGGGAGGTCAGTTCCATCGTCTCAAGGAGATCGTTGAGCAGTTCCCGATCAATTTTGTAGGAGTCATCTTCGCGCGCTTTCGCGATGAGCTCTTTTCCGCGCGTGCTGCCGAGGCGGCAGGGGAAACACTTGCCGCAGCTCTCGTCCGAGGTGAACTGGAAGAGATGCTGGATGTATTGAATCATCGGCATCGTCTCCGGAATACTCACGACACCGGCGTGGCCGAGGAGGAATCCCGCGTTCTTGAAGCTCTCGAAGTCGACGGTGAGTTTGTCGACATGGGAGATCGGAATAATGCCGCCGAGCGGACCTCCGATCTGGATGGCTTTGATCTTCGTCTTAAATCCTCCCGCGAGATTGATGACGTCGAGCAGGGGTGTGCCCATCGCCACTTCGTAGATGCCGGGTTTCACAAAGTGGGAATCAAGCGAGATCAGCTTCGGTCCGGTGCTCTGGGGAGTGCCGATGGCGGCGTAACCTTTTCCTCCAAGAGTGAGAATGGCGTGAATGTTAGAGAACGTCTCGACATTGTTCACGATGGTGGGTCTCCGGAAGAGGCCCTCAACCGTCGGGAACGGAGGACGTGTCCGCACCTCGGGCCGCTGACCCTCGATGCTGGAAAGCAGGGCGGTTTCCTCACCGCAGATGTAGGCGCCCGCTCCTTTGATTGTTTTCAGGGCGAAATTGAAGCCGCTTCCGAGAATATTCTCTCCGAGGAGCCCCGCCGCGTGCAGGTCGGCGATGGCCTCGTCGATGATTCTCACGGAATCGGGATACTCGGCACGGATGTAGAGGATGCCGACCTCCGCGCCCGCATACCAGCCGGCCACCATCATGCCGAGGAGCACGGAATGCGGCTGCAGTTCCATGAGATACTTGTCGATGTAGGCCCCCGGGTCCCCCTCATCCGCGTTGCAGACGATGTATTTGACCGGACCGGGTGAGGATTTGGCTCCGGCCCATTTGAAATGGAGCGGGAATCCCGCGCCGCCACGGCCGCGCAGTCCGCTCTCTTTCAATTCGACGGCGAGGGCCTCGCGGTCAGCTTTGGCGATCAAATCGCGAAAGGGTGCGTAGTAGGTTTCAATACCCGGGAAAGGAGCGGTAAGTTGCGGGTTTGTCAGGGGAGAGGCCACCACATAATTGTCCGAGTCGTCACCCTGACCGGATTCGAAAAGGCTCTTGAGCGCTCCGGCCGACTGGCCCGAATAGTTTTTGCCCTCGAACTGGAAGGCATCACCCTGGTGGCAGCGTCCGAGGCAGCAGATATGACCGATCTCCTCCGCCTTGAAATGGCCTTCGAGATCGAGGTGCAGTTTCTCCTGTGTTCCCGCGCAAAGGCAGGCGGATCCGTTGCAAATCAGCACCTTTTTCCCGGCGTTCTCCGCCTTGGTGAAATCGTAAAAGGAAACGGCTCCGAGGGTCACTGCGTCACCGAAAAGGGAGTCCTCCCCGAGGGACCGCACGAACTCGGGGCTTTCCGCGGTTCCCGCCTCATCGGCGGCGGTGACCATGCGCTCGAAAAGGTTTTTTTCGACGCCTTTGCGGAAGGAGAGGTGACTGAGATTTTTAGACATGAAAAGGAGAGTTGGCCGGACGGTAAAACGGCTTTGAAGGTCCGCTTTTCCTGATCCGGCTTGAACTCTACGAGTGTAAGGGCCTCCGATAGTGATGGAAAGCCAAAAATTGGCGGGAAAAAGGACCGTAAGACCCTCTTGAATGGCTGGCTTGACCCTGTTGTTTCACACCAGAATCTCCTTCACCACGCGTGACGGATCCACTCCCGTCAGCTTGTAGTCCAGCCCCTGGAAGCGGTAGCTGAAGCGTTCATGATCAACGCCGAGAAGGTGGAGGGCGGTGGCGTGGAGATCGCGGACGTGGACGGGATTCTCCGCGACGTTGTAGCTGAAGTCGTCGGTCGCTCCGTAGGTGATCCCCGGTTTGACGCCACCTCCGGCCATCCAGATGGTGAAACAACGCGGATGGTGATCGCGGCCCGCTTCCGGGCTGTCCCATTTGCCCTGACCGGCGACACCGCGACCGAATTCTCCCCCCCAGATCACGAGGGTGTCCTCGAGGAGTCCCCGCAGCTTGAGGTCACGGATGAGGGCGGCACTGGGTTGATCGGTGTCGCGGCAGCGGGCCGTGCACCAGCTCGGGAGGCGGCTGTGGTGGTCCCAGTCGGGATGAAAAAGCTGGATAAAGCGCACCCCGCGCTCGGCGAGACGACGGGCGAGGATGCAGTTCGCCGCATAGCTGCCGGGACGACGTGAGTCGGGGCCGTAAAGTTCGAAGACGGACTCGGGCTCGTCGCTGAGGTCGGTCAATTCCGGAACACTCGTCTGCATCCGGAAGGCCATTTCATACTGCTGGATGCGGGTCGCGATTTCCGGGTCACCGGTTTCCTCGAGACGCATCGCGTTGAGTTCTCCGATCCCGTCGAGCATGCCGCGGCGTCGTTCGCGCGGGAGTCCGTCGGGATCGCGGAGATAAAGGACGGGGTCTTTGGCGTTGCGCAATTTGACCCCCTGGTATCGTGAAGGGAGAAAACCGCTGCCCCAGTAGTGATCGTAGAGGGGTTGGTCGCTCGGACGTTTCATTTTCGAGATGAGGACGAGATAGTCCGGCAGATTCTGATTCGCGCTCCCGAGTCCGTAGCTTGCCCAGGCTCCGAAGCTTGGACGACCGGCGAGCTGGTGACCGGTGAGGAATTTAGTCATCGCCGGCGCGTGATTGATCTGGTCGGTGACCATGGATTTCACAAAACACAATTCGTCGGCGACCGAGCCGGTATGGGGGAGCCACTCACTCACCGTTGCCCCGCTTTCACCATGACTGGAAAATTTTGTGATTCCCGGGAGGATGAGCTGCTTCTGACTTGAGGTCATTGTGGTGAGCCGCTGGCCCTGGCGCACGCTCTCGGGCAGCTCCACTCCGGCCCACTTCATGAGCCCGGGCTTGTAATCAAAGAGCTCCAGCTGCGAGGGGCCGCCTGACTGGGTCAGGAAGATGACGCGTTTTGCCTTGGGTGCGAAGCTGGGGAAATCGAGGCGAGCGATCGCATTGCCCGCCGCGTGAGACGACTCGCGATTTATCAGTCCGCCAAGGGCGATTGCCCCTAGATTCAGTCCGGTCTGGTTGAGAAAGTGACGGCGGTCCATGAGGAGTTTCAAGTTAAAGGTTTAAAGTTTCAAGTTCACTCGTGGGTGATCGCTTCATCGAGATTCAGCATCATGCTGGCGAGGGTCATCCAGGTGGCGATGACAGGCGCTTTCTCCTGAGTTGCCGCTTCCTGTTGTCCGACCCGGGTGAAGAGAATGGCATCGGCGGGATTGGAGGAGTAGTAGTCCATCGACTTCGTCCACTCGCGTTTCAGGACCGCTTTCTCCGCCTCCGTCAGCTCGCGGCTGAGGACGTGGAGTGAGAGATCGTCGAGTGCTTTGTCAGGATCGAAACCCCTGGTGGAAACGGCATCCGCGAGCACCCGCGAGGCTTCGAGCATTCCCGTGTCGTTCAGCAGGGTGAGAGCGTGGAGAGGGGTGTTGGTCAGGTTCATCCGCACCTCACAGACCCGCCTCTGGGCACTGTCGAAGAGAAAGGTCGGAGAGCTGGAGCGGCGCCAGTAGGCGTAGAGTGTCCTTCGATACTGGGCGGGGCCTACGCTCGGTTGGTAGGTGTAGCGGCCCATGAAGATTTCCTCCCAGACTCCCTCGGGTTGCCAGGGTTTCACGGGCGGACCTCCCACTGCGGGATTGAGCAGCGCCGAGGCGGCAAGGGCATTGTCCCGTATCATCCAGGAGGGCAAACGGAAGCGCGGAGCGCGGGAGAGGAGACGGTTGTCAGGATCACGTTCCAGCAGCTCCGGCGAAACTTCGCTGCTCTGGCGGAAGGTCTCGCTCGTGGCGATGAGCTTGAGAATGTGTCGAAGATTCCAGTCGTTTTCGATCAGTTCGACCGCGAGCCAGTCGAGGAGATCGGGATGGGTCGGAAGTTCCCCCTGCAGTCCGAAGTCCTCCGTGGAACGAACGAGGCCGCGCCCGAACATGAGTTGCCAAAGATGATTCACGACGACACGGGCGGTGAGGGGATTGTCCGCCGAGACGAGCCACTTCGCGAGGTCGAGGCGGGTGCGGGCCTGCTCGTCGGGCCAGGGGAGAATGGCGGGAAGCACGCCCGGCTGAACGACCGCCCCTTTCGCGTCCCAGACCCCGCGTTCGAGAATGTGGGTTTCGCGTGGCTGGGGACGTTCGGCCAGAACCATGACTTTGGTTTTTCCCTCCGCCTTTTTCACTTCGGCGAGCTGGCGGTTCGCTTCATTGAGTCGGGCGAGGGTGGCCTGATAGTCCCGGTCATCGACAAGATATTGGGCGAGGAGACGGGAACGGAGCGCGGCGTCAATGGCCCCTTTCTTTCTAATGGCTTCCTCAAGAGGTGACGTTGTGATGCTGCGGACCGTTTCTCCGGCTTCGGAAGTGGTCGAGATACGAAAGCGCCCGATGTTGGCGTCACCTCCGGTGGATCGATGGAGGAGGGCAAAAACCAGCTCCTCATCAGGGGCGAGGACAAGCGGTTCCTTCAACTCGAAAACCGCGGTATGCGGGGATTTCGGGTCGCTTGACTCGGTTGTCCATCCGTTCCGCGGGTCGTCGTCGAGGGTGTCCTTGACGAGTCCGTAGTTTTTGGCTTTCGCCTCCCGCTGGAAATCGGCAACGGCTCCCTTGATCTCAATGTCACGGACCTGGGAATGTCCGCGGCGCTTCACGAGAAGTTTTACGTTTGTCAGGATGAATTCACCGCTCTTTCCCCGGGAGAGTTTTCCGTCGGTGTGGTCCGGGTGCGGAAAGACCTCGAGTTTCCATCCTGTGATCCGTGATGGCAGGGTCGAGGCGCCGAGGGTGAGGTGGTAGTCATCCTGATTCGGATGCGGACCCGTGGCCTGCACGATGGCGTCCTTTCCGATGATGAATTCGGTGCCTTCGACCGAGGTGACGGAGTGAGGTGGCGGGCTTTCCCATGCGGTATAGTCATGAGGCAGCTTTGTCAGGGTATCGGCAAACCAGCGTTCGAATCGCTTTTCGGCTTCCGCGCGGGCGGCGGCCTCGAGTGGTTTGACGGCCTCGACGTAGGCGGCCATCTCCGCGACGGATCGGGCGGCGAGGGGTGACTGGTAATCGAGGTAGGGAACGGCATTCGTTCCCGCTTTTCCATCCTCGTTGATACTGTTGAAGAAGGCGAAGAGCCGGTAGTAGTCCTCGTGGCTGACGGGGTCGAACTTGTGGGTGTGGCACTGGGTGCAGCCGAGGGTCAGGCCGAGCCAGACCGTGCCGGTTGTGTTGACCCGATCGATGACGTAGTCGATGCGCGACTCTTCCGGATCGCGTCCGCCCTCGCCATTGGTCATGTGATTGCGATGAAAGCAGGTCGCGAGAATCTGATCGGGTGTCGCATTGGGGAGCAGGTCTCCGGCAAATTGTTCGATGGTGAACTGATCGAAGGACAGGTTGCGGTTGAACGCGTCAACGACCCAGTCGCGCCAGGGCCAGTTGGTGCGTTCCGCGTCGCCCTGAAATCCGTCGGTGTCGGAATAGCGGGCCGCATCGAGCCACCACATCGCGAGGCGCTCGCCGTGATGCGGTGAGGCGAGGAGCTGGTCGACGAGTTTTTCCCATTCGGGAGCTGTGGGCGGTTGGCTGAGGGCGGTGGGCAGATGATTCTTGACGGTCGCGGAGGGAGGCAAGCCGGTGAGGGCGAAAGAGAGTCTTCGGAGCTGGGTGTGGGCCGGGGCGGGTGGCGACAGTTCGAGTCCTTCGGAGGCGAGTCGCTTCCTGACAAAGACGTCAATGGGGTTCACTTCTTTGTCCGATTCGGAAAGTAGTGGTCGGACCGGTTTTTCGAAGGACCAGTGTTTACCCCAGGGGGCGCCTTCCTCGATCCAGCGCCGGATCACATCCTTTTCCGTGTCGCTGAGCGCTTTCCGGTGCGAGTCCAGGGGTGGCATGATTTCCTCCTCGTCCTCGGTGACAAGTCGTTGCCAGAGTTCGCTGGCGGCGGGGTCTTTCGGAGTGACAATTTTGAGCCCGTCACGGTCGCGTTTGACTTCCGTTTCGTCGTCGAGCCTCAGGTCGGCCTTGCGATTCCCCGGATCCGGTCCGTGGCAATGGAAACAGCGGTCGGAGAGGATGGGAAGGACCTCACGGCTGAAACTGACCGGTGCCTCCTTCGCCTTTCCGATCAGGGAAGTCAGAAAACACAGGGCGAGTAAAACGCTTTTAAGAAAAAGTCGCCGGGGGGATCCGCTGCACATCCTTCACTCTCCCTCCGAATGCAGGAAAGGTCTTGTAGCGCACTCAGGGTATTTTGGTATGTTTTGACCATGGGTAATCTATCCGCCGCCCTCATTGATCTGTTTGACTGTCTTCCCGGAGTCATCTTCTACGCGAAAGATCGAGAGAGTCGCTACATCGCGGCGAACCGGTCGATGCTGGCGGCAAAAGGGGTTCCCGATCCTACGGATCTGCTGGGACGAACCGACCGGGATTTTCATCCTGCGGTAATGGCCGACGCCTACATTGCCGAGGATCGCCGGGTGATGGAGAGCGGACGGGCGCTCACAAATCAGGTCTGGTTTGTGGTCGATCGATCGGGGCGACCGGGCTGGTTCAATTCGAGCAAAGTGCCCCTCCTCGATGAGTCCGGGGCGGTCATCGGGGTGGCAGGGGTGCGCTATGCCATCGAGACGCCGGAGGCGAGGGAGAATCAGTTCCGCGATCTCGCTCCGGTCGTTCGTTATCTGGAGGAGCATTACACCTCGGCCGTCTCAATGGCGGAGATGGCGAAACTCGCGGGACTTTCCTCGACCCACTTCAACCGGCAGTTTGCCCATCTCTTCGGAATGTCGCCGACCCGCTTTCTGCATTCGCTCCGGGTTGAAAAGGCGCGTCAGATGCTGGTGTTGCCGGACTGTTCGGTCGGTGAAATCGCACTCGAGACGGGTTATCACGACCAGAGTCATTTCACCCGGCATTTCCGCTCGCTGACCGGGATGACCCCGGGCCGGTTCCGGGCGCAGTTCCGCGGGCGGTAAAGGGGAATAATCCTGTCTTACTGACGCGGTCGCGCCATTCTTAATCCCTCCTTTTTGAGCGGCGCGACCTTATGGTAGAGATGCCTCCAATTATGAACAGGAACTTGTGGCGCACTCTTCTCGCCGTGTCATTGACGCTCCCTCTTTGTGCGGAGGAGAAGATCGATTTTAATCGTCAGATTCGTCCACTCCTTTCAAACCGCTGTTTTGCCTGTCACGGTCCCGATGAGGAAAAGCGCGAGGCCGACCTGCGCCTCGATACCCGCGAGGGGGCTCTCATGGATCTCGGAGGATATGCCGCCATCACTTCGGGCAAGGCGGAGAAAAGCGAATTGTTTCATCGCATCACCCTCGCCGCGGATCATGACGATCTCATGCCGCCGGAAGGAAAGGGGGCCCGCTTCACCGACAGTGAGGCCGCTCTCATCAAACGCTGGATTGAACAGGAGGCCCCCTACGCCAATCACTGGTCCTACGAAAAGCCGGTTCGTCCCGAAGTGCCGCAGGGCAAACGCTCTGACTGGCCGAAGAACGCGATCGACCATTTTGTCCTCGCCCGGCTCGAGAGCGAAGGCCTCGAACCGGGTCCCGAGGCGGACCGTTACGCCCTCGCGCGACGGGCGGCGATCGACCTGACCGGATTGCCCCCGGAATGGGAGGAGGTCCTCGCGTTTGTGAATGACTCTTCCGAGAAGGCCTACGAGAATTTCATTGATCGACTGCTGGCGAAGCCCGCCTACGGAGAACGATGGGCGCGTGTCTGGCTTGATCTGGCGAGATACGCTGACTCGGCCGGTTACGCGGATGACCCGCCGCGCACGATCTGGGCTTATCGCGATTATGTGGTTAAAGCCTTCAATCAGAACCTGCCCTTTGATCAGTTCACGATCGAGCAGATCGCCGGAGATCTCCTTGAGAAACCGACGCGGGATCAGCTCATCGCAACCGCCTTCCACCGGAACACGATGACGAACAGCGAGGGCGGCACGAATGACGAGGAGTTCCGGAATGAGGCCGTCGTTGATCGGGTCAACACAACCATGGCGACGTGGATGGGGACGACGATGGCCTGCGCGCAGTGCCACACGCACAAGTTCGATCCGATCACCCACGCGGAATATTTCCAGATGTTCGCCTTTTTTAACCAGAGTGAAGACGCGGACCTGAAGGACGAGCGCCCCGTTCTTGAACTCTGGTCGGATCAGCAGGAAAAAGACAAACGCGAGTGGAGCGAAAAAATCACTTCCCTGAAAAAGACGCTCGCGACTCCGACCGAGGCCCTGGCTGCCGAGCAAATCGGGTGGGTCAAGCGTCTGCAGCAGGAGCCCGCCTGGACGGCAATCAAACCGTCGACGGCCAAAGGTGGCAAAATGGAGCTGAAGATTGACGAGGCCGGACGCATTGACGCGACGGGAATGAAGGCGGCCACAGACACCTATCGACTTGAGTTTGCCGTCCCGACCGATGCGGCGGATCTCACCGCCCTGCGGCTGGAAATCCCGGCGGAGCAGGCCTCGAATTTCGTCCTTTCGCGATTGAGCGCCACCTGGCAGCCTGATGACAAGTCGCCCCGTCGTGGGCGTTTTGTCAGGATAACGATTCCCGGGAAAGACAAAATCCTGCACCTCGCCGAGGTCGAGGTCTTCTCGGGCGGGGTGAATGTGGCAACGAAAGGAACCGCGAAGCAGAGCTCTCTCGGTTCGGGAGGGGACGCAAAGCGGGCAATCGACGGAAATACGGAGGGCGATTACCAGAAGAACTCCGTTTCGCACACCGGAACGGAGGCGAATCCCTGGTTTGAGATTGATCTCGCCGCTGATCTCCCGATCGAGAAAATAGTCGTCTGGAATCGCACCGACGGTGGTACCTCAGCCCGCATCGAAGGATATGAGGTCTCCCTCCTTAACGCGGCGCGCGAGGTCATCTGGAAAGAGTCACCCGGCAGTGTCCCGGCACCGAGCACCGCCCTCGCTCCGGGCGGTCCGGCAGCGGTGGACTTCGAAGTCGCGGTCGCGACGCACGAGCAATCCGGCTTTCCCGCAAAGGCGGTTCTGGCCGCGAAGGCCGATCCCAAAACCGGCTGGGCGATCGCGGGCGGCACCGGAAAGCGGCAGGAGCTCACCCTCATCCGCAAGGCACCGATGAAGATCGCCGGAGGCAAACTGGTCCTCTCGCTAGAGCAGACTTCGGAGTTCAAAGAGCACCTCATCACTCACGCGGCGCTTTCCTACACCGGGGAGAAGGGAGTGCTCGAGTGGGCGCGCATGCCGATGGAGATCCGCCAGCTCGTCCGCAAAACCCCGGGCACGCTCGCCCCGGACGAGGCCAAACGCCTTGCCGCGTTTTTCCTCACGGTGGCTCCCTCGCTCAACGACGAACGGGGCGAACTCGCGAAGCTGGAGAAGCAACTCGCCGGGGCAAAGCCAGCGACGACCGTGCCCATCATGAGGGACAGGCCGACCGACCAGCGCCGCAAGACCTTTGTTCAGATCCGCGGAAACTACAAGAATCTCGGACCCGAGGTGAACGAGGGGGTTCCCGCCTCCTTTCATCCGCTCAAGGAAGGGATCGCTCCGAATCGTCTCGCTCTTGCGCAGTGGCTCATTGACAAGGACAATCCGCTCACCGCCCGTGTCGCGGTCAACCGGTACTGGGAGGAACTCTTCGGCACCGGCATCGTCGAAACGAGCGAGGAATTCGGTTCCCAGGGGGAGTTGCCCTCCCATCAGGATCTGCTCGACTGGATTGCGGTGGATTTTCAGGAAAACGGATGGGACCTCAAACGGCTTCTGAAGCAGATCGCCATGTCCGCGACCTATCGTCAGTCGTCGAAAACCACTCCGGAAATCCAGGAGCGTGATCCCTACAACCGGCTCCTCAGTCGCGGGCCGCGCTTCCGGCTTTCCGCCGAGCAGGTGCGTGACAATGCCCTCGCCGTGAGCGGGCTTCTCAGTGATAAAATGCACGGTCCCCCCGTCAATCCTCCGCAACCCGAGATGGGACTGACAGCCGCCTTCGGCGGAAAGACGGACTGGGTCGACAGCCAGGGGGAGGATCGATTTCGCCGGGCTCTCTACACTACGTGGAGGCGCAGCAATCCCTATCCCTCCATGGCGACCTTTGACGCGCCGAACGGGGAAGTCTGCACCGTTCGCCGGGGCCGCACCAACACGCCGCTCCAGTCGCTTGTGACTCTGAATGATCCTGTCTACGTGGAGGCCGCCCAGGCACTGGGCCGCGAGGTGATCACCCGGGGAGGGGCGACCCTGCCGGAGCGCATCACCTTTGCGATACGGGTGAGTCTCGCCCGCGAACCGCGTCCCGCCGAGATCGAGCGACTTGCCGCACTCTACGAGTCCTCTCTCACCGATTATGCGGCGGCACCGGAGATGGCCGGAAAGCTGGCGCAGGAACCCCTCGGTCCGCTGCCTCAAGGAAGCAATCTCGCCGAGCACGCTGCCTGGACCGTGGTCTCGAACGTGATCCTGAATCTGGATGAAGTGTTCATGAAACGCTGAAACAATGAATCATCGCTCAACCGAACCAGGCAAGGTAGCCCCGACCGGCTCGGTCGGGGAGTGGGCGCGCATGGACCCTCGCGCATCCAACGCGACCGTTCGAGGTCGCGGGCCGCAGGCCGAACGGCCGTTGACTTCGTTGCACTCCGTCTACCCCCTTCGCGTGTTCCTGCGCTATCGCGCAATGCAGACGAATCATTCTCCATTCCACCGATGAATCCCGAACTCGAACGCATTCAGTTTCACACCCGCCGTCATTTCCTGCGTCACTCCACCGCCGGAATCGGGGGAATCGCGCTCAATGCCCTGATGGCAAATGACCTCGCCCGGGGGTCCTCGCCCGCGAGCCTGAATGATCCCCTTGCCCTGAAACAATCCCACTTTGCCGCGAAGGCCAAGCGTGTCATCTACCTGCACATGACCGGTTCGCCGCCGAACCTCGACATGTTCGATTACAAACCCGAGCTGGCGAAATTTGACGGCAAGGACTGCCCGGACAAGTTCATCGAGGGAAAGACCTTCGCCTTCACCACCGGGGTTCCGAAGTTGATGGGTTCGCCGCGCCAGTGGTCTCAGCACGGGAAGAGCGGCATGTGGATGTCCGACGCGATTCCGAATTTTCACCGCATTGCCGACGAGATGTGTGTCGTCCACTCGATGCACACCGACCAGTTCAATCACGCCCCCGCCGAGTTGCTCATTTACACGGGCTCCCCCCGCGCGGGCCGTCCCTCGATGGGATCGTGGGCCACCTACGGGCTCGGATCGGAGAATGAAAATCTCCCCGGTTTTGTGGTCCTCATTTCCAGCGGAACCCAACCGAACGGCGGCAAGGCCTCCTTCGGATCCGGTTTCCTGCCCTCGGTCTATCAGGGGGTGCAGTGCCGCTCAAAAGGGGATCCGGTCCTCTATTCCTCTGATCCGGCGGGAATGGATCGGAGCATGAGACGGAAAACGCTCGACGCCCTCGCCGACCTCAATAGTCTTCAGGCTGGGGAGATGGGGCACCCCGAAACCCTCACCCGCATTTCCCAGTATGAGCTCGCCTTCCGCATGCAGACGAGCGTGCCCGAGGTCATGGACATCACGAAGGAATCCGCCAAAACCCTCGAAGCCTACGGGGCGGTTCCCGGCGGAGCGAGTCTGGCGAACAATTGCCTCCTTGCGCGTCGACTCGTTGAGTCAGGAGTTCGTTTTGTGCAACTCTTCGACTGGGGCTGGGACTTTCATGGCACCGGCGAGGCTCTCGGGATCAAGTCGGGACTGACCAACAAATGCGCGACGATGGACAAGCCGATCGCCGCGCTCATCAGCGACCTGAAAGATCGGGGATTGCTCGACGAGACTCTCATCGTCTGGGGTGGCGAGTTCGGCCGCACTCCGTTCCAGGAAGGCCGCACCGCTGCCTCCGGCGTGCTCGGACGCGACCATTTCCCCGATGCCTTCACCATGTGGATGGCCGGCGGCGGGGTGAAGGCGGGATTCGAATACGGACAGTCCGACGAACTCGGCTTCTCCGTCTCGGAAAATCCCGTCCACGTCCACGATCTCCAGGCGACGATTATGCATCAGTTAGGGTTTAATCATGAGAAGCTCACCTATCGCTTCCAGGGACGTGATTACCGGCTCACGGATGTGCACGGAAAGGTTGTGAAGGATTTGCTGGTGTGAGGGAGAGGGGCTGAAGAGGGTTCAATGGGGGAGGTAAGAGAGTTGTAAGTAGGTGAGTTTTTACTTTCCCGGAGCTTTTTTACTTGCTGATGAAGGGCGTTTTTCGAATCCTTGCACAATTCGTGGTGCAGACGCTACGGATTCGAAAGAATGAACGCTCGTACAGCCCTCGCAGTTTTATTTGCAGTAGTCACCCAGGGTTACTCGCAAGAGTCCCCTCCTCCTGTGATAGCAGAATGGAAGGTGGGAATGACGAAAGAGGAGGCACTGGCGATTACGACGCACGGAGTGCCGGTGAAGGCGGGTCAATCCGCAAGTGGCTCAGATCCTTCGAACCGGGTAATAGAATCCGAAGTTTTCAAAGTTCCGGATAGTATTACCTATCTGGGGCAACAGGGGCAGATCAGTTTTACGGTTCGCGATGAGAAGGTTGCGGGGTTGGGATTCATTGTCATGATTCCCGATTATACATTGGAGTCTCGAGCGAATGCCTACCGATTTGCCGGTGAAGCCGCAGGATTGTTGGAATTTAAAGACAGGGAAGAGTTTGTGACGAGGGCAAAAAGCGGTATTGATGAAATCTGTGATCTCGGTCGCCCTATGGCTCAGGCGGTTTCCCCCGAAGATCCCACCGTTGTGATGTCATTCCGTGTTGTCGCCAATCGTGGTTTTGCCTGCCATCTTGTGGTCGATCCGGGTCTGGGTTCCGGGTACCAACTCCTCGAGGGAGGCATCACGGTTCGAACCGGGCGTTCCTTTCCAATGGGGCCAATGGGTCCAATGGGGCCCATGACCCCGGGTAACCGGACCGGCATCCCCGCCAAGGCGCCGGCTTACAATTCAGCCAATTCCTATCAGGTTAATGGCGCTGATGGCCGAACTTTTCAGCGATCACTGGGAACGATCAATGCCTTGCTTGTCCGTCCTCTTGAAGACGGAAAGAACGCCGCTTCGGCCATGAAGCTGACGGTCACCGCCATCGGAGAGCGAACGGACGGGTTGGTCGATTTCGGCTTTAATCAGGAGGTTGGCGAGGACATGCAGCGCGCCAATCAAGAGGTGGTGCGTGCGGTTATGCTTCGCAACGGTGGATTTCCTGCCAACATGAATGTGCGTTTCGGTTTTGCTGACAAATGGGGTGGCAAAGACGGGCCATCGGCCGCAGTGGCGTGCGCACTGCTTCTGGAATCACTCGTTCACGGATTCGAGATCCCGGTACAACTCGCGGTCACCGGGGATCTCAATGCTGACTCGACCGTGCAACCGGTCGGCGGAGTGGCCGACAAAATCAGGGGAGCGATGGATGCGAAATGCACTCTCATTGGAATCCCTGCGTCCAACGAGGAGGATGTCACTGATCTGGTGGTGGAAGAAAATCTCAGGCGCTTTTTGACAGCGAAAGTTTTCACACTTGAGAAACTCGACGATGCCCTTCTCCTCGCCGATCCCTCCCGGATGTCAGACGATGTTCGTAAGGCGTTCACCGACCTTGACGCTGTCCAGAAGGAACTGGCGGTGCAAGGTTCAGCGCTATTTACACCCGGGATGCAACAGCGGTTGACCTCGATTCAGACATCTCTTCCAAACTGTTACACCGCCAAGATCCTCGCCGCCGCTGGACGACGCTCTCTGCTGGCCCGATACTCGCTGGTGGGGTCACTCATGAGGATAGATGAAGCGATGGCTCCATTTGCCGGATTTTTGGCGAAGGTCAAGGAAGGTGAGTCCATTGATGAATTCCGTTTAAATCGTGACAACCCGATGCAGGAGGCGAAAAACCGACTCAGCGCACTGCGTTCTAAATCAGATGAGCGCCTTGTTGCGGTCATCGATGCCCAGAAGGCGGTTGTCGACCAATTTCAGAGATTTGTCAGCGCGGATATAGGATCGAAGAGCGTATTTGACACTCATATCGCGGAACTCGAGAAATTCGAAGGTAGGGCCGCAGAAGCCTGGAAGAAGGTGAAGGAAAATCGCGAGATTCAGGATCAGTTCATGAAGCGAGGGATCTCTCTTTAGACCGGTTTGACGGGGGATGGGTCATATCTGACGATTAAACCTTTTTGTGCCCGCTTTGCCGGTTCGCTGGAGTGCCTTGTAGGGCTCTCATAAACGGTATATCTCCATCGATTCCACTCCTGCGAAAGAATCATTGGCGGGATGGGCTCCTCCATGAAAGGTTTGGGGATGAACGCAACGGCTCATCCTCGGTCACTCTTTCATTTGGTGATCGCGGGCGTTCTCGCCTGTCTTTCGTGTGCCCCGATTCTCTCCCAGGATCCTCCCGCTGAAGAAACCACTTCTCTCGGGAATGACGGGCAATCCATCCTCGCGCTCGATTCGGTCCGGGATTCGATTCAGTCGATCGACGAACGGATTGCCGTCCTCGCGAGGGAGGCGAAGACGGCTACTGCGGCGGAGAATGAAGGCATCGAGACCGAGATCAGTCAGTTGGTCGCACGACGGGATGTCCTCAGGAGCGACTTTGAATCGATCGCCACCGGAATTGATCCCGCGGAGTATGACGAGGCGGCCGCGGTCAAGTTTGTGCTCATCGATGAAGTTCAGGGACTCATTCGCCCGATTGTCGATGAGCTGAAGGAGCTCACCAAAAAGCCGCGCGAAATCGAACAGTTCCGGAGTGAACTGGCCATCTGGAGAAAGCGGCTCGAAACGACGGAGGCCGCGCTCGCCAATCTCGAGACTCTGCCGGCCGGGGTGAATCCGGATCTGGCGAAGGCAATCGCTGAAACCAAACTCAAGTGGGATGAACGCCATCAGCAGGCGGAAAACCGGATCCAGGCGATTACCTACCAGCTGGAGCAGGCGGAACGCAATCAGCCTTCTCTCTTCAGTTCGATGCGTGACGGATTCAAGACTTTCTTCCGGAGCCGCGGACGCAATCTCCTGCTCTCACTTCTCGCCCTCTTCGGGACCTTTCTCGCGCTGCGTTATTTTCATCAGTGGGTGAACGGTTTTACCCCGTGGGTAAAGAAGGGAACTCGCCCGTTCTACACCCGCATCGTTGATGTCGGGCTCCACCTCTTCGCCGCCATCGGTGCCGTCCTCGCTGCGCTGCTGGTCCTTTATGCCGCCGGCGATTGGGTTCTCATGGGCCTTGCGATCGTCCTTCTCCTCGGTCTTATCATCGCCGCAAAGAACGGACTGCCGAAATTCTATGCCCAGGGACGGGTTCTCATGAATCTCGGTGAAGTCAGGGAAGGGGAGCGTGTTGTTTTCAACGGAATTCCCTGGAAGGTGGAGCGACTCAGTTTTTTTGCCACCCTCGTCAACGAGCGGCTCCGGGGCGGAACCTTGCGACTGCCCATCAATCGGATCGAGGGTCTCCTCTCCCGGAGAATAAGCAGTGAAGGTGAACTCTGGTTTCCGTGCCAGGAGGGGGACTGGATCGAGTTGCCCGAAGCGGGAAGGGGAAAAGTCATTTCCCAGTCGCCCGAGTTTGTCCAGCTCGTCAAACTTGGCGGAGCAAAGGTCACTATCCCCACGGCAGAGTTCCTTTTAAAATCGCCGGTGAATCTCTCTCATAGCTTCCGGATCACAACGAACTTCGGGATTGATTACAAGCACCAGGCGGACTGCACTACAACGATTCCGGAAACTCTCTGGAGTTATCTCACCCGGGAGATGTGCACCCTTATCGAGGATCGCGAACTCCTCATCAGCCTCAAGGTTGAGTTCGCTTCGGCCGGAGCTTCCTCGCTGACCTATGTGATCATTGCCGACCTCGACGGAACGCTCGCCCACCGTTATGAGTTTCTCACCCGGGCTCTACAGCGTTTTGCGGTTGACTGTTGCCACGCCAATCACTGGGAGATTCCATTCACTCAGGTGACGCTTCATAATGCCTACTACGAGCCGGTCAAAAGTTCACCCGAGGTAGGGACGCCAAAGCCGAAGCTACCCTGACCGGATCCTCGAGCGGATTTGTTCTCAAATGCTTCGGGTCGTTTATCCCGTGATTCTCAATTCCATCCTTTTTTTCTTGCCGCCGGGAGCAGTATTTCGAATCCTTACCTTTGTCGTTGCGGAGATGCTGTGAGATCAAAAGAATGAAAGCTAGAACCGCCCTTCTATTTCTTTTCGCGCTGACGACCTCCGGTAACACCCAGGAGGGCGAGCACCTTGAGATTGGACCGTTGAGAATCGGAATGAGCGGGGCAGAAGCGCTCGCCATTACCGGCTACGGTGAGCCGTATAAGAATCCTGGAAAAATTGATGCCTATACACTGACAAAACCTTTCATCTGGGTTCAGACAGAGGGCCATCTCACCTTCCACCTCCTGAACGACAGGGTGGATAAGCTGGTGTTTCACTTCGCCGTTCCGGGAGGGGCTCAGGAGTACCGCGAAGTTGCTACGCGATTTGCAGGCGGGGTCGGAGGTTTACTTAGTGCGGAGGTCAGTGAGTCGTTCATCGAGACGTCCAGGAAGTGTATCGAAAACATTTGCGATAACGGGAGTAAGACGGAAGTGGCGAGGAGCGCCGCCAATCCCAAAATAGAACTGTGGTTTCGAGTTAACAACAGCGGTAGTTACACTTGCCAGCTTGGGGTCAATTCAAACTCGGGCAGCTCCTCGACCTCGACAGATCCATCCCTGACATCGTCGGAAAACTCACGACCAACGAGCACCACGGCCAGTTCCTATCAGGTTAAAGGCGACGAAGGACGGAAGTTCAATCGATCCCTCGGAACGATCCATGCGCTTCTGGTGCGTCCTCTTGACGATGGTCAGAACGCCGCCTCGGCGATGAAGTTGACCGTCACGGCCATTGCTGAAAGAACCGACGGGAGCGCCGAAATTTCATTTAATCAGGACGTTGGCGAGGACATGCGGCGCGCCAATCAGGAAGTGGGGCGTGCCGTGATGTTGCGCAACGGAGGTTTTCCCGCCAATACCAATGTGCGATTCGGGTTTGCCGACAAATGGGGTGGCAAAGACGGTCCCTCCGCAGCAGTCGCCTGCGCGATCCTTCTGGAATCTCTCTTTCATGGGTTTGAAATTCCGGCCCATCTCGCCGTGACCGGTGATCTCAATGCGGATTCGACGGTCCAGCCAGTCGGTGGAGTGGCCGACAAAATCCGCGGGGCGATGGGAGCCGGGTGCAACCTCATCGGCATCCCGGCCGCGAACGAGGAGGACATCACCGATCTGATCGTCGAGGAAAGTCTCCGTCGGTTTTTGACGGCCAAGGTCTTTACGCTCACGCAACTCGACGAAGCCCTCGCCCTCGCTGACCCGTCCCGGATGACGGAAGCCGGTCGTGCGGCGATGACCGATCTTGAGGCCGTTCAGAAAGAACTGACGGCTCAGGGCGCGGCGATCTATACACCGGAGATGCAACAGCGCCTGGCTTCAATCCAAACCGCGCTGCCCAACTGTTACACCGCCAAAATCCTCGCAGCGGCCAGTCGCCGTGCCCTGCCGGCGAAGTATTCCCTGGTAGGAACCTTGATGCGGATAGACGAGGCCATGGCACCCTTCTCGATGGCCATGGCCAAGATCAAAGACGGAACACCGATCGAGGAGTTCAAGCTCGGTCGCAATAATCCCATTCAGGAAGCGAAGAACCGGCTCAATAGTCTGCGAGCGCGATCGGATGAACGTCTCGTCCCGGTGATCGATACGCAGAAAAGTCTCATCGACCAGTTTCAGCGACTCCTCAACGCGGATGTGGGATCGAGAAGTGTTCTCGATACGCACATCAGAGAGCTCGAGAGAGCGGAAGAAAGAGCTGACGAAGCCTGGAGGAAGATTAAGGAGAACCGCGAGATTCAGGATCAGATCATGAAGCGCGGAATCTCTCTATAAATCGGGTACTCCGATCGGGAGGGTTCCTGCATTGATCGGGTAATGTCATAGTTTGAGGGAGGGAGAATCCTTGATGTCAGGTGTCGTTCCACCTGTCAATCCGGTGGCTGGCACTGCCACTGGACAGGAGAGCAAGCAGTAGGGTTTCACCCCATCGTGAATCGGGACCTTGAGGGCGATGATCGAAGGGCCGGAACTTAAACTCCCTTCGAAATACCATGAACTATCGTCTGCTTTTGCTCTCTGTCCTCTTTGTCCCGTCCGTCTCCCTGCAGGCTCAGGTTACCGTGGTCAACCCGACTCCCGCACTCGGTGAGGTGGTGGAAGTCCGCACCTTTAACAGCGCCGAAGTCCAGAGGCAGTTGTCGCTGGCTCCCCGGATGATCGTGGCGACACCGGTCGCAGTCGTACCGACGCCCGCGCCATCCGTGGCAACGACCACTACCACCACCGTCGTCGAGACTCCCGGACGTCCGCGTCGTGTCTACAATTCGGAACGCAGTGTCGTGCTCGTGGAAGATCAGGGAAAAAGCGTTGAGTTGCCCTATGTCACTCTCCCGGTGCTCTTCCTCAAGGAGACGGCCGATCTCCTCGATATCGAATCCCGCTTTGCCCTCCAGGAAGTGGCCGGAGTCATCATTGCCCTGAACGAGACAACCCCCGGAACGCAGTTCGCGATCGAAGGGCACACCAGCACGGACGGCACGGATGAATTTAATCTCTCCCTCTCCGGAATGCGGGCCAAACGGATTTTCGACGAACTCACCCAGCGCTACGGAGTGCCTGCGAGCATGTTGAGTGCCCAGGGTTACGGTGAGAATTTCCCCATGTATCCTCAGGGTAACGAAGCGCAGATGCAGCTCGACAGACGGGTCCTCGTGGTGCGCACCAACTAAGTTTTTCGAGCGATCAGTCCAGCAACGGCGATCGCGGCTCAGACCAGTCCGGCCCGGTGGTTCTTTTCCTCCTCCTTGAGCCGCCGGGCCGGCTGGCATTTTGCCGGTTGGGTAAGATTGTTTCCGGCTTTCGTGGATTAAAATGGATGAATGAAGTCCAGTCAATTTGGACGATCCAGTCAAAGTCATCGGTGAAAATCCGTGTTAATCTGTGCCCATCCGTGTTCCAAAAGTTTAGTCAGCGCGCATAAGTGCCCGGATCAAAACACGGATGAACACAATCGAAGCGCAGCGCAGATAGATGCCGAAGGCGTCAAATTCGCTTCGCTCCCACAGATTGGCACGGATGGAGGAAGCCAAAATCGAATCGAACGTTTCATTCATCTTTGCCCATCCGTTTCCCCCAAATCCATTTAACACGAACGGAGAGGCATAGGCGGGAAAATTAGCGCAACCTTGATCGAACTGAATGCTTGAGAAATATTCGGTTTTCGCGCTCAATTTATTCCTTCACGTTTTCCTCTCATGAATCGTCGCCATTTCCTCTCCTCGACCGCCCTGACCGGCGCGGGTTTTGTCACCTCCCGCCTCGCCGGCCAGGATGCCGCTCCCGAAGATTTTTCGAAATACAGCGAGGCTCTCGTCCCGGCGCGGGCGATCACGAAGGGTCCAGCCTTTCACTGGTTCGGATACTACGACAAGCTCCAGTTCGATCCGACGAACCGCTTTGTCCTGAGCAATCAGGTCTCCTTTGAGCACCGCACCCCGACGGCGGCGGATCAGATCAAAGTCGGGATGATCGATCTTGAGGACGGGGACCGCTGGACCGAACTCGGCAAGAGTGACGCCTGGGGCTGGCAGCAGGGCTGCATGTTGCAGTGGGTGCCGGGATCGAAAAACGAAGTGCTCTGGAACGATCGCGAAGGCGACCGATTTGTCGCCCGCATCAAGAACATCGAGACGGGAGAGGTGCGAACGCTGCCTCGCGCCGTCTACGCCCTGAGTCCCGACGGCAAATGGGGCGTGACGACCGATTTCGCGCGGCTCCAGGCCCTGCGTCCCGGTTATGGCTACCAAGGCGTGGCTGATGCCTACCGCACGATGAAGGCTCCGGAGAAAACCGGAATCTGGCGGGTCGATCTCGCGACAGGGGAGGAGAAACTTATCTTCAGCTATGCCGAAGCCGCCGCGATTCCCTTCAAGGACGGTTCCCTCGCGGAGCAGTGGAACTGGTTTAATCACCTCCTCGTCGCGCCCGATTCGAAGCGCTTCACCTTTCTCCACCGCTGGCGTGCGAAGGGACCTGACGATGCGGAGTTCGCGGTGAACAACGGTTTTGTCACGCGCATGTTCACGATGAATCTCGACGGCAGTGATCCCTACATCATCGATCCCTCGGGTTACACCTCGCACTTCATCTGGCGCGATGCGCATCACATCACCGCCTGGACCAGGCCCGAGGGACAGAAGGACGCCTTCTACCTGCTCGAGGACAGGACGGGCAAGTTCACCCTCGTCGGGGAAGGGGACATGCCGGTGAACGGTCACAACACTTACCTCTCTGTCGGAAACGGGCAGGAGTGGATCCTCAACGACACCTACCCGAACGGAGTGCGCCGCCAGCAGACGCCCTACCTGTATCACGAGCCGACAAAGAAGCGTCACGATCTCGGGCACTTCCATTCTCCGAAGGATTATGTCGGCGAATGGCGTTGCGACAATCACCCCCGCTCCAGCAACGACGGAAAACTAGTCACGATCGACTCGCCCCATGGCGGAAGCGGGCGCCAGGTCTGGCTGCTCGATGTTTCAGGCATTGTGGGGTGACCCGCCGGTCCCTCCCCACTCTTAATCTTAATCTTAATCTTAATCTTAATCCTGGTCTTAATCTCGACCCCCAGCGCTCAATAAATCCCCTGTCTCTCACCATACTCCCTCACGCCCTCCGTCAGCCATTCTCCATGCCCGGCAAAATCCGCGCGGATCGCCGTGGATGACGCGGGATGTTCAAAGGGTATCGCCGTATATCTCCATCCCGGCCGGTCGATCACATCATCGCCTTCCCGCGAAAAGACGATGAAGTGGAGCAGTTCACGCAAAGTCTCCGGCTGGGCCCATTGCTCGATCTGATCCCACTGATCCGTCCCGAGAATCCAACACCACTCGACCCCGGGATAGCTTGCGGAAAAATGGCGGGCCGTCTCCCAGGAATAACTCGGGGCGGGGCGATTCAGTTCAAATTCCGAGACCGAAGCCCAGTCCATTCCGGAATCAGCAAGGGCCAGTTTCAGCATGTGAAGCCGCTGCGACCCGTTCGCGACCGTTCCCTTTTTGAAGGGAGAAACCGAACAGGGAACAAAGGTCAGTCCGTCGAGGTGCAGCCTTTCCCGCGCGAGCGTCGCCATAGCGAGATGACCCCGGTGGACCGGATCAAAGGATCCCCCGAAAATCGCCTGTCGCGATTTGCCCGGGCCTGCCTGAACGTCATTCGTCATCCGGAGACCCTAGCGCAATTTCGGGATTCGAAAAGGAAAGGACTGGGGAGGTAGTGGAAGGCTTTAATATTGATTCCTATCTGTGTCATCTGTGGGAGCGAAGCGAATTTGACGCCTTCGGCATCTATCTGCGCTGCGCTTCGATTGTGTAAATCTGTGTTTCTGCTTTTTTAACACCGATGGGCACAGATTTACACGGATTGGCACAGATAGGGAAAAACAAAGACCTCCTGCATCCCCCGCTGACAAACTCAATCCTCGCGCTAAGATGCCCTATTTCCGATGAATCCGCCCCGCCCCAGCTCGACCTCTTTTAATACCCCCAAAAAGAAAAAGCGAGAACTCGCCCAGTCGCCGGGATCCCTCGTCCACCGGGGAGTCAAGCGAACCGATGCCGCGAAGGTCCGCCTGATCGAGTACAGTGAAAACTCCTGCCAGGTGACGGAGTTTGAGTCTTTCCCTGACAATACCATCAAGGGCAGTCCTGAAAAAGTGAACTGGCTTCACTTCACCGGGCTGCACGCCGTCGAGGAGATTTCCCGCGTCGGTAAAGAGTTCGGTGTTTCCAGTCTTATCCTTGAGGACATCCTCCACACTAACAGCCGCGCGAAGATCGAGAACCACGAGGACGAGGTCTTTGTTGTTACACGGCTCATCACGATCAGTGACACTGAGAAGGTGATCGACGTGCAGCATTTCTGTCTGCTCCTCCTCCCGGGAAATATTGTCCTGACCTTTGTGGAAAGCCCCACCTCGGTCTTTGATCCGGTGATCGACCGCATCGTCACCAATATCGGTGGCCGTATCCGGCGGTTCAAAGGTGACTACCTCACCTGGGCCGTCCTCGATGCGGTGGTCGACAACTATCTCTACGTGATCGATCAACTCGACGACTCCGTCGTGGCGATGGATGAACGCCTTCAGGAGGACGCCTCGGAGGTGGAGGTCGGTGAGCTTTACGCGCTGAAACGCGACGTCAATCATCTCCAGCGCGCCATTCGCCCCATTCGTGAAATCGCGGGCTCGCTTCTGAGGGACAGTTCGAGCCTGATTTCAGAAACCTCGCTTCCCTTTTTTGTCGACCTGAACGACCACGCCATTCAGGCGATCGAGACGACCGAGGATCTCCGGGAAAACAGCAGTTCCCTGCGCGAATTTTATCTCTCCGCTGCCAGCAACCGCATGAACGAGGTCATGAAGGTGCTGACCTGTTTCTCGACGATCTTCCTGCCCCTGACTTTCCTCGCGGGGATCTACGGTATGAACTTCGAACGTATGCCGGAGCTCTCGATGCCCTACGCCTATCCCGCGATCTGGGTGGCCTTTATCCTCTGTGCGGCAGGGATGTTCTGGCTCTTCCGGCGGATGAAATGGTTGTGATAACCCGGATCCTTCGCGAGTCAGCGCGGGTAGGACTTTCGGCTCGAACGACCGAGTTGGACGACCAAGGAAGGGCGGGCGCCCAATCCCCGACCGGGCCGGTCGGGGCTACCCCGGGAGGTTACTCCGGAGCGAGGGGGAGGGCTATGCTTTATTCGTTTAACGCCCGGGGAACTTTTTGAGGGCCGAGGCCTGAAGCTGCTTCTAGCTGCTCCATTTTCGGTTGCTCCCTAAAACACCCCGAGCGTCCATCGGCGGAAGGATCGAAACGTACGCCCGACGAGGGTTTCGGGAGCGGTCTCCCGGGGCGCCGCCATCAGCTTCGCCTCGGGTGCTTCCGCGGGAGGCCCGCTCTTCGCCGTGATGCGGCTTGGGCTGACGCCGCCCTGGTAGCAGACGAGCGTTTCACTGGCCCACAGGGACGAGCCTGAGCGATAGACGCCAAGGAGACCGACGCGCAGACAGATCTGGGTGACGGTGAGTGTCTCGCGCGACTCATTCCGGATCAACACGGGTGCCTGAATCTCGGCGCTGTCGAGGTCACGGATGATCTCCCGGCTGGCGGAGGAATTGAGGCGGTAGCATTGCAGCGCCTTGTCCGCCTCTCCGAACCAGACCTTCGGAAGCAGCTCGCTCGGGAATTCGGCGAGGAGATCCTCGTCGCGGTCGGCCAATTTGACGAGGACGGACACGGGTATACGCAGATAGACCCTCGTTTCGGCGCCGGGAGCGACTTCAAAGGCGGGAACCTGAGGGGCAAGCACCGGCAAATCGGGAAGGCCGGGCAGAACCTTGACCCCGCGGGCACCGGTGCAGACGGCCCAGCTTGTCCAGGACACCGGAGTGTCCGCTTCGAGACCGGTCACGGCTTCCTCATCACTGAGTGTCTTCGAGGCGAGGCAGACCTCGTCGTTCCCGCGGCTGAACTCAACGAGCAGGTGGCCGCATTTCAGCCGGGAGCGGGAAGCCGCCCCCAGAGAGCGCACGCCCCAGTCAATCGTTTCATTCTGCACAAACATTTACGGATATTCGCATTGGAACGTTTTGAAATAAACGGCGGAATCAGGTATTCCCTGTTTGTGCCAGAGAGGGCAGACTCCCTCTGGCCAGTCAAATTCTCCTCATGAATATTAAGAAAATTCTCGTCCTCCTCGGTGCCCTGGCCCTTGCCGGTGTCCTCGCGGTATTTGTCGGGGCGCGCATCCTCGGTCCCAAGCTGATTTCGGTGACAGCTCCCACGGGAGAACCCATCGGTGAGTTCGATGTGCCCCGCTCCGAAACTTCGGTGCTGGCGGTGAACATCGTCGTTCCCCTGGCTCTCCTCGACGAGATTGCCAATGCCCAGACCCCCGAGGTATTCCAGGGCAGCGAGGTGAAGAACTTTCAGAAGAACATCCGGAACGGGGCCTTCGCCTGGGATGTGGTGAGGGGGCCGATTCACTTTCAGAACAACGGCACGCAGCTGACTTTCTCCGTTCCCTTCGAGGGGGCGGCGCAGGTGAAGGGAGATGTCGACATGAAGATCATCTCCTTTCCGGTCAATGGGGATGTCGAGATCGGCGGTATTGGCGGCGGGACGCTCGTCCCTCAGGTGATGCCTGACTGGACCATTACTCCGAACTTTACGCCCTCCGTGACCCTCAACAAAGCATCACTCAGCCTCGGACAGCTGGGTAAAGTTGAGATCGGTGAAGTGCTGGGCGGCAGTCTCGGGGTCTTCCTTCAAAAGGAGGCGGCGAAGCTCACCCCTACGCTCCGCAAAAGTATTGATCTGCGCGGCGAGATCACCAAACTCTGGGAGCAGGCCTACCTGAGCAAGTCCATCTCCGATGACCCGCCTGCCTGGGTTAACGTGACGCCCCGACGGCTCCTCCTCGGCCCGATGGACTACAGTAAGCCGGATCAACTTTCGGTGACGGTCGGGATTCAGTCGGAAACCTATCTCACCAACCGGGAACCCGTTGTCGGGGCGATCGCTCCGCTGCCTGAACTCGGCATCCTCGAAGGAGCGGGCGGAACCGACCTCCTCATCCCTCTCATCATCAGCGTGAGTGAACTCAACGAAGTCCTCAAAACCGAGACCCTCGAAGTCGATACCGGAATCGGATCCAAAATTGAAATGTCCGGCCTTGAAGCCAAAGTCGGGCAGAACGGCCTTCTCAATCTGAAACTCGACCTCGAGGCGGGGCAGTCGACCCTGGGACGGAAGATCGCCGGTTCGATCTGGGTGAGCGGCCGGCCCATCATCAACTACGATGAGATGACCCTGGGATTCTCCGAAGTCGAGTTGACCGTGGAAACACGCGACAAACTGTCCGGAGCCGCCGCCTGGCTTCTTGAGGGCCTGCTTGTCAAAGGAATCGAATCCCAGTTGCGCGTCGATCTGAACGATTACAAGGCGGAACTCAACGAAGAGGTGCAGGAGGAAATCGCCGAGGCCGATCTCCCCGAGGGCATCGATGTTTCCTTTCAAAATCTCAACATCAGTCTCTCCGACGTCTACACGATCACGCGGCACTTCCCGGAAGGAGAGCCCGATCCCGGAATCGTCATCGTCGTCCGTGCGACCGGAGACATGAGCACCCGGATCAATCAGGTCGAACTGAAACCGGCAAAGGTTCCATGAATCGATCATTCCTCCCCTCCATCTTTTTCTTTATCTCCATCTTCCTCGTATCGAGTTCACCCGCGCAGGAGGCAACGACCCTTCCAGCCACTTTACCGCTCGACTGGACCGACGAGGATTTCTCCGCCCGCGTAATGGACGGTGCCCACGCCTTTGTCGAGGCGGAGATCGCGGAGACCCTGCTCACCCCTCCGGCTTTCCCGCTCGATGAGGAGGAGCGTAAGACCTTTGTCGAAGCCTCCCGCCTCGCGCTCAGGGAAAAACTCGGCGTCGTCGATGACCGGCTCCCGCCCCGGCTGGAATTCATTTCCCGCGATCCGGTTTCCTTCGAAGGCGAGCCGTCCACGGCCCGGGTGGCGGAGGGTCCCGGCTTCAGTGTCTATCAGGTGCGCTGGCCGGTGCTGGAGGACTTTTACGCCGAGGGGCTCTATGTGAATCCCGTCAGTGAAGATTCCGGAGCGACGAGTCCGCCCCTCATGGTACTGATGCCCGACGCGGACGAGACGCCCGAGGATGTCCTCGGTCTCACCCCGCGACTTCAGCCGCATCAGCAGATCGCCCTGCGTTTTGCGACCGCCGGATTTCGTCTCCTCATTCCCGCACCCCTGAACCGTCAGATCTACGGAGGTCCGGACGGGAAGGACGAAGCCATCCTCAAAACGAATCAAAGTCATCGCGAATGGATCTACCGTCAGGCGTTTCAAATGGGACGCCATCCGCTCGGCTACGAGATGCAGTCCATGCTCGCCGCGCTGGACTGGTTTCATCAAAGCTTTCCCGGGGCCGAGGTCACCTTTGCCGGATATGGCGAGGGAGGACGCGCCGCTTTTTACGGGGCGGCGATCGATCCGAGGGTGAGCCACGCCTTTGTCAGCGGCGCCTTTGGCTCGAGAAACGCCGCCTGGGAGGAACCAATCGACCGGCATCTTTTTAATCTGCTTCCGGCGCATGGCGATGCCGGGGTTGCGGCCCTCATCCATCCACGCACGCTCCTCGTCGAGCACACCGCCTTTCCGGAAGTGAAGGACAGGAAAGGATCCCTGACCACGCCAACCTACACTTCCGTCGAACTCGAATTCAACCGCATCGCGAAGGTCATGAATGCCTTCTCGGTTCCCTCCCAGTTTCTCATCAACGAGGCAGCAGGCAACGCGCGCGGCGACTACCCCTCCGTCGCGGGATTCCTCCAGGCCATCGCCCACGAAGCCGAGATCAGCCGGACTCCGCCGCTAGCGTTGATGCGGGAGGAGCGTTTCGGATTTAATCCCGACGACCGGCACCGTCGTCTTTTCCTCGGGATGGAAAAACAGGTTCAGTCCCTCGTGGATCGCTCCGATCAGGCCCGGGATGAGTTCTTCTTTTTTGAAGCCGAACCTGTGCTTCGTCCCGGCTCCTGGTCCACCGAAAAATCCCACGAGCGGCTCAGCCCGCTGAACTTCCTCACCCGGAGCGAGGAGTGGCGGACCCGATTCGAGGAGGAGATCATCGGCACCTTCGACGAGGAACTTCTTCCCCTCAATCCGCGGAGCCGGAAGATCCGCGAGACGGATGCCTGGACCGCGTGGGATGTCGTGCTTGATGTCTATCCCGGGTTCGAAGCCTGGGGCCTTTTGATTCTGCCAAAGAATATTCCCGCCGGAGATAAACGCCCCGTCGTGGTCTGTCAGCATGGACGAAACGGCGTGCCGCTCGACACCGTGGACGAAGGCAAGTCCGCCTACAACGGCTTCGCGGCCCGACTCGCCGAAGAGGGTTTCATCACCTTCGCACCGCACAATCTCTATCGCGGCGAAGACCGCTACCGCTGGCTCGACCGCAAGGCGAATCTGATCGGAGGAACCCTCTTCACCTTCATCACCGCCTCCCATCGACAGACCCTGAGCTGGTTGAAAACCCTGCCCGAAGTTGATGGTAAACACATCGCCTTTTACGGACTGAGTTACGGAGGCGAAACCGCGGTGCGGGTCCCGGCGGTGATTCCTGACTACTGTCTCTCGATCTGCTCGGGAGATTTTAACCATTGGACCCGCAAGGTCGCCGACCCCGACTTTCCGGGCGGATTTATGAAAAGCATCGAGTGGGAAATGCCCTACTGGAACATGGGCTCACGATTCGATTACGCCGAGATGGCCGGTCTCATTTTTCCACGACCCTTTTTTGTCGAGCGTGGCCATCATGACCGCGTCTCCACCGACGAATGGGTCGCACACGAGTATGCCAAAGTCCGCCGGCTCTATGCGAGCTTCGGGATGGAGGAAAAGACCGGGATCGAGTTTTTCCACGGCGGGCATTCGATTAACGGGCAGGGAAGCTTCGAGTTTCTGCGCCGGTTTTTGGGAAGGGCAGGGGAGTAGGGGGTTCGGAGTGGCTCGCGGGTGGGCGCCGATCCCCGGTATCCCGAAACCAGGGAAAGGGGCTTATCAAGCCCCTCCGCGCAAGGCCGGGGAGCCAAAGTCAAGCCGCCAGACCATCGAGCGGACTCACTATTCCGAGACCATGTGCTCCCGTCGCGACGTGCAGGTAGATCTCCGTCGTGGAGTCGAGGTGCGCGCTCCGAGTCAGCCAGCCTGCAGGCTGCCCGAAGGGGGCGATGTTCGGGAGCACTGAAGGCGCAAATGTCTTCGTGACCGGGGATCTCCAGAGAAACGCTGAGTAGCAGAGGAGTTTTTGACGGTTTTGACGAGAAATCTTTGGGACCGGCCCTCGTCCTTGCATCGACGTAAACAAGCAAATCCGGGAACATGAAGTAGTGATATCAGGAAGGGAATCCGGGCCGAACTTCCGTCCTCTTCGGCACTCTGATATGCGCACCTCGATCCGAATATTCCTTGTCAGGGCGGGGTTTTTTACGCATTCTCGGGCTCGACCGTCGAGGTGATATTACTTCGGACGGTCATACGAATAAATACTGTTCGATGTGAAAACGAAACTTAAACAAGCTCTGCTGGAACTGAAGGGCCTGAGGAACGTCTTCATCGCCACAATGGAATCTGACAGCACTTGGAGACTCGATGTAAACAACAATGGAAAACTAAACCGAGGAATTACCCTTGAGGCTATGCCCGTAGACTCCTTCGTAACCGAACTCCTCCAAGAAGCGGGATCTGAGAACGATGCCAGAGAAAACACGATGGCATCTGGGAATGTCTACCTAGATACCGAAAATGAGCGCCATCGAATTTGGCTCGTATGGTCGTCCGAACTCCTAGCAGGTGCGTTCGTCCGGGGAGTCTTCTGCGACAATGGCAGCGCAACAAGCATCGAACACGGCGAGGGTGGCAAGGCTTCGCCTGCCACCTCTTGATCGATAGGCAAAATAGATATGAAAACGAAATACCCTATCCTGGTACTCCTGCTCACAGTTACGTCGAATCTTGTGGGAGAAGGAGAGAGGCCAATATTCAATATCGAGCCTCAGGACGTCCAATCTGTCCAAATCGAATTGGAGCCCAAAAAATCGATTCAAGTTCGAGTCTTCATCTCCAGCCTCGAGAAGCTTAAAGAGTGGCAGAAGCTCCAAAACGGGAACTTCATGAAACCAGTGATCATGCAGGTTAGTGGCGAGAGAGTTGAATTAATGCTTATGTTTGAGGCCCCTAATTTCGGCACGAACACTTCCTTCGCATTTTTTTTCAACGAAATGGAGGACGCGTTGGAGTTGGTCTACAGACTGCTTCCAGAACGGAGGCCTATCCAGTCGGAGTGATCAACTCCGAGTCGCTGCGCTCCTCTGCGTGATCATCCTCTACGTTCTGTGAAAACATGAGACTCGTGGCCGCCATTTGTTTCTTGATCGCCGCTACGTCAGCACGCGCGGCCGAACCTCTTGTGTCACTAGACTATTCAAATGCTTTGCGGATTCCAAACCGCCATATTCAGATTTCCATTGGTTCCAATGGTGCCTTGGCAGTGGCGACCACTTCCAGAGGCAAAGAAAAAGTGTCACGGCAGATGCAGCTCCCGCCAGTGGCGATGCAAGATCTGAAGAAGGAATTGGAAGGAGTCGATTGGAAAAAGGTGTCGTCGGACAAGGTGAAGGGGCTGGATGGGACCTCAGTTCAACTTTCCTACGGGAAGGTATCTGCCTCGCTGTGGTCGCCTGACTATGATTCCAAGGAACGAGGATTGAGTCATATCCAAAAAATCATTGAGAGGATATTTAATCTTTCCGGACTTGATCGAACCGGCATGCCCATGATACCAACGCAGAACCAAGTGCGGCTGGACGAATCAACGATGGAAGGAACCACTCTATGGGACTTGCTCATCCGGCCCACGATTGGCCTTCATTTCGCGAGATTTGCCCTTTTTATCCTGATCGCACTCCCGATTGAAATTTTCTGTGACCTGAGATCACGGTGCTTCGCCTGCTCGTTCACCACGATCTGCCTTCAACTCCTGATCGGTGTCTCGGCCACGATTGCCTCCTATTACTTTTACACCACTTTTTATCCGCCAGGCGAGCGGATGCACTCACCAGCCTGGTATTATCCCATGACGATCACCGCTCTCCTGCTCGCCATCGGGACCTTCTCAATTGGAATTTGGAGCGAACTTAGACGGGGCCAACGGTCAACGTGTGTGCTACGAGGCGTAACATTCTCTTTGACGGTATTCTTCGCGATCACGGCGATAATGACGCCCTTTGAACTTAACAGGGCGATCGAGAAATGGGAAACGGAGAAACAGAACTAGGCGAGGATGGCAAGGCTTCGCCCGCCATCTCTTGAACGTTCGCCTTAAAAGATGACGAGACGAAGGAAAATCAAGATCAGCATCGTCTGGATCAGCGTTCTACTCGTCGTGTATGTCGGATCGTATTCGATTAATTCTGCGGCAGGTGGGTACTGGATGAAGCCTGATCGAGACGGTAGGGATCGGTGGTCAGCGGGGATGTCGGCGACGACCGCGATATTATTTCAACCTGCGATTGGGTATTACACGCCCTTTGGATGTGACCTGATCGGAACCGTTTTTGCGCCGCTGATTCGTTTGGACCGGCGATATTTCCATCCGACACATTACCTGACAGATGACGGAGTATTCGAGTGGGCAGCATCCGTGCCGATTTCGGAAATACATCCTTCCTTCCGGGAAGAATCTCGGAAAGAGCGTGAAGAGTCGTCAAGAAAATCCGAAAGCAAACCAGACGCGAACACGGCGGCGCAGACAACGGCTTCGCCGTCGTCTGGCCTTTGACGTTGTGCGAGAAGATGACTAGACCAAGGTGTAGGATGATGGTTTTACTCGTGCTCTTGATCGCGATCATCGTCGCTGCGCCATTGACTTTCAATTGGGAGCTTCACTGGAACTTGTACTCGGGTGAGGAACGACTCGTTTCGTCCCTTTTTGGACTTCCGGGAATTCCCCATCCGCGAAAACCGACGGAACTCTCTCAATGGAGAGCATTCGACGGACATGGCGAGGAGTGGATCAACGTAGCCACCAAGCCCAAGATAAGCGGACTTCTTGTCAACTTGTGTCACGTGAAGATCACAAATTATCTGATCGATATTCGACCCCTCATAACCGACCCCAATAATCGCGCGATTTGTTCCGAGTTGATTCTCAATGATCTCAAGTCCGGAAGGGACATCTGCAAGACCAGCAAACGAACTGGTCGCTTCCGAGATGCGCTCACCAACCTCTATTTTGATTCTATCGCAGTTGATCAACCCGCTTCAGAAAGGCAACTTCGCGTTCTTTGGGAACGATCGGAGAACGCACAACAAAACGCGGCTGGACAACCCGCTCCTCGCCCCTTGTCGAAATGACGCTCGTAACTTTAATCCTTAAACCCGTTGTGGCGTGGCGCTCCCGGTAGCGGGTGCCAGCGCTTGACGTTCTGCTAAGAAATGAATCAACTCGGATTCAACATACTCCCAATCGATGACGGGCGGTACTCTGTCGCGGATCCGTTGGTTGATGGTGAACGGCTCATTAGTCTGCTCCGCAAGCACGAGACTCCATTCGCCAAACGCGAGGGACACGCGGACATCGCTGGAGCATACATGGGATTCCCACCTCAGGAAGTATTCCTTCCATCGAAGAGATTCTTGGGGGACTGCGAGGATTTCGACAGCGAGGACGATATGGTCGCGATCTTAGGTTGCGACTGTGGGTGCGGCGGATGCTGGCCATTTCTCGCTCGTATCGAGGTGACGGGCACGAAAGTTCGTTGGACGGATTTCAAGCAGCCTCACCGTGGCAAGGATGCGGTTGCTGGATACTGGGATTACTCAAAGTTCCCCAAGTTTGAATTCGATCTAGAACAATATCGCGAAGCCCTTACGCTACCGGAAGCACAACAATAAAGGGTGTGGCCAAGTCGAGGAACGAGACCTTGGACTACACCCATAGTTGAACAAGCCCGGCGAGGGCTGGATTCGTCCTTATGCGGACTGTGTCTGTCGCTTTGTTAGGGACGATCCGGGAAAGGAGTGCCGCGGCTTGGCGGACCGCGGAAAAATCCCCGCAGCGGGGACCTGAACCCGCGAGCCGTGACCTTCTGACAGGCCTTCGATTTCAATGTCAGGTAATGATAGCGCCGTCATGCACAAGCGGGCCGATCCGGAGAGCTCTCCGTCCGGTGAACGATCTTTCGTGTGTCTGTCAGGAATCATCATGAACGCAGGGGTGGTCCTCGAGGGGAGATCCGTTGAATCGTGGCGAGGCGTTTCATGGGAAGGCGGCAGCAGGAACAGGTCGGAATGCCCATTGCCTCGCGCGGCAATGATTCAGCTGCGACCGGCCCGATGCGCAGGACGCGGCCCGAAAGGAAAGCGACGCGTTCACGCGTTGCTTTGGCGGCGGGATGGCAAAAGCCGAAGTAGCGGATGGAGCGCAATCCGCGGGGGAGGACGTGGCGCAGGTAGCGGCGGATGAACTCGACTCCGCTGATCGTCTCGACGCGGGGTCGGCTGCCGTGAGCGCGATCCTTCCATTTGAACGTCACCGTCTCGTCGGTGAGTGAAACGATGCGGCTGTCGCCGAGGGCGGCGCGTGAAACGTAGGCCCCGAGGTATTTGATCGCGGTCTCTCCGGTTCCGAAGGGTTGGATGTGAATGCCCCACTCCCTGGTCCAGACGACAGGATCGACCTGCCAGTGGAGACGCTCGAGTTCTTCGCGAAAGCGACGGCGGAAGCGGCGTGTCATTGCGGGCAGGTGAGCGAGGAAGTTCGCGTTTTTGACCCTGACGTAGTGCCCCTCGGCATCGAGGCCTGCGCCCGGAACGAGGTAGTGAATGTGGGGATGGAAGTGAAGGCGCTGGTTCCAGGTGTGGAGCACCCCGGTGAACCCGCTCGTGGTGGCACCGAGAACACGCCGGGAAGCGAGGGTCTCGCTGAGCGCTTGTGAAGAGGCGCGGAAGAACACATCGAAAGCCGCCTTTGCCTCCCGTCCGAAGAACAACTCCCGCAGTTCCTGTGGCAACGTGAAGGTAACCATGAAGTAGGGAGCGTTGATGCGCTTCGCCAGTTCACGCCCGACCCACTCGGCGGTGGCGGCGCGGCCGCACTGCGGGCAGGCACGGTGGTTGCAACTGTGAAACGCGAACTTGCGTTCGCCACAGGGATCGCAGCCATAGAGGTGCCCGCCCAATGTCGCGGTGCGGCAATGAGTGATGGCCCAGACGGCACGCTGCCTCGCTTCGCAGAGAACGGGGTGCTCTTTGCGGAAGCGGGGCAGGAACCGGCGGAGCACGTCGATGACCGTATCGGCCATCGAGCCTTAGCGCGGCAGATCGCGGGAAAGATCCTCGACCAGGCGCAGTGCGTTTTGCTCGCTGTGATGGGTGAGGTGCAGGTAGACCATCGTCGTGTTGATCTGACTGTGGCCGAGGAGCATCTGCACCGTGTGCAGGCTTGCTCCGCCCTCGACGAGATGCGTCGCAAAGGAATGTCGCAAGGTATGGGCGCTCGCGTCCGGGAAGTTCAGTTCCTTTCGAGCAACGACCATGAGTCGCTGGAGCGAATTGTGGGGCATGGGGCGGTTGGCTGCATTCATGCGTTGGGCCAACTTGGCCGGATCGTTGTCGCCTCGCCCCGCGTTGGGAAAGAGCAGCACGGGGTGACGGTGGAAGGCCCAGTAGCGGCGCAGATCTTCGAGCATGACGTCGGAAATGGGGATCATCCTGTCCTTGCCTCCCTTGCCGCCGCGGATCCAGAGCTTGTTATCACGTCCCCGCACGTCGTGGATGGTAAGGGCAAGGCACTCCGAAAGACGAAGTCCGCAGCAGTAGATGAGCTTGAGCGGGATGCGGTAGCGGCGCAGCCGCACGTGTCTTAGAAGCTGGCGAACCTGCTCACGGGTCAGAACCACAGGCAGTTCGTCGTGGTCCTTCGTTTTGATCTGGGAGAAGACCTTCCATTCCTCGTGGCCGAGCATCTCGAGGAAAAAGATCCGGGCCGCGGCGGCGGTTTGGCGGATCGTCTTTGGCTTCCACCGCTTCACGTTTTTGACGTGGAGGATGTAGTCGCGGAACTGGTGCTCGGTAATCTGAGCCGGGTCACAAGCGAGGTGCTCGTGGAGCAGGCGCATGTCGCGGTAGTAGGCGTGGCGGGTACGGTTACAGTTATGGCGGAGGTTGAGGAGTTTGGCGAACTCAGCCATCGACTCGTAGGGATGGTCGTAGTCGAGCGGATTGGCGTAGGGTCGCCTCGGCTCGGGACGCTTGAGGATGGAGGAAGAAGTGGTGGATGGATTGGATTTAGGCTTTTTCATGGCCCGCCCATCCTGCTACAATCCGCCCATGAGAGACCAACCCGGAGAACCACCCGCCCTCACAAATATCAAATCACCCTGCCGCGGAGCGGCTTAGTTCAACAAGCCGGCGCGCTCAACCCGATACCCGCATGGAGTTGATTGACTTCCCCGGCTCAATTCCTTACCCTGCCATTTTGGCCGCGCCCCCGGTATCGGGTCGAGCTGCCTCCACGTTCGCCCAACTAAACAAGTCACCCGTTATGCACCGGTTAACAGTATCAGTCACGATCATACTTGGACTACTTGGATTTGCGGCGTCAGCCGAACCTCCAAGGGAACTTGTTTCACTGCGAGAGTCTTATCAGAAGGCCAGACAGCAGGCATTGTCTCCACTCGATAAGAAGTATGTTGATGCACTCACCGCATTGAAGACACGATTCACCAAAGAAGGAAACCTTGAAGCGGCACTTGCAGTGGATTCCGAGATCAAGTCCATTTCATCATCATCATCCGCATCAACTCCCGCTGCGCCAGCCCAGTCGCCAGCGTCGGACACTCTATCCCGGAAGGAGCGCGAGAAGCTTGAAGCATCACTTGCGGGGAACTGGCGTCTCGCATCGGGTGGTTTCTTTCGTATTGGGGGTTCTGCATTAATGTATGGAGGGAAGAAGATCGAGAATTCGATAGCTAAGGACGGATCTATCTCAGCAGTCGATCAGGACGGGAAGAAGGCGCTTCTACGGTTGTCTTCTGATGGCAGCACGCTGGCGGGAACCTGGTTCACTGGCGTTGAAATGACCATTCAGAAAGAGGCATCACCGTGAATACGAGACTCAGGTTCAATCGTGAAGCGCAACGTTAGGTCTCTTTTCCGAAATTCTTTTCCGGGGTTCGATCTCTCTGACTTTTTCGGAGTCTTAGTCCCAGGTCCTCCCTGATGAATGGGATGAGCGAAGGGGGATTCCGCCTGGCCGCTACCTTCTCGCCCTGATCGACCGGTGCCCGCCATGGCGGCATCACGGGCTGGTGTCCTTCCCGTTTTCCCGTCAGTCTCCCTCAACGCGTCAACGCGTCAACGCCTCCCCTCATGACCACCGACGACCAAACCCGCCGCGCCTACTGGGCCGAACAGATGGAACAAGGTTACGCGATGGTGCAGCAGCTCCTTGCCTTTCCGGTGGAGGAATCTGGCGAGCGTTTTGCTTCGCTCCCGGAGCTGGCGGCCGAGGGGGGCGTTGAAATGCTTTTCTCGACGAGCAAGATCGCGGGAAATCTGGACCGCATCTATTTCATGCGCGAAAGCCTTGCCCGCGAGGTCGTCGAGATCGGGCGTGAGATGAACGAGCGCGGCTGGGTCCTGAAAATCGAGGAAGGCTTCCGAACCCTCGAAATGCAGGGGCAACTCGTCCGCAAGCCTTCGGTTTTTGATGCCATTCTGCAGAAGTGCATCTGGGAAAACGGGGGAGAGATACCTCCGGTGGAACTGGTCTCGCGGCGGGCCATCGTGATGGTGGCGAACATACCCAAGATCGGTTCCCACATGTCGGGTTCGGCCATCGATATTTCGGTCTTTCATCGTGGCGGCGGCACCGAAGTCTGGCGGGGCAACGCCTACCTCGAGATCAGCGAACGCACCCCGATGCGTTCTCCTTACATCAGCGCGGAGGATCTCGAGAACCGTCTCGCCATCACGGCGATGATGGAGTCACGCGGCTTCATGCATTTTCCCTTCGAGTTCTGGCACTACAACAAAGGGGACGCCGGCGGTCATCTCCTCACCGGCAACCCGGCTCCCTGCCGCTATGGTCCGGTGAACTGGGATCCGGAAACCAACGAAGTCACTCCGGTCGCCGATCCGATGACACCCCTGAATCCCCTGCCAGTAATTGAGAAAGAGATCGCCGCCGCATTCGCCCGCGCCGGGGGCTCTGTCTGAAATCGAATTTTCGTATGAAACGCCTCCTCCTGTCCCTCCTCGCTCCGGTGTCTCTGCTCACCGCCCAGACGACTCCTCCGCCGAAGGCGCCTGTCGTTCCGGACGAGATTCCGCCGAAGATTCAAACGCTGCAGCCCGGTGTCACCTTGACCCTGTTGGCGGAGCACCCCGATCTGGTGACGCCGACGGGCATTGATGTCGATGAGGCGGGTAATATCTACCTCATCGCCTGCCACACCCATTTTCGTCCCGAGGGTTATGTCGGGCCGGAGCACGACGAGATCCTTGTCTTTGATAAGGCAGGAAAGAACCGGCGTGTTTTTTACAACAAGACGAGCGCGACGATGAAGCTCATCCTCGGCCCCGATGGCTGGGTCTATCTGGCCGAGCGTGGTCGCATCCTGCGGATCAAAGACAGTGACGGTGACGGGACCGCGGATCTGGAGGAAAACATCGCGACCCTCGACACCGTGGCTGATTACCCTCACAACGGACTCAGCGGGATGGCCTGGCATCCTGAAGGAGGACTGGTTTTTTCCCTCGGTGAAAATTTCGGAAAAGACTGGACTCTGACCGGCCGCGACGGAGCCACCGTCACCGGACGGGGTGAAGGCGGCGTCTTCCGCAGCAGTGTCGAGGGAAAGGAACTGCGCCGGATTGCCCGGGGTTTCTGGAATCCTTTTGGTCTGATGGTCCGCTCCGACGGGGAGATTTTTGCAGCCGAAAACGATCCGGGGAGTCGTCCTCCGTGTCGTTTGCTGAATGTCGTTGAGGGAGGTGACTACGGATTCCAGTGGGTTTACGGGAGTGCTCCGGTGCACCCGTTTGTTGCCTGGAACGGCGAACTGCGTGGCACCCTCGGGATGGTACATCCGTCAGGGGAGGGGCCCTGTGAGATTGTGGAACTGGGTGGCGGTGTTGTCATTCCCTCGTGGAGCGATCATCGCATCGACTATTTTCCCCTGACCCGGGAGGGGGCGGGCTTCACTTCGGAGCGTATCAGTCTCGTCCAGGGCAGTGATTTTTTCCGTCCGACCGGAATGGCACGGGGGCCTGATGGTGCTTTCTACTTTGTCGACTGGGTCTTCAGTTCCTATCCTATCCATGGCCGGGGACGGCTTTGGAAACTTGAAATCGATACCAAGGCGGCGACCTGGGTGAAGTCGGAGCCGGATCCGATGAATGACGCCGCCCGTCACGCCAGGGTATTGCGAGGAGGAAAAACGACGGTGCCGGAGGCGGAACTTTTTGCGCTCGCCCGTTCCAAAGATCCGTATCTCTCCGATGCCGCTCTCACCGCGCTCGCCCGTCAGAGTGGTGCCTGGACTCCGGAGACAGTGCGGGCCCTCCCGATCGAGAACCGGGTCTGGGCCCTCGTGGCGCTGCGTCGGGTTGACCTGAATGAGGAGAAATGGGTGCGGGCTCTTTTTAGTGATCCGGATCCCGAGATTCGCTTTGAGTGTCTGCGCTGGATCGCCGATGCCGTCCTGACAGGGTTCAGTGAGGAAGTGAAGGGGGTGCTCTCTGATGCCACCCTCGACTATCGCCTGTTCGAGGCCGCCCTCGCGACCTGGAACACCCTGCGCGGGGAACCCGGAGCCGGTGTGACCAATCCGGAGGTCCTCGTTGAACGCATCACCGATCCGGCAACTCCGCCGCGGTTGAAGGGATACGCCCTGCGTCTCGCTCCGGCGGTGCACGGGAAATTGACCCTCCCGCTTTTGAAGGAACTTCTTGCGGTGAATGATCCGGGCCTCTCTCTCGAGGTGGTGCGCACCCTCTCCGCCCAACTAAACGACGAGGCACGGGCCATTCTCGCGGAGGTCGCTGCGGACGATTCACGGGAAGCGGGTCTGCGGGCGGAGGCCATCTCCGGGCTGGCGACTTCCACTGTCGCCGATCATCGGGGGCTGCTGCTCTCGCTGGCCAAAAACGGGAAGGCGGCGATCCGGGAGGAAGCCTTGCGCGCCCTGCGGGTCAGTGCTCCGGACGAGTCCGCTCGCGAATCTCTTGGGGCGATTTCGGCGTCTTTTCCTGAATCCGCCTCTCTCGTTGACGCGATTCTGAACCCCGCCTCGATCAATGCCGGGCGACCCGGCTTCGAAGACACGGAGGCCTGGCTGAAACGCCTCGCCGGGGTGCCGGGAGAGCCGGATCTGGAAGCGGGACGCCGGGTCTTTTTCCACACCCGACTGGCCCTCTGTTCCTCCTGCCATCGTCATGACGGACGCGGAGTGGTTCTCGGGCCCGACTTGAGTCTTGTCGGGAATCAGGGAGACAGGGCCGCGCTCCTGCGGTCCATTCTCGAACCGCATCGGGAGGTCGCCCCGCAGTTTTACCCCAGTCAGGTAAAGCTGGCTGACGGCACGGAGTTTGTCGGCATCCTCCTGCGTTCCTCGAACACCGAGGTCTTCCGCGATCTCACCGGCAAGGAGCGTTCCTTTCCAAAATCGGACATTCTTGAGCGCACCGAAATGAGAACCTCACTGATGCCGCCGGGCCTCGTCTCGACCATGACCGACCGGGAGTTGCGTGACCTGCTTGCCTTTCTGGGCTCAACCAAAGGCTCCTGATTGAGTCCGTTGCTATTCTTTGCTTTCGTCCGATTCTTCCGCATGATCCAACGACTCCTCGTCCCCGCTATCCTCCTTTTCAGCACCCTCGCGAGTGCCTCCGAAAACTGGCCCGGCTGGCGGGGGCCGCGCGGGGATGGCACGGTGCAGGAGGCGCCGAATCTCCCGGTGAAATTTTCCGTCGCCGAAGATACCGTCTGGAAAACGGAGATTCCCGGAATCGGTCACGCCTCGCCGGTGATCTGGGGGGATAGAATTTTTCTCGTCACCGCCGATGCGACCACTCTTGCGCGCTCGCTGCTCTGTCTGGAGCGGACTTCGGGAAAAATCCTCTGGAGCCGCGTTGTCCTCGAAGCGCCCTTCGAGGAAATTCACCGGCTCAACAGTCATGCTTCGAGCACTCCGGTGACCGATGGTGAACGAATTTTTGTCAGCTTTCTGGATCAGTCGGAGATGTTTGTCGCCGCCTACGACTTTGCGGGAACCGAACTCTGGAGGACCAAACCGGGGGGATTCTCGAGTAAACACGGTTATTGTTCCTGCCCCGTTCTCTGGAACGGGAAAGTCATCATCAACGGCGACCACGACGGCGACGCCTACCTCGTCGCCCTCGATCAGAAAACGGGTTCTCAGGTCTGGAAGACGGATCGCCCTAACAAAACCCGAAGCTACTGCACCCCCATCATCCGCGAGATCGACGGCCGGACCCAGATGATGCTTTCCGGAAGTCTTTCGGTCACGAGCTATGATCCGGACACCGGCAAACAGCTCTGGATCATTGATGGACCCACCGAGCAGTTTGTCGCCTCGCTCGTTTATCACGAAAAGCACAAACTTCTCTTTCTCACGTGCGGTTTCCCGCAAAAGCACATCCTCGCGATCCGTCCGGACGGAAGCGGCAATGTCACGAAGACTCACATCGCCTGGCGCGAGACGGTCGGAGCTGCCTATGTTCCGAGTCCCATCGTGATTGGAGACTACTTCATCGTAGTCGCGGACAACGGGGTGGCGAGCTGCTTCATTGCCGCGACGGGTGAAAAGCTCTGGAGGGAGCGTCTCCCGGGAGGCCACAGCGCCTCCATCCTCACCGCGAACGGACTGGCCTACTTCATTTCGGATGAGGGCATCGTCTCGGTTGTGAAGCCGGGACCGACCTTTGATGTCATCGCACAGACAGAGATGGGTGAAAAAGTTTCGGCCTCTCCGGCGGTCTATGATAATCAGCTTTTCATCCGGGGAGAAAAGCACCTATTCTGTCTGGCAAAAAGCCCGCAGGCGACCGCTGCCCGCTAACTTCCCAAGCTCATGCTCAAAGGTATTTCCCCGCTCCTGTCTCCCGAACTGCTCGCCACCCTCGCCCGCATGGGGCATGGAGATGAGATTGTCCTCGCCGATGCTCATTTTCCCGGTGAATCGGTCAATCCTCTCTGTCTCCGCGCAGACGGACTCCGCATCGCCGATCTTCTCGGGGCGATTCTCCCGCTCTTTGAACTCGACGTCTACGTGCCGCATCCCGTCCAGATGATGGCTCCAATCGAGGGTGACACGCTTGATCCGGCGGTGGAAGCCGCCTACCTCGTTCCGATCCGGAAACACGCCCCTGACACAACTACCATTCACCGTCTCGAGCGCTTCGCTTTTTACGACCGGGCAACGTCCGCCTTCGCCGTGGTCATGACCGGTGAAACAGCGAAATATGGAAACATCATTCTCACCAAGGGCGTGACGCCCTGCTGATTCATGAGGGAAGGGGACACGTCCACGTCGCTTCTCTGGCCGCGCATTGTTTTCGGGACGACACCGCTCGGTAACATCTATCAGGTGGTCGATGAGGCGGTGAAACACGAGATCGTGGCGAACTGGTTCCGCTATTCCGAAGCTCCGGTCTTTGTCGACTCGGCTGGAAAGTACGGAGCCGGACTCGCCCTCGAGAATCTCGGGAAAAATCTCACCGCGCTCGGCATTGCTCCCGGCGACGTGATCATCAGCAACAAGCTCGCCTGGAAACGTTCCCCGCTCCTCACTCCTGAACCGACCTTTGAACCGGGTGCCTGGTTCGGACTTGAGCACGATGCCGTGCAGCGCATCAGCTACGAGGGAATCCTCGAATGCCATGAGGAGGGAAACGCGCTTCTGTTTCCCTACGAAGCGCAGCTCCTCTCCGTGCACGATCCTGACGAATACCTCGCCGCCGCCGAATCCGCGGCCGACGCGGAGAAACGCTATCGCGACATACTTGATGCCTATCGCGCGTTATTCGAACTGAAAGCGGCGGGAAAAGCCCGGGCCATTGGGGTGGGTTCGAAGCAATGGCCCGTCATCAAACGCCTTTTTGACGACGGCATCGCGCTCGACTGGGTCATGTTTGCGAACTCCTATACGGTGATGAGACATCCGGCGGAGTTGAGGCATTTCATGGACGAGTTGCATCGCGCCGGTGTGGCCATCATCAACTCGGCCGTCTTTCACGGCGGATTTCTTACGGGCGGGGAGTTTTTCGACTACCGCAAAGTGACCCGCGACTCCGATCCGGATCTCTACTCCTGGCGGGACCGCTTTCAATCGCTTTGTCGTCGTCACGGAGTTTCCCCGGCCTTTGCCGCCGCTCAATTCGGCCTCTCGCATCCGGGTGTGGTCGCTCTTGCTCTGAGCACGAGTCAGGCTGAGCGGGTGGAGTCTCTGATTGAACTGACGAAGGGATCGCTGACGGAGGAGTTTCAGGCCGATCTTCTTCGCGAGGGGCTGCTTTAGGATTGAAAGATCGTCCCGATCTCCTCTTCGCTCATCGCCCGCCACTGCCCTTCCTCGAGGTCGTCGGGCAGTTGGAATCCACCGATGGAGAGACGTTTGAGAGCGAGGACATGATTCCCCGCCGCTGCGAACATCCGGCGGACCTGGTGGTATCGGCCTTCCTGAAGCGTGACGAGGGCTTCCTTTTCTCCGATTACTTCAAGAGAAGCGGAAAGCAATGGCTTGCTCTCGCCGTTCAGCATGAGAGTGCCGGAGGCGAAGAGCTCAGCCTCATGTCCCTCGATGGGCCGGTCCAGGATGGCATGATAACGTTTCCGGCAGTGGGACTTCGGATGGATGATGCGATGGAGTAACTTTCCATCATCCGTCATGAGCAATAGACCGGTCGTGTCCTTGTCGAGACGGCCTGCGGGATTCAAGGCCGGACTCCGTTCCGCGAAACGAGGCGGGAGGAGATCGTAGACGGTATTACCCGGATCGTCGAAACTACAGGTGTAGCCATCCGGCTTGTTCAGGGCGATGACGAGCGGTGGTGCCGGGTCGAGCGGCTCTCCGCGAAAACGAATCTGACCGTGAGGAGGCACTTCATTTTCCTTGAGGGCACGTCCGCCTTCATCGGTGACAACTCCCTGCCGGATGAAACGCTGCACCTCCTTGCGGGATCCGTATCCGAGATTGGCGAGAAGCTTGACGAGTTTCATACGAGGGGGCGACTCAGCGTTTCTGCGCAAAGATGAGTTTGTAAGTCTTGTCCTCCGTGATTCGATTCCACGTTAGCCGGGTCGAGTCGAGCACGGCCTCGTAGGGAAGCTGACGGTTGGCAACGAGGAACAATCGACCGCCCTTTCTGAGAGAGTCGGCGGCAGAAGTCAGGAATGCTTTCCCGAGATCCACATCGGTGGTCCGTCCGTCATGAAAAGGGGGATTCATGAGGATGGCGTCATAGGTTCCGGGAAGGCCGGTCGTGACATCGTGCCAGTGAAAGCCGGTGCGGGTGTCCTCTCCGGCGAGATTGAGACGGGCACAGTCGAGGGCGCGGGCATCACTGTCGAAGAGGTCGATTCGTTTGATTTTGGGAAATCGTTTTAGTGCTTCGGACGAAAGGAAACCCCATCCTGATCCCGGATCGGCGAGATTTCCTGAGAGATCGCCGGGGAGATGCTCGATGAGAAGTTGTGAGCCCGGATCAATCCGTTCACTGCTGAAGATCCCGGCCTGCGTGGTGTAATCCGTGCCGGGAATTTTCTTGAGCTCTCCGAGGGCGCTCCATTCCGCGAACAAAGTCTCGTTCCATGATCCGTCATCGACCGCAAAAAATACCCGGCATTTGTTTTTCTGGATGGAAGTGATCCCGCCGGTCGCCTTCGACAGTTCTTTTTCAAAACGTCCCGCGCCGGTGGTGTTGGGCATCGCGGCGACAAGGGTGCCTCCGGGAGCGAGATGATGACGGGCCATGGCAAACTCCGACAGAATCGCATCGCGTGATTTTCCCGGTAGCACCATGACCACCGGCCATTTCTCAGCCGGAACGACGTGCTCACGGCGAAGGCCTGCCTTGTCCCAGGCGACGGCGAGGGGTTTGAGAGCCTGCCATCCCGTGAGGTCCGGCCAGAGACGGAGTTCCGGATGCGCTTCAGCACCAAGGAACAAGGCCCGTTCGGGGGCGGCGACACGGCCCTCTCCCGAAAAAGCCAGCATCAGGGTTTCCAGGGCGGGATTCATGAAGGCGGTCTTAGCCTGCGGGTCATGCCGTGTCAATCAATGAAGCGGCCAAAAGAGGACTCACCGCCCGTAGGGATCCGGGCATGAACGGAGCCGTTTTTCTCCGCCGATTACTCGAAGGGTTCCAAGCCGGCCGCATCAGCCGACTCAATATGACCGATTGGGGTCCACCCGACTATCTCCGTGAGGAATTACTATGGCCGAATGGCAGCCGCCGTTTTAAGGGAGGATCGAAACCGCTTTCGGACCGTGAGGGGGAGGGAAAGACCGAGTGATTGTATGGGAGGGGACGGTTATCCTTCAGCGAACTTAATCCGGTTCATGGGCGACCAATCGAGGACTTCACTTTGTCCCAGTCGAAAAGCCTGGACTCTCCTGATTCGACCCGGCGACGGCGAGATTCGAGGAGCGTCTTATGCTCTTCCGAAATTTCCGCCTGCTCGAAATGCTCTCGAAGGTCGTCCCAAATCATCTCCATGATCAGAAATTTTTCCTCGGTGGGGAGGCGTTTGATTTCTTCAGTGGTCATGACAAGAGGATACGCTGGGACATGACACGGAGCTAGTTTCTTTTTGAGGTGAAAGTTGGGGAAATGAGGATCTGGCACCGTAGATTAGATGTGCACCCATAGAGGCGAGAAGTAAGGACAGGTAGAGGTGGGGGGTTATGATTGCAGGCGCCATCCCGGCATGACGATCTTTCCCATCACTCAATGGAGGGTTGTATCCGGTAGCCTCGACAGGTTACTATCCTGACCCATGCCCCTCCGTATTCTCACCTTCCTCATTGTTCTTTTCTGGATGGGCACGGTTGGCTGGCTGTGTGCGGTGGTGTGGGCTCCGCCGGAGTCGCGGATGTCGCAGATTGACCCGCTCGAGGTCTATCGGGTTTTCTTTAACTGGAACGATTCGGCGAACATGACGCTGCTCGAGCACGGAATACGGCGTGGACAGATCACGGTGGCGGGCGGTTCGGGGGAGGATGCGGAAACGGGAACAATCCTGCGGGTGCTTTCAGTCTCGGGATCAATCGAGAAGTATGACGAACTCACGTCCTCCTCGCTCGTTGATCTGTTCTGGAAAGGAACGGTGGAGTTCAGTGAGGCCATGGCGATGGAGGAGGGGGAATTTTCTGTTCGCATTCCCAGGCAGGAATTGACCGCCCAGCTCTCGGTCACGGGGGCGGCGGCGGGATACAAAGCGAAGGTCCTTATGGCCGGACGCGAGATTTTGAATTTCGACAGTGCCGCGAGCGGGCAATCAAATAACGCCCTCGCGTCGCAATTGCTCGCTACGGGTGGAATGGGGGCCATCCCGGGACTCGGGGATTTCAATCCGGCGGCGATCAAGTTCGAGACGGAGGCCCGGATGGGAAACTTCAATTTTGCCGGACGTGATATGCGGGCCTTCCTCCTGAGGTTGCGTCATCCGGAGCAGGACCAGGAAATCCGGGTCTATCTTAGCGAAGTGGGGGAGCCGCTGAAAATCGAAACAGACCTTGGCTTTGAAGCAATTTCGGAGATCCTTGTCCCGCTCGATGCCTACCGGCGCGAGACACCACCACGACTGAATGATTGAAATTTCGAATCTCTCGATGCGCTACGGCGATCTTCTCGCGCTCGACCATCTCGATCTCACGATTGAGCGGGGAGAGTTCTTCGCCTTTCTCGGCCCCAACGCGGCGGGGAAAACGACGACGATCAAGCTGCTCACCGGACTGCTCGCCCCGACCGGGGGAACCGCGAAGATCTGCGGGTTTGATATTCAGAAGGATCCGCTCGAGGCAAAACGCCGCATCGGCTACATCCCTGATGTCGCCGAGTTCTACGACAAACTCACCCCGATCGAATTCATGGCCTTCATCGCCGAGCTCTTTCAGGTCGACTACGCGGCCGCGAAAAAGCGGACCCCGGAACTGATGGAGCAGTTCTCCCTGATTCCCTATGGCAAACAGCGGATTGAGAATCTCAGCCACGGTACCCGGCAGCGGCTTGCCTTTGCCTCGGCTCTCCTCCACGAACCCGAGGTCATCATCGTCGACGAACCCATGGTCGGTCTCGATCCCAAAAATGCCCGGGTCGTGAAAGAAGAGCTGAAAGCCCGCAGCCGCGCGGGAGTCACGGTTTTTCTTTCGACTCATCTCCTCAATGTTGCCCACGAACTGGCCGACCGCGTCGGGATCATCAACAACGGGAAGCTGTGCGCCCTCGGAACGGTCGAGGAGATCCGCAGCGGGGTGGTCGGCGGGGGAGGGCAGTCGCTCGAAGAGTTGTTCCTGGAGATCACGGATGATGCAGGGGAAACGGAGGGGTGAGCTTGAACGTCACTTCGCCCCTACCTGTCGAAGCTCATTGTTGAATGATTTTTCCCTTCTTTATTTGCAAACGGCATCAATCTCAAAATCACGGATTCCCGCTTGTTGAAATCGTGTCTCAATCTAGGTTGCGACGTGTCCTCGCATGGGAAAACGAACTATTACTGCAAAGCCGCGCGAGGCTGTTCTGGCGCATCGCGACAAGCTCAAAAATCTCCGTGAGATTCTTTTTGCGAATGTGGTGATGGCCGGCGAGATCCCCGCTCCCACGGGGTTTGAGCGACGGATCACCCGATTCCTGAGTGACCGTTTCACCGAGTGTGGTCTCGATAACATTTCCCTCGATCAGGCGGGCAACGTGGCGGGGGTGCTTTCGGGCAAAACCGGTGGTCGCAACCTGCTCGTGGCGGCTCATGTCGACAAGATCTGGGCGGAAACGGCGGACCACACCGTCTCGGTCGGCGTCGGCCGGATGAGCGGACGGGGGCTGGCCGACAACAGTCTCGGGGCGGCGGTTCTGGCGACGCTGCCGCTCATTCTGGCCGAGTTGGAGATTGAACTGGATTCGAATCTGATTCTCCTCGGAACGACCCGCAGTTTCGGCCGGGGAAACCTCCGCGGAATGCGGTTTTTCCTCGAAAATTCGGAATCTGAGATCCACTCGGCACTTTGTCTCGAGGGAATCGACCTCGGGCGGCTGAGCTTTTCGAGTCTTGGCATGGCCCGGGGGGAGATCACGGTGGAGCAATCGAGTCCGCTCGATGAGGGAAGCGAGGGCGGTAATCCGTCCGGGGTTGTTGCGGTGCTATCGGAGTTGGTCAGTGCCATGCTGCAGATCAATCAGCGCGAGAGCCCTGCCACCCGTATTCTCATCGGGTCGATCGAGGCCGGCTCGGGCTACAGTGTGCCTCCGCGCAGCGGGCTGGTTCGTTTTGAGATCAGGAGTCTGGATGCCGGTCGGGTTGCCCGCATTGAAAGAGAAATCGTGGCGCTGGTCGAAAGCTTTTCCGGTCGGGCCGGAATTTCCTCCAGGATCGAAATGATCGCCCACCGCCAGCCCGGTGATCTCGGGTCCAAACATCCGCTGGTGAGAGAGGCTAGGGAAACGCTCGAGGCCCTCGGGATTGAATCCCGGGTTGAGCCGAGCGTTTCGGAGCTGGCCTCGCTTCTTGAGAAGCGAATTCCATCATTGACGCTCGGGGTCACGCGAGGTGAGAATCGGCATTCTCCCCAGGAATCCATTTATCTTGATCCGATCTTCGACGGCCTCGCCCAACTCGTCTCGGTCCTGCAATTCATGGACACGGGAGATTTTTCTTTTTAGAGCATGTCAGGGATCGACGACAGGATAGCGCGGTGGCTTGAGACGAACACCTTTCACCACAGTGAGTTCTGGGACATGCAGGAACTCGTCCGGGCGAAGAAGGAGGCCGGACTGACGATCAGTCTCTGCATTCCCACGCTCAACGAGGAGACGACCATCGGAAAAGAGATCATCGTTTTCAAAAGCGAGCTGATGGATCGCTATCCGCTCATTGATGAGATCGCGGTGATCGACTCGGGTTCCACCGACCGGACTCTCGAGATCGCGGCGAGTTACGGGGCGGATACCTATCTCTCCTCGGAGATTTTGCCGAAGCACGGGTTCAGACCCGGGAAAGGGGAGAATCTCTGGAAGGCGATCTATCAACTGCGCGGTGACATCATCTGCTATGTCGATGCGGACATCAAAAACATCCACGCCAAGTTTGCCAGCGCCCTCGTCGCGCCGCTCATTTACCGGCCCGAGATCCAGTATGTGAAGGCCTTTTACGACAGACCCCTTGCCCTCTCTGATGATATGCGTCCCTCGGGAGGAGGACGGGTTACGGAGATCCTCGTGCGCCCCCTCTTCTCGCTCTTTTTCCCCGAGCTGACCGCGCTGATCCAGCCGCTCTCAGGTGAGTATGCAGTGCGGCGCGAAGTCCTCGAAAAACTTCCTTTTCCGATCGGGTACGGGGTCGAGACATCCCATCTGATTGACCTGTATCAACTGAGCGGGCTCGATGCTTTTGCCCAGACCGACCTCGACAGCCGGGTGCACCGGAACCAGTCGACGGCTGACCTTGGGAAGATGTCCTTCGGGATTCTCCAGAGTTTCCTCGATCGTCTCAAGACCTACGGCATGGCGAAAGATCTCCCCGAACTGCACGGCCTCTTTCGGCAGTTCCAGGCCGAGGGGCGGCGTTACGAACAGGTCACCCGGGAGATTTTTGAGGAAGAGCGGCCTCCGATGATTACTTTACCCGAATACCGCGAGCGGCATGGCAGATAGGAGAAAACGCAGGGTAGCGATCGTGCATTACCACCTCAGACGGGGAGGGGTCACCCGGGTCATTGAGGCGGCCCGTGATATCCTCACGGCGCTCGGGGATGAGGTCATCATTCTTTCCGGGGAGCCGGCCCTGTCCGATGCCCGGCAGGCGGGAGTCAGGGTGGTGCAGGCCCTGAACTACCGGAAGACGGGAAGTCCGGTCGTGGCGGAGAGTCTTGCCGAGGAGTTGAAAAAAGAGGCTGAGGCCGGACTTGGAGGGCCGGTGGATATCTGGCATTTTCACAATCCGACCCTGGCGAAGAACGTTCTTTTTCCCAGTGTCATTCGCGAGCTGGCCTCTCAGGGGGAGAGAGTGGTCCTCCAGCTCCACGATTTCTCGGAAGACGGGAGGCCGGGTAACTACACGAGTCAGCGTTCATTTTTCGACACCGAGTCGAGCTTCGAGGAAACGCTTTATCCCACCGCAAAGCAGATCCACTACGCCACGATCAACCGCCGTGACCACGATTTTCTGAAAGCCGCGGGAATCTCCGGAGCCAATCTCCATGTCATTCCGAACGCAATTCCTGATCTCGCGGTGACAACCCATCCGGAGGAGCGGCCATTTTCCCGGGGAAAACTCTTTGCCCTTTATCCTTCACGGGGAATCCGGCGAAAAAACATCGGGGAACTTCTCCTCCTCGCGCTCATCTACGGGGACCGGGTTGATTTTGCGACGAGTCTGAGTCCGGAGAATCCCGAGTGGCAGAAGATCCATGATGAATGGGCCGCCCTCGCCCTCGAGTTGGAACTTCCGGTAAAACTCGGTGTTGCCGACGGGAGCGAATATTCTTTTTTTGATCTGTTAGGCTGGGCGGACTTCATTGTTACGACGAGCATTGCGGAAGGATTCGGTCTCGCCTTTCTCGAACCGTGGATCATCGGAAAGCCGGTCATGGGGCGGGACCTCCCGGATATCACGAGGGACTTCGCCGCGAACGGGATCGAGATGAGCAATCTCTACCAGCGGATTGATCTGCCGGTGGAATGGCTCGACGCGGAAGAACTGAATTCGGCGATCGAGTCGATGCTGCGGCGCAGCTACCTCGCCTACGACTGCCAGCTTCCGCGGTCGGCGATCAAGCAGACACTGAAGGCCTGGATTAAGAAGGGAAGGATTGATTTCGGCGTTCTCAGCGAGCCGTTTCAGATGCAGATCCTGAGGAAACTGAAAAAAGATCCCGCTCTGCTCGATCAAATCTCGATTCCGCCTCTGGCTCTCTATACCGGTCGGGAGATTGCGGAGCGACGCGAGATCATCCGGCAGGTCTACAGTCTCACTCGCTACGGCCAGCTGCTTGAGCAGATGTATGAGCGGGTCGGAGCGAGCCCGGTCGGAAAGGTCTCCCACCTGCCGACACGGAAAGTGCTGCAACAGTTTCTGAATCCGTCGCGGCTTAATCTGCTGCGCAATTGACGATGGATCATGCCGCTTATGTCCGGGAGGTGATGCGTTCCCTTGTTCCATCGGAGACGGGACTGGTGGCGAAATTGCCTGAACTGCCCGGAATCCGGGCGGTGGTTTTTGACATCTACGGGACGCTCCTCATCTCGGGCGCGGGAGAGATTTGTCCTGCGGCAGGTGCTTCGGGTGAAGAAGTCAGAAGTAATGACGGGGAACGAAATGCCTCGGCCAATTCTTTTGCCGAACGAGAGTTTGGAGAGAAAGGGGATGGCTTCTTCCGGGTGTATCAGGAAACGATCATCCGGCATCAGGACCGGCGGCGTTCGTTTGGTGTCGCGTTTCCGGAAGTGGACATTCGTGAGGTCTGGGTGGACACGCTTGCGGCGCTCGGTCTGCCTCCGCGTGAGCCGGATGAAATTGAAGATCTGTCGGTGCGGTTTGAATGTTCTGTCAATCCGGTATGGACCATGCCCGGTGCGGCCGGGGTGATCGAGCAGGTGAGGCTTGCCGGGCTGAAAATGGGAATAATCTCCAATGCCCAGTTCTATACCTTGCCGGTCATGGAGGGACTTTTCGGGACGACCCTCGACGGATTGGGATTTGATCCTTCGTTACAGGTGTTCTCCTTTCAGTTGCTTGAGGGAAAACCATCGCCGCGTCTTTTTGACGACCTTGCCGGAAAGGCGGGGGAGTGCGGAATAGAACCCGGGCAGATTTTTTATCTTGGCAATGACATGAGCAAGGACGTTCTTCCGGCCCGGGCAACCGGATTCCGGACGGGGCTGTTTGCGGGTGATGCGGCAAGCCTTCGCCTTGGAGGGCACAGTGTCGCCGAAGCTTTTTCCCTCGCGGATGCAGTGATCACGGACCTTGCCCAGATCCCCCGGCTTCTCAAGATATTGTCATGAAAACGTACCCGGTTCACTATTCTCCCAGCCTCGATCTGGCGGAGGGGGAGTTACTTGAAGATTTCACTTTTCCGTGGCTGGATCGCCCCTGTCCCTGGACCTCCTTCCGCGCGGTCTGGAATGACCGGCATCTCGGTTTTCGATTTGAGGTTGAGGACGATGACCTCGTTCTCGATGATTCTTCCGACCCGGACCAGGCCGCACTGGGATCGGACCGGGTCGAGCTCTTTTTTGCCTCCTCCGCTGACTTGCGGGAGCCCTACTACGGGGCCGAAATGGAACCGAGAGGCGGGGTCTATGACTACGAGGCCCGCTTTCACCGGAAAATCGACGGAGGATGGACCTTTCCGGGCCTGGAGTTTTCGGGCGAGATACTCGAGGGGGGATATGCGGTCGAGGGCTCATTCTCTCTTGATGTGCTCCGGGGCCTCGGCTGTCTCAAAGAGCTGGAAATGATCGCGGGGGTCTATCGAGCCGAGTTCTCTCACGGGCCCGATGGCATCGTGCAGAACTGGATCAGCTGGGTTGATCCGAAAGTGGCAAAGCCCGATTTTCATGTGCCCTCGTCCTTTGGAAAATTCCTCTTCACCGGTCGATAGGGTCATGTCCGCGAACGGACCCTGTCCTTTCCTGCCGCCGGGAGAGGCGTCGCTCTCGGCTTCCTCCATGAAGCGGGCGGGAAAGGAGCGGGGTGAGGCTTTTTTTCTCCTCGCCCTGGAGTGCTCGCAATCTCTCTGGCAGAAGGGCCTCCCCGCGCAGTCCATCCTGCTTCTGAACCGCGCCTTTTCGGCTGAGTTCCCGGGAGGTGAGCCGGTGCCGGGCGGGTGGCCCCTGCCTTACCGGGCGATGCGATGGGTCATGGAGGAACGACGGGAGGGGCAGTTCATCGGCAATCCCCGGCGGCATTTCCAACACCTCGCCACGCGGATGGTCGAGCCCCGCCGGGAGTTGAGAAGCTGGCGGGCCTGGGCCTGCTGGTGGTATGCCGTCGAGGTGTTTCCAGACCTTCCCGATGATGAAAAACAAATCGCGGAGGAAGGGATCGTCCTCCCCGGGCCGGAGGAGATTTTGTCAGCTCTCGAGACAGTCGGGCACCCGGGGGAAGCGGCGCTCTGGCAATCGTGTCTCAATTCGACCTCGCCTGTATCGACGCGAGCGAGGCCTTGAACTCGGCCGTCTTTTCCAGAATCTCCTTACGGCTGCGAAGGTCGTAGGGCAGTTTTGAGATCAGGTCGAGCGATTGCTCGAGGTAGAAGACCGCCAGAGAGCGCGAAGTCTCACCGGTGAGGTCGAGACATTTGGCGGCATAGGCGTAGGCTTCGGCGAGCGGGATTTTTGCCTCGGCATCGTAGGGGCGAATGCGAATGAACTGTTCCCTGATTTTGATTTCCTCGCGGAAAAGAACAAGGGCCGCTTCCTTCTGGGCCTGGTCGAGTTGAATGGTTCCCAAGGAGCGGAGCGCGATGAGATACGCGAGATTGGCTTCCGACGCGAGGCTGGGCGGGCCGGTGGCCAGTGATTTCGAGAGAACCATGAGCTCCTGATAAGTTTCAGAGGCGTCGGTGATATTTTCCTCTCCGTATTCAATTTCTCCGAGAAGGAGGAGGACACGAACCGCCTCCATGGCATATCCCGGGATATCGGACGGCTTCCCGTCTTCGATCCGGTCATTCAGGATCGTGAGGATCTCATTCAGCGTGGCAATGGCCAGTTTGGTGTCCTTTTCCAACTGATGGACACGGCTGAGCGCCTTGTAGGTCGTGGCCAGTTCCGTGACCTGAGGGAGGGAGAAAATACCGTCCTCCCCGCTGACCTGACTGCGCCATTCCAGGGCCGAGGAATAGGCGGTCACGGCGGCTTTGTAGTTTTTCTGACGTTCGTGAATCCCGCCGATGTCCATGAGATCGCGGGACGCGAGGAGGGCGAGTTCATCGACGGAATTGGGATCCTCGGCCAGCTTCGAGCGAATTTCGAAAGCGCTCGTAAACTCCTTCAGCGCCAGATTCAGGTCCCCCTCATCGAGCGCCTGACGTCCCCGCAAGGAGGCGGTCTGAGCGGAGAATCTCAGAATGCGGGTCGACGTGCGCAGGTCTTTCGACCGGTTCTCCAGGAAGGTCTTCGCATTCTCCGAGACGATCGTGTAGAGCCGGTCCGCCCCGGCGCCGGAAATATCCCCTTTGTTCAGTTCGCTCACGAAGAGCAGCATCAGGTCGACGGCGGCACCGGCACTCTTTTCGTATTCCGCTGACGCGAGCATGGCGGCATCGGTGGCGCGTTTGGCTTTGCGGGCTTGAATGAAGGCGAAGCCGGAGGCCCACAAGGCCACCACGAGGAGAATCGCAAAGATTGTGTTGAGGCGGCGGGCCCGCTTCACGACGGCCTGCTGATCGAGCTGCTGGATGCGGTTCCACACCTCGCGCATATCGGCGGGCCTCTCGCGAGGATCGAGGCTGAGGCACTGTTCGATCAACGCCTTTCGGTCGCTCGGCACGTAAAAATCGGCAGGCCAGAAGATATCCTCCTCGGCCTCGGTCAGGGTGGCGAGTTGATTGGCGTCGATCCCGTTTCCGGTCTCGGCGAGGGTGGCCTCCATCGTTGCCTCGACGAGAGTGGAATCCGGATCGAAATTTTTCCGCTCCTCACTGGCCAGCCCTTGAAGCCGCGGAAGTCTACCGGTCAGGAGCTTGTAAGCCACGACCCCGAAGCTGTAGACATCCCAGCGAAAGCCTTTCCCATCCGCCGAATCGCGGGGATGGCGCAACTGCTCCGGGCTCGCGTAGAGAGGAGTCCCGACCGGCTGGAAATTCTCCGCCGCCAGGCCGCGGCTTTGCCCGAAGTCACAGATCTTGATGTGAAAGGGAGTCTCGTCGGTGAGCAGGATATTCGACGGCTTGATATCGCAATGGATGATCTGGTTGCGGTGCAGGTAGGAGACGGCGTCGGCGATGTCCCGGATCAAGCGCCAGCCCTCGCGGTGGTCGACATGACCGCAGAGACGTTCGAGAGTCCGTGTTTCCCAGACCCCGTCGAGGTTCGGATAGGCGTGGAGACCCATCGCGTAGTAGGGCGGATCATGAAGGAGGTCGAAGTCGTGAAGGGTCACGATGCCCTGATGCTCGGTGACCTGGGAAAGCTTTTCGAGCTCCCTCGCCATGGTCGAAAGATCGACGACCCCGGGACGGAAGATTTTAAGCGCCCGCTCCGAGATCCCCCGGTAGGTGGCACGAAAGACCTGACCATAGGCACCCTCCCCAAGCGGGGGAAAGTGGATCTGGTAGTCCTTGACCTTGATCTGTTCGTCGTCGGGCACGATAAAAACTATTTGCTGAGACTCTGGATTTCACCCGCCCATCCGGCGGGAGGGGGCATTTTGCGAAAGGCGAGAGCTTTTCCTCTCAGCCAGTAAGCGGCAGGATCCTCCTCGGGGAGGGTGTCGAGCAGATCGATGGCGTCATCCCACTGCTCGTGATTAAAGTGGTTGAGGGCCCGTTCGTAGGTTTTGGCATCCTCTTCGGTGACCCCTGATCCTCCCATTTCCCTGGGGAAAACGAGTTCATGGATGGGGTAGCTTTCTTCAAATCCCGCCGGGCGGATCAGGCAGAGCTGCCGGAAATTGCGGCCCCCGATACCCTTGATTCGCTGGTAGGTTTCATCGGAGATCAGGACCGGCACCCGGAACTCCTTGGCAATGCGTTCGAGACGGGCCCCCAGATTGGCGACACTGCCGAAAACGCTAATGTGCCATTGCTGGGTGGGGCCGGTTTTTCCGACGGCCATTCTCCCGGAGCTGATGCCGATGCGGACGGCTGCCATGTGGCGGTTCGGTTTTTCCTCGTAGACGACGTGACGCGCCAGTCTGCGGATGATCGCTTCGGCGGCCTCTACTGCGGCGAGGGCATGGTCCCGGTTCTGATCTCCGAAGTTAGGCCAGCCCCAGAGACCGAGGGCACCGTCCCCGGCAAAGTCGGTCACGACGCCGCTGCTTCGGAAAACTTCCTCGGTGATAAGACCCACCACCCTCTGGTTCTCCTCAAGGCGGTCGAGAATTTCCTCATCGCTCTTGGCAAGTTCGAGGAGGCGGGAGTGGCCCCGCCGGTCAGCGAACATGACGGTGCAGTCGACCATCGCGGGTTCCAGTTCCGACTGGTCGCGGATCCGCAGGACCTTGCGGAGTCCCGGGGAAAAGTAAGCGGCCATCTGGTCCTGCATCTTCTGATCGGCCCGCGCCGAGAGCAGGCTCGCGACGAGAGAGCTGATCAGGCGCAGAAAGGGGACAAAGGCCGCGGCAGCCGTCTCGGATGCCTGTCGGGTTTCCACATAGAGATAGACAGGTCGTCTTGAGGCATCGCGGTAAATCGCGGCCGACTCATCGAGCCGGGCGACCGGAATAATCGCGACCCAGTCGATTTTACCGCCGAGGCTGTCGGCGGTAAAAATGCGGTTGTTGTCCTTGGACGACCAGATGCGGATATCGGCGGGATTCGGTTTGGTGAAATTCAGGCGGCTCACCAGCGTCATGCTCGGCCGGAAGTCGGCTCTCGTGTTGGGATCCGGATTGAGAATTTCGAAGCTGACGCCATCCTCGTCTTTTTCCACGGCGATGAATACGGCGGTGACGCCCTTCTGACCGGGCAGGGCATTCTCCAGAAAGATGGCGGCCCGGGTGAAGAGGTCTTCTTCATCAGTCCAGCCGCTCAGAACCTGCTGGGGAAGTTCACGCTGGAGCAGCTTCAACTGGAGGCGCAGACTGTACTCGTCGAGTTGCTCGACCTCGTCGTAGTCCTGACGGGTGGAGGGCGCTTCTTCGAAATCGACTTTCGCCTCATCCAACTCGCGGTGATAGCGCTCGATCTCGGCATCCAGATCCCGCAGAGACTTGAGCCAGTAGATGGCGGTGTTGCCCTTGGCTCCGATGATCGCTGACCCGCCGAGATGCAGTTCGACCGGATCGGGAAGCGAATGGCGATCACGAAGCCTCACGTTTGAATGGAGCGCGTTGGGAGTGCTCCTCCCCGTCAGGGCGGGAAGTCGTTTCAGGGTCAAGACATCCCCCTCACCTCGTACCGCCTCACAATGATTCCGGCTGACGAGACGATCGTTCCAGGTGATGCGGAGGGTATCGACCGGCTCCTCGGGAAGGCTCTCCGGCTTCCGGCCAATCCGCACGGGCCGGCCGGGGACGGCCTGAGTGACCGCCATCTCACGGGTATTTTCCAAATTGACCGCCACCAGGTACATGAGCGTCAGAGCACGTTGTGTGTTTCCCTGCTCACGCGGGACGGAGTTTGCTGAAACTTCTCCGGATCACGGGTTCGATGGCGTGCGCGGCCGCCTCAACGGTAATCTCGCGATTGGTTTCAGTGGAAAGAGAGGTCATGGTCACATCGGATATTCCGCAGGGAGTGATGGCATCGTAGCCGGAGAGATCGCTGGAGATATTGAGGCCGAAGCCATGCATCGATACCCACTTGCGAACGCCCACTCCGATGGATGCCAGTTTCCGATTCTCGACCCAAACACCGGTGAGACCTTCCCTGCGAGCAGCATTTATACCAAAATCAGCGGTGAAATCAATGAGTAAGGACTCAATCTGCCTCAGGTAGAGGTGAAGATCGCGGCCATACTGATTGAGATCGAGAATGAAGTAACCCACCAACTGGCCCGGGCCGTGAAAGGTCGCCTGCCCGCCGCGGTTGGTTTCGAAGACGGGGTGGGGGAGATTCAGGGGATCGCGGAGGCTGGTGCGGTCGCGAGTCCGGCCGATTGTATACACCGCTTCGTGTTCGAGGAGCAGGACCGTATCCTCGATGAGACCGCGTGAACGCTGGTCCACAAGATCTTCTTGAAGGGCCAGTCCTTCCGGATAGGCGATCGTTCCGAGCCAGCGAAAAGTCATTACCGGCAGACTCTACACCTGTTCGGGGCAGTTCGTCGACCCCCGCCTTCGGGAGGTTGCAAATTCGGAGGGACGTATCCGGGCACCTGCCTGCCCGGATTCCCGGTTCCACTCTTCATTTCGCAGGCTTACCTCGAAATCGACGGAAAAGACAGCCGCCTATTATCAGGCCAAGAAGCCCCAGAGTCCCCGGTTCGGGAACTGCCGTGAGGGTGATGCTGTTGGAGCCGTAATTCAGAAGGTATTCGTTCCCTCCTATCGTGTAGACGCCCGAGGTCGCATAATTGGAAAAAGTTCCGCTGAGGCTGGTATAGGAGGCAAGCGTGAAGCTCTCGTCGCCATGGTAGGTTTCAGTGACGTTGAAGTTCAGGGTCGATCCGGTATTAATGGTGAGAGCATCCACCAGAACGCTGTCTGAACTCTCCGGGTCTCCCTGCACCAGATCAACCAGCCAGGTACTTCCGTTGTTGAAGGTGAGATCGTTTCCGTTGAAGTCCAGCGTCCCTACAGATCCGACGGTTGCCAGTTCCCCCGTGCTGAGACTTCCGTTGATTGTGGTTGCTCCGCCGATATCGCCGTCGCCTCCCAGAGTGGCTCCGGAGTTGACGTTAATGGTTCCAGTCGCGGCTGAATGATCGCCGTTCACAAGTAGGGTTCCCGTGCTGACGGTAGTTGCGCCGCTTTGAGTGCTGGTACCATCGAGGATCAGCGTTCCTGCACCGGTCTTATTCAGGGTGCCGTCGCCGCTGATGTTCCCGCTGACGGTGAGAATCTGGCCGGCGGCGATATCCAGGATGCCTCCGTTGTTGCCAAAAACGAGATCGCGCTGATTGCTGCCGGCATTGTCGAGAACCAGAGTGTTGGTGACGGACAGGGTGCCACCGTTGAAGTTAACGTCGGCCCCGGTGGAAATAGAGCCGAGATTGGCATTACTGGAAATAGTGGTGATTCCGCCGTTCAGATAGGTGGCGCCGGTGTAGTCATTTGCGGCGGTGAGGATCAACTGGCCGCCGCCACTTTTGGTGAAACCCACTGCTCCAGTGACGGTGGCGTCGACGGTGAGGGCAGCGCTGGTGTTGTTCTGGATGACGATGAGATCCTGACCATTGCCAGAGGTGATCGTTCCCCCCGTGATGAGCGTGGCATTCGCCCCGACATTACCCGTCACCAATATACCGCCGCTGCCGATCGTATGAGAGCCGTTGAGCGTCAGAGTCGGAGTAGGGATGGCGTTGTTGAAGCGAATGCTGCCAACGGCGACGCTGGAGTCGAGTGTCAGGCTGGAGGTCATGTCCAGGTTGCTTGCTGTTGTCGTTGCAGAGGAGTTGCTGTAGGCACCGGAAGAGAGCGCCACTATTTTTCCAACACTGTAAGTGGCCCAGTCGATCCCATTGGTGAAATTAGCACCCCCGTTGGTGGTCAAATAGGTGGCGTATCCTCCGATGATACCGGACGCGGTGTTAGTACCTGTAGCGGCGATCCCTGAAGTGCCGCTGCCATTGGCGCTGAAGGCGACGGTGCCACCCGTCTCCCGGGAGACGGTGCCAAGAGTCAGCAGCATGGTTCCGCCTCCCACGCGGATTTGGTTCACCACGGAAGATCCGGCCCTGATTGTCGTTCCGTTCAGAGTTTGGCTGTGGGGACCCGATGTGGACTGCTGCTGCAAAAAGATGCCGCCACCGAGGAGGAGTGCCGACCCAGGATCAATAATGTTGCTGGTCGGAGAAGCTCCCCCGAAGAGGATCTTCAAAGTTCCCCCATTGACCGTCGTGGCACCCGTATAGACATTGGCGTTATCAAGGGTCTGAATTCCGGCCCCGACCTTGGTGAGACCACCGCCTCCACTGAGAATGCCGGAATAGGTCTGTGAGCTGCCATTGTTGCCAATGGTAAGCGTCACGGCGTTGGTGGCGTTGTCCACCAAGGCCAAATCGGTCGAACCACTTAACCCGCCGAAGGTGAAGGCATGGGCCAACACTGAGGTATCAAAGATGATACCAGTACCACCAGTGGTCACCGTGCTGTTTTGCAGAGCGCGCTGATGGGCGAGAATCAGACTGCCTCCGCTGATAGTGGTGGCCCCGGTGTGGGTGTTGGCGCCAGCGAGCGTCAGAGCCGATCCCGACCCTCCATTCACTGTCAGGGCGAGCGATCCGGTTCCGCCATTGCGAATCGTGCCGGCATAGGTGTTCGTTCCGCTGGCGGGCAGGGCCACGGTGAGGGTGATATTGGAAGCCGCGCCGTTTTCGACGACCGGTTCCCCCGGAGTGACCCCATTCGTGCTCAGTCCGGAAAGGGTGAAGGAGTTGCCATTGAGTTGAAATTTGGTCCCGCTCACGGCATTGAGACCGAACACCACCGCTCCGTTATCAGTTCCGTAGGCCGCGTTGGCACCCGGGGTTCCCAACTGCAGAACGCCACCGGAGTTGATCGTCATCGTGCCGCCGAAATTCACCGTCGCGGTTCCGGCGACTCCTCCGTTCGTTTGCGGGGAAAGAATAACCCTGCTTCCTGTCGAGACGGTGATGGCGTTTGGAAGGGATAAGGTAGTGCCTCGAGCGGTTGCCACCTGGAGAGTGCCTCCGGATGCCTGAATGGTTCCTGTCCCTGCTGATCCCGCATCGCGGAGCTGGACCGTTCCGCCTGTCATGACCAGGCCGTTGGTGATGGTATTGGCTCCGTTTAGGGTGAGCGATCCGCTTTCCACTCTCAGGTCGGTGAGCGTCACCGCGGATGCCAGAGTCTGTGAAGCGCCCGCGATGGTGAGTCTTCCGGTTCCATTGAAGGTGCCGCTATAAGTCTGGGTTCCATTTGTCAAGGTGAGCGTTTGACCGGCGGCAATGTTTACGACACTGAATGTGACCGTGCCACCGCCGAGGGCACCGATGGTCTCGCTTGTCTGGACATCAAAGGTATTTGCCGCGCCACCCATACTCATGCTTACCAGTCCGCTGTCGGCAATGGCCGCGCCGCCGCTGATGCGGAGAGTAAATCCGCTGACGGTCGTGGTTCCCGCATAGGTGTTGGTGCCCGTTAGAACCGTGACGCCGGAACCGCCGATCGTGACATTGCCTGCGCCGGAGATGTCTCCGTCGATAAAGAGGGTGCTGGCTCCGTTGAAGGCGGAGAGGTTTGCTGTCTTTGCACTGGCAACGGTGATATCGCCCTTCCAATTGACATCCGGTGTCAGGTTTGTCGTGAGACTGCTCGAATTGACAAAATTCAGGATGGTTCCGGTGCCGTAATTGTAGCCATTTTCTCCGATTCGGATGTCCAGTCCTCCGCTGTTAAGGTTGATGACTGAAAGTCCGTTGAGCGCACCGCCATTTTCAAGCAAAGTGGCATTCGTGGTACTGACCTCAAGAGTGCCCCCTCCCGCGAAAGAAGCGTTGTCCATCCAGATGCGGGTGCCGGTTAAAGTTACTGTGCCGGAGGTCGCCAGGGCCGAGGAAATGCGGGGAATAATGGAAGGACCCGCTGAGTTGTTGATAATGGCCCCATCGCTCAGCGTGATGGTGCCACTGCTGAGAGTGAGGGCAGTTTCCTCGAAATAAAGACCGCCCGCAAGCTGGTTGCCACTGACATTGATGGTTCCTGCGGTTCCATTCGTTCCGGCCTGAAAGTGAAGATCATTGATCGCGGCGGTCGAGATCTGGAAGGCGTTGGCAATCCCATCCACATCCGTGTTCCAGAAATTGTTCGTGCCCCAGGTTCCCGTAGCCGCCCCGGATCCAGCGGTCGTGCCATTGGTGTCCCAATACAGGTCGTTGGCCGCACCTGCGAAATGACACCATCCAAGCAACGCTCCCGCCAGAATAAATCCGACCCGGCGACCCATTGGTCTCCCGGCCGCGAAGGCAGGGAGAGCGAAGACGAGTCGAGACGATGAGAAGAGTTTGGACGAGGTGGACTGTGCGTTCTTAATCAAATACGGATTGGAGGAGGGAATTTCAGAGCTTAAACAAATCTCACCCTAACGGCTTCGAACCTACAATCAAGCACGCGATCGGAGCCTGAGTTTCTGGATATTTCCTGTCGCGGCCTTCCCTACATCTCACGGCAGATCGCGTGTGTCAGGATTGGCCGATCAGTTTGATCGAAGGTCAAGGATCGCTGCGAACTAACCGAAAAGTTAGTCAGTCTCAGGTCACGGTTGCTTCTGCAACTCCTCCTTCACTCCCGGCGACTCTTCGGCCGCGCGAAAGAGCAGTTCCCACTCCTCGGCCTCATTGAAAGGGATCACTTCTTCCTCGACCTCTCCTTCGAGAAAAAATCGTTCGGGATCGAGATCGAACCTGAGATCGCCCCAAAGCCGGCTTTCCCGCAGGATCCCGGCGGCAAGTGAGGTGTTTTTGACGATCTGCCTCACCTCGGCATCCTCCAGACCGAAGGTGGAAGAGAGGTAGTGATGGAGAAGACCCTGCGACCGGAAGTCCGCATCGAGAGCCATCAACTGCCGGTAGGTCCCGGCATGAAAGTGCCGGAGTTTTTCGAGCATCCCGGTGGATTTGGCGAAGTTCGCGAATTGCACTTTTCCGCCCGCGTCGTTGTCATTCAACATCGTTCGCTTCAGGATTATCGCGTCCTTCGGCACTTCACCCTCGACCGTTTCGCTCTCCTTCGCTCTTTTCCGTTTCACTTCTCCTGCTTCGACCCAGTAATGGTAGGGCGCGAAATCAATGTTTCCCACGCGGTCCTGCTGACTGAAAATGAAATCGAGAAGGACGATCTCGGAGATCTCCCGCATCCAGTAGGCCATTTGTCTGGGCGATATCGACTCAGCTGCTTCATTGCTGATCTGTGAATCCTGTTGGCCTTTTCCGAGTCCCTCGGCAATGGCCTCCTTCAGGGGGGCTCCGCTGCGCAGGGCGAGGAAGGGAGGGGTTTCCTGGAAGTCCCGGTTCTGACCCGCACCCCAGCCGGACTGGCGGGTGCCGTTTACTTCGGGACCATAGCGCTCGCCGCGGTTCGACAACATCACCCCGTGGATCGCGCTCCGATCGGTGGTAAAGAGATCGTTCGTCGGGGTGTAAGTCCCCGGATTTTCTACTGCTTCGACGAGCACACGCCAGGCCTCATGGTTCATTTTGGCCGCCGGATTCCGTCCCGATATTTCCAGTCCCGACCGCGCAACACGGGAGAGATAAAGGTCCTTGTCCATGCTGCGCCAGACCGCCACCGGAACCCGCACCTCCATGTCAAAATACCGGGAGAAGTGATAGTAGAGAAGGGAGGATGTCGAGAACGTGGCACTGGTTCCCTCCCGGTTCATCGTACACTTGAAGAGCGCGAGATCGTCTTTGGCAAATTCGCCGGCCCCTTTTCCCTTCTGGCTGGCTTCCTTTTCGAATCTATCGGGGGCTCCGGCAAAGAGGCCCTCGGAAATGTCGTAGACCACCATGCCCGGACTGGTGCTCCAGGTCTTCGGAGAGAGGGCGACAGACGGGTCGTAAAAGTTGATTGAGGTGTAGGCCTGTTCGTCCTTTGAATCGTCCTTGCGATAGGTGGCACCGGGCATCCTCGCGAGCCGGACGCAGCGCTCGGGGACGCCCTTCGGGCTGGTGGTGCGAACTTCGTCACCGATTACCCGATCCGAAGCGGTAAGCGGAACAATCGAAAGCGTGGAAATAAAGAGAATGAGCCGTTTCATGGCAAGAGCTTGCTGGCCTCAGGCATCGCTGCCATCGCGGAGTCAGCAGGGTTGAGGTTCCATCCTGACCAATCCACCGTCAAGATCATTGAGCTTCTTGCACCGGCTTTTCACCTGATTAATGCGCCGGGATCATCACATGAAAGTGAGTCAGGGCATTCCACACGCTGACGCCTCAAAACTCTCTCACGGCACTTCATCGACCGTTTCATCCCGCTGATAGATAGGAAGTTGTCGATAGGGGACGGTGAACGAAAGCACCATCATTGAGGTTCCGTAGGTGCCGCCGTTTCTCCCGTTTGACCAGGATCCGTTCGACTGCTGTTTCGGGATGTACTCATTATACATCCAGTCGGCATACTGGGCCCAGAAGCGCCCGCCCAGCTGGAACATGCCCTGGGCGTTGTAGTAATTGGCGTAGTACTCGTGGGCGTTGTTGATGATGTGCTGGCGGTGTTTCAGGATATAATCTCCGGACCGGGAGGTCGATTCATAGCCGTGATAGCCGCTCAGTTCGAGGCAGAGAAGCCCGCATCCGGTCAGGGTCTCGGAGTGACCCCAGGGATCGGTGTAGCCGAAACGGCCTTCCTCCCTGTCGTGATTTTTAAGGACATACGCGACCGCCTTTTCGATGGCCGCATCGGGGATGGGGGCACCGTTGAGTTTCGCCGAGCGCAGTGCCATCAGTGCCCATCCGCTGCAGGAGAGGTCGGAATCGCGGGAGTCGGGTTTGTAGCGCCAGCCGCCCTCATGACTTTCATTTTTCGGGACTGCCTGAGCTTCGAGAAGCAGCTTGGTTGCCCTCGCGAGGATGGGGCTGAGTCGCTCCTGCGTTTCGGCGTCAACCATGCCGCTGCACTCGGAAAGAAAGAGGGTCGCGATGGAGTGCGCATACATCAGGCCGTGCCCGGAGTCACCCTTGTCGAGGAGACCGTTGCTGCGCTGACTGTCGAGCACATAGCGGATACAACGATCGAGGTTCGCGGAGTATTCTCCGTAGCCCGGAGTGTAACCGGCGGAGAGATACGACATGCCCACGAGAGAGACGACTCCGACCGAGCGCCCGTAGGAATCGTTAAAGGTGCCGTCCTCGGATTGATTCGAGGCGAGATAGCGGAGGGCTTTGTCCACTGCCGATTCGATCGCCGCCTGGTGTTTCTCAAAGACCGAGTTCGCCGGATTGGCCGGAGCCTGTGCCCGCGCGAAAGAGGGCAACACACTCACCAAAAGCAGGAAGAAGAGGGGCCGGTTCATGATGTGGAGTTTTCTCATTTTCCTTTGCCCGCTTCTTTCGCGATGACTTGAAAATAGCGCCCGACGAGTTCCCGGTATTCGGCGGGAAGTTCGGTCTCAATGGCGGTGGCATTGCCCCCCACAAGGGCGCCTTTGAACCGGGCCCAATCGGCTGCACTGATTCCGAGGTTCTGAAGTTCCGGTGGAATCCCGCTGCCATTTGCGTCTCCCGTCTTCTTTCCGGTTTCGTTGAGATCAGCGGACTCGGGGTCTCCTGCCAGTTCCTGATCGGACTGTGGCGGAGTCGGACCCTTGGGATCTCCCGGTTTGCCCTGGGGTGAGCCGCCCATCTTCTGCATCGCGGATTGCGCCAGTTGCTGAAGCGAATCGGCGGCCTGCTGGGACTGGCTTGCCGCTTCCCCGGCGCTCTTCGACTGCGTCGATTTCGCGACATCATCAAAGCCCTCGGCGAGCTCTTCGCTTTTAGTGATGCGTTCATCCTTTTCGGAGGGATCCAGTCCCTCCAGAGTCTGTCCGATCGCCTTGGACGATTGGGCGAAGGCCTGCGCCGCCTGGGCAAGTGCCCGTGCGGATTGCTGTTGGTCGTTCTGCCCCTGTTGCATGGCGGATTTTGCCTGAGGGGACAACTGGCCCTCGTTGACCTCTCCCTTCGCCTGCGCGGCCGCCTGCTGCTCCTGGGCACGGGCGAGTTGGTTGGCCGAGTCCGATGCTTCCCGGGCACCTTCACCGAGGGCTCGTTCAGCCTGGTCGGCGTTGGCTCTCGCCTGGTTCTGCTGGAGATTCTGAAGAGATTGCTCGAGGCCTTTCGCCTGCGTTTCAAGGGCCTTGGCTTCGGCGTTGAGCTGCGACTCCATCATACCGAGGGCCTCCTGGAGTTTGCCTTCACTGACCGCCTCGATTTGTTTGGCGATGGTTTCCTGTCTCAAGGCAAGATCAGAGAGAATGGCGGCAGGGAGCGGTAGATCGAGGCCTTTTTCCTTCGCGGCCCCGGCCTTCTCCTCCGGGGTGGAAGGAGGGTTGGAATTCTCTTCTCCGGCGGCCTTGGCGTTCTCCTGTTCGGCCGCCTTGGCGAGAGATTCCCCGGCTTCAGTGGCCGACTGCTTTGCGTTATCGAGATTTTCCTCACTCAGCTCTTCGGCCGCCTGGGCCGCCTCCTCCGCGGCCTTGGCGAGAGATTCCGCCGGAGCAGGAGTCGCTTCATTTTGGGTCGCCTCTTCGGAGGCCTCGGGTTTCGATTTTTCAGAGCCTGATTGAAGTGCTTCTTTGGTTTCCTCGGCGACCTTGGTCTGCTGGGCTTTGAGTTGCTCTAAAAGAGCCTCACGAAGGGCCTCCTGCTGGTCGGCGTTTTTCTCCGTCGCCTCTTTGCTCGCGTCCTTGAGTGATTCTTGTTGTTTTGATAGGGCCTGCGCCTGTTCGGCGAGGGCATCCGTTTCCATCCGCTGTTGTTCGAGCACCTCGGAGAGGGCGGCGGCGTTTTCCTTCAGCATTTCACCGAGTTTCTGCTCGACCTGGTTCTGCTCGTTGCGGAACTGTTCCGCCTCGCGCTGCTGCTGCTGTTCAAACTGCTTCCTTGCCTCCTCGTTGGCGGCATTTTGGGCCAAGGCCGCTGCGTCCTGCTTCGATTTTTCGGCCCAATTCTCCGCCTTCATCGCCAGCTCCTGCTGACGGTTTGCGAGTTCGTTGAGTTTTGAGATAGCCTCATAATCTTTCTGGGCCTCCCGCATTGATTTGGCGAGACCGTCGAGATCACGGATCGACTCTTCCACTTTTTCGCGGGAGGCTTTTGCACCGGCGACGCGTTCCGGTTTGGCGTCTGTCGCGGGAATCATGTCGGCCTTGTCCTGGGCCGCGGCGAGAGTTTCATTGGCGATCTTTTCCGCCCTGGCAGACTGCTCTTTAAAAAGCGGGGTGTTGAGAGTGGCGGCCACTTCCTCAAGCTTTTCGCGCGCGGCTTCATTGTGGGCGGTAAACTCCTGAAGGCGCTCAGTCGCCTTCTCGTCGATTTCCTCGGTGCGGCTCAGATCCTGCTCGGCCCGACGCATGTCGTCCCGGGCCCGCTCGAGTTCCCTTTTTGCCTCCCGGATCTGTTCCTCGATTTCCTTTCGCTGTGCCTCGATCGCCTGGTCGGCGATGGACTTGGCGTTCTGATCGAGGGTGACAAAAATAACCTCACTCATTCCCGTGCCGGGTCCGTCGTAGTCGGTCGGTCTATTGTCGCGCACCCGGACCTGAACGGCGAGGCGCTGCTGCTCCGGGGTCAGGTTGAGTGAGGGAATATCGAGGACGGCCCGGGCAGCGTAGCTTCCGGGGCGGGTGGGCGCTTCCGGAGCCGGTTGTGTCACTTCTGTCGGAGCGGCGGCTCCATCCGGGGTGACGAGAAGGACGACGTCGCCGATGCCAAAGTCCTCGATCACCTCAAGATCGATGGGGAGCCGCTCGGTCGGCTTCAGGCGGATATCGCGCTGCACCGGCTGGGTGATCCGGACAGTGGGTGCTTTGTCAGGAAGAACCTCGAGGGGGTAGGAGACCGGCTGGTTGTTGAAACCCTCCTCGTCGGCCAGTTCGAGATGCCAGTTCCCGTTCATCCCTGATTTGAGATCGAGCGACCAGGTGACCTTGTTTCCCTCCACGACCGGATCGGCGACCTCGGCACTTTCATTCAACATCATTTTGGCCGTCCAGACGGGGCGGTTGAGTTCGGCGGTGATGCTGACCTTCGTATGCGCGACGGCCCGGATCTCTCCGGTTTCAGTCTTTGATTCCACGTCGGGCATCCGGGTGTAGTCGGGAAAGTTGTATCCGACGGTGAGACTGGCGACAGACGGTGGCTCGACCGTGGTCACATCAAAATACTCGCTCAGCGCGGCCCCGGCACGCACCCGGTAGTCAAAATCCTCCGCGACCGAAGGGAAGGTCAGCGAAAAACGTTTTGTCCCGTCAGGTTCTTCCGAGATGAGCGCCATGCGTTCGACGGATTCGGAACCATCAGGAAGCTGACGGCGGACTTCGGCACGCTTCAGTCGTTTGTGTTTTACCGAGACCTGAATCGTGACCGGTTCGCCCTTCGCCACCCGGACACTGCCGGGATCGACCAACAGTGTATCGGCATAGGCGTTTCCGATGTCGAGGAAAGGTGCCATGGCCCGCGCGAGGAGGGTCCAGGAACGCGCCGGCCAGATCGCGAGGAGCAGCAGAATGATCGCTCCACTGACTCCCGCCGCGAGGATGAATTTCTTCGAGCGCCCCTGCTTGAACTCCGTCCTCGGATCAACCGAGGCAACATCGATCACGGCGGAGTCGACGACTGCGGCAATCAGTTCCTGCGAACCGCGAATTGAATCCGGGTCATTGCTCGCGAGCAACTCCACAGCGGTGGAAATACGCTCCTGCAATTCCGGATGACGCACTTCGAGAATGCGCGCCATTTTCGTCAGGGTGAAGCGGCGGGAAAGGGGACGAACGAGGAACCACCAGGCGGCTGCGAGGGTCGTGAAAAGACCGGCGAGACTGAGGATCCAGCGGGCCGTCGTGGAAAAAAGGGTCACCGCCGCGTCGATTGCCATGATCGCGAGAAGTGAGACCAGGGCTACCGCGAGGGTGGCGAACAGTCCCCGTATAAAGAGAAGTCGCCGAACCCTTCCTATCATCGACTGGAGTTTGTCGAGGATGGGTTTGGGAAGTTGTCCGAGGGCGGCTTCTAAAGTGCTCATTGTATAAAGATTTTTTGGAACACGGATTTACACGGATGAACACAGATTTTCACAGATGAGAAGGAGTAGCGTTTGCCTTGGATCTCCATCTGTGTTCATCCGTGTAAATCTGTGTTCATCTGTGTTAAAAATTTCATGACGTTCATCATACCAACCCGCTTCTCCTCCGAAGCACCCACTCAGTGGTGAGCAATCCAAAAAAAGCGAAGAGGAGCGGCCATTTATCCCACAGGGTGACGTTGCGTCTTTCCTTGAGGGTTTCCTTCGGCGCACCGAAGGAAGTCGTCAGCGAGGCGAGATCATTCAGTTCCGCGAGGCGTCCTCCGGTCACCGTGGTGGCGCGATTGAGAAAATCGCGGTCGGCGGTCAGTTCGGCGAGTTCGACGGGGTTGCGTGTCGTCACGACGAGCAGCTCGGTTGAAATCTCGCGGGGACCATCGGGAAGGGCGGCGATGGAGTCCTCCACTTCGTCCCCTACGAGTTTGAGTTCATATTCGCCTTCTCCGCTGATTCCGGTGAGGCTGGTTTCGTAGATGCCGGAGGAATCGGAACGGTAGCTAAGACGCTGTTTGCGGAGGCGTTCGCCGTCTTTCCACACTTCCACGTCGACCCCGGCATTCGTGACCGGACGCCGATCCGTGTCGAGGACCTTGGCCGTCACTTCGATGGGATCGTCCGGGGTGTAGCTAAGACGGTCCGTTCCCAGACGGACAAAATCATTGCCCGCACGGAGATTCGGCCCGGCTCCCCATCGCGTCACCTGACCCCAGAAGCGATGATGGTAGGTGTCTCCCACTCCATAGCGGAAACGCCAGGTCTGGTCGAAGTGCAGCATGAGAACTTTGCCCAGTCCCGAGCGGATCGTGGAAATGACGGCATTTTCGGACTCGACATTTTTCTGGTTCGCCAGTTGCTCGATCGCCGCCTCGACCGAACCCGGTGATCCGTCAGGGTTCAGGGCGGAGGAAATGCCGGGAGTGCCGACCGGTTGAGCGTAGGCGAGGACCTCCGCGGTTTCCTTCAACGTTGATCCCGAGTGACGCCAGCGCATCGGAGGGAACCCTGCCCAGAGTTCCTCGTTCAAGGCACGGCTCGTCGACTGGGAGGTGACGGGATGATCCTTCCCGGCTCCGGTCAGTTGAATATTGAAGGCGCTTTCCGGGGTGTCGAACTTCGCGGCAGTCCCCGGCGTATAGGTGATGGGAAGAAGATCCTGCAGTACCGTGCTGTTGTGACCATGCGGCATGTAGCGGGGGCCAGCGACACAGACTAGCATGGCCCCGCGCAGGGTGACCGCTTCGCGAATGGCGAGCCAGTCGCGGCTCGAGAGGGCTGCGGGATCGATGTCCCCGAGAATAATCACATCAAATCGCTGCCACTCGGCTGAAGTGACCGGAAGTGCGGTTGCCTCTGCCTCGCCAAAGGGACGGGAGGCGCTGGCGGCGATCGTGACCGGGGCGGGACCGCGATGGATCTCATCCGGATTAAGGAGGACGAACTGCAGATGCACCGACTTGTCACGACCGTAGAAGAGGTTCCTCAGATAGCGGAACTCCCATCTCGGATAGCCGTCGATGAGGAGCACGTTAGTACGATCATCGGTCACCGCGACCTTGAAATCCCAGACATTGTTCTCTTTGAAAATCTCGCGCGGGTCGGGTTTGAGGCGCACCTGATAATCCTGAATGCCCTTGGCCTCCGGCTTGTGGACAAAGTTTACCTCGGTCCGGAAACTCACATCGGTGACATCGATGGAAACGGTATCGATCACCGTTTCCCCGGAGAGCAATTCCGCTTCCACTTTTTCCCCGAGGAATCCGTCGAGCTTTGCGGTCGCCTTAACAATGACCCGGTCATCGAGGTAAATGGACTCGGGCGCGTTGAGTGAGAGCAGGGAGATATCGACCGGGCCGAGATCGGCTCCGAGAGGGACGGCGGAGAGGGGAGTATTGCGAACCGCCAGCTGGCGCAGGCTGTCTTCGGGGAGTCCGGCTCCGTTGTGACGGCCATCGCTGAGAAGGAGGACTCCGGCGAGCGATTCAGGTGAGGTATTGTCGAGGACATGTTCGAGAGCCTCGGTCATGTCGGTCTGGGCGTTCTCCGGTTTGTTGCCGATGTTGACTGATTCTCCTCCCTCTTCAGGCGCGAGCGGATCGGCGATCTGGGTGACATCGCGGGCGAAGTGGTAGTAACGAAGATTGTAGCGGTCGCGGAGCTGATCCAGGAGGGTGGTGCGGGTGACTTGACCCTCTTTGGTCGTGGGGTCCGGTAATTCCAGCGGTGCGGTGAGGACCTGACGGGCGAGTTCGCTGCGGGGAGCTGCGGCAGCCGTGTCGATGAGTTTTCGGGTGGGTTCGTCGAGATTCTGATAGAAGGCATCATCCGACTTTCCGGCCGTCGAGAAGACCGTTTCGAGAATGCCACCGAGTTCACTGCGGGCGACATCGAGTTGTTTGATGAGATCCTCCGCCTTGCCTCCTTCGACCGCCTTTGTGGCGAGGGGAAGAATACGGCCCAGTCCGTCACGGCTGCGTTTGAGGTAGTCGTCCAGCTTTGTCTTCACCTCCCCGGGAAGCGGGGTGGCCATCGCTGCGTTGAGGGCCGTCACCAGGGCGACCCGTTCCGACTCGATTGATTTCAACAATTCAGGCAATTGGGCGGCCCGGTTCTCCAGGCCCGAGATCGGATTGGGGGCGGAGCGCAGGGCGTTGAGCTCGGTGGCGAGAGAGTCGTCGATCCGCTTGGCCAGCTGCCCGATATGCTGGAGCGCCGGTCTTTTTTCAAGCGACGGCACGGAGATCAGGGCCGCCCGATCGAGCTTCTGAGAGGCCGTGAGGCGCTTGTCGGAAAGGCGCATCGAATCGGAGTCATCGATGAGAATGGCGATCTCCCGGGAAATCTCACGCTCTTCAATAAAGGAGCGAACCGGCTGGACAAGAATGAGGAGTAGAATCACGAGTGCCCCGAGGCGCAGGGCGAGGAGGGTCCGTCCCCGCTTTTTTGTGACGAGGGTTCGTTCGAACTGGTAGATCCAGACAATCGCTTCGGCAGCGAGTGCCCCGATGATGGCGATGGCCGGGAGGGACCATGAGGTCGCGAGAGAGAAGGCGGCTCCGAGTAATTGAAAGGCAAACCAGCATGCCGCCGCCGCGATGAGGAATCCGAAGACCGATGCCGCCATCTTCCATCGAGGAACGCGGCTGCGCAGGATCACACTCCCGAGCCAGAGCATCGCACAGAGAATCAGTCCCCCCAGCGCGAGGAGAGGACTGAGGGACTCGATCAGATCGGTGCGGCTGAAATCTTCGGCGTTCACGGGGTTCTTGAGCTAAACAGCAAAAAGGCTAAGGGCTAAATGGCTTTGTCAGGCAGGTCAGGCTTTTCCAAAACGGGCCAGTTCCTCGCGGAAGGAACTGGTCGGGGCATCCTTGGCTTCAAAATGAATTCGGATCTCCTCACCCATGCGACGGCTTCGGGCGATCCAGCGGGAGAGGGCGATTTCGACAAGGAGAAAAAAGAAGGCACCTAGAGCGAGGTATTTCCAGAGCTCCTGTCCGAACTGATTCCCGTTCAGGAATCCGATCAGTTCCTCGAGCGTCTGCGGCTGGGAAAGGGTGACGAAATTGGAGAGGAAGGCATAGTCGGCCGCGCTGAGGCGCACGAGACGGCTCTCGGCGGGGTCACGTTTGACGGTGAAGGGAATCTCGCGGCTGTCCTTCCGCAGGAAGGTGGAAAAGAAGGGGGCCTGGTCATCCGGAACCTTGAGATGATAGAGCCCCGAGGAGATATCGCCCTGCAGTTTCAGCACGGAACCCCCATCCGCCGAGGTGAGTTGAGCGGTGCGGGGTCTGTCGTTCGGACCGCTCACGGCAAAAGTGGTGATGCCGGTCTCACGTCCGGTCTTTTCTCCGGCCCCACCCGAGAAACTGCGGAAACGTGACGAAGGGATCACTCCGGCGGGAATGCCATCTCCCTCCCAGCGAAGCAGCGCTTTTGCCTCACCGGAATTTTCGCGATAAACGGCCTTGAAGTCATACCAGCGATTTGCCTCGAACTTGCCCGAGAGACGCCGGTCGCCACCCGGACTGTTGAACTGGGCGACCGATTTTCCGTCGATCCAGAACTCGAAGAAGTCATCGACCTCGACCTTGAAGTTTAGTTTCCTCGGGTCGGGGAGTTGGATCATTCCCGTCCATTCGACACGGAAATTATCCGCAGAAAGTCCCTGAACCGGGCTCCCGGTCAGCCAGTTGAAATTGATCGCTTCGTCCTGTCGGGTATAGATGGGTTCGGTTGCGTTGTGACTGGCGAAGTAACGACCGATGAGGCCTTCACCGATCGCCCGTCCGCGCTTTCCGGTGAGCCCGATATTGACCTCCCATCCGGGATCGAGATTGAGCTGATAGGAAGCTGGGTCGGCGAGGTGGTAGACGATCTCGTGAATGAACGGGAGGAAGGCCTGTCTCGTGACGAGATTGCCCGAGCTTAGATCGAGGGGAATTCCGAGGAGGAGGACGCGTCCTTTCCCAACCTTCCGTGAAGTCAAAAGAATCTCGCCGTTGTTGAGCCGGGCTCCGACCGAGGTTTCTTTGGACAGCGCTTCGGGGACACTCTGGGGACGGAAGTTCGTGATCACCGTCCCGGCGAAATCGCTCTTGGCGGTGTCGGCGATTTTCTCCAGGGCAGGGTGGGTGAGCGTCTGGGCCGAGGGGGAAAAGGCCTGATCGGCGGGAGCAAAGGAGACCTCACCGAGCATCGCGGGAAGCAGGGGGAGATCGTTCTCCGCTTTCCAGGTGTTGAAGAAATCGGGCTGCGACTTCTGGCCGGCGGCGACGAGGAGCCCTCCGCCGTCGGCGACATAGTCGGCAAGCAGCGCGGCGACCGGGGCGGCCAGTCTCGGAACATCGGCAAGAATGATGGTATCGAATTCGTCGAAGTCGGAAAGCGTGGTTATGTCAGGAAGTGATATCACCTGCGGCTCGACGAGGAACCGGATCGGATCCAGCGTCGGATCATAGTTCATGTTGAAGTCGTCGGCTTCCTCATCACTGACACTCGGTGTATTTGCCTGGAGGGTAGGATCGAGGGTGAGGGCGGACGGGGCGAGAGCGACTGCGGCAAAGGTGGAGGCGCGATCAAAGGTCCGGCCCGAGTGGCGCCCGTCGACGATGAGGACCTTGAGCTCGCTCGCGACATTGACTGCGGAAACGCCGTGGTTGTCCGAGGCAATATCGTCTTCGACTTCCAGGGTGAGGGAGAGCGAGTGGGCACCGGCCTCGGAGAACTGGTGAGTAAAGGTGATGACCTGCTCCTCGCCGGGACGGAGCTGTCCTACTGAGGAATCACGGTATTCGCGACCGTCATCGACCTTGAGGAGGAGAGGTCCGGGGCTGACAGCTTCATTCCCCGTGTTCGCCACCGTTGCGGTGATGTTGACGGGACGATCCACCCCGACAATCTCACGGGAGAGACGTATCTCGGTCACCGCGAGGTTGCGGATGAAGTCGGGAAGCGGCATCTTCCGAATCATGATCTGCGGTTCGGAGGGCAGATTGCGGAAGGCGTCGCGCAGGAAATTCCACCGGCCGCTCTGGCCGATCTCCCATCCGACGTTTTGTTCATCGGTCAGGATGACGATCTGCTTTGCGGGATTGTCGCCCCGGGCAAGGCTGAGGGAGGCGAGGGTGAAGGCCTGGTAGGTTGTCATCGCTCCATCGAGCGGAGCCATATCATCGAGGGCGGCTTCGAGCGCGGCCCGGTCGGTCGTGGGATCAAGGACGCGACCTCCCGGTGAGGGGCCGCCGAGAATGAGGCTGAAGGCATGGCCGCGCGGTGCCCGTTTGATGAGGGTGCGTGCCTCCTCGATGGCGCGCTCGAAATTGGTTGTGCCGTCGACCGTGATTCCCATCGAGGTCGATCCGTCGATGATGAGGGCGATGTCCTGTCGGGCCCCGGGGGCGAAGCGGGAGAGATTGAGATACTTCTCAAAAACGATCATGGCGATGCAAAAAAGAAGAAGAAAGGCCGAGATCGCGGCGATGCGCCATCGCCATTTGGGTTCGTCATGGAGGACGACGGAGACACCGATACCAACGACAGCAAGAAGCAAAAGGGGGAGAATCAAGAGCCAGGGAATCGTCGAACCCGGTGGAATAAAGGGTCGCGCCAGAGCGAGGGCGAGGAGGCCGACGAGGAGGCAGCGCGAGACCATCAGGAGCACTTCCTCCAACTGGATGCGCCGGTTCCGGATCGCGAGCGACTCGAGAAGAAAGTTCATCGCTCCCCATTCCACCACCCGGCTCGAACGACGGTTCAGCAAATGGATCACGATGGGAATCGAGATTCCAAGGGCGCCGAGAAGGAGGATGGAGTTGAGGAAAAGCATCTAGAGGGGTGGAGGTTTTGAGGCATTGAGGTTTTGAGGGCACGTACCGGAACGCCTCAATGCCTCAACTCTTCAATCCCTACTTTCGTTGCGAGAAATAGCTGAAGAGTGCCTCCGGTACCGGCGTTTTTGTATTCACCGGGACGTAGTCGGCCTGCATCTGGCCACAGGTGAGTTCGATGGATTTAAGATGGGACTGGACCCGGTCGAGGTAGGAGGCCCGTATCGTCGCGGGGTCGATATTGAGACGGCGCCCCTCGACTTCGAGGCAGCGGAATTCGTCGAACTTGTCGAAGGGGAAGGTCAGTTCCTCCTCGGCCATGAGGTGAAAAACGACCAGTTCGTGATGTTTGTAGCGGAAGTGATGCAGGGCATTTTTGATCGCCTCGGCATCGTCGAAAAGATCGCTGATAATGATGACGAGTCCGCGCGAGGGAATGCGCTCCGCGATCTCGTGAAAGGTTGCGGCACAGCGGGTATCCTTTGCCGGAGTCGTCTGCGCGAGAGCCTCGAGGACGGTTCTGACCTGGCTCGGCTTGGCGGTGGGGCGAAGGTAGGTCCGGATCTCCTCGTCAAAGGTCACCAGACCGACCGCATCCTGCTGGCGAATGAGCAGATAAGTCAGTGCCGAGGCGAGATAGCGGGCGTATTCGAACTTTGTCAGGTGCGCTTTTCCCCCCAGTCCGGCGGCGGTCTCTCCGGCATACTCCATCGAGCCCGAGGCGTCGACGAGCAGGGTGACCCGCATGTTTGTCTCCTCAATATACTGCTTGATGTAATAGCGGTCGCTCTTGCCGTAGACCCGCCAGTCGAGATTCCGCAGATCGTCGCCGGTGACATACTGGCGGTGCTCGGCGAACTCGACCGAGAAACCCTTGTGAGGGCTCGTGTGCCGTCCGTTGATGCTACCCTCCTTGGCCGAGCGAGCCAGGAATTCAAGTCGACCGATCACATTGATGATCTCGGGCGGCAGCATTTCGCTGAACTGGGGAGGGGTGGTCTCGGTCATGTGGCGCGGGCGGCCGGAAAGCTAGAGAGCAAAACAGCTAAAAGCTAACAGCTCAGATCTCCAGATCGGCGGACGGGGCGAAATGCTCGATCAAGCGATTCACGATGTCGTCGCTGGTGATCCCGGCGGCCTCGGCGTTGAAGGTGGTGAGGACGCGGTGGCGCAGCACGGGCAGAGCGACGGCGCGAACATCGGCGGTCGTGGTGTGGTAGCGGCCCTGGAGAATGGCGCGCGCTTTGGCGGCGAGGATGAGGTAGATTCCGGCGCGGGGACCGGCTCCCCAGGCGACCATTTCACGGACAAAGTCGGGTGCCTCGGCCTCGCGCGGACGGGAAGCCCGGGCGATCTGGGCGGCGTAGGTGACAACGTGATCGGCGACGGGGACACGACGGACCACATTCTGCAGTTTCAGGACGGATTCTCCGGTGAGCTGCTTCTGGATGTTGGCCTTGTAGGTGCCGGTGACCCGTTTGATGATGGCTTCCTCCTCGGAGGCGCTCGGGTAGTTAACCCGGATGTTGAACATGAATCGGTCGAGCTGCGCCTCCGGAAGAGGGTAGGTGCCCTCCTGCTCGATGGGGTTCTGGGTCGCAAGAACAAAGAATGGTTCGGGCAGGGGATAGGTTTCCTCGCCGATGGTGACATGATGCTCCTGCATCGCCTCAAGGAGGGCTGCCTGCGTTTTCGGGGGCGTCCGGTTGATTTCGTCGGCAAGGATCATATTCGCGAAGATGGGGCCCTTCACGAATTTGAAAATGCGTTTTCCTGTCCCAATATCCTCCTCGAGAACCTCGGTGCCGGTGATGTCGGCGGGCATAAGGTCGGGAGTGAACTGGATGCGCTTGAAACTTAAATCAAGCACATCGGCCAGGGTCGAAATCAGGAGGGTTTTCGCCAGACCGGGAACACCGACAAGAAGGGCATGGGAACGGCAGAAGATGGAGATGAGGAGTTGCTCGATCACTTCGTCCTGTCCGACGATGACGAGCTGGAGTTGCTCTCGCATCGCGGCGTAGGCGCTGCGAAGTTCCTCAATGACGGCCTTGTCGGAAGATCCGAGTTCTGCCTGGGGTTGGGTTGCCGTTTCAGCCATGGGTCGTGCCGGGGTGGGTAATGGGAGTAAGTGGGTGTGCGGCGACAGAATTGTCCCCGAGCGATCTGCCGACGATAAGCTGGTTCCGTTCCCAGTGTCGAATGTGATTTTCGCGTAATAGCGCTTTCGCGGCCGCCCGAAAGGGCCACCCTGAAGGGCCAGGCCGGTACCATAGATGTCAGCCTGAAGACCTCCTCCTCCGGGCGGGGTGGCACCGTGAGAATGCCGTCGCCACTCAGATCGATTTACCTGCCGCCGGGTTCTTTCGGTTTTGTCTTCGCCCCCGGGTGCCTGTTGATTCCTGCCCCGGAAATGGAGATGGACGGCGTTGGACTAGGAAAATCGCTGCGGAGCCCCGCTTTCCCGAAAACTTTCGCTTGATCGTGCGGTAGTCCCTCCTAAATATTATCTATGGGTGATTTTCCACTTGGTCTCAGTTTTGACGATGTTCTTCTAGTCCCGCAGCGCAGCGAAGTGCTTCCTGCCGAGGTAGACGTTTCCACCCGCTTGACGGCTGATATTCCGCTGAATATCCCGATTATCTCATCGGCGATGGATACAGTGACGGAGGACGGCCTCGCCATTGCTCTGGCAAGGGAAGGCGGTATCGGGGTAATTCATCGAAATATGCCCATCAGCGATCAGGCTGACATGGTCGCCAAGGTGAAACGTTCCGAAAATACCGTCATTGTTGATCCCTTTACCACCTCCGCCGACATTTCCCTGGCCCGCTTGCAGGAGATCATGCGGGAGAAAGGGGTGAACGGTTTTCCGGTCGTCGACAAGAGCGGAATTCTCGTGGGAATGATCACGAGCCGTGACATCTGGTACATTGAGGACGATTCCGCTCCCGTGTCCTCGGCGATGACCCCGCGCGAGAAACTCATCACCGCTCCGGTGGAAACAGGCCTGGACGAGGCCCGGCGTATTCTCCACCAGAACCGCATCGAGAAGCTGCCTCTCATCGACAAGCAGGGCCGGCTTGCCGGACTCATTACCGCCCAGGATATCGAGAAGAGGGACATGTTCCTCAATTCGGCGAAGGATAAAAACGGTCGTCTCCGCGTCGGCGCGGCGATCGGGGTGGGAGAGGATTTTTTCGAACGGGCCAAAGGGGTTATCGACGCCGGGGCGGATGCGGTCTTTATCGATGCGGCAACGGGGCACACGAACCGGGTGCTCTCGGTCATTGAAAAATTGCGGAGCGAATTCTCCATTCCGGTGGTCGCGGGAAATGTCGTGACTCCGGAAGGCGCGTCCGATCTGATTTCGGCCGGGGCCTCAGCCGTGAAAGTCGGGGTCGGTCCCGGATCGATCTGCACCACCCGGATTATTGCCGGAGTCGGCTTGCCCCAGTTCAGTGCCATTCAGAACGTATCGGTGGTCTGTCGGCGTAAGGGAATCCCACTTATTGCGGACGGCGGGATTCGATATTCGGGAGACGTTGTCAAAGCGATGGCGGCCGGAGCGGATCTCGTCATGCTCGGTTCCCTTCTCGCGGGATGCCGCGAGAGTCCCGGCGAAATGGTGAATTACCAGGGCCGGACCTGGAAGGAATACCGGGGCATGGGCTCACTCAAGGCCATGCGCAAAGGATCCGGAGACCGCTACGGTCAGAACTCCTCCGGCAAACTTGTCGCCGAAGGCGTCGAGGCGAGAGTGCCCTATCGCGGTCCGCTTGCCGACACGGTTTTTCAGCTCCTCGGCGGACTCCGCAGCGGGATGGGTTACGTCGGTGCCGGAAACCTCAAGGAACTTCGGGAGCGCGCCACCTTTGTCCGCATCACGAGCGGCGGTTTGAAAGAAAGCCACGCCCACGATATCACCATCACCGAAGAGCCCGTCAACTACCAGCCGGCGAGCTGATTCCACCCAAGCGTCGCGGTTCCTTCGGGAACAGCATCGGGTCGCCATTTCTACTTTTCACCTTTTACTCTTTACCTTTTACGNNGCCACGGGCCGCCCCCGCCTCATGGACCATCCTATTGCCGTTATCGACTTCGGTTCCCAATACACCCAGCTGATCGTCCGGCGTATCCGGGAGCTGGGGTATTTTTCGCGCCTCTATCAACCCTCGGAACTCCGCGAAACAGGCAATCCGGCTGCGGTCATCCTTTCCGGAGGACCCCGCTCGACCCTGGAGCCCGGGGCTCCTGACATCGACTTTGAGTATCTCAAGTCCCTTGGCGTTCCGGTGTTGGGGGTTTGCTACGGCATGCAATTGCTCAACCGCAAGTTCGGGGGAGAGGTCGCCCCTGGAAATACCCGCGAGTATGGGCCTGCCACGCTCATGATTGAGGCCGGGGTCGACAGCATTTTCAACGGGCTCAAAGGCCACTCCCAGATCTGGATGAGCCATTCGGATACCGTCAGCCGCCTTCCTGATGGCTGTGAGGTGACCGGTCGCAATCTGGACGGGATTCCCGTGGCCCTGAAATGGAACGAGCGTTTTTTCGGGATTCAGTTTCACCCCGAGGTTTCCCACACCAAAGAAGGCAGCCAGATTCTCAAGAATTTCCTCTCCCTCGCCAAAGACCTTCCTCCATTCAAGATCGCCTCTTTCAAGGATGAGTTGATCGCGCGGGTACAGCAGGAGGTGGCCGGGCGCAAGGTTGTCTGCGGCGTTTCCGGTGGTGTTGATTCCTCCGTTCTTGCCGCTCTCCTCCACGAAGCGAAGGTCGATACCCGAAACATTTTTGTCGACACCGGTCTCCTGCGTCTCAACGAGGCAGCCGAAGTGCAGGCCATCTTTGCGGAAGTCGGGATCGAGATCGAGACGATCGATGCATCGGAACGATTTCTCTCTGCTCTTGTGGGGGTCACCGATCCCGAGGAAAAGCGGCGCATCATTGGCCGCATTTTTGTCGAAGTCTTCTTCGATGCGGTCGGGTCCGATGTGGAGTTGCTGGCTCAGGGCACCCTCTATCCCGATGTGATCGAGAGTGCTACAAGCGGATCGATTGCCTCGACGATCAAGACGCACCACAACCGTGTTGATCAGATCATGCAGTTGAAAAAGGAAGGGCGTGTCATCGAGCCGCTCGACTCGCTCTTCAAAGACGAGGTCCGTGAACTCGGTCGGGTTCTCGGTCTGCCCGAGCGTGTCGTTGGACGTCATCCCTTTCCCGGTCCCGGTCTTGCCGTGCGCTGCCCTGGTGAGGTCACGCCCGAGAAGATCGAGATCATTCAGAAGGCGGACAAGATCTATATCGACCTCCTTCGCGAGCGCCACTGGTATGACGCGGTCTGGCAGGCCTATGCCGCGCTCATCCCGACCAAAACGGTCGGGGTTAAAGGGGATGAAAGAAGCTACGAATACGCTCTCAGTATTCGCGCCGTCACCAGTGAGGATGCCATGACCGCCGAGTGGGTGCATCTGCCGTACGAATTGCTCGGAGAGATCTCCAATCGCATCCTCAATGAAGTCCCCGGCGTCAACCGGGTTCTCTACGACATCTCGACCAAGCCGCCGGCAAGTATCGAGTGGGAGTGATTAGCTGTTAGCTGTTTTGCGATTTAGCCGGAACCTGCCGGCGAAGGCTGCCCTAGCTAAACAGCTAAAATGCTAATGGCTAAATCGCTCTCAGCTAGACCGCTCTTTCGCGCGGGCGAATCATCAGGACAAGGGCCACTGAAATCACACAGACTCCGGCAAAGACGCCGAAGATCATGTTCAGCGGGACGCCACGGTCGGACATGAATCCGAATCCCCAGTCAGCACCGCCGCCACACATCATGCTGACAAAATTCATCACCCCGTAGCCGGTCGCGCGGAGCTCCGGACGGGTGATCTGGGACAGAATAGGCATGTTGTTACAGTCAAAAAATCCCCAGCCAATTCCAAACAGAACGAGCGAGGCAATCGCGAGAGCGAAGGAATCAAGGGCCGGAGCGTTTCCGACTCCGAAGAGCGCGGGGATGATACAGACCATCCCGATCGCGCTCACATAAATGCGGCCGCGTTGGGTTTTGCGCATCCACTTGTCGGCCAGCCAGCCGCCCAGTACGGCGGAAACGAGTGCGGCACCCTGCCAGTAGAGTGCGGCGGAGACTCCGGCTTTGCCCTGGCTGATGTTGAATTCCTGCTGCAAGATGGCCGGCATCCAGTCACGAACCACCCAGCCGGCGAGAGCGGGGAGGGTGAAGTAGAGCACGAGGAGGATGAAAGAGAGATTAGTGAAAAGCTCCCGCGCGGCTGCCCATGCCGAGGGCTTTGCCTCCAGGGTTTCATTGGCTTCGAGGATGCGTCGGGGGGCATCCTTTAAAAGAAAAAGGAGAGGCAGGGCATAGAGGATACCGACGAGGCCGGTCACGTTGAATGAGCCTCTCCATCCGAAGTCAGGCCATTCCGCCGAATAACCGGCGAAGCCACCTAACATGACACCACAATAAATCCCCATCTGGTGAACTCCCACGGCGCGGGAGCGGGTTGATCCCTGATGGAAGTCGGTGATCAGTGCGAGGGCCGCCGGAATGTAAAAGGCTTCGCTGATCCCCATCGCGGTGCGGGCCCAGTAGAGCTCCTGGAAAGTCGAAACGTGTCCCGTCAGGTAAGTGATGAGAGACCAGAAGAAAAGACTCGCACAGATGGTGTATTTGCGGCTGAAGCGGTCCGCGATGTAACCGCCAATGGGGCTGAAGATGGCGTAGACCCATTTGAATGAGGCCAGCATGTGGCCCCAGTTCGCCTCACTGCCGATGTCGGTGATCTCCCCCATGACGGAGACCTTCATTGACGCGATCATCTGCCGGTCCAGGTAGTTCAGCAGAGCCACCGGGAAGAGCAGACCGACGATCAGCCACGCGAGTCGCGTGGCTGAAGAAGAGTTGGGGGCGAGAGGGCCGGGGGTATTCATTGGGACCGGGACAAAGGTATCGTCACTAAGAGACCTGTGATCCGGAACCCCGGGGCATTAGACCTGTTGGGGTGCCGCACCTTCGATTTTCGACTGTTCGGTGTCGAGCACCTGGCGACGGAGGTTGGTTCCCGATCTCTTTGCCCACCAGAGCACGATGGGGGAGGCGACAAAGAGGGTTGAGTAAACCCCGGCAATCATGCCGATGAGCAGGACCACGGAGAAGCTGCGCAGGCCGGGTCCGCCAAAAAGGAGCAATACGATAACGGTGAAAAGAACCGTGGCGCTCGTCAGGATAGTGCGGCCGAGGGTCTGGTTCAGTGAGTAGTTCATGATGTCCTTCACCTCACCTCGTTTTGTCTGGAGTCCCTCGCGGACACGGTCGAAGATGACGATGGTGTCGTTGATGGAGTAGCCGGCGATGGTAAGAAGAGCGCCGATGACGATGAGATTCAGTTCCTGCCCGAGGAGCGTCGCGACGCCGAGGGCAACAATGACGTCGTGGACGAGGGCGACAAGGGCTCCGAGGGCGAAGGCGAACTCGTAACGCAGGGTGACGTAGAGGAGGATTGCGATCATGCCGAGGACGAGGGCGAGGGCGGAGGTCCAGAGCATGGATTTTCCGACGGCGGATCCGACGGAGCTTACCGTGGTGTCGTCGAGGTGGATGCCGAGGTCTTTCTCAAGCTGTTCCTGAATCTTCGCGGCAGTGTTGTCGGGAGCCCGAACCAGGAAGAACTCGCCGTCGTCACCCACCGCGCGCTGTTTCTGCACAATGGGCTCGGCCCCGAGATCCAGCTTCGCGAGGGTTTCGATAATGCGATCAGTGGTCACTGATTTATCCTCCGTGCGGATCGTGAGGGAATCGCCTCCTTTGAGTTCGACGCCGCGCGGATCGATGATGCCGACAGCGATGATGGACAGGCCCACGAGGATGAGAGATCCGATGATCCAGGGGCGTCCCTGGCCAAGGAAGTCGAACTGCCGCTTCGGAATGAAATTCAAGAAGGTGAGCTTCGTGAAGAACTTAGCGTCCATGACCCAGCTGAAGCAGACCCGCGTGACGATGAGGGCGGCAAAGAGGGTCGCGAAAATCCCGATGACGAGAGTCACGGCGAAGCCTTTCACGGTTCCATCGGCCACGTAATAGAGAATAATGGCGGTGAAAAGGGAGGTGAGGTTCGAATCCATGATCGCCGAGAAGGCGCGTTCGTAGGCGGTCTCGATGGCAGCCTTTAGGGTCTTGCCGGCAGCCATTTCCTCGCGAAGCCGCTCGTAGATGAGAACGTTCGCATCGACGGCCATACCGATGGTGAGAATAATTCCCGCGATACCCGGCAGGGTGAGGGTGAACTGGAAGAGCGCCATCGTTCCGAAGATAATGGCGAGGCACGAGCCAAGGCCGATCAACGCGACGAGTCCGGCGAAACGGTAGTAGATTACCATGAAGATAAGGACGATTCCCAGTCCCCACACGCCCGAGAGAATGCCCTGGCGCACAGCGGATTCTCCCATCGTCGGCGAGATGTAGTTCGATAGTTCGATCTCAATGGGGTTGCCCAGAGGGTTCTCAAGTGAGGAGGCGAGGGCGAGGGCCTCAGCCTGCGTGAAACTACCGGTGATGGAGCAGCCGTCGGAGAAAGGCTCCTGAATCACGGGAGATGAAAGAATGACATCATCAAGGATGATCGCCAGGGGTTGGCCCTGGTTTTCATTGGTGAGCGGCCCCATGATCTTGGCGCCGTCTCCCGTAAAGGAGACACTGATCGAGTCGCCTTTCTCCCCATAAAAATAACCGGCGCTTGCTACGTTTGCGCCCTCCATGTCCCGCTTGATTTTCACGAGACCATATCGCCTGGGAAGTGTCTTGCCTTCCTTGTCCTTCTCCTCGGCATAGGGGAGGGCGACATAACCCGGGATGACCTGGCCCCCGTCCGCAACCTGCTGTGCGAGGAACTGGCTTTGCGGATGGAGAATGGAGAAAGAGAGTTCGGCCACTTTTTCAAGAGTGTTCTGGATCTCCTTCAGCTTTTCCTGACCAACGCCCGGCACCTGCAGGAAGATGCCGTCTTTGCCCGAGGGGGCGATGAGGACGTCAGCGGTGCCAAGGTCGTTGAGGCGCTTGGTAAGCACACCGATTGCCTGCTGCTGTGCGTCGGGAGAGACCACCTGGCCCTCCTTCGAGCGGATCTTGATCTCCATGGAAATCCCTCCCTGAAGCTCGATTCCCTTCTCCATGCCAAGAAATTGGAAGAGGAGAATGCTGAGAACGGCGACCGCGATTGAGAGGATCGATCCAATCATGCGCTTGGCTCTCTCCTTCTCCGCCGCGAAATACATCACAAAAAGCGCGAGGAGGCCGAGGCCGATGAGGAAGACCCAGTTTGAGTCGATGCCGACGGCATTCTTCGCTGCGGCTTCGGCGGGAGCGGTTTCGGCCGGGGTGGATGGCTTCACCGTTTCCACGGCCTTGGTTGCGCTTGCAACCTTGGCGGGGGCAGGTGCAGAGACAGGAGCCCCGGACTCAGCGGGAGCAGGAGTCGAGGGTGCGACGGCGGCGGGAGTGGTATCGGCGGGAGCCGGGGCCGGGGCGGAGGGAGCGGGCTTGGCCGTGTCTGCTTGAACTTGCATGGGAAAAATAACTGGGGGCTTTGAATCAACGGGGTTGAAAGTCCGACCCGAGAGGATCGGACCGGTGAATCCGGGGTTTAGGACTCGGTCGCGGTCGTTTCGGGCTCGTCACCTGCCTTGGCCTTGCTGTCCGTAACCGTGGCGATGGCGCTGCGATCAAACTTGATGCTGAGTCCATCGGCCACCTTGATCGAGACGGTTTTGTCAGTCATTCCGGAAATAATCCCGTGGGCACCGCCGATCGTGATGACCTTGTCCCCGACGCGGACGTTCTTGCGCAGCTCCTCCTGGGCCTTCTGCTGCTTCCGCTGGGGGCGAATCAGGATGAAGTAGAACATCACCATGATCAGGATCATCGGGACAAACATCCCGAGACCGCCTCCGGCGGGAGGGGTATCCTGGGCGAGGAGAGAGAGGTGGAGCATCATTGGATTGGTTTGGATCTTGAGAGAATAAAAAACGTCTGACGATCAAGCCCCGGACTTACCGGCCTGATATCGGCTGATAAAACCGGCCTTGAAATCGGCAAACGTGCCGGTGTCAATAGCATGCCGTGCCTGTTTCATCAAGTGCAGATAGAAGGCGAGGTTATGGAGGGTCAGGAGGCGGAGACCGAGAATCTCGTCGTTTTTGATGAGATGGCGCAGGTATCCGAGCGAAAACCCCTCGCAAAGCGGATGGGTTTCGCCGGGAGGTGCCAGGGGTTGGTGGCTCTTTTCCCACTGCGCATTCTTGAGATTGATCGTCCCGTCGAGGGTGTAGGCCGTTCCGTTGCGGCCCACGCGGGTGGGAAGGACACAGTCGAACATGTCGATCCCGCGGGAGATTAGTTCGAGCAACTGGTCGGGTTGACCGAGTCCCATGGCGTAGCGGGGCTTGTCAGCGGGTAGGATGGGGGCGGCCGCATCGACCGCCTTGAGCATTTCGGGGACAGGTTCACCGACGGAGAGTCCGCCGATGGCGTAGCCGTCAAAGTCGAGGGTGACGAGGTCCCGGGCCGCTTTTTCCCGCAGCTCGGGGTAACAACCACCCTGAACGATGCCGAAATAGTGCTGCCCCGGGGGGCGGTTTGCCGCGACCCACTCGCGGGCCCGCACCGCCCAGCGCTGCGTCAGGGCGAGCGAATTCTCCGCGTAGGCCCGTTCGCAGGGGAAAGGCGGGCACTCGTCGAGGATCATACAAATGTCGCTCCCGATGGAACGCTGGATCTCGAGGACCGATTCCGGAGTTAGAAAAATGGGGCTCCCGTCGAGATGGCTTTGGAACCTCACCCCTTCGTCAGTGATCTTGCGCAACTTCGAGAGGGAAAAGACCTGATAGCCGCCCGAGTCGGTCAGGATGGGACGGTCCCACTGCATGAAATGGTGTAACCCGCCGAAGTCGTCGAGCACGCCGGTTCCAGGACGGAGATAGAGGTGGTAGGTATTTCCGAGGAGGATGCGGCAATCGAGCGCCGGGTCTGTCAGTTCCTTCGGATGGACCGATTTCACAGTCCCGCGTGTCCCTACCGGCATGAAAGCCGGCGTTTCCACCTCCCCGTGGGCGAGCGTCATTCTCCCGCGGCGCGCGGAGGTTTGAGAGTCGGTTTTGAGGAGGGTAAACATGGCGGGCGGGACTGGTAACCCCGTTTTGTGGTATTTCCAGTGCGGGATTGGAGGGGGCGGTAGGGGGCAAAAGTTGAAATGCTGAAAGTCTCGGGATTAGGGTTCCGGGTCGGAGATTAGAGGCGGAGAGGGATCGGGCGGACCGCCGAACATCAGATTTCTGAGTTGGGCGATGGCAACTCCGGGTTTTTGGTAGCATTTGCAGATGCGTTCCCGGTTTTTGGGCTCCATGGCCCAGGCCAGGAGTTCTTCGGCGGTGCGCTGACTTTCCCGGTCACGCTCCATCGCGATGCGTTCGCGATCGAGACGCAGGCGTTCGGCGCTGTGGTCGCCGCGCCGCAGTTCGACGAGATCGTGGCAAAGGTCGCGAAGGAGTCGCCAACCCTCCTCTCCCTGTGCCTCGGCGACGGTGCGCGTCGCCAGGGCAAAGCGAGCTGCGATCCAATGGGCGAGGGAGTCGGTGAGGGAAACCGGGTCGTCGGCCCGCCAATCCGCGGCATCTTCGCCGAGGCGTTTGGCAATCTCGGCAGCTTCTTGGCGGATCTGCCAGTCGCGGTAGCCGCCCTTGCGCCATTCGGAGAGATTCTGTTCGCGAAGAGGTTTGCCCTCGTGTTCGGCATCGGTGAGGGCGACGACCTCGGGCAGGGAATTGAGCCAGCTCACGAGGTCTTTGCCGGGCTCGCCCTCGTCGAGACGTTGGTTGAGTTCCTCGCGGATGGACCGGGGGAGGCGGGCGATGCGGCCGTTGCGGGTGCGGGACATGGGAAATGCTGAAATGCTGAAACCGGAAGCTAAGTGAGTTGGCGGTCGGATTGGATCGGATTGGGTCGGAGAAAGGGTTAGCTGTTGGATTGCTTGATTGAATCTTCGGTGTGCGTTGGGGCGAGTGCGATGGCGAAGGGAGACCGCCCGATCTTGAGGGACTGGATGGGCGGATAGCCCGGGTGGCGGAATCGGCCGTGAATGTGGCTGTGGTAGTAGTCCCCGTGGGATTCGGTCGCGTTGAGGAGACCGTGGAAGATCTTGACTGGAACTTGGTAGAAACGGTAAACCTCGCTACCAGAGCAATAGCGAATCGACAGCACGCGGGTCGTGTAGTCGAAGTCGACCGCCTCTATGCACGTCGAGTTGAGTGGGATCATGGATATGGGTGGGGTTGATACGTTGAGCCATCTTCCCATGAACTTAGGGAGAAGCGAAAACACGGGGAACGGGCGCAGGATTCTCACACAAAGCCACGAAGCCACTAAGCGGCTGACTGGTTTGATGGAGGAAGGGAAACCTTTGTGGCTTCTTGGCTTGGTGTCGGCCCCGGTTCTTCCCGAATCGGATGGGCACGGCGATTGGTCTAACGACGGATATCAACGTTTTGACCCTGCCGATTCAACGCATGCATCTGCGGCGGTTGGGCCAGAGTGACTCAACTGTCGAAAAACGGATCGTCGGATACATTTCCGACAAGACTCCACGCGTCTTTCGGATGCAGGCCAGCCTCTTCGACCAGTCGCTTGGCCGCCTCTTCGCGGGTGATCTCGCCCGTTAGGATTTTCGAGGTCAATTCCTTGAGCAGTTCGATGGTGGTCATGGGATTGCGCGGCGAGACATCTCAGGCGACGGCTGAATGCCGAAGTTCCGATCACGTATCAGCAAAATAATCCTCGTCCTATCGCTTGATTTCGTGACTGAAGAACTCATGCGGGGCAGGGGTGACCTCGATAAGACGGCTATTTGTCGTCGATATCCGAATCAGTAGAACCTCCCATGGTATCCAGACCTGTCCTGATATGGAGAAGTAGGACTGAATCAACTTCTGGGAGCGGGTCCTTTTCTAGGGCCAGTTTTTGAAAATCCGACCAAAAATCAGGCGACGCGAATTGCAAAAGTGCCTCAATTACGTTTCTGCTCGCGACTGGACCGACAGAGTCAATTTTGTAGAGATCAAGGCCCAACCGCGCCATTAAGCCTGAAATAACGGCTTTTGCGATCGCCCATGCGGCTTCGGTATTGTCTTGAGCGAGTTCTCTCCGGAGAATACTTTCTAATCTGATAGGTCCGATCGCGTGGGCTAGCCGGTATAGTCGCCAGGCTTGGTCTGGACCGACCGGAAACTTCCGGTGCATGAATCGATTTTCGATTTGTGGAAGAAACGATTCAGTAATTTCCTCAATTTCCTCTTTTGTCGCGGGTGGAATTGCGGACTCGGCCTTGGCACCTTCGAAAAATTCGGCGTCGTTTCTATTTCGCAATTCCTCAATGACCAGTAACAGGATCGAGATTCCGCTAGACTCCTCGACTAGATGCCGAAGCAACTGCATGCGATCCCCTTCGGGAATCTTGGCAAACCGTTTCATCCAAAGTCTCGCCGCAGTATCGAGTTCTCGCCCCAAAATTGATCCATCAGTTTCGAGGTCGTCTGAAACTGAACTCAGCGCGAGTAGGAATTCTTCAACGTTGTTATGGGACTCGAAGAAACTCGGATCATCGTTCAAATAACTAATCAGCTGACTTCGCCAACCCTTAGACGCCCATTCCTTCAACCGACGGATCATCTCGAGAGCGTTTTTCAGTGAAACGAACTCTCTGTATCGGCTAGTCGGTAGAAATCCCGCGTCGGAGGAGATCTGAAAATAAAGAGGTTGGAACCGATCATCCCAAATTGGGCGATCGGCCGGTGAGAGCTTGAATTTCTGATGATCGTTACCTGTGAAAGCTGTTTGCTTGGTAGTCTCTGGAAGGAGGGAGTAAAAATCAGGGAATAAATGAACTAGAAGACGAAATGAGGATGCTTGATCCAATTCCTTCCCCTTGATCAATTCCAAAGCGACTTCGGAGTCTTTTCTGTCCTTATCAGCGAAGGCGTACTCCCGGTTCGACAAAAACCACGCTGAGTCCGGAGGATCGGCGGCTAGCTTGTCATACATCTTTGGGGCATTCCCCCTCATGAAATCTATCCCAAGCAAGTCCAGGAGATCGACCTCCAGAGTTCCTTCTTTGGTGAGGCACTTGGCATGAAAAGAAACCGTGGTAAGCAATCGGTAAACGCTTCTGTAATTCAGAAGCGACTTGCGAAGAAATTCCCTCCAGAACGACTCGAATCTTTCCAGGTGGTTTTTTAATTCGTAGTTACAGCTGCGCGCCACGATTTCGAGCCCGTCCCACAACCGGCCCCTGATCTGGTGGCTGCTGGCTCTGGGAAGAGTGAGGGGAATCTGGACGATCTTCTCCAAATAGCGGTCACCCTGCCCATCGGAAATTTTATCGAGGGCTGCGGACAGCTGACCCCGCTCGCCGAGAAGTAGATAATTTAAGTTTGGAAAATTGGCAGTCGTTTTCACCAGCCGAAAGATCATGCGAATCTGCTCATCTTCGAGGCGATCGAGATCGTCGATCATGACGAGAATTTTTTTCGCACCGGGTTCGCTGAAAAGTTTTAACAACTGGTTACGGAGTTCTGAGATTCCCGGTTCGTTACCATCGCTTGCTGCCCGATCTTGCCCGACTTTGAACAATTTCCTCAGCGACTCCAAGACCCCGGGAACCGGTAGGGGAATTCCCCACGCGGTCGAGGCGGCGAGCACCCCGATCTGGCCGATAGTAACCGCTTGGCCGAGTTTCCTCCAGAGGGTTGCTCTTTGGCGAGACTTCTCTGATCGGTCTTCTGGCGAGTCGAGGACTTTCAGAATCGACCCGAAGAATTCGGCGGCTATTTGTGCGTTGCTCTCGTACTGCCAAGGAGAAAAGTGGCAAATTGTAGTGTTTCCCGCCTGAGCAAGTTGTTCCTCAATCTTCTTGAGAAGCCAAGTTTTACCGCTTCCCCACGGACCGTAGATCGCCGTAACGAGACTTTCGTTACTCGTCCAGTTAGACAGACCGGTGGCAACTCTACTCGCAAATTCAGAGCGATGCAGAGAATCTGGCGCGGAACCGGGGTCGTCCCAAACTGCCATTTCCCTTTCCAGTAAATGTTCCATTTCGCAGATTGTTGCGTGTTGAGTATATGCTGCCGATTACAATTCTGCGGAAAGTTTCAACATTGATTTTACCTCAAACGTTATCGTCAGTGCTGTTCGTGTGGGTTGGATCAATTAGCAGTGGTTGTTGTGCCGTTATGACCGTCGAACTCCCCTCTCAGAGGCCGAGGCCCCGCAGAGTCTCAAGAATAGCGGCGATCTGCTCTTCGCGCTTTTTGTTGGTGCGGCCGAAACGGGCGGAGAGGGCGGCGGGATCGGAGCCGAGTTCGGGGACGAGGGCGCGGATGCGGGCGACCTGTTCGGGGAGTTTGTCGGGCCAGGTGAGGGCAGTGGTCGTGGACGGCGCGGTCGAAACTCTTACGAGTTTCGCTACGGGACTGTCGAGGTCGATCTCGGACTGCTCTTCGACGGGGGCGCTGGTGGCGGCGGCGGGATTTTGATACTTGGGGCGCAGCCAGCGAACGAGGCCGCGTTTCTCCTCGTCGGCGCGTTCGTGATTGAGGGCGACGAGGTTGGTGAGGATTTCCTCTTCGATGGCTTCAGCGTGCGGATCGCCGGCGGCGATGCGGTCGGCCAGGGGGAACGAGTGATTGGTCAGATTCTCCCACCGGTAGGCGCTGAGGACGAGTTCATCGATCTCGTCGTGGATCTGCTTCAGGAGGGTGACGAGGCCGTCGTCGTGGATCTGCTTTTCCTTGGCGTTGAGGGCGGCGCCGGAGCGCAGCTTTTCGAGGACGTTGTAGATGCCGGTTAGGGTGAGGTGGGGATGCAGGGCCTGCTGCCGCTTGCGGTGCGCGTCGAGCCGCTCGCCGAGGTCGCGGAGCTGGGCCTTCAAGTGGCCTTCTTCGAGGGCTGGGAATGGGAAGGGGTCGAAGCAGCGATTCTTTGTGTAACGCGGACGATCTTCAAGTGTTCCACCGACGGAGAGCGCCCAAACTGAGTGGACCGTGCTTGAAAGAATTGCGAGGAATTCGGCATCTCCCGTGCAAATGCAAGTCAGCATGTTATCGGAGAGTGTCGTCGATGGAACAAAGGCGAAGATTCGGTGTTTCGAGACTTCGGGAGTGACGATGTAATGCGGAATTCCCTTGATGAGTTCACGAAGTTTCGGACGCTCCCATCCGAATCGCCACCAGTTCAATCGAATCGAATCTCGGCGGTTCGCATCTCGTTCCGGTTTAACATGGACTTGAACATGTTGAAGCGCTTCGGGGAAAACGCGCTTTGCTTCGTCTTCGTTATGCCCGAAGAAATCAATTACGAAGTTTCCAGACCGTTGTTGAACCAACTCCTTCGCACCAAGGTAAGGCTTGATGATTTGCGGGGGATTTTCACCGAAACGAGCCTCAAGGACATTCTTTTCGGCTTCTGTTACAATAAATCCGGCTCCGTAAAGCTGGACACCTTGCGATAAGAGTCCTGAATTTGATCGCAGTGCTGTAACTGACGTAAGATCGGCACCGATCTGGAGATTTGGTCCGATACGACCGACCTTGGTCGAGAGCGTTACGACGACTTCATCATCAGTCCCGGCTTCCTCATTCACGACGGTTTCGAGAACCCCGTCAACGGCACCTCGCTCTCCGACGGTCATCGAAATCCTAACCGCAGCCCCATCGCTCGAATCAATCCAAGGGTGATCGGGGATCGCATATACGACGGAGACCTTGTCGCGGTATTTTTCGATCACGCGTTGTTGGAAAACTTGAGTGATGCTGTTTGTCGTGATCAGGCCGAACCGCTTGCACCGTCCTTTTGCAACCAAGTCGGCGGCATGATCCCACCAGTACATCACGAAGTCTGCTTTCTCTGGTAGGGTGTTCGCCTTCCACAATGCCTCGACGTAACCGTCGCCGAGAGCTTCGCGCATTTTCCATCCACCAATAAACGGCGGATTCCCCACGATGTAATCGGCCTCGGGCCATTCGGCGCGGCGGGGATTCACGTAATCGTAGACGACGATGCGGGCGCTCTCATCAGGCACTTCCTGCCGGTGACGGGATGGGCCTTTGTGGTCTGGCCGTCCCAGATCTGCACGATCTCGCCGGTGGCGGGATCGCGACGCGGGATCTGCTCGTCGTAGGCGAGCACGGCATCCTGCTGGCGGATGTTGCGCTCGCTTTTCAAAAGGGGGCGATCGCCGGTGTCGGCTTTGCCGGTGGTGCGGCGCTGCCACTGGAAGTAGCCGATCCAGAGGACGAGCTGGCCGATGGCGACGGCGTTGGGATTCAGCTCGAGCCCGAGGAATTGCTCGGGACGTACCGTCCACTCGCTCATCTCGAAGGTGGCATCGCCGCCGAGGGCGGTGACGAGCTCGAGGACTTCGGCTTCGAGGCGCTTGAGGTGTTCGAGGGTGACGTAGAGGAAATTCGCAGTGCCGCAGGCGGGATCGAGCACGGTGATCTTGCAGAGGCGGTGGTGGTAGTCGGTGACGAGGCGGAGGGCCTCGGCGTCTTTTTTGCGGGCCTCGGCGCGGAGTTTGTTGGCGGCGGCTCCGGTCTTTTTGGCGGCGTCGCCTTTGCCGGCGGCGAGCTGGGTTTTGGCGGTGTCATCGGCGGTGTCGGCGGCCTCGTCGGCGGTGTCGGCCTCGCGATGGAGGCTGGCAGCGGCGATGCGCACGGCATCCCACTCCTCGCGAAGGGGATCGAGGATGGTGGGGCGCACGAGGCGCTCTACGTAGCTGCGCGGGGTGTAGTGGGCGCCGAGCTTGTGCCGCTCGTGCGGATCGAGGGCGCGGGTGAGGAGGGTGCCGAAGATGGAGGGCTCGACCTGCGACCAATCGGTGCGCGAGGCATCGACAAGCATGGCGAGCTGGGCTTTGGAAAGCGGCAGGGCGGTGGTGTCCTCGAAAAGGCCGCCATTGAAGTGGGCGATCTCGCGGAAGAGGAGCGTGGAATAGCCGGTGCCGTTGGCCATTTCCTTCCAAAGCTGGCCGATGAGGACGGGGAAACCCTGGGGCGAGCCATCGAGCTTGGCGAGGAGGTCGTGAAAGGCATCCTCGGGCAGCAGGCCGACATCCTCGGCGAACATGGTGAAGAGGCAGCGCTGGAGGAAGCCGGCGATGGTCTTGGGATCGTGGCCGTCGCCTTCGAGGGATTTGGCGAGGCGGGCGAGGCGGTCGGCGATGTCGCGGGTGACTTCGGCGGCTTTTTTGGAGGGATCGAGAGAATAGGGATCGGTCCAGACGAGGCGGAGGCGATCGCGGATCTCGGGCCGCCGCAAGTCCGCGAGGGTGATGCGGTGGCTGCGCGGATCGGGGAAACGCTCGTAGTGGCCGCCGGTGCCGGTGAACTCGGCGTAGAGGTCGAGGGTGTGGCCAACGTCGCAGACGATGAGGAAGGGCGGGCGACCGTCATCGGCGGGCAGGGCGGTGATGTAGCCGCGGGCCTGGTGGTAGGCCCGCTCGAGGGCGCGGTCGAAGGCGGCGCTGCCGCGTTTGCCGTGGCCGGATTTAATGGGGACCTTCGAGGCGCTCAATCCGTGGGGATCGGGATCGATCGTCGGATCGCTGGCGCCCTGCTTCGTCTCGAGCACAAAGTGTCCGGCGCGGTAGAGATCAATGAACCCGCTGCTGCTGGTGCCGTCGGGAGCGACACGGGTCACGGCACGCTCGAAGACGTAGCGGTTTTTCGCCGGATCGGGCGAAGTGGGATCGGGCCGCGGCACGTCGAGGAGGTCGCAGAGCTCGCTGAGGAAGAGGGCGTAATTCGCCCGCTCGGCGGCACCGGAGGATTCCCAGCGGGCGATGAAATGATCGACGGGGTCGGGCATGGGGCGATCGGAGAGTAAAAGGTGGGAAGGTGAAAAGTAAAAGGTAAAGAGCGCGGTGGCGCGCAATGTACGGGAGGAGGAGAGGAGAGGGAGATCAGGGGCACCACGTCGTGCTAAATGGGAGCGCCCGTCAGTCTCGGCAGTTTCTCCTCGCCCTCGGGAAACACGGCCACGCAATCACCCCGCTTGGCTGCTGCGTTAAACTCGCGGCGGTTGTGGACGGTGACGACGGGGCGCTGGCACTGGGTGCAGTGTTTGCCTTTGCCATCGGGGAGGTCGGGCATGTCGTCCCATTCTAAGGGGCAGACAAAGCGGAAGTCGCAGGTGGTGATCATGGTGGTGTTGGATTCAACTCATCATCGTCACCTCGCACGCCCTCCACGTTTTGCATTGCCGGCAAATCGGAGTCCAACCGGCCCTTCCACACTCGAGTTCCCACGTCTCGGGAGAGCTTCGAAAATAGATCCAGTCCATCGGGCAGAGGCAGACGAGGCATTTCGGGCGGAATTCCGGTTTCAGTTTTCCGCGCGGGGCGCGTCGGCCGGGGGCGAGGCATTCCTCGATTTCCTCCCATTCGTAGGGCGGGCCGAAATGCTGACGGAAATGGTCTTCGCGTTGTCTCCGGTCGAGTTCGAGGGCGGTGACTGGGGTGCTGGCAGAGTTGCTGTTGTGGCGGCGGACGGTTTCGTCAAGCTCGGCGGGTGTTTGAAACCAGGTCTTTTCGAAGTCGAGGAGTTCGTCGAAGAGCGAGCGGAGGGCTGTCTCGACGAGGGCGGGCTCGCCGATGTCTTCCGCCGAGGTTTCGCGCACCGTTTGCAGGGCCTTTGCGAATCGTTCGACGAGGTCGGGATCTCCAAGGGGTTCATTTCCGAACCATTCGAGGGATCGCTTTTGGCCGGAATCGAGGCCTGTGGCTTTGAAATAGCGTTCGGGCATGGGTAGGCAAGGAGATTGCAGGAAGAGTGTAGGAAGGCAACGCTAAATGTCCTCGGTGGCCCCCGGGGCGGTCCATCCCCCCGATGAATCTCAAGTCAACAGGGTCAAATGGGTGGGTCAACCCTGTCTAATGAGCAGGACGCAGAGCACAAATTTAAGCGCAGGAATGAGTTTGGGAGCTTCCAGAATTGGATCGACTGCAGTGTGTGTTTACAAAAATGTATCAAAGCTGTATCGTGTATGTATGAAGGTCACTATCAATATGGACGACGCACTGCTCGACAGCGTCGTGGAGATCACCGGGGCCTCGACCAAGACTGAGGCGATCCACATCGCGCTGAGAGAAATCGTGAGGAAGGCAGAGCTGCTCAAGGCCTTAAACAAGGGGAGCGGTCTATCGGCCGAGGACTTGGCTGATGCCATCGATCCCGCCTACGATCTGATGAAAATGCGTCTTGGGGAGGTGCCAGAGCCCTTTCAGGTCGTGAGCCTCACCTCGATCGAGCCATGAGTCGCACCGTTCTTGTCGATTCTTCGTTCTATATCGAAAAGCTGAAAAAACGCGAAGATCCCCTCGCTTATCTCGCCACGCTTGGTCAATCCCGCGACATAGCCATCTGCGGGATGGTGAAGGCTGAAGTCGGTAGGGGCTTGCGGAATCCCAAGGTGTTGACTTGGTATCAAGAGGCGTGGTCGAAAATGCTCTACATCGACGATGGCTTCAAACGATGGGAGGCGACGCTCGCTCTCGTCTGGGAGTTGGACCGCAAAGGCATCGTTCTGCCTCTGACGGATGTCCATATCGCCGCCTGCGCGATGCATGCGGGGGCGGTGATCCTCACCTACGACCCGCATTTTCAGATGATTCCGGGGATAGACGCGACGGACCGGATTTTTTGAGGTGGATTGGAACCAGACTTGCGAAGCCCGGGAAATGACAATCCCCGTCCGGTCTTTGACAAGATCTGAACCTTGAAGCGCTGGACAAGCGCCGTCCCCCATCTAGTCTCAAGTATGCCGACTCTTCCCACTTCGCACCGCCGTCTCCTCGCCTGGGTGGCGGATCTTGAATCCCTTTGCCGACCCGCCTCGGTGGTCTGGTGTGATGGATCGGAAGAGGAATGGCACCGCCTCTGCGGTGTCCTCGTCGAATCGGGAACCTTCAAAAAGCTGAATCCCGAAAAGCGCCCTGACAGCTATCTCGCGCTCTCAGACCCGGCCGATGTCGCGAGGGTCGAGGACCGCACCTTTATTTGCAGCAGACGTCAGGCCTTTGCGGGGCCGACTAACCACTGGCGTCCTCCTGCCGAGATGCGGGCGACGCTCAAGCAGCTCTTTGCCGGTTCCATGGAAGGCCGCACCATGTATGTGATTCCTTTTTGCATGGGGCCGATCGATTCGCCTCATTCTATCATCGGAGTCGAAGTGACCGATTCGGCCTATGTCGCGGTGAACATGAAGATCATGACCCGCATGGGCACTCCGGCGCTGGAGCGTCTCGGGGAAAATGGTGATTTTATTCCCTGCGTCCATTCGGTGGGGGCACCACTGAAGCCCGGTCAGGCCGATGTGCCCTGGCCCTGCAATCAGGAGAAATACATCGTCCATTTTCCCAACGACCGCGAGATCTGGAGCTACGGAAGCGGCTACGGGGGCAACGCGCTCCTCGGTAAAAAGTGCCTCGCCCTGCGCATC
>DDSV01000009.1:153964-162921 GCA_002344215.1 Akkermansiaceae bacterium UBA2381
TTCGCCATGCTCATCCCGCCGCCGGTCTATCGGGAGAAAGGATGGAAAGTGACGACGGTCGGAGACGACATCGCCTGGCTGCGTCCGGGCAAGGACGGCCGTCTCCGGGCGATCAATCCCGAGGCGGGGTATTTCGGCGTCGCACCGGGTACTTCTCCGAAGTCGAATCCGAACGCGATGGCATCGATGAACCGGAACACGATTTTCACCAATGTGGCCCTCACTCCGGACGGAGATGTCTGGTGGGAGGGGCTTACCGACGAGCCGCCGGCGCAGTTGACGGACTGGCGCGGTCAGCCGTGGACGCCCGCTTCGGAAACCCCCGCCGCCCATCCGAACTCGCGTTTCACCTGTCCGGCCTCGCAGTGCCCGGCGATCGATCCGGATTGGGAGCATCCCGAGGGGGTTCCGATCGATGCGATCATCTTTGGCGGACGACGTGCCACGACGATGCCTCTGGTCTTCCAGGCCTTCAACTGGGTGCACGGCGTTTTCCTCGGGGCCAACCTCGGTTCGGAGATGACTGCGGCGGCGGAGGGGGCGATTGGCAAGATCCGCCACGATCCTTTTGCGATGCTTCCCTTCTGTGGCTACAACATGGGAGACTATTTCGCCCACTGGCTTGAAATGCGGAAACTCATTCCCGAACTTCCGCGCATCTTTCACGTGAACTGGTTCCGCAAGGGCAAGGACGGTAAATTCCTCTGGCCCGGGTTTCAGGAAAACATGCGGGTCCTCGAGTGGATCTTCGACCGGGTTCGCGGTCGCGGTCGCGGACACGAGTCGAGTTTCGGCTGGGTGCCGCGCTATCATGAGCTGAATTTCGAGGGCCTCGACTTCACCGAAGCGCAGTATGCGGAATTGATGCACGTGAGCCGCGAGGAACTGCGTCAGGAGCTTCTCTCCGAGGCTGAACTGTATCTCAGGATCTACGACCATCTTCCGAAGGAACTGATCTTTCAACGCGAGTTGCTCGCTGGAAGGGTGTAAGAGTTTCAGTTTTGACTTCACTTTGTTTTGGACGGTTGACTTCACTTCGTTCCGTCTATCTCCGCTACGCTTCGATTCGCTTGCCCTCCGGGCACCCATCTCGATTTTCTCGATTGTCTGTCTCCGCTTCGCTCCGGCTCAGGTTTCAGTTTTCAGAGTTTCAGCATTTCAGCATTTCAGAGTTTCACAGTTTCCCCCTTCCTTTATTGACTTCATCTGATCCCGCCTCTTTCGTTTTCCCATGCTTGAAGAATGGGAAGCCCGTCGCCGGATTCTGGAATTAACCAGCCCCGGTTCTGTGATTTGGGTTCCTCTCGAGCTGGCGCTGGACCAGGTCATTGCTCAGGATGTCTCCGCTGTGATCGATTCTCCTGTGTTCGACAATTCGAGCATGGATGGTTACGCGGTGAGGGCGGTCGAGGCCGCGACAGGGGAGCAATTGAAGGTCAATGTTATGGTTCAGGCAGCGGGGGGCGATCTCGGTGTGCACTGCGCCTCCGGTGAAGCGGTTCGCGTTTTCACGGGAGCGGTCATTCCGCAGGGTGCCGATGCCGTCATCATGCAGGAGGACGTGGAACGTCGTGGCGACAGGATCGAGATCCTCGAGGGAGTGGAACCCGGGGAAAACATCCGGCGGCGGGGAAGCGACGTTTGTGCGGGTCAAAAATTGCTCAGGCGCGGTGAGGTCATGACTCCGGCCCGGCTCGGGCTGCTTGCCTCCCAGGGTATTCCCGAGATCCCGGTTCACGCGAGGCCCCTGGTGCAGATCGTGACGACGGGCGACGAACTCGTCGAGCCGGGGGCGCCTCTCATTCCCGGAGAGATCTACAACAGCAATTCCCCCATGCTCCAGGCCGCCGTGTCCAAAGCGGGTGGTATTGGTGCGGCGTCGCATGCCTGTGATGACCCGGGAGAATTGAAAGAGGTCCTCTCCCGCGCCCTCGCCGCCGCCGACATGGTTGTCATCGCCGGAGGTGTTTCGGTCGGAGAACGCGATTATGTGAAAGAGGCGCTAACGGACCTCGGAGTGATCACCGAGTTCTGGCGTGTCAAAGTGAAGCCCGGGAAACCCTTCCTGTTCGGTCGTCATCCTGACGGCACGCTCGTGTTCGGTCTTCCCGGAAATCCGGTGTCGGCTTACGTGACTTTTTCCCTCTTTGTGGCTCCGGTAATTCGGAGGCTTCTCGGACACGAAGTGACCGAGGGAACCGCCGGACTCGGGGAAGTAAGCGGGATCGCGACCGAGGTGATGTCCAATCCGGGAGACCGTCCCCACTATTTGCGGGGAATCTGTGAGGGAGGAAAAATCCGTCTATCCGGCACCCAGCAATCCCACGCCATCTTCGGTCTGAGCCGGGCCAATTGTCTTATTCGACTGGGGCCGGAAGAAGTAATCAACATCGGTGATCCGGTTTCAGGCTTTGCGATTTAAGCTAGAAGTTTCAGGTTTCAGGTTCCAAGTTTACGATTCGATTCGCCACCGTTGAAAATCTCCCCATGCCCGATCAAGTCTCCGACCTTAATGTTGTCTTTAATGTGCCGCTGCCTGCCCCGGCACTGCTCATGCATGAGAATCCCCGGACCGATGCGCAGGCGAGGACGGTGCTGGAGGCACGCGGGCGTATCGAAGATATTCTCCACGGCAGGTCCGACCGCTTCATCGTCATTGTGGGGCCCTGTTCGATTCACGATCCGAAGCAGGGGATCGAATATGCCGTAAAACTGGCGGCCCTGCGTGATGAGGTGAAGGACAAGATCGAGATCGTGATGCGGGTCTATTTTGAAAAACCCCGCACCTCGGTGGGCTGGAAAGGGCTCATCATGGATCCCGATCTGGACGGCACGGCGAATCTCTCCGAAGGGCTACGCATTGCCCGGAAGCTGCTTGGTGAGATCGTTGACCTCGGCATTCCGACGGCAACGGAGTTCCTCGATCCCATCACTCCTCAGTATATCGCTGATCTTATTTGCTGGGCGGCGATCGGTGCCCGCACCGTCGAGTCGCAGACGCACCGTCAGATGGCTTCCGGTCTATCGATGCCGGTGGGATTCAAAAACACGACCTTTGGCGGCATGACGGCGGTGGTCAATGCTCTCAAGGCGGCGATGGCACCGCAGACCTTTTTCGGAATCAGCCCTGAAGGGGTCGCCTCGATGGTGAGCACGCGCGGCAACAGGAACTGCCACACGGTTCTGCGTGGCGGGGATCACGGACCGAACTACGATGCGGCTTCGGTGGCGGCAGCGGTAGAGGCGCTCGGCAAAGGCGGCGTCTCGCAGGCCCTCATCATTGATGCGAGTCATGCCAACTGCTCGAAGGACTACGAAAAGATGCCCGGTGTGTTTGAGGAGGTCCTCGCGCAGAGGGTCGCCGGGAATCGATTTGTGGTCGGGGCCATGCTTGAGAGCAACCTCGTCGAGGGTAGCCAGAGCATTCTTCCGGATCACTCCGCGATGACCTGGGGACAGTCAGTCACGGATCCGTGCATAAGCTGGGAAACGACCGAGCGGATCATCCGCGAGGCGGCGGAGCGACTGAGTGTGTAAGCCGACGTCGAACCGGTCGTTCGGCGGGAGGCCGCCCCGGCNNAGCCCCGACCGGCTCGGTCGGGGAATGGACGCCATCCATTCAAGTGCACCCAACACGGCCGTTCGGCGGGAGGCCGCCCCGGCCAAACGGCCCTACCCGTGCTGCCGCACGAAGAAAAGGTAGCCCCGACCGGCTCGGTCGGGGGAGTAGCGGCGGGCATTGTGGAAGTTGCCTCAGCACTCATACTCTGGCAGGATGGAGGGAGATTTCCTCCGGCATGATATCCTCATCCCACTATGACCTCCTCAAATCCGTCTCGCGGTCTTTCTACCTGAGTCTGCGCTTCCTGCCTCCGGCGATGCGGGAACCGGTTTCGCTGGGTTATCTCCTCGCTCGATTTACGGACACGATTGCCGACGCTCCCGGTTTAGGGAATCAGGAAAGGCTCGAGCGACTGGAGGAATTCCGGCTGGTGATTCAGGGGAAAAAGGCTGCTTTGTCAGGAGATCTGACCGAACTCAGTGACAAACTGGAACATCCAGGTGAGCGACATCTCCTGCGGTCTTCCGGTGATCTGTTTGCCTGGTATGATTCCCTGGACTCTGCTCTCCGCGATCACCTCAGCGAAGTCATCCTGACAATCATTCACGGCCAGTCATGGGACATTCGCGCCTTCGAGAACGGGAATCATGCGGCCTGCGGGACTCGAGACGACCTTCTCCGCTACACCTATTGGGTCGCGGGATGTGTCGGCGAGTTCTGGACCAAGATCGGGTTCACCACCCTGGGGAGCAAGTTCGCCCGACCGGAGGACGCCACCGCCATGCTCATGAACGGGCGCAAACTGGGCCAGGCGCTCCAGCTCATCAACATCCTGCGCGACCTGCACGAAGATCTCCCGCGCGGACGCTGTTACCTTCCCAAGGACGAATTGATCGCGGTGGGTTGGGATGGCGTCTCTGCCTTAACCGCAACGGAGCTTTCTCCCGTGTTCCACAAATGGCTCGGAGTGTGTCACGGGTTTCTGGAGGAGTCAGACTCTTACGTAAAATCCGTCCGTGATCCGCGCGTGAGATTCTGCACCCGTCTTCCCAGGCTGCTTGCCGAAGACACCGTCACGCTTCTGAGGAATGCCGGCGTGAACGAGGTCATGAGAACCCGGGTGAAGATTTCCCGCTCCGACGTCTGGAAGGCGATGGGGCGCGCGGTCTTTTTCTAATCGGTCTCGAGGTCCTCCCAGTGACGCAGTCCCTGTCGTTCCTTGCGGCGATCCGCACGGTGCTCGATCTGGCGTTTCTGTTTCGGGGTCAGATGATCCTGTCTTCTCCACGGCTGTGGACCTCCATCACCCGCCATGATGCATCCCAGCGGAGTCACCTCCGCGACGATGTCGGCGAGACCGAACTGTTCAATCTGCGCCCGCACCTGTGCGGCGGGTTTGTACCCGGCGGGACTTTCACTGAGGTCGCCCTTTCCGTAATACCAGCGGATGTCGAGACCGCGGGTCGCGTCATCGATCGCTCTCGCAATGGCGCGATCGTCGGTTTCTCCGTTCGCCTTGTTGAAGTCGCGCATCATGGCGGTGCGGGATTGATTTCTCCCCGCCCCATGGGGAGCGAAGCTGAGAAATTCCGTGTTGTCATTTCCTAACGTAACCAGAATCGGAGAAGCCATGTTGAGCGGAATGAGTCCGAGGAGCGGGCGTCCTCCCTCATCCTTCCAGGCAGGGGTGGCTCCTTTTCCGTGAAGGAAAGTATCGCCTCGTTTCCAGACAAAGTTATGCTCGTTGCCAAAGGCGGTGACGAGGGTGGCGCCGGAACGTTCGATGAAGCGGTCGTGAATCGATTCGTGATTCGCTTTGGTCCATCGCCCCACGTATTGCAGGGCTTCCCAGTAGTCGGCACCCGTTTCCGTGTTCACATCGAGCCAGGCAGCTGCTCCGGGGATGCCGGTGGCAATGCGATTGGTTTCCCGGATCGCCGCCTTGTGGCCCCGCTTGTAGAGCTGTGCACCGAGTCCGCGTGATCCGTGGTGGGTGACGAGGGTGTAAAAGGTGGCTCCGTCGGTGTCATCAAGGTGGCCGGAGGCGGCATCGTGGAGCGAGCGGGCGATGTCGTCATGACCCGCGGTACTGAGTGAGTCGATGAAGGCGTTGGTGACACGGAGCTTTCCGAGATAGGCAAAGTGATTACCGTCACCCTGATCGGCGAGGTGGCGGGCGGCGTGTTCCTCAAGTCCGTTGAGAAAGGGATTCGACCAGACTGTTTCCTGCAGGACAGGATGATCGACGCGATCGTCCTCACGGCGTCCTCCGAATCCGAATCGCGTCGAGCCCATCAAGGCGTCGAGCATCTTTCCGGTCGAATCGCCGCACTGAAAAACCGTCGCATACATGGAGCAGCAGATGTCGGCACTGTGGGCGGCAGGGAGAATGGCGTTTTTCACGGCGATCGCTCCGCCGACCGGGATGGTTGCCTCGGCCGCACCGGCGGGGCAGGCGTCGGGCATGACCGCTCCGGCTTCGATCACCGGAGTGCGGAGGAGTTGCCCCATGAATCGCCTCACCGCCGCGATGTTTTTTTCGTCGAGATCGCAGGTCGCCTCGATCGCTTCGGAGAAGTTCAGGGGCTGGTCCCGCAACTTGAGCTTCGGATCCTCTTTTCCGAAATCCCGCTCGAGAAGTTTGATGAGGTAGGAGGGATCGTGAATTCCCTTCTCCTCGTACGCGGCGGCGGCGGAGAGGAGGGCGGGGAACTTGGGTCCCGGCTCCCATCCGGCTGCGATCAGGTCCTGTCCGGTGAGGAGTGACATGAGCGGCAAACTCCACCAGGATTGGGAATCTTTCAATGGGGTGGTTTTACCGTTCAAGCCCGGGACGAATGGACCTCCTTGCGCGGAGTCCGGATCAGGGGTAAATTTACAACCCCTCCTTTTCGATGAGAAATCGTCTCTTCCTCTCTTTTCCCGTGGCGCTGCTTTTTTCCTCCTGCGTCACCGACAACCGGCATTTCGTCGAGGTCTCCGTGCCGCAGCAGCGCATGGCGGTTTATCGGGACGGAGCCCTTTTTCGCGAATATCCCATTTCGACTTCGAAATTCGGTCTCGGCGATGAGAGGGGGAGCTACAAGACTCCTCTCGGTAATTTCACGATTGAGAAAAAAATCGGGAAGGAGGCTCCGGCCGGGACGGTCTTCAAATCGCGCCGCCGCACCGGCGAGATTCTGCCGCCGAATTCACCGGGACGTGATCCCATCGTCTCGAGAATTCTCTGGCTCAAGGGCACCGAACCTCAGAATGCCAATGCTTACAAGCGGCTCATCTATATTCATGGCACCCCGGAGGAAAGGACGATTGGTTCTCCGACCAGTTTTGGATGTGTCAGGATGCGCTCCGCCGACATCATCGATCTCTTCGATGTCGTCGGAAAAGGTGCCCGGGTCTATATCGGGAACCATCCTTTGAGGGGAAGCGGGGCAACGCCCGTTACCGGGGCACCGGTCCAATAATCCAGTTCCGCACCCTCAGGTAAAGCGGTCGAGGTCGATGGAGTCACCGCCCACCTCAAGGGCAAAGCCCTGTATCGTGGCCGTGGCGCCGAAGGGGATGGGTTCATTCTCATCGATGTGCCCCGCCGGGAATCCGGTCAGAACCGGGAAGTCCACCTTCTCAAAATGCTTCGCGAGGACCTCATCGATGGAAACTCCGTCCGGTCCGGGATCACCCTCGGTGAAGGATCCGATGACAAGACCACGGATGCGCCGGAACCAGCCGGCCTGGGACATCGTCGTGAGCATGCGGTCGACCCGGTAGGGGCGCTCTCCGACATCCTCGATGAAGAGGATCGCGTCGTCGAGAGGAGGGGTGTAGGGGGTCCCGATTAACGACCCGAGGACGGCGAGGTTTCCCCCGGTGAGGATTCCGGTGACGGATTCATCTCCTCCGAAGCCGAGAGGTTCGAGGCACCAGTTCCGGTATTTTCCGGGATCTTCGAGGGTGTCGACCCATAGATCCCGAAGGGCCGGGCTCGCCTTGCCGAGTGCCGCAACCATGGGGGCGTGAAGCGAGCGCACTCCGGCCCGGGCCCAGACGGCGTGAAGGGCGGTGATGTCGCTGAATCCCACGATCATTTTATTTGCCTTCCTGACAGCGTCGGGATCGAGATCGGGCAGCAGCCGGGTCGCTCCGAAACCGCCCCGGACACAAACGATCGCGTCAATGTCAGGATCGAGGATCGCCCCGGTGAGTTCACAGAGACGGCGCTCGTCGGTGCCGGCGAGGTAGCCGCATCCGTCGAAGATATCGTCGCTGTAGATGACCTCGTATCGCTCCTCGAGCCACGCAATACCCAGGCGGAAGAGTTCCTCGTTAAACGGGCCGGCCGGAGCAATAATCGCGAGCCGTGATCCTTTCGAAACAGGGCGGGGGAGGGGAAAGGCCATGGAGTGCGGAACAAAAACGGGAACAACCTCGATCCGGTTGTTCCCGCTCGATTCAAGAGGGTCGGGTTGGAGACCTAAGACTCTTCAACGGGGATGATCATCCCGTAGTCGCCATCTTCGCGACGGTAGATGATGGCGAGCCTGTCGGTCTTGTCGTCGTGAAAGACGAGGAAGGGCTTTTCATTCATCTCCATGTCCATGATCGCCTCGTCGCTGTGGAGGTGCTTGATCTTGTATTTCTCTTTATGGATGAGGTGAGGCTCGTGGTCGTGTTCGGGTTCGTCGGGAATCTCCGGAGGGAAGACCATCTCGGAGACATAGCGGACTGCCTTTTGTTTTTTCTTGGGACGGTGCGATTTGAGCATGCGCGTTTTGTGTTTGCGCATGCGTCTTGCAATCTTGGAAATGGTCTCGTCGATCGAGGCATACATGTCCTGGGTCGTGGTGTCCGCCTCAATGACGATGTGGTTGGCGCAGAAGAGAATGATCTCCGCGATATGCCTCGACTGTTCCACGTTGAGAAGGACCTTCGCCTCGATGATTTTGGGATAATCGAGGTGCAAGCCGGCCACTTTCTTCTCGGCGTATTCGCGCATGGCGTCTGTAACGGAGACATGGCGACCGGTGACAGTGATGGGCAAATTAACGTTGGTGACTTGCATAACTATGGTTGTTTTGTTTTTGGTCAGGATGTTACTGACTGAGCTGGAAGAGTACCAGATCTTGAGGGTTTTTGACAAGCTTGCATTGTCATTGTTTAATCTTCGTTGAGTCCCGGAAATCCCATGCCGCTGAGGCACGGGGAGGGAGACTGCTGAAGCATGGGAAGACGTGTTCTCACATCGTGAAGCGGTCGCCGAGATACAGCTCCCGGCTGACTGGATCATTGATCAGGAAGTCGCGGGTTCCCTCACGCAGAACTCTTCCCTCATAAATAAGATAGGCCCGATCAACCAGCTCCAGTGTCTGACGGGCGTTGTGGTCGGTGATGAGGATGG
>DDSV01000016.1 GCA_002344215.1 Akkermansiaceae bacterium UBA2381
TTCGCCTGCCACCTCTTGATCGTTAGCCAGAAAACCGATGGTCTCTGAATACATCGAGCGCATACCGAAGAGTTCCCTCCTTTATCGGACACCGGAACTTCCGCTGACGCGTCTACAGCCACTCTTCCTGAACGTCCTCACCGCATTGCAGTCGCTTTCGGTGGAACCTCAGAAAGTGAAATTGGTGGAAGACTGGCTCGATCACGACGGTCTTGAGTTCGCGAAGGGTCGGAAGCCTCTTACTTATCTTTTCTCCGTAGCCTCGACCCCCCGATCGTTTTTTGAGAAGACACCGAAGGACGATTCGGTCTACTTGCGCGCTGAATCCGAAGATGGCGTCTGGACGTTACGAGTTCGAACAGATTGGGATGCCGACGACCGAGAGCATGTGGGCGATTTTTTTGTGGTTGTAGACGCGGCGTCCGCCTCGCAGTTTGAGAATGCGCTTCAATCTGAAATCTGCGATGGTGATTTGCGCAAAGATGAAGAGAGAGGCTAACTAGGCGGCGGACTCAACGGCGTTCCGCCGTGAGTCGCCTCGACGTTCGCTCGAAAGAAACCCATGGAAGAAACTAAAGCACAAGCCCTGTTTTGGTTCAGCATGGGTGGTGCCCCTATAGTCCTGGGTCTGCTGGTAATCGGATTACGATTTCGCCGAGAACGGATTTCAACGATTCTCGGCGTTGCCCTAGTCTTCGCTGTTGCACAGTTCCTTTGGTATTTTGAGACACTCGGGATTGGGCTTGCGGACAAGACGGGTGGCATAAAATACCCGGAATGGTCCAGCTACATGTCGACGGCCCTTGGGGTGGCTATTCTCGTCCTTGCTGCTAGCTTTGCTTTTATATTTTTGCGAAGGCGTGTTGTCACCCACTCACGCCTGACTGGAACGACAGTGAGCGAACAAGGCGCGGATGGTCAACTGCCTGCCCGCAGGGAGTCGAAAGCTGAATGAATGACGAAACCTCAACCCTAAAGTTGGAGCGCGCTGTCGGCAGGCAGTGACATCGCTCAAACGTTCGCCCAAAATATGATGGCAGAAATTCCGCGTATTCTGAATTTAGGGCCACTGGCATTCTGGGTCGGATGCATTAGCGCATTGCTTTTCCTGGTCTCAATCTTGGCGGGGCCTCAAGATGTCCAGGGGACGAAGCTCCTTACCTTCATTCTATTCCCGACATGGCTCAAACTCCTACCTCTCCTCGGATCGCTAATAATGGTGGCTTCCGGTTACATTATGATGAGCGCTGAGAAGCAGGCTTCGCCCTCCCTCACAGATCCCAAAAACGGCGGCGAACAAGTCGCGGGTGGCAAGCGGCGATAACGCTGCTGTTGATTCCTCGCTTCCCACGCGCCGCCGCCACCGCTCAAACGTTAGCCGAAGAAATGGAAGCCAGCGAAATATGCCGGCAGGCTATTCGGAACTGCCCAGACCTCCCGGAGGATGTGCGGGATCGCGCAGACGAGATTCGAAGCGTCGAATGGAACGAGTTCGACCAAAGCTACATCGACTTCCTCGACGAGCAAATCAGACTCGGAGCCCGTGGACCGGAATGGAGCGAACGGCTTGCGGAACGCAAGAACGATTACCTGCCTCTCGTCGGCAAGACGTATTTGAGATGCACTCTTGAAGAGGAGGGGCTGATCTGGGACTTCGCCATTACTGACGAGCCGCCGAAGGTGGTGCATCACGAATTCTACTCCTGGGGCACCCACCCAAGCGGCTAACAAGCCGGCGATGGACAAGCCCGATCCCGTTGTGAGTTGATTGACTTCCCTGATTCGAAACTCTATTCTGCCATCGAGGCCGCGCTCCCGGATCGGGCTGCCATGCCTCAACGTTAGCTTTGAAATGAAACGCCCCATCGCTATCGGAATAATTTTTATCGCTCAGCTCATTCCTGTCCACTCCCGAGATGTCGAAGAAGTGGAGATTTGGCGAATAGAACAGTTTGAACAAATGAAATGGAAAAGTCTCAGTTTTGGAACTGGGTCATGGCACGGGGATTATTACTCTCAGAACGAGTCCATTCTTTTGCAGAAATTGCCGGACGACGATAGAGTACTACTTTCGTCCGATGCTGGCGGCCTTCCGGTAGCGAAACTCTTTCTCTCAAAGGAGGAGGCTGAGATAATAAGGCGGCGAGTTGCGAAACTTCATAGGATCGCACTCACGGAAGAGGGGAAGGGAGAATACACAGAAATGTTACTCACTGTGACGCCTGAAAAGGGCGATACAGTTTCAGCTAGTACAAGGTTTGATTCGACGAAATCAACAATGCAGGAGTTTTACACGTATATGCACCAGCTTCTGCACCCGCAATGAAACGCTAACTAGGCGGCGGACTCAACAGCTTACTGCCGTGAGTCGCCTTGACGTTGTGCCAGAAAAAGATGCTTTCCATAGAGACAGTATTCCGGAGCTGCTTCGTCGGATGGCTTGCAGGCTTCCTAACCCTCGTAATTGGAGGACTAGTCTCTAAGCCCAACGAGTTCCCCGGTCTTCTAGATGTGTTTCTTTTGGGCTTCTACTCGTTTCTTGTCACATTCGGGGTTGGCTTTCCAATTGGGCATTTAGCTTGCAGGATCATCACGAAGTATAACCTCGAACCCACCCCGCCTTTCGGTGCTGCAATCGGCGCATTTTCAGGGATCGGTGTCTTGATGATTGTCGCCACGCCATTTTACGGATTGGAATCGGTTGGTATCGTAATACGTTTTCTCCTGACACCGATCGTTGGGGCTTTTTTCGTAGTCGGTGGCGTCACTGGACTGTTGATCGCAATCGAACACGCGCGGCACAACAAAACGCGGCTGGACAACCCGCTACACGTTCCGAGTCGAAATGAGCCCCCTGATTCGAACCTTTAACCCCGTTGGGGCGTGGCGCTTCCGGTAGCGGGTCGCCAGCGCTCGACGTTCGGCAAAGAACAATGAAACAGGCTGCAATAGCACTATCCCTTGTCCTAATTCTGTTTTCTTGTGTCCTGGTTTGGGTCCACTATAGATCCAGAGACTACCGAGAAGCTGAGCCGCTAGTGCAACTGATTTGGCCATTGGCGTATGAGTTGGAGAGATACTTCGGGGTCTACGGAACAAACCCGAATAGCCTCGAGGAGTTAAGCGCATTTGCACAGCACAATGAACTCGCGGATGTATCTGATTTTTCTCCGCTCACTAAATACGAGCACTACTTCTACGCATCAGGAGAGCGACGTTTCTATCTCAGAGCCAATGGCCGTTACAGTTTTGAGGTAGACGCCAGCTTTACCCCATCCTGGGTGCTACCAATCAAGGCCGAACAACCCGAGACACTCAAGCCCTGACCGCATCCAGTTAAAATGTCTTTTCTGATTCACGAGTTCTATTCACAATCAACCCGCGCTCTCCGTCAGGGCGGAGTGCTCTAATACGTTCGCTGAAAAAATGTCCTGCGATTTTGACTACGATAAGCTGTGGGGCACGGTCCTTGGACTTCCACACAACCGAGAGGAATACTCGATCCATGGACGAGACCATTGGCTTCGGGTCGAGAGGAACGCCTGTGTTTTGGCGACTCGTACTGGAGCAAACATCACAGTCGTCAGACTTTTTGCCCTCTTTCATGACAGTCGCCGAATCAACGATTGGACTGATACTGGCCACGGGGAACGCGGCGCGGAACTTGCCCGTGAACTACGAGGAACACTTTTTGAGGTGTCAGATGAAGAGTTCGACCTTCTCCATTACGCCTGCACTTGGCACACCGAAGGACATCACCATGACGATCCCACCATTGGAACATGCTGGGATGCTGATCGGCTCGACATAGGACGCGCCGGCGTATCTCCCGATGAAGCGTTCATGAGCACTGATTTTGGTGCTGAGATAGCTCGCCATGGCACAATTCTTCCATGGCTTGATTTAGCGAAGCCTCACATCCTTGATCCTGCAAACCACCACGTTATCTGGCGATCATTGGCAAACCCGGCAGCGAACAAGACGAGGCACTCAAGCCCTGACCGCGCCGAGTCGAAATGACTTCCCTAATCCACAAGTTTTCTCCACAATCCACCAGCGCTCTCCGTCAGGGCAGAGTGCTCTTTACGTTCGGTCAAAAGAATCGCAATGAACAGAAAAGGCATCACTCTTATTACAATGGTTTTGGTTTCCATTGGAGCAGGATTTGGTGCGCGACTCGGATCGGACTACGCCACCTACCGAGAATGCATGGGGATGTTCCCGGTTCTTTTCTCGTTTTATCGTGACGCCAACCAATCTGTCAAAGGCCGCAAGACGTTTCAACAATACGCTCGGGGAGCCTATCGTTGCATCGAGGAATCAAGTTGGATCTCCCGAAAGGCGTACCGATTCCTCAACCCGCCATATTCAGTTGATCCATCGACCGGCGGGCTGAAACCCCAGTGGTTTGAAGATCGAGGTGACGTTGATCCTTCGGAGGAACAGCTTCGGGTTCTTCAGTCTTTATTCGACGACGAAATCCCGAATGCCACACCCAGCATTGAAGACCTGCGTTCGACGGTGATTCTCCACGACTTTTCCGTTTCGTTGCGCAATGAGTGATACCACCCAAAACCGGACCGAACACGGCGAGGGTGGCAAGGCTTCGCCTGCCACCTCTTGAACGTTCACATTAGAGAGAGGAGTTGAATGGCAAAGTTCCAACTGTTCCGATTTGGAGAGGGAGCCCCGACAATACTTAACTGCGTCGAGTGTGGTGCCAAGGTGAAAAAGAAGGAAGTAATCCTTGGGAATGCTAAGGGAATCGACGATGACAGCTGTGTGTGCGCGAAGTGTATTCCTGGGTGGAATGCGGCCCAGATGCCGGAGCCCAAAACTGATCTTTCTACCGTGGCTGCGAACGAAGATTTCATCGCCTACGTTCACGTTGCTACCGCCGATGAAACCGTAAGAGAAACGGTCTATTCAATCGCACGTCTCGATTCCACCGAAAGGAAGAGAGTGATCGATAATCTGGTCATCTCATTGAACGGGAACAATGCGCCCTCGGAGCTAATTTTGTTCTTCCAGTATTTGCGTGACGAAGCGATCGCACGGAAAGTTCGCGAGCTGACGTCCCCGTCCTCAAAGTCGATTGCGAACAAGCCATCGTAGCCAATCCACACCCGACTTGTGTCGAAAGCTTCATATGATATTCATCTTCAACCGTGTTTCGATCTGGCGTTTCCCGATGCGGATCGGCTAGATTTCGACGTTAGCTCAAGAAAATTGGCGATG
>DDSV01000058.1 GCA_002344215.1 Akkermansiaceae bacterium UBA2381
AAGTAGCGAAGAACGTGAGTTCTTCGGAGGCCGGGACCTGAACCGCCACGGCCGGATGGGCCGAACCGAAATGCAAAAGGAGCGCGGACACTTCTGTCCGCCTTTTGAGTCCCCCGGCTCTCTGCAAGCCCCGCGATGCGAGCAGGAACCGGAGCGAAGCGGAGATAGCCAGCCAAGGGCTGCCCGAAGGGCGAGCAACGCGAGGCAATGCCCGCTCTCCTTTCCCGCCTGTCAGGCCGCCAAACCGGGGTACTCGAATGAGCTACGTAAATTCTGAAAATAAGTATTTACATATTGTCAAGGTTTCTTAAGTGTTTTAGCGAGATCCATCTCTTGGGCCTGTTTTCCGACGTTCGGACGGCGGGTCGTTTTTTAACCACCCACGTAAACTTGCCTCATGAATATCTCGTATCCGACACCTCCGAGTTCTCCCCTCGCCCATCCGATCAAACACTTCTTCTTCTGGCTCTCCGGAGCCGGAGCCGACACCCTGGAGCAGTGCCCAGGGTGGGAGCAGCGGAAGTATGTAGCCTTCGGTGCCACTGTTCTCGTCCCGACGGTCTTCGCCTTCATTGCCTGCGGCTATGCGCTGTCCACGCTCACCGACAACTGGAAAGTCATCGTTCCCATTGCTTTCGCGTGGGGACTAATCATCATGACAATAGACCGGGCGCTTCTCTCGATCTATCGCTCCTACCAGAAGTTGCACCGCAAAGTCAGCCAGTTCTTTCTCCGTATTGTTGTCGCAGCGCTCATGGGCGTCACGATCTCGCACCCTCTGACCTTGCTGCTTTTTAATGACACGATCACCAGCGTTGTCGAAGAAGACAGACAGACGGAAATCGAGGCTGTCCGGGTCGCCGCCAATCAGGAAAAAGCCACCGTGGAAACCAAGGTGAGCGATCTTGAAACGCAAATTGCCGAGCAGCGGACCAACTTCGAGAAAACCTTTTCGGCGGAGTTCCTTGTGGAAGACGCCACTGCCGGCCTCGCTGATCCGCTCGCGGAACTGGACGAAGAACTGCGCGCTCAAATGACCGCGCGGATTGCTGCCGATACCGCGTCCTCCGTGACGAAAATCGAAGCCGTCGACGCCGAATTTGCCGACCTGCAGGCCAAATACGCGACCCTGCAAACCGAACTCGACACCTGGCAGAAGGATTTTGAGCGTGAAGTCAACGGTCAGCGCAGCGGCATCGTTGGCCTTGGCCCTCGCGCCAAGAGCATCCAGTCCGACCAGCTCGCCTGGCGCCGCGACGAAGCGAAGCGTATGGGTGAGATGCTCGCCTACCTGACGCAGCAGCGCAATGATCTGGCGGCACAGGTCAAGGAGATCGAAGACGGAATTCAGGGTGAGTTCATCGGACTCGCCGCTGCAAAGGCGGAACGGGTCAAGGAGGAGCGTGATCGCATCGCCGGCCTCAAGCGTCAGGTGCAGCAGTCCCAGGCCGAGCAGTTTGTCGAACAGCAGAACACGATACGCTCAACCATCACCGCCCAGATTGACACCCGCTTGGCCGAACTCGGACGCCTCCAGGGCGAACTCGCCGCCATCGGAGAGCAGGAGCAGGAGCGCATCGCCGCCATCGCCGCTGAACCCCGCCGCGACATTCTCACCCAGACTCTCGCGCTACACAGCCTCTTCGATCAGGGCACTGAAGGCGGCAAATTCGCCCTCATCGCCTATTTTGTTCTCGCCGGGCTTTTCATGCTGATCGACACGATTCCTCTGGTCGTGAAGTTCTTCTCCCAGCCCGGACCCTACGATGCTCTCGTTGACAGGGAGGAAGTCCGCTATGCCCGCGAGCGTCAGGCCTGGATGAAGAGTTACAACAAATACATGGACGATCTCTCTGACGGTCGCCTCTTGCACCTCACCCAGAACAAGCCGCTGGAAAAGGCTCTCATTGAGGGAATCGACAGCTCAAGGGCTGCGAAGGCTTTCATGGAGAACCTGATCGATCTCGAAACCGCCTTCGAAGAGCGTATTGAGACCGAAAAGGCCCGTCTCGTGGACGAGAAGAACGAGCGCACCAGGAATCGGACAAAGCGTCTCGAGCGTTTTGCAGAGACGTTCTACGACGACCTCAATCATCGTATGGAGTCATTCTTCGACCACGATGCGGCGAAGGCTGCGGCGCGGAGTGCGGCGTGAGGGATTGCCAGGACAACAAAGGTATTCTCCTTTCTTTCTTATCTGTGCCAATCCGTGGGAGCGGAGCGAATCTGTGTCAATCTGTGTTGAGTTGATTTAACACGGATGGACACAGATTGACTTGGATTACACAGATGGGGGGACTCTACAATGTCCTTCGCTAGACTATCCCTCACATCCCCAGCCCCACTTGGGGAGTCGTGAATGCTCCCTCGTTGATTCGGATCTGAGGAATGGTGCCCGGCAGCAGAAGCACTTCGATCACATCGAATCTGAAAAGGAGATCCGGAAAGTTCAGTTCCCGCAGCCAGGCGTTGGCCCCGCGGATAACGAGACGTTGTTTCTCGCGATCCACCGCCCGGGCGGGTTCACCGAACTCGCCGCGCGTCCTTGTCTTCACCTCTCCGAATACAAGCACTTCGCCGTCCCGATAGACAAGATCCACCTCCCCGCCTTCCCTGGGTTTGAAATTTCGATACAACACCTTGCGCCCTGTTCTCCAGAGTTGTTTCCCGGCAAGCCGTTCGCCGGTAGTTCCGACAAAGACATTCCATTCGCCGGATGTCATTGTTTCGCGGTCAGGTAAATCAACGACCCGATCCAATTCGGAATCGACGAAGCGAAAGTAGGCCTGGTAGAACATTCTCACGACCGTTCGAGCTCCGCCTGTGCCACCGGAGCAAAGCTGCGGCGATGGATGGGACAGGGACCATGCCGCTTAAGGGCCGCCAGATGTTGGGCCGTACCATAGCCCTTGTGCCGGTCGAAGCCATACTCGGGATATTGATCGGCGTAAGTCAGCATCAACCTGTCCCTTTCGACCTTGGCGATGATGCTGGCTGCCGCAATCGAGAGGCTGAGTGAATCCCCCTTCACGAGGGCGCGATGCTCACCCGGGAAACCGCGCACCGGCCTGCCGTCGATCAGCGCAACTTCCGGCTGGGGAATCAGCTTCTCAAAAGCCGCAGCCATCGCCCTCCATGTTGCCTGCAGAATATTGATCCTATCGATCACCTCCGGCTCAATCGAAACCGAGGACCAGCGAATCCGTTCATCACAGGTGATTTCCTCATACAATTGCTCTCGCGCCTTCTCGCTCAATTGCTTGGAGTCATTTAACACACGATGGGTATAATCTTCCGGAAGGATAACTGCCCCTGCGGTCACTGGACCGGCAAGGGGTCCTCGCCCTGCTTCGTCAATCCCGGCAACGAGGCCATAGCCCTCGTTGCGCAGTTGCTTCTCGTGGAAAAGATCCGGCATGATTGAGGAAAGAGTTTCCGCCTAGGAAGCGTTCACGCAATCGATCATCTGCCGGAAACGCCCCGAAAGTCCGCGTTTTTTTGTGCAGATGAGCCGTGGGAGATCTTTCAAATGGGGTTCATCAGATTCCTCCGGCAGCGCCTCACACGGATGGAAAGCGCCCTCTTCGATGAGGTCTGCAAAGTCAGCATTTAGTTTGCCCAGCAGGTCCGGAGTCACAGGATTCTGCAGGCGCATCACGAGACGCTTCCCGACATACCGATAGCTGTGAAAATTCCGGTAGAACCCGGTGACTTCCTCGACGGCTGCATCCAGATCATCCGTCACTTTGAAGAGATGAAAATCATCATCGGAGATCAGACCGAGACGGAAAAGATGATCCTGCACAAAACGGAACCACGTCTTCCAGTAGGTTCCGCCCCGGGCGTCGATGAGAACAATGGGCACGACCTGGGCCTTGCCCGTTTGAATCAAGGTCAGGACCTCGAACAACTCATCCATGGTGCCAAAGCCACCGGGAAACGCGGCAATCGCGTCGCTCTCTTTCATGAAAGCGAGCTTGCGGGTGAAGAAGTAGTTGAAGTTGATGAGTTTCTCATCGCCGTCGATGTGGGGATTGGCGCCCTGCTCGAAGGGAAGTTTAATATTCAGACCAAAGCTGCCATCGCGGCCCGCTCCCTCCTGCGCCGCTTCCATGATTCCCGGTCCGGCCCCGGTGATCGTCATGAAGCCCGCCTCCCGCATCTTCTTCGCAAAGGCTACCGCTGCCTTGAATTCCGGTTCGTCCGGTTTGGTTCTGGCGCTACCAAAGATGGAGATTTTCCTCTCGTCGTCGAAGGGTCCGAAAACGAGACTGGAACGCCGCATCTCCTTCTGGGCCCTGCTGTAGAGTTTCATGTCTCCGACAGGGAGACAATCACGCCCCATTTTTAATGCCGTGACAATGAGCTCCTGAACCAGTCCGCTGGTCTCCCCACAGCACCAGTCATCGACAAGGCCCTTGATTCGTTCGTCGATAAGCCGGTCACCCGTGGTCCCTCCCGTCTTCGGCAGTCCGAATATTCCGCCTCCGGTAAAGTCTCTCGGGTCCTTGCGAAGATGGGCGCGCTTGCTCATGACGATGAAAGGCTAAGGGAATAATCGCCGTTCCTCAATTCCGAAAGGTGTCACTCCGGTGACCGGGGGCTACGAATGAGGGCCAAAAAAGGCCGAATTTCCCCTTTCATGAGCTTGCTTTCCGATGCTTATTCCCCGCCCCATGTCTATCCCTCTCGACGACCTCCGCATTCAAAGCACCCGGCAGCTGATTCCACCCGTCATTCTGATGGAGGAACTCCCTGTCTCTCCGGACGCGGAGAGCACCGTCGCGAAGGCTCGCGAGGAAGTGGCCGCGATTCTTGCAGGCAAGGATGATCGCGTTATTGCCATCGTCGGCCCCTGCTCCATCCACGATCCGAAGGCCGCTCTCGAGTACGCCGACCACCTTGTGAAACTAAAAGAGGAGGTAGCGGAGGACGTCCTCGTCGTCATGCGTGTCTATTTTGAAAAGCCGAGGACAACGGTCGGCTGGAAGGGACTCATCAACGATCCGCACCTCGACGAGTCCTACGACATCAACGAAGGCCTCGCCATCGCACGAAAACTCCTCCTTCAGATCGCCGAAAAGGGAATCGCCGCCGGGACGGAGTTTCTCGATACCATCAGTCCCCAGTTTTACGCCGACCTCATCAGCTGGGGCGCGATCGGAGCCCGCACCACCGAGTGCCAGCTTCACCGCGAACTCGCCTCGGGGCTCAGCATGCCGGTCGGATTCAAGAACGGAACGAGCGGCAACTTCCAGATCGCGATTGATGCGATCCAGGCGGCTGAAAAGCCGCACCGTTTTCTCTCGGTAACCAAAGCCGGGGACAGTGCCATCATTGCCACCCGGGGGAACGAGACCTGCCACATCATTCTTCGCGGCGGCAGTGTCACAGGAACCAACTACGATCATGAGAGCATCCGTGAGGTCCGTAAGGCCCTCGAGGCAAAAGGGCTCGAACCGGCCATCATGGTCGACTGCAGCCACGCCAACAGCGAAAAGGACTATCGAAATCAACCCAAAGTCTGTGCCGAACTCGGGGCACAGATCGCCGGTGGCGATTCGTCGATCCGCGCGGTCATGATCGAGAGCCACCTCAAGGAAGGGGCTCAGAAGATCGATTCCGATCTCTCGAAACTGGAATACGGGGTCAGCGTCACCGATTCCTGTGTCGGATGGGAAACGACCGTGGAAATGGTGAACGATCTCGCGACAGCGGTGAGGAAGAGACGGGCGACGTTTCTGGCGTAATTGTCTCCGGACTCATCCAGGACGCGGTCTCCAATATTCCGGGCCTGTGCCCATGATGTATCACCGCAAGGACATCGATTCGGTCACCCGCGACCGAATAAAGAACGGCATGGGGTCCGCCAAAGGCCAGTCAAGTCCCCCGGCTAAGGCAGCGCGTCCTTCTTCATCAGCTTCACTGGATCTGAACTGCAGAAAAAGCGCTCGAGCATTTCGTCAATCACCACCAGCGGTTTTTCCCGTTCAATGAACTCCGCATTCCATTCATGCTGCCAGAGGTAGATCACTTCGTTGAAATGATAACCGAGGAACTCGACCCAGCTTCCGGCAAAGGAATCCCGGAAGACCATGGCCTTGCCTCGGGCGCCATCGTAAAAACTGGCAATGGGTCCTGTCAAGGGATCCCATTTTTTCGGAAAACGATTCGAGACCTCCATGAGGTTGAGTTTGGTGCGCGGGCTGCGGGGGGTAAAAACGAAAGCGTAGGGCTCGATGGACGTCGCCTGCTCTGAAAGCATTCTGGAGAGGTCGCCTCCGGCAAGTGGCACCGGGCTGACATCGAAGTCAGCCAACTCCAGGGGCGGCGTTAGACCGGGCAGTTGCTGACCGAGGGTCTTTACAAGGGCTTGATAGGCAACAAAACCCCCATAGGTGTTCCAGTGGGTGTCCAAGCGCAGGTAGGTTTTATTGGTATTTTTTGCTTCGAGAATTGCGGGCCTCAGGTCGAGAACCTCCACGGTGGAATGGGCTCTCATGTGCGCGACAAATTGATCGAGCTTATTGGTGGCCTGCAAACCGGAAAGCCATTCAGGCAACTCTTCCGGGTAGATTGAGTGTTTGTCAGGCGGGATGGAAAAAACGTATTTGATGCCGCGCCGGGCCAGCCAGTCACGGCGCTTTTCGAGCAACGCCTGCCAGTTCGCCAAATCCTCGTCGCTCAACAGCTTCAGCCCCTGGAAATGTTCAACCATGTAATCGCCGGAAAAAAAGAGCCAACCCTCACGGCCGATCAGGACATCGGGCATGATCAACTCATGGAACCATTCATCTTTCAATTTGCGTTCCAGGCGAATGAGCCGGTTCCGAAAACCAAAGTGATCCCGGAAATATGCCTCTACCCCGGCCGGGAAAGCACGGACACCTTCCCGGGAGGGAGTGAATTCGGGAAACCCCACGAGCGGGCGGTTTTCGTTGGGTTTTTGCGCATGATCCAGGCCGAAGAAATGATCCGCCGTCGGCAGCCAGATCAACCCAAGAAAGCAAACGATCATTACTACCGCCATGCTTTGTCGGACTCGATCGGCTGTGGGAAACTTTAACATTGTCATTTAGAATCGGTAGTAAATGAAAGGGTTGTAAGTGTCCCCGGCGAGCCAAGCCGCTGCCACCAGCATCAAAGCCACGAGCAAGACCACCTCCAGGATCAGGCTGGCCGTCAACAACCACTGCGGCGCCGACTCTTCCAGCCAGATCCGAAAGCAGGTCCAGATCGGCGTCGCAAAAACTATCCCAAGGCTGATGGCCCAGAGCAATTGATTGCTCATGAAGCGGTCCACCGGTTGGGCGGCGTCATGCGCCCCGCATCCAACCATCGCCGAAAGAAAGGCCACCGCCTGCGGAAACGTCTCCGCGCGGAACAACACCCAGCCGATTACCACCACCAACAGCGCATAAAGGTGCCGGAAGGGACGAGGCAGCCATTCCATGAACCGGCCAAAACGGGTTCTTTCCAACACAAGAAAAATCCCGTGATACAACCCCCAGACAACAAATGTCCAACTGGCACCATGCCACAAACCGCACAAGAAAAACACCGTCACCAGATTCAAATAGTTGCGCCCTTCCGAACAACGATTCCCTCCCAGTGGAATGTAGAGGTAGTCGCGAAACCAGGTGGACAGCGAAATGTGCCAGCGCCGCCAGAAGTCCTGAATAGACTGGGCGATGTAGGGAAAATTAAAATTCTCCAGAAACTTGAAACCAAACATCTTCCCCAGTCCCACCGCCATGTCCGAGTAACCGGAAAAGTCGAAGTAGATCTGAAGCGCATAGCAGAGCGCCCCAAACCAAGCCAGCGCCGGGGTCAGTTCGTTGCCCGGCAGCGCGAAGATTTGATCCGCCGGGAGTGCGACAACATTAGCGATGACCATTTTCTTGACCAGCCCGCCAACGAAGCGGCGAATGCCTTCCGCAAAATCGAGCGCTGTCACACCCCGGTTCGCCAGTTGCGGAGCAATGGCGTTCCACCGCAAAATCGGGCCCGCGATGAGTTGGGGGAAGAAAAAGATATAGAGCGCCACATCAGCCGGGCTCCTGGCGGACGGCCATTTTCGACGGTAAATGTCGATGACGTAGGACAGCGCGTGGAAGGTGAAGAATGAAATTCCGATCGGTAGAAGGATACGAGGCATGGCCGGCGGATCGAATTCGAACCTGGCCAGCAGAGCACTGAGGCTGTCTGCGACGAAATTGGTGTACTTAAAAACGGCCAGCAGGCCGATGTTCAATGCCACCGCCAGACCCACGGCAAACTTTCGGCGCGCTGGATCCTCAGTCCGGTCCACCCACCGGCCAAGATAGTAGTTTATCAACGTCGATATCAGCGCCAGGAAGATAAAGACCGGTTCACCCCAGGCATAAAAAAGCACGCTGAACCCTAGTAACCAGAGGTTTTTGAGTCGCAGTCCCGGCAGCAGAAAATAGCCCGTCAGAACGACGGGAAGAAACAGGAACAAAAAAATCGGGGAACTGAACACCATCGCGCGAAAAACTAGAGGTCAGGGTTCAGGATCTCAATACAAAATTACCTTTCGCAGCTGTGGAAGCGCTGCTTAAACCCTTCCGGAATCGCCTACCATCTTGCAAAACGGGTGGATGTGCTCGCCCGTTTCGCCCTCGTCGAGATGCGGATCTGTCTTGAGACGGGGAAGACGACCCGTCAACCGTTAGGGACTCATCAATGAACCGCGTCCCGACTTTTCCCGGGATATCAACGAAGGCTCCGCCGTCACTCATTCACCTCGAAATACAAGATCGTCGCCGTGTTCCCCTTGCTCTCAGGATTGCGCTCCTCCGCGACACGAATGGCGGCGGTGTGAAATGACTTGGTTAACCTATCGGCGAGGACGACACTGCGCGGGTAGTTGAGGCCTTTGCTGTGCTGATGATAGAGATCGACCCGTTTCCATTCCCCTCCATCAATACTGACCTCAAGCATTCCGGCGTCGGGACCCGCGAGGACAAAGGCTCCGAGCATCGTGCCGGAGAACGTATGGTAGAGGTAATCCCCTGCCCCGTCCGAACGCAATGTCTTGAACGCCGTGTAGTCTCCGCGGATATTGCCAAGCGGCAGCAGTTCTTTTGAGACCGGCCCGAATTTCCATCCGCCAAGCCAACTCAATGCCTGCGGATCCACCATCGTCGCACCCGCGTACGAGAGGGAATCAATCGGCTCAGGCAGGACGACCGTCTGCGGAGTCTCACCGGACACGGTGTCATCGATCACTTTGGTGATCAGATTCGAAGCAAATTGGTACCCTGCCGGATTCGGATGGGTGTCCTTATAGTCGTTTTCCCAAGTCATTCTCCCGGCCGTAATCTCGCGAGCGAGGGCAAGCCCCACATCGACACTCGGAATTTGGTAATGACGGGCCACCGCTTTGTGTGAGGAGACGCTGACCGCTTCCTCTCCTCGCTGTGCTCTCGCGAGGATGCCGGGATTCACAAACTGCACCGAGATAACATCCCCCGTTGGATTTGCTTCAAAATACTGCCGGATGATACCCTCCAGTCCCCGGGTCGCTGTCTGCGCGTCATGCATGGCATCCTGATCATCATTCACGGCGAACTCGACGATGAGCAGATCAACCTGTCCCTTTGAGAGCACATCACGATTCAGCCGGAAGGCCCCCGTCGTGGAGCAGGTCGAACTGAGTCCCGCATTGGTGAAGGTGAATTCAACATTCGGCCACTGTTCTCTCAGCCAGTCCGGCACCATTTTTGTATGACCCGTTTGATTCTGTGTGATCGATCCACCCAGAAAAGCAACGTGAGCCTTCTGCTCCTTCTCGAGACGGGCGATGAAGTTGGAGACGCCTCTTGCTCCCATTTCAATGACGGGAGGGACTGCGTCCTGGGAACGGGCGACGGAGAGAAGACCCGCCAGGAAAATGACGGATATCAAATGAAGAAGGAGCGATCTCATGGATTTTCCCCTACTGTATAGCGCAGTGGAAGCGATTCCATGAAATGCTTTTTCAAAATCTGCGGCATTGCGTAACCGGCTCCCGCAGTCCCTCGTCTTTTTCAGCGTTGCCCCCATGAAGAGTATCACTTCCCTCCTCCTGTTCGTTCCTCTGCTCAGCGCTGCTGACCAAGTTGCGGTCACCTATCACCGCGACATCGCTCCCATCGTCTACCAAAACTGCACGAGCTGCCATCGTGACGGAGAGAGCGCCCCCTTTCCCCTCACCAACTACGAAGAGGTTTCACGGAAAGCACGCACCATCGACCGGGTCGTCAGTGATCGCTACATGCCGCCCTGGCATGCCAATACCGAGGTCACAAAATTCCTTGATGTGCGTCGTCTCGAACCGGAACAAATCTCGCTGATCTCCCGCTGGATCGAAGCCGGAAAACCCGAGGGCGATCCGGCTGACGCCCCCGCATTACCGACCTTCACCCCCGGATGGCAATTGGGCGAACCCGATCTGGTGGTGAAAATGGCCGCTCCCTACGAAGTTCCCGCCGAAGGCCCTGATATCTACCGGAACTTTGTCCTGCCGCTCGATCTACCGGAAGACAAATGGGTAAAAGCGATCGAACTCCGCCCCTCGGCCCGCAGCGTCGTGCATCATTCACTCTACTTTCTCGATGACAGCGGAACCGCGCGGAAACTCGACGGCAAGGACGGCAAACCGGGCTTCAACGGCATGTCATTCCGTCAGAGCGGCGCCCTGGGCGGCTATGTTCCGGGAGTGAGTCCGCGCAAACTTCCGGGAGATCTCGCGAGGCCGCTTCCGAAAGGATCCGACCTTGTCCTTTCCACCCACTTTCACCCCTCAGGAAAACCGGAACTCGAGCAAACGACCGTCGGCATCTACCTGACCGATACCCCCCCGTCCCGCAAGCTGGAGGAACTGCAGATTCCACCCGGCTTCGGTCGCAGCGCCGGCATCGACATACCGGCTGGCGAAAAGAATTTTACAATCAAAGACTCCTACAAACTACCCGTCGACGTCGAAGCTTTCTCCGTGAGCGGGCATGCCCACTACCTCTGTGAGACGATGAGAATGACTGCCACTCATCCTGACGGAAGCACTCAGATACTCCTCGACATTCCCGACTGGGATCTCGACTGGCAGGACACCTACTTTTTCGCCGAACCTGTCGTCCTCCGCGCTGGCACCGTCGTTGAGGCGGTCATCAGCTATGACAACTCCACCGACAATCCGGAAAACCCGCACAACCCGCCCGTCAGGGTAAAGTGGGGCCGTGAATCGACGGATGAGATGGGCAGTATCACCCTCGTCGGCGTGGCCCTCGATGCCGCTGACGATCAGCGCCTCAATCTCTCGAACAAGGCCCAGCGCGTCAAGATTTTCGCCCAGCTAGGCAAGGAACTCAGCAGCACCGGAGTCCTCGAACGCCTTCCCTCCATCGTGAAAAATCTGGACAAAAACGGCGATGGCAGCCTGCAGGAATCCGAACTTCCCCAGCGGATGCGGACCGCCTTGCTCCTGAGACTCGACGAGGATGAAGATAAGACCCTCAATCCCTCGGAGATCGAATCCCTCAAGGACTGGCTTGAGAGTATGAAAGCCAATCGTGAGGCATGAGACCGGCATTCCTTCTTGCTTTCCTTCTTTTGGCTTCCCGGTTGCCTGCGACGGAACCGGAGAAGAAACCCGTCGCCGTCGTTTCGATTTTTATTGCGACAGACTGCCCGATCGCAAACAGTTATGCCCCCGAGATCAATAGGATCTGGAATGACTATTCAGAGAAGGGCATCGAGATTCAACTCGTTTATCCCGACCCGGAAGTGACGCAGGTCGAGGTCAGTCAACACGTCGCCGAATATTCGCTGAAGCCCGCCACCGTCATTGATCGCGACCACACGCTGGTGAAGAAGGCCGGTGTTACCACCACTCCCGAAGTGGCGGTATCTGATTCCGCAGGAAAGGTGATCTACCGGGGGCGCATCGATAATCTCTACGCGGACTACGGCGAGCGCCGCCGTGAGGTGACCGAGCGATACTTGCGCGACGCCCTGGATGCGATTCTCAACGGGACCGATCCCGCCGTGACGAAGACCGGGGCAATCGGGTGTCTCATTGAGATCCTGCCCTAAGGTGGACTGGATACGGAACACGGCAAGCGGAGCTATTCAGAGAATGCCCATTGCCGCACCTTTCCTTTACCCGCCGAAATCTCAATCATCTCGACATCGACCGGCCCCTTCTCCGCCGGAAGAAAAATTCGCAAGGTCCCCAGCGTCCCGTCGACTGGCAATTCAAGAGCAAGGTCCTGCCAGTCTTCGGCAGCCGACAGGGTATAGTCAATGACCTGACCCTCTTCAGGGAAGGTCTCCTGAGCTTCTGTTTTCCACACGAGGCTACCTTTTCCTCCGTGAGGCGATCGAACGCGCATTTTCACGGTCAGGGGCCCCGCAAACTTCGCCTGAGCCGTCCCGAGAAAGGGCCGCTTTCCCGTTGCCGTGACGCGCATCACGCCGTCAATGACGGCTACCTCACACTGTTTCGGAACCAGACCCGTCGTGGGAGATTTCTTGATTGCCGCGACGGGCTCCAGATAATCGGGATTGGGAATCGGAACCACGGCTCCCGTCTTCTTAATAAAACCGTCAATGAGCGCATCCAGTTCAGCAACCTTCTCAGGCATCTTTGAGGCAAGGTTGTTTGTCTCTCCGAGGTCCTCCCTGAGATGGTAGAGTTCGCGCAATTCAGGATATTCCCGATGCGACTCCCAGCGGCGGATTAGTTTCCAATCCCCTGCCCTGACCGAAACAGCAGGAATCTGGTGTGGAAACCAGGTGAAGACAGCCTCCCGATCGAGCTCTCCTTTTTGCTCCAGAACCGGAACCAGTGAAAGCCCGTCGAGAACTTGTTGGCCCGATGGTTCCAATCCTGCCACGTCAAGAATCGTCGGATAGAAATCCACCGAATGGACCACCACCTCACTGGTCACTCCGGCCTCGACATGTCCCGGCCATCGTATCATCAGCGGAACCCTCTGACCGCCTTCGTAAATGCGTCCTTTCCCCTCGCGCAGCGGAGCGTTGTTGGTCGGACCTTCGGCCCCCGCCCACTTCTTCCAGTCCTCCATGAACTCATATTTCGGGTGCCCCGGTTTGATTGGCGACTTTTCGAAATCCTCCGCCGTGTTGCTGTGGACGTTCCCTCCATTGTCGGAGGAAAAAATGAAGAGCGTGTTTTCCGCCAGTCCGTCCGCTTCGAGCTTGTCGAGAATCCGCCCGAGACTCTCATCGACACTTTTGATCATCGACGCCATGATGGGATTCTTCTGAAATCCCCGCGGGTCGGTCTTCTTCGCGAATTCCGCAGTGTATTCCTCCTTGTGTCCCCACGGGCCATGCAATCCATACTGCCAAAGGTTGAGGAAGAAAGGTTCGCCTTTGTGCGGGTCGATGAACTTCAAGGCCTCGTCCGTGACCCGGTCAACGATGTACTCGCCCTCGGGCCCATCGGTGATTGTACCCACTTTGCTTTTTCCCCGGGGGTTCCCCTCCGCTTGAACGGCATAGGGAGAGAAGTAGCTCGGGGGTCCGGGATCCGGCACACAGAACCAGCTCGTCTCGAAGCCATGCGCCGCGGGACGGTGTTCCGGCGCGACACCGAGGTGCCACTTCCCGAAATGTCCCGTCCGGTAACCTGCCTCCTTGAGAACCTCGGCGATCGAGACGAGCGACGGATCGAGGTAGTTCTTGCTGGTCGGATAAATGAATTGGCTCGCCGGTGAGGCTTTCTCCGGGTAGCGCGAGGCTCCTTCCGGTCCGGCGGGCTGATGCCCAGAGGCGGTCGTTATCCCATGCCGGGCTGAATACTGACCGCTGAGAATGGTCCCCCGGGTCGGAGAACAGAGTGGCACGGCATAGGCATCGGTGAAGCGCATCGCTGTTGCCGCAAGCCTCTCCATATTCGGCGTTTCATAATATTCCGAGCCATAGACTGAGCTGTCCATCCAACCCATGTCATCGACAAGAAAGAGGACGATGTTGGGTTTGGGGGAGGATTCGGCGGCTCCGCAGGAAATACTGACGATGACAGTGAGGAGGAAAAAGGAGATTTTCATGAGGCTTGATGGCGGCATCACTAACACCGCGAAGAGGCTGAAGTTCTCCCTCACGCCAGAACTTCTTTCACCACATGCCCGTGCACATCGGTGAGTCGAAAGTCACGACCATCGAATCGATAGGTGAGCTTCTTGTGATCCAGTCCGAGTTGATGCAGGATCGTGGCATGGAGATCGTGCATGTGGACTTTGTTCTCCACCGCCATATGGCCGAATTCGTCCGTTGAACCGTAGGCGAATCCGGGTTTGAAACCGCCTCCAGCCAACCAGGTGGTAAAGCCTTTTGGATTGTGATCCCGCCCGGTACCGTTCCCCTGGGCATAGGGCGTTCTTCCGAACTCGCCCCCAAACCACACGATGGTATCCTCGAGGAGCCCGCGTTGTTTGAGATCCTCGAGCAGGCCCGCGACCGGTTGATCGACGGCGAGGGCATGATCGGCGTGTTTCGGCAGGTTCGAGTGCTGATCCCAGGCCGGATTGGCTGTATTGTCGCCATAGGTTACCTGGACAAAACGCACCCCGGCTTCGCAAAGACGACGGGCGAGCAGGCACTTGCGACCAAAATCCTCGGTCGGGGCGCCCTCCCGGATACCGTAGAGATCCAATGTAGCCTTTGATTCACCGGAAAGATCGGTCACTTCGGGCGCCTGACTCTGAAGTCTCCAGGCCAATTCAAAGGAATTCACCGCCGCTTCCAGTTCGGCATCACCGGGGCGGCGGCTCAGCTGAGCCTCGTTCAGGGCCTGTAAAAAATCGAAGCGATCTCTCTGCTTTTCGGGGCTGAGAGCGGCATTACCAATGTTGCGAAATCCGGCGGAGGCGGCCGGTGCATCGGCCCGTCCGAGTGGAGTACCCTGATAAACGGGAGGGAGAAAGGCGCTGCCGTAGTTCCGCGACCCGCCGTTCCCGGACGAGGGTCCAATCGTAACAAAACCGGGCAGATTTTCACTCTCACTGCCGAGGCCATAGGTTATCCATGACCCCATCGAAGGACGGATAAAATTCGTCGCTCCACAGTGGAGAAAGAGGGTCGCCGGCCCATGGGCGATACCTTCGGTATGCATTGAGTGAATGAAACAGAGATCATCGACATGCTTCGCGATCCCCGGAAAAAGCGCCGAGACGTAACGCCCGCTTTGCCCGTGCTGAGAGAACTCCCAGAGCGGCTTCATGACCCGTTGAGCGGTGGCCGCTTTGTTACCCGAATTGGCAATCTTGCGTGCGTCGAAAAAATCAACTTTTTCTCCGTCGCGATCAATGAGCAGGGTCTTGTAATCGAAGGTATCGACGTGGCTCGGACCACCCTGCATAAAAACAAAAATGACCCGCTTCGCCCGCGCCGGAAGAATTGGGAGACGCGGTCCGAGGGGATTACCGGCGAGTCCGTCCGCGAGAGCGGAAAAGGCAAGTCCTCCGAAGCCGCAGGAGGTGGTCTGAAGAAAGTGACGGCGATTCATCTTCTATTCAAGGTATCGGAAATCAATGGAGGCAAAAAGCGCTTGGAAAAGGGTTGTCCAGGCCTCCTCCTCTTCTCCGGCGGGAGTGGAAGATAGCAGACTTGAAGCGAGTTGCCTCTCGCTTGCAAGAGGCTTGCGTCCGAGCACGCGAAGGGTCGCGAGTTCGAGGCGGTCATCCTCGCTTTTGGCTTCGGTCAGGACACGAACGGCCGCGGCCCGGGATTGCTCGTGAATGAAAGGATGATTGAGCAGGAAGAGAGCCTGCGGGGCCACGGTGCCGATATCGCGACGCCCCGTCGTCCGGCTCGGATCAGCCGTGTTGAAAGTCTCGAGAATCTCAGCGATTGAATTTCGAAGGACAGGCAGGTAGACGCTGCGTCGACCGGAGTTCTGAAGATAGTTGTAGTCGTTCGAGGCAGCGGGCCGGATCGTCGGTCCTCCTGCGGACAGATCGAGCCGACCGCTGGCAAAGAGGATGGAATCGCGCATGGACTCCGCCTCAAGGCGACGACGGGGTGCCCTTGCAAAAAAGCGGTTTTCCGGATCAGCGGTGCTCCATTGATTCTCATCACTCGGCGCCGAGACCCGATAGGCATTTGTCAGGGCGATCTCGCGGACGNNGAGCCAGTCGAGCAGTTCAGGATGGGATGGAAGTTCACCTGTCGTGCCAAAATTATCCGTCGTGCGGACAAGGCCGCGCCCGAACATCCAGTGCCACACGCGATTCACAAAGACGCGGGCAGTGAGCGGATTCTCCGGTGAGGCGATCCAGTTCGCGAGCTCGAGGCGTCCGCTCTCCGCTTCGGGAATCACGGGCCGCGGAGCATCGGGAGCGAAGGTGACCTGAAGAAATCCCCGGGGAACCGGGTCACCGGTCGGACTGTGCGCGACACCCCGGGCGAGCACGGGAAGATCAGAGGGTTTGTCCGACTCATTGACTCCAAGGTGTCGGGGACGTGAAGGCCCGGACTCCTTCAGTGCGGCGATCTCCTTCTTAATCCTCGATACCTCGGCGATGGCGGCGCGCCTCCGTTTTACCGCTTCTCCGTCCCGCGGACCGGCAGGTAACTCGTCCGTCTTTTCCAGCTCCTCGACGGGAAGAAACTGAACTGCGTCGGCGACCACCACACCGGTTGTGCCCTCATTCGAGATGAGGACAAAGTTCGCTCCGTTGCTTTCAAAATTATACTGCCCCAGTGTGGCGAAACGCCCCTCGATCGATGGAGCCTGACTCTGGTCTAGGCGCAGGGGAAAATCGCCGTCAGCGCTGGAGATCATGATGGGCACCGAGGTCTCGCGGTCGGAACTTGCTGCCCAGGCGATCCTCACTTCGTAGCGCCCCCGCTTTGGAACTCTCGCGACGAAGCTGAGCGTCTTTAGTCCCTTGCCCTCGTTCTCATCATGGAGATACCCCTCGCCCACGTAGGACCGGGTGTGAACCGAGTGTTTCCAATGACCGATCTTTTCGGCCTCCGTATCGTCGACAACCAAACCGGGAAACTCATCTGCGGGAACGATCTCGGGACGGGAATCCGAAGCCCGGGCGGGATCGGCCGCGACGGCCGCTTCGCGGACTTTCTCCGCCGTCTTCAATTCGGTCTCGAGAGCGGCGAGATGCGCTTCATGAGCCACGAGCGCCTTTTCATCCTCCGGATCCAGCGGCAGAGGAAGGTCGATCCAGTTGGAAACATTGGAGTGAGAAAGGCTGACCGTACTCGCCAGTATACCGGCCATGGCGTGATAGTCCCGGGTCGGAATGGGATCGAATTTGTGATCATGGCAACGGGCACAGCCGAGAGCCTGGCCGAGAAAGGTTTTGCCCATCGTGTCGAGTTGCTCGTCGACGACATCGAGATCGAGTTGGCGTTTGTCCTGCTCCTCGAGGTTGTGATTACCCAGGGCTAGAAAACCTGTCGCGACAAGCCGGTTCTGCCGCCCGGCGAGCGGCACGCCATCCACATCCATGAGATCTCCCGCGATCTGCTCCCGCACAAACTGATCGAAGGCAAGATCGTGATTGAAAGAGCCGATCACATAGTCCCGGTAGCGCCATGCTTCGCGGAGAATGAGGCCGCGGAGCGTATAGGACTCGCCGTATCTTGCCACATCGAGCCAGTGCCTTCCCCAGCGTTCCCCGAAATGCGGTGAAGCGAGGAGACGGTCGATCTCGCGTTTCCAGGCTTCATCCGAAGGATCATCGACAAACGCGGTGATATCCTCCGGCCTCGGAGGCAGTCCGGTGAGATCGAGATGGAGGCGCCTCAGTTGCGCCTCGGGAGCAGCCGGTGGTGCAGGCTTCACGCCGGAGGCCTCCATGCGGGCCAAAAGAAAACGGTCGATTTCGCCGGAGGACCAGGAATTGTCCTTCACGTCAGGCAGATCCGGATCCTCAGGCAGGCGGTAAGCCCAGAATTTCCTGCCTTCCTCCAATGACATCCCGGTAGTGACCTTGGTCACTGAACCCTCGCGGGGATCGGGTGCCCCCATCGCGACCCACTTTTCCAGGGCCAGGACAGACTTTGCCGGAAGCCTTGTTTTCGGTGGCATTTCGAGATGGGGATCGTCGTAGCGGATGCTCTGGATAAGCAGGCTCGCTTCCAAATCTCCGGGGACAAGGGCTGGACCCGAGTCTCCACCCACAGACCATCCCTCTCGCGAATCAAGGACAAGGCCGCCCTTGATCTCCTCATCCGCAGAATGACACTCGTAACAATGCTCGACAAATATGGGCCGAATTTCGCGCTCAAAGAAGGCGATATCTTCGGTGGCGGGACACCGCCCAACAAGAAAACCTCCCGCAATAAAAAGCACCATCCCCCTCCCCGCATTCCGGCCGGAGTGAGTTCTGAAACAGTTGCTGTCAGCGATGAAAGCCATAGAAGAGTTCAGCCTCAGTCCAAAATAACACGGGGCTAGATCTGAAAAAGTATGCGGGAAGGCAATTCTCTCAAAAAGCTTTTCGTTTCACGGGTTTGCGTGCTTCCCCACCTGTCCAAAAGGCGGAGGAATACACATCATGCCGAAAAATACCCGAATAGCGATCTTTTCAGCCCTTCACCTTTTTCGCCGTCTCCAGCGCCTCATCAAGGTACGGTTTAAACTCGCGGTAACTCCAGGCCGACTTTGATAATCCCCGCATCGAATCCTGCTCGTGATCAACCTCGACTTCAATGGCGATAAAGTCCTCTTGATGCCGTCGGCTTCGAACGAGAATCCCGCCGGCCGGGTCGATCACATAGCTGTCTCCGTATCCGATGCCGGCATTCCGGGTGATTCCACTCTTTGCCTGATCCAGAACCACATTATTCCCTCGAACGAAGTAGACGCCATTCTCCACGGCACGGGCGCTGTGATCGGCGCGAACCTTCATGAAATGGTCCAAGAGCCCCTCAGCCCTGATGTAGTTGAAATGGGGAGCAAAAATCACTTTCGCCCCCTTCAAGGCGAGGATACGGGCTGGTTCAATATAACCCCCGTCCGAGCAGATAACGACGCCGAATGACAATCCCAGATGCTCCCAAACAGGAAATTCACGCCCCTGGCGGTGGAACTTCTGATAGGCAGTGCACTTCGAGTAGGTACCCTTGAGGTGACCGCGATGTGCCACCATAACGGTGTTATAGAGGTCCGATCCCCTCGTCTCGTTAAATCCGACGATGGCAAGAGCTTCGTGTCGGCTCGTGGCATCAAGGACCCGCATCGCTTTTTCCGAGTCTATGGAAAAAGCCCCTTTGCGGGCTGCTTCCTCCGTATCGGGATAGCCGGTGAGAAAACATTCGGGAAAGCTCACGAAAGTGACTCCTTCCGCGTCAGCCTTCGCGAGGCCCTCTTCGAAACGCTTCAGATTGTGCTCGAAATCTCCGTTCCAGGATTCGTATTGGCAGTGACCGATCTTCATCGCGCCAGAGTGAGGGCATTAGCCACCTCAAGGCAAGTCACGAATGCAATATCAGGCTTGCCTACTGGCTTCCTCAGTCTTTGAAAACCCTAAAACACTTTTCGCTGACCACCATAGCCATCCTCCCGTAGCAATCAGCCCCAGATTCTGCGCTACCTTCACGGGATAATTCATCGGCGCTTCTCCTCCGAAACAGCCGCAGGTGATATCGAGACCGCGAACCCAGGCAGAAATGATGGCGAGAGTAAACCCGAGAAGCAAGAGGGTTAACACCGCCGCCGCACCCTGTCGCATTCTGTCCCACATGACGGCACAACCAGCGAAGATCTCAAGCCAGGGCACGAAGAGCGCCGCCGCCGCCGACCAGGGATCTCCGATGATTCGATAATTCCGAATCGCTTCGGTAAAGGAGATGGGGTCCTTGAGTTTCCCCACCCCGCTCCAGAGAAAGAGGGATCCAAAGGCGAGCGCGGCAATGAAGGTGAAGATTTTCATTCAACTGACACCGATGACCGCTCCGCCCGATAGGCCTCGGCAAGAAGACTCACTGGATGTTTGACCTCCGCCATCGAACCAATTCCATTTTGAATTTGAAGATGACACCCTGGATTCGCCGTTGCCACGAGCGTTGCCCCTGTCCTTTGAATGCAGGCGATTTTCTCCTTCTGGAGTTTCGCCGCCTGTTCCGGTTGGGTGATATTGTAGACCCCCGCACTTCCGCAGCAGTGGGTCGCGTTTTCCAACTCAACGAGATCGAGTCCAGGGATTGCCCGGAGCACTTCCCGCGGCTGACGGGAGATACCCTGACCGTGACACAAGTGGCAGGCCTCGTGATAGGTCACTTTCTGCGAAATCGAATTCCCTTCCGGCTTCCGGAATCCGATGCTGACCAGCCATTCCGAAATATCGCGAACCTTTCCATCCCAGATCACCGCCTTGTCAGCGTAATCAGGATCGTGTTTCAGAAGGTTGGAAAAATGTTTCAGATGTGAACCGCAACCAGCAGCGTTGGTGATGATCGCGTCGAGCGAATCAAGGTCAAACTGGTCCATGATGCGCTTCGCCTGGATGACCGCCTGATCAAGATCACCGTTGTGCGCATGCAGGGATCCGCAACAACCCTGGTCACGCGGGGTGATGACCTCACACCCGTTGGCGAGCAGGACCTCCACGGTGTCCCGATTCACTTCGGAAAAGGTCAGATCCTGCACACAGCCGGTGAGCATGCCGACGCGAGACTTCCGGAAATTCGGGCTCTCAAGCTCAGCAATCAGTTCAGCGGAAAAATGACGCCTCACGGCCGGGGTTGATGGCTCCAGGTTTCTCAGATACTCCGGCAACAAGCGGAGCAGTCCGCTCTTCCTGACAAGCGCACATAGACCACTCGCCTGATAGAACCAGAGCATCCGCCCGATAGCATGAAGCATCCACGGTTTCGCAAAGATCTGGCGCAAGGTCAGCCATCGCCAGAAGCGTCGCCCCGGGGTAAAGAGCACCCCCTGATGCTCAATCTCCGCCCGGGCATGTTCAAAAAGCTGAGGGTAGTCGACACCAGCCGGACAGGCCGTGGTGCAGGCGAGGCAGCCGAGACAGTAATACATTTCCTCCCCGAATTCCCTCGTGACCTCAAGATCCCCGTCGGCGATGGCCCGCATCAGAGCAATGCGACCGCGCGGACTGTTGCGCTCCTGACGGGTCTCCAAATAGGTGGGACAGCTGGGGAGACACATCCCGCAATGCATACACTGCTGGACAACCGAATAGTCGAGGTCCCCCATGTGTTTGAGAGGTCTGGTCGTGACGGGATCGCTCATGAGTCAGCTCCGTCGAGATCGAAAATTTTGCCGGGATTAAGCAATCCCTGAGGATCAATGGCCCTCTTAACCTGCTTGAGCAGAGAGTAGCTCGCCTCGTCGAACTGGCGGGGCAGAAACGCCTTTTTCGCGAGACCGACCCCATGCTCTCCAGTGATGGTGCCGCCGAGAGCGATCGTCTTGTCGACGATCTCGGAAAGGGCTTCGTGGACGCGCTCCATCTCCTCGTGATCTGTCTCATCAGTCAGGATGGTCGGATGCACATTTCCATCACCGAAATGTCCGAAGGTGGCAATGTCGAGGCGGTGACGGATGGCCACTTCCTCCACAAAACTCACTATATCGACGAGGCGGCTTCGAGGAACCGTGACGTCTTCAAGAATGGTGGTGGGACGAATCCTCGCCAGGGCCGAAAAGGCGCTGCGGCGCGCGGTTGCAAGGCGGACTGCATGGGCCTCATCGGCAGCCTGTTCCACCGAAATGGCTCCATTCTCCCGCGCAATGACGGCCATTGCAGCAGCCTCCTCTTCGACGACGGAGGCATGGCCATCGGTCTCCATCAGAACGACGGCGGCCGCTTCTGTCGGAAGTCCGACTTTGGCATAGGCCTCCACACTCTTGCAGGTTTTTCGGTCGAGGAACTCGAGTGTGCACGGGATGATCTGTTTTTCGATGATCTTCGAAACGGTTCTGGCCGCGGCTTCCATCGTATCGAACGAAGCGAGCAGGGTGCGTCGTGCTTTCGGGCGGGGAACCAGTTTAAGGAGGACTTTGGTGATCACACCCAGAGTTCCCTCAGAGCCGATAAAAAGGTCCTTCATCGAATACCCGGCGACATCCTTGACGCACTTGGATCCGAGCCATGCCGTCTCACCCGAAGGGAGCACCACCTCGATACCCATGACGTAGTCGCGGGTCACTCCGTACTTCAGACCCCGCAGACCGCCTGAGTTGTTCGCCACATTTCCCCCAATGGTGGAAATCTTCATTGAACCCGGGTCCGGGGGATAAAAGAGACCATGGGGCAGAGCCGCGTCATCCACTGCTTTGGTGATCACTCCGCTCTCGCAAAGCATCGTGAGATTTGCGGGATCCACCTCGAGAATGCGATTGAGATGAACAAGGCAGAGAACAATCCCGCCTTTTACAGGGACACTCCCCCCAGAAAGCCCCGTTCCCGACCCGCGGGTTACCACGGGGATTTTCTCAGCCGCAGCGAAACGGATCACGCCGGCGACCACGTCAGCGGTGCGGGGAAGCACGACACAGACGGCGCTTTCCTTCAATGCAGCAGTCCCATCAAATCCGTAGGGGATAAGATCTTCGGGTCGAGAGAGAATATTCTCTGCCCCGACAATCGAAGAAAGCCGGAGATACCCAGGAGAATCAGTGGAAAAGACGTTGAGGGATTCCTTCATGCAAGAGGCACTGGTGCCCCTGAAATACCCGCATGGAGGGGATTTCACAAGGCCGTAATGAGGCGGGACGAACCATCGATGGAATTTGCCAACCCTCTGAACTCCACCGGATTCCCGGCATCCCTCCTTCGCGCCATCGTAATCGGGGCAGTTCGGGTGTAGGGTTTACCAACGTGATCATTCCTCACAGCTCCGGAACGACACGCTCAGTAGGGCTACTGAGCCTCGCAGTGCTGTCTTTCGGTCTGAACAGAACCTTCGGTTCGGAGGCTATTTCACCGGAGCATCTCGATTTCTTTGAGAAGAAAATCCGCCCTGTGCTGGTGGAACACTGCTACGAGTGCCACGACGCCGGCCAGGGAAAGATTAAAGGAGGCCTCGCCCTGACTTCAAAGAACGCGATCGCCCACGGCGGCGATAGCGGCCCCATGCTGACGACAGGCGATCCGGAAACCAGCCTGCTCATCAAGGCGGTTCGCTACAAGGACCGCGATTTCCAGATGCCGCCCCGCTCCCCACTCCCAACAGAGGCGGTTCGGGACCTTGAAAAATGGATCACGATGGGAGCACCCGATCCCCGGAATGAGGAGGTCGTCGCCAAAACGAGTTCAGGAGGGATGTCTCCTGAGGAAGGGCGGAATTTCTGGTCCTTCCAAAAGAGGTCTGAAATTTCGTTGCCGTCCCTTCCAAGCGACCCTCCGGTGACAAATCCGGTCGATGCCTTTATCCGATTCGCCCAGAGGGAAAAGGGCCTTACCCCTTCCCTCCCCGCGGAAAAAGAGGCTTGGATTCGCCGGGTCACTTTTGATCTCACCGGTCTTCCACCCACACCTGAAGAAGTGGACGTTTTCCTCAAGGACACTTCTCCCGAAGCGCGGGAGAAGACAGTTGACCGACTCCTCGACTCACCCCATTACGGAGTTCGCTGGGGCAGGCACTGGCTCGACGTGGCACGCTATGCCGATTCAAACGGGCTCGACGAGAATCTCGCCTTCGGAAACGCATGGAGATATCGTGACTACGTGTTCAAGGCCTTCAATGAGGACAAGCCCTTCGATCGTTTTCTGATTGAGCAACTCGCCGGTGATCTGCTTCCGGGCCGCAACGAGGAAACACTGGTCGCCACCGGTTTCCTTGCCCTCGGGGCCCGTGTCCTTGCGGAACCGGACAGGGCAAAGCTGGAAATGGATGTGATCGACGAGCAACTCGACACTCTCGGAAAAACATTTCTCGGTCTCACTCTCGGGTGCGCCCGCTGTCACGATCACAAATTCGATCCCATCCTGCAGTCCGACTACTACTCCCTCGCCGCCATTTTTCGCAATACCTCAAATTTTGACGAAACAAAAACGGGGGCGATCCATCACTGGTTTGAGCACAAACTCGAGGATCATGGCACCGCAGCCGAACTGAAGGATTGGGACAAAAAGATCGAAGAGGCCCGAAAAGCCGCCTCGGGCTTCAAAAGCAAAACCGAAGGAGAGATCCGCGGCAAAGCCAGAGCCAAGGCTGTGGACTATCTGGTCGCGGCGGTTGGATTTGATCCTGATACCTCTCTGGATCGAGTGGAGGAGATTGCGGCTGATTTTGACCTGCATCCCCGCATTCTTTACCACACGAGACGCCACCTCGGAGTCAATCGTGACGCCCCGGTCTTCAAAGCGTGGTGGGAGTATCAGGCTAAAGGGGATCTGGAAGGCTTGCGCGCCTTTTACGAAGACAAATTTGAAAAGGCAGTCCTGCTTTTCTCGGATCTCCAGAAAAAGGATCCCAAGATCGCCGTCCTTCCCGATGCCGATCTCGAGGTCTATCGAGCGGAGCTCTTTGATAACGCCGGGTTCCTTGCAGTGCCCGCCAAGCCCGAACATGCCTTCGACGAGATCGCTCTCGCGGAATATGACCGGCTCGAAGAGGAGGCCCGCGTTCTTGAAAGCGCGGCGCCCGATCATCCGGCTGCCATGGGTGTCGCTGATGTGCCGAAAATCGTCGATACCCTGCCGATCCACATCCGGGGCAGTCATTTGAATCTTGGCGACTCCGTTCCCCGGGCATTCCCTGCCGTCTTTTCCTCAGGGGAGGCAGCGTTTCCGGAGAAGGCGAGCGGCCGCCTCGAACTGGCCAAATGGATGGCTGATCCGGATCATCCGCTCACAGCACGGGTGATCGTCAACCGCGTCTGGCGCTGGCATTTCGGACAGGGACTCGTCGGATCCATGGAGAACTTCGGACCTCTCGGCGAAACGCCCTCCCATCCGGAGCTGCTCGACTGGCTTGCCAACTGGTTTGTTGATGAAGGCTGGAGCATCAAAAAGCTCAACCGCCTCATCCTTCTCTCGGAGACCTACGGAATGTCTTCCACCCCCGCAGGCGAAAGATATGCGGAGATCGATCCCGAAAACCGGTTTCTCTCCTTCTTCCCGATTCGCCGACTCGAAGCCGAGGAAGTGAGAGACGCAATTCTTGCCGTGTCCGGCCGGCTGGACGGGGAACAGGGAGGCAAAACCATCCCGCTGCGAAACCGTCAGATGGTCTTTAATCACACCTCGAAGGATCACACCTCCTATGATTCTCTTCGCCGAACGGCCTACCTCCCGGTCGTGAGAAACAATCTTTACGACTGGCTGCAACTTTTTGATTTCCCGGATCCGACGATGCCGACCGGTCACCGGGTCTCGACGACGATCGCTCCCCAGGCGCTCATCATGCTGAACGCCCCGCTCGCGATTGACAGCTCCGCCGCATTCGCAAGACGCCTCCTCTCCAGTGCCGGGAACGACGACGACCGGATCCATCTCGCCTGGCAGCTTGCCTTCGGTCGCTCCCCTTCCGCGGCAGAAGCAGAATCCGCGAGCAGTTTTCTCGTTTCAAGCGCTGACCTGGAGGAGCGCTGGACGCTTTTCTGCCACAGCCTGTTCGCGTCAAACCAGTTCATCTACCTCAATTGAATCCTCTCCTCCAGCGCCGCCAGTTTCTCGGAACCACCGCTCTCGGATTCGGTCAGTTGGCTTTTCATTCTCTCCTGGGCTCCGAGACGGGAGTTATGTCACCGACGTCTCACCACCCGGCCCGCGCCAAGAGGGTGATTTTCCTGTTCATGAAGGGTGGCCCGTCGCACGTTGACACCTTTGATCCCAAACCTCTTCTGGATCGCGACCACGGCAAGGAACCTCCCTTTGACCTTCCTCGAGTGACCTTCGCGAAGCAGGGCAACCTGCTGAAATCCCCCTGGAAATTCCGTCAATATGGTGAAAGCGGACTGCCCGTAAGTGATCTCTTTCCGAATGTGGCTCAATGTGTCGACGACCTCTGCATCATCCGCAGTGCCCATGGAACCAACCCGGCCCATGGCGGAGCGGCTTTAAAACTCCACACCGGGAGTGATACCTTTGTCAGGCCGAGCATGGGTTCCTGGGTTGTTTACGGGCTGGGATCGGAGAATCGCAATCTTCCCTCTTTCATCACGATCTGCCCGACCCTTGCTCATGGCGGAGTCAACAACTGGGGTTCCGCGTTTCTTCCGCAGCGATGTCAGGGTACCCCGATGGGAACAGCGAGCACGCCTTCGGTCAATGCCAAGGTGAATCACATTGCGCATCCCTCCCTCGGACAGGATGTGCAGCGCCGTCAACTCGACTTCGTTCAGCAGCTCAATCGTCGTTCACTTGAGGAGAATCCGCATGCGGAAGCCCTCACCGCACGACTCGAATCCTTCGAACTCGCCTATCGCATGCAGACGGCGATGCCGGACGCACAGGACATTTCTGGAGAGACTGAAGCGACCCGGAAACTTTACGGACTGGACAATCCGGTTACTGAAAACTTCGGCCGTCAGTGCCTTCTCGCCCGTCGCTTCTGTGAGCGCGGGGTACGCTTTATCCAGGTGACGCACAGCGACACGGAGGTGCAATGGGACCAGCACTCCGACCTCTATCAGGGGCATACCAAAAACGCCGCCGAGGTCGACAAGCCCATCGCCGGTCTGTTGAAGGATCTCAAGTCTCGCGGACTCCTCGAAGACACCCTCGTGGTCTGGGGCGGCGAGTTTGGACGAACGCCGACGGCGCAGGGAACAAACGGTCGGGATCACAATCCGCACGGATTCACCATCTGGATGGCGGGAGGCGGCGTCAAAGGTGGTTTGGCCTACGGCGCCACGGACGACTACGGCTACTATGCCGAGCGTGACAAGATGCACGTGCACGACATTCATGCGACCATCCTGCACCTCCTCGGGCTGAATCACGAGCGTCTAACCTTCCGCCACGCCGGCCGCGACTTCCGCCTGACCGATGTTCACGGCAACGTCGCCAAGTCCATTCTAGCCTGAGGTGGGAGCAAAACTGAAGTCAGCGTCGCCGATTTTCTTCTCTGCGGCATTTAGGCGCGAAAGTTGCTAAAGCGGAAGACCTTAGGCACTGATTTCCGGAGAATGAAGGTGCCAGGCTCCTTCCCTCCATGTCTATTTCCATCCCAGAGATCCCGGAGAACGCCCCGTTCTCGGAAGAACAGCGACTTTGGCTGAAGTCTTATTTGAGTGAACTCGTCAATTCCCTTCCGGGAACAGGAGCGAGCCCGCTTCAAGCGCGTGCGGCGGGTAAGCCTCGCGCACTTTTTCTTTTTGGAAGTCAGAGTGGCAATGCCCAGGCTCTTTGTGAAGGCTATCGGGAGACCATGTTGCAGGACGGATGGGCCGCCGAAGTCGTGGACATGGAGAAACATGCATCCGTGGACCTGACTGAAGAGCCTCTCATTCTCATCATCACGAGCACGTGGGGAGAGGGTGACCCGCCTGATAACGCCGTCGATTTCTGGGCCGGACTTTCTTCCACGGAGCATCCCGGGCTTGAAAACGCCCGCTACTCGGTGCTCGCCCTCGGCGACACGAACTACGCGGACTTCTGTGAAATGGGAAAACGTTTCGACGCCCGCTTCGAGGAACTCGGTGCAACACGGATCGCCCCCCGGGTCGATTGCGATGTCGACTATGAGGATCCCGCCGGGGAGTGGTTCCGTGCGGTTCTATCCCGGCTCGATGCGATCGGAAAGGAAGCATTCGTTACGACCGTGGTAGCGGACGCCGTTCCAGTGACCCTACCCGATGCGAATGAACCCTACGGAAAGAAGAAACCTTTCCCCGCGACGCTGACTCATCGGCAAAAACTTAACAAGGCCCCGTCACCACGCGATACCCGGCACATCGAACTCTCCCTTGAGGGATCAGGCCTGAGTTACGAGGTCGGGGATGCCATCGGGACGATGCCCTGCAATGACGAAGCGCTCGTGGATGAGATTCTCGGCCTTCTCCCCTTCAATACCACGGTTCCGGTAACGGTGCCCGACGGAAGCAAACTCCCCCTCCGTGAGGCACTCCTTGGGGTTTTCGACATTTGCACGATCAACAAGGCCTTGCTCCGGAAATGGGCAACTTTCAGCCACCACCCTTATCTGCATGCCGTTCTGGGCGATGAGGATGAACTCGCAAGGATCATTGCAGGGCGGGAGATCATCGATTTGATCTATGATTTCCCCGCCGATTTCAAGAGCGGGCAGGACTTCGTTGATCTGCTCCGGAGACTCCAGCCGCGACTGTATTCCATTGCCTCAAGCCCGCGGGCCCACCCGGAAGAAGTGCATCTCACCGTGGCAAAAGTGACCTACGAAAGCCACGGGCGCCTCCGGAAGGGTGTCTGTTCGACCTTCCTCTGTGAGGGACTTCCCGAGGGAGGAACGGTAAAGGTCTTCATGCAGCCGACGAAACACTTCAAGCTGCCCGAGGAACCGGGACGCGATGTCATCATGGTCGGCCCGGGAACCGGAATTGCCCCGTTCCGGGCTTTTCTGGAGGAGCGCCAGGCCACGATGGCCCCGGGCCGAAACTGGCTCTTTTTCGGAAATGCCCACGAAGCGACTGACTTTTTTTACGAAGAGGAACTCACCGCCATGAAAGAAGCAGGAGTTCTCACCCGCTTCGACGCGGCATGGTCCCGCGACCAGGACTACAAAATCTATGTTCAGGATAAGATCAGAGAGAATGCCGAAGAACTCTGGAACTGGATTGATGGCGGGGCCTACTTTTACGTTTGCGGGGACGCGACCTACATGGCACCGGATGTGGAGAATGCACTCGTCGATCTGATTCGAAAATACGGAAACCTGAGCGACGAGGGAGCCCTGACCTACCTCAAATCACTCAAGGACGGGCACCGCTATCAGCGGGATGTTTATTGACCGACTCAAGCGCCTGAATTCTTTCAACCGCAGGCGGATGACTGTAGTTGAGGAAAACGTAGAATGGATGCGGGGTCAGGTTACTGAGATTGTCACGACTGAGCTTTCGCAGGGCATCCGCCATGGCACCGGGATTGCCGGTGACCCTGGCGGCATAGGCATCGGCTTCGAATTCATGTTTCCGGCTCAACCAGTTCCCGCCAATCGAAAGCACCTCACTCAGGGGCGACATGAGAATGCCAAAGAGAACAAGACTCACATAAACAGACGTTTCGCTTACGCCGAAGGCATCGAAGAGCCCGCGATTATTCATCATGATTCCGAGGAGAAAGAACATAACCCCCGTCGTGATGGTTCCCACGATGAGTGATTTGATGATATGACGCTTCTTGAAATGACCAATCTCGTGGGCGAGCACACCGACGAGTTCCGCTTCGGTGTGTTTCTCAATGAGGGTATCGAAGAGCGCGATGCGCTTATTTTTCCCGAAGCCGGAGAAAAACGCATTCGATTTCGTGGAGCGCTTTGAGCCATCCATGACACTGACCTCCTTGAGAGGGAATTCACACTTTTCCGACATCCGGTGAATGGCCTCCTTCAAACTGCCCTCCTCGAGTGGTTCGAACTTGTTGAAGAGAGGCATGATCCAGGTCGGGGCGACATAGGCAAGGAGGAGTGAAAAGGCCGTCACTAGAATCCAGCCCCAGAACCAGGCCATCGGAACAGTCTGAAAAACCCAGAGTAACAAGGCAAGAAGCGGAATCCCGATAATCGCACCTAGAATAGCGGCCTTGGCGAGATCGGAAATCCAGACACCGGGAGTGGTCTTGTTGAATCCGAACTCCTCCTCAAGCAAAAAGGTATCGTAGAGATCGAAGGGCAGATTGAGAAGCTGAAGACCGATCACCAGAGCGCCGATATAAAGAATCCCGGTCACAATCGGTCCATATCCTAATGCCCTGACCTGATCATCGAGCCAGCCGAATCCTCCGAGACACCAGAAGAGAAAGAGGATGACGAGAGAAAAGATCCCCTCTCCTATCCCGAGAACCGCCTTGGCGCGGGTATAGGCCTGTGATCGTTCGTAGGCCTCCTGGTCGACCAGTTCGCGAAACGAATCCGGAATTTCGGGCCCCAGAGACTTCAGATTCAACAAGGTCGCGAGGAGGTCCACTTTCCATAGGACCACCAGCGCTACGACGATGACGGCAAACCAGACATTCACTTGCATCGCCTCCGGTGTACCCCAGCGAAGGTGATCCGGCAAACGCTTTTCATGTTCACCTCTGTCCGGGAAACCCGACTAAAATTCTGTTCACTTTCCCGATTCTCCCCTACATTCGCTCATGACTCAGGCACGACTGAAGGTCCTGAAAACCTACAAACTCTACATCGGGGGAAAGTTCCCCCGGACAGAGAGCGGACGCACCATGACAGCCCAGCATGCCACCACCGGGGAACACCTTGCTCACTACTGCCACGCTTCGCGTAAGGACCTGCGGGACGCGGTGGTCGCGGCAAAGTCAGCGCTTCCCGGTTGGAGCGCGACGACCTCGTATTTAAAAGGGCAGATTCTCTATCGGGCGGCCGAGATCATTGAAGGCCGTGCCGCCGGTTTCAGCGCGGAAATCGCTGATCTCACAGGTGTCTCCACGGCGAGCGCAGGGGTCGAAGTCGCGGCGGCGATTGATCGGCTCGTCTACTTTGCCGGCTGGACCGACAAATACGCGCAGGTTTTCAGCTCAGTGAATCCGGTTGCCAGCTCGCATTTCAACTTCACCTTCCCCGAGCCGACGGGAGTCGTCGGAATTTTTGCCCCCGATACCCCCTCCTTTCTCGCTCTCGTTTCACTCATTGCCCAGGTCATCCTGACCGGGAACACGAGCGTGGTAATCGCCTCTGAAACCGCTCCTCTTCCGGCCATTTCACTGGGGGAAGCTCTCGCCACCAGCGACATTCCCGGCGGCGTGGTTAACCTCCTCACCGGCAAGAGAGCTGAGCTCGCCCCCTGGCTCGCCGGGCACATGGAGGTGAATGCGATTATAAACGCATCCGGCGATCCGAAGATACATGCCATCCTTCAGACAGGGTCGGGGGACAACCTTAAGAGGGTTCACTCCCACGCCCTCGCCTCGCCCGACGACTGGTTTGGAGACGCGGCAAGAGATCCCTACCGCATCCTTCATACCGTAGAACACAAAACCGCCTGGCATCCGATCGGGGTCTGAGGAGGTGAAACAGGCGCTCCTCATCATTCTCGATTCACTGGGCATCGGTCATGCTCCCGATGCGGCGGCATTCGGTGACGACGGAGCAAACACGCTGGGGAACATCCGCAAGGCTGTTCCCGGATTCTCACTCCCCCATCTCGATCGCGCGGGGCTCACCACGGCAGAAGCATTGGCGGCGGGAAACCATCCTGACACGCAAACACCTCTCTCAACCGCATGCCTCACCGAACAGTCGGCAGGAAAGGACACCGTGACCGGTCACTGGGAGATCGCCGGAGCGCCTCTCGCTTCGCCCTTCGCGACTTTTACGCGCTTCCCCGACTCGCTGGTGAAGGAGATGGAAGACACATGTGGCGTCGTCTTTCTTGGTAACTATGCCCGGTCCGGCACGGTTATTCTCGATGAATTGGGAAGTGAGCATTTGAGGTCAGGGCGTCCGATTCTTTACACCAGTGCCGATTCGGTGATCCAGATTGCGGCGCACGAGTCGATCATCCCGCTAGTCCGGCTCTACGAAATCTGCCGTCGGTGCCGCCAAATCGCCGACCGGGAAAGGATAGGACGCGTCATCGCCCGTCCTTTCGAAGGTGAACCGGGAGCCTTTCGACGCACCGCCAACCGGCATGATTTTTCGATGCGTCCCCCTGAAACGATTCTGAATCGTCTCTCCGGTGCCGGAGTCGAGGTCATCGGTGTGGGGAAAATCGCGGACATCTTTTCGGGATCCGGAATCGCCCGATCATTTCCAACCACCGGTAATGCCGATGGATGTTCTGTAATGGATACACTCCTCGACGAAGCCTTCGAAAAACCCCGGCTGATCTTCTCCAACCTCGTCGATTTCGATTCACTGTACGGGCATCGACGGGACCCTATCGGCTACGCCGGAGCGCTCAAGGCTTTCGATGCATGGTTCGGGAGTATGTTGCCCCGCCTCGACGAGAACACCCTGCTGATGATTACCGCCGATCACGGAAACGATCCTACCTGGATCGGAACCGATCACACCCGCGAGCGGGTCCCTCTATTAATGAAAGCTCCCGGACCATCCCGCTGCCTCGGCGTTCGGGACAGTTTTGCCGACGTCGCCGCCACCCTGGGAGACTGGTTCGGGCTTTCCGATCCTGGCCCGTTCGGCACCAGCTTCCTCGGCTGACTCAGAAATAGGGCTTATTCCATCTCCCCAAGGCAATAAAGCCACTCCCGCCGCTCTTCAGACGCGTCAGCGGTCCGGAGAAAGATGAGATTATCGACAAACGCCGGAGTCGCAAAACCCTCTGCCCCCAGTTGGTTTTCAGCGAGTTTTGTGAATTTATCGGGATTGGGAAGGAACACGTGGGTTATCCCCCGCTCGTTCATCGCATAAATGCGCCCCCCGGCCAGAATGGGAGAGGCACTCACGGGACCTCCAAGTCTGACCTTCCATCTTTCCTCACCGGTAAGAGCATTCCAGCACACCGCGATTCCCCCGTCATTAAACGCGTAAAGATGCCCCTCGTGATAGAGCAATGATTGCTCATAGGACATATCTCCGTTCCTCCACAAGACCCGGGGCTCACCGTCGGCATGGATCGCGATCGTCTCCTTGTTGGGAAATCCCCCGCTCGCGAAAACGCTGTCCGAGCTCCAAACCATCGTTCCGCAGGTCGCCTTGCTGGACCCATCGACCGCCCAGAGAAGTTTACCGGATCCGGGATCAAAGCTGCAAACCCGGTCGGCACCGCTGAGGAGAAGTTGATCCATCTTGCCCACACGGGCGACGATAGGAGATGAATAGCTCGTCTTTACCCGGCGTTCCGTCCTCCAGATCTCCCCACCGTCGCTCGTCCGGAATGCAGCGAGAAAACCATCCGCGGTAAACTCGGACGATACAATGATGGAGCCACCGAAAACGGTCGGACTTGGTGCGTAACCGTACCCGTAATCACACTCATAGGGGCCCGTCTCCTTTTGCCAGACCACCTCACCCGTCAAGGTCATCGCTGAGAGCATGACTTTTCCCGCATTGTGGAAGGCGACGTAGAGATGTTGACCATCCGACGCGGGAGTCGGTGTCGCCGCACTGTTCTTACGGTGGAGCTTTTCGGGGAGTCCGCCGGAATGAAGGCGCTCTTTCCATCTTATCGACCCGTCGGCCCGGCTGTAGGCGAGAATAAACTGACCATCATCCGTTGCCGTCGTCACCATCACAAGGTCACCAACAACCACAGGGCTCGACAATCCCCTCCCCGGAATTAAGGCTTTCCAACGGACATTGTTGGTTTCACTCCATTCCAAGGGAGGCCTGGCCGAAGCTTCGGCAATACCATTCCCTGTGGGGCCGCGCCATTGGAGCCACTCAGTTGCGGCTCCCCGGTCCTGAAACCCAAAGACGCAAAATAGGCTCATCGCTATAAAAGCAGCTGCCTCAATCTTCATATTGCCGGAGGGATTCGTCGCAAGAATTTGAATAAACAACGAATCGATGGAAGTTTCAAGGGACACAGTCCCACGTGTTCCCACAATGTCAGATTTGAACGACGCACCCGATTCCGAAACCGTTTCGCTTTACCAGGAGTTCCTGGCCGAGCGGGAGGAGATCTTGAAATACAAATGGATTAAGAGCGAGGAAGCAGGACACGACATCGGCCTGGAGACCGCACTCGTCGAGTGGGCCCAGAACTTCCGCGAGAAGTGGAAGAAGTAGTCACTCTCCACTTCACGGCGACGATAAGCCGGCAAGCCCCGGCACTGCCCTCAACGTTTCTTCCTCAAAAAGGTTGGAACGTCCAGGTCTTCTCCGTCGACAATGGTGGGATCAGTTTTGGCGAAACGCCCTTTTCCGCCGACGGGTTCAAGCTGAAGCATTTCCTGCTGCTGCCGTGCCTCATCTGAGGCGTAGGCAGGTGCAATGTCCTCCCGCGGCATCGCGGGTGGCTTGCTTTGGGGGAAGGTCGGACCGTCCGATGAGGCCGAAAGCGGGTCACGGGTTTTGATTCGACCGGTATTGCCGCTGCTAACCATTCGGGTCAGGGTGATCTTCTGGGAAGATTCGGTGACGGCCTCCACCCGATCAACTTCCGCCGGTTCATGGTCACCAAGCGATGGAGGGCGATTGAAATCCGGTTCACGTCCGGCATCCATTGCCCTCGCAATAGGATTCCGAAGGTCAGAATCGGCATCGTCTTCAACGGGAGATTTGAGCGCACGCAGTTCCGGCTTTCTGAGAACCGCAGGAACCGTTTCCGGGGAGTAGGATGGAAGCGGCTGAGTCGACTCAGCGAAATTCTCATCCGACAGGGGCTCAAAGATAGGCGACACATCTTCAAACTCGGGCTCCGGCTCCGGATCCCTCATCGGTTGAGCTTGCGTTCTCGAAAGAGGCACGGGCGGCCTGGCCGGTTGAACCTCCTCCTCCTCCTCATAATCCTGGATATTGAACGCTGCCTCGTGCGAAGGAGTGGACTGGCTCAGTGACGGTGGAGCATCGGAGTGCATTCCCAAACTGATCGAAGGAGCGGCCTCCCTGCTCTCATCCACGGACGTGCGCGAGGCGGAAGCGGCCGGGCCGTTGATCGAACTGATGATCGTGACGGTCAGACTGTTACCCAGGCGTTTGTCCGTTCCAGTCCCGAAAAGAATCTGCGTATTCTTTCCAACGTGTTTGCTGATTTCATCCATCACGAGTTGCACCTCGTAAAGAGTCATCGTTTCGCCGCCAGCAACCTGAATCAAAATAGCCTTCGCCTCTTCAAGGAGCTTTCCTCTGTCGAGCAGCGGGCATTTCAGTGCCTGCTCAAGCGCCTCATGCGAGCGATTGTCGCCCTTGGCAACTCCGTAACCGAAAAGACAGCGGGAGTCATCAGTATCGAGAGCGGTGAGGAGGTCATCCATTCCGATCCTGATCAGACCGGGACGGAAGACGACATTCATCGTTGCACGAATGCTCTGGCTGATAATTTTGTCTGCGGCAGCAAAAGCCTGGGTTACCCCGTCCTTCGGGACGATCAGCTCACCCATACGATCATTGTCAAAAGTGATCACGGCATTCGCGTACCGTCCGATCTGTTCAAGGGCTCTCCTTGCCTGTTCCATGCGGCGCTCGCCTTCAAACGAGAAGGGCATGGTTGCAAACACCACCAGAAAAACTCCCTCTTCCCTGGCAATACGGCAGACTTCGGGCGCCGCACCGGAACCGGTTCCCCCTCCAAGTCCAACACACACAAAAACCATCTTATTGTTTCTGACCGCCTGGCGGATCTCATCGACTGCTTCGATCGCCGCCTGCTTGCCCAACGAAGGATCCCCACCGGTCCCCATGCCCTTAAGCAAGGTGGCACCCAGCTGAATCTTTTCGCTCGAAACTGAAGTCGAAAGGGCCCTGACATCGGTATTCAAGGTGAGCAACTCCGCTTCGTCACTACCCTCCAAAGCCATGCGGTCGAGCACGTTTGCTCCGGCCCCGCCCACGCCAATGACCTTGATTCCGAACTCCGCCCTATCGGGAAAATCAGACAGTTCTGCTTGGTTATACTCGATCATAGAAACCTCCAGTTTGTTTGAAACTCTGCATTTGTCAATCATTTAGGAGAGAAAACGCAATTCAGCGACTCCCCCCGAAGATCTTTTCGATCTTTTCACCCAATTTGCTTAATCTACCCTTCTTTGGTCTCTGCTCTTCTAGCAGTTGCGCGTATCGAATCAGCCCCACCGGAGTGGCATACTGAGGGTTCTCAAAGAGCGCGGAAGGCCCGGACATAGAACTCGAACCGGATTTTTGAACCGGAACTCCGAAGATTCCCTCAGTAACCTCAGCGATACCTTTCATCAGGCTGGAACCGCCCGTCAGGAAAATCCCCTTACCGAGGCGATCAAGATACCCCTGCTTTGCGAGTGGCTCATGCACAAGGGAGAGCAACTCGTTGACCCTCGCGTTCATGATCTGATTGAGGAGTTCCTGGCTGACTTTTTTACCTGACTCTCCCTCCACAACCAGTTCAACATCGACAAGACCCTTCAAAGAGGCGCTTCCGTGGGTCACTTTCAACTTTTCCGCGCGAGCGAGGGGAATTTTCAACACCAGCGCGATATCATTGGTGATGTGGTCACCACCAATGGATACACAACCCGAGGCGACCACGGCGCCATCGACAAAACAAATGTAATCCGTAGTCCCTCCTCCGATATCAATGAGAAGCGCACCCTCATTCTTGGCCTCCCGATTCAGAACCACCTGAGCCGCCGCCACCGGTGAAAACACAATATCCTCGACCTCCAGGGGCACCTCGCGAACACACTTGATCGCATTCTGAATCCGGGTTTTTACCCCATGGATGATGTGGTAATCCGCTTCCAGTTTCTGGCCGAGCATACCGATAGGATTCGGAATTCGATCCTGACCGTCAACATAATAGTGCTGAATAATGGAATGGATGTAGCCATTCTCCTTCGGCAAAGGAACATCACGGGCAATCTTCTTCACCTCGTCGAGGTCTTCGGAAGTGATCTCCATTTGCTCGTCCGCCACCCGGATGGTGCCGCGGTTATTCAAGCTCTGGATATGTGAACCGGTAACGGCCAGGAACACGGTGTTTACCTCCACATCACTCCTTTCCTCCGCCCGCATCAGGGCGTCGTGAAGACAGGTCTGAACCGTCTCGGGATCTACGATCTCCCCCTTGCGAACCCCGGCCGAGGGGTGCTGGCCGACGCCAAGAATCTTGATGGCCCCGTCACTCCGGACCTCTCCGACCACCATACACACCTTTGATGTGCCGATCTCAAGTCCGACATAAATGTTTGAGGAAGCCATTAAAATTCAGATACCTTGAAAGTCTATCCCCCTTTCAAAATAGAGCGCAAGTGTTTTTCGTGCTCATCCGGGCCCTTTTGCCCCTTCACGCTATCAACGGATTCCGGGTTTTCCATGCCGGATCCGCCCGATTCAGGGGATGTCGAGGAGATATCGGACTCAAGAAACGTGACCGGGATATTTTTTTCAGCCACGACGTTTACTGTGGCAAGGCTCTGACCGGAACCGGCGGTTTGCTCCATGATCAGCGCCAGATCATCAAGACCCCGGGAAAAATCGAACACGCCATAGGTCACACTCAGTTCATTCTGATAGACACATTCGATTGCCCATTCGTCACGAACCTTCAATTCCACTACGGTCATGCCGTGATCGATGAAGCGGCGATCACTTTCAATGATCAACTTCAGCCCGGCTCGAGCCGCCTGAGACTCAATCCTCGTGCCTTCGGTCGGTTCCGCCATTTTGAATAGCTCCACCACAGGGAGAGACTTCATCCCGTCGTTCAGATCAAGGCAACGAAAGAGGTAGCCTTCCTCATCCATCAGGAACCCCCGCTCCATATCCCAGGGTCGGATCCCCAGGGGAGGCGAGCAAAGCCAGGCTACCGGCATGCGCTCACGCACCACCAGATTGAGCCGATCCGGCATCTCCCGACTCACCGATACCTTCTCCACCTGTGGCAATTTCTCGATCTGCTGCCGGATGGCATTGAGATCAAGCTTCATCAGATTCATCCCGGCCGACACGTTCGCAATCTCTGCGAGGCGGGCTTCACTCAGAACTCCGTCTGTTTTCACAATCAAACTGCGGAGGGTAAACTCCTCGTTGTGGAAAAAAATCTGCTCATACGACCACTTCGCCGCAAGAGGCAGGCTCAGCGCAAGTGATGCCATCGCGAGCACGCCAATCATCACGGTCTTACGCCTGGATTTGGCCCTTGCGGGAAGCTTGGGAGGAGCAAGGTCTGCCTCAATCACAAACCAATCAGCGGAATCGTCCTCAACCCTCTTCCGGGCGAGTGAGAATCCTAACTGTTTCTTACGATTGGTGGCGCTTCCCGTTTTCTTTCGCATTAACTGAAATTAAGCGAAAGTTTAATAATTTTCAAACAGAGAGTTGCGTAATCCATGCCCACCGCTGCCGCCGCCTTCGGGAGCAAGCTGCTTTGAGTCATTCCCGGGATGGTATTCACTTCGAGGACAAAGGGAGTCGAGTCGGATTCCCGCAGGAGAACGTCGACCCGGGAATAGACTTCAACCCCGAGCGAACGATGCGCCTTCAGGGCCTCGGCCTGGACGGCCCTGGTGACCTCATCCGGGAGGTCGGCCGGACAAAAATAGTCCGTTCCACCCGATCCCGTCATCCACGGATATTTGTTTGAGATGTCATAGAATCCCGACCGCGGCTGGATGTGGATGATGGGAAGCACCTCGTCCCCGACGATACCAACGGTCAGTTCTTTGCCGGAGATGAGTTCCTCAACGAGGAGATCGTCCGAGAATTTCGACGCATCCGTGAAAGCCGCCTCCCACTGATCGGCGGAGCGGACCAGATGGACACCGACGCTGGAGCCCTCGCGAGGGGGTTTCACGACACAGGGAATCCCGATGGAGGCCGATGGCTGGTCGGTGAGGGAAGCATAGATTACCTCTGAAGCTGGAGTGATTACCCCTGCGGCAAGGAAGCATTGTTTGCTGAGAACCTTGTCGAAGGCAGTCTCCGAACTCACCCGTCGAGCTCCGGTGTAGGGAATTCCGCGCCGCTCCATCTCGGCCTGGAGCTTGCCGTCTTCACCAAAGGTGCCGTGGATCACATTAAAACCAAGATCCACATCGGCCGGCAACTCAAAGTCCGGCCCGGACACATCGACAAGGGTCACCTTCCCCACCCTGCCCTCAAGGGCTCCGACGACCCCCTTTGCCGAAGCGAGCGAGACTTCGCGTTCCGATCCAGGACCGCCTGCGAGGACGGCGACATGCAGGGTTTCGATGGATTTGTTCATGAAAATGGAATGAAAACGTTGGTGACTTTTTGCGATGGAAAAGGGTTCAGATCGTGATCCAACCGGGTTTACACCGGCTCATCCTGACCGATGATCTGGACCTCGGTCTCAAGTTCGATACTGCGTTCCTTCAACGCGACGGCCTTGATTTCAGCGATGAGATCGAGCACTTCGCGAGCGGTTGCGCCACCCTCGTTGACGATGAAATTTCCATGGACCTCGCTGACTTTGGCAGGCCCGACGCTCTTGTTTTTCAGACCCATTTGATCGACGAGCTGACCCGCCCCGATGGAATCGGGATTCTTGAAAACACAACCGGCACTGGCGGCAACCGGCTGTGAGGTCTTCCGCTTTTCCTTCGAAGCGTTCATTCGTGTCGCAATCTCCTCATCTGCCGCAGGCGTACCCTTGAAGACAGCAGAAACAGCGATGTTGTGAGCGAGTTCCGGAACGTGGCGGTAGTAATGCCGGATGTCTCCCACGGCTTTCTCGAAAATAGTTCCCTGGGCGTCGACCAAGCGCACGCTCACGACCTGATCGAATGTCTCCGCCCCCATCGCCCCCGCGTTCATCCGCAAGCTGCCGCCGACGTTGCCCGGGATTCCCTCCATCCACTCGAAATCACCGAGACCGGCCGACTGCGCGGCAGCGGCGAGAGCCTTCAGTTTCACCCCGGCTCCCGCGCTGATCGTATTGCCTTCGACGTGAATCTCGGTGAACTCGCCGCGCACAGGATTGACGACCACGCCGGGAATCCCCCCATCCCTCACAAGCAGGTTGGAACCGCGCCCGACTACCCGCAGCGGAATCCCGCTATCGGCGCAAAATCGCACAATGCGGGCGAGACCGTCAACCGTAGCGGGCTCAATCCAGAATTGAGCAGGTCCCCCGACCTTCATCGTGGTGTGCCGGCGCATCGGCTCATAAAGCTTTAAAACCCCGGCGGATTCACCCAGTGTTTCGCGGAGCCGGTCAAGCGTTCCGAGATCCCTTGCGAGGCGAGTTCCGACTTCGTGAATATTTCCCGCTCCGAGGGTGATGACCCAATCGCCCGGCTCAAGACGCTGGCCGACCGCGAGGTGGAGATCATTGAGGTTCGGATGAAAGGTGACCTTTTCGACCTCCCCGTTTTCGAGCACGGCATCAACAATCGTCTGTCCCGATACCCCCGGTATGGGCGCTTCGCTGGCGGCATAGACATCGGTGACCCAGAGTTCATCGACCCCTTCAAAGCAAGTCCCGAACTCATCCCGAAGCAGTTGGGTGCGGGTGTAGCGATGGGGCTGGAATAGCACAATGAGCCGTCCCGCGTGCTGCGAGCGCGCCGTCTGGATCGTTGCCGCGATCTCGGTGGGATGGTGTCCGTAATCGTCGACGACCGTAACCCGATCACTGAGACGCTTCAGTTCAAAGCGACGTTTCGCCCCCCGGAAGGAACCAAGAGCCTCGTCGAGACGGTCAAAGGAAACTCCGACTTCAAGAGCAAGGGCAATCACGGCGAGGGCGTTAAGAACGTTGTGTCGTCCTGGAATTCCGAGCCGGACGCGCCCGATCTCTTCACCACGCTGCCGCACGGTGAACTCAGTCCCCGCTCCGCGTGGTGAGAGATCGCTGGCGGAAATGTCGTGCTCGCGACTCCATCCGTAACTGATCGCGTTGGACCGCTCCTGACAAACCCTCCTCGCGTGAAGATCCTCGCCGCAATAGATGATCTTTCCTGCGGTCTGATCACAGAACTGCCCGAAGACGGCGCAGATCGCGTCGATCCCGTCATAAAAATCGAGATGCTCGGCCTCGACGTTGAGGAGAATGGCATGCTCGGGATGAAAATTCACGAGAGTGCCGTCGCTCTCATCCCCCTCGGCAACAAAATACTCCCCCTTCTCATCCCAGTTTGCGTTCGTTCCGAGGATGGGAATCTCGGCCCCGACGTAGTGTGAGGGCGACTTTGCACCGACTTTGAGAACGTGAGCGGCGAGGGAGGAGGTAGTCGTTTTCCCGTGGGTTCCGGCAACCACAATGCCCTTCTTCCCCAACATAATCGCCGAAAGCGCCTCGGCCCGCCGCAGAAGCGGAATACCGCGTTTCACCGCTTCGTCGTAGGAGGCGTTGCCCGGTTTGATCGCACTGGAGTAGATCACGGCATCGGCCCCGACCACGGCTTCCGCCGAATGGGGACTGGAAAACTGGAGGCCCGCCTTTTCAAGACGCTCGGTCTCGCGCGAAGTCACCTTGTCGGAGCCCGAGACCCGGTGCCCCAGCCCGAGAAGGAGTGAGGCGAGACCGCTCATACCCGAACCGGCGACGCCGATGAGATGGACACGAAGGGGTTCGTCACGTTTGGCAATACGCACTCCCCACTCTTTACAAAGATCACTCATTTGGACAGCTCACACAGGATACGGATAGTTCAGGAAGGAGTTCAGCGGTTGATAGCCTCAGCCACAACCTCACAGACACGATGCGAAGCATCAGGAACAACCAGCGTGGCGGCAGTCGCCTTCATTTTTTCAAGCCGCCCGGTATCGTTCATCAGATCAATCATTTTTCCCGCAAAATTGTCTTCATTCAGGTCCCCCTGACGCCACAACTCAGCCGCTCCGGGCAGGGAAAAAATCTCCGCATTGGCAGTCTGATGGTCGTCGGCCGCATAGGGATACGGAATCAGAACCGAGGGTATTTCATAATAAGCCAATTCCGTCAGAGTCGCGGCACCGGATCGGCAGACCGCCAGATCGGCCACGGCATAGGCGTATTGGACCTCGCCGCAAAAATCACGGAGAACCCCGGCCTCAGGATTCTTATCATACGCTGGCTTGACCAAGTCATAGTCCGCCGGACCGCTGATATGAAGGATCTGGATTCCCGAATCCGTGAATTCAGGAAGCGACGCAGCGACAAGCTCATTGATTCGGCGGGCTCCCTGACTTCCTCCCATGATCATCAGGGTTCTTTTTCCTGCTTGAAGGCCAAAGTAGGCAGCTCCCTCCTCGCGGGTTGGTTTTTTCGCCACGGCGGGCCGAAGAGGAGTGCCGACCACTTCCACCCGCTTACCCATGCCGAAGTAGGGAGCGCACTGCTGGAATCCGACCAGCACCGCAATCGAAAACCGGGCGTTGAGGCGGTTCGCTTTACCCGGGATGGCGTTGGACTCGTGAATAAAGGTGGGAAGGCCAGCGAGTCGCCCTGCGAGGAGAGGCGCCGTCGAAGTGAATCCCCCCATTCCGAGAACAGCATCCGCCTTGAACTCACGCAAAAGGCGTCGGCAGTCCCGAAGTGAACGGAGAAACCCAATCAGAAAGCCCGGCATCTTTAGCGAGAACAAACCCGGCATCGCCACTGAAGGCATCTTTTCAAATCGAAGGTGGGAATACCCCTCTGCCGCGAGTGCATCGATTTGTTTGCTGGAGATCAAAAGCAGGGCCTCTCCGCCCTGTCGGGTCCAGGACTCGGCCACGGCAATGCCGGGGAAGAGGTGCCCCCCGGTTCCCCCGCAGGCAATCACGAGGCGCTTTTCAGAAAAGTCGGACATTTAGAAATTATCGGATTTTGCGTTAATTAAGGTTAATTTCAACTAATAGAGACCCGAAGGATCAAGTTTTTGTGCCGGGCCGCCAACTCCCCCCGGAATAGGATGAGACTCGGCTTCTACTCGGAAACAACCACCCTCAGAGCCGCGGGGAGCACTTTGATGATCTGGGGTGTTTTCGCGACGACATCCCCATCGACCTGAATGTCGAGAATGGGGTTTGTGCGTATTTCCACTGTCTCAACCGTCCAATGGGTGACCGCCTGGGAGGCGTCGAGATCAGGATCATCCTCCTTCATGAGGCGATCCAGGCCGGTCATTTTCCCGGCCATCTGCACGATTCCCTCAATGCTGGCTTTCTTTAAAAGAAACACATCCAACTTCCCGTCATTCACATCGACTGAGGGAGCGAGAGTGAGCCGTCCAACTCCAACGGTCCCCGCATTGGCCACGACACAGGCAACGCCGCTTGAGCGAATGACTTCCCCGCCATCGAGAATGATCTCGTAGTCGGCCTCGGGGATCTCCTGGAGCATCTTGATTCCCGCCCAAACGTAGGCCCACTTGCCAAACTGATCTTTCAATTCGCGGGTTGCCTCCTGAACCACTCCCACTTCAATTCCACATCCAATCCGGAGTAGAAAGGGGTGCTCCCCCATCATTCCCACATCAATACGACGGGTCAGATAACGTTCCCCGCAGATCAAGTCGCAGGCTTTCTCAAGTTGAGTCGGAAGGCGCAACTCGGTCGCGACAAGGTTCCCGGTTCCGCCCCCGAGAATGAGCATCGGTGTATCGGTGCCGACAAGACCGGCCGCCACTTCCATGACGGTGCCATCGCCTCCGTAAACAGCGACCACGTTCGCGCCCGCCTTGACCGCCTTCCTGGCCAACTCCGAGCCGTCACCGGTTCCGTGAGTGATCGAGATATCCCATTTGATACCGGCATCCCGAAACGCCTGGTTTAAGATCGCCAGCAGCGGAATGCGACGCGAAGGAGCCGGATTCACGATAACGTGAACCGAAGCCGGCTTGTCCTGTTCGGTGATCTGTTCGGATTTACTTGCCATCCGCCTGGATTCTAGGCTGTTATTTCGGGATCGTCACATAGATTGTCCGGGGGAAGGGTCGCCAAAATCCGGTAGGCGGCCCGTTACGGTTTTGTCACCGCAGAGAACTTTCCATTCTTTAAAGCTCCCTGACTATTGGCCCATCCCAAGATTTGCCTCTCTGCGCCAAAACACCATGCCAACGATTCTGATCGTCGACGACGAAGAAGACATCCGTGAACTCATCGCGGTAAATCTGTTGCGCGAGGAGGACTACAAACTTCTGGAGGCCGTGAACGGGCTCGAAGCTCTGCATCTGGCGAAAACCCGCCGACCCGATGTGATCATTCTCGATCTCATGCTTCCTGAAATGGACGGACTGACTGTCTTTCGAAATTTGCGGGAGGACCCGCGCACAAAATCCACTCCGGTGATCATGCTCACGGCCCGCGGGCGCCTGGAGGAAAAGATTACCGGTCTCGAACTCGGGGCCGACGATTACCTCGCCAAACCCTTCAGCCCGAAAGAACTGATGTTGCGGGTGCGGAACCTCCTCCGACGAACCAACCCCAACCAGGGCGGTAGCGTCATCGAATCCGGACCGTTCAGCCTCGATAAGAATGCCTTGAAACTCCACCTGGAGGGCGAGGCTATTGACCTCACCGCCACTGAATTCAAGCTCCTGCTTTGCATGATCGAGTCACCCGGGATCACCCAGGAGAGAGGCGATCTTCTAAAAAAGGTCTGGGGTTACAGCGATCTCATTCAGACACGTACCCTCGATACCCATATCAAACGATTGCGGGAGAAGCTCGGTAATCACGGAAATTCTATCGAAACTGTTCGTGGTGTGGGGTATCGTTTCTTTGAGGCCTGAACGATTCAAGGTCCATCGGGAGGAAATTGTCACATTGCAGGAGATCTTCATCATCATTGCCCTTGGTGCCTCCGCCTTTTTTGCGGTGCGGTATTTCCAATTGACCCGAAGTATCGAGGACCTGGCACGTTCCCTCAGCAAAGGAGGTGTCGAAACACCCCTCGAAGTCCCAAGCGCAACCTCCGGGAGAGCCATCGGCCTTTTACGGCGGGCCGTTCTCAACTCAGTCGCTGAAGCCGCCCTCATCAGAGACTCGGAGCGCAGACAGCGGGAATTCCAGGAAGCACTCCTGAATGAAATCAAGGACGCCATCTTCATCCTGGATCGCAATCGCGAGATCCGCTTCCTGAACAAGGCTGCAACGATCCTTTTTCCCAGCGATCAACCCTACAAGGCGCGGGCATTTATCGATGTATGCAGGGATCACCGGGTTTATGACACGCTGGAACTGGCGGATGAGGTGGGAGCCAAAGTATCTGACCACATCACCCTGCGCATCACGGACAGTCAAACCGGCCGTCTGAAGGAAATCACGCTTCTTGTCGAAGCTGAACCCCTTTCGTTCGGACAAAGCAATCAGAACACCGGTGCGTGGATTCTGATGAAGGACATTTCCCGACAATTGGAAACCGAGCAGATACGACAGGATTTTGTCGCCAATGCGTCCCACGAGTTGAGAACCCCGCTCTCCATTATCAATGGTTATCTTGAGACGATGGATGATTCAGACGTCGATCTCAGTCAGGCAATCAATCGCCGGGCCATCCGAACCATGCGAAAGCACGGAGAACGGATCGCCCGAATTGTCGACGATATGCTGACCATCTCGAAACTTGAGAGCGCCAGTGATCTCCTCAATCTCGAACCCTTCGACCTTAGAGATTCGGTCGATGAAATGATTGGCCAGCTCATGCCCATCATTGAACAAAATCACGCACGGGTAAACGTCAACGCGGACCCCGCCTTTGGCTGGATCCTCGCGGGAGACCGTTTTTACTGGGATCAGATCTTCTTCAACCTCATTGAAAATGCGCTGAAACAGAATCCGGGGCCCGGACTCACCATCACTATTTCCTTCAGGGAGGATGGCGGACGTTACCTGATCTCGATCGCCGACAATGGGATTGGTATACCGGCTGCTGATATCCCCCTGGTCTTCAAGCGTTTCTACCGGGTCCAGAAACATCACGCCCAGACCCAGGTCAAAGGAACCGGGCTCGGGCTTTCAATTGTGAAACGGGCCGTTGAGGCCCATCACGGGCGAATAGAGGTCGACAGTCAACCAGGGGTAATGACCGTCTTCACCGTATCCGTTCCGCGGACCTGTCTCCGCATCCCGGACCAAATACCCGAGAAGGGATTACCCGAAAACGGGGCCAACTAGGGTTTCCGGGAGGAAAGGTTGACCCCATTCAGGCGCTCCCGGGTCAACGACGCGCATCCATCAGCCGCATGATGTAATAAAGCAGCTGCCCGATAGAGGCAATGGCAGCGACGGTATATGTCATTGCCGCCCAGAAAAGAGCGTTCTTCGCCTTATCGTGATCAAGATTCTGAAGTGATCCGGAATTATCAAGCCAGGCGAGCGCCCGCCGACTCGCATCAAATTCCACTGGAAGAGTAATCACTGAAAACAAGGTCGTTGTCGCGAAAAGCAGGACACCGACAAAGAGGACAGTCGTGTTGCCGGAACTCGCAAGGAAGAGGCCAGCCAGAAGGACCCAGTTCATGAATTTACTTGAAAGATTCACCACCGGAACCAGGGCCGATCGCAATTTCAAAGCCCCGTAGGCTTTCGCATGCTGAACCGCATGACCACACTCGTGAGCGGCGACTGCCGCTGCTGCCACGTTCGATTCATGAAAAACCACCTCACTCAAATTGACGGTCTTCTTCAGAGGATTGTAGTGATCGGTGAGCTGTCCCTGAGTCGAGATGACCTGGACATCGTTGATCCCGGAATCGCTTAGCATCTTCCGGGCGACCTGGGCTCCCGTCATCCCGATGGGCCGCTGCGAATACTCATTGAAGCGGCGCTGAAGCATCGAGCCAACCCACCGGCTCACGAGCATCGTGACCACCGTGATTATGATGTAAAAAAGATTACCTCCCTGTGCGAATTCGTTCATGGAATCGTTAGTGCTCCCGACATCACTTACGTTCAACAAAAACTTATGGATCAGTCAGGACAGACGGAAGAAGACACAAGCTCCACTTCCCCGCACAACCCCATCCCCCGCACGGCAATGGCCATCCGCCGCTGACAGGCGCGGATTCAACCCCACGGCGACTATCGAATTACAACCGGCCGTTCCCGCCATCCCCGACGAGCGCCCTCGAAATCGATCCAGCGCTGGGCTTCTTCAGCAGAACGGAAACCGGAGGCCGTTACCACGACATTCAAGCCCGTGTCCGGGGAAGCAAAAACTGAGGCCGGAATGCCGGCGCTGCCAAGCATGGAGGAAAGTTCGTTCGCATTTCCGGCACGACGGAACGCCCCGAACTGAACGCGATAGGGTGCTGCCGGAGACGCCTTTTGCAGTGTTGCAGGGGAAACGGCAGGTGACCGCGTTGAGGAATAATTGGCAGGAACACTCCCGGACGGCGGGCGGGTCGATGCGTTCAAGGGCATCAATTCAGGGGCACCCTGACCCGGCACGTTCGGCCGCGTCACCGATTGGCCGGAACTAGCCATCGGCCTGAAAAGGCGGAGGCCGCTTTTGCTCTTTGTCGAAACACCGGCACCAGCCGCGGCAACGACCGGCTGCGGGGCCGGTCTTCTTCCCGCAGGAACTCCATTCCCCTGAACCCGGGAAGCCGGGGGAGAAACCCGACCAATCACCATCATGGAACCGTGCACTACCGCCCGGGGAGATAAAAGAATGGCATTCGCAGCCGCCTCTGAAAGGTTGAGAAGTCGTCCGTCCTGACTTTTGCGATCATTGATCATGACATCGACCATTCGCCCCGTATCAAAATTCGCGACACGAACGAGCGTTCCGAAGGGCAGACTTGTATGCGCCGCGGTCAGAAGCCCTCTGTCATAGATGCCTCCGCTGGCGGTAGGTCGCCCGTGAAGATTGGGTGCATAGACCGCCAGTGGCCCGCTCTCGGATATCTGGGCCTTCGCCGGAATAACGTGACCAAGAGCCAGAAGGGACAGTATTAGGCAAAAGCAGCGCATAGCTCAACCTAATAATTTTAAACTAAAGTTCAATTTTAACAAATATTAATTTTAATATCGCTTCCCGGCCAAGGTTCAAAACGCGATTTTGCACAGTGAGACCTGCGAAGGCCCCTCGCCACACAACTCAGAAATTAATAAAAAACCCGTGGATCTCCTCGAGATCCACGGGTCTCAAAAGAACCCTCGAACTGAATCGAGGACCTAGGCTTCAGGCAAACAAGTCGAGAACCGGAACCCCTTTGTGAGCCACCGTAAACGGCCGCTTGCTCGGACTGTAGAGCACCTGATCGAGGGGAAGCCCGAGGGCGTGGGCGATGGTCGCATTGAAATCCTGGATCTTCACCGAGTTCTCGATCACGTTCTCTCCTCCTTCATCGGTCTTCCCGTAGGCAATCCCCCCCTTGATTCCTCCTCCTGCCAGTACAGAGCTGAAGGCTTTCGGGTAGTGATCGCGACCGGCATTCTGGTTGATCCGCGGAGTGCGCCCGAACTCTGTCGTCAGAACTACCACCGTATCTTCAAGTTTGCCACGCTTTTCAAGATCCGAGAGAAGCGCCGCCATTGCCTTATCGAGGACACCGCACTTTTCGGGAGCGGCGACAAAGACGTTGTTGTGCATGTCCCATCCGCCGTAGGAGACTTCCACCGCCCGCACATCATGCTCGATGAGGCGCCGCGCAAGCAGACAGCCCTGGCCGAACGCGTTATCACCGTAACGTTCGCGTGTGACTTTATCTTCTTCGCCCAGGTCAAAAGCGGCCAGATCGCGGCTTTGCATGATACGCACCGCATCATCATACATCTGTGTGTAGGCTCGAACCTGTTTCACATTATAACGCTCGTGAAACTCGGCATCGAACTCATTCGCCAAAGTCAGGCGCTGATCGAAGGTCTCCTTCTTCATTCCGCGAAGCTTCGAATTCTTCAGGCCGGCCTCGGGATCACTGATCGTCAGGGGCTCATACTGAGGTTCGAAGAATCCGCCGCCTCCATTGATCCTGCTGTCCCCGCCAATAAAAACCGACCCGGGAAGATTCGGGTTCATTCGCCCCTTGTACTTGAGCGACCAGGCGCCGATTCCGGGGTGACGGATCGTAGCCCCCTGATCGTAGCTGGTGTGCATCAGGTAGTTTCCCTGATCGTGAGCCCCTGCAGTTGACGTCAACGAACGAACGATGGCCAGCTTATCGGCCTGTGCGGCGAGCGAGGGAAGCAGGGCAGACAGCTTGATGTCGTCAACATTGGTGTCGATCGTTCTGGTGTCTCCGTTGTTTTCATGGCCCGGCTTGGTGTCAAACGTGTCGAGATGTGTCATCCCCCCGTTCATATAAAGATAGATCACATGCTTCGCCGCACCGACCCGCTCGGGAATTCCCAGATTCGGACCAAGGGCTGCGCCCGCCCGGGTCGTAAGTCCCAGAGCTCCCACCCCAAGGAAGGTCTTCGCGGTTCCTTCCATGAAGCGCCTGCGGCTCCATTCGTCTGATTTGAAGGTTGATTTCATATGATTGATTCTGGTTGATGCTGAAAGCGCGGTGTTAAAACGGAAATGCCTATTGAATAAAGATGAACTGCTGGGTATTCAGGAGGGCCCACACAATTCCGGGATAAGCGTCGTCTCCGTGCGCCTCGACTTCAGCCCGGGCAAGAGTCATTTCCCTCTCGTTGGGCTCACGGGTAAGCATGGCCTGGAAGATCATTCGGATCTTCTCGTCCGGATCTCCGGCCGCATGGATACGATTCCCGAAGACAGCAAAGCGGTTGGTGAGCGCTTCGACCATGGAACCGTTGAGAAGGTTCAGGGCCTGAGGAACCGAGGCATTGTTTGCGGCGTTCTCGATTACCTCACGATCCGACTGTCCGAACTCGCGGAGAAAATGACCACGCCTTGCAGGGGACTCCTGCTCTGAAGCACGTGCCATCTGACTGACGAGAGAGGTATAAACCTTGTAGTCCTGCTTTTGCCGTTCGACCCAGGCTTTGCGCTGCTTTTTATCCGCCAGTTCTACCGGGGGATCGCCAAATTCGGGCTTCGGAAGTTTAGTCAGAACCGCTCTTTCACCGGGCGCTTCCTTGGCCATGACCGGCTCACCATCCTGCATGCCCATTTCCATCTCAGTCATACCCATGGCAACAAGAAGATCACTTCCGTCCACCTTCTCTCCGACATTCTTGTATCCGATCTCGGCGACGACCTTTCTGGCTTCGTTGCGCAGTTTGTTCAGTTCGTCACGAAGCTGGGCAAAACGCTCCTTATCGCCAGCCTCCAGGGCTGCCGCACTGGCCTTTCTCGCCTTCTCTTCACGGGGACGGATTTTTTCATAAGCCTCGGCGATCTCATTCACCATGGCGATGTATTCCTCTTCGCTCCGTCCTTCGACGGCTTTGTAAATGCGGCGGATTTTTTCCACGGTCGCCAGCTGCTCGGCGACTTTTGGCCGATAACTGTCAGCCTCAGGAAGAGCAAGAGCGACGATGGAATCCCAGATCTGCTCCGCGCTCATGCGTCGCAGGAGAGGCCCGGCGAAGTAGTAGTGCTCACCCATCACCATTTCCTGATTGTTGGCGGCACGCTGATACGTCTTCGTGTTGTAGAGAACCTCCTGATATTTCCGCATATCAAAATTGAGGGTCTTCATCATCTCCTCAAGATAGGCGAGCAACTCCGGGTTGGAGACCGGTGTCTGTTCGGTGAGTTCATCGACCGGCTCGAACACGCCCTGCCCGAAAACCCGCTTCCAGAGCCGGTTGGCAATTACCCTGGTAAACGTCGGATTCTCCTTGGAAACCATCCAGTCGGCATAGGCTTCAATGGTGCTGTCATCAATCTTCTCGAGATCAATGTCTTTGCCGAACATCGTTCTAGCGCTGACCGACTGAAGCGGCTTGGCGTCGTCATACTGATAGTCATGCGGCAACTTCAGCGTCTTCTCCACCTCGGCCGCTTTGACATAACGCAGCGGGTTGTAGATCTCATTGATTGCATTGTTCGCATCCCTGCTTTGTTCATTAAACGCCTCGTAAGCGGCGATCGATTTTTTGGCAAGTGCCCGGAACTGCTCGTCGGTTACATTATACTGTTTCAGTTGGCGCTCATACTTCTCGCCTTCGGTGTAGCGCTTCAGCTCATCGACATTCCGGATCTGCGGGAACTTGGCATTCCCCACCATCTTTTCATGGAGCTTATTGCGCTCCTCTTTCTGCACGAGATTAAATGCCTGCCGATTCGGGGAATCGTAGCCGCGAGCGTCCATCCCGTAGGAGAAGGCCGCCATCTGGAAATAATCCATCTGGGTCCATTTATCGAAAGGATGGTTGTGGCACTGGGCGCACTCCAGCCGCGTTCCCAAAAATACCCGCACAGTGTTCGACATGTTGTCGAGCGGCATCCCACGATCCCGGATGTAGTAACCGACAGCCCCGTTCTCCCAAATCATCCCGCGGGCGGAGATCAACTCCCGCACAAACTGATCGTAGGGGACATTCTTTGTGATCGCCTCCTTGATCCAAAGCTGATAGGCGGCTTCGGCCTGTGTCGCCCCGATTCCAAGACCGGAATTGATTCGCAGAACATCCGCCCAGAAATTGTAGGCGTGGCTCATGTGCCCGTCACTCTCAAGGAGATCCGTGATGAGTTGTTCGCGCTTACGCTGATAAGTGGAGCCATGAAAATTCTCCGCCTCTTCAATCGTGGGCACCCGTCCGGCGATATCAAGGTAGGCCCTGCGAAAGAAGGTGGCGTCATCGATCGCCGCATTCGGTTTCTGCCCCTGCTTTTCTAGCATTCCCTCAACGAGGCGGTCCACCTCGGCCGCTGCCTTAACCACATCGAACTCTGCGGGCTTTTCAGAAGGTGCAGAGAACAAGGGACTTAGTGAAAGCAAAGAGGAGATTTGAATGAGGGCACGGAGCGGAATCGGTTTCATCGGGGTGATTTCATCGAAGAATACCCTGAAGCTCCTGAAAAGTTGCACTTCTTAATCAACACGATGACGCCATCCGTCTCCGGCCCGATGGAGTTTGCGTTAATCGAGGCCTACGAGGCTTCACCTTCAGACTCCTTCAGGGTCTCAATCATCTTGTCGATCTGCTCGAGATGCTTCAGGGGCAGTCGGCGGCGCTGATGTTTGTTCCAGAGGACCTCCCGGAATGACTCCATCACCTGGAGCGGAAGCATCTCGTGCTGGTTCCAAGCGGGATCGGATTTCAGAGTGGAGTAAAACACCCATCTTCCCGCGTGATGATTCGCCCGGTAGAAGATGGGCTCCCCGCTCTCGGTTCGGTCATGCCATTCGTGTTTCGTCATAGGGCGGAAAGGGCCTCCCGAAGCGTATCGATGCAACGCCGGTTCTGGGGCATCGTCCCCACAGAGATGCGAACCCACTCGGGAAGTTTGTAGGCCCTCATTGCTCGAATGATAACCCCCTTCTTCAGCATTGCCGAGAAAACAGCGTCTCCGTCCCCCACTTTCACCAGGACGAAATTGGCGAAACTCGGCACATACTCCAGGCCCATTTCGGAAAAGGACTGCTGGAGAAAGGCAAGCCCCTCATCGTTGAGGTCTCTGGTGCGCTGCTGGTGCTCATCATCACCCAACCCGGCAATGGCACCGGCCTGAGCGATCGAATTGGTATTGAAGGGCTGGCGGCACTTGTGGAGAACCTTTGCAATTTCGGGAGTGGTGAGCCCGTAGCCGATACGCAGGCCGGCAAGTCCCTGAATCTTCGAGAAAGTTCGCATGACAACCACATTCCGACCCTCCCGGATGTACTTGAGCGTGTCCGGCGCGCCGTGGACAAATTCAAAATAGGCTTCATCGAAGATCACCATGACATGGTTCGGAACACGATCCATGAAGCGATCAATCGCCTCCTGACCCACCATGGTCCCTGTCGGATTATTGGGATTGGCGATGAAAATCATCCGGGTCTTGGAATTTATCGCCGCAGCCATGGCATCGAGATCGTGAACAAACCCCGGATCAGGCACCTCAATCGTCTCCGCCCCGAAAAGCGTAGCCATCAGTTTGTAGACGACAAAGGCGTGTTCGGCGGCAATGACATTGTCTCCGGGACTGAGAAATCCGTGCCCCACCAGTTCGATGATCTCGTTGGAACCATTGCTGATCACGACGTTCTCGCGCTCAAAGGCGAACTTTTCTGCAATCGCGGTCCTGAGGCGGTATCCCCCGCCATCCGGGTAAATGTGAACCTTCTCTGCCTCGGCCTTCATCGCCTCGACCGCCTTCGGTGACGGCCCCAGCGGATTCTCGTTGGAGGCGAGCTTGATAATATCGGAAGGATCCAAACCCTGCTCGCGGGCCGTTTCTTCAATCGGCTTCCCCGGATCATAGACAACCAAATCCTCCAACCAGGGATGCGCTTCTTTAATAATCGATGACATATAATTTTTACCTGAATCGTATAATGAAAAACTCAACGCTTTGGCGCCAAATAGCCCGTATCTTATAGGGATACGCTGATCGCTGAACTGGCGGCCCGTGCCTTTTCCCGGGCTTCCTCAATCGTGGCCCCCCGGGCGATAGCCACCCCCATACGCCGCTTCCCGCTAACCTTCGGTTTCCCGAAGAGGCGGATCTGAGTATCCGGTTCACGCAGAGCTTCTTCAAGATTGCCGTACGTGATCGAATCTGAATCACCCTCAACCAGCAGCACGGCGGAGGCAGATGGCCCGTGCTGGTGAATGTTGGAGACAGGAAGCCCCAGTATGGCGCGGGCATGAAGAGCGAACTGGGAAAGGTCCTGGGAGATCAAGGTGACCATTCCAGTATCATGCGGACGGGGTGATACTTCGGAGAAAATGATGTCATCCCCTTTTACAAAAAGCTCTACCCCGAAGATCCCCCTCCCGCCGAGGCTTTCGGTCACGGCGCGGGCATATTCCTGAGCCTTCGCACGCGCCACGGGGCTCATGGGCTGTGGCTGCCAGCTCTCCCGGTAGTCTCCATCGATTTGAATATGACCAATCGGCTCACAAAACGAGGTGCCACCGGCGTGGCGGATGGTGAGTTGGGTGATCTCGTAGTCGAAATCAACGAACCCCTCTACGATTACCTTTCCCTTTCCGGCGCGCCCACCCTCCTGGGCATAACGCCAGGCGGCATCGATTTGATCCTCCGTTTTGACGGTGCTCTGCCCCTTCCCGGAAGAACTCATGATTGGCTTCACCACAAGGGGTAACCCGATCTCCGCAACGGCTGAACGATATTCCTCCTCGGTGGCCGCAAATCGATAGGGAGAAGTGGCAAGTCCCAGTTCCTCGGCGGCAAGACGTCTGATGCCCTCCCGGTTCATCGTCAGCTGGGTGGCCCGGGCCGTGGGAATCACCGTCGTGACCCCTTCACGTTCCAGTTCAGCGAGGGTATCCGTCGCAATCGCCTCCACCTCAGGGACAACGAGATGAGGCTTTTCGAGTTCGATGACCTTTCGCAGGGCGGTTCCATCGAGCATGGAAAGGACATGGGAACGGTCGGCCACCTGCATCGCGGGCGCGTTCGCATAGCTATCAACTGCAATGACTTCCACTCCGTATCGTTGCAGTTCGATCACGACTTCTTTGCCCAACTCTCCCGCCCCGCATAACATGACGCGGGTCGCTTGAGGGGTGAACGGAGTTCCAATGCTTGCCATGCAGGCAACCTTAGAGATAAAATGCATTTTCCAAAGGGAAAATTCCCTGCTCCTTCCGATCCATGTCCACCCTTTCGCAATGGCTTCTCCTCTCCCGGATCCACTGGCGAATGCTACGGGTCAAGACCGCCGTCGCCGCCGGCAGGTCCCTATTGATGACACTGACGATCACCGGATTCCTGATCGGGTATATGATTGCCGCCTACTGGCTCTTCCGTGAAGGACTGGAATATGTGGGAACGCTTCCGGCAGCGGGCGCACTTCTGAGCGACCGTCTTATCTACGTCATGTTCTTTTGCTTCATGATGATGCTGGTCTTTTCGGTGGCGGTGACCGCTTACATTTCGCTCTATCGAAACCGGGATACCCGCTGGCTGCTAACTCTGCCGCTCTCCCACCGGACCATCTTTCTTTGGAAATGTTTTGAGGCGGCTGCTTTTTCGAGTTGGGGGCTCATTTTTATCCTGACACCGCTCCTCCTCGCGTTTGCCGGGATGCGAGGCGTCACCCCCGATTTTTTCTTCAAGACAGCCCTTGTCCTCCTTCTCTTCCTGATCATCGCCAGCGCTTCAGGCTCGCTGCTCCTCATTACGGCGGTTCGATGGCTCAACCGGAGGCAAATCGCCATCGGCATGGTATTGATCGGGCTGTTTCTGGCGGGAACGGCCCTCCACTCCGGGCTCAAGGACAGAAAGATCGTTCAAGACAGCGGCCTGAGCGCCGCACTGACCTTTCAGAGAGTGCTTCATCATACAGGAGTCGCCGTCAATCGGGGCAGTCCAAGCACCTGGATCGCCGGAGCCATCGTGGACTGGAGCCGTCCTTACCGGCATTTCGGCTCCTTTCTTTACCCGTCACTGCTATTGAGCCATGCGTTAATGGCCGTTCTCCTGCTCTCTCTGGCCGGCGACCGCTGGTTCTATCAGTCCTGGAATCAGTCGCTCCAACAATCCGCCTTTTCGGCACTCAGGAAAAACAAGACTCACCCGGAGTCCAGGACACGGGCCAATCCCCACTACCCGCGGCCGTCCATCCTTGGCAGAATCATCGGCCGCCCCCTGGCCGCCATTTCAAAGAAGGATTTTCTCACTTTCATCCGTGAACCCGCCCAATGGGTCCAGTTCTCGCTCGTCTTCGGCCTCCTTGCGATCTACTCCAGCGGTCTCCGCCAAATGAATGGAGAAATGACCCAACCACGGGACTTGTATCTGGTCGCCTTTCTCAATCTGGCCGTCTGCGCCCTCGCCCTCTCCACACTGACGACCCGATTTGTATTCCCGCAGTTCAGCCTTGAGGGGCGCAGACTTTGGATTCTCGCCATGTCGCCGCTGAAATTGCCCTCGATCATCACTCAAAAATTCGTCACCAGCACCCTCTTCAGCAGTCTCATTGTCGCGATGATTCTCTTCATCGGCGGGTACAACCTGCAACTCGGGTTCAACGATTCGGCCTTCTTTGCCGTCGCCGTCGTCTTACTTTCTTTCGGCCTCAATGGCCTTGCCGTGGGGCTGGGCGTAATCTTTCCCAACCTCCGGGAGTCGAATGCCGCGAAAATCGTGAGCGGTTTCGGCGGCACCCTCTGCCTGGTCGGAAGCTTCATCTACATTCTGATTTTCATCCTGCTTCTCGCCTACCTGCGTTGGGATATTTTTAAGAATAATTCCGTCGATCCCCTCTGGTACCGGACCCCTTCAGGTGCCGCCGGCTTGATATTGCTTGGATTTCTAACTTTTATCACAACCGCAGGACCTTTATTTTTTTCAAAAAAGAAGCTAAAAAGACTGGAAATTCTAGCGAATATATAATATTAATAGGAGTTAACTAAATTTTAACATCCACTCCTATGCCCGCAGTAGCTGAAATTAAACCGTTGTTTTTCGATGATGAGGCCGGCAACGACTTCGACATCCATTTTGATCCCAAACAGTTTCAAGCGGTAACTCCCTACAGCGACGATCTCGATGATGAATACCAGCAGGCGCAGGATCAGCTCCGCCAGCTGCGGCAGCAGGAGGAGCAAATCAAACGCCAGGCGGCGGAACTTGAAGAACTGACCAAGAAGGAACAGCTCTTCAAGAGTGGTCGTGTCGATGTGTGTGAGGAACTCGCACGGGTTCTCTCGTTACTCGATCACGAGGCAACCGAAGCCCAGCGCATAGCCGAAGAGTGCGGAGCCGCGCACGAAAGACTTGAAGGTCACCTAGCTACCATCAATTCTCTCCGCCCCGAAATGTGGAGCCGGGCCGATCGCAAGGCGGAACTTTCCAGAGCTCTTGGCTATATCGAGTCCGCGGAAGATGAAATCGACAAGATCCAGCCCATGGTCAATGCACTTGGTAAAAAGGGCGGGATCTTTAATCTGAAAGGTGGCCTCATCTCGCGGGGCCCCGGAGCAGCGTCAACCTCTACGCAGGGCGATTTCCTCTACTGGTTGAAGAGCGGCTTTGCCTTCTCCCTTCCCTTCGTCGGTTTTGCCGTCATCGCTCTCATTGCGGTTCTTTTCTTCTGAACGGAGGCTTGGTGTCCATTTATTAATACCGGGGTGCTGCGCGCCTTCCCCGTAGATGTGAACTCGTGCCTGTATCCTTTCTCTTCATGAATCCATTCTCCTCAAAACCGAAGAATCGTCGCTGCCATCACCGGGCAAAAAAAGCGGATGACGCATGGAAAACGCCCCCAATAGCCGGAACCTCATCTTCAAAATCCCCAAAAAGGGGCGCAAAGCTCGATGAACAAGCATTCCAGTTAAATGCAAAAATTGGTGCCCTGGAATCCTTTATCGCAAAGAAGGCCCATGCTGAGATCAGCAGGATCCAGATGAAGCGCGAAAACATCCTCCCGCCGCCCGACAAATCAGTCAGGCGTAATTCATCCAAAAAGGAACTCTCCCACGCCGAGCGTCGGCGCTACCATGCGCAGCGCAGCCGCAATGGAATTCAGTTCCTCGTTCTATTCTGTTTAGCCTGTGCCATCGCCTGGTGGCTTATCTTTTCAGGGGTGTGACGTTTTCGCGGTTCCTCGTCCAAGCACGAAAAAGCCCAAGGGCAACCAGACCGGTGGCTCCCAGTTGATAGCCCGTAAGGCCACCGACTAATTCCGGCGTGTCGCGGTGAAACTCGTGCCAGAATCGGAAGCAGCCGTAGGAAATCAGGTAGAGATGAAACAGCTGCCCTTTTAACAGGGCCTTTCGTTGTTCTCTCCGCAATACGACAGGCAGGATGGCGACGACAAAGAAGAGATTGAACCCGATTTCTAATGGGACTGCAGGCCAGCGGTTGAGACCATCCGCTCCCATCACGGAAATCGGCGAATCGGGGCTACAAATCTTACCGGGGCAACAACCATAGCGAAGACATCCAAGTCGCCCCGCCGCAATTGCCAGCGGAACGCCGAGGGCGAACCAGTCCCCGGTCGGCTCCCGATGCCCGATCAGACGTTTGGCGATTTCGACGCCGGCATAGCCGCCAAGAAGAGCCCCTACGATTGTCTTTCCGGACGCGGCAATAATATACCACTGAGGGTGGCTGAAAACCCGTTCCCACTCGGCAATCAAAAAGAGGACTTTAGCCCCGGTGTAGGCACCGACCAAGGCTCCCACAAAAATGGAGAACGACTCCGGCGTCATCCGAAACCGGCGAGCCCAGAACGATCCGCCGATAATGAGGCAGGCAAGGGTAATCACACCATAAAGCCAACCGGACTCGATCTGCCTTTCCCAGCCCGACATCAACTCCTGCGGTAGGCGATCGCACCGCCGTTGAGATAGTAGCGACAGAAGGAATCAAGCTTCCCATCCGGCCGGATTACGTGCGTGCAACATCGATCGATCCGATCTTCATCCCAATCCTCTCCGTCCATGAAGGGTTTGATAAAGAGGCGGAAGGTGTTCCTCTCATCGAGTTCCAGTTCGTGAAGAAGCTTCCCGAGCGGCTCTGATTCACAACCACATTTGATCAGGTCCTCAAGCCGGTAGCGAACTCGGTCGCTAAGGAAACCCTGGAGAGTGCCGAAATCAACGAAGTCACTGATCGAGCGAATCTCCCCTTCCAATTTCAACAGATACCCGATCGTGGCACAGTTCGGGTCTCCACAAGGCAAGGGTGTGAAATCATCGAATGAGGCCCCTCCTTTGGACTGCTCGACAAGCCCGAGGATGATGTCAGCCGTGTTGAGTTGGCGATCACCCGGCGAGTCTCCGAATGTTCGCCCGCTCCCGAACATGGGCTGGAACGCGACACCCCTGACATGATCATATTTCAACCCGAACTCGACCGTCTCCCAGAGGTGGTTCAGATTCTCGGGTATCACCGTCATCGCAAGGGTCATTGGGATCCCGAGTTCACCGGCACGTTCGATTGCCCGTATCTTGAGGTCTCCGAGGTTAGCCCCCCGCAGCTTCTTCTCAGCCTCACGGCCCGGTCCGTCATATTGAAGATAAAACTGAAAATGCCCGTAATGGATCAGGTCCCCGAGTTCGCGGGCAAAGATTTCGTCCTTGGCCAATCGGACTCCGTTTGAGTTCACGAGCACGTAATCGATTTCAGGATTTTCCTGACACCACCGGACCAGTTCAAAAAACCGGGGATGCAGGGTAGGCTCTCCCCCCGAGAGTTGCAGAATCTCGATCTTCCCTTTCCGGTCAATGACTCCCTGGATGCGCTCTTTCAGCTCTTCAAGTGGCACGGCATCCACTTTTTCACCCGCGCCGTGGGGCGAATCCGCAAAGCAGGTCGGACAGGAGAGGTTGCACGAATCAACAATCTCAATCAGAGCCAGACAAGTGGACATCACCTCTACCGGATTTGTCAACGGAAGGGGGCGCAGGGCGTTATTCCCGAGGAATCCGATTCTCCCCCCTGCCGCCGGGTTCGCGCATCCGCAACCTGCACCGCAAGCGGATGGCTCGACCTCACGCTGGCCTTGCGAAAGCCAGTAGAAACGAGCATCCGAACTGATCTTGACCTCCTTGATTCCACAAACCTGACAATTCTTTACAAGCCAGACTTCATCCGATTTTCCCGCGGGACGTTTCACCACATCGGCTGGAACCTTCACGCGGCAATGCGGACAGAAACTCGTCGTTCCTTTGAGCCGGATATCATCGGCATGAAGAACAGGAGAACTCCTCTTCACAGCGAATCCCCCATCATCGTGATCCCGCAGCAACCGGCTGTGGCAATGGCGAAGTAGGCTACCCCGACGCCAAGGAAACTCAGTATCGCGACAAACCATTTCAGAAAAGCAGGATCCCCGGTCGCACGATAGACGTGTCTTCCCACACAGCCCGCGGACAACAATGAACCGAAGCCGATCAAAACCAGAACGAGGGTAAGCAACGACTCGACTCCGGAATTACTCCCGCTCGCGATGCCAGCGATCAGGATCGCATACCCGAGAACCGCCGGAGAAAGACAAATGAGAAAAGAACGCATGCCCGCTAGGATTACACTGAACAGGATCGAAGGGCAAGTATTGAACCTCGTGAAGGAGGGACATTCAGGATGAATTCGGCGGTCTTTTTGCCGGATAGGAATAACCGCCGGATTACCCCCCGGAACTCTTTCTTTCGTCCAGGCGCCCGGAAGCATAGGCCTCAAAGACACGGCGAATTTCGTCGCGCACCCTTCGAAAGACGACCAGTTGAACTTCCTCGCTTCCCACTGCGAGAGCAGGGTCATCAAATCCCCAATGGTGCCGGTTCACCCGTCCGGGAAAGATCGGGCAGGCCTGATCCGCATTGCCGCAGACAGTAATCACGGTGTCCAGTTCCTGATTGAGAAACTCATCGAGGTGCTTCGAGCGATGGTTGCTGATGTCGATTCCGATCTCCTCCATTACGCGGATGGCGAGCGGGTGAACGTATCCCGCCGGTTTAGAGCCCGCGCTTGCGACGAGGTAGCGGTCGTCCAGTGCCGCACGCAAGATACCCTCCGCGAGGTGGGAGCGACAGGAGTTGCCGGTGCAGAGAATGAGGATCGTTGGAGTCATCGTTTGTATCAAAGGATTAGTTCCCAAACCATCCCCGGGTTCGCCGGCATACGCGGACAAGAAAAAGCATCAGGGGAACCTCGATCAATACTCCGACCACCGTCGCCAGTGCGGCCCCTGAACTCAAACCGAAGAGCATGACAGCCGTGGCAATGGCGACCTCGAAGTGGTTCGACGCTCCTATCATCGCGGAAGGTGCCGCATCCTCATAGGAAAACTTCAGCCACTTCGCGAGGACATAGGTGATGCCGAAAATCAGAAGCGTCTGGATCGAAAGAGGGATGGCGATCCACAGAATGGTGAGCGGGTTTGCCATGATGGTCTCGCCTTTAAAGCTGAAGAGAAGCACCAGTGTGGCAAGCAGGGCGATGATAGAGACAGGGGTGAGAAGATGGAGAAATTTCCGGGTGAACCAATCGATCCCCTTCGTTTTAATGATCCATACCCTGGAGTAATATCCGGCGGCCAGCGGAAGCGCCACGTAGACCCCGACGGAAAGCAGCAGCGCCTGCCACGGCACGGGCATCTGATTGACCCCGAGGAGCCACCCGCCGAGGAGGCCATAGAGAAAAAGCATGGTCAGTGAATTGATCGCAACCATCACGAGAGTAAGCCCCTGATTGCCTTTGGCTAGATGACTCCAGACCAGCACCATCGCAGTGCAGGGAGCAATACCCAGAAGGATGGCACCGGCGATGTAGGAACGATAGAGTTCCACCTCGGTGCCGTCTTTGACGATTTCCGTTCCGGGAATGAGATCCTTGAAAATGCCACCCAGGAACAAGGTCGCGATTCCGAGCATAGTGAAGGGCTTAAGCCCCCAGTTGACGATCAACGTCAGCAGAACTGGCTTTGGGCTGCGGCCCGCCTTGACGACTTCGCTAAAGTCAATCTTCACCATGATGGGGTACATCATGAAAAAGAGGCAGATCGCGATGGGAATGGAAACAACCGGAGCGCCGTTCACGAAGATCGCCATGCCGTCGAGCGTCTTTGCAAGATCAGGCGCAAGCTTGCCTAATCCGATGCCGGCGAGGATGCAAAGGCCAACCCAGAGCGTGAGGTGGCGCTCGAAGAAGCTCATGGATTTTGAGGGATCGCTCATCATGAGGAAATTGAATCGAGAAGGATAGGGTAAATGATCTGGACTCTGCCCGAATATTCAGTCCTGGTCAAAGAGTGCTACCTCACCCTGCTTACCGACAGATGGCTCTTTCCAGATGAGTAGGCGCAACGCGTTCAGAACAACCACAATGGTGCTGCCTTCGTGAAGAACCACCGCGAGACTGAGAGGGATCACCCCGAATAACGAGGCGATCACGAGAAGGGCAATCACTCCAAGTGCGATGACAAGATTCTGTCGGATGATACGGGAGCTGGCCCGGCTCAATCCGATCGCAAAAGGGAGCTTCCCGAGATCGTCACCCATGAGGACGACGTCGGCCGTTTCCAGCGCGACAGCCGTGCCCCCGGCCCCCATCGCGACCCCCACGGTGGCTGCGGCCAGGGCGGGAGCATCGTTGACTCCGTCACCAATCATGGCAATGACACCATGCCCCTGCTCCAACTCATGAACCAGCTTGAGCTTGTTGCCCGGCATTAGCTCAGCATAGACGCTGGTGATTCCGATTTGCTCGGCAACCCGTCGGGCGACCGATGCGTTATCTCCCGTGAGCATGACGAGTCGCTTGATACCCCGGGCCCTCAATCTCTCTATCACGTCTTTCACACCGGGTCTCGGTTCATCGGCAAGAGCGATAATACCGATAAACTTCCCTGCGAGACGAACAATCACCGTAGTCTGCCCCTCGCCCTCAAGACTGGCTATTGCCCCGGCAAGGGCTTTCCCCTTTTCCGCAGCCGGATCCCCGGCGAAGGCCCGGAGTGCGCCTACGAGGACTTCACTCCCATCCACCCGCGCCTGGATGCCTTTTCCGGCAAGGTTTTCTATCTCGGTTGCACCGGGAAAATCAATCTTTCTCATCTTCGCCGCCTCAACAATGGCCTCCGCCAACGGATGGCTCGATTGCTCCTCGACGGACGCAGCAATACGGAGGACAGCTGCTTCCGTCGTGCCTTCCAATCCGACAACCGAAGTCACCGAGAAGCGCCCCGTCGTAAGTGTCCCCGTCTTGTCCAGGGCAAGGGTGTTAAGCCTTCCCAAATTCTCCAGGTGAATCCCCCCTTTGATGAGAACCCCGCGACGCGCTGCCTGGGCAATTCCGGCAAGGACCGCGGCAGGAGTTCCGATCGCCAGAGCACAGGGAGAGGCTGCCACCAGCAGAAGCATTCCCCGGTAGAACGACTCACTCCAGGACCAGTCATAGCCCAGGGGCAATATCACGATGACGAGGAGTGTGCAGATCAGCACCGCCGGGACAAAACGCAGCGCAAAGGTTTCTGTAAAACGCTGGGCCGGACTCTTCTGATGTTGTGCCTCAGCGACAAGTTGCATAACGCGGGAGAGGGTGTTGTCGCGAGCCAATCGGGTCATTCGGACATCCAGGGCGTTGTCCTGATTTATCGTTCCGGCAAAAACCTCGTCGCCGGGCTTGCGGTTCACCGGCACGCTCTCCCCGGTGATGGCACTCTGGTCGATGCTGCTTTCACCTGCAATGATTTCGCCATCAACGGGCACACGCTCACCCGGCTTGACGAGAACTATTTCGCCGATGACCAGCGACTCCACGGAAACCTCCTCAAGCCCGCCACCTCTTTTCACAAAGGCGGTGCGGGGCATCATCTTGCCAAGCGAGCCAACCGCGTTGCGAGCCCGGTCCATCGCATAGTGCTCCCCGGCATGACCCAACGAAAAAAGAAAAAGGAGGAAGGCACCCTCGGCCCACTCGCCGAGGATCGCTGCTCCGGAGGCTGCCGCGATCATCAACAAATCGATATCGAACTTCCCGCGCAGCAGCGCCGGGAGCGCCTCACGCGCGACATCGTAGCCCCCGGCCAGATACGAAAGCAAATAAAAGGCCAGAGCAATCGATGCAGGAAGGCCGAAAAATCGCTCACCGAAAAATCCGAAAATCAAAGCCAGACCCGCCACCCCCACCGTGAGGATCGCCCAGTTTTCTTGAATCCGGTGGGGCAGGAATTTTGGTGCAAATCCATGGTCATGGTCAGATTCCTCTTCAACCGATACCGACTTCGCTGAAGAGTCATGCTCAGTCATGATCGACCCTCTGCTTGACGTGCAGCTTGCAAGGCGAAGTCCCGGAGTTGGATGGCAGAAGAGCCACCGGAAGAGCGCTCGATTTCCCGGCCCCCGACAAAAACCGCGAAGGTCGGAATCGAGCGTATCCTCATGCTGCCTGCGATGCCCGGCTGCGTCTCGGTGTTTACTTTCGCGACAAGCAACTCTCCGGCGGCAAGACCGGCGAGCTTCGTAACCTCCGGTGCGACCATCCGGCATGGTCCGCACCACGGAGCCCAGAAATCCACCAGCACCGGGAGGGAGGCGCTGCGGACGAGTGCGGTGAAGGCAGCCGAGGAATCGATCTCAACCGGCAGCGCGGGATGAGGCAAAGCCGTTTTGCAGCTCCCGCACTTACCTTTCAAATGGAGCCGGGCAAAGGGAATGCGATTGGCCTGCTGACACTTCGGGCAGGCGAGGTGAATTCCTTGTTCATCGGCATCGAGGTGATCGGCACTCATACTAGAATTTTGTCAGCGCGATTTGGAAATCGGAAGAAGCGAGCCGGGCAAGAGCATCTGGACCAACCGGTTCCTGCGCTTGCCAGGGAAGCCAGGCGGTGCGGGCGGCGAATTTGCCGACCACTTCGGTGAGATAACGATGTTCGGATTGCTCGCGACGCTGCAGAAGGGGATCGCATGAGCCGCAGCCGAGCAGGCTCTGATTGATCACCCAGGCAAAGGGTTCGATGCGGGCGCGGCGCAAATCTTCCTGCAACTCAGCCGCCTCATGCACGGGAGTGGCCTCGGGCAGGGTGACGAGAAGGATGCGAGTGTAGGCGGGATCGCGGAGCCGCTCGAGCAGTCGCATGACGGACTCAGGTTGGGAACTGCGCGCTTGACGCTCAAGTTCACGCTGATAGGCCTCGCTCGCATCGAGGAGCAGGAGAGTGTGCCCCGTCGGCGCGGTGTCGAGGACAACAAAGCCATCTTTGCCTCTATCCACCTCACGGGCAAAGGCGCGGAAGACGGCGATTTCTTCGGTGCAGGGAGAGCGCAGGTCTTCCTCAAGCAGGGAGCGGCCGGCCTCGTCCATCATCGCCCCCTGAGCGCTCATCACTTCCGTCTGATAGGCTGCGGTCTCGGCAGCGGGATCGATGCGGCTTAGGGTTAGGTTCTCCATTTTCCCGTCGAGAGTCTGCGCGAGGTGGGCGGCCGGATCAGTCGTACTGAGGTGGACGGCATGTCCGCGCCTGGCGAGGATTACGGCAATGGCGGCTGCGACGGTGGTTTTTCCGACTCCGCCTTTTCCCATCGTCATGACGACGCCTTTGCCATGGCTCTCGATTGAGGCGATAAGGTCATCGAGACTTTCCATTTCGGGTGCCGACCAATCGTCGAGGGCGGGCAGATCGATCCCCGAGGCGGCGCTTCCGTCGAGGAGTAATCGCAATCCCTCGAGCCCGAGAATATTGACGGGGCGTAACGGCACCGCAAAGGTCGGAAGGCTCCTGACAAAGGCGGAAGCGCCAGCAAGCGCGGAGCTGCCGCGCTGTTGCATCGCGAGGGCGGTCACATCCTCCGGGCAGAGAGTTTCGAACAATCCGTTGATGACGAGTTGCTGGTTGCTCACCCCGAGGGCGCGGAGTTCGTGCGAGGTTCGTTCGGCTTCCCTGAGGGAGGCCCTCTGGGGTCTGCTGACGAGCACCAGAGTGGTGGCAGAAGCATCGCTGAGAGTCGCGACGGTCGCCTCATAGACGGCCCGCTGCTTTTCCAGTCCGGCGAGGGGGCCGAGGCAGGATGTCCCGCTTGTGCTCTGGTCGAGAAATTGATCCCAGGCCTTGGCAAGGCTCATGAGTCGGAGGGTGTGGCCGGTGGGGGCGGTGTCGAAGACGATGTGGTCATAGTCACGGGAAGCGGCGGCATCGCCAATGAGACCGGAAAATTCGTCAAATGCCGCGATCTCGACAGTGCAGGATCCGGAGAGTTGCTCTTCCATGCTGCGCAACGCGGACTCGGGCAGCAGTCCCCGCATCGGACCGATGAGGCGCTCGCGATAGGCGGCGGCCGCCTCGACCGGATTGATATTCAGCGCGTCAAGGCCTGGGGCGCCGGGGACGGGAGTGGGTCTATTCGTAAGCCGGGTCTCGAGCACTTCATCGAGATTCGACGCCGGGTCGGTGCTGACGAGGAGAACCCGGCGACCCGCCGCCGTCAGCTTCAGAGCGGTGGCGCAAGAGAGGGATGTCTTGCCCACACCGCCTTTTCCGGTGAAGAAAAGGAACCGGGTCGCTGAGTCGGGATCTACCGTGTAGGGCGCCAGATTCATGATGACACCTCTGCCTCGTCCTTCGCGGCGGCATACCAGGCAGGGCGCTCCTCTCGGGTAGGGTAGCGGCCCTTCGAATGAAGCTCGCCGTCCCAGAAAATAAATGGCAGGGCTTCGGCTCCGTCGCTTTCAAGGAGGGATTTCACTGCGGCATTCCGGACAAACTCCATCGGTTGTTGCCCCAGATTGAATCGTTCCACCTTGATGCCATTGGATTGAAACATTGATAGCATCGTCGCAAAGCTCACGAGGTCGGGATCGATGTCGGTGCCGCAGATGCCGGTCGAGCAGCACATGGGCGGGTCGTAGACTTGGATGGTTTTCATGGAGTTCGGGAATCAGGGTATCAGAGGCGCGGCAAATTAACTATGGGTTCAAGACCCACTGGCTCCTCCGCAGGAATCAACCACTTTACTTGGCGCTTTCACCAAGTAAAGAACTGCCTCAACGCTTATTCTGCGTCATGGTGGTCACTTTTTGTTCTTCGAAGGCGCAAGCGAGTCCACGCACTCAAGAAAATTCCGGAGACAGGGGCAGCGGAGGCGGTAGTAAACATTGAGCCCGCGTTTTTCCATTTCGAGCAGACCCGCCTCGCGCATCACAGTGAGATGCTTCGAAACTGTGGAAATATCGCTCCCCACGAGATCGCGAAGGTCACAGACACATAACTCGCCGCGCTGAAGCGCCTCGGCAATGACAAGCCGCGACGGATGGGCAAGGGCTTTGATGACGGCAACGCGGCGTTCGGTTCGGGCTGATACTCCGGTAGCCATGCGGTAATTTAGGACTCCTCTTCCCTTACCCCGTTCTTGACTTCAAACTCGCGACACCAGCCCTTGATCTCTAGGTCATTGAAGATCTTGCCCATGACCCGACGGAGTAGTCCTTTGAGATTTGCATTTTCCAACTCGGCAAGGCTCCGAACTGCCGCTTCCTTGTAGGTTTCAAGCAGGAGCATGCACTTGTCATCGGCCTCAAGTTCGTGGGCAAGGCTGCGGATCTTGTGAATCTCGACGCCAGCGAGGTCCTCATGACTCCAGAGAGAATCAAGAACCGCCCTGTCATCTCCTTTCGCCCGCTCACGAGCCACCGCCAACAGGACACTGGGGCGCATGCGCTCCAGTTCGTTATCCCCTGCGTCGGCACCGAGATCATCCATGTCGTCGCGGATCTGATAGGCGATTCCGAGATTCTCCGAATATTGCTCGAGTACCCCTGCCACTTCATCGAGTTTCCCCGCATAGGCGGCACCCAGTTTCAGTGCAACCTCAAAGGCCGGCGCCGTCTTCTGACGGAAGATTTCGAGAACCTGCTTCGAATCGAGCGGCTCAGGTTTGCGAGCCCAGACGAGTTCGGCACCCTGACCGCGACACAATTCCCGTTGACCCCGGGCGGAAATAAGCAACATCTGCGTCTTCCTCGCATCGGCCGCTTCGCTTTCGCCAATGAGCCGATACCCCTCACCGATCAACAAATCTCCCGCGTTCAGTGCCACCGCCACTCCATGCTCAGCATTCAGAGTCGGCTGGTCGTAGCGACCGTGGTCCTCATCCTCAATATCGTCGTGGATGAGCGAGGCTTTGTGAAACAGCTCGGTCGCAAAAGCAATCTTCTTGATGTCATCCGGCATCGGCTGCCCGCGATCCTCGCGCAGCGCCTCGTACGCTGCCACGGTGAGAAAAGGACGCCAGCGTTTCCCGTCACGGGCGAGCCATTCGCGGGCGATCTCCTCCTGTCGTCCCTCTATCGGCCCCATGACGGAAGCAATGCCTTCAGGAGTAAACCAGCCCTTCACCTCCTCATGCAGCGCGGTGAGGTCGAGACGGCGGGTATTGTCCTCGCTGGTGAGGTGAAGATACTCCCAGACCCAGTCGATATCGACGGTCGTGTTGATACAGTCGTCCTGTAGCAAAGGCACGGCGATGGAGGGTATTGCGGCGGCTTCCACGTAGGGAAAAGTCCGCTCAAGCACGGCGAGGCATGAAATCCCGACGATCGCCTCGATCTGGCCGGTCTGAATGAGCGACATCACGATGGCAGAACCTTCGGCCACGAGCACGGCATATCCGAGCCGCTCCGCTTCGTTCTGGAAATCCTGAATGGAACAAAGACCGCACTGCTTGCAAAGGAGGCCGAACTCGTCAAAAGGCGCCGGGCACTTGTCCTCCACCCGGAGGCATTTCGGCATCAGGAGCAAACGCCGCTCGTAGGGAATCTCAGCGAGGGTCTCGCGCCACATTTCGTTGTTGAGACAGACGGCGGTGTAGTGGAGGTAGGTCTCGTCGTTTTCGTAGCCCAGCTTCGCGAGGATCCGCCGGGCGTGCACATCCAGCTCCTCCAGCGGCATCGGAGGCACCGGATTCGACTCGGCGACGTAGTTCCGGATGGTTTGCAGAAAAAGATCCCTCTCCTGCTTGGTCTGAGGAATGTTCTTCTTCGGCGGACGGAAACGGGTTGTGGTGATTGGAACCGGCTTCGGAACCTTGATCGTTTGAATGGTATCGACTGGGGAGGACATCTTCGGTTTTCCGACTCAAGAGGGTTAGGACTCCGGGACGACAGGGTTAGGTCCCCGCTGCCGTTTGGCACTTTACTACACTGGAGCGTTGCGAAAAGTAGAATCGGCGCAAAGAAAATGACAATCCGTGATCAGGGAATTACTGCCCCGGCGGGCGGTAGCGCGAACTTGACGAATTTCCGGATGCGCGGCACTCTTTAACGATGGATCAAAATCTCTCCTCCGAGCAGTTCCGAACCATCATCGAGGCACTCGAGCGGGGAAGCAAGATTGAGGCAGTCAAGGCCTACCGCGAAGCTACCGGTCAAAGCCTGGCGGAAAGCCTGAAGGCCATCGAAGCGATTCCCTACAACCCCGCAGCTCCGGCTGAACCTGCGAGAGAAGTCCTCTCCCCTCGCGAATCGGCGCCCTCAGGGCTAACCCCGGAGAAGCGGGCCGCCGTGATAGCGGCGATCCGGCGAAAGCAAAAGATCGAGGCCATCAAGATCTACCGGGAAGCCACCGGTCTCGGCCTTGCTGAATCGAAAGAGGCGGTCGAGGCGCTGGAACAGTGGAGAAGTGCGGCCGAGGGCGGTTCAACCTTCGAAGAACGGACTCCCCTTCCCCACTGGGATCCCTTTGCAGAAAAGAAGAAAGGCTGCTTTGGAATGATCGCGCTACTGGTCGGAGGGGCGTTGACCTGGGCGATTTACGCCCTTTGAAACACTCTTCCGCCCCTGGCCCAATCTCAATCCGCCACCGCCTCACGCACCGCCGCAGCGGCATAATCGCGATTGAGCTTCGAAATGACGTCGGCGCTGATTTCTTTCGGACAAACTGCCTCGCACTCGTACTGATTGGTGCAATTTCCGAATCCCTCGGCGTCCATCTGGCGAACCATCGCAAGGACGCGGTGATCCTTCTCCGTATGTCCCTGGGGGAGAATATTGAGGTGGGCGGCTTTGGCTCCGACAAAAAGCATCGCACTGGCGTTCTTACAAGCGGCGACACAGGCCCCGCAACCAATGCAGGTGGCAGCGTCGAACGAGGTGTCGGCATCCTCCTTGCCGATGGGAATGGCGTTGGCCTCGGGGGCGGAGCCGGTTCTTACGTCAATGAACCCGCCGGCAGCGATAATGCGGTCGAAGGCGGAGCGATCCACGATGAGATCCTTGATTACCGGAAAGGCGCGGGCGCGGAAGGGCTCGATCCAGATCGTGTCGCCCTCGCGGAACTTTCGCATGTGGACCTGACAGGTCGTGATGCCGCTCTCCTTGCTGTGGGGTACCCCATTGATGGCGAGCGAACAGGCACCGCAAATGCCCTCACGACAATCGTGGTCAAAATGAATCGGATCACCACCCGACTCGATGATGCCTTCGTTGACGATGTCGAGCATTTCGAGAAACGATGCCTCGGAGGGAATATTCTTCGCCTCGTAGGTCTCGATGCGTCCGGTGGCATTCGGACTGCTCTGGCGCCACACTTTAAGAGTCAGGTTCATGACGGATCTGAAAAAATTCGAGTTTGGGTAGGGTTACGAACGGGGCTCACTTGTAGCTGCGGACACTGAGTTCAACCGCCTCGTATTCGAGCGGTTCCTTGTGAAGGACGGGAGGAACTCCGGGCCCCTTGAATTCCCATGCGGAAACATAGGCAAATTCCTCATCGCGGCGCTTTGCCTCCCCGGGGTTGGTGTAGCCGTTCTTCACGTCCTCGTCCTCGTTGGTGAACTGGTATTCCTCACGGAAATGCCCGCCACAGCTCTCTTCACGGGCAAGGGCGTCATGGCACATGATCTCGGCAAAGTCGATGAAATCAGCGACGCGCCAGGCCTTTTCGAGCTCCATGTTTGTGCTCTCGGCAGTGCCGGGAACCCTGACGTTCTTCCAGAAATCCTCGCGAATCTTCGGAATCTTCGCGAGGGCTTCTTTCAAGCCGGCTTCGGTGCGGGCCATGCCGCACTTGTCCCAAACGAGCATACCCAGTTCGCGGTGGAAGCTGTCGACCGACTTGGTCCCTTTCACTGACATCAGCTGGTTGATACGCTCCTTGACCTCGGCCTCGACCTGTTTGAACTCGGGCGCATCCGTCTTGACTGATCCGGGTTTCTGGCCGGCGAGGTAACTCGGCAAAGTCGCGGGAATGACAAAGTATCCGTCGGCAAGCCCCTGCATGAGCGCGCTCGCACCGAGGCGGTTGGCACCATGATCGGAGAAATTCGCCTCACCGAGGACGTGGAGCCCGGGCACATTCGACATCAGGTTGTAGTCAACCCAGAGACCACCCATGGTGTAATGGACGGCGGGATAGATCTTCATCGGCAGCTCGTAGGGATCTTCGCCGCTGATCTTCTCATACATCTGGAAAAGGTTCCCGTAGCGGGCCTTGATCGTGTCCTTTCCGAGCCGTTTGATAGCGTCACTGAAGTCGAGGTAAACCCCGAGTCCGGTCTTGGCAACGCCGCGGCCCTCATCACATGCTTCCTTGGCCGAGCGCGAGGAAATGTCACGAGGCGCAAGATTGCCGAACGAGGGATACTTGCGCTCAAGAAAGTAGTCGCGGGCGTCTTCGGGAATATCGGTGGCCTTGAGTTCGCCATTACGAATCTTCGCGGCGTCTTCTTTCGACTTTGGCACCCAGATGCGGCCGTCGTTGCGGAGCGACTCGGACATGAGGGTGAGTTTGCTCTGATAATCGCCGCTTACCGGGATACAGGTCGGGTGGATCTGGGTAAAACAGGGGTTCGCCATGTAGGCACCGCGCTTATTCGCCCGCAGAGCGGCGGTGACGTTGCAGCCCATCGCGTTGGTCGACAGGAAAAAGACGTTTCCGTATCCACCCGTTGCAAGAATCACGGCATCGGCGGCGTGGCTTGTAATCTCGCCTGTGACCAGGTCCCTCACGACGATCCCCTTGGCGTGACCGTCGACAACAACGAGGTCGAGCATCTCAGTGCGGGTGTACATCTTCACTCCGCCCTTCGCGATCTCCTTCTCGAGGGCCTGGTAACATCCGAGCAACAGCTGCTGACCGGTCTGGCCCCGGGCATAGAAAGTCCGGCTAACCTGAGCTCCGCCGAAAGAACGGTTCGCGAGGGCACCGCCGTATTCACGGGCAAAGGGCACCCCCTGCGCAACACACTGATCGATGATTTGGAGGCTGATTTCGGCAAGACGATGCACATTGGCCTCGCGCGAGCGGAAGTCGCCCCCCTTGATCGTGTCGTAAAAGAGACGCCAGACGGAATCACCGTCATTCTGATAGTTCTTCGCCCCGTTAATCCCGCCCTGAGCGGCGATGGAGTGGGCTCGACGGGGACTGTCCTGATAACAGAAACACTTTACCTGGTATCCGAGTTCGGACAGAGTCGCGGCGGCCGCTCCCCCGGCAAGCCCCGATCCGACGACAATGACCGAGAATTTTCGCTTGTTCGCCGGGTTGATCAATTTTGCCTTCGCCTTGTAGCGGGTCCACTTCTCAGGGAGCGGTCCTTCGGGCACCGCGGAGTTGAGAGAGCCGTTCTGGGAAGGTTTGCTGGTCGCGTTGCTGGCCATGGTCGGATGCGGTAAAATTGGAGAAAAGGGATTGAATCAGGATTTTGCCGCCTCGATGACGGGTGCGGAGGCGGCAGCAGGAGTCGCAGGTTCTTCCAAAGCGCCGACTGCGACAAGGAAGGGTATCGAGAGAAACCCGATCCAGAGAAGGACGGCGATACCGAGCCCTAGATTGCGTATCGCAACCCGGGTCTTCACCGTGCGAAGCCCGAGCGTCTGGAAGACTGAGGCGATGCCGTGGCTGAGATGGGAACACAGCAGCGAGATCGCAACAATGTAAAAAAGAACCACAAGCGGATTCTGGAACCCGGCGATGACCATGCCATATACGTCATGGCGGGCAGGATCGGAGGGATCCTTCATCGCAGCCAGATCGGGATCGAGGCGGACCGTGAAGTGGAAAATGTGAAAGATGACAAAAGCGATCACGGTGAGACCGCTCCAGATCATGATGCGGGAACTGGTCGGAGCCTGCACGGTGGCATCACAGGAATAGCGGGAATCCCGGGCGGCCCGATTTTGCTGAACGAGGGAAACCGTCGCGACAATGTGAAGGACAAATGCCCCGAGAATGCCGATCCGGGCGAACCAGATTCCCCATCCGTGAAGCATGTGGTGAAGAAATTCAGCGTAGTCATTGAGGTCCTCCCTCCCCTGAAAGATGAGGAGGTTTCCCGCCATGTGACCGAGGAGGAATCCTACCAGCATCAGGCCGGTGATGGCGACGATCAGCTTTTTCCCGATCGAAGAGTTCCAGAATCGGAGGAGAGTTTTGCCAAGCGAGTTCATTTCCGGTTTCTTAAGCAATACGACGGCTATTTGCAAGGAGATGGGTTCGGAAAGATGTAAATTTCACGCCAATTCAGCAAAATATGACTGAATCGGTAAAAACTATGCTTCCAGCAGGAGCAGTGAAAAACAATTTGTGGTTGCAATACGCGGTCGAGTCTCCATAGCATTCCGGTCGCCCCATCTCATGAACTACTTTCTCAGACTCATTTGCCTCATCGCTGTTCTCTCGTCGACCGCACTTGCCGGTGCTCAGGAGGCGGAAAAATCAATGGCTGACAGGATCGACAATGCAGTCGCTCCCATTGCAAAATTCGCCGATAAGATCGTTTTCTTCGGTTTTGAGGTGACGGACGGAGTCGTCCTGCCGGTCGTTCTTGTTATCCTCGCTTTCACCGCGATTTTCCTGACGATCTACTTCAAATTCATCAACTTGCGCGGTTTTGGCATCGCTCTGCGCACGGCACGGGGCAAATACACCCCCGAAGACGCGCCCGGAGAAATTACTCACTTCCAGGCCCTCAGTGCCGCCCTTTCCGCCACCGTGGGTCTTGGCAACATTGGCGGCGTTGCCGTCGCTGTCGGGGTCGGTGGTCCGGGAGCCACCTTCTGGATGATCATAATGGGGCTTTGCGGCATGACAACCAAGTTTGCCGAATGCACCCTCGGAGTGAAATACCGGAAATTCATGAAGAATGGAACGGTCAAAGGCGGCGGAATGTATTACCTCAGCGACGGCCTTCGCGAAATCGGCCTCGGCGGACTCGGGCGGGTCCTTGCCCTGATCTTCGCAGTCTTCGTCATCGGCGGTGCCTTTGGTGCGGGTAATATGTTCCAGGCCAATCAGGCCTTCAGCCAGATGAGCAACACCTTTCCCGTTCTCGGCGGAGCGAGCGGAAATGGAGCCGTCTATTTTGGTCTCGCCATGGCCATCCTCACCGGACTCGTTATCATTGGAGGCATCGTCTCTATCGCCCGGGTCACTTCTTTCCTCGTACCTTTCATGTGCGGAATGTATGTGATTGCTTCCCTCATCATCATTTTCGGGAACATCTCCTCTCTTCCGGCAGCCTTTGCCACGATCTTCGGCTCCGCCTTCAGCAATGAAGCGGTCACCGGAGGTCTCATCGGCGTCCTGATTCAGGGAGTTCGTCGCGCCGCCTTCTCGAATGAAGCCGGTCTCGGATCGGCACCCATCGCCCACTCAGCCGTGAAGACCAACGAACCCGCCAGCGAGGGTTTTGTCGCCCTTCTCGAACCCTTTGTCGACACCGTTGTCGTCTGCACAATGAGCGCCCTTGTCCTTGTCATTACGGGGACCTGGCAGATCAGCGCCGAGGTCAACCCGACCGGGGCGAGCCTCGTCAAAGCGCCGGGATCGTCAGAGGTAGTCCGCAAACTCGAACCCGGGCAGTTCATCCACACCCGCAAAACCGAAGGCGATCACGTTGAAGTTATCGGTCTGGTCAACGGCGCTTTTCAGGAGACCGAGAAAATTTCAGGTTGGGTCGCCACAAGTGACGCGACGAAACGCACCGGCGTCCCCGTAACCTCACTTGCTTTCGCTTCAGTGATTTCCTGGTTTCCGGTGGTGCTCAGCATCGCCGTCTTTCTCTTCGCCTTCTCGACCATGATATCCTGGTCCTACTACGGGCAGCAGGGGGTCATGTATCTCTTCAGCTTTCTTGGAGAAGACAAAATCAAGATCCCCGTGGTCATTTACAAGCTCGTCTTCTGCCTTTTGATCATCGTAGGAACCTCAGCCTCACTCGACAATATTCTGATGCTGTCGGACGCAATGGTTTTTGCGATGCTGGTTCCAAACCTGATCGGGCTTTACCTCCTTCTGCCCGTGATCAAACGCGAAACGACCCGCTACCTCGAACACGTGAGAAACATCGACAGTCAGAAATAGCAGCGATCAGTGTCTAAACAGTCGCAGAAATTGATCTCCCACCCCCATCACATTTTCCCAACGACGGACGCAGAGATCGAGAATAAAAACCACCAGAAAAAGTGACATCAGATAGGGCCACAACTCGACATAATTGGAGACGTTGGTGCCTTTCAGATCGAGAGCCTCGCCCGCGTTTTCCAGATAGGTTCCCCCGGTGATCTCACAGACCTCGCGAAGAAGCTCTTCATTGACCCGCCCCGTCGCCACTTCATTTGACGGGTTGTGTACATATCCGGCCGAGACAATCTGCGATCCTGCCCTGGCCCGCACGAGATAAACCCCGGGATCTGCAGGGCGGAACTGTGATTCATACCAGCCCGGCCCGATTTGTTCCAGGTTGAGTGTTGCCATCGCCCGCATTCCGGATCCGAGTGAGTTTGAGGGAACGTGAAAAACGTCGGCCTCAACTGTCGCTCCATTGCGGCGAGTCCCTGCATCCTCAGCGAGATCGACTGAAATCGTCAAGTCCGACCCCTTTTCCTCAAGCTGTAGATCCATGTTCAATCCTTGCGGAGCCCGTGCTGTCTCTCGCAGGATCTGCGACCAGAGTCGGCTGTAACCGTCCCAATCCGCCACCCAGAGAGCCGCCCACCGGGATTTACAGTCCGAAGTAAAAGCAGTCACTTTCCCCAGTCCGAACCTCCAGTGCGCGAGGAGAGGATCACCTGTGCCGGTTACTAGCGGAACCTGGGCAGTCGCCTTTCTATTCGTTTTCACAAAACCCAGCAAAGGCGGGGCGATACCATCCTCCCAATCTCGAATCATCGGGTGGCGCTCGGCAAGTTTTGCCTCGAAAGCCTCCTCGCTGATCATTCTGCCGGTGTGGGTCAGGGTATCCTGGGTGAAAATCCGGACGATCGAAGTGGGATCATTGGTCACATAACTTTGCCCGCCACCCGCAGCCGCGATTGACTGAAGAAGTCCGACCTGGGCACCCGAGCCAATCGAGACCGTCGAAATGGTAATTCCCTCGGCGTGGCATTGTGAGGCCAGAGCCTGATATCCGTCACCCGAACTCTGACCGTCAGTCAGGACGATCATGTGTTTGATCTTCGCCTTTACCCGGTTCAGGTCCTCGCGAGCTCTCACCATGCCCGGATAAATATTCGTACCCCCGCCCGATCCAAGCAGAGAAATCTGGCTCGCAATGCTGCTCGTTGAAGTGACCTTGGTCATCGGAACGACCTCGTGAACCTGCGAATCAAAGGCATAAATGCCGATGTAGTCTTTCGTTGAGAGCAATTCGACACTGGCAATCGCGGCGGACTTGCAAATCTCGATTTTCTGACCCGCCATCGAACCCGATCGGTCTACCACCAGAGCCAGGGCCGAGGACTGCAGTTCCTCCTGATCCGGAGCTTTCAGTTTTACGGGTAGCACTTCTTCAATCGGAGTCCGGTAATATCCGCCCACCCCGAATGAGTTCATCCCCCCAACCATGACAAATCCCCCGCCCAGCTTTTCGACATAGTCGCGGATAATCGTCATCCGGGCGTCACCGATCCGGTGGGCCGGTATATCGGAAAAAATCACACCGTCATAGCCCGCCCACTCTTGAAGTGAATCCGGCAACCCTTCGGGCGAACGAACATCCAGGCGTATCCCCTCGCGATTCATCGCATCCACCAGGTATCGCGACTCTCCCTCCTCTCCCTCGACGTAAAGGAAAAGAGGGCGCCCCCTTACATCCACGATACTCAGGGCCTCGTTGTTCTCAGGAATGGCATCGCGTCCTTCAAAACCCTCAATCACAACACGATAGTTATAGATATTACGCTTCTCGGGAACCCGTTTGAAGGTCTGCGTCTTCACCTCGCCCGCAACAAGCTCGGTTGAGACCTCTTCCACCTCGACTCCGTTCTCGAACAAGCGGATTCGCCCGGGCCCCGACAGGGTGCCTTCGATCGTCGCCTCCAATTCCAGACTGGCCCCCTCATTGAGACGGGATTGCGAACTGAGTAGACGTGTCACCCTGACATCAGGCTGAATTTCGCCGGAGACGCCAATGGCATGGATTTTTATCCCGGCCACAGAGGCCTCCCTGGCTGCCTCAAGAAGAGACCCCTGAGTCTCGACCCCATCGCCAACCAGAACAATGTGACGTGAGGTGCCTCCTGGAAACAGGCCCCTTGCCAGTTGGCAGGCGCGCTCGAAATTGGATGAAGCGCCGATCTCTTCCATCAGGATGGGTGCCTTGTCCGATTGGGGGCCCGCCGGGGAACCCGGGGGCAGCAAAAGACGTCCCTCTTCGCCGGCGGCAACATAACCGACCGAGGGAGATCCACCGAGCAGGCCTCGAATACCCGAGGCCGCCTCATACACCGCCGCCAATCCCTTCGAGCCCTGACTGCGACTGTGATCCAAAACAAAGATAACAGATTGATTCCGGGAGGTAAGCAATCTTGCCGGAGAGGCCAGCGCAAGAATCGTCAGAATAACAAGGAGCGAGCGCAGGAGGAAGAGAACACGACGACGTCCTCCGCCCATCGGATGCGCTGATCTCATTTCAAACCAGAAAAGGAGCGCAATTGCCGGAAAAAGAAGCAGCAGGGCTTTGGGAAAATACCAGTCCATTCAAATGGGTTCAGTAAACCGCGAAACGGTGAAAGAGCCAGCTCTCCAGAAGCAGCACGAGAACAAGGGAGGAAAGCAGCCAGAGTTTCAGATTTCCGGCAATGCCGCTTTCGACAGTGAAGTATTCAGCGTTACCGTTTTCATCCGGACTTCGTACCGGCAGATCAGACTCCATCGCCGAGAGAAGAAAGGAGGCTCCCCTTACTCCGGTATCAGTCTCCCAGTTTCCAACACGGTTCATCTCAATGATGTCTGAGCTCAGCGGGAGGATTCGCTTCCTAGCTTGACCGTCTTCGATCCCGGTCCAGGTGATTGAGGTTCCAGATACCGGAGCGAGTTCACCGGTGGAAAAAAGCCTCGACTCTCCGGAGAGATCCCGCTGGTTCACACACCAGAAAAGAGCATTCCCCATGAGAATGGGAAATGATGCCGTGAGCGGCAGACGGTCCGACTTACCGGGAGAAAAACCCATGATGACGATTCGTTGCCCTGCGACTTCTCCGGCAGCAAGGACCGGGTCCTTTCCGGCCGTCCATAGTGTCTCAAGAGATCCCCTTACCTCAAAGGTGGCAGTTTGGGCCAAAGCAATGCGACCGCTGCTGACGCGGAAAAGAACGGGATGCTCTTCGTTTTCGACACCTACCGATTCATAGGGAATCGGGCTCTCAAGTTTCTTTGCCTGAACCGGACCGGAAGATCCGGGAGGATTGATCACAATCACGGGTATGTCGGTAGGCCAATCCGCCGGCATCCAGCCGTCAAAGATGACCGCGTCAACCTTTTCGCGGAGCGGCCAGACATCAGGACTTCCCTTGAGAAGTTCGAACGTACCGGTCTCCTGAATCGACGAGAGAGCAACCCGTGTATAGGGATCTTCTGTCTCATCCGGCCTGATCCATGCCGCAATGAGGGGTTCGATCTCCGGCAGTGGAAGCGACACCTGATCGTCGAGGCTGAAAACATCACCCTCTGCTTCAAGCCACACCCGAACCGCCTGTCCCCTGGATCCATTGAGGCGGAAGGTGATTCCACTTCGTTCGCCAGGAGTGAGATCCAATTCACGGAATTGGGTGGGGATCCCCCCGACACTAACATTCAAACGTACCTTCGCGGACACAATTGAATCCGCGTTCAGGGCAACTTGAACATAGGCGTCATAGCGGGAGTACTCAAGCGGCACGGGACGCAGTTGAAAAGCCGTTATTCCCGCATTAGTCGCTTCGGGGAGCGCCAGATTGAGCTCGTGGATAACGGGAGACATTTCCTTTTCCGATTCAGCGACCGGAAGCAAGGTCTCTCCGTCGCCGGGAACCTCATCACCTGCCGTCGTAACCTCCCCGGTTACTGACGTATCTACCTTAACGACGGGATGATCACTCGCGTGCCAGATCGCCGAAGGCGAATCGAGTCCTGCAATCATCGTTGCGGTTTCAATCGCCGAATCAGTTCTCTCCGCCATCGGTCTCGTCTCCACCCCGTCAAGACGAGAAAGGAGCTCACGTCTTTTCAGGGTTCGGGGCTGAATTACTTCCGGGCGAACATCATAAACGATCAACGCAACACCGACTTCCTCCGGCACTTTTTTGAGCCTTTCTTTCAATATCCTCTTGGCGGCATCCATCCGGGTCTCACCGGATTGATCCCTTACATCCATCGAAGCTGACCGATCCAGCAGGATCACAACGGTTCGATACTGATCGGCATCGTCCTGCCTGACAATGAATCGTGACAGAACGAAAACCGCTATCATGAGCATCAACATCGTCAGTATAAATGAGAGGAGCTTTTTCAGACGCCTGAGCCAGGCCGATTCCTGATGCTCCTGAGCCAGAGTCTTGAAAAAGACCAGAGTTGGAACCTTGATCTTTTTTGAACGGCGACGAAAAAGATAGAGGAGCACAGGGATGAACCCGAGCAAAAGCAACCACAAGGAACCTGGATTGAGAAACTGCATTCGAAACCCGGTTTAGTTGCTCCCTGCAAGAGCAGAACCCCGAGAAAGCAAGTCGAGGAACAACTCGTCGAAGGGGAAGTCCGTCCGCCATCGCTGGTAATCGATCTGCCGCGACTGACACGACTTCTCGATGTCATCCAGAAATGCCTGAAAGGTTAACTCGTAGCGTTCGCGGTCCCGTGGTGTAAACCACATGCGCCGCTGTTCCTGCGTTTCCACATCAAGAAGCTCGATCTCACCCTCAACATCGGGTTTCTCCTCCCAGGGGTGAAATATCTGAATAAAGTGCACTTCGCCCGGCCACGCGCTCGCATGACGAATTGCCTCTCTGGCTTCATTGACATCGCGCCCGTAAAGGTCTGAGATCACAAATATAATTCCATAGCGTCTTCGTCCCGGCTGAAAGTCCTGAAAACTGCGATTCAAATCGGTCAGTCCCCCGAACTTCAACTCCCGGGCAAAGTCGAGGACCCGCTGGAGACTCCCCTGCCCCTTCATGGGTGGCAAAGGATCGGCGATCCTTTGCCCGAGCGAATACAAGCTTACCCGGTGATGCCCGACGAGGCCCATATAACCAAGAGCAACCGCAAGCTTGAGACTGGTGAGGCGCTTCTCCGGGAACGGTTCAACCATTGAACCGCTGGTATCCACGATGATGTGAACATGAAACTCCTGAATCTCCTCGTAGAGCCTGACAAAAAGCCTATCAAGGCGGGCATATAGCCTCCAGTCAATTGACCGATAGTCATCTTTCGGAGTGTAATGACGAAAATCTTTAAACTCCCGCGTAAAACCGGTTGCCGGAGTCGACTGAAGCCCCTTGCGACGCAACTGCTTACGCTTCCTCAATCTCAGGAAGAGCGCCCGGAGGCGATCAAGAAAATCGGCATCGAAGAGGTCCTCCTGAGAGGTTGTAATGTCAGTTTCAGGCATGATGGCTCAGGGTACTGGCGGCGGCCCGGGTAGAGGAGTCGATGGCGGAACCGTTAATGTTTCAGCCTCTAGGCAGACAAGGGTACGTCCCTCGAACGAGGTGATATACTGTTTCTCAGAAATCAAATCACCAACCGGAAATACGAATGGCGGGGCCCCGTCCTCTTTGCGCCGAATCAACCCCTGCCACACGGGTTCTACTCCTTTGGATAATGACTCGTGAATACCCGAGGCGCGAAGGTAGTCGACCAGCTCGGGAGGAAAACCTGTCTGACCGACTATCTGACCCGTAATTGCATTAACCACTTTCATCCCCTGCAGGCCGCGAACCAAAAGCTGGTTTCCGACGAGAGTTGCCCTTAATGTTGCCGGGTCGCCCAGATCTCGAACCGTGACTTGAGAGATTCTCCGGCTTTGAAAGTCCAGGTGGAGGAGAAACTCACCGTTAAGAAACCAGACATGGTTTCCGGTCTGGCCCAGAAAAGTTCCGTCCGCCGGAAGTTCAGTTGAAGCCACCGGAAGGCGGGTTGAGATCCTCCGAACTTTTCCCTGATGCATTAGGAGCAGATACCCCTCGGAGATGACGGCAAAACTGGCCTCGTCGCTCTTGATTCGGGACTCCGCCCAGAACACGGCCGGACTCAGCAGAGTGGCTGGACCCCGAAGGAACTCGCTCGGGTTCAGTAATCCCCCGCTCGCTTTGGATTGGAAATCATACATGCTGATCCCGGAAACATCCCGACTGCTCGCGCCTGAATCAGTCGCCACGGATTCTGTAGGAATCTTCACGGGCGAGTCATTGCCCGCATCGGAACTTTCCTCCCTCTCTTTTCTTATCTTGATCGGGAAGACTGCAGACTCTTCACCGCCAAAACGCCAGACAACCTTCCCGCTCTCGACTTCGGCAATAATCGATTCCGCCCCATAAGCAAAAACATGACCGCTGTTGACGGTCAGCCCCGAGTTTAACGAAAGCACTTCCCCTCCAGCCTTTGATGGATCACCGGATGTCGCGAGATTCCAAACCAGTTTTCCCGAGATAACATCAAAACAACAAAGACCTCCAGAACCGGGATCAAATACAACGGCCTTTTGACCATCGATGGCAAACGTGGTTTCCGCGTGGGCGCCCCTTTCGGAGCGACTGGACTTTCGAGATGATGAAAAGGGAAGCGGTGCGGTCCAAAGTGTCTCTCCATCCAAAACCGAGAATGCCTTTATCTCATTTCCCGGAATCAGGAAAAACCGATCTCCAGCGACAGCGAAGGGTGGTGGCGCCTTACCCGAAAGTATCTTTCCGGCGGGTTTAGGAGCGAACCGCCCGTACCGGGGAAACTCACGAAACGCATTCGGCATCAGCCGCTCGCCTGACTCCGCCGCTCCATAGAACTTTCGCCACAACAGCTTACCTGACTCCGCGTCAAGAACATGGATGTAACTCCTGTCATCAAAGACCACAAGCCTGTTTCCCGAACGAAGCGACTGTATCAATGTTGCCCCCTGAGGCAGCTCAAAAGCCCACTTCATCAATGGATCGTTCAGGAGAAATCCAAATGTTATCCCGGCTTCATCCCCGGCGGAAAGCCTCGGCGCAAGGAAGTCAGACGCTGAATTAACAGACAGAGCGAGCCCGTCAGGAAAAAAAACCGTCTCAATCTTTCCGGCCGAGGCACGCTCTCTGAATCGCGCGATTGCCTCCGAGGCGTCCTCTGAGCGCCCCAGTCGCGTCAGAACAAGCGCTCTGGTCCAATCCGCCCACAGCATGGAATCAGGAAGCACGTCCTCCCGCTCAAGAGAGGCAAGCAATGGAAGGATGTTTTCAAGCTCTGTCTCTCCTGAAGCCATTAAGGTGGAAATTGACCTCCAGTACGAAGCATTCAAATGATCGGCAAGCGAGCGGTTCGAAACTTCACGCAACCGCACTCCAGCCTCACCATTTTGCAACGAGCGTATCACCGATCGGAAGATGGTCTCCTGTCTTAGGGAAACTAACAAGAGAAGGCGCTTTTCCCAGCTCAGAAGATCTCCCGGTTCGAGACGGTTAATCGTGGCAGTTGCCACCTCAGCCTCCTTGATAAACCCGTACTCAATAAGCGCTTCCGAGGCCTCACGAAGCAGCGAAGTGGAATCGATTTCAGTAAGATCGATTCCACCCATCAGATCCTGGGCAAGATCGACCCTCTGATTTCGATGATAGACAAGAGCCCTTCTTAATTCGTAATCGAGTCGATTTGCCGGATCTTCCGCAGCAAGCGCCTTCAGCTGATCTTCCAACTCGGCTGCCGAACCCGGGGCATTCTCAAGGACACCGACAAGGAACCCCCTGAGTCTCAGCCGCAGCTTTTCATCGAGCCCGGGCTGAATCAGTTGCTCCCTGATCCCGCTCGCGACGCGATCTGTAAAAAGCTGCTTTTTTCCCACTTCGCAAAGGATGAGAAATTTTTCAACTTTATCCTCAGTCCATTTGCCGTCAGAAAAGCTGAATCGATTCTGCTCCGAATCAAAAAAGCGGGAGAGGCTCTCAATCTTTCGATGCGCCTCAACAGAAACGTTCAACCACTGCCGGTAGCGCTCCGCCGTATCGGTCATTTCCCGCACCACGCTGATCTGCTGATTCGATGAGGCGACATCCCCCATGGAGGCAAGGATCTCGATTAGCGCAAGATTGAGTTCAAAGTGTCCCGATTCGACCGAAAGCTTACCTGTGACAACAAGACGGGCGGCATTGAAGAACTCCTCTTGAATCAAAAAACGCGCGAGATCGAGAACGTTCGCTGCATCAGCCTCCGCCGGGTTGATCAGCCGAACCATTCTTTCAACCCCTTCCGCCGAGTTGACCGCCAAATAGACTTCGGCAAGCTCACGGGCAACATCCAGACGTGAAGGATGATTCCGGACATAACGTTCGAGATAGGGGGCTGCCGCATCGATCCGCTCGATACTCCTCAGGTAGCGCTGAAGCTCAAGGATACGATCAGAAACCTCCTCAGCCGGAAGACCCGCCACAACCACCTTAAAATCCTGCTCTGCGGCGGAATCCTTTCCCTGCGCATAGTTCACCTTAACGAGCCGGAACCTCAGATCAATCCGGTCCGGGAAAGTTTCGAGCCTCTTCTCAAGGAATTGTGAGTAAGAGGGCGAATCCGGACTGGTTTCAAACAGTTCAAGCAGTCGCGATTCAACCAATTGGGAATTCGGGAGAACCAGCATTGCATCGACGAGACACTTCACCGCGCCCGCCGAATCTTCACTGGCAACCAGTGCCTCAGCGTAATCAAGAATCACTGCCTCACTTGCCGGGTTCTTCCGATAAGCCTCTTCAAGATTGGCCAGTAGCTCTTTTCGTTCTTCATCAGAACCCAGGATACTGACACGCAAACTCATTATCTCCCGCCTTCGCCAGTGGTCCGGAGCCAGCTTCTTGAGAAGCGTCTCCAGCATTCGTCCGGCATCGGCGGAATTTCCCAGCCTGGCAAGAGCACCTGAAAGCATCAGATCCGCTTGAATCTCGGCATCCGGGGCGAGGCGCAGTGATCTCGCCTTGTTGATCGCGGCAATACTCGACTCCCAGAACTGATATCGCTGCATCAGCCCGGCCAAGTCCATCAAATCCTCAGAAGACTGACCTTCCTGCGCGAGAAGTTTATCGAACTGAACCTTCGCTAAATCCCTCACCTCCCCACTCTCAGTGAGAAGGAGAAGTTGATCGAGCCAATCGTTTCGCCTCGCCGGATTCGTCTCCAGATCAATAGCCCGCGAGAGCGCCTCCGGAGCCCGGGCATCACCCCGCTCCTCCAGAAATTTGAAGAAGACATACTGAAGCGGAGCGAACTCCGGATGAAGGGGAACGGCCGAAGCAATCAACTCATCGGCTCCGCCGCGGTCGACGCGACGCAGGAGCCTTATCATTACTGTCTTTGCCCCGGCATCGTCCGGATACTGTTCGATATGGCTCCGGTAAAGTCCGATCAGTTCATCCTCCCGCTCGGCACTGCGGTAAAGCTTGACCAGAGAATCGAGAGGAGAATCCAACAGAGGATCATAGTGTAATGCAGTTCGGAACTGAAGAGAGCTCTCGAGGAACTGTTCCTCGGTCAGTTCCTGGGAATTGCCGCGCAAGGAAATGGCCAGAGCAAGACAGAGAAATGCCAGCCGCATTCCTAACCTCCCTCTCTTAAGCTCACGTTCCATCATCCTTTTCCTTCCCGGGAAATCGATCAAACGGAAACCGTTTCTGAAAGGGAAAGGACCACCTCTGCGACGAGTTCGTCTACATTTCTGGACTCGGCCTCTCCCTGGAAGTTTAGAATAACACGGTGACGGAGAGCAGGAAGTGCCACTCGCTTGATATCTTCAATGGAGACAGCGGTGCGACGATCGAGCGCACAATGAATTCTTGCTCCGCGAATCAGAGCCTGCATCCCGCGAGGACTGGCACCATAACTTACATAGCGCTCCACGCCCCGCGTTGCCCCCTCGTCCCCGGGGTGGGTGGCGAGAACCAGCCTGGCCGCATACTCATTGACGTGGTCGGCAACCGGTACCTCTGCAACGATCTTCTGAAACTCCACCAGTTCATTCCCATTGAGAACTCTCTCCAGTTCAGGGATATCGAACGAGGAAGTTCGCTTTGAAATCTCAACGAGGGTAGCACGATCAGGAAACGGAACCCTAAGTTTGAAGAGAAACCGATCAGCCTGAGCCTCAGGAAGCGGATACGTTCCCTCCATCTCCATCGGGTTCTGCGTTGCCATGACAAAAAACGGTTTGGGTAATGGCAGGGTTTCGCCACCAGCCGTCACGCCACCTTCCTGCATCACCTCAAGCAGCGCCGCCTGCGTTTTCGGGGTGGCGCGATTCACCTCGTCGACGAGAACCAGGTTCGCAAAAACAGGTCCCTTTTCAAAGTGCATGACCCGTCTGCCCTCTTCGTTCTCATTGACGATATGAGTTCCAAGAATGTCCGCAGGCATCAGATCTGGTGTGCACTGAATCCGGCCCGGAGTAAGTCCAAGAACCCGCGAAAGAGTCTGCACCAGAAAGGTTTTCCCGAGACCCGGGACACCCTCGAGGAGAACATGTCCCCGCGAGAAAACCGCCACAAGAACATCAGTGAGCAATTCGTCATAGCCGACGATCGCCTTCTGAATTTCGTCCTTCAGTGCATAAAATCTTTCTCTGAAGCGTTCGAGATCGCCACCAAGTTCTTCGCTGTTTCTCATATAAATTTCAAATTAGATTTCCTTCCGGCCCGGCGGTCATCCCGATATCATATAGATCCGGCGCCGCTTATTCAGTTGAACTGTTCTCGAACTGCTGTCGAATCCCGGAAAAGTATCGCAGGACGTGCTGCTTTCTGGACATGGGCAGTGACTGTTCATCGAGAGCCTCTTCCTCCACCGCAATAAAGTCGGTGATTACTTCCTGGAGAGACCGGTCGGATTTTTCCGATCTTGCCTGTCCTTCCACAGACCGCAACACTGAATCTCCCGACTGATTCGCCTGAGCGACCACCTTGGCGTCTTCTGTCGCCTTGATTGACTCTGAGGCATCATCCACGAGTTCGGCAGTTCCGCTTCCAGCCTGATCCCCGCCCTGGCCCGATTGCGATGATGCCCCGGCTGCAGCGCTCATGCCAGCACCGGGGGATGCATCCCCGGGCTCTGTCCCCGGAACTGGAGCACTCAGCATTCCTCCTGATCCTTCGCCTTCGCGTGAGGTGTCGCTCATTCCGAGTCCCGATCCGGATTTGCCATCCTTTGGCTCCTCTCCGGGAACAGGCGCGGAAAAGGACTCTTGTCCCTGACCATCCTTATCACCCGCTTCATTTTTTCCATTCGATAAACCTGGCGCAGGTGATTTCTTCTCACCCGGCTTTTGATCTGACGGCGCGGCAGCAAGACTTGGGGCCGACTTGCCCCCCTCCGCAGGATTCGGCATCGCGAGGCCGGGCATTTCTCCCGGCTTCGCACTTCCGCCGGAGTCTGAGTCGAGGGGGCGAAGTCCCTGACTTGATTCACTTTTGCTTGAGCCTGCCGCTTCAGCGATTTGTTCCATCTTCTGGAGTTCACTACCGCTGATTTCCCCCCCGGCTTCTCGAAGACTTTCGGCCAGTTGTTCCAGTTCCCGGATCGTTTCCTCCCGTCCTGCCATTTCCCGAAAATGCTTCGAGAGTTCCTCAAATTCCCGGGCGGCGGTCTTTGTTTGCGCGTTCTGCATTTTCGCAGAGGCATTCCCGAATCGTTCCCCTACCGGCCTTGTCAAATCAAGATCAAGAGCAGCCTTCATGATGGCCTCAAGCGAACGGGTCAGGCGTTCCTCAGTGTCCCGTTTAATCTTCGGGTCATCAAAAACCTCCTTCAAGCGCATCGCCTCATCGGCCGCCGGCATGGCCGCCTTGTCCGCGATGAGGAGACTCAGATCGGCGGTATCAGGATGCCGGGCCATTTCCTCCAGCATTTGCGAAGAGGCCCATACATCCGCATAGCGTTCCAGATTTTTGGCCAACCGTTCCGCGGCACCGGCTTGTGCATCAAGCGTCTCAAGCATTTCCCCGGCGGTCAGTCCATCCGGATTGGCCAACTTATCCGCCGCCGATTCCACTTCGACCCCGAGGGCAATCAATGCCTTCTTTTCATCTTCCGTCATCTCACCGAACTCGCCGACTCGCTTCGCCTCGCGACGAAGTTCCTCCGCCTGCATGACGGCGGCGTCCTTCATTCCATCGGTCAATTCGAGGTCGCGGGAATCAGGAGGAATTCTCATCCACGGTGACAGCGCAAAAACCATGGCGATCAGGGGCGGTAACCACGCCCACTTGAGAGACGGAAGAGGAAACACAGGAGGAATGGACCCGACCGCCTTATCGATTAACACGGCGCTCTTTTCCAGGTGCAGCGTTTGCGCTTCCGTCCGCGAAGGCAGGTTCAGGAATTCCCATGCCGATGAAAAGCGGTCTTTCCACGCCCCTTTTCGATCAAGAAGAAGCAAGGCGGCCTCCGTTTTCGGGAGACGAAACGCCGCAAATAACCCCAGAATCACCAACCAGAGAAAAAAGACTCCGCCGATAATCATCCATTCGTCTTCACGCCAATGAGCAAAAAGGCGAAAGCCAAGAGTGAGAGAAAAAGCAATCGCTCCGACGACGAGATGGCTTCGGCGTATCCCGGAAGCGAGGCGGATCCCGATGATCCGCCGACGAACCGCCGAGGAAGCAGCAAGGTAACCGGAACGTTGTTGGTCGATATCCAAGATCAAAAAATGGTGTCGTTCGTTGCCGGACCGGGGCGCTTCGCCGGACTCAATTCAGTTCATCGAGGATCCGTTTAATGCGCCGCTCCACTTCCGGGTCGGGAGTGGCCTTAAGTTCGCGCTGAAGGACCGGACGTGCAAGGTAACCAAATGCGCCCAGTTCCCGGGTCGCCGCTTCTCTGGCAGACCAGTCTCCCGCACCAAGCTGAAGAACCAGATCAGTAATCTGAGTCGCCACCTCCGGAGTCAAAAGAGGAGAATCGATCTCAAGCCTCTCAATATCACGAAGGGGAATCTGCCAGGTGATTCCCGCAGCCTGCAGCGTAATCGTTTCCAGATTAAGCCCCCCTTTTATCACCCCGCCGTCCCAACGCTCGATCTCGAAGACTGGCTGGTCTCCGGGAAGAGATCTCTGAGAAACAGGAGAAGCCTCTACCCTGACTGCCCTCCGGATCTCGGATGCTGCAGTTTTAATGAGCCCTCCGCCGGTAAGGACCGGAAAGGGCCCCTCAGCCAGAGAGCCGACAATCTGCTGATCACCGGGTATATGAACAGTCACTCGCTGCCCGGGTCTTTGCGTGGACTCCGCGTTCAAAGATTGCCGGGTGAAAATGTGCCTAAGCGCCGAGGGTGGCAGCCGAATCTCCCCGAAGTCCGTCCCCTTAAGAAGAATGTCCTCGCCCGCAATGACTCCATAACACCGGGTGCCGTCCCGAAGTTCCACCTGGTATCCTGGAATCCCGCCACCCGCTGGTTTCATCCAGATCAGGTTCTCCTCCCCCACGGTTAGATTTCCCCAAAGTGTCGAAAACCCCAGGGTAACCCCTCCGGTTTTCAGGACCTTGATCCGATCACCTCCTGTCGTCTCAATCAAGGCGATCGAGTCGCTTCTCCAGTCGCCTGCGGACTCATTGTCCGCCATGACAATTTGCTCAATATTTCCGGGCTCAATTCTGATTTTCTCTCCTCCGGTCTGAGCGAAAGTCAGCCCGGGATCCTTGATCGTAGCGGTCAAAATCTGTCCGTCGCTTAAAAAGATCCTTGAGTCCGTTTTTGACGCCACCTTTCCCTTTGTGATCGCGGCGATCCTTTCAATTTCAATCTCGAGATCTCCATAGACCGTACTGACAGCAATAGAATCTTCTTCGATTTCTCCGGGAAGCCGCGTTTCACCTCCCAGTACCAGAATATCTCGAGGCCCTCTCAAAATCCCCAGTGATTCCATCCCTCCATGGCTCAATGCCGAATCCTGCGAGTCCTCCGGCATGGGCGCAACATTGGCGATCAATGTTCTCCAATCGCCGGGCAGCGATGAAACAATTCCATCAAGACGATATGGGCTCGACAGTTTGAGCAGGGCTCGGCGGTCAAAGGACTGGGGTATCATGACCTGAGCGACATGGTGAACGAGAATCCGTGATTCGCCGGGTTCCAGGGAAAGTTGAAAGCGATAAGTCAGCCCGTAACGATTCTGGGAGGATATGGTCGGCTTGACCGATGATCCGGCATTCGAAAAAGTGAAAATAAATGCCTTCGGGGATTCCGATGTGCCCGGCATCACGATGACTGCCGTTTCGGAGCCGGAAGGAATGACAGGTTCAGACCGGCCGCGATCACTCAGAAATGTCTTGTAGTTACCTGAAAAATTCGTTGCCAGCCCCACCGATATGTTCATCGCATCGGTCGAACCATTGTAAAAGAGCTCCGCATAACAAAGGCCTCCCGTGTTCTCGATCAACTTCACCCGCCGTTGAACCCGGAGACCTGGCAGGGATTGGAAAGGCATGCCGTGAATCACGAACTCACGACCGTCGGGCGACATCGAGGGTTGCACTCCCGTAAACTTTTCCTCATCGATCAGCAGCATTAGCCCGCTATTAACCATGGTGCTGCCAATCCGTCCGATATTGCCGTCCGCCTCGACGTTCCAGGAATTGCCGTCACGATCAGTACGGATTCCGAAAGCTGCGGGAATGAGATTCTCCCCTTCGATAGGCTTGAGCTCAGAGGATAATCCACCAGCGGCAGGGGTGGAAGGGATGTCCTGAGCCCCCCCTGAGGACACCCAGATGAATAAACCGGGCAGAAGAAAAACTCTCCAGCTCGGAAAAAGACGGAATGTCGAGGGGACTAAGCACATGATTCAGCTCGCCTTGCTCTGATAAGCGAAAACCTGGTAGGCGGGAACGATCACTTCGCCGTCCCGGCTTAATATCCTCAACTCGCTTGCGGAGAGTTCCCCGACGATTTTGTCTCCGCTCAAAAGTTCAATTTCCAGCAACTGAGACGCCCCGGGCTCATCGCTCCTCCTCATTGACCTGATTAGAGATGTTTCCACCTTAACCACCCCACCCCGGTCCGAGATGGAGAGACTCTCGTCAGCGAATCCTCCATCAATCAGCGTGTTCCCGGAGAGAAGGAAGCCTTGTTCCGGTCCGACTCCGGAAGGTAATTCGGAGAAATCAAGCCATGCTTCCGAAAACGAATCAGCCAGGAGTTTCGTTGCTCCTGCCGTCCAGACCCGGTCAACGAGCGCGGGAGCCAGCTCTATCTCTTCCCCTTCCAGGATTTTGATGGGGATTGATGCGCCGTCCAAAAAGGCGGTGACGGAAGTGCCATTCTTCAGAACAATACGATAATGCGGATGAGGTGACAGAGTGTGAGCCAGTTCAAGAATATCCGACAAAAGAATCTGTCGACTTCCCCAAGGGGTGTAGCACTGCAGAACCAGATCTGAACGACTATCCAGCGGTATCACGCTGCCGTTGGTGAGTTGAAGAAAATGAGATGCGTTCGGAGGAGGCACACCGTCGGAAGGCCCCGTTGCCAGCAAAAGCATATTTACCGAATTCGGATCAAGAACTTCTGCGGGAGACACCGTGGAACCCGTAACTCCTGCTACCGACCAGGAAATCTCCCCTTTAGTCACGCTACCGGACAAAACCCTTCCATCGCGCAGGTAGACAAGAGAGTGTTGTCGATTACCCGCGCTGCCACGAATCGCAGCAATATCTGTGATTTTCACCTCCTGCTCGCCTCCTATCGAACCCGCAACCGTAAGCGTCCCCTCACGCCCTACTGCTCCGGAAACCTGATTGGTCGGACTGACCCAAAGAAGATCTTCACCGCGCCGATGAGATCCGAAACGGTCCATCAATCCATTCAGAGCCACCAGGGACTTTAATTGAGCGGTGGCTGCCGGCTCAGTTTGAAACGCCGACTGCTCAAAATTAACCACCCCGGGAATGACGGACGGTTCAATCCCCGGCTGTATGAGCCTTCCTCTCTGGAAGAACGGAGAGATCGCTGATAAATCGTCAGATAGATCAGGGAGATTTCTCTGCATAATCCAATGGACAAGAGACCGGGATTCTCCGGGCGGAAGAAGAAGAGAGTAACCAAAGGTTAACTCTCGAGAGTTTGTTGATGCTTTTAACTCAGGTTTTTGGCCACCCTTTTCACTCCCAAGGATGAAAAATGTATCATGACGGCCTTCCGAAGGATTGAAATGAACACCGAGTGAGTAGTCCCCCGGATTCAACTGTAGCCCGGGACTACCCGGCAAAAGCGCCCCGCCGCTCCCATGCAGGCTTTGCCAGGAAAACGGGTAGGTCGTTCGCAATGAGACGGAGATCGTCTTCTCCGTCTTCGAACTATTTGAAAAAGTGTCAATCACACGGACCGCGGAACGCTCGATATCAAACCAGAGATCGCGGGAGACGACACAGTCGGGACGTTTTTCGATGAATTGAAGATCAATCCGTCCTCCGCCGGCATTAGGTTCCCGAACCAGAACCTCGGATGGCTTCAAGGGTGCTCCGTCGACGATCAGATTTAGACCGGACTGGAGATATTGAGTTTCCCCCGAGACCAGCGCCCCGTTCCCAAAGGATTGCCAGAAAAAACCGAGATTGTCCTGAACTTGAAACAATCGCTCCGGTATCTCAGATAACTTCACCGGCACGGTCGGATCCGCTTTGGTTTGATCCTGTTGCGCGAAAACTCCAGTTACGCCGGAAAAATGTGGCAAAAAGGCCAAAATTGTCCAGAAACAGCGCAAATATGGGATTGGATTGGCCACGAGACGAATAGTGTAACGATTATCAGACGGTTGAAAACCCGAAATTCCCCCCTTGTGCAGCGAAACAAGGATGGAAACCGGCTCCATCATGGTGAAATTGCATTTGAATACAGGTGAATAGATCGGACGATACTGTTCTTCAAACTGTTTACTTCGACTCATTTGAGCCACTCGCCCACCAGGATTCTCTACTGCCGATGTGCCTTTGCCCAGGTTGTTCCAGAGACAACCAAGAACGCCGTCCTCGAGGGCCTCTGCCAGTCAGGACTGACCTTCGAATGCGTTTCCGACCTTTGCGAAATGTCGGCCCGGAAAGACTCCCGTCTTAAGGAGATTGTCGAGGCCGGGGGAAACGTGAAGATTGCGGCTTGCTACCCGAGGGCGGTTAAATGGCTCTTCCACCAGGCGGAGGCTCCCCTTCCCGACGACGGCAGCATTGAGATTCTCAATATGCGGGAAACCGGGCCGGATGAGATTTGCAACGCCCTAACTCAAGAGACATGAAAAGTGAAATCTATCCCGTTCAGGTCGTCATTTACGAGGGTTCCGGTGCTTCCACCTGGGAACCGGGATGCCGCGTCTCAGTCGCTTCTGCCCTTCTTGACCAGGGTTATCCCGTCCTGCGGGTCGCCGAAAATTCCGGACCAGACTCAAGAATGAGCCTTTCCGGGCAATTTCCGGTGATTGTCCTTGGCCAGTTTGCGGACAAAACCCCCGAGGTAGTGGATCAAACCGGCAAGATCAGTATTCAGACAAGAAACACTTCCGGCCTGGGAGCTGACGATATCATCGCTCTTGTCGCACAAATCAGAGCCGAGGCTGGAACCGATCTCAATCAACCGGGAGTGGCGGGCGCCTGGAAACCCTGGTTCCCGGTAATCGATTATGACCGCTGCACCAATTGCATGCAGTGCCTCAGCTTTTGTCTCTTTGATGTCTATGGAGTCGATGCCGACAAGCGGATTCAGGTGCAGAACAACGACAACTGCAAAACCAACTGTCCGGCCTGCTCACGGGTCTGCCCTGAAGTCGCGATCATGTTTCCGAAATACAGCTCCGGACCGATCAACGGGGAAGCGGTAAGGCAGGAGGACATCGACCGCGAAAGCATGAAGGTCGACATTACTTCCCTGCTCGGTGGAAATATTTACTCCAGCCTGCGGACCCGCAGCGAGAAGGCAAAATCCCGATTTTCCAAGGAGCGTAGCCCGGACAAGGCATTGGATGAACGCAAGCGATGCCTGACGAAACTCCAACAATCAGGCATCATCCCTGCGGAGGTTCTCGCCGAACTCGACCTGGCCTCCCTTCCCTCACCCGAAGAAATTCAGAGGAAGGCCAGAGAACTGTCAGCGCTTCGCGAGCAGCAGGGTTGAGAGCATGTCAGCTACCCGCCCTCCGGCGCGGGAGTTATTCGCCCGCTTCCTTGATGAGTCGCATCCGGGTGCTTGAATCAACCGTCCCTCCTGTGGCACCGCTGACTGATTCAATTCGCATCTCGTCCACCATCCAGATGTCTCCGAATTTCTTTCCGTGAAGCACTTCGAAACGACGGATCGGACGACCTTCCCGGTTCCAGCCCACCATCTTCAACATTCCACCGCTCTCCTTGTCGATCCAAATGTCGACGGTTTCATAGGCACCTCTGCCATCGGGATTCCTGACCCGCACATTGATGCAGTCACGACCCTTTAGTTTCTCCTGTTTCACAATTCTCGCGTCCGGCCAGTATAGAAATCTCATCGACAGGTCGTCGTAGGTCACATCGGTTCCGCGGACAGCTTCCCCGTACTTCGCCGGGTCGACCGGCTTCATTTCTTTTCCACCGACACCCTCGAAAAGGGAAAAGCTGTTGTTCTTGGTGTCGAGGTAAATCACCTGCTGGGGCTCATCAAAGATGAAACGAATTGCCTCGGGCTTCAGGGAAAGAAGAAAGGGAACCTTCTTGGTGATTCCCATTTGGAGAGCTCCGGTAAAGTCACGATTGAAGAGAGTATAACTGTAACGCACGAGACGGAGCACCTCATCGGCATTCATTTCATCAATCGTTTTGCCGGCAAAGGTGGACGGTTCCGTGGCCGGAGGCGCAACGTCCTGAGAACGTCCGGTCAAGGTGAACCCGGAAAGGAGGATCAGAAGGAATGAAAGGGATTTCGTTGTCATGTCGTAAGGGGCATTCGCCTGACGATTGACGAACGGAGCTCACCATACACGCAAAAAAGAATTTAGGAAATCCAAAGGATCGAATCAGGGGGACCCATCCGAACCGGTTTTTGGAAAAGACTTGGCACGGATCACTTCTTTCAGGCATGGTGCGCTGAATGGAGAATCATCGCCTTGTTCTGCCCGAGCACATGAACCAGTACGGGTTCCTTTTTGGAGGCTATCTTCTCTCCTGGGTGGACGAAATGGCCTGGATGGCCGCCAGTCTGGATCATCCCGGATGCCAGCTCGTCACCGTCGCGATGAACGAAGTGACCTTTCGCAAGAGTGTCCGGCATGGGGCAATTCTTCGCTTTGTATCCCTGAAAACAAGGACCGGAAGAACTTCCGTCACCTACTCGGTGAAGGTATTGAGGGAGGAGGAAGTCATCTTTTCCACTGAGGTCACGCTCGTCCATGTCGATGCCGAGGGGCGCAAACAATTACTTCCCAGCCGCTGAAGGTCTGTTAGCATCACCCGCCCCGTCTATGAGCGAAGCGAAGCAGATCGCGGTCATTGGATCCCTCAATATTGACTATTTTGTCCGCGTCGACGTCTTTCCCGGCCCCGGGGAAACCGTCGCCGCAGAGAAGTTGGATACGTTTCACGGGGGCAAAGGGGCCAATCAGGCGGTCGCTGCTGCCCGGCAGGGATGCCAGGTGGTGCTCTTCGGCGCGCTTGGGGCCGATGCCGGGGGAACCGCCTATCGGAAGGCTCTCCGGAACGAGGGCATCGACACCACCCGCATCCTCAAAACGAAAGAAGCGAGTGGAACCGCTTTTATCACCGTGGACCGGAACGGCGAAAACACGATTGTCACCGCATCCGGTGCAAATGGTCGCCTAAAACAATCAGATATTACCCGGCACGCAGACATAATCCGATCCAGCCATGCGTTGATCGCTCAGTTCGAAGTCCCTATCCCGCCCCTCGTTGAAGCGGCCCGAATTGCAAACCATAGTGGTGTTCCTGTGTTGATCAATCCGTCACCCGCTCTCCCCAACTTCCCCTGGGATGAATTCCGCTCCGACTATGTGATTGTGAATGAAACGGAAGCCGGGCTGCTGCTCGGTTTTTCTGCCATGTCGGAGAGCATTTCTCTTGTCCGCGAGAGGCTTTTCGAACTGAGGGCCGCCCACCTCATCATCACGAGAGGCAGCAACAGCACTCTAGTCTTCAGAAAAGAAGGGGAGCCCCTTTCCATTCCGGCGCTACCCGTTGTTCCAGTCGATACCGTGGGCGCAGGGGATGCTTTCGCCGGTTGTTTTGCCGCCAGGATTGCCTGCGGAGAATCTCTCACTGATGCTCTGCACGCGGCCAATTGCGCAGGGGCACTTACCACCTTGGGTGCAGGCGCTCAGGACCCGATTCCGGATCGCACCAAGGTCGATCAACACATAGAATACCTCAAATCCCTAATCTGATCTGAACCCGAGATGAAATTGCTTGTCACCCTGCTTCCTCTTCTTTTCTGTCAGTCTCTGACCGCTGAATTCTGGCCCCAGTTCCGGGGTCCCAATGGCGACGGAGTGTCAACTGCGGAGAATATTCCCACGCGAATTGGCGAAAAAGAGGCGCTAAAGTGGAAAACCGACCTACCCGGCCGGGGGTGGTCGTCCCCTGTTTTCGATGGCAAATCCCTCTGGGTCACCACGGCGGAGGAGATTTTCCCGACTGAGGAGGAGCGCCTGCGCATCCTCAAAGAGGCGGGAGAGGACGAAAAGGTCTTTGCGGCTCGTCAGGTGGCAAGCCGGATCGAGTTGAGCGTCGTTCGCCTAGATTACGAAACCGGAGCGATTCAGGCGGAAGTTCCTCTGACCACCATCGAAAATCCGCAGACCATTCACGCCCAGAACAGCTTCGCTTCTCCGACTCCGGTTCTGGCGGATGGAATCCTCTTTGCCCATTTCGGAGCGTTTGGAACATTCGCGGTCGATACTGCCGCCAATTCGGTGTTGTGGCAGAAAAAGATCTCCCTGGAACATGGGGTGGGTCCCGGAAGTTCGCCCTTTGTGCATGACGGGCGCCTCATCCTCATCTGTGACGGTGTCGACCGGCAGTTTGTCACTGCCCTTGACGCGAAAACCGGAAACACCCTCTGGAGCCGTGATCGTCCCGAAATGCGCGCGCCCTCCGGCGACCAGAGAAAGTCCTATAACACACCCACTCTGATCAAGGGGGCGAAGGGACGCGATCAAATCATCTGCATGGGCGCCCAATGGCTCGTGAGTTATGCGCCTGCGACAGGAGAGGAACTCTGGAAACTCGACCACGGCAGCGGTTTCTCCGTCGTTCCCCGACCGGTTTACAGCGAAAAGCATGGCCTCCTGTATATCAGCACCGGATTTGGAAAACCCGAACTCATCGCACTCAGGATCGATGGCACCGGCGACATAACCGGATCAGACAAAATCGTGTGGAAGGAAACCAAACGAATTCCTGCGCGCCCCTCCCCGCTTCTCGTCGGAGACGAATTGTATGTTATCGCCGACGGAGGGATTGCGAGTTGCTTCGACGCCGGTTCGGGAACACTGCATTGGACCGAGCGGATCGATGGAAACTACTCTGCGTCTCCTCTCTTCGCGGACGGACACATCTTTGTCGCCAGCCATGAGGGGGTGGTGACCGTGTTCAAACCGGGAAAGACCCTCGAGATCGTCTCAAAAAACCAACTGGACGGGACTCTGATGGCATCTCCCCTGGCCTTGGATGGATCTCTCGTGATTCGTTCAGGCTCCGCCATCTATCGATTCTCAAATTAGGCACCATCGCCGGTTTTCGAGGTATTTTCGATACCTTGAATTTTCCTGAAATTATTCGTGACGAAATCCGCATTTCCCGATATGAACATTAGAGATAACCGAGATTTTTCCCGTTTTATGAAACCCCCCTTCTATTTTTCCCCTCTCTGCTCACTGATTGTTGGACTCTTCGTCCTGATCGTCTCGCCAGCCGGAGCCCGCACCTGGACCAGCACCGATGGCAAGCCACTTCAGGGAATCTTCCTTGGAATGGAAGGCGAAAACCTAAAGTTCAAGCTTGCCAATGGAAATCAGATCAGCGTTCCGAAGGACCGCTTTATCAAGGCGGATCAGGAGGCAGCCGAGCGACTCAGCAAGATCGGGGACGACAGTTTCACAAAAGCATCAGCACGGCAGATCGACACCATCCTGGCGGTGACACTGAAGAAGAATGGATTCAACTCATTCAACGAACCGCTCCCGGATGATCTATTCGTCAGGCGCGTCTACCTGGACATCATCGGGCGAATTCCAACCCGCGAAGAGTTCATTCGCTTTGCCGAGAATGCCCGCCCCGATAAGCGTGAGGCGCTCATCGACGAGCTACTCCTCTCCCCCGGCTATGCTTCGAACCTGTTCAATTATTTTGCGGATATGTTTCGTCTTCATTCGGGCGGGGGGCCCGATTTCGTAAACGGCATACGGATGGATCCCTATATCAACTGGTGGAGGGAGCAACTTGAAGCCAACCGCCCCTATCATGAAATTGTCAGCGAAATGCTCACCGCCCAGGGCAACGTAGGGCAAAATCCTGCCACTGGATTTTTACTTCGCGACACTGGCATGGAGTTCGACGCGTTTGCCAACTTCGGGCAGGTAATGCTCGGGATTGATATCTCCTGTGCCCAGTGCCACGACCACCCCTTCGATGAATGGACGCAGGGCGATTTCTATGAGATGGCCGCATTCTTCGGAAACACGCAACGCTCGCTCGGCTACCAACCTGCGAATGCAATGATGGAAGGTGGCAGTATCCAAATGCCGAATGCTCCTGAAGGCTGGAAGGCGAATTTCATGAAATGGGCAGAGGCGAACAAAGGAATTGTTCCCGGCGACCAGAATAGCAATCAATTCCGCTTTTTCGTTGAAGCTCTGGGCTGGAACATTGCAGACAATGAATCGCTTCAAACCGTCCTCCCTCACGATTTTAGGGGTGAAGGCGGAAAACCGAATGAGGTCGCCTCACCGCGTACCATCCTAGGTCCGGCTGCCAAAGTCGGCGGAAAAACCCGCCGCGAAGCCATCGCCGAGTGGCTCACTGCCCCTGATAATCCGCGGTTTGCCATTGTTATCGCGAACCGCATGTGGGGACGCGCCTTTGGAAGAGCAATCCTCAATCCGGTCAACGATTTCAGCAATGACCAGATCAATGGCGCCTCACAGCTAGAAGTTCTCAAATTCATCACCCGTGAAATGCAGCGGGTAAATTACGACTTGAGAGAATTCATGCGAATCATCTACAACACCAGGGCCTACCAGTCGATTGCCACGGCCGAGGAGCCTGATTTAACCGCCCCTTATTACTTTTCAGGACCTATCCTGCGACGCATGAGGGCAGAGCAGGCTTGGGATTCCATGATGACCCTGGCCCATGGTTCAGAAATTGATGCCAAGGCGGGCCCCGATGGATCGTTTTACAAAAAGGTCCTCAATATCGATTTCAACACCGCCACCAATGATGACGTCTGGCGCCATTATGAGATGTGGGAGAGTCTCCGCGGAGGAAGGGCGGCGATGGCGATGGTATCGGACTCGGGAGACGATTACACCCCGGTGATAATGTCGGATACTGAACTAAGAGCCTCGGAGCTCCCTCAGCCGTTCACACCTGCATCCATGCTCGATACCTTTGGACAGTCGGATCGCAGAATCACGGATGACCACAACTACGACGGATCAGTACCGCAGGTACTGGCTCTGATGAACGGAACCGTGACAGACCGTTTGACCGGTGTCTCCTCGAAGGTGGTCGCCGATCTGGAGGAACTCGATGGTCCCGATGATAAAGTTAGAGGCGTATTCTTCACGCTCCTGAACCGTTACCCGACCAAAGAAGAACTCGATCTGGGAACCGGAATGATCGAAGACTTCGGAGATGAGGGAATCAGTGATCTGGCGTGGTCTCTGATGAACAGCCCTGAATTCCTCTTTATCCAGTAACTCCCTACGTTAAAGCAAAACCCGCACTTTCTTATCGCTATGCACATCGCAGACCTCGCCGGAAAAGATCCTTTCAGCCGCCGCTATTTCATGGAAATGACAGCAAAACTGTCATTCGGACTCAGCGTCGGCGTTCCTTTCCTTCCCCGAAATTTCAGGGCACAGGATGGAGCTAAGGCCAAGAACCTTATTTACATCTACCTTGCGGGGGGGATGACTCATCTGGATACTTTCGATCCCAAAAAGAACAGCGGCGTCATGGGCAAAACCGAAGTTCTCGACACCATGGTCGACAATATGAAGTTCGGGATGCACCTGAAGGAGCTTGCCAAACAGGCTGATAAACTCGCGGTGATCAATTCGATGACGTCGACCAACGGAGCGCATGAGCAGGGCGAATACATTATGCGTACTGGCTACGAGAAGCGGGCCACAATTGTACACCCTACGATCGGCCCCTGGGCGGAAACCCTTCTCGGAAAACGGGGTGAGATTCTTCCGGATAGCGTCCTTATCGGCCAGAGCACTTCGAATGCCGGCTTCATGGATCCGTCATTGAGTCCGCTGCCTATCGCCGATCCTTCGGGGGGTGTTCCCAACACCCAACTTATCGTCGAAGGGGAACGATTCGAACGCCGGATGCAAATGGCACAGAAGCTGGGGCAGCAGTTCACTGAAAAGTTCAAGTACACCGCCCCGAAATCCTATGTGGAGTATTACAACCAGGCAAACCGGCTGCTTAAGAGTGACGCCTTGAAAGCATTCGATATCTCGGCAGAGACAAACCGTGCCGAATACGGGGAAAACCGCCTTGGTCAGGGGTGTCTGCTTGCCCGCAAACTTGTCGAGAGTGGTGTCCGGGTAGTCGAGGTCGTTTCAGGGGGCTGGGATATGCACACTAACGTCGCCGAAGGAACTGCCGATCGCCTTCCTGAATTGGATGTTGCGGTTGCCACATTGCTCAAGGATCTGCAGGAGCGGGGATTGCTTGAGTCGACGCTCGTCGCAATCGGTACAGAATTCGGAAGGACCCCGGATATCAACATGAACGCAGGACGGGACCACTATCCTGCCGCCTACTCCTGTGTTCTTGCAGGAGGCGGAATTAAAGGCGGCACGGTGTATGGTGAAACCGACGGCTCCGGCAAGAAGGTTAAGGCCAATCCAGTGAAGCCTGGAGACTTCCTCGCCACAATCGGCCACGGGCTTGGACTGAATCAGGAGGAAACAGTCTATTCTCCAACTCAGCGCCCCTTCACCTTTGCTGACAAGGGTGTACCCGTCACCGCGATTTATGGCTGATCGGAAGAGAACCGCCAAATCCCATCCCTTTTAAGAAAAGACCTCCCCCTCTGTTTGAGCGGGAGGTCTTTTTGTTTACTTTCCGATGCAAAAGCGGCTGAAGATTTCACCCAAGATCTCCTCTATATCGGTGCGCCCGATGACATCACCAACGGAGTCGAGGGCCGAACGAAGGTCCATCGCCACGAACTCCGGAGAGTGTCCTTCCTCCATGGTTTTCCGCGCTTTTTCAATGTCTTCCATGGCACGGCCAAGGCAGAACTGATGTCGGGAATTGATCGCAACCAGATTTGCAGATGAGAGTGGTGTACCCTCGACGATCCGGTCAAATATCCGGCCTCGAAGTGCTTCAACAGAAGCCTCATCGAGACACGAGACGGAAAATCCCTCAGCTCGCTTCCAGTCAGAGTGCATGGGGAGATCTGCCTTGTTAAATATTCGAATAAGTCTGGCCCGCGCCGGAACCTCAAAACACTCCACCTCGAGGGCGCTCCGGCTTGCATCAACTACCTCAAGGATCAACTCGGCACCCGCAATTTGGACACGACTGCGTTCAATCCCCTCGCGCTCGACCGCTTCATCGGCCTGCCGCAGTCCGGCCGTATCAATGAGACGAAGCGGAATTCCGCGTAAATTAATCATCTCTTCGATCGTATCGCGAGTAGTCCCGGCCGCCTGGTTTACAATCGCTCTTTCATAACCTAGAAGACGGTTCAGCAGACTCGACTTTCCGGCATTGGGGGCACCACAAATGACCGTCCTGATGCCTTCCCGTAGAATCCGCCCCTGATCGGCGGTGGCGAGCAGGGATGCGACCCGGCGACTGACTGAGTCCATCCGGTCCAGAAGTGTCATCGTGGAATCCGGATCAATATCCTCCTCGGGAAAATCGATGTAAGCCTCCAAATGAGCAATCAACCCGATCAGATCCAAGCGAATGGCTTCAATTTCCCGTCCGAGACGCCCGCTCAACTGCTCGCCAGCGGCCTTCAAAGCAAGATCCGTCCGGGCTGAAATGACGTCCATGATCGCCTCAGCTTGAGTCAGGTCCATTTTGCCGTTCAGGAAGGCTCGTTCCGTGAACTCGCCCGGAGACGCCGGTTCGGCCCCGGCCGCAAAAAGCGCACCCAGAACTCGCCGTGTCACGACAACTCCGCCGTGACAGGTAATCTCAACAACATCCTCCCCGGTGAAACTGCGTGGCCGCGGAAAAGCGGTAAGTAAGACCTCATCAATAAAGGAGCCGTCAGAGTCGAGAATCCGTCCGAACTGCTGCACTCTCGGTAGCCACTCACTTCCCTTCGCCCCGGTGAGAAAGACTTTCCCGGCAACTGACATTGCTTTTGGACCACTGATGCGGATGAGGGCTATCGCCCCGGTTCCCGGCGGAGTTGCCACAGCGGCGATGGTCGAGCGATTCATGAGTTCAATCAAAAGCCGAATGTCGGAAGTATTATGAGCCCTGCAACCGGGAAAAGTAATTGCTTCAAGGGTGAAGACGGCGCACGATCTATCCTGATTTCATGCTGATCAAGGACATCCCTGAAGATGATCGCCCGAGAGAAAAACTCTTCGGAAGGGGCCCGAGGGCACTAAGCGATGCGGAGATCCTGGCAGTCTTTTTCAGCACGGGTCGGGCCGGTGTCAGTGCGATCGACCTGGGGCGTGAAATGATATCCCGTTTCGGGAGCTTGCGTAACTTGTCCCGCGCCTCCATTGAGGAATTGACCCGGATTCCCGGGATAGGACCCGCAAAAGCCGCCCAACTTTCCGCTGTTTTCGAGTTTGGCCGCCGTCTTGCCCACGAGCCATTCAGTGACCAATCCATTACCTGCCCGGAAGAGGTTTTCTCATTGATCGGTCCGGAGATGCAGATGCTTTCCCAGGAGTCGGTGCGCGTCATCCTGCTCAATCATCGCAAACGCCTCATTCATTCGGGCGAAATCTTCGTCGGAACCGGAAACGAATCCTTTGCAAACCCCGCGGAGATTCTCCGTAAGGCAATCAGCCATGGCGCGCATGCGTTGATCCTGGTGCACAATCACCCCTCCGGCGATCCTTCTCCGAGCGCAGCGGACCACGAGGTAACCCGGCGCATAAAAACCGCTTGCTCAGCGATTGGAGTGGAGTTCACCGACCACATCATCGTTGGCTCTCGCTCACCTGATTCAAGCCCTCCCTATTTCAGCTTTCGAGAAGCTGGTCTGATTTGACCAATTTTCCAGAAATCCGACCCGGTAAAAAGTGAAACACGTCAAAACCGTTTCACTTTCGAGCATTTTTCCCTGCCTCTATGGCAGTTGATAATTGCATGACATCGCTCATAGTCACGGGTTTTGATGCCGTTGACAACTCACCTCAAGCGGACATCGGTCTCTCCCCCCAAAAGATGTCAATTCACCAGACAGCCATCGTGTCCCCGCTCGCTCAACTCGGACTTGATGTCTCGGTCGGGCCCTATGCGATCATCGAAGATGACACGGTTCTCGGCGACCATTGCGCTGTCGAAGCCGCCGCCCAAATCAGAAAGGGAACTCGACTCGGAACGGGTTGTTTTGTGGGGTCAGGTGCAATTATCGGGGCCGATCCCCAGTATCGCGGCTTCAACAAAGAGATTATCTCCGGTGTGATCGCAGGTGACAGCAATGTGTTTCGCGAATACGTCACCGTTCATCGAAGCATCCACGACGGGACGAGCACGACCCTCGGTTGCGACAATTACCTCATGGCGGGAACCCACATTGGTCACGATTCGAGCGTGGGAAACAGTAATTCCATGGCAAACAACGTTCTCCTCGGTGGGCACGTTACCCTGGGCAGCCACTGCTTCATCGGAGGCGGGGCGGCATTTCACCAATTCGTCAGGGTTGGGGATTATGTGATGTGTCAGGGCGGCGGATCTTTCAGCCAGGATCTTCCCCCTTTTGTCATTGCAGCGGGTCTTAACATGGCCGTCGGAATCAATTCCATTGGACTGCAACGGGCAGGTTTTACCCAAGCTGAGCGCGATGAGATCAAGGCGGCCTTCCGGAAGATTTACCGCAGAACTGATACTCTTCAGACAGTTTTAGACAAACTAGACACCGCCGGCCTCTCGAGTCACACTTTGTCCTTTTATCAATTTTTCCGCGAAAAGTCTAAAAAAGGCATCTGTTCCCGATCAATCGGCCGAAAATCAAAATGTTAAGGAGTCCTTATAAAATGGTCACTTCCCTAAACTTTTCATTAGTCTTTTGGACAGAAGAGAGTAAATCATAGGTGGTAAATTGGCTTCGTAGAACCATCACTTGTAACCGCACCCATACGCCTTGATCCGACAGGATTCCAGCCTCAGAATCGTATTCTCCGCCTGTTCCCGACTGGCTGGACTCGTCTCGATTTTACTTGTGGCCTCCCCCATGCTTCGCGCCCAGGAGAGTGTGCCGGAGTCGGCGGAAACTTCCTCTGGTACGGTGAACCTTGATATCCAGAGCGACTTTACCGATTACGATAAGAATTTGGGCATCGCTAGAGCTTCAGGTGATGTCGTAGTAAAGTACGGGGATGTGACGATTTATGCCGACCAGGTTGAATACCATCGTTCGACCGGTAACATTTTCGCCAGAGACAATGTGCGTATTTTTCAGGACGGCCAGGTGGTTGACGCCGAAGAAATTATTTACAATATCAACACGGGTGAATTAACCACCAGTCAATTCAAGAGTGGACTTGAGCCGGTCTTCTTCACCTCTGACAACATCGTCCGACCCGAAGAACAATCCGACGGGCCGATTACTCTCCTCGATTCCACATTCACCACCCACGACTCCCAGAACCCGAATTTCCGTGTTCAAGTGAAAAAACTTGAGGTCTATCCCGAGGATAAGATCATCATGCACGGGGCTAAGGTATTTGTGGGTAACACTCCTGTGTTGTGGTTTCCCTACATCGCCCAGCCGATTGGTGAGGAGCTTGGCTACTTTTTCACCCCGGGATGGAATACCGCCTGGGGAGGATTTGTTCTCAATCAATATGGTCTGATGATCGGTGAAAATCTTCACGCGGTCACTCATCTTGATTATCGATCAGAAAGAGGCATGGCCGGCGGGGTCGAGTTTAAGGACCGGCGCTTTAAGTCAAATGAGAATCTGGGTAAACTTAACCTCTATTTCGCTGACGACGCCAATCCCCAGCTTAAATTCAACGGGGATATCCGCAATCCTGCGCCCTCTTCCGAACGGTACAGGGCGAACCTTCAGCATCGCGTTTACTTTCCGGGGGATGATGAAGATACTTTCTACCTCGATTTTGACATCAATCGCTTAAGTGACGCTTTTGTTTACGAGGATTTCTTTCCGTCTGAATTCCGCATCGACCCGAATCCGGACAACTTGATCAATCTTAACCGTTTGTTCGAGCAGGGGGAGATATCATTGACTGGACGTTTTCAGTTAAATGAATTCTTTCAGACCGATACACGGGCTCCAGAGCTGGCAGTCGATATCATCCGCACCCCAATCGGAGATACCGGGTTCTTTTACGATGGTCTTACGTCTTACGGGATTCTCGACGAAGAGTTCCCCACCGGCTTCGGAAGCGCAAACGGATTCAACCGTTTCCACACCTATCACGAGTTCCTCCACCCAATTCAGATTGGAGGGATTCTCAATGTCGTTCCAAGGGCGGGAGCAGGATATACAAATTACGCCGGCTTTGATGTGCCGGGATTCAACACGGTTGAGCGGACCACCGCCCACGCGGGGGTGGATCTCTCGTTCAAAATGTCAAAGCGTTCTCCAAACTTTGTAAATCGTGCGCTGGGCTTAAACGGACTGCTTCACGTTGTTAAACCCTATGTGAATTTCTCCCTAGTCAGCACCAATGATGTGAATGGCACTTTCGGTCCGATCGACCGCTTTAATCCGACGACCCGCCTCCGTCCCATTGACATGCCTCTTTTCACTGCCATCGACGACATTCGCGACTGGCAGATCATTAGAACCGGTGTTTCAAACCGGTGGATAACCAGGCGTAACGGATCTTCCTACGAATGGTTGTCGATGAATAACTACTTCGACACCTACCTTGAAGATCCCGAATTCAACCGTGACTTCTCTAATTTTTTCACCGACATCGAGTGGCACCCCCTTCCCTGGCTGACCGCTTCGACCACCGCTCAGGTCCCCTTGTTTGATAACGCGCTAGATTTCTCGGAGATCAGCACTTCTCTTTCGTTTATGCCGACAGACTGGTTCCGCTTCGGTGTGCGTCACTATTTCCTCACTGACCACCCGACCTTTGCGAATTCGGATCTCTATGCTCTGACAACCTACACCCGCTTGAGCGATAACTGGGGCTTCAGCACAGCACATCGATTCGAAGCTGATGACGGCACTCTTGAATATCAGCAATACAGCGTCCATCGCGACCTTGCCAGCTGGACTGCCAGCGTCGGAGGAATTATTCGGGATAACAGGGACGGAGAGAATGAGTACGGGATCCTGCTGAGTCTGACCCTCAAGGCATTCCCGAGAGTTTCTCTTCCAGTGGATTTCCAGCCCGGATCACTGGGAGCGGAAGAGTAGCGTAGCGAATTCTCTGGTGAGATTTTCAATCCACTCGCAATCAGGATAATATCACTATCCTGCTAGACGAAAGGCGTAAGAGAGCGTCGGACTCTCACTTTCATTTTGACTTGGCGAATTGATTGAGGGAACATTCGACATGCAACCACATCGCGGCACCACTATTCTTGTCCTGGGTATTCTCGGTCTTGTGCTATGTCCCATTTGCGGGATTATCGCGTGGATCATGGGTAACGGGGACATCGCAAAAATGCAGTCAGGCATCATGGACCCGGAAGGCCTTGGACAGACAAAGGCTGGAAAAATTTGCGGAATCATTGCCACCATTCTGACGATCGTCGCGGTCATCATCTACGCGATTATGTTTGTCTTTATCATCGGCGCAGCCGCCACTCAAGGCGCCCTACAACCGAACTGATGCTTCGGGTCCGGCGGCTATCACGGAGTTCCTTTTTTGCGTTAATGACCCCGGGGTGGTTACTCGGGGCATTACTTTATTCTGCATCGGTAATTTCGCTGTACCGCCTGAACAGTTCAGCCGGGACTCAATTCGGGCTTTGCTTCTTCCACGAAGTTTTTGAATTACCCTGCCCTCTTTGCGGCGGAACGAGAACCTTCATTCACCTGCTCCATGGCGACCTGGCGAAAGCCTTTTCAAAAAACCCACTGGTTGCGTTTGCATTGACCCTGTTCGCCGGATGGTCCCTCTTATGGACCATCCTGGGCCTCAAACTTGAAACCACTCTCACGCACAGAACCGTCCTGGCAGGTCTATTATTCCTGCTGTTAGTGAACTGGGTCTATCTTCTGAATGCTCGCTAAACAGAAGCCTGCTGAGACTACCTGACGAGCACCGTAGAGCATTCAAGAAAACGCATCAGAAAACGGCGTGGGGATGGGCCTCAGCCCGGGGAATCTCCGGAGTAACCGGAGACTCTACCGGTCGAACTGTGCATCAAAGACAATATTAGAAGGCGGAAAATCTAGCTTTCGAACAAAGGCGGCAGACTCAGTTGCTCCAGCCTCACGATCCATCCCACCGTCCTCCCACTCAACGGAGAGAGGACCAGTGTAACCTATATCGTTGAGCGCGCGGATAATGGGTTCAAACTTGATCTTCCCCCTACCTACCGACTTAAAGTCCCAATAGCGCTTCCGATTATGAAAATCAACATGGCCACCAAAAACGCCGGCGTCCACCGGACGATCTGACCAGCCCACATCTTTCATGTGGACATGATTAATCCGGTCAGAGAAACGGTAAATGAACTCAACATAGTCCACCCCCTGATAGCCGAAGTGACTAGGATCGTAATTGAATCCGAAGGCCGGATGATAGTCAATCGCCTCAAGGGCGCGTTCCGCCGAAGCGATATCAAAGGCAATCTCTGTCGGATGGACCTCCAGCGCAAACTTGATTCCATTTGCCTGAAAGACATCCATAATAGGCCCGAATCTATCTGCGAAATCTTGAAATCCCGCGTCAATCTGCCCGGGCAAAACAGGCGGAAATGAATAGATGAGGTGCCAGATCGACGAGCCTGTAAATCCGTTCACCACCTTGACACCGAATTCCTTTGCCGCTATCGCCGTCTTCTTCAATTCATCTGCCGCCCTTTGACGAACCCCCTCAGGATCCCCGTCGCCCCAGATGTAATCCGGAAGGATTTGTTTGTGACGAGCATCGATGTTGTCGCAAACTGCCTGCCCCACTAGATGGCTTGAAATCGCAAAACACTGCATGTCGTGTTTTTTGAGCAAAGCCCTTTTCCCGGCACAGTAAGCGGCATCGGCTTTGTCTACCTCAAAATGATCACCCCAGCAGCCAAGCTCGACTCCGTCGTAGCCCATCGCCTTCGCTTTGAGGATAATAGTCTCACAGTCAAGGTCGGCCCATTGGCCGGTAAAAAGGGTGACAGGTCTTCCCATAGTATCAGATTATTTAGTTAAGAAAGCGGGTGTGGAACCCGGATAATATTCAGGTCTCTATCACCCAATCAAGTAGAAAAGGCGGCGGTGGAACCGGGGGCTCTTCCGTTTCACTGAGGAAAAATAAATGAATAATACCGCAAAGAATTGACAGAACGGCAGAAATCCAATCCCGGGGAAAGGTCCGGGGGTGTTTTACGCAACACCCCCGATTGCAGAAGAACGACACCGCAGCTGTATTTTATCAGAATGTTGCCGTAGCCCCGATGTGGAAGCGGCCCGATTCGTTGGCAACCACGTTCTGTGTAAAGATCGGGAAACCATAGTCGAGGCGGAATTTGAACCAATCACTGTAGTTCCAGCGGAGACCCACCCCTGCGGAGCCAATCTCAAAATCCGTAACCGGAACATTGTCATCGTTTCCGAATTTGGCTGCGTCAAAGAATCCGAGGAACCGGAGGCTGTCAGTTTCGTTTTCCCAGTCAAAAATCCGCCCAACGGAGAGCTCAGGGGTATAGAGTTCGAAGGTTCCCCATAGTCCCTGATCGCCTCTGATGACCCGTTGCTCGAAGCCGCGGACCGTATCATATCCACCGGCACCAATCTGTTCGGAGGCCTGCAAATTCTCATTCGACTCCTGACCCTGAACCTTAACCCGCATCGACCAGTCATCAAGAAGACGACGCTGGTGCTCAATACTTGCGGTCACGTAGAAGTAATCAGAGGTCGAACCGAGACGGTTTGCATTGAAGACAAGGTCGGAATTGTGACCGTTGAAGTCACCGGGAGACAAGACGCCCCGAATATCGAACTGTGTCACCCCGCGCTTGTGCTGGATCGTTTCCTTATAACCCAGACTAAACTGGAAAATTTCTGCCGGAGGCGCTCCACCCGGAACAGGAACTCCTCCGAATTCAAGATCGCTTCCGTTTGATTTCCAGTCGAATCCCAAATCCATTTCACGCTGACGATTCGAGGTGCCCTCTAGAGGGATCCCGTAGCGCGCACTCAACTGGGAGTTAACTCCCGAGGAGATGAAATTATTGTTAATCAATTCGGACTCAATGTTCACGTAAGAGGCGAGAACTGTGAACCAGTGACGCCAGGGAAGCGCCTGAGTGTATACGAGCGAGTTTGCCCAAACATGGGAGAACTCCAGATCACTTGTGAATTGATAGCTAAGGCTCCGATTCGGACCCATGAGATCGCCGAAGTTGAATCCATAGATCAACCGATGGTCGCCCAGAAACTGCACGCCCGAATCCTCGTATCCCGTGTAAAACCAATTTGCCTTGGTCTGGTAGCTCTTGAGAATGACATCGGTTGTTCCGAACTCGTAGCCCGGTGCGTAAACCATGTCGACTTTGCGGTAGGGACTACGGTTGACCCAGGAAAGGTCACGGAGCACTTCAGAAGCACGGATCACCTCTCCTTTCTTAATCCGCATCTGACTGCGGATGAATTCTTCAGTATCGGCGTCGACACCCTCTACCCGGATTCGGGCGAGTTCTGACTCGATTACGACAAGCTGGACCACGCCTGAGGTGATATCCTGCTCCGGGATGAGGACATCGACGACGGGACGATCTCCCTCCCGATAGGCAATAATAACGTCCTTGACCATCTGATCGAGCGAGGCAAGTGAGACGGGGCGACCAATGTAAGATTGAAGAACCAAGCCCACCGGACGGGGAAAATCTTCATAATCGTGCCAGATCCCCTCAACGCCCGGCCATCCATCGGGCCTGACATCTCCGGGACGTGGAAGAAGAACGACACCGAGGAGCTGGTTGACGAGATATTCATCTTCGCTGGTTCCCCCGCCGACACCACCCTTGCCTGAACCACTGTTCAAATGGAAACGGCCAAGCTGATCGACTTTCAAAGGGCCCTCTCCCCCTCCCGAATCCAGAACGGAACGGGTCTCGGAAACTTGTCTCTGAACTTGAGGCGGTAGCACATCGGTCAGAATCTCCGTTCCATACTGGTCGGTGACGGTCTGTTGCGCGTTTAGTCCACCAGTCACACAAGCGACCAACAGGGCGGCGATTCCGGCATTTAGGCGTTGGATTCTCATCAAATTCAAAAAGTTGCGAGTCTGAGGCTCAGCATTGTAACCTATTCGATTAACACACGTTAAAGGGCTTGAAAATGGTTTTTTTCAGAAATTTCTCGGTTTTGGACCTGCCGGGCTGATGTTAGGAGCATTGTGATTAAGAATGGAAGCAAAATCTAAGGTATTTTTAACTGATACCCATGCGCATCTCGCGTCGCAGGGATTTTCTGAGGATCTCTTCGACGTTGTCCAGCGCGCCGGTGAAAAGGGAGTGCAGCGCATTGTCACGATCTCGTGCGACGCCGAGGATTCGAAACTCAACCTCGAGATTGCGAGAGAATACCCCACCGTTCTGCCCACTGTCGGGATTCACCCGCTCTATATTGAAGGAATTTCCGGTGATTCATGGGTCGAGGAACTTCGAGGCCTGGCTTCTCTGCCCCAAGTGGTCGCCATTGGTGAAATCGGTTTGGATTACTTTCACCCGCCCCGGGATGGCAGCTCCGAGAAGGAGTGGAGGAGAAAGCAGCGCGACGTTTTCGAACATCTTCTCCAACTCGCACTGGACCTTCAATTGCCGGCCGTTATTCACCAGCGGCAGAGCGCAAATGATGTCGCCGATGTTCTCGCCGGGTTCCCCGGGGTAAAGGCCGTCTTACATTGCTTCTCAGGGACCTGCGAGGAAGCGGCCCGAGCTATTGAAGCGGGCCATTTTCTCTCCTTCACCGGAATTCTCACCTTTAACAATGCATCCGGCTTGAGGAAGACAGCCGCTTCAATCCCCCTTGACCGCGTGATGGTTGAAACAGATTGCCCCTTTCTGGCTCCCGCTCCCTTTCGAGGCAAACGCTGCGAACCTTACATGGTCGAGTTCACCGCAAAAGCGCTTGGAGAGCTTCACGGACTCAGTCTCGAAGAAATATCCGCCGTCACTTCGAGGACCGCTGGTGAATTCTTTGGCCGGGAGGTCCCCTCTTGACGGAAGGGAGCCCTAACTAAGTATCTTGTCTTTTCGGGGAATCGGTGATTGGTTTGAACAAGGGGAAGGTTCCCTGTCTTCTTATGTTTTCAGATCGCAGCACCGAAATCCGGGAGAAAAAGTTCCCCCTTACGAACCGGGTCGAAGTCAGACGGGGGTTGCACTCCTCATCGACGCTAACGGACGATCACACCCTCTTCCTCCTGAACCAGCAGAGGGAACGCCGTTTGAAAACCGAGAAACGCAGTTGGATCTCGAGACTCTTTCGATGGCGCTGATCAGCCCCCGAGGAGAGTGCTCAACTCGTCCTCTGAGAGGATTTTCACTCCAAGCGCGTTTGCCTTGTCGAGCTTTGATCCTGCGTTTTCCCCGGCGAGCAAATAGTGTGTGTTCTTGCTGACCGATCCCGAAACTTTGCCTCCGGCGGCATGAATCCGGGAGGCAATATCGTCGCGCGGTTCAGAGAGGGTTCCGGTAATGACAAAGGTTTTACCAGCGAGGGGTTTGCCGGCATCAGCACTGTCTTCCGAGGGATTAGGTGCATAGTTGTCCGACTGAGGATCGATCCCGAATTCGGCAAGACGTCGCAGGACGGCGACCCCGGCGGGAGACTGAAAAAAATCAAGGACACTCGCGGCAACAATGGGGCCGACCTCGGAAGCGATCTGGTAAGGGGCGAGAAAGACATTCTTCTCTTTGCTTTCGCCGGTCTTGAGGGTGCGCAGGCCGGCTAGAACCGGGGATTGGGAAAGCTCTCTGAAGTTTCGATGAAGCCGTGAGAGCTCGCGTGCCGAGGACTCTCCGACCTGCGAAATTCCCATAGCGAAGAGCCAGCGCGCCAGCGGCATTTCCTTTACCGCGCGCTCGCGTGCCTGCACGATTTTGGCCGCGTTCTTCTCCCCGAAAATCCGCGGACTATCCCCGGTTCCGAGATTCAGTGATGCCAGAGTGCTTTCGGGAATCTCGAAGAGATCGAGGGGAGAACGAATCAGACCACGCTCAACCAGCTTCTCCGCGACGGTGCTTCCGATTCCCTCAATATCGAGAGCTTTTCGACTGACGAACTGCCGCATCCGGCTCGCGACCTGCGCCGGACACTCGAAGTTCACGCAAAAATGAGTCACCACGGTTCGTGCGTCTGATTTTGTGCCTGAGACAGTCTCGCGACGCTCTATCGGGCCCGAACAGACTGGACACACGCCGCCGAGATGGGCATGCATGGAAAAGTCCGTCCTGCCCCCCTTGGTCGCGACCACCTTGATGATTTCGGGGATGATCTCGCCAGCCTTCTGAACAAGAACAGTGTCTCCGATTCCGATCCCCTTCTCCAGGATGAAGGACTCGTTGTGTAAGGTCGCGCGACGCACCGTCGTGCCTGAAACCAGGACGGGAGCGAGTTCTGCAACCGGAGTGAGTTTACCGGTGCGACCGACCTGAACCGTGATGTCGATCAGAATTGTTTCCTTTTGCTCGGGGGGATATTTGTAGGCGGCGGCCCAACGGGGGGCACGACTGGTGAATCCGAGCTGCTGCTGCGCATCGCGGTCAATCACTTTGATCACGGCTCCATCAGTACCGTAGGGCAACGTATGCCGCTCCCGGTCAAGGCGTCTCACCGCTTCAAGAACCTCCTCAAGCGTCCCGGCTCGCCAGAGCGGCTCGTTTTTCCGAATGCCAACCCGGTCAAGAAGGGCGTGAAATTCGGTGATCGTGGCGATCTCCCCTCCCTCAACCAAACCAAGGCCGTGGGCAATAAAATCAAGCGGCCGGGTCGCAACCTCGCGCGAGTCGAGCATCTTCAGGGCCCCGGCCGTGGCATTGCGCGGATTGGCAAAGGTCGGCAGGCCGGCCTCATCCCGCTCCTCGTTCATTTTGGCAAATGCCTCTCCGGGCATGAAGATCTCTCCTCTCACCTCGAGGGTCTCGGGCACTCCGGCCGAATCGGTTAGATTCAGGGGAATGGATTTTATGGTGCGAACATTCGCCGTGATGACATCACCCCGGGTGCCATCCCCGCGCGTTGCCGCATATTCCAGTCGCCCGCCCCGGTAAACCAGGGAAACCGCGACGCCGTCGATCTTCGGCTCAATCGTCACGGGGATCGAATCCGCCCCGAGCCCCTTCTGGAGCCGATGGTAGAAATCGACCAGTTCCTGCTCTTTCGGGGGTCGCTCTCCCGTCTTCGCCTCGATCCTGTCGAGTTCTTCAGTCGGGAGTTCAAAAAGGTCGTCGATGCTTAGCATCGGGATGGGATGCGTCACCTGCACGAATCCCTCGCTCGGGCGACCGCCGACACGCCGTGCGGGGCTATTTGGATCAGCAAAGAGAGGATACTCGGATTCCAGCGCCTCCAGTTGACGAAACAGAACATCGTACTCGGCATCTGAGATCTCCGGCTCTGCCTGATCGTAGTAGAGGCGGTTGTGACGCTCGATCTCAGCACTAAGACGGGCGATCTCCGCCTGGGGGTCGTCAGAGCTCATGCGAGAGAGCAGCTTTCAGTTAATCCTGATCGCGTTCGGGCGATCGATCCATTTGCTTTGCCACTTCCTCCTCCAGTCGTTCGCTCAGCCATTGTTTAATCATACTCTGGTAATTCAGATACCGATGCCTGGCGAGTCGCTTGATGCGACTGAGCATTTGCGGATCGAAGCGAAGGGTAATCGTCGTCGACTCGCGTACGGTTTGCCGCTGAACCGAGGCATTCATCAAACGAGGATCGAGGGAATGGTCCGCCCAGAATTCAGCTTCATCCTTTTCGTCCTCAAATTCAGGGATTTGGTTCCAGCGTTCGATGGTGTTCACAGGCAGACAGGGTTGGGTGGACGATTGAAGGTGTCTCAGTCGAGCGGAATCTCAGGAACTAGAGCCACTCCGCATTTTTACGCTCATAAAATGAAATCTCGTCGTTTGTCATTTCCCGACAAAGAATTACACGGCAACGCTTTCCATCAGTCCAGAAGACCGAAAACAGAAAGCGATTGTTGATCGTTTTCCCGAGATTGAAGTAGCGGGCATCAGCCCCGTTGTTATCGGATTCCGGCAGTAAGCGAATGGAGAAGGGATCCTCGAATGCCTCCTCAATTTCCCTCGGGATGATCTTTTTGAGGTCAATATGGCAGTCTATCCAATCAAAATCCATAATGTGGTGAACGGAACCGGGGCGTTTCAAGCTATGGGGGAAGACCGGGGAAATCAATCAGCGAAACGTTTCATTTTATCTGACAAAGAAGAAACAATCAAAATTACCATAAGTTTTGGCTTTATTTATTATCAAATTTTGGTTATAAAAGCATGTGCGTTCCTTTAGGATCATTTCTCCTATTCTGGGCCTCCTGACAGTCTCCTGCCAGGTAAAGCCTTATGCTCCCCCTCCGCGCCCCGCTGAGGTGACAAGCGTGGAAGTTGAAGTTCGGGATTTTGAGGGCCGACCTGAGGCTTATGCCGTTGTCAGCGGCAACCTGTCGAGTTCAGCCGCTCAACTCGTCGATGCCAAACAATCCCGTGAAGATCGCACGATCTTTCTTGAGGTCCTGGAGCAGACACCCCGGGGTGCAAATCTCCTCACTGATCTTGCCCTGTCCCCTCCGTTTCAAACAAGAATTCCGGTTGAATTGTTGGGACTCCCCCCCGGCCCTTGCGTGCTGATGACCAACGGGATCGAGACTCCGTTTGTCATCCCCAGCCTTCACGCCATGCTCGTCAGTTCTGAGGCCCCTGATCCCGCAGGAGCGCCCGCCATTTCACTGCTTGACGAATTCATCCCGATCGAGGAGTTCCAGAGCAGCAGCCCGAATTAAGAGGAAAAACTGAAAGGTTTTGAAATGACTTCGTCAGATTAGGGTAAACATTATCCTGAATTCAAATCCGTTACACCCCACTCGATGAAAACACCCATTCTCACGCTCTGTCTGATCCTTTCCCTATCCAGCCTGCACGCCCAGAAAGCGCGTGAGATTGCCTCCGGTTTTGAGAATCAAAAAATCGCAGCAATTAAGGCCTATCTTGCTGAAACCCCTGAAGCGACGGACAAGGACGAAGCGCTTTCAATCCTCGTGACCGCTCACACGAACCTCGGAGACCTTGCCCCGATTCCGGATCTGCTGAGTCAGCGATACGATTCAATGGATAAGGGAGCCGACGCCAACCTAAACGTGATCATCACGGAGATCACCCGGCCCTTCATCGAAGCTTCCATCGTCTCGGGGCAGAAGGACAAGGCCAAGGATTTTATCACCAAAGTAAAAACCGATCTTTCCGCCCATCCGCAGATCGAACAGGTGAGTCAGTTCCTCGACCAGTTGGCCGGAGAACTTTCCCTCCCCGGAGTCGGCGACGAGATGAACATAAAATTCACCGATCTCACCGGGACTGAGATTGATCTCAGCAAAATGCACGACAAGGTCATCCTTGTGGACTTTTGGGCGACCTGGTGCGGTCCCTGCGTTGCGGAAATGCCAAATGTTACCGCTGCTTACGAAGCCTACCACGCCAAGGGTTTCGAGGTCGTCGGGATCTCGCTCGACGACGATAAAGCCGCCGTTGAAGCCTTCACGAAGGAAAACAAGATGCCCTGGCCCCAGTATTTCGATGGCAAGGGATGGGAGAATGAAATTTCCCAGCGCTTTGGTATCACCAGCATTCCGGCAACTTTTCTTGTTGGAAAGGGCGGAAAAATTGTTGCCTCGAATCTCCGTGGCCCCGATCTCGAAAAGGCGATCGAAAAGGCCCTCTCCGCCGCTGAATAGTCCTTGTCTCTGTTCATTTGGCGTTCGCTTCATTTCCACTATCGCCCCGGCCATTTGGGGCGATAGTTCCGCGCTTTCATGACCCAGGAAAATCGCATTGATCAACGTTTCGCCGCCCTTAAGACTGAGGGAAAGACGGCTTTTGTCGCCTACATCTGCGCCGGAGATCCCGATATGGATCGCTCGCTCGAAATCATGTTCGCACTGGAGCGATCCGGGGCGGACGTCATTGAGCTGGGGGTTCCCTTCTCTGATCCCATGGCGGACGGTATCGTCAACCAAATGGCCGCCCACCGCGCCCTCGAATCCGGGGCCACCACCAAGGGGGTTCTTGATCTGATTCGCCGTTTCCGGGAAAAATCGGAGATCCCGGTCGTTCTCTTCACCTATCTGAATCCGATCTACAGCTACGGATTCACCCGCTTTCATGAAGACGCTGCCGCGGCCGGAGCCGATGGAATCCTCCTTCTCGATTTGCCGCCGGAGGAAGCCGCCATCAACAAGGAACTGATTGAGAGCAGCCGCCTCCGTCACATCCGACTCATCGCTCCCACGACACCGGCAGAGCGAATTCCGCAACTTGCGGCCGCAAGCGAGGGATTCATTTACTACGTTTCAAGAGAAGGAGTAACCGGCGCACAGACCTCTCTCGCCGAGGGAATCGGCGAGAATGTGGCGGCGATCAAAGCGCATACCACCGTCCCTGTGGCAGTCGGATTCGGAATCTCAACCCCCGCACAGGCCGCAGAGGTGGCAGCTTCCGCCGACGGGGTGGTCGTTGGCAGTGCAATCGTGCGCCAGATCGAAGAATATGGCGCCTCTGCCGACGTCGCGGACCGGGTCGAGAGCTTCGTCAAACCGCTTGTCGACGCCGTCAAGTCGGTCTAAGCTCCCCTTCGCCAAATCGGCAGCAAGTGATGGTCAATTTCTGGAAAATGAACGGTGCCGGGAACGACTTTGTCGTTCTCGATAATCGTGATAACTCATTGGATCTTTCGGGAGATCAAATCGCCCGCTTATGCCAGCGGCAACGCGGCATCGGTGCGGACGGACTCCTTGCCGTCGAGCCCGCTCAGAATGGAGCCGACTATCGGATGCGTTATTACAATGCCGACGGAGGTGAAGCAGAAATGTGTGGAAACGGAGCACGTTGTTTTGCCCGCTTTGTGAATCGGCTTGAGGGCGGACAACTCACCTCGACCCGTTTCGAGACGATCGCCGGCACGATTGAAGCCGAGTTCTTCGGCGATCAGGTCCGCATTCAGTTGAGCACCCCGCACAGCCTGACACTTAACGAAACCCTCGAACTGGATGGAGTTCCTCATCTGGTTCATTCGGTTAACACCGGCGTCCCGCACGCGGTAGTTTTTGTCGACGAACTTGCCTCCGTCGATGTGAAACGCTTCGGTGCCGCGACTCGCTACCACAGCCATTTCGCGCCGAAGGGCACCAATGCCAACTTTGTTCAGGTGTTGGGAGACAGTCACATTGCCATTCGCACCTATGAGCGCGGCGTCGAGGATGAAACCCTCGCCTGCGGCACCGGAATGGTTGCCTGTGCGATCATCCACCATGAACTCAACGGAGCTTCCTCACCGGTTCGCGTCCAAGTGGCCGGTGGTGATACTCTTGAGATAGGCTTTATTAAATCGGCACAAGGCACTTACGAAAAGGTAACCCTCCTCGGACCTGCCGATTTTACCTTCTCAGGAACCCTGTCCGATCTTTAGATTCAACTCCCAGGAAAGCCACATCCCATGTTTGAAGGTGCCCATACTGCCCTCGTCACTCCGTTCAATGAAAAGGGGATGATTGATCCCGATGCCTACCGGAAGTTGATCGACAAGCAATTTGCCAACGGAATCAAAGGTATTGTTCCCGTGGGAACGACGGGGGAATCCGCCACACTCTCGACGGAAGAGCATCACCTCGTTATCGAGATGGCCGTCAAGCAAACCGCCGGCAGAGGTCTCGTTATTGCCGGAACAGGATCAAACTCGACCCGCGAAGCCATCGACCTTACTCAGGCGGCTGAACTCTCCGGAGCCGATGCCGCCCTGCTTGTCACTCCTTACTACAATAAACCCTCTCAGGAGGGCCTCTTTCAGCATTACCGGGCCATCGCCCAGTCCACTGAGCTGCCCCTCATGCTCTACTCGATCCCGGGCCGCTGCCATATCCAGATCGAGGTTGAGACCATGGTCAGATTAGCCAGTGAGTTTCCCAACATCAGAGCGATCAAAGAAGCGGGTGGAGTCACCGAACGGGTTCGCCAACTTCGCGCCGCCCTGCCCCCTGAGTTCGAAATCCTCTCAGGTGACGATGTTTTGACCGTAGACTTCATGAAAGCCGGTGCCGTCGGAGTGGTTTCCGTCGCGTCCAATCTGATTCCCGGAGCAATGGCCGACCTGACCAGGGCGATGCTTGAAGGCCGTGTGGACGATGCGGAAGCAATTCATGCCCGATATGCTGATCTTTTTGCGGCCTTCCTTAAACTTGACACCAATCCTGTTCCGATCAAAGCGGCTCTGGGACTTACAGGCGAATGCCGCCCCAAACTTCGGCTACCGATGGTCGAAATGAGTGTCGAAAAAGTGGAGGAACTCCGCTCGATCATGATCAATTTAGGGTTGATCTGATATACTCTGCCCGGAGGAACCATCCCGACTTCCCGCGGGCTTCTTCGAATTAATTACACCACCGTAGCCCACTGCCATGTTAAATATTCTCATCACCGGATTCAGAGGCCGAATGGGGCAGGCCGTCGCCACCGCCGTCAGCGAGGATCAGGAGGCTCGGGTTGCTGCGGGAATAGATCTCGGAGATTCCCTCGAAGAAGCCCTAAAGAAATGCGATACGGTGATCGACTTCACCCTCCCCTCGTTCACCAACGAACTCATTGAGGCCTGTGTCGAGGCCGAGATCCCGTTGATCATGGGAACGACCGGGCACGATGCCAAACAGATCAAATTGATTGAGGACGCCTCAAAGACGATTCCTATCGTCCATGCCCCGAACTTCTCGGTTGGGGTCAACACACTCTTTTGGCTGACTCGCCGCACCGCGGAGATTCTTGGAGAAGGGTTCGATCTCGAAGTGGTGGAGATGCATCATCGCCACAAACTGGACGCTCCGAGCGGCACTGCCCGCCGCCTCGCTGAAATCCTTGCGGACGTGCGTGAACTCTCCTACGAAACTGATTGCCGCCACGGACGTCATGGTGATGTCGGCGCACGAACCGGAACCGAGATTGGCGTGCATGCCCTTCGCGGTGGTGACGTGGTCGGTGATCATACCGTCATTTATGCGGGCAATGGCGAACGGGTCGAACTGACCCATAAAGCTTCCAGCCGACTCACCTTTGCCAATGGAGCGCTTCGTGCCGCGAAGTGGATCAGAAGTGAAGGGCTGAAGACCGGTCTTTTCGACATGCAGGATGTCCTTGGGCTCAAGTAGACTTTCCCGACATGGCATTTGTCGGAATTAGCCTTGGATCGAATCTTGGTGCCCGCCTGAATCATCTTGGCAAGGCACTAGCCTGTCTTCGTGAAAGCGGAGAAATCTGTGTCTCAACGCATCTTCTCGTCTCTTCCGTCTATGAGACCGAACCGGTGGACTGCCCCCCCGGATCCGAATCTTTCTACAACGCCGTCATCGAAATAGAGACCGGACTCGCCCCACTTGATCTCCTCCGAAAGACCCAGGAAATCGAGCGGACGCTCGGTCGGCCCGCCGAACGGGAAAGGAATGCTCCGCGAACCGTCGACCTTGACCTGCTCTACTACGATGACCTTGAGTTCGTCAATGCGGGACTCGTCCTGCCTCATCCCCGCATGTGGGAGCGGGCTTTCGTTCTTCTTCCCCTGTCTGAGATTCGCCCCGATCTCATCCCGGACGGATTCGATCTCGACGCAATGGCCCACGGGGTAAAGAAGCTTACGGCTTTTCCGACGTAAGGCCTTCCCACTCGCGGTTTACCACTCCACGGTTTCCGGGAGGAAATTGGTTTCCTTCGAAGATCAACCCCTTCGGCTCGTTCGGTCCTCCTTCGATGATCACGGCATAGGAATAATGCGGCGGACCGACGCTATCGATGAGATTCCCCCTCACAAGAACATTCACGAGCGGCGGATCATCAGCCTGCTGTCCGGTCCCGAACTTAAAGGGAGAGCGCTCCTCTCCCCAGATCCATGCCGAGTCACCCTCGCCAAAACCAGAAATGATATTGTCCGAAACGATGGAGCCGCCATCACTGTTTGCCGTTTCCGGCTTTCCGGGCTCACCCGGAGTGGCCCCTGCGCCCGGCATCAGGCCAATCGCCCAGAGACAATTCCGATGAAATTGATTTCCAGTGATCAGGACATTGCGTGAACCATGCATCGCCTTCATTCCCATGAAGGAATTCGTGATGAGGTTATTCGCCACAATGACCCGGTCACAATGCAGGTCAATCCCCTGGGCGGCGTTCTCGATGTGATTGCCGAGAATGCGGGTGAACTCTGACACGGACGGTGCCGTCACGATGAGACCCGATCCCTGCTGCCAGTTGTCGGTGTATTCCGCGTCCCAGGTTTGCTGATTGGTGACGATCCCCTTCTCCGGATTCTTCTTTGCAAACTCGCCAAGACGGTACTTCGCCTTTACCTCCGGGGTGGGGCGCAGATTCTCCTCCACAATGCGATTGCCCTCGATCAGGGTGCCGCTGCTGTAACTCACACTGACCCCGGTTCCGTCAGTGCAGTGAAAGGCATAACCCCAGTCCGGACTTTGGGTGCGATCATCAATGCTCACCCGCATGTAGTTGCGTACAAGGCAGCGGCTCACCCGGGAGTCGCGGCATTCCCGCACGGTTATTGCCCCTGCCGGACCGCGATTGTCGAGGACACGGACATTCTCGATCACCAGATCGCGGCAGGAGATCGCGATGATGCCCTCCTTACTAGTTTCCTGCTTTCCTTCAGGACGTGTCAGGGTCACATCCCGAATCTCCGCCCCGTTCGCGTTTTCGATCTCAACGATGGGATGCTCGGGATTCTCCTGAATGATGCGCCCCGGTCCGAAGAGACCCGAACGTTCGCCTCGAATTCGGATCTTCTCGCGAATAACATAGTCTCCCGCCGGGAGGAAAACCATTCGGTCAGGGTTTGCGTTCAGGGCATCCTGAATGCTTGAATAATCGGCCACGGAAAGGTCGACTCCGGAGACAACTCCGACGCTAAGAGACATGGCGATGAAAAGGATGTGCTTCATTGTTGGGCCTCCCGCACAAGTGTTTTAAGATCGACGGTTTCGTTTGCCTGCGCCGAGTGCAGGATAACGTGGTGCTTCAAACGGTAAGTCTCTCCGGGCTTTACTTCGATGCGACTCAAATCCCCCTGCTTCATGGCACTCCTCCCGAAGGGATTCGACACAAAAACTCCGTAGTCCCGATTGTGCCACCAGGAAGGTGCTGAGTTGGCCGCGTCCGGCACGATCATCACTCCCACCCTTTTCCCGTCGATCAGACCAGAGTAATCGCACCATGCCGCCGGCTGGCCCCAGGTGGCTTTTGCCGTCGTCGTCCCGAAACTGTTGGTGATAAGGCCCCCGCGCTTCTCCGTGAGTGGCGTGGCGACGCGCACCCCGAGACCCATCTCCTCCTGATCTCCGAAAAAGAATCCTTCAATCACCGGAGTCAACATGGCGTCCCAGACGATGCGCATTATACCCTGGTCGGGAATGAATTCGAATCGGTTCTCCATCATCGCGATTTCTCCTCCGTCACTCCCGATCAACGAACACTTGGTGGTAAAGGTAAGACGGTCACCCTGCCATTCAGGATCCTTCAAAAAACCCTCGTGATGGATTCGCCCCTTGTTCCTCCAAAAATCCTCCCCGGCAAGATTTCCGAAGCCAAGCCAGAGTCCCGGGTGCATTTCTGCATGATCCGTCGCATCGATACCCTCGACTGGTGGAAACGTGCGGGTGATCTGTGTCCCGTCCGGAGCTCTTAGGTTCGCAAAAAAAGGTCTCAGAATCACGGGGTGATCAAACCAGAATTCGCCAATGCAAACGCCGCCTCGAGACATCACGAGATGATCAGGTTTCATCTCGTTTGTGATCGCGGCATCAATCTCATCACCCGGTGAGAACATGCCGGAGAAAAACAAAAGAATCGCCACGAGGGCGCATCGGGAAAGTGACCGCATCAGGGCATGAAAGCGCGAAATTCGACAAAGGGAAAGCGTTTCTCCCCATCCAGGAGAGCGCTTATGGAACGGGATCGCGCCCGGATCCCGGGAGAATCTAGGGATTAAGGAACGTCCGGCAACCGGGCACTGACGTGTATGGCCTTGTCCCGGTTGTGGTCAAAAGCAAAATGCAGCCACTTCCTGTCTTCACTGACAAAACCATCAGGATAATTGAATCTCCCCTCGAGATCCCCGCGCAGGATGCGTTGGTAAGGCCATGTCTTCATCCCGTCAAAGCTGATCCAGAGAGCAAGCGGACTGCGGGTTTTCGAATTGGGATTGTGAAGCAGGGCAACCCTGTCGCCTCCGAGACCATAGAGGGTTGCCTTGGAACCAGGATTGGGAATGTTGGTTTTCGCGGCAAACTCGGGCCATGTCTTCCCGCCGTCGCTTGATTCGGCATAGTAGAGCACTCCACCGAGACCATCCGCACGGATGATCATGGCAATGCGACCGTCGAGAAGTTCCACGATATTATTCTCGGACCAGCCATTGTATTTTACCTTGTCTGTGACCCGGATATTGCCATGCTCACTCCAGGTCACTCCACCGTCCCCGCTGATCAGCACTCCATTAACGGGATCGTGACGCGGCGCACCCACGTAATGCTGGAAGGGCAGTAAAAGTCGACCGTCCCGGGTGACGATGTGATTGCGAATGAAAGTGCGGTCATGGAGACGGCCGGGTGCCGGCTGCGGATCGCCCCAGGACCTGCAGGAGTCGTCGCTCACGGCAAGCCATTCTTTCCACCCTCCGAAGGTTCCGTCGTGGGTGGCGAAAAACAGGATGCATCGCCCTTCGTGCACCATCAATTCGGTTGGCACGAGCGCAATGGTATCACCTTCACGAGGGAAGCCGAAGTGGATCTCCGTGCTCGAGGTCCAGTTCTTCCCTTCATCCACGCTCCTTGAAAGAAAAACGGCATTCCGCGGATCGGGTTCCTTGTCCCCGCCCCCAAGCATCACATGAACCCACGAGCCATCAGGCATCAATCGCAAGGTCGTGTCGCAGGCAAGCTTGTCGGGACTCTTCCCTAGGAATATGGTGCTCGTGCGATCGTGCTTCGCGTCAAGGTTTCCCTTTTCGGTCCAGACCAGGTCGGCAGCGGGAGGCAAGAGAACCGAAACGGGCGGACGAACATCGTCGGCACGCCCGTAACCAAAGGCAAAGACAGTCAGCAGGGCAGGAAGCGTGGTAATCTTCATCTGGAAGAAGCATGGCAGCCACTTTCACCAAATCCACTCCGCGACCACGGCGGCTTCACAAATAAACTACTTCCCCTTCTTCTTCGCCTCCAGCATCCCCTTCACCCGCGCTTCCTCCTTCTCGAGAACCGCTCCTGTCACCGGCATCGGCTCAAAGGCGGGATCGGCGGTGATCTTCTCGGTCTCCGGAATTTTCCGCCAGCGGAGATTCCGGAACCACACCTCCTGTCCATGATCCTGCAGCCAAAGATTACCGCCGCGCCCGGTGAGGTCGCCACCGCGGATGGCGAGTAGCTCCACATACCTGGCCCATTTCGGATCGTTGTAGTCGAAGGAGATGACCCGCTCCTCGTTGAGCCAATGTTCGATCACCGTTCCCTGACAAATCACCCGTGCCGAGTTCCATTCACCCACCGGCTTCGTTGAGTCCTTCTTCGGAGCCATGCAGAAAAAGAGCGAAGCGGCGGCCTGTCTCGCGTTTTCACCGTAAGGACTGCCTGCATTGTCGAGCACCTGGTACTCAACCTGACCGGGGCGGTAGTAAAGACCCGAATTGCAACCCGCTGAAACCTTCCACTCGAAGCGCAGTTCGAAATCGTCAGGAACCGTCGCGGCGGTACAGGTCAGAGGCCCTCCCTCCTCCCTGCGATGAAAAGCATCATCCTGGATGACCCAGTTTCCGCTTTGCTCCCAGCCCTTGAATGTCTTTCCGTCATTCAGACGAACAAATCCTTCGCTCTTCTCAGCTTCAACTTCAGCTCTGGCGGCGGCCTCGACCTCGCGGGCGAGCGGACGACTGATGAGCATTTTAAGCTTCGACTTCGGACCTTTCAGCTCTTTCGCGAGGATGTCCTCCTCGGTAAATCTCGCCATCAGGATCTCGCCCTCGGTGGAGCGGTTACGATCGTAGGAAATGTAGATGGTCCCGTCGTCCGCCTGAAATCCATCGGGATAGGAAATGCCCTTGCGCTCATCCAGCATCAGACCGCCCTGCCATGTCCTGCCTTCATCCTCACTGATCCAGGCGGTGAGTTGGCTGCGGCCGTCGTGAGTCTCAATCGTGGCCCCGTGCTTAATGAGAAGAATCTTTCCCGAAGAAAGGCGCCGAACATGAAAACGCGCCACCGGATGATGGATCGCCGAGGGTGTCGGCTCGGCCCAGGTTCTCCCGCCGTCGACGGAGACAGTTTCCATAAGCCCTTTACCGGTGCGGGCCAGCATCCAAAGAGTCTCGTCCTTTCGCTCCACGATCATGTGCTCATGCCAATCGGGGTTCGGAAACGTCGCGGCTCCGCGTCGATCCCAGGTCGCGCCCTTGTCGCTTGAGACAAAGACATTGGCTCCGCGTAAGGGATCGAGTTCGGTAAAGCAGCCTTTGAAGACATCGAGGCCGCCGCGCTGATCGAGCGAAACGGGAAGCATCCATTCGCCGGATTTCAGGATGACAGGTTTGTTCAGGGTCACTCCATGCCAGATGCGCCGGGGAGCCGACCAGACCGGCTCATCGGCATCGGGATTTTCACAGAATGTCGCCCAGACGCCACCGCGTCCATCGAACATGTCCATGCTTTGATCAAAGATGAGCCAGAGACGTCCGAGCGGATCGGTCCAGAGATTGCCGACGAGGATGCTGCGCGGTCGCGGCAAATTTTTTGACTGCGCGTCGATGACGAGGCGGGGCTTCGACCAGGTCTCGCCGTCGTCGTCACTGGAATTCACAACAAAGAAGGCTTCGGGGCTGTCTCCTCCGGCCACCCAGGCAGCCCAGAGCCGTCCTTTCGGAGTTCCCGCGATGCCGATGGTCATGCCATAGTCGAGCTGGTCATAGTCATACTTCGGCAGCGGCGAAGTATTGATCACCGGCGGGATGAGGGCAAGGTCGGCGACCTTTTCGAGGACTTCGATTTCAAAGGCACGGGCCTGATCGGGAGTCATGGCCGCAAAAGGAGCCTCGGGAGCCTCCTCCGCGTGAAGAAAGGGACTCCCTGACAAAACGGCAGCAATCAACAGATGGACGGGTTTCATGGCTTTTGAACAACGAGGGTTTGGTAAGCTTGACGAAGAATGGCGAGATCGGAATCAACAGCGAGGCGGGTAAATCCGCGTTCCGCGTGGCGAGTGACTTCTGCCGGATCACGCACGAGAATGCCGGCCTCTTTGCCTGCATCCCGTGCCGCAGCGAGAATCTGGTCGAGGCAATGGTCGAAGTCGGACAACTCGAGCGAACGGGAATGTTCGAGGTCGTGGCGCAGATCGGCGGGACCGACAAACAAGGTCGTGATCCCCTCCACCGCCGCGATTGCCGACGCGGCGGCGACTCCGGATACGGTCTCGATCTGGGCCATCAAAATCGGACTTTCGTGATGACCACCGAGTCCGTAGCCCGTGGCGCGAACGGTGCGGGAAAACCCCCGTTTGCCCCTCGGTGCGTGATAAGCGGCACTCACGATAGAGGCGGCGGTTTCTTTAGACTCGACTCGCGGCACCATGATTCCATCCGCGCCCCAGTCGAGAACACGGGCGATGAGATCGGGATAAGGCGCTCCGACGCGGACGATGCCGAGAGTCGACGTACCTTTCAAGGCACGCAACTGGTCCGGTAAAGTAGCCTCGGAGGCACAACCGTGTTCGAGGTCGAGAAGGACCCAGTCGAATCCGGCAAGCCCCGCGAGTTCGGCGATCACCGGAGAGCCGATCGAGAGCCAGGTGCCGAGTTGAATAGGGTGATTGGTCTGCATAACAAGTTCAGGTTCGGTCCGCGATTTGATCCAATAGGTTAAGGGACGCATCCTCACGCAACCCGCGGAGGGCAAGGGCGAGGCGGTCTTCAGTGAAACGACGAAGGTCAGCACCGGACGCCCCCGAGCCAATCAGAAAAAAGCCCGAGTCCCGGTTGAAATACCCCGCCCCGAGTCGAATGACGGCTTTGACGATAATGTTCCGCAGGAGATGCAGCCAGAATCGCCGGAGATGATCCGAAGGAAACTCCCGCTGTGAAGCATACCCCGCAAAAGCCCGTTCGAGGAATGTCGCATCGTGGAAACAGGCGAGGAGAGACAGGTCATCCATCGGATCCCCTGAGATCGCGTCGTCAAAGTCGATGAAAGCGGCCACCCGATCACGGGGACCAAGGACATTCCAGAGGGCCAGGTCCTTGTGAACGAGACAACCCCGCCCGATCTCAAGAAGAGATGAATGTTCGTCGATCGTAGCGACGATCTCCGCTCGCTGAGCGTGATCGAGAAATCCCCCGGTAACGAGAGCGGTCAGATGATCGTCCAGCCTGAGGCGGAAGTAGCCGGAATACTCGCCGTGCCATCCGTAAAGCCCTCTGCCCTCGCGCCAGACATTTAGATTGTAAGGACCGAAACCGGCGGGACAAATCTCCTGCCACCTGGCGACATTCTCCCCGATCGCAAAGGCGACCGCATCAGCGTCAAGTGTGCCTGCCTTTTGCCACTGATTCAGATCGGGAAACGGGATGCGCTCAAGCGCCTGCCAGGCGAAGGGCACCCGGGTCCGGCTCGCGTCACAGCCGAGGACGCGCGGCACCGGCACACCGGTTTTGGCGACTTCGCCAAGGATAGCGGATTCCATCTCCAGATACCCGTCGCCCTCGGGACCGTTCTCGATTCGGAGAAACACCGGAGCGCCATCGATCTCGGCATTCCAGGTGAGATGATTCCCCTGCCCCGCGGCGGGCGAAAGGGTGAGCGTCTCCGGGTGGAAATGATCCTCGAGAGCGAAACGGATCGCTGCTTCCGAAACCTCGTCGGCGCGCGGACGCGGGCCGGTGCCGTGAAAGGCAGCGGGACGATCACATTTCCAGTAGTAAATATCGCGGCGGCTCATTCGGTGTTTCGTCTCTTCCACCACGCCGCGACGAGGCCTCCGATGATGTTTTGCATGACTCCGCTGAAGACTCCGGCGGCGGCGGCGAGCGGCATGGCCGCGAAATGTTGTTTGGCGAGGGCGGCGGCCATTCCTCCGTTCTGCATGCCGACTTCGATGCTGACGGTGCGGGCGATGGAGTCGGGGTAACGAAAGAGCTTTGTAATCGCATATCCCAGCGAAAAGCCGAAGAGATGCAGAAGGGTCGCAGCAAGAGCGAGCTTTCCAAAGTTCGCCTCGATGGCTTCGGCGCTGGCGGCGACGATGCCTCCGGTGACGAGGGTGAAGGCGAGCACCGCGACGGTCGGGCCGCAGGCACCGATACGGTCCGCTGTTTTGGGAAGGAGCCAACGAATCAGCACCCCGAGCGTTACCGGGGCAACGGTGAGTTGCAACGCGGACAGGCACATGCCCAGGACATCCACCGGAACCCGGCTTCCCGCGAGCACACTCGTCCAGAAGGGAGTGAAGAAAAAGGCGAGGATCGTGGAGCACAATGTCAGGATGACGGAGAGGGCCACGTTCGCCCGGGCGAGATAGCTGATCATGTTCGACGCCATGCCTCCCGGGCAACTCGCGACCAGAATGATGCCCACGGCAAGTCCCGTCTCGAGTTGCAGGAGCGTGGCCACGAGCCAGCCACAAAGCGGCATGATCGTGTATTGAGCCCCGAATCCCAGTGCGACCGCACCGGGCATTCGCCGGATCGCGCGAAAATCATCCAGGCTGAGAGTCAGCCCCATCCCGAGCATGGAAGCCGCAAGCGCCCAGAAGATCCACGGTTTGTCGAACCACAGCATCGTCTGCGGCCAGAAAAAGGCGACCGTCGCGAGGCTGACGAGCCAGACGGGATAGAGGTTGTTGAACCAGTCAAAAAAGCGTTTCATCGCGGAAGTGAATCAGTTCGGGTTGGCGGAGTCGATCCCGACTTTCCATACGTCGTATTCTTCCGCAGTCAGATTGGGATGCGTCGCCTGATTCGCGACCTTCCCGAGAACACTGCCCTTCGCGACGATCTTCCCCGCCTTGATGTCCGCCTCGGTGATGCGGTGATAGGAAACGATCTTTGCTCCGTGACGCTCGAAGTCGTGAACGATGTGGAGGACACCGTCCTTGTCCTGCGCCGCATCGGGATAGGAGGTGGCGCGTTCGTCGAGGAGGATCTGATAGGGCCAGGTCGCGCCGTCGTCTTCGGAGAGGTAGGCGGTCATGTGCGTCCGCTCCGAGGGCTGGTCAATGGTCGCGCCGTTTTTGATAAGGAGGATGTTTCCGGATGCCAGACGCTGAAAGAAGGTGCGCGACGAAGGCCCCGCGATTCCTTTTGCGGGAGCCATCTCCGTCCAGGTTTTGCCCTGGTCTTTCGAGAACGCTTCGCCGACTCCGTAGTTGGTTCGGCCAAGCATCCAGAGGGTGCCGTCCTTCTTCTCGACGATCATGTGCTCCTGAAAGGTCTTGTCTTTTTCGGGAATGAGCGACTGGCCGAGATAGCTGAGCGTCTTTCCCGCATCCTCCGAGACGAAGATATTGGCGTGATTGAGTTCCGGCTTGGGGTGAATGAACGCCGGATCCATCGGCGCGCCTTTCGCGTAGCGACCGCGCCAGCATTTCGGTCCCATGTGCTCGATGAGATAGAGCCATTTCCCGTCCTTCGTGACGAAAGGTTTATTCTTCGTGTAACCGTCGCAAAGGCGGACCGGTTCGCTCCACTTCGTGTTTTCTTCGTCGCCGTTCTCCGCGGTCATCGTCCAGAGCCCTCCGCGTCCGTCCCAGAAGCCGTAGACCTGGCCAAACATCAGGGTGACCTTGCCATTCGGATCGGTCCAGATGCCGGGATCATTCGTCCGCACGGGGCCATCAATGTCCACGGCGAGGACGGGCTTGCTCCAGCTTTCGCCCTTGTCACCGCTCGTCACGACAACGGTGCAGTTGTCTTCATCTTCGCCGATGTCGCCGGTTTTGAAGGTGACCCAAAGCCGTCCGCCTTGCGAAACGGTGATGCCGGGACCGCAAAGGAACATGCGATTTTCGTCGAGGTATCGCTTCGGAACCGGAGCGGTGTGGACGTGAGGCGGCAGAAGCGAATCTGTGCGCTCTTTCTCTTCACCGGGGACCGTATCCTTTAATCCAGCGTAATCCGGACCACCTGCGCCGAGGTAACCGCCGCTGGCTCCACCGGGATCGTTGGAGACCCAGAAGGCATAGAGCGCTCCCTCTTCGAGATGAAAACGGAATCGCACCGGCGTGCCTGCAAGATTAGCGAGACCGGGCAACGCGATCGGCTGTTTGGTGGAGTCGACCGCGAGTGTCCCGGAAGCGGCGAGCACCGCTCCTGCCGCGTCGAGCACCTCGACCCGGAGTTTGGCGACGGCATTCACAAAGAGATGCTGACCGGAAAACTCCACCGGCCGCGTCATCAGGGTGCCGTTGCCTTCCATCGAGGCAAAACCATCCCTCCGCAGACTCGCCAGTCCGATCGAGGCGCCGTTGTACATTCCCCGCGTGCCATCTGACTCGATCCCGGAATAAGCGCAGTAGGGAAAAACGAGTCTGTCCTCGAGCACGACCATCACCCCCGTCGTTGTGTGCAGGTAGGCCCGATCCCAGGCCCCCTCTTTGCGCTCACCGCGAATGAACCCACTCCGGTCGGGACGGTCCCAATGGAAACCGTCACGGCTGAAACCGAGTTCGAGATCGGTCAGCTTGGGAAAATTGCCCTCATCGCAGATGCGGTTGTCCGGTCCTCGATGGATCTGATGCATCCCGATCATGACGCTCTCGTAGGCAACCGCCGCGAGACTGTAGAGCTGGGGCACCTCGCCTCCGCCGGGATAGGCAGTCGCGGGTTCGGGCAGGTCGAGACGATCGGCATTGGTCCAGTAGACAGCGTCGCTCCAGTCCGCGCCGTCGAGGAAGTTTTTGCTCTCGACGTAATAACGACTCCGTCCGCGCGGGCTGTCCTGCTTGATGCTCTGGATCCAGCGCTGACTAAAAGGATTGTAAAAAATCGAGCCGTAGTCAGCGGCGGGAGTGGAGCACGGAACGGGTTTCGACCAGCTGATCCCGTCGGAGACTTGGAGGCTGTGGGTCAGGCCGGGCACCTGCTGATCCTTCGGCACATGAGACCAGCAGGTCAGGTATTTGATACGTTCCTTCGGATTGGTGGCGTGGATGTCATACCAGAGCGCGTTGTCCGTACCCGCGGTTCTGCCCTCGCCAGCACCCCACGCCGCACCCTCCGGAAGCATCTCGCCCCTGCGCGTCCAGGTTTTCAAATCGGGACTCGTCGCCATCGCGAGCGGACCGCGCCAGCCGGCCGTGTAGAACATTTTAAAAAGCGCCTCCGCCGGATCGTAGAAGACACCGCCCTGACCGAGATACACCACTTCGTTGCTTTTGATTTCCTCATCCGTTTCAGGACGGAAAACAGGATTCCCCGGATCCTTTTCGGCCTGATGAAAGACACGCTTCAGGTCAGTCGATTCGATCAAAAAATCATCAACAAAAAGCTGCCGCCCCACATCGATGGGGACGACCCTCGGCGGATGCTCGAGATACGGTACCGGCATCGGTTCGGCGGACTTCGGATCGAGATGTTGCGGCGGCCAGACTTCGGGCAGGACGATGCCATTGTAGAGCGCTTCCCCCGCATTCTCGTTCCACGGCTTCGGCGGCGCGGGACGGTGCTCCCCGATCTCCGTCCCCTCGCCCGTCACGAGAAAGACGAGCTTCTTGAAACGCAGGCGGTCCCCTGCCGCGACCTGCTTCTGATAGAGGCTGACGCGGTTGATATCGCCCGGGAAAAACTGCGTCTCGGGCACATCCACCTTTTCGAAACCGGCCGTCTTCAGAGGCTCCTCCTGACTCGCGGCCTTCGGACGGATCGTCGGCGTCAGCGCGTAGAGCAGCCCCGACTTCGTCACGGTCACCTCGGTGCGCTCGATGCTGGAGCGGAGAAAGGATTTGCCCATCACCGCTTCGGGCGCTTCCTCGAGAACATATTCCCGGTCGGTGAAAAGCTTCACCCCGGTCTTCATGATCGCGGGTTCCACCGGAGGCGCCGGAATGGGCTTGCGTGTTTTCCCCGACTGATCGGCGAACTCGCCGACCGCCTCCAGTTTGCCGAAGACGATGCGCTCCTTGCGACTCGCCGACATGTCGCCCTGGGTCGCACAAAGCCAGATCGTTCCCTCGTGTTCGCGGAAGGTCGGGTATTGAAAAGACTTCATTGATTCAAAGCGATACTTCCGCTCCCAGGTCTTACCGTCGCGGGAAATATCGACATTGAAAACGCTGCGACTCACTCCATGGATCTGCGTCGCCTCCTGCCAACCGAGGTAATAGAGATCGCCGAACTTGTCGAAGGTCGGCTTTGAATTACCGCCATTCTGAACAAAGGGCATCTCTCGTCCTGCGCTCCAGGCACGTCCGTCGGCGCTCGTCGTAAAATGATAATTACCGGAGTCATTGCGGCAGATCGCCATCCAGGTGCCGTCGGGGAGACGATTCACCGCCGATTCGCTGAGCTGCTGCGCCTGAGGTTCATTGTAATGACCGAGGATCTCGAAGGTCGCAAGATCGTCGTGAACGAGGGCGAGGGCATTCTGTTTACCGGTGAAGTTGTTGATCGCGACGTAGAGTTTGCCGTCAAATCGCTTGAACGAATCAAAGAGGAAAAACGAAGAGTCCACCGCCGCTTTGGTGAATCCCTGCGCTGCCGCGTCGGCGTGGAAATACTGCGGCTGGAAGTCGACGGTGCCCGCCGCCGTTTTCAGTTTCGCCCGATGGATCGTTGTAGCAAAAACGCCCGAAGCGAGATCAAAATCGCGATACCACATCTGCGACTGCCGTTTACCCGGATCTTCACTTGTGAAGTAACAGCGCAGAGTTTTTTCGTCTTTCTGAAGGATGCGCGGCACAAAACACGCCCCAATCGGAAGCGTCTCGTTTTCAAACACCTGCTCGCCCTTTGCGATGGGGATCACGACCTCCAACTCGAGAGGCTCGCCCTGAAGAGGGTTTAGTCTGACAACAGACAGGGTTGCATAGATCTCCGGCCAACCCGCCGACTCACCCGAACGAACATCGTTGACCTCGGCAACGACATAAGCCCGGTCGCCGACGATGGCCATTTCGGCATCGTGTGCGCCCTTTACCTGAGGGGCAGTGACGGTGATGAGGCGCTCCATCACGAGGTCGCCGGCGAGTGCGGGATCCCATTCGGCGGGGACGAGCGGCGCGGCGAAGGCCGGGGAGGTCAGGGCAACAAGGGCGGAGAGCAACGCTTTCATACGAGGGTCTGAGAGCATAGCCGGATCGCCCCTCCTGCGGGAAGGGCGGAAATCGTGAAAGATGGTGTTATGTTAACATCAATGCCTTCCAGTTCACCCGTCACCCTCCACGATCTCGCCCGCACCGCCGGGGTCTCCGTCATGACCGTCTCGCGCGCCCTCCGCGGTGAGGCGCGGGTTGCGGCCGCGACGCGTGAGCGGATCCTCGTGTTGGCGAAGTCGATGGGTTACCGACCCGATCCCGATCTCACCAGGCTGATGCAGCGGGTGCGTTCACGGAAGACGGTGAAGTTCCGCTCCGTTATTGCCGTGATCCGTGAGTGGGTGCCCGGAGATGATCTGCTCAGCACCTCCTACCAATACGTGCCGCTCGATCCCATCCGGGAACGGGCCCGTGGTCATGGCTATGAGGTCGAGGAGTTCTGGCTGGGACGCGACGGGCTGACTCCAAAGAAACTCGGCAAGGTCCTCCACGCCCGCGGAATCGAAGCGGTGATCGTGTCCCCGCAAAGCACGCGTCTGCTCTGCGCCGAGGTCGATTATGCGCCCTTCGCCGCCGTCACCTTCGGCTACGCGATGCGCGAGCCGGCCCTGCACATGTGCGCGGGGAACATGACACTCGGCATCCAAACCGCGGCGGAGGAGCTGAGCGCCCTCGGTTACCGCCGTATCGGGGTCGCGGTGACCCAGTGGATTGTAAATCGTTCCCAGTTCGGCTATAGCGGTGGCTTTTTCCACTTTCAACAGAGCCTCCCGGCCGAAAATCGCATTCCCCTCCTCCTCCTGCCCCACAACCGGATCGAGCGGGGCTTCGCGGCCTTTTCCGAATGGATGAAAGAGAACCGGCCCGACGTTCTCATTTCTTTCGACACCCATGTGCCGGAGTGGCTTGCCCGGCTTGGCCTGCGGGTGCCGGAAGACATCGGTTTTGTCGTCCACGATTGGACGCCCTCCATGACCACCTACGCCGGGATCTACCAGCGCCGCGACCACCTAGCCGCCGCCGCCGTCGATCTGATCGTCACCCAACTCTCCCAGCACGAACGCGGCGTGCCCACCGTAGCCCGCCAAATCATGATTCCTCCCCAGTGGAAACTTGGACCGAGTGTAAAATCGTAGGGAAAATGGGAAACTCTTGCAAATCATCAGTATTTATGGTATTTATTATTTTTAATAAATCCCGTTCTCTAGATGAGACCGTTTTACCGCCTTCTTCCCATCGCGTCCCTGTTCACCTTTGCCGCTATTTCGCCGGCTCAGGGTCAGCTTTTCAAAAAGCGACACGCGGCACCGGTTCCTTCGCCTCCTCCAATGCAGCAGGTGGCCTTATACCAGTCTTCGAATCCCTACATCAATCCGGGCCCTTCCTTGCTGGCTGAGCCGCTCCCTGAGACGGTGGTCTATCGCCAACCCCTTTACACCCCTCCTTCCTATTCGCTTCCTTTTGAGGGCTATCGATACCGACGGAGCGAGGATAATTCTCGAGTTTCCTTTTTTGGCCCGAGCAAACCTTCCGATGAGATGCTCGAATTACTGTCAGTCATTCGAGCCCGAGCCGAACACATCTCGAAGTTCCACCTTCCCTATGTCTTCGGCGGAGATCACCCGAGTGACGGCGGACTCGACTGCTCCGGAGTCTTGAAGTTTATGCTCGGTGATATCGGGTTTAGTGACATGCCTCGAACCAGCTATCATCAATATGACTGGCTTCGCAAAGCCCGAACCCTCCGCCACAGCAAGTCCATTCCCGAACAGATGGGTGGAAGAAAAGGCATCAAACCAGGCGACCTCATTTTCTGGGGCGGCACCTACGATTCCGGGCACAAGGTCTCCCACGTCATGATCTATCTCGGCCAGGGAGGTGACGGTACTCACTATATGTTCGGCGCCCGGGGCAAAAAGATGCAGGGCCTGAATGGCAGCGGCGTGGATATTTTCAAGCTGGAGTCAGGATACCAGAAGAGCCTCATCGGATTTGGATCGCTGCCGGGTGTCTCCTAAAAATCTTAATCCTGATCTTAATCCCAATCCTGATCTAAGCCGCCATAGCAGTCGGTCCAGAGGATCAAGATCAAGATCAAGATTAAGATTAAGATTAAGATCAAGACTTTGAGAGGGTTCCCATTGCCTCCTGTGCGGCCCAATAGCCGCACATCCCGTGGACACCCCCTCCGGGCGGAGTCGAAGCGGAGCAAATAAAAATATCCTCAGCCGGAGTTGCGTGGGGATTCAGGCTCACCACCGGACGAGTCAGGAGCTGCCGCCAGTCCGCAACTCCACCGACAATATCTCCTCCGATCAGGTTCGGATTGTAGCGCTCGTAATCCACGCAATTCATCGTGTGTCGAGCAAGAATACAGTCTCGAAATCCGGGGGCGAACCGCTCGATTTGATGCTCGATCGCCTCAGTCCTATCGACCGTGGAACCGGACGGCACGTGGCAATAGGCCCAAAAGGTATGTTTACCCCCCGGTGCTCGAGTGTCGTCGAAAAGGCTCTGCTGCGCGGTCAGGACAAAGGGTTTCTCCGCGTGGATTCCGCGGTTCGCCTCGCGCTCGGAGATGGCGATCTCATCGATGCCTCCGCCGACATGCACCGTCCCCGCACGACGGCAGGCCCGCGAGAGCCATGGAACCGGCTCGCTCAGGGCGTAATCGATTTTGAAGATCCCGGGGCCATGGCGATAATTCAACAGGCGCCGACGATAGGCAGGCGGCAGCCTTTCCCCGGCGATCCTGGCCAGAGCGGCGGGACTGGTGTCAAAGAGGTAGACCTTTGCCCGCGGCAATTCGTCCATCGTTCCAACAAAGCGTCCGGTCTCGACCCTGCCACCGAGTGATACCAAATACGCGGCAAGGGCATCGGTAATGCGCTGCGAACCCCCGCGGGCGACCGGCCAGCCACAGGCATGGCCCGCCAGCATAAGCATGAGTCCGATCGCATTCGTCGCAAGCATGCGGTCCAGCGGCAACACGGAATGGGCGGCGTTTCCCGCGAGGAGTGCCCTCGCCTTTTCATCACTGAACCAGGCTCTCGCGGACTCCAACGTCGAAGGCAGAGCCCGGAGTCCGAACTGTATCATCGCCAGGGGATGCCCGGGAAAACGCGGCGGCGCGAGGAGATCGCCAAGCGTCTCCTCAAAACACCTGAGAAGCGGAGAAAATAATCGCCGGTAGGCCCGGGCGCTTGAGACATCAAACTGCGAGGCCGTTTCCTCGATGGAGCGATGAAGCACCACTTCTGTCCCATCATCAAAGGGATGAGCGAGGGGCAATTCCGGATGAATCCATTCCAAACCGAATTCGCTGAGCGGAAGTGTCTTCAAAAACGGGGATGCCACTCCCATCGGATGAATCGCGGAGCAGACATCGTGACGAAAACCCGGAAGTGTCAGTTCCGCGGTGCGGGTGCCTCCGCCGGGTTCTCCGTGTCCTTCGATCACGAGAACGGAACAGCCCTCACGGGCAAGGGCGACTGCTGCGGCGAGACCGTTGGGACCGGACCCGATGACAACGGCGTCGTAGGATTCGCTCATGTTATCGAAACGCTAGTCCTACAAAACAAAAAGTCGCTCCCGGAAACGAGATTCCGGGAGCGACTCCTTAAATTTACCCGGCATTCAGCCGGATCGGATTAAAGCTGACCGCAATCCTCGACGACGATGGGCTTGGAGGTCTTACCGGAACGAGTGCCGTAGCCCTCGATCGTTTTCACCACATCCATTCCCTCCACCACCTTGCCGAAAACTACGTGGGCCTTGTCGAGCCACTCCGTCACGACGGTCGTGATAAAAAACTGCGAGCCGTTGGTGTTCGGTCCGGCATTCGCCATGCTGAGGATTCCCGGCTCGGTGTGTTTAAGCTGGAAATTCTCATCGTCGAAACGACGTCCGTAGATGGATTGACCTCCGGTTCCATCCCCACGGGTGATGTCGCCGCCCTGACACATGAAGTCAGGAATGACACGGTGAAAGGGACTTCCCTTGTAGCTTATCCCCTTTTCACCGGTGCACAGTGCCCGGAAGTTCTCCGCTGTCTTCGGCACCACGTCGGAACGTAGTTCGATGACGATGCGGCCCAGTTTTTCTCCGCCTGCCGCCATATCAAAAAAGACACGCGGGAGGGCTTGGTTGTTTTCACTCATATTGGATTAAATTAACGCTTAAATTATTATTCAGTAATTAGTTTCACTGACTCGATGACAACATTCTCTTCCGGCACATCCTCCATTTCCGCTTCTCTTGTCTCATCCCCGCGGCGAGCAACCAACGTCTTCGAGGTCGTGGGCAACGCGGCAATCTTATCGACCACCTCAAGGCCTTCAATCACCTTACCGAAGACCGCATAGCCCCAACCGTCGAATGAAGGGTAATCGAGGTCTGTATTATCTTTGTGATTGATAAAGAACTGGGCCGTTGCGCTATGCGGATCCGGCGTGCGGGCCATAGCGAGAGTTCCCCGTTCGTTTTTGAGACCGTTCTTCGATTCATTCTCGATCGGAGCTTTGGTCGGCTTTTGCTCGATCACACCATCTTTCTTCAATTCGAATCCGCCACCCTGAATCATGAAATTAGGCATGACCCGATGAAATACGGTGCCATTAAAAAATCCATCATTCAGGTAGCTGAGGAAGTTTTTAACCGATAGCGGGGCTTTTTCTTCGTTCAGTTCCACTTTGATGTCGCCATGACTGGTTTTGATCAGAACCTTCGGTCCAGCCTGAACCAGGGTGCAGGCACCAAAAAAGAAGGAAATTGCTAGGGTAACAGGTTTGAAGTGCATCAGGGAAGTTTGGAGGGTTTTCAAAGGAGCGGGACCGAATGGGCCCCGCTTAGCCGGAGAAGGTCCGCGATGGGTGAATTGAAGTCAACTCTTCCCGACAAGGCATCGATTCGGTCCGCTTCGGGAAATCCTTGCACCATCGCCGGGAAGCCGCCACTTTCATCCATAATGAAAAGTCCCCGAAACCGTATTTCCGTTGCCCTCCTCCTTGCCATCGCATGCATTCCCCTCGGTGCGGAAGATAGCTCAATCGCCCTTTTTAACGGGAAGGACCTCTCCGGTTGGAAAAATCCCTACGAATGGGGCAAAGCGGAGGTCGTCGGTGACGAGATTCACCTCACTGCGGACAAAAAGTTTTTCCTTGTGACCGAGGCTCAGTATGCGGACTTCGTCTTCGAGGGTGAGGTTCACCTGCCGGAGGGACAAGCCAATTCCGGATTCATGTTCCGCTGTCATGTCGAGCCGAACAAGGTCTACGGGTATCAGGCCGAGATTGACGGCTCGGATCGGCGCTGGTCGGGCGGCCTCTACGACGAAGGACGCAATAAGTGGCTGTGGCCCAGTCAGAAGGGACGCACCAATGTCGAAGCAGCTCTCGCGCACGAAACCGAGTCGCAGGCCCACTTCAAGAAGCCCGAGGTTCGCGACGCTCTGAAGCGGAACGACTGGAATCACATCCGCATCACCTGCCGGGGAAACAGTATCAAAATCGAACTGAACGGAGTCGTCACGACTGAATACACGGACGACACCGATGCGAAAGGATTCATCGGGATTCAGCATCACGGAGAGAAAGGACAAACCTACCGCTTCCGCAATCTGAAGATCAAAGAACTCACGACTCCCTGATCTCCCATGCGCCTGACTTTGCCAAAATGGTATGATCTCCACACTCACTTCCGCCAGGGAGCGAATGTGAGCAGCTACCTCTCCGACCACCGCGCCATGGGTTGCGCCGGAGCCCTCGCGATGCCGAATACGAAACCTCCGGTTTCTCATGTCAGCGGAATGAAAACGGAAAACGCCTGGACCATCGAGGCGTATCGGGGGGAGCTCCTCGCCTCGGGTGCGGACGCCTTTGATCAGTTGATCATCCCCCTCTACCTTACCCGTGAGACAACTCCTGAGATGATCGAATCAGGAGCCAGGACGGGGCTCTTGAGGGCCTGCAAATATTACCCTCCCCACGGCACCACGAACTCCGAACATGGGCTGCCCCTGAGAGAACTCGTCGGAGGAGACGTCTTCCGGGCAATGGAGGCGAATGGCATCGTTCTCTGTATTCACGGGGAGGAGCACGGCCTTTCCGGTCCCGCTTATTTCGATGCGGAACAGACCGCTGAATCCATCTTCTATTCCGAGCGTTTGCCCGCCCTCCTTAAGGCTCATCCTGATCTGCGAATCGTGTGCGAGCACATCACGACGGCGACGGCGGTGGAGTTTGTCAAAAAGGCTCCCGCTCGCGTCGGAGCGACCATCACTCCGCAGCATCTTCTTTACACGGTAGGGCACCTCATTCAGGGGCTGAAATATCACCTTTACTGCCTCCCGGTGGTAAAGTTCGAGCGGGACCGCCAAGCCCTTCGGGGCGCGGTGATGACTCCAGGCCAGTCGCAATTTTTCGCCGGAACGGACAGTGCCCCGCATACCACCAAAGCAACCGAGTGCGGATGTGCTGCCGGTTGCTACACCGGCGGATGTGCTCCCCAGCTCTATGCCATGGCGTTTGAAGATTCGGGCGCCGACCTCGGCAGCGAACCGGGACTCTCGGCCCTGGTTCGGTTCCTCTGCACCAACGGTCCTGCTTTTTACGGTTTTGAGCCGTCAAAAGAAACGTTCACCCTGGTAAAAAAACCTTCGACAACGTCCCCCCATCGAACAGTTGAAGGGTCCATCGTTCCCCTCCCCTTTGGAATGGGACTTACACTGGACTGGACGATTCAATTATGACGGAATGAGGACAGGGGTATCCGCACCTCAATGCCTGAATCCCTTAAATCCTCAATCCCTACCTGAATCGAAAGTTCGAAAGCCCGGGAATTTCCGGTTGCCGAGGTGGCGATCCTGTAGCATTATCCCGGCCCGTCCCTTCCAGGGACATCGAAAACGGGGCATTAGCTCAGTTGGTAGAGCACTTCAATGGCATTGAAGGGGTCAGCGGTTCGAATCCGCTATGCTCCACGTCTCCCTTCCACCGCATCGGGAGGGTTCCCCGTTCGTCCATCCCTCATGGACCGTTCCCTCCGCCTCCTCGCCCTGCTCGTGCCCGCCGTCCTCCTTCTCCCCGCCTCGGCGCAGCGCCGCGTCTCGCCGCAAGAGGCCGCCCGCACGGTCTATGGCAAAATCCAGTTCGTCACCAGCTTCCCCGACTACAAGGTGAAAGTCGTCTCCTCCTTCCCCGACCTGAAGGTGAAAAAAGTGACCTCCTTTCCCGACGCACCGGGGAAATGGCAGATCGTGGACAGCTTCCCCGACTACAAAATTCAGATTGTGGACAGCTTCCCCGATTTTACAGTCCAGTATGTCAACAGCTTCCCGGGGCCGGCCAAGTAACGCGTTTCTCGCGCTCGCCGCCATCCTCGCGCCCTTGTCCCTGCCCGCCGCACCCGCCGAGGATCTCCGGGAAATCGGCCCCTGCGCCTTCGTCGCCACCGATTGGGCCGACGGCGACTCCTTCCTCGTCCGCCTGCCTGATGGAAAGCAGCACGTCCTCCGGCTCTACTTCGTCGATTGCGTCGAGCGGGATGTCGCCGACACCACCGGGAAGCGCCGCCTCCGCGAGCAGGCCCGCCATTTCGGGATCGAGGACTACTCCCTCGCCGTCGAGTTCGGGAGGAAGGCCGCGACCTTCACCGCCGAGGCCCTCTCCCGGCCATTCACGATCCACACCACCTTTGCCAACGCCCCGGGCCGCTCGGGCAAGCCCCGGCACTACGCCTTCGTGACCACCGCGGAGGGCCGGGACCTCGGCCAGCTCCTCGTAGAAAAGGGACTCGCCCGCGCCTTCGGCCTCGGCCGCCGGACGCCCGACGGCACACCGCGCGACGACTGGGCGGCCCGGCTCGCAGATCTCGAACTCGCCGCCGCCCTGCGCGGGACCGGACTCTGGAAACATTGCGACCCCGAAAAACTCGTCGCCCTGCGCGAGGAGCAGCGGGCCGAGCTGCGCGCCCTCGAAGCCATCGACGACGCCCTCGCCGTGGCTCCGCCCTCCTCCCCCGTCGATGTGAACAGCGCCTCGCTCGAAGACCTGACCCGCTCCGGCCTCCGCGAATCCGTCGCCGACCAAGTCATCAAGCAGCGGCCCTTTGCCTCCATCGACGATCTCATCCAAGTGCGCGGGATCGGCCCGGTCACCTTGGAAAAAGTCCGCCCCCATCTCACCATCGACCCCAGCCCTTCCGAAACGGAGCGGAAAGCCGCACCTTGATTCCCGCCTCTTTTGCGTCCTTCTTGGAAAAAAACATGGCCCGTAAACAGAACCTCATCCGCTTCTTCCAATCCGACCAACGTACCGTTATCCTCCCCATCGACCATGGCACCGCCATCCCCGTGCCCGGGCTCGAAAACCCCATCGGGCTGATCGAGGAGTTAAACCCCGTCGTGGACGGCTACGTCGTCAACCTCGGCTTGGCCTATTCCGCCGCCGATGTCCTTGAGGACAAGGGTGTCTGCCTCCGCACCGATTGCTACAAACCGCGCTTTGGCGACCACCCCGACAGAGGCAGCTACCGTCTCTACGGGGCCGAGGAGGCTAACTCCGCCAACGTCCACGCGATGATGAACATGCTCTACCTCCATCACCCCAACGAAGCCGACATCTTCCGCGACGCCGCCAAGCTCATCTCCGAGAGTATCGACGCCGACCTCCCCGTCATCCTCGAAGCCCTGCCCTTCGGCATCGGGCACCCCGCCGACTACACCGTGGAGAACATCGGCTATGCCGCCCGCGCCGCCGCCGAACTCGGAGCCGACATCGTCAAGACCGCCTTCCCCACCGGAGCCAGCGCCGACGAGTTCCGCGCCATCGTCGAGGCCGTCTTCGTACCCGTCATCGTCCTCGGCGGAGCCGCCATGGGCGACGACCGCGCCCTCCTCGAAATGGTGAGAAAGGCGATGGACGCGGGGGCCTTCGGCATCGCAGTGGGCCGCAACGTCTGGCAGCATCCCCAACCCGCCCAGATCGCCAAAGCCCTTTATGCGGTCGTCCATGAGGATGCGACGGTCGATTCGGCTTTGAAGTGCCTTCGTTGATTTATCCTCCTACTCTTACTCCTTACTCTTACTTCCTTACTCCACGACTACCTAAAGCCTCTCGATTCCGGACGGGAGTAAGAGTAAGGAGTAGGAGATAAGAGTATGAGGTTTTACCCATGATCCTACCCAGCCTCCAATTCGCCGGACGCGTCCTCCGCACCGCCGACAAGCGGCACCTCGCGAAGTTCGTCTGGAATTTCGGGGTCAAGGGGATCCGTTCGGTCAACCTCTACAAGCGGCGGATGAAGGAGGGCATCCATTTCCCCCCCTTCCTCTACCTCTCCATCCTCAACAGTTGCAACCTGCGCTGCCAGGGCTGCTGGGTCGATGTGGACAAGCCGCAGGCCAAGCTCGAACTCGACGAACTCAACCGCATCGTCAACGAGGCCAAGGCCCATGGGAACGCCTTCTTCGGCATCCTCGGCGGCGAGCCTTTCCTGCACCCCGGTCTGCTCGACTTCCTCGCCCAGCATCCCGACTGCTTCTTCCAAGTCTTCACCAACGGGCAACTCATCACCGGAAAGAAGGCCAAGCAGCTCCGTCAGATCGGAAACGCCACCCCCCTGATCTCCATCGAGGGCACCGAACTCGTGGCCGACGAGCGACGAGGCGGCAAGGACGTGCTGAACCGCACCCTCCGGGGACTCGACCATTGCCTTGAAAACAGGCTCCTCACCGGAGTCGCCACCAGCCTCTGCCGCACGAACATCGACGAACTCCTCACCGAGACCTGGCTGCGCCAGCTCATCGACCGGGGCGTCCACTACGCCTGGTATCACAGCTACCGCCCCGTCGGCCCGAAGCCGAACGAGGATCTCGCCCTCACCCCCGCGCAGGCGCGGCGCGTGCGCGAGTTCGTCGTGAACATGCGGACGCGGCTGCCCCTCGGCATCATCGACGCCTACTACGACGGCGAGGGGCGCGCCCTCTGCCCTATGGCCAACGGCATCTCGCACCACATCTCCCCCACCGGCGGGATCGAGCCCTGCCCCATCATCCAGTTCGCGACGGAGAACGTGCGCGACGGCTCCATCTACGAACTCCTGACGAAATCGCCATTCCTGAAGGACTTCCGCGAGACCGCCGCCCGCCACACCCGTGGCTGCATTGTCCTCGAGCGCCCCGACCTCGTGAAGGAACTCGCCGAAAAGCATCACGCCACCGACACCACGATCCGGCGTACCGCCATCGCCGAACTGGAGGCCATGACCCCGCGCAACAGCCAATGGCTCCCCACCGGCGAGGAGATTCCCGAGAAGCACCCCGTCTACCGCTGGGCGAAACGGATCTGGTTCAACGACTTCGGGGTCTACGAGGAGCTGGAGCGCTCGCAATCCTGAACCCGGCACACCTTGCGGAGAAGGGTCCGCAGCGAGAATCGCATCACCCTTCACCCACGCCGCGCAGGATTTCCTCCTCCACTCTCGCGGAGACGAAAAAGCGGCATTCGCTCCGCAGCCGATCAATTTCGGCTTTCAAGGAAGGGAGCTTGCCCGCCAGCCTCTCCTCCGCCAGCACGCCCAGCAGCCCGGTGTACGTCAGCGACTCCTCCGCAGCCACCCTCCGCCCTTCCAGATCGTCGATCAGCAACAAGTCGGCGTCCGTCTGTCGCGCCAGTTCGATGGCTTCGGCTTCGCCTTCGTCGATCCGGGATCGCAGCAGCGGCAGGAGCCGACGGTCCGGCACCGCCTCCACCGTCAACCAGCCTTCGTCCAGAGCAGCCTCGATCCGGATGCGTCCCTCCGCATGGCCGAGCCGGGCCAGCTCCCGCCGCACCGCCTCGGGAATCGCCACCCGGCCATACTTCAACCTCAGCAAATCGAGGTGGCCGATGATGGCCAGATTAGAGACCGGCGACGTGTTGCTGACGACGCGCATAGGCCAGATCATGCTGGGCCTCGGCCTCCGTGTATTGTCGTGGGATGCCGCGGTCGCCGAGTTCCAAGCCGAAGCGGTAATAGTCCAAGCCGGACAGCCGCATCGCCTGCCCGTAGCTCAGCCAACCTTTCGCGTAGAGCAGACAGGCCATCTCGAGATGCAGCCGGGATTCCCGCTCCCCCTCGGGCAAGGGCAGCGCCCGCGCCAGATCGTCGGGAATCTTCAAGGTCACTTCCATGTCTCCAACATACACTCGCGCCTCCTTTTGGCCAATCTTTCACTTGCTTCGAGTTCCCCTCAACGTCCCCGACAGGGAGTCGCCCTCCTTCTTCATTTCGCATTTCTCTGCATATTTTTATAGAAATTATTATTTTTATTGATTTTTTGTTGATTTTCTCTATTTTAATCAGCAATGGAACCGAATCCCGCCGGAGCCGTGTCTCTCCACGACCCGTCCGACATCGTTTCCAGATCGAAACACACAACCTTCGGAGAGGCCCTGACGACACATCGAAACCCGCCGGGAGCGCCGCCCCGCCACTCAGAACAGACATGAACCCGCGAAACCTGACCGCCCTTCTTGCCGCGATCGTCCTCTCCGCCGGATCCGGCGCGGCGTTCGCCCAGCAAAACAGCCCTGTGATTCCCGTCGGGAAGCTCAGCGCCTTCCCCACCATCGTGCAGACGGGAACCCACCCGCAACTGTCGTGGTCCGTCACCGTCCCCGAGTCGGTCGTCGATGTCGTCACGATCGTCCCGCCCGGAACGATCAAGCCGAAGCGCGACCTCGTCATGGACGTGCGCATCCTCGGCGCCTCGGTGAAGGCAGTGTGGACGAACAGCGCCGGCCAAGTCACGAAATGGGAATGGGTGCCGACCGAGTGCCTCTTCAGCTACAACGGCGGATCCTACTCGCGGATTTTCTACAACACGCAGAACAACGTCAATCCGAACACCATCGCCCGCACCCAGACCGTGGCCGTCAACCAGACCGTCAATTTCGGAGGGCGCTACTACCACAACAACGCGTGGTCCACGACCTACACCTCGACCAACGGCCAATACAACGTCGTCGCTCTGAAGAACGGCGACACCCCGCCGACGACGACGCCGCTCTACCAGCAGCCGACGATCGAGAGCTTCATCCTCCCCTACCTCGACAGCCAAGGCAGGATCAAGCTCGGCCCCCGCGACGTCATCTACCTGATGGAACTCACCCATACGAACCGGAACGACCCCGGCTTCGACCTTCAGGATCTCGTCATCCTCACGACCTTCCGCGACGTGCCCCCCCCCTCGGGCCACACCGGGGCCGAGTGGTTCAACACCAGCACGATGACCTATGGCAACGCCACGACGACGGGCTCCTTCAACGCCGCCGGTACCCTTTTCAAGACGACGTCCACCCAGAACCTGTCCAAGATCGTCCTCCAATTCGCGGACGGGACGTCGCAGACCATCAACTCCCCCGGCGGGAAAACCGGCAGCTTCCAAGGCACCGGGTCCAATGCCGGCAAAGTGATCGTCGGTGCCTGGGTCAAGTCGGGGACGAACTCCAACAGCTCCGGCTCCAGCAACGGCGCCTATCACCAGAACTGAACTCCCCCCTCCGCATGAACCGATCCGTCCTTCTCCTCCTCCTGCCCCTCGCTGCGGCGGTCGCGGCCGATCCGGCCAGCCAACATGCCGGGATGCGCGACGCCGCCACGCACGACCAGCTCAGCCGAGCGCTGCGCATGGCCCAGCAGAACGACCCCATCCGCGCCCTCGGCAAGCCGGCCGGGAAATCCGACGAGGATCCCGCGAAACGGGACACGGGACGCGACCTCATCAAAGAATCGACGATCCTGTGCTACAAAGGCAGCCTCACCCTCCTCCCAAAACAGGCCGTCCTCCACCTGCCAGACAGCCTCAAAGGCCGCCTCGAAGTCCAGCCCAACGCGAAGGTGCTGACCTGGGCCGATTTCCACCGGGCGAACCGCGGCTGGATCCGCACCGTCGAGGTCTCCCGCGAGCAGGCCATGGGCCAAGCCGAAATGCCCGAGGAAGTCGTCAAGACCTTCCAAGGAAGCAGCTCCGTCGTCGTCGCCACGTTCAAAGGGGGGCCGATCTCCGTCCTCCCCTACACCGCGCCGGAGGAGGCGTCCGCAACGCCCGCCGATCCCGCGTCCACCACCAATCCCGCGCAGCCATGAAATCCGTCCTCCGCGCTTTCTCCCTCCTCACCCTCGCTCTCGCTCTCACCGTTCCGGCGGACCTCGCCGCGAACAACTACACCTTCTTCGTCCGCCAAGTCCAGATGCCCCTCGGGACGCAGTGGGACGTGTCGGTCGACCAGGAAGGCTCCCGCCAATCTCCACTGGCGATCAACCCCCACGGCGCCCGCTTCGAACTCTGGGCGGTGAAGTCCGCCCCTCTCACCAGCTACCTAGTCGACACGACCTACGTGAACTCCTACGTGCCGGTCGCCACCGTCAACATCACGTCGGAGGATCCCTACGCCGTCATCCCCAGGACCCGCGCCGACCGCCCCTTCACCGTCACGATCTCGGTCGCCGGCATGAGCAGCGATCCCGCCGCCCCCGAAGCGGCGCGGACCGTGAAACTGCTCCGCCACGTCCAAGACTACCCCAACAACGGGGACGGCAGCAACATCAACCGGAACCAAGCGACCCTGTACAGCCAAGGTTCGTTGAACAACAACGGAACCCACACCCTCTCCTACACCGTCACCTCCATCCCCGGCGGGGACCGCTCGAAGGTGCGCGGCGAAGAACGCTTCTCCGTCTACTCGCTCCAAGACTACCAAGCCCCGGAATCGCAATTGAACTCGAAGTTCATCCAGATCTGGCCGGTCGCGGACTGCTCCGTCGCGGGTATCAGCTCCTCCACCGTGGTCAAGGGCATCGCGCCCGATGTGAGCATCACCTTGCAGGACCTCTACCCCGAATCCGTCACCTACGCCCAAGTCTACCAAGGATCACAGTCGCTCGGGACCCAAGGAGCGCTCGTCCCCGGCGCGTCCATCGTCGTGAACGGATCGGCCCCGAGGAACGAAGCCATCCACCTCCGCAACTGGGACTCGGTCATCGAGGCCGACGGCACCTGGACGATGGAGATCCTCACCGTGACCCCCTTCGGCATCGACCGGCTCGCCCACACCACCTTCACCGTGGCGCGCTCCATCAAGCTGAACGGCGCGGTCACCAGCGTCGACTGAGCCTCCATCCTCCTTTCGACCGACCGACATGCGCCTCCATCGCCAGCGCCGAGCGAAGGAACGGGGTTCCGCCCTCATCGAGATCTCGATGAGCTACGCCACCCTCGTCATCGTCGCCCTTCTGAGCCTGAGAGCCTCGGTCAACGTCACCTCGGGACAGGCGTGGACGGTCAAGCAGGCCATGTCCGACGCCTACATCACACGCGAGACGGCCCTCGCCTCGAGGATTCCTTTCGACACCCTCACCGGCCCGTCGTCGCCGTGGGTGGCGCATCCCTCCGTCAGCACCTCGACCGTCACCCTGGGCAAACTGCCGGGCGGGCAATCCGTCACCGCGACGATCCACCGCACCCGCATTCCCGACGAGAACAACCTGTCCCAAGCCGGCGGCAGCGGGACCGCAGCCTCGAACCCGACGGGCACGGAAGCATGGAAGCTCCAGTCCCTCCTCTCCTACACCGTCGGGGGGAAGCAATACGTGAAGTCCCGCACCGTCCTCCGCGTCCGCTGAGCCATGAAGCGACACGAAACGCAACACCGCTCCGGCTTCACCCTCGTCGAGATGACCCTCGCCGTAGCCATGTCCCTCGGCATCGCCTTCGCCGTCATCGGCCTGCTCCAGCAGCACCTCTCCTTCACCCGGGCGATCTCCCGCTTTCAATTCATCCGCGACGACGCGCCGCAGATCAACACCCTCCTCACCACCCTCGTGAACAAGGCCGACAGCTACCGCATCTACGGGAACCGCGCCAACGCGATCTCCTCGACCAGCGCGGTCCGGCAAGACGGGCGGGCCTTGCGGCTCCGCTTCCGGGATCCCGACGGGACCACCTCGCACGCCATCGTCTCCTTCGAGAACCAGAACGGCAAGAACCGCCTCAACTTCTACTTCCGCAACACCGGCCAAACCTCCTGGCCGTCGACCCCTTCGTGGACGATCTCCTCGAGGCCGAAGCTGGTCGACTTCTCGAACCACACCGGCATCCTCCTCATCGCCATAACCGGCCCCGACAATGAGGAGATCACCTACGCGGGCAACCCGCATTGAATGAAGGCACGGCAAGCAGCAAGAACCATCCTGCGGCGCGGGGGATACACGACCCTGGCGATGGTCTCGTCCATCTCCGTCCTGATCCTCGCGATGCTCGCGATGAGCCTCGTCGGCAACATCCGCACCTTCGACTCCCAGGCCCGCGCCCAGGTGAAGCAGGACTACAGCCAGAAAGAGGACGCCATCCTCAACGCCCTCCTCCACATCGTCCCGAACAAGGCCATCGGGGCGATGCGGCAGGGCTCCGCGAGCGACCCGAACCTCTACACCTGGGACACCATCTTCAGCGAAGCCATCACCATCGCCAACGCCGAGCAGGCCATCAGCCCCCAACTCCTCAACTCGCTCAACCTCGGCTCCGCCATCACCGCGAACACCGGCGACATCCAGTTCCAGAGCCTGTCCCAGCTCGTCAAAGCCCCGGTGGGCACTTCGGCCGGCGGCGACAATCGCGTCAACGGCGGGAACTCGCGGGAAACCCTCATGCTCGGCGACTTGAAAATCGGCCCGAAAGTCCCCGCCGCCCTGCAACTGAACAACGACAACTACCTCCTCGACAAGCAGTATCCCCTCATCACCTTCGACAAGACGCACACCAGCAGCTACACGAAGGGACTCGGACTTTCCCCGAACCACCACCCGCTCTACAACCTCATCCAATACCCCGACGTGAAGTTCGGCTACAAGAAGCCGGGCGAATACTTCGTCGCGAAGCGGAACTGGTGGGTCTTCTCCCTCCACTTCGGCTCGCACAACCAGGACCGCACCGGCATCCCCCCCGTGCGGAAGGACTACGTGCTCTCCATCTACGAGATCCCCTCGCAGGTGCCGCTCTCCGCCTCCACCTTGATGAAGGTTGGAAAATTCGCCGACGGGGACACATGGGGGAACGTCAGCATCGACGGCTCCCTCGTCGCCGAGCGCCTCCAGACCGAAGGCTCGGTCGTCGTCTCGAACGGGGCCGTCTCGGCCCGCAAATCGCTGAACGTCTCCGGCTCCACCGTCGTCGACGGGACCACCGTAACCAGCAACTTCGACGAACTCGGCCAGCGAGAGGCCCGCGCTACGCAAGCGGGCGAGAGCGACTTCTACGCCGCCTCGGTCGGCGGGAACGTCGGCAAGGTCGCCTTCATCCCCATCAACCGCGGCAGCGACACCCTCCTCAACACCTCCGACGGCAATCGCAGCGAACGCATCTCCCCGACCGGGTGGAACCAGTACAGCCAAGCCGCCCCGAAAGCGGGGATGACCTTGGAAATCCGGAGGATGTCTTCCTCCACCAACCAGATGCCCACCGAGATCCGCCTCCGCTACCGGAACTCCAGCAACAGCACGGTCACCGCGACCTACATCCGGGGGACGAACTGGCCCACCGAGCAGCAGCCCGGCGGCAGCTCCTTCCCTTTCCAGACCGACGAGCTCGACAACACCCGCAAAGCCCTCATCGTCCACATGGACCGTCTCCCCGCCTTCATCAACGGGTTGAGCAACTCCGGCGGGATGTCGCGGAACCACTCCCTCTACATCTTCCCCCGCGCCAACCAGAGCACCGTGGCAATCCCCTCCATCCCCTCCCTCGAGACCGACATGGCCGTGTCCCTGCGGGGCGGCGCCAACCTCTCGGCCTACACGGCGGGCTTCTCCCTCGTCTCCCGCTACCGTGTCTACATCGCCGACACGCTCAACAACGTCCCCGTCCCCGTCCCCGCGAACTCCGGCCTGCCCGCGGGCCACACCTACTATCCTCCCCTCTCGATCTTCGCCCCCGAAAAGCGTTTCGGCGAATCCCTCACCATCCAGCATTCCGTCCAGATGAGCGGCCAGCTCAACAGCCTCAAGACAGGGGCGAACGACACTGTCAACCCTCTTGAGTTGATGGGAGGCGGCGACCAGCGCCTCTCGGCGGACAAGATCGACGCGAATCTCACTTCGCTGAAGAGCCCCGCCGAACTGCCGCCAATCCACATGATGAACTGGCTGGTCACGATCGAGGAGATCCATTGAATCCCTTCAGATCGCATTCCCCCCCACGAGGCGTTGCGGCAGACAGGGTTGAAGGGCCTCAACGAACACTTCCCCATCTACGCAAATCCGCGCTCCATCCATGGAAATCTGCGTTTCCCGTTTCTTTTGACGCAGATGTCCGCGGATTTCCGCAGATGGGGCGACGGTTCCGGATTCCGAAACGGGATCAGAGGTGAATGTCACGGGTTAAGGAGTGACTTCGAAGATAAGGCGCTCCTGATCCGGGGGCGGAACCCGGTAGGGACGGCTGGCTCAGCCGTCCGCCGGAAGGTCGCGCCACTCATCCATGGCGGACGGCTGAGCCAGCCGTCCCTACCGGGCTTTCCTTTGTTTCGTCGAAAGCATGCCTTAATTCCAGATCAGAGGTGGTTATAGCCGATTTCAAACCCCTTCCATCCATCGCGACTATTCCCGTCTGAAAAACTTCCAAGGTCCTGCTGCTGGATTTACGCCGATCAGTTCCGTCCCCAAGCTTCCGCCACAGGACTTGGAAAGTCCCGCTCCCAGTCTCAGCCACAGGCGAGTCGCTTGGGCAGCCAAGGAGGCTCCCTGAACGCTCTCAAGAAACCCCCGGTAACGATCCGAATCCGATCAATCCCTTCTGGTATCCCGACTCGAGCCTGAAAATATCCACCCCGCTGCCATTCAGGCCGGTCTTCTTCTGTCCGCGGGCGCCGAACATGTAATGGGTGCCGTCGCGCCCTTGGCCCAGGTAGATCATCACATGGGAGACCTTGTGGCCCGAGTTGTAGGTGCCGCCCCAGAAAATCAGGTCCCCCGGCTTGATCCCCTTGCGTCCGCCCATCTGCTCGGGGATCGACTTCGTGCGCCGCAGGGTGCGGGCCTCGCGCAGCCAGGCATACTGATCGTAGCTCGTGCGCGGCATGTCGCGGAAGCCGATGTCAGAGAGGAGGTATTTCATCGCCCCCGAACAGTCGAGCCCGCCTTCTCCCGGATGGTCGCCACCGAAGACGTAGGGCAGGCCAAAGGCGGAGATCGCCTCGGCTCGTTTGCGGATCACTTCGAGAAGCTCGAGCATGTCCGGCGAAGGTTTGCCGCCGGAACCGATCAGCCCTCCTCGCGAGCGCCCTCCGTGGCGCTGGTAGCGGTATCCCTCGTAGGGAAGCCGGTAGGACGGGGGCGAAGCGGCAGGTCTGTGGTAGACGACCGTTTCGGGCAGGTCCGGGGCGGGAAAGGCCCCAACCGGTGCGGCGACAAGCCCCGCGCCGGGGTTCGCATAGGGATTCCCGGATGGCGGCATCCCCAACATTTGATGTGCCGGAGGCGGAGAAGGTGTCGGCGGACGCTTCTTGAAAAGCCGGGCCTGCGCCAGAGAAAGCGGAGCCAAGGCGAGCGAGCAGAAGAAGAATGCAATGAAAGGTTTCATGGCAAATTAATTTTATATCTTTTATAAATACCATAAAAACTGAACACCGGCAAGCCTTTCCCTTACAACCCGCCCGAAAATCCGGGTATGAGGGGAAGGCTCTGTCTGAAGCGATCCACGAAAATCTGCGGGAATTTGCGGCCATCTGCGTCAAAAGAAACGAGGGACGCGGATTTTCACGGATGAACGCCGGATCACCGCGAACGGGAAGGACCACATGCGCCTGTCACCTCGACCGCACGCTCGCCCCCGGCACCCATTGCGGCGGGATCATGATCTGCCTGGGCACCGTCGGGACGCCCCTCTCATGTTGCGATAGCTGGGTCACAACCAGATCGACCGCCGCCGCCGCGAGGTGGTCGCGGCGCTGGTAGATTCCAGCGTATCCCTCCATCGCGGGCGTCCAGTCGTGAACGACGAAGCCGATGTCCTCCGGCACACGCAATCCGAGCCGTTCCAACCAACCCGGCACATGCGTGTCGAAGGAGACGACCGCGTCGGGGTGGTGCTCCTCCATCCAACCGGCGAAATCGGCGAAACCGCGCTCGATGCGGTTGTGCGGCAGCAGGAGCAGAGGCACGCGATCCTCCGGCATGACGCTCTGCTGGAAATGGAAAAGACCGCCGCTATAGCCGAATTGCGAGCGGTCCACGATCCATTTCGTCACCGCCACGCCGATGCGCCGGTAGCCACGGGCGCTCAATCCCTCCGCCGCCGTCTGGATGCCTAGGGTCATGTTCCCCGCGCACATGTGCAGGGCCGGTTCGCGCATGGCGTAGCCGAAGGCCACGGAGGCGAAGGGCGCGTAATCGATCTCGGCACAGAGGAGGCGCGAGCTTTGCGGAGAGACGATCACCGCCTCGATCCCCCGGGCGTGGAGGATTTTCCCGAGCCGCTCCGGGGTGAGCCCATCCCGTCCGAGCCAGAATTCCTCGACTTCGTATCCGTGGCCGTGCGCCCGTTCGCGGATTGGCTTGAGAGGCACGTATTGGTAGGAGGGACTCAGAAGGTCGTCATCCGGCACCCATTCCCGGATCACCGCGATGACCGCGCGGATCCGCACCGCCTTTCGCGAGCGCACCCGTTGCATGAGACGGGCGAGGTCGGGATCGGGCCGGTAGCCCATTCCCTCCGCCAGAGCGAGGATGCGTTCCCGTGTCTTCGCGGCGACGCGGGGTTCACCGCGAAGAACCCGCGAAACCGTCATCGCCGAGACACCTGCGGCGCGGGCGAGATCATGGAGCGTGGGAAGAACCTCACTCACGAGGGGCAACTGGTGTCGAACCGGCCCCTTCCCAAGGTGGAGGTTCCGAACAGGAAACCCTCCCCCTCGCAGAAGCCATGGTCAGAAAGTCGCCGTCGCACCGATATGGAAGCGGCCCGAATCGTCAATCCCAAGCGTGTTCTTGGACATGACAGGGAAACCGTAGTCGAGGCGGAACTTGAACCAGTCGCTGTAGTTCCAACGCATCCCCACGCCGACCGATCCGATCTGGGTGCTGGAGGGCACCACGGTGGGATCCTCGAATCCGAGGTGGGCCGCATCGAAGAAAGCGAGGAAGCGGAGGCTGTCGGTCTCGTTCTCCCAGTCGAGGATGCGACCGAGGGAGAGTTCCGGGGTGTAGAGTTCGACGGTGCCCCAGAAGCCGTGATCGCCGCGGACGGCGCGCTGGTCGAAGCCCCGCACCGTGTCGTAGCCGCCGGCACCGAGTTGCTCCGAGGCTTGCAACGGACCGTTCGCGCCTTGGCCCTGCACTTTGACACGCAAGGACCAGTCCTCGTGGAGGCGGCGCTGGTGCTCGATGCTGCCGATGTAGTAGAAGTACTCGGCGGAGGAACCCACCGCATTGGCCCCGAAAGTCGCGTCGGAGTTGTGATTGTTGAAATCGCCCGGAGAGAAGACCCCGCGGATGTCGAACTGAGTGACCCCACGCTGGTGCTGGATGGTCTCGTTGTAGCCGAGGCTGAACTGGAAGATCTCGACGCGCGGACCGCCGATAGGAATATTTCCGAACTCCAAGTTGTTCCCATTCGACTTCCAGTCGAAACCGAAGTCCATCTGGCGCTGCCGGTTGGCGGTGCCGTCGAGCGGGATGTTGTAGCGACCGCTGATCTGCATGTTGTCACCTTCGGAGATGATGCCGGGCGGGATGAGTTCGGACTCGATATCGACGTAGGAGGCGAGGACGGTGAACCAATGGCGCCAAGGCAGCGTCTGGCTGTAGACGAGCGAGTTGGCCCGCACGTTGTCCATCGCGAAGTCACTCGTGTACTGGTAGCTGAGGCTGCGGTCCGGCCCGAGAAGGTCACCGAAGTTGAAGCCGTAGGTAATACGCTCCTCGCTGAGGTAGTCGACACCGGAATCCTCGTAGCTCATGTAGAACCAGTTCGCCCGGTTCTGGTAGCTCTTCAGGATGATGTCGGTGGTTCCGAACTCGTAGCCGGGCGCGTAGACCATATCGACTTTGCGGTAGGGGCTGCGGTTCACCCAAGAGAGGTCGCGGAGCACTTCCGAGGCGCGGATGACTTCGCCTTTCTTCACCCGCATCTGGCTGCGGATGTATTCCTCCGTCTCGGCATCGACGCCCTCGACGCGGATGCGGGCGAGTTCGGACTCGATCACGACGAGCTGGACCACGCCGGAGGTGATGTCCTGCTCGGGAATGAGGACGTCCACGACAGGTCTGTCGCCTTCGCGATAGGCGACGATGACGTCCTTCACCATCTGGTCGAGCGAGGCGAGGGACACGGGTTTGCCGATGTAGGTCTGGAGGACGTAGCCGACCTGCTTGGGAAATTCGTCGAAGTCGTGCCAGATCCCCTCGACCCCCGGCCAGCCGTCGGGACGCACGTCGCCGGGACGAGGCAGGAGGACGATGCCGAGGAGTTGGTTCACCAGATAATCGTCGTCGCTGCCGGTACCGACCCCGTCTTTGCCTGCACCTTGGTCGATGTGGAAGCGACCCAACTGGTCCACTTTCAGGGGGCCTTCGCCGCCGCCGCTGTGGAGCACGGAGCGCGTCTCGTGGACCCGGTCCTGCACGGTGGGTGGCAGCACGTCCATCAGGATCTCCGTCCCGTACTGGTCGGTTACGGTCTGCTGGGCGAGGGAGACGCCAGTCATGGAGACAGCCGCCACAGCGGCGATTCCGGTTGTCAAAAGTTGGATTCTCATCGGATTCAGGCAGTCGCGGTCCATTGGCATCGCTCCGTATCGTATCCGCTTAACACAGGATGAAGAGCTTGAAAACGCTTTTTTCAGAAATTTTTCGGGTGTCCGTCACTCCGGCGGATGTTAAAGAATCCCGGCAGGAATGAAAGCAGAATCCGAACCTTTTTTGACCGACACCCACGCCCACCTCGCCTCTCCGCGTTTCGCCGGGGAAATTCCGGGCTTGCTGGCCCGCGCCCGCGCCGACGGAATCGGTCGCATCGTCTCGATTTCCTGCGATTTCGGCGACTCGGAGAGGAACCTCTCGCTCGCGGAGGAGCATCCCGGCGTCTTCGCGACCGCCGGCGTCCATCCCTGCCATGTCCACGAGCCGGGGCCGGAAGGTTGGCGGAACCAGCTCCGCGCCCTCGTGGAACGCCCTCAAGTCGTGGGCATCGGCGAAATCGGCCTGGATTACTACCACCCGCCCCAAGACGGCAGCGGAGTCGACGAGTGGCGGCGGCTCCAGGAGTCGGTCTTCGAGGAAATGCTGCAACTGGCGCTGGACCTCGGCCTCCCCGCCGTCATCCACTCCCGCGAGAGCACGGACGCGGTTCTCGGGGTGCTGGAGCGCTTTCCCGGCGTCACCGCCGTGCTGCACTGCTTCACCGGCACCCCTGAGCAAGCGGAGCGCGCCCTCGCCGGGGGGCATTTCCTCTCCTTCACCGGGGTGCTCACCTACCCCAAGGCCGAGGAAGTCCGGGAAACCGCCCGATGCGTTCCCCTCGACCGGGTCATGGTCGAGACCGACTCGCCCTTTCTCGCGCCGGTCCCCTTCCGCGGGAAACCCTGCGAACCGGCCATGGTCCGGCACACCGCCTTGAGGCTCGGCGAATTGCACGGCCTCTCCCTCGACGAGATCTCGACGGCCACCTCGGGCAACGCGGAGCGCTTTTTCGGGCTTTCCGGCCCGCTCCTCGACTCTAGCGGAACAGGGCTTGCGCATCGGCCCAACGCGTGATCTTTTACAGAAGCAGCCCACTCCCCTGCCCCGTATCGCACCGCCATGTCTTCGGAACGCCGGAACTTCGTCCGCGAGAAGCGATTCCTCCCATCCCCGCCGGAGGGATGGCAGCGGGGCACCCACTCCAACGCGACGCTCACCGACGACCACACCCTCTTCCTGTTGAACCAGCAGAGGGAGCGTCGCTCAAGGGTGGAGAGGCTCTCCTGGGTCGCGCGCCTCCTCCGTCTCTTCCGCCGCTGATCCGGCGGCGAAGAGCTCCGCCAGCCCCTCCTCGGAGATCACGGCGACGCCGAGCGACTCGGCCTTTTCGCGCTTCGAGCCTCCGCCTTCCCCGGCGACGAGGTAATCCGTGCTCTTGCTGACCGAGCCGGCCACCTTGCCCCCCGCCGCCTCAATGCGCTCCTTGATCTCGTCTCGTGGGGAGGAGAGGGTCCCGGTGATGACGAAGGTCTTTCCCGCCACACCGGGACCGTCGGAAGCGACCGCCGCCGCGAAAGGCGCGTAGTTGCCCGAGCGCGAGTCGATCCCGAGTTCGCCGAAGCGGGCGAGGAGAACCGCCCCCGCCTCGCTCTCGAAATAGTCCACGACACTCGCCGCGACCGTCGGCCCGACTTCTCCGGAGATGCCGTAGGGGGCGAGCAGGTCGTTCGCGTCCTTGCGCTGTCCCGTCGTGAAGGTGCGCAACTCGCGCAGGATCACGGAAGCGGCCAGCTCTCCAAGGTTCGCGTGGAGCCGGGCCAGCTCCTTCGCCGCCGACTCGCCGACTTGGCGGATGCCGAGCCCGAAGAGCCAGCGGTGCAGCGGTAGGTCGCGGGCGCGGCCCAGGGTTTCGACGATTTTGGCGGCGTTCTTCGAACCGAGGACGCGCGGCTCCGCCTCCGTGCCGAGGTTCAGGGTCGCGAGCGACTCCTCCGGTACGGTGAAAAGGTCGAGGGGTTCGACGACGAGGCCCCGCTCGACGAGCTTCTCCGCGACGATGGTGCCGACGCCTTCGATGTCGAGAGCCTTCCGGCTGACGAGTTGCTTGAGCCGGTTCGCCGTCTTCGCGGGGCATCCGGGGTTGCGGCACCTCCAAGCAACGAAGCCCTCCTCCCTCGCGACAGGGCCGTCGCAGGCGGGGCATTTCCCGCCGATCTCGGCGAAGAGGTCGTAGGGCCGGGTTTCGGGCGGGCGTTTCTCCAAGACCACCTTCACCACGGCGGGGATGATCTCGCCGGCCTTTTCGATCAGCACGGTGTCGCCGATACGGACATCCTTGCGGTCGATCTCGTCCTGGTTGTGCAAGGTGGCGCGGCGCACCGTCGTCCCGGAGACGAGGACGGGATCGAGCTCCGCCACCGGGGTGAGGGTGCCGGTGCGCCCGACTTGGACCGTGATGGCCCGCAGGACGGTCTCCTTCTGCTCCGGCGGATATTTGTAGGCGGCGGCCCAGCGCGGCGCTCGCGCCGTCGTCCCGAGAGCCTCGCGAGCGGCGAAATCGACCACCTTGACCACCGCCCCGTCGGTCTCGTAGGGCAGCGAATGCCGCAGATGATCGAGCTCCCGCACCGCCGCGAGCACCTCCTCGACCGTCCCGGCCCGCCACTGGGGATGGTTCACGGGCAGGCCGAGGCGCTTCATCTCCTCGACCAATTCCAACGACGAAGCCGGCGCAAAGCCCTCCAGACGCCCGTGGCCGTGAGCGAGGAAGTCGAGAGGCCGCCTCGCCACCTCGCGCGAGTCGAGGAGCTTCAGCGCGCCCGCCGCGGCGTTGCGGGGATTTTTGAAAGCCGGCAGCCCAGCCTCGTCCCGCGCTTGGTTCAACTCGGCGAACGCCTGCTTCGGCAGGAAGATCTCGCCGCGCACCTCCAGCCAGGAGGGAGCGCCCGCCGCGAGACGCAGGGGCACTCGCCGGATCGTGCGGACGTTCTCCGTGATGACATCCCCGACGACGCCGTCGCCACGGGTCACCGCGTAGTCGAGCTCCCCGTCTCGGTAGTGCAGGGCCACGGCGACGCCATCGATCTTCGGTTCGATCGTCACCGGAACCCGCTCCGCCCCCAGCCCCTTCTGCAAGCGGGCGAAGAAAGCGGCCATCTCCCCCTCGGAGAACTGGTCGTCGATGCTCAGCATGGGCACGGGATGCTCGCGCTGCTCGAAGCCCTGGATCGCCCCGCCCCCGACCCGACGCGTCGGCGAGTTCGGATCGGCGCGATCGGGGAAGGCCGTCTCCAGCAGCTCCAAGTCGCGGAAAAGGCGGTCGTATTCCGCGTCGGGGATCTCGGGTTCGGCCTCCTCGTAGTAGAGGCGGTTGTGCCGCTCGATCTCGCGGGCGAGCCGCGCCATCTCCGCTCTGGCGTCTTCGGGACTCATCCGGCCTCCAGCAAAGGTCTCAGTCACCGCTTCGCTCCGACGAGCGTTCCACCTGCTTCGAAACCTCCTCCTCCAGCCGCTCCGCGAGCCATTGCTTGATCATGCTCTGGTAGTTGAGGTAGCGCTGCCGGGCGAGTCGCTTGATGCGGCTCAGCATCTGGGGGTCGAAGCGCAACGTGATCGTCGTCGATTCGCGCACGGTCTGCCGCTGAATCGAGGCGTTCATGAGGCGAGGGTCGAGGGAATGGGACGCCCAAAAGGCGGCCTCCTCCCTCTCGTCCTCGAATTCGGGAATCTGGCTCCAGCGCTCGATCGTGTTCACCCCACAAGGAGGCGGAGAATCGCGGGGTTTGCAACGAGTTTCGCCAACGGGCTTCCGGTTCCACGCCGTCCGCCCACTCGTCAGAACTCGAAATGTCCGGTCCGGATCTCCGCGAGCCGCTCGCGGCAGCGGTCCCATTCGATCTCCAGCTCCACCCGGCGCTCGTAGGCCTCGGTTCCGATTCCCGTGAACCCCTCGCGCTTCAGATCGCCGATCGCCCGCCAGAGCGTCTCGACCGCCGCCTCGTGGCAAGCGGCGGACCGCTCCAAGCCCGAGGAATCCCGTTCCGGGTCGAGATGGTCGAGGAGATAGTCGCCGAGGAAGCGGGGGAGGTGCCGGGCGTAGGTCTCCGCCCCGAGACCGAAAAGCTGGCCGGCGACCGCGTCGAGAGGATCGAGGACGCCCCCGATGGCGAGGTGCCGCCGCAGCCGCCGCAGCCCGTCTTCGGCGAGGTCGGTGATCTCGTCGGCGGAGGCCGGGCCGTCGTCTTGCTCCCGCAGGGCGAGGCAGAGAGTGAGCCGGGCGGTCAGTTCGAGATTGAGCATCTCCCAATCGTCGGTCTCGTCGCGGTCGCCAGTGCCGATCCACCGGAGCGCCTCGCGGGCCTCGCTTTCGCTCGTGGACGGGTCGGCGGATTCGTGGATCATGCGGGCGCGGCTGGTGTTCACGAGCGCGACGGCGAGCATCCGTTTCGACTCCTCGATGCCGCCCTCGGCTCCGGGCCTCAAGATGGCGGCGGCCTGTTCGTAGTGGGCGAAGGCCTCCTCCCGCCCGCCGCTGGCGTAGCGAACCGCCAGTTCCGTTTTGGCCGCGCCGAGGTTCAGATGGCAAAGGGCGAGCCGGGAGCGGTGGGCCGGGCTGGCGGCAAGGTCGAAGTCCGCGAGGAGGGCCGAGGCCTTTTCGTAGGACCGGATCGCCTCCTCGATCCGGTCGTCGCCCCCCAAGCGCGCGAGCGCGTCGCCACGGTTGATCCAAGCCGCCGAGAGTCCCCAGCGCAACGTTTCGTCCGGCTCTGGATCCGCTTCGCGGAGACGAATGGATTCTTCGAAATGCGCCGCCGCCCCGGCCCAGTCCTCGGGACGGTGGCCCAGCAGGCGGGTCAGCCCGAGGTAGGTGCGCAGGTTCGCCGACCGCCTCGCGGTGCGCAGGGGGTCGAGGCCGGAGCCCCCCAGATGGACGAGAGCCTCCTCATAGGCGGTCGAGGCCTCGTCGACGCGGTAGTGGAGACGCTCGACATGGCCCCGCGCCGTGGCGACGGAGGAGGCCATCTCCGACCAGTCCGCGCCTCCTTTGCCGGGGTGGCCGTCGAGCCACCGCTCCAGATCGTCGAGCCGCCGGACGGCGGAAAGGAGGGACGCGGTGTCCCCGACCGCCAAGGCCAGTTCCACCTCACGGAGTTCGGCATGGAGCCGATCCCGGCCCTCCGGACATTCGCGATCCACTGGATTATCTACGCTTCTCTGCATCACCATTCGAAATTCGGAACCATCGCCCCATCTGCGGAAATCTGCGGCCATTTGCGGCCATCTGCGTCAAAAAAATGGGAACGCAGATGTCCACAGATGAACCGCTGATTTTCACAGATAGAGGAGCTTCCACGAGGCATTTCACCATGCCTAGCCGCAACGCCCCAACGAAATCCAAAATCACGACGCCAAGCGGTACAAACGAAAGCCCCGGCCCTTGCAAGGGCCGGGGCAGCTCCGGTGAAAGAGGGGGACGGTCGGGGGGACCTGTCAGACCTTCCCCTTCAATTGCGGAAGATGTCCATCGGCGACAGCCTTCTTGGCGGAGCCGTCGGGATCGGCCTCCCACGCCTTGAGGTGCTTGTTCGTGGAGAAATAGACCTTCACCCCCTTGTATTCAGCGGAGGGCGAGGAGGGGCCGACGAGACGCTCCGGCGCGAAGGGGCAGTAGCGCTGCTCCAGCAACTCGACCTTGCCCGGAACCTTCAGATCTTGGACGGCGGGCACGCTCTTCATCTCTTGGAAGAGGGTCACGTAGTAGTCCGGATCCTGTTTGAACTGCTTCACGCAGGGGCCGCAGCAGAAATAGATGTCCTTGTCCTGGTAGGTGACCTTCTCCTCGACGTCAGTCTCCTCCCCGGTCATGATGGGGCAAGTTTTGTTCGAGGGTTCCTCGGCGAAGGCGGGGACGGCAAGCAGGGCCACGGCGGGCAGAATGAGCAGACGGGGAATGGAGAGAATAGTCATATTGGATCAGTGCCCCACCTTGCCGAAAAAACGGCCGGAACACCAACGGAGCCTTGTCCGGGATTGGCGATGGCTTGCGATCAATCGGCCCCTCGCTTGCCCGACTCCTCGAACAGCTTCCGCCAATGTTCCAGCCTCTCGCCAACGCGCTGCTCCATCCCGTGGGAGGAGGGCTGGTAGTAGGTCCGCCCCTCCGGCAGGTAGGCTTGGGGCACGTAGCCCCCCTCGTAGTCGTGTCCGTAGAGGTAGGCCGCCTCGCCCTCGGCGATGGCCCCGCTGCCCTCGCCGAGCTTCTTCCGCGTCTTCGTGCGCAGGTGCGGCGGCACCGCGAGGGTGCGGCCCTCGGCAACGTCCTTCAGCGCCGCGTCGATGGCGGCGTAGGCGCGGTTGCTCTTCGGGGCGGTGGCGAGGTAGACGGTGGCGTGGGCGAGCGGGATGCGGGCCTCGGGCATGCCGATGAACTCGACCGCCTGCTGCGCGGCCACGGCGACGCGGAGGGCGTTCGAGTCGGCCATGCCCACATCCTCGCTCGCGGCGATGACGAGACGCCGGGCGATGAAGCGGATGTCCTCCCCGGCGTGCAGCATCTTCGCCAGCCAGTAGAGGGCGGCGTCGGGATCGCAGCCACGGATCGACTTGATGAAGGCGCTGATGGTGTCGTAATGGGCGTCGCCGTCGGCGTCGTAGACGATGGCCTTGCGCTGGATCGAGTCCTCGGCCACGGCGAGGTTGATCGTGATCTCGCCGCTCTCCGGATCGGGTTCGGTGGTCAGCACGGCCAGCTCGAAGGAGGTCAGCAGCTTCCGCGCGTCGCCGTCGCACCGGGTCACGAGATGCCGGGCCGCGTCCTCGTGGACGACGAGGGGCTTCTTCCCGAAGCCCCGCTCCGGGTCGGCGACGGCCGCGCGGAGGAGCTCGTGGAGATCCTCCTCGTCGAGCGGTTCGAGCTGGAAGACCTGACTGCGCGAGACGAGGGGGCTGTTGATGTAGAAATAGGGGTTGTGCGTCGTCGCCCCGATGAAGCGCACCGTGCCGCGCTCGATGTGCGGGAGGAGGACGTCCTGCTGCGCCTTGTTGAAACGGTGGATCTCGTCCACGAAGAGGGTCGTGGTCTCGCCACGCGTCCGCTGGAACTGCCGCGCCGCCTCCACCGCCCGGCGGATCTCGGCGACGTTGCTCTCGACCCCGGAGAGATTGAGGAAGCGGGAGACGGTGCGTCGGGCGATCAGCTCGGCGAGGCTCGTCTTCCCGACTCCCGGAGGCCCGTAGAAGATCAGCGAGGTGAAACGATCCGCCTCGATGGCGCGGCGGAGGAGACGCCCTTCGCCGAGGATGTGGCGCTGGCCCACGTATTCGTCGAGGTCGCGCGGGCGCATCCGCGCGGCCAACGGAGCCGTCGGATCGAGGCCCGGGCCGCCCGGAGGGACGAAGCCGGGAGCGGCGGAGACGTGGAGGAGATCCTCCGTCGGCTCGTTGAAGAGGTCTTCTTCCATGAAATACGAGGAGGGGGGAACCCTAACCGAATCGGAGGTCTTGAAAACCAAGAGATCAATGCGAGGTGGAAAGAGGTGTTTTCAAAATAATAATAATTTCCATATTTAATTTGATTTTCCGTATTATAACGATAATATTTTAAAAACTTTAACCCTCCCGAAACAACACCCCTGCTGCCGTCCTCATGAACGTCGCCATTCCCGAACTGAACCAGTTCTCCCTCGAAGCGCTCGGCCAAACCCCCGTCGTCGACAAGCCGAACGCCGAAGTCAGCTTCAAAGTAGATGTCGAACCGGGCCGCGTCACCCGCCGGATCGTCGTCGGCATCCTCGACGAGAGCCGCAAACGCGGCATCGCCGTGGCCATCTACCCGGCGACGGGCGAAGTGTGCGATCTCTGCAACGGCGGCGGCGTGATCGGCTACTTGGCGCAGGCACCGCTCACCCCCGGCGTGCCGGTGCCCTGCGATCTCACCCTCTACCGCTTCGGGCAGAATTTCGTGTGCAGCGTGCGCGTGCAGGGTGAGATCTTCCTTTATCCGGCCTTCTCCCTCGGCGGAGCCGCCCGCCTCACCGCCTTCGTCGGACAGGAGTCCAACGACGCGACCGGGAAAGTCGGCTGGTCGCACCTGCGCCTCGATGTGATCGAGCAGCCCATCGCGGCTTGAGAGACGATTGAAGCAGGCGTTCAGCGCCTCGCGGCAGGGAGGGTCTTTGTGGCAGGGCTTGCGCATGAATAGACAAAGGCAAGATGGTTGGGGCATCGAATTATCATTTATGCGGATTTTTGCGGCTGACACAGAGGATTGATGACCACCGATCCCCCCCTTTGACGCCATCGCCGCCCTCGACCGGTTCCGCCAAGCCTTCGCCGCGATCCCCCGTCAGCCGCCAGTCCGGCAAGGTTCCCCACCGGCTCGACGAGATCCCGGAGACAGGGAATCTGCCGCCAGGAAAGGATAGCGCGGGCCTTTGGCCCTTCCCTTTGTTTTTGGGAATCCTTGCTTCCCCGGGGCGAGGCCCCGGGATGAAGCGCCCTGCCGAGGAGGGCTTGAAAGCCCGACCCATCACCGGCTCATCTCAGAGAGTTCCCGGTGTCAGGCAATCAGTCGCCTCGTTCATGCCTATGCCCTGTCTTTGTGGCAAGATTCTCATTTTCTCGCTTGACCGGGATTCATGAAATTCGCTAGGATCAGGGTGATCCGTTGCGGCTTGGTCGAAAGGACCAGGCTTCCCGGAAAGATCCCAGCGATGAAGACTCCCCTCCCCTCCCCCCGCCTCCGCGGCATGACTCTCGTCGAGCTGCTCATCGTCCTCGCCATCATCGTGGTCCTGGCCAGCATGCTCTTCCCCAGCCTCAACAAGATGAAGGAGATCACCGAGGCGATGAAAAGCTCCTCCAACTTGCAGCAGATCGCCGCCGCGACGCTCAACTGGTCCACCGACCACCGCAACAAGCTGCCCTCGCCCCAGTACCCCGGCGGGATGGAGGTGCCCCCGGGAACGAGCGAGGAGGATTTCTTCCCCGAACACTGGGACTTGGCCGACTCGGGCCTCTGGCTCGACGGAGTCATCTTCGCCGAACTGTATCTGAAGGAGGAGAACCTGGAAGCGGCGGGCGACGAAGAAGGGGAGGACGGCAAGACGGCCGGCTACACCATCAACGAGGAGGGGGACCATCTCAAAGGCACCTTCTTCGAGAGCCTGCGTTCGGTGAAGAAGAACCCGCTGGAGAAGAACTGGCACAAGCACAGCTACGCCATGAACGCGAACCTCCAATACGACCGCATCTACAACCAGGTGGATTCGCCCGACCCCTACCTCACGGAGAAGACGCTCGCGAACTTGGTCTTCTCCCCCCAAGCGATGCTCTACATCGACTGCATCGAGTTGAACGTGGTGATGTTCGAAGACCGCCAGGAGATCGTCGACACCATCGAGCAGCGCTGGGACGGAGGCAAGGCGATCGCCGTCTACCTCGACGGTCACGCCGAGCGGCTCAGGGCGAGGGACATCCCGGAGGAAAGTCCCGAGACGGACCGGGAATCCAGCCGTTTCTGGCGCGGGGTCGATCCCAAGTAAGCTGGAGTCCGGTTACCGTCCCATCGCCCCCCGCAGGAGGCCGAGATACCAGAACCAGACCGCCGGGCCGGTGAAGATCCAGAGGAAGGCCCCTAGGGCCAAGTAGGGGCCGAAGGGCAGCGGGCGCGACCACTGCTCGCGGAATACGCCTTTTTGCAGCAGCCCCACGACCGCCCCGATGAGCGAGGCCGCGAAGATCGCGAACACCGCCGCTTGCCAGCCGAGAAAGGCCCCGATCATGGCCATGAACTTCACGTCTCCGAAGCCCATCGCCTCGCGCGGCACCACGGCTGAGGTGATCTTGCCGCTGACCTTTTTCACCGCGTCGAGCTCGACTCGTTCGCCATCGAGCTCCAGCGCGTCGCCGAGCACCCGGAAGCTCGTGAACTCGACTTTCTCCTCGTCGAAAGACAGCTCCTGCACCTCCATCTCCAGCCGGTCCCACTTGCGGAAAAACACGTCGCCCCACTCGTAGCTGTGCTCGCCGAGGCGGATGAGGATGGGCGCCTCCTCCCCGCCCGGTTGCGAAATCTCGAAGTCCGTCGGCTCATCGAAGCGATGGTGGATCTTTCCGAACATCATCTTGCCCATCAGGACGATGAGCCAGAGCAGGGAGAAGCCCACCGCCGCACCCAGCAGGCCCATCAGCCCACCCTTCCACCAGAGCTGCTCCCCGTGGAGCGCCGGGATCGCGAAGCTGGCGGCGAGCCCCGCCACAGTGCCGCCGATCGTGATCGAGTCGGGGATGATGAAATGGTCGAAATCGATGAAGGTCGCCGAGATCAGGAGCGCCGCGACCACCCACAGGGCGACGACCCCGGCCAAGCCGTAGGGGGCGATCCCGTGCTTGAACAAGGCGAGGAAGCAGATCGCGGTGAGCAACTCGACGAGGAAGTAGCGGAAATCGATGGACGCGCCGCACCACTTGCAGCGCCCCCGCAGCATCAGCCAGCTCAGCAGGGGGATGTTCAGCCAGAAGGGAATCTGCGTCTTGCAGCGCGGGCAGAAGGAGCGGCGTGGCTCGTTCACGCTGAGGCCGTTCGGCACGCGGTAGATGACCACGTTGAGGAAAGACCCGATGCAGGCCCCAATGGCGAAGGCCACACCCGGGAGGAAAACGTCGAACAAAAACGGCGGCGACATGCGAAGACCCCAGCTTCGCTTAAGCTATCCGAAAAGTCTAGAAATGATAAAAATCGATCCGGACAGCCGGAACCGAGGCACCCCCTTTGCTTCAGGGGCGTTTCCGGGCGTATCCTTCCACCCCTTCACGCGGAGGCGCACTCCTGCTGTGGCAGGGGGACGATGCCGCGGTCGGGGATCGTGAGGTTCCGGTGGCGTCGATGCCGGGATGGGCGAGCCGGGTCGGGGCGCCGGCATTTGTCGTAACGCTGCTGGAATTCAAATCCCCCCTCCTCCCCATGCCAAATTCCGTTTGCGGGAACTTGGTTTTCGAAGAGGCTTTGACGCGCCGGGTAGAAGTCCCGACCCCATTTCGTGTGTGTGACCATCTGTTTGCCTGGCCCAGCCTCCCTCCCGTCCCCCGAACCCATGCCCCGGACTCCACCGCCGTCGCCGTTTCTCAGTCGGCTTGGAAGGGAAGGCCTTTTGTCAGAGGCTGGACCCGGACTCCGCGAAAGAAGCGGCACCGTGTTTGTGTTGAAGGAAGTGTATTATAATTTTCATAATTAATCAACATTTTTATAACTCATTTCTCTCAAAGGCATCGGCCCGCGCGTCCTTTTCCCGATTTCCACCCGATGAAGACCTTCCCCCCCCACCCTCTCACCGACCGTTTGCGTCGGCCCGTCACCGCGATCACCGCCTACGACTATCCGGCCGCGAGGCTCTGCGACGAAGCCGGTATCCAGCTTATCCTCGTGGGCGACTCCCTCGGAATGATGGTCGCCGGGCATCCCGACACCACTTCGGTGACTCTGGACCAGATGGCCTACCACACCGAAATCGTCCGGCGCGGGGTGAGCCGGGCCGTGCTCGTCTCGGACTTGCCCATCCACAGCTACGACACCCCCGAGGAGGCCCTGCGCAGCGCCCGCCGACTCGTGGAAGCCGGGGCCGACGCGGTGAAGCTCGAAGGCGGCCTCGGCCAAGTCGAGAAAGTCGCCGCCATCGTCGGGGCGGGCATCCCCCTCTGCGCCCATCTCGGGATGCTGCCGCAACGGGTGCGCGAGGAGGGCGGCTACAAGAAGAAAGGGAAAAGCGCCGGGGAGGCCGCCCGCCTCGTCGAGGCGGCGCTGGCGCTGGAGGAGGCCGGGGCCTTCGCCGTCGTCCTCGAAAGCGTCGTCGCGGAAGTCGCGGCGGAAATGACGCGCCGCCTCCGCATCCCCACCATCGGGATCGGCTCAGGCGGGGATTGCGACGGGCAGGTGCGCGTGCTCCACGACGTCATCGGGGCCTACCCGTGGTTCGTCCCTCCTTTCGCCAAGGTCCACGGGAACGTCGCCGGGGTGATCCGGGACTCGCTCCGCGCCTACGAGGAGGAGGTTTCCGGGACGATCCCGGACGCTCCCCGGCAGCAAAAAAAGACTTGCGAAGGCCGGGGGGAAGGGGGAAGCTCTCCCGTCCCTGAACGCACCTAGATCGGGAGTTCGCGCCACTCATTGTCCACCCCGGCGGACGCGAAGTTTCCCTCCTTCGAATTAAGGGACGAGTTGTTCCCGAAGGTTCGATTGACCGTTTTCGGGCGACTTGGAAGTCCGGCCCGCGTGGGCTTTCTGGACCTTCCAGTATTTCCAACCCCCATTCCGTTTGTGAAAAGGAGAATGCGTTTTCCCATCGGCCTCCGATCCGTCGCAGGTGGTTCCGACCGCCACGGCTGAGCGTTCGCGCGATCCCGCCCATTTTCCGCTCCACTTTCCCCCAGCCTCCGTTTCGGAAACCCCGGACGGACCCCGACCGACTTTTTTCCCATGAGCGAATCCGAGCCCGCCGCAGAAATCCTCCCGCCAGATTCCGGAGGAGGCGCCCCTGCCACCGCTCCAGCCCCCGCGCGCAAAAAACGGGCTCCCAAGAAGACCGCCCCTGTCGAGGCATCGCCTCCCACCGAAGCCTCTCCCCCCGCCGTTCCCAGCGAGACGCCGGAGCCTTCCTCCCCGCAGGGCCAAGGGAAAAAGCGCAACCGCAAACGCAAGCGACGCAACAAGCTCGAGGCAGCCCCCGGCGACGGTGCCGCGGAGAGTCCCGACGGAATCCCGTCACGGGGCGAGGATGGCGAATTCGACGACGGCACCCAACAGGGCGAGGACTCCGCCGAAGGCCAAGCCGACGGAGGGGAAGGCGGCGGACCTCGCGTCTTCAAAACCCGCAAACAGCGCTTCCTCGAACGCAAGGAGAAGGAGCGAGTCCGCGAACTGGCCGCCCTCGAAGCCTCGCCCGCAGTCGAATCGGAAGGTATCGTCGAGATTTCGCCGAAGGGCTTCGGCTTCCTCCGCGAGCGCATCCGCGGCTTCCAGCAATCGCCCAAGGACGTGTTCATCACCCCCGAGGTCGTCCGCATCTTCGGGCTGCGCGACGGGCTCATGGTCCGCTGCGTTTCCAAAAGCGGCGTGCGCGGCCCCCAGCTCATCGAGATCCTCTCCATCAACGACCGCCCGCCGGAGGAATGCGCCACGCTCCCCTATTTCGAGGAGCTGACCGCGATCAACCCGAACAAGAAGCTCACCCTCGAAACCGAGTCGACACGGGCCACGACCCGCGTCATCGACCTCGTCGCCCCCATCGGGCGCGGCCAGCGCGGGCTCATCGTCGCGCCGCCCCGGACGGGCAAGACCACCTTCCTCCACCACATCGCCGAGGGCCTCTTGAAGAACTACGAGGACGAGGTCCACCTGATGGTCCTGCTCGTGGACGAACGCCCCGAGGAGGTGACCGACTTCGAGCGCTCCTTCCCCGACGTCGAGGTCTTCTCCAGCTCCAACGACAGCGAGGCGAAGGACCACACCCGCATCGCCCTGCTCGCGACCGAGCGGGCCAAGCGCCTCGTCGAAGGCGGGCGGCACGTCGTCATGCTGATGGACTCCATCACCCGCCTCGCCCGCGCCTTCAACAGCCAGATGCGCGGGGGCGGGAAGCGCGGCACCGCCAGCGGCGGCCTCATCGTCGGCGCCCTCGAAGCGCCCCGGCGCATCTTCGCCTCGGCGCGGAACACGCGGGAGGCCGGCTCGCTTACGATCATCGCGACCGCCCTCGTCCAGACCAACAGCAAGGCCGACGAGGCCATCTTCCAGGAGTTCAAGGGCACCGGGAACATGGAGCTCGTCCTCGACCGCCAGCTCGCGCAGAACTACGTCTACCCCGCCGTGGACATCAACAAGTCGGGCACCCGCCGCGAGGAACTCCTCCTCGCGCCCCACGTCCTCGAAAAGATCCATGTGATCCGGCGCGGGCTCAGCGGCTACCGCCCCGTCGATGCGATGGAATGGCTGCTCAGGTGCCTGAACCGCTACCCGACGAACGCGCAAATGCTGATGGACATCAAGGTCACAGCCTTGGCCTGATGCCTTGGTGGCTTCTTCACGGGTCGGGGCTATCCGCTTCGCGTATTCTCCCGGTCGGCGGTTCAGGGACGTCCGTCGAAGTTCTCACGAACTTCGCTACGGTCCCGCCGATCACTCCGGAATCGGATCGTCGCGCCGCACCGTCGCGCCTTCCCAGATCGCCTCGTCGGTCGCGGGATCGTAGGTCAGGATGCGATGCTCGCTGCCCGGCGCGGGAGGCAGGTCGATCTGCGGCAGCCATTTCTTGTGCTCGGCGATCACCGCGGCATGGGCCGGGGCATTGGCGAGATTGGTCCATTCGTTCGGGTCCTGCCGCATGTCGTAAAGCTCCTCGCTGCCGTCGGCGTAGCGGATGTAGCGCCAATGCTCGGAGCGCACTCCGTGATTGCCCTGGTTGTGGCTCGTGATCGCGGGACGCTCGCGCTTCGTCTCCGCGTCGCGCAACTGCGGCGCGAGGCTGATTCCTTCGAGGTCGTCGCGCGGGGACAGCCCGGCGAGTTCGATCAGGGTCGGATAGAGGTCGAGCAGTTCGGCGGGCTGGGTGCAAAGCTGACCGGGGGCGGCACCGGGACCGACGAAGATCAGCGGAACCTTCGTCCCTCGATCCCATAGCGTGTTCTTCCCCGTGATCCCCTTCTCACCGAGGTGCCAGCCATGGTCGCCCCAGACGACGACGATAGTGTTCTCGGCGAGACCGCGTTTCTCCAGCGCGTCGAGGACGCGTCCGATCTGCGCATCGACGAAGCTGGTGCAGGCGAGGTAGCTGCGGACGAGGTTCCGCCATTGGCCGCTCTCCTCGACCCACTTCAGGCGCGGCTCGGGCAGGCTCCAGTGCAGGTTCCACGAGAAGCGCGGCGTGTCGTCGCGGTCGTCGCGCCGGACGGGTGGCAGGACGCTGTCGTCGTCGGGATAGAGGTCGAACCACTTCTGCGTCGCGTAGCAGGGAACATGGGGCAGGAAGAAACCCGCCGCGAGGAAGAAGGGCTGGTCGGTCGGCATCGCCTCGATCTGCTCGACGGCCCAGCTCGCGACCTGGTAGTCGCCTTTCTGCGTGTCGTCGTTGTTGGGAGGCCAGACGCCCCAATCCATCAAGGGATGGTCGCCCATGGGCGCGGGCGGGATGAGTTTCTTCGGCGGCCTCGCGCCGATGCCGGGATTCGGTCCGCGCATCTGGAACTCGGTCGGGGCCTCGCTCGTCGCAGCCTTCCCCTTCCCTCTCCCCGGGGCTCCACCTCCGCCGTGGAAGATCTTCCCGACAGCGAAAGTCCGGTAGCCGTTCGCGGCGAAATGCTGCGGCAAGGAGACACGGTCCTCGAAGCCCGGCACAGCGCGGAACCAAGGGGACAGTCCGTAGATGCCCGTGGTCGTGGGGCGCAGGCCGATCAGTAGGCTGGTGCGCGAGGGATTGCAGAGGGGCGCGTTGCAATGGGCGTTCAAAAAGCTCGTCCCCCGCGCCGCGAGGGAGTCGAGGTGGGGCGTCTTCGCCAGCGGATGCCCGCCCATGTGGCCGATCCAGTCGTTCTGGTCGTCGATGGCGATGAAGAGGACGTTCGGCTTCTCCGCATGGATCGGAGAGGCCAACGCACAGAGAAGGAGCAGAGAAATTCGAAGACCAAAGAGGGTTCTCATGGGACTTTGACAGGGTTGGGCGGGATCGGTCCGGGCTCGAAGTCGGTCGGATTCACCCAGCCGGCGGCGGATTTGTCGAGTTCGCCCTTAAGGAAGCGTTCGTGGAAATTCCGTATCTTGTCCGTGTGGATGGGATACTCGTCGAAAACGTGGCCCCGCCCGAACCTCCTCGGATCGCCCTGTTCCTGGAGGCGGGCGGTCATCTCGGCTTCGAGACGCCGTCGCAACTCCCCGTGCTCCGGCGAATCGGCGAGGTTGTCCACGGCGTCGGGATCCTTGGCGAGATCGTAGAGTTCGACGGCGGGGCGCATTCCGAAATTGAGCTGCCAATGTCGGTCGCCGCGGTCGGCGCGTCCGGCGTCGAGAATGAGGGTCTTCGTGGGGCTGGCGTCGGTATCGAGGTAGCCCGTCTCGGGATTACCGGCGGGCCAGCGTTCGGGCTCGTGGTTGCGCAGATAGAGGAAGCCGTCTCGCTCGATCCCCCGGATGGGGTAGCCCCAATCGTAGGGGCGGCCGATGTCGGTGCGCTCCTTCCCGACGAGGACGTGGTCCCGCCACGCCTCGACGCGTCCGGCTTGCGAGCTTGTCAGGATGGGACGCCAGCTCCGCCCGGTGATCGCGGCCATGCCGCTGGCCTCCTGCGGAATCCCGGCGAGGTCGAGGATCGTCGGGGCGATGTCGATGAAGCTCACGTAGTCCTCGACGACGCGACCCGGCGTCCCGATGCCCTCAGGCCAGCGGATCGCGAGAGGGACGTGGTTCGAAGCGGGATAGGCGTAGCCCTTGGCCCTCGGGAAAGGCATCCCGTGATCGGAGGTGACGATGACGACGGTGTTCTCAAGAAGCCCACGTTTCTCCAGCTCCCCCAGCATGCGTACCAGATGCGAGTCGGTGTGCTCGACCTCGTAGGCGTAGTCGAGCAGGTCGTGGCGGACGGTCTCGTTGTCGGGCCAGCCTTCTGGCACCCGGTCGATGTCGCTCAGCGACTTGCCGCCCTTTTTCACCCCCGCCTGGAATTCGTAGCCCCGGTGCGGTTCAGTCGAGCCAAACCAGAAGCACCAAGGTCGATCCGCAGGCGCGGCATCGAGGAAGTCGGCGAAATTCGCGGCGTAGTCGTTCGGGGAGATGCCCTCGGCGGGTGGGGCGAGCTTGCGGCGGTTGTAGGGCATCCCGGTGATCTGGCGCGGCTTGCCTTCCGCGTCGTTCGCGATGCCCGGCCCCCAGCCCTTTCCCGTGATGCCCATGTGCCAGCCCTTCTCCATCAGCGTCTCGGGCCAGCTTTTGAACTTGGGAGGAAAGACGGCCATGTGGTTGCCCGCCTCCTCAAGCTGCCAAGCGTGGCGTCCCGTCAGGACGATGGCCCGCGAGGGTGCGCACTTGGCCACGGGCGTGTAGGCGCGGATGAAGAGCACGCCTTCCCGCGCGACGCGGTCGAAGCCGGGCGTCTTCACCCAAGACGTTCCGTAGGCCCCGGCGTGGGCACCCCAGTCGTCGGCGATGGCGAAGAGGAGGTTTGGATGGGTTTCCTGCGCCTCGGAGAGCACCGGACAGAGGCATGCGAGGAAAAGAAGGGGGAGGCGGCGGATCATGGAAGAGATTCAGGAAAATGGCATGGGACACGCTTGGCAAGCCTGAAACCCCGCCGAAGCGGGATACGATGTCGCGGATTCGCGCCAGCGTCTGTGGCCGCGCTCAGTGAGCGCGGATCGGATGTCCCCGCAACGCCCGACCGCAAACCAAGGAGGGGGACTTTCCAAGTCCCCATTGACGAAAACGGGACTTGGAAAGTCCCGCTCCTTGGGTGCTACCGTAGCCACAGTCCGCCACGCTGACCTTGTAGCCGCCCTACGGATAGGCCTCCTTCACCGGCACATGCCATGCCCCGCCGCCACCTTGGCCGCTTCGATACGCTCCAGCTCCTCGATGGAATAAAGCGCTGGTCGCTGCTCCCAAGACTCAAGCAATTCGGCGGCAGTGATGGTGTCCTCGTCCCACTTAGCCCGCATCACGACTCGGCTGAGGGAGTCCTCCGGCCCACGGCGATGCTGCTTGAGCCGTTCGTATGCCTCGATGCTGAGCGAAATGGTCTTGGAGGCCATGCGCAAAGCTTACACAGAAGCGATCAGGGATTCAAGTGGATCGGAGACTTCCTTGGCCTCGGCATGGCAATAGCGCAATCTCGAAGAACCGCTTCGCCCGGACCTATCAACGCACGCGTTTGCCTCCCCCATTCTCGCTCTGGTGGATCGTCAAAGGCCAGCCGGGGAATTGATTTCCCGGTTTCCCGTCGGTGGCGTCGACGAGGAATTGGAAGGCTTCGAGATGGTAGGTCTTCGCCTCGGGATCGATGGTGACCATGCCGAAGCCGCTCCCCTTCTCGTGGGCCTTTTCGTAGCGGTTCGTCGCGACGGGTACGATGGGATTGCCGACGGCATGGACGTAGACCTTGTTGCCGAATCCGTCGAGGTATTCCCCGGTGTCGGGCAGGCCGTGTTGCGGGCGGTTCGCGTGGGGCATCCCGAGTTCGTCGGGACGCCACCAGCGCGGGTAGCCGACGGCGATGGCCGGGGTGCAGAAGGACCAGTTGCCGTCGCGCTGATTTTCGACTCCGTATTGGGCGAGGGTGGCGAGGTGCTGGTCGCCGTTGACGTGCAAGGCCATGGATTTCCGCAAAATGGAAACGGCCCGGTCGCGCGGCGCCTGCGGCCAGCCGCCGGAGTCGAGGTCGGCCTTGAGGTAGCCATCATGCTGGCCGTGGTGGGTCGCGACGTTGGCGAAGAGGGTCTGGCTGAGGAGCACCTTCATCGTGTGGCCGCGCCAGTCCCCGCCCCAAGCTTCGAGGAACTTCTCCTGCCGCTCGCCCAGCAGGACGAGACCGGGCCGGTCGAGCGTGGCGGTGTCGAAGTCCCGGTCGGAAACGTGGTCGGCCCTTCCCTCGCCCGTGTCGACGCGCTCGGGGCCGCTCTTGAACTGCCGGTCGCCGAGGATGGCGAAACCGACGCCGCCGTAGACGAGTTCGCCGTAGTAGACGCTCATGCCTTGCGCGACAGGGGTGGGATCGTAGGGATCGGGATGGTGCGCGGTGTTGGTCTTGTGGACGACGTTGACCATCTTCACGGGCTGGATGTAGCCGCCCTTCGAGGAGGCGCCGGGATCGTCCTCCGGCGCTGTCATCGCCACGCCGCCCTCGCCCCAGTAGTTGCCTTGGAAGATGTCGTGGTCGTCGGGGATGCAGAGGGTGGGCGCGTTGCGCATCGCCTCGCGGAAGGCCCAGCCGTGCTGGTAGAACTTGCGCAGGTAGTTCAGGATTGCGGGATCGACGGGCGAGCGGATGACGCCGAAGCCGCCGTGGCTTTCGTAGAGCTGGTCGCCGGAGAAATAGAGCAGGTCGGGATCGAGCTTGAGAAGGTTGTTCGCGACCGGCTCGTAGGGGAAGGCGTAGTCGTTCTGGCAGGTGAGCGCCCCGAGGCGGAGGGGACGGCCCGAGGGATTGGCCTTGATCTTGCCGCTCCACTCGTCGACGGCCTCGCTGCCGTCGGCGAGCCGCTCGCGATAGACGACCTTGTAGGGCGTCTCCCAGATCTCGTCCCAGTTCGTGATGCGGAAAGTCGCGACCCAGGCGTCGGGATCTAGCGTCACCGTCTCCAGCAAGGACCAGACACCGTCCCGCTGGACGTGCAACTCGATCTCCTGCGGCGCGGAGGTGGCGAGCGGCCCGGTGAGGGCGCTGAGCTTCATCACGAAGCCCTCGTCGCCGCGTGAATCGCTGAGCGAATACATGGTCCAGAGGATGGGGCCGAAGCGATGGTCGGGAGTCGTCTCCAAGGCGTCGCCCGAGGCCCGCCAGTCGGTGAAACGCCAAGAGGGTTCCTCGACTCGACCCTTCGGTGGGAGCTTCATCTGGCTGGCAAGGGCGAGATTGCCGGTGACGAAGGATTTCTGCGCGGAGAGCGTCACCGCGCCGAGTCTCGCGCCATCGAGCGTGGTCGCGACGAGTTCGAGGTCATAGCGAGGGCCGTCGCCCGGTTTTCCGGAGAGGACGAGACGGCATTCGCCCCCGGAGAAGGGTCGATCGAGCTTCGCCGAATTCCGTCCGAGGATAAGCTCGCCGCCGACGATCCCCGCCTCGATGCCATTGTTGGCGAAGCAGTTGCTGCGGTATTCGTCGATGTCGCTGCGGACGCCGATACGAAAACCGGCGCCGCCATCCTGGGAGAGGCCCTCCGGCTTGAAGAAACGGACCGACATCGTGAAGGAACCCTCCGGATGGCGGAGGGCGCGGGTCAGGGAATGGACGCTGCGCTTGCCCGAGCTGACGAGGCATTCTGCCCAGCCGTCGCGGATGCGCCAGTCCTCCATGGGATTGGCCCAGCATTCCCCGCCGAGGAAGACGCGGTTCTCGGTGCAGTCCCAGCGTTCGAGGCGGTCGGCGTCGGAGGCTTGCGCGACCGCTTCGCGGCGGAGAGGGAAGCCGAAGACGGCGAGGGAGGAGAGGAGCTTGAGGCTGAGTCGGCGGGAGAGGCGTCGGATCATGGCGGGGATTCAGGAAAACGGATGATGGCGGCTTTGGCAATGCGGAAACCCCGCCAAGCGGGATCGATGGCACGGTTTTGCGCCAAGGTGACCCGACCGGCCCGGTCGGGGATGAGCGCACAGGGGTTCCAGGGAGTCCTTCCCGGCGGCCCGGGCCGGACCGCCCTACCCGATCAGCAGCTCCCGAATCCCCACACCAAGGGCATCATCCACGCTGGGAGCACAGTTCGCCACGCTGACCTCGTAGCCGCCTTGCGGATAGGCCTCCTTCACCGGCACATACCATGCCCCGCCGTCGCCGTAGGCCGCTGTCGCGACGAAGCGGTCCGGAGCCACGGCTTGGGCCCGCAACTGATACTCGACGAAGCTCTCCGCCGGGAGATGCAGCATCGAGACCTCGTCGAGATGCAGGGCGCTCAGGACGATGGGCGTCTTCGCCGCGACCCGGCGGATCCAGCTCACCCGCATGGCGGGGCGGATGCGGTTGGCGGGGAGGTTCTCGGGATTGCGGACTTGGGCGAGCTCGCGCTCCTCGGTGAAGACGGGGTTCACCTCGGGCAGGAGATCGTGCGTCCGCCATTCCACCGCGCGCAACGGCTTCGGCGCGAGCTTCCCGGACGCCTCGGCCATCGCCGCGTGGAGGCGGTCGGTCAGCTCGACACGCGCCTCGGGCGAACCGTCGTTGTATTTCCCCGCGCCGATGTTGCCGCCGCAGCCGTTGAAATAGAGATGGGCGCAGCCCGGCTCCACCTCCTGCATCCGCTTGCGGGCGAGACCGGCGAAGTCGCTGCTGACCTCTCCCCTGCCGTAGTGGCTCATGGGATGGCAGGCGTAGTAGTGGCAGGAGGCGACCTTCTCCTCGCCGCTGTAGAGCGCGACGGTCTTCAATTTCGGATCGATCAGGCCCTCGGGCATGGCGATCAATTCCGGGACTTTGCAGGAGCTGCCCCGCATCCGCCCGATCCGGCCATCCGGCCCGATCTCGACGCGGCGGTTGCCGGCGATGCGCTCGACCGCGGCCTCGGCGGCGGCGACGTGGGTGAGCGGCCTTGCCTGGGTCAGGGCTTCCTTCACCGCGGCCTTGCCCCGCGCGAGGCATTCCTGGAAAAAGCCGAGATCGATCAAGCTCAGTCCCGCATTCTGCTCCGCGACGAGGGCTTCGCTGTCGAGGCAGACGAAGGGTGCGTCGTGCTGGTGGACGCATTGCACGGCGACACGGTCCGGCGTCGTCCCAGCGGCTTCGGCGAGAGCGGCCCGCCATTGGATGTGCGCCTCGTTCAGCAGGCCCGTCCAATCGACGGCGCAGACCACGATGGGCTCCCCCGACCCGAGGATCACGAATCCGATGGCCTCAAGCGGATCGGCGACCGATTTCGCCGGAGTGATCCAGCCTCCGCAAAGCGGATGGCCGACGGGAGGGGTGACATCGTAGTGGAAGGTCGCGATGCGGAGCGAGCCTCCGGCGAGGGAGGAGGGAACGAAAGGCAGCGAAGCCCCGGCAGCGAGCGAGGTGCCGATCCAGCGGCGGCGGGTGAAGTCCATGGACGGACTCTAGCAACAACCGAGGCTCCCTCGCACCCGCGCCATCGCGTAAGTCGTCAATTCCCCTCCGCCACCAACGCCTCGATCCTCTCCAAGTTCGCCTTCATCACGGCCAGCCAATCGCCGGTCTCGGGTGTGTTGGCGCAGGGGGAGAAAACGACGCTTTTCACTCCGAGAGCGGCAATAGCGGCGACATTCTCCGCGCTGGGTTCGTCCTCCCAGATCATCCATTCCGCTTGATGGGTGGCGAGGAGTTTCTTCAAATCGGCGAGGTCGGAATCCTTCATCTCCATCTCCGGCTCCCATTCCAGCGACTCGATCTTCAGTCCGTAGGCGCGGGCGAAGTATTGGTAGATCGGATGCGAGGCGACGAGAGGCTTGTCGCCCCAGGCTTTCCCGAAGGCCTTCATCCTGCCGTCGAGCGAGGCGAGGTCGGCGAGGAGCGATTCCAGATTCTCGTCGATCTTCGCCGCCGCGCCGGGCTGCGCCTGCTTGAAACGCGCCGCGACGGTCTCGGCCTGCTTCGCCGCCTGGGAGAAGTCGATCCATGTGGTGAAGGCGGTGCCCGCATGGGAGTGGACCGTGCCGTCGCCATGGCTGTGCTCCTTGCCCGCCGTCTTGATGAAGCTCTTCGCGAAGCCCTTCGAGGTGTCCACCTGCGTGGCGGTGCGCAGCGAGACGCGCCTCATCCACTTCTCGTAGTCGGCCCCGTTCTTCAGGACGAGATCGGCCTTCTGGAAGGCAGTGACCGCCGTTTTGCCCGGCTTCCAAAAAGCGGGATCGACCTCGGGATCAACGAGGTAGTTCAACTCGAAATCCCCGGTCGCGAGACGCTGCGCGAAATAGTGGAGAGGGTAATGGGTCGATTGAACCACGGTCTTTTTCTCCTGGGCGGAGACGGAGGCCGCGAAGGCGGCGGCGAGGGCGAAAGGGAGGAGACGGGACGTTTTCATCGCCGGGAACCCTGCCACCGTCGCGCCTTGGATTCAACCCTCGCGATTGCGCATGAAATCGGCGACTTGGGCGAAGAAAGCCCCGAGATGCTCCCGAGCCTCCCCTGCCAGACCCGTCTCGTCCATGGCCGCCTCCATCAGCGCGAGCCAGCGGTCGCGCTCGGCCTCGCCGATGGAGAAGGGGGCGTGCCTCATGCGGAGGCGCGGATGCCCTCGCTCCAGAAGATAGCGCTGGGAGCCGCCGAAGCGGAAGATCAGAAAATCGGCGAGGCGTCGCTCCGCCCCCTTCCAGTCGTCCGGTGGATACATCGGGCCGATCAGATCGTCCGTCCGGACGCGACGGTAGAAGGCGGCGACGAGACGAGCGAACCCGTCCTCCCCGAGAGCTTCCATCACGACCGCTTCCATCGACGGGATGGAAAGGGCATCCCCGCCCCGGTTCACGCGCCTTTTCCGCCGCGATCACCTACCCCATTCCGACTTGATTTCGCCTCCCCTTTCGGGCTACCCTTTGGAGAATTTTTAAAAAGTTCTCCGTTTTCCATGAAGCGCATCCTCCTCCCCGGTCTCTTTTCGGTCGCAACCCTCGCGACCGCCTCCCTTTCCGCCGCCGACGCGACCAAGAGCCAGCTCTACCAGGATCTCGTCGCCCCCGTCCTCGACGCGAAATGCGGCGGATGCCACGGAGCCGAGAAGCCGAAGGGCAAACTGAACGTCATTTCGTTGGAAGCCATCCTCAAAGGCGGCAACGAAGGCCCCTCCGTCGTGGCCGGGAAAATCGACGAAAGCCCCCTGATCCAGCGCGTCTACCTGCCGATCAGCGACGACGAGCACATGCCGCCGGAGGACAAGGAGCAGCTCACCGAGCAGGAGACCGCCCTGATCGCCTTCTGGATCACGAGCGGAGCCAAGGCCAGCGGCACCGTGGCCGAGTTCAAGCCCGACGAGAAGACCCTCGCCGCCGTCAACCACGTCCTCGCGAACCTGCCCAAACCGAAAGAAAGCGCCGTGGCCAAGGCCGACGCACCCAAGGTCGATCCCGCCATGCAGAAGCTCGTCGCCGAGACCATCGGACGCGTCGAGAAGGCCGGGGCCTCGCTCATGCCCATCGCGCAGGACACGCCCGAGCTCCGTTTCAGCGCCCTGAACGTGAGCAAGGAGTTCACCGACGAAAAGCTCGCCGAACTGAAGCCCATCGCCGCGCAAATCAAATGGGTGGACCTCGCCCGCACCCAAGTGACGGACGCGGGCCTCGCCCATCTCGCCGGGATGCCGAACCTCACCCGCCTGCATCTGGAGAACACCCAGATCGGCGACGCCGGGATCGACTCGCTGAAGGGCCTCGCCCATCTCGAATACCTCAATCTCTACGGCACCCAAGTGACCGACGCCGGGCTTGCGAAGCTGGCCGGATTGAAGAATCTCAAGAAGCTCTTCCTCTGGCAGAGCAAGGCGACCGACGCCGGCGCGGCGAAACTCGCCGCCGCCATTCCCGGTATCGACATCAACACCGGCTGGAAAGAGCCCCAAGCCCAACCCGCCGTCCTCGCCGCGAACACCACCGCCGCCCCTGCCGCCGCCGCAGCCCCGGCACCCGCGAAGCCCGCCGCTGCTCCGGCGGCCCCAGCTCCGGCTCCTGCGAAGCCCGCCGCTGCTCCTGCCCCAGCGAAACCTGCTGCTCCGGCGGCTCCGGCACCTGCCCCGGCGGCTCCAGCCCCAGCTCCCGCGAAGCCAGCAGCTGCTCCTGCTCCTGCGAAGCCCGCTGCGGCACCTGCTCCGGCGGCTCCCGCCCCCCCTGCTCCTGCCAAACCTCCCGCACCCGCAGCTCCGGCTCCCGCCCCGGCTCCGGCTCCGGCACCCGGCCTTGATCCCATGTTCCAAAAGGCCGTGACCGAGGTGGAAGCCGCCGCCACTGAAGCGGCCAAACGCGCCGTCCAAGCCAAGGCTGATTTCGACACGGCGATCAAGGCGGTCGAAGAGGCGACGAAGCGCGCCGAAGCCCTCAAGGCCAGTGCGGAGAAAGCCACCGCCGTTGCCGCCGAGACCAAGGCCGCCCTCGACCAGATCAAGAAAGCGGCCGAGGCGAACAAGAAGTGATCCGGGAAAAGGGAGCGCGGACACTCCTGTCCGCGCTTTACTCTACTCCTGCGGGCAAGAGTGCCCGCGCTCCTCTCACGCTCACCTCCCCGCTGCCGCCGACCTCCGCATCCGCTCGATGCTCCCCGAGATCGCCTCAAGGTGCTCTTGGGCGAAGCGGAGGGTTTCGTTCAGCTCCCGCATCGCGGCATGCGCGTTGCGGGCGCGGAGCTGATGGTCGGAAACGCCGCCAAACTCGATGACGTTGTCGGCACCGCCCCCGTTCGGCTCCGATTCGGACTGGAACGGACGCAACGCTCCCTCGACCCTGCTCTGGATGCGCATCATCCTCTCGGAGACTTGAATCTTCAACTCCTCGGCGTGGGAGACGAGTCGGTGCTCCAAGGAGGAGAGGCGAGCTTCGATGCGGTCCTCCGGAGCCGTGGAGCCGACAGCGGGCATCTCCCCCTTCCATTCGGCCCCGCCGTATTCCAGATGAAACTTGCTCCGGGAGGATGAGAAGAAAGGCACACGAATCATTGGGGAAATTGAAATTTAAAGGAGTTTACTAGAAATTTCGTAATTATCAATAGTCAATCAACCTGAAAAATCATTCCCGAACGAGAAATACCCCTCTTGGCCCAAGCATCCAAGGAGGGCCGACATTCCTGTCGGCCAACACCCGGCTTGACCGACGGAAAATCCACCGACCGACAAGAATGCCGAACTCCTTGCCCCCTCCACCGAGGAGATCAAAGATCGAGGCCCGCCGCGCAGAGCTTCTGGAAATCCTCCCATTCCAGCCGCAGCCCCTCGTCCGCCTCGCGGATTCGCTGCATCGTGACTTTCGCGACTTGCTGGCGGGCGGTGGTGATGGTGCGGCTGACGCGGGTCTGGTCGCATTGCCACATCCTCGCGATGCTCGCTTGGCTGACCCCGTGGAGATAGGAGAGCTTCAACATCAGGAGCACGTCCGGCCCCAGCGAATCGAAGGCTTCGCGGATCGCCCGCCCCATCAGCTCGGAGAGGTCGGCGTCGAGGAATCCCTCCTCCGAGTCCTCCCCCGCGAGACGGTCGAACTGGTCCCCTCCTCGCTCCTCGTCCTCGTCGTGGACGGGCAGTTCCCCGCGAAATTTGTCGCGCCGTTTCAGATCCAGCCACCGGTTCCAAGTCGTCCGGATCATGAAAGTCGAGAGCGAGGCGCGCCCCTCGAATTTCTCCAACAGCGGGCGGGTCTGCCCGTTCTTCCCGGCTCCGAAGCATTCCGCGACGACGTCCGCGACGAGATCCTCGGCATGGACGGGATTGGCCCCCCTTGAGGTGAGGACGCGCTCCAGCAGGGGCTTGTAGGTGTCCTGGAACTCGCGCACCGCGACGGGATCGCCCGCGAGCGCCCGATCCACGAGATCGAGATCCTCCGCATGCTTCAGCGGCTTGACTTCGGGGGTGGGGCCTGTCGACATCGTCCTATCCAAACACGCCAAGGCGCAATGTTCAACTGCTACTCTCAGGAAACTTGCGTCTTGGAGAGGGGCGGTCGCAGCCGGGAATCCAAGGAGTCTCGGCCCTCCTTGGGCTTCGCCAAAGGCCTCCACGCCCCACCCGATCCCGTCACTCCTTCATCAAATACGCGAAAAGATCCCGCAACTCCTTGTCACTCAATCCAGCGAGCAAACCCGGCGGCATCAGGGAGATGGGCGAGGCTTCGAGGGTCTCGATCCCGGCGCGGTCGAGGATGGAGACTTGCCCGGCGAGATCCTTGAGGGTCACGGTGCGGGGATCCTGGGCGGCCATCACCCCGACCAGCTTTCTCCCGTCCTTCATCGAGGCGACGTAGTTGCCGTAGCCCTCGCGCAACTCAAGGCTGGGATTGACGATGGAGGGAATCCAGAAATCGAGGTTCTGCCGCTCGTACCCGGTCAGGTCGGGGCCGATGGTCAAGCCTTCGCCGAAGAGTTGGTGGCAGTTGGCGCAGCGGACCGCGAAGATCGCCTTCCCGGCCTCTGTCTCCCCCGCCCCGCCTGCGAGAGTTTGCTTGATGCGGGCGCTCTCGGCGGCGAGGTCGATCCCGCCGGATCCGGCGACGATACCGGGCCAGTGCTTCTGGATGCGGGCGTTCAGCTCCGCGTCGCGATGCTCAAGCATGAGTTGCACGACATCGGCCCCGACATCGCGGGATTTGATGACCGCTTTGTCCACCGCGTCCATCATCAGCCGCGCCCAAGGGAGGCGTCCGGCCAGGACCCGCTCCGCGGTGGAGCGCACGCCGTGCTCGGCGGGCAGGGTCGAGCCATGGCGGCCGAGGATGCCCTTGGCCACGGTCTCGTCGTCGAAACGAGCGAGAGTCTGGAGGGCGACGCGTTTCAAGGCGTATTCCTGGTTCAGCGAAAGGATGCGCAGCAGCGGGTCGATGGCACCCCGGTCGCCGCTCTCCCCGAGCTGGCGGACGAGTTCGGTGCGGACCCCGGTGGGAAGCTTGGGATCGAGCACCGCTTTCTTCGCCTCATCGAGCGCCCCGGCCTCGCCGCTGCGGAGCCGCAGGACCAGCCCGCTGTCGCCGAGGGAGCGGGAGTAGTCCTGCAAGGCGCGGGAGAGCGGCTCGGGCAGGGAGGGCAGGGTGACGCCCTCGAAGGCCGACTGGAGGGCCTCAAGCAGCTTCGTCTTCGCGGCCTCGTCAGGGGCTTTTTCGAGGAGGAGAGAAGCGCTGGCGTAGTTTTCGGCTCCGCCAGCGATGGCGTAGCGTTTCATGAGCCGTTCGAGGAGGACTTCGCGGACGAGGGCGTGGCCCCAAGTCTCCGCCTTCGCCAGCCAAGCCTCGATCCCGGCACGGTCCGTCTCGGCATGGGCCTCCAGCGCCCACCAGATCATGAGGGGCTGATGGGGATCGTCGAGATCCTCCCCATGCCGGACGAGTCCGTCGAGGATGCCCAAGGCCGTGGTGGAAGGCAGCCGTTTCGCGCTGGCGGCGAGCTGCACCCGCACCTGCACGTCGCTTTCGCCGAGGGCGAGGTCCGCCAAAGCCGTGGCCAAGCCGCCGGAAGCCTCGCGTCGGTCGCCGACGAGACGCACGATCCATCGCCGAAGCTCCGGCTGCGGATGGGTGAGCCATTTGGTGGCCAGCTCGTCGCTGAGGCCGTCGAGCAAATTCAAGGCCCAAAGCGCCTCCAGCGAGGCCTGTCCGGACGCTTCATCGACGAGGGCGACGAGGGCGCTGTTCACGGAGCGGTCCCCGCGCCAGCCGAGTTCGAGCATGGCGCGGCGGCGCACGACCCGGTTCGGGTGGGTGAAGAGGCCGATCAATTCGTCGGCGGGACGCTGGCTGAGGTCGCCCTCGCGGTAGCTCGGGCGCTTGCCCGTCGGCTGGAGGCGGTAGAGGCGCCCGCTCGCCTTGTGCCAGTCGTCCACGGGGCGAACGTGGCTGAGACGGCTGTCGTACCAGTCGGCGAAATAGACCGCCCCGTCGGGACCGAGGCCCGCGTAGACGGGCCGGAACCAGCGGTCCGGGGACTCGACCGGGTTCTCCTCGTCCACGGTGCGGTAGGTCGATCCGTCGCGTTCGAGACGGCTGGCCCAGACGAGGTTGTGGAGGGCGTTCGCCGAGACGACGCGTCCGGCCAGCTCCTCGCCGAAGAGGTCGGCCTCGTAGATCGCGAAGGTCTGGGGGAAGCGCCGCTCGTCGCCCTCGCCCTTCATGTGCTCGAAGTAGCCGAAGGCGTAGGGATTGGTGAGCGGCCCGTGCTTGCCCCAGGATTTCGTGCCGTAGCTGCCCTGCGGGTAGAACATGCCGCGGGTCTTGCCCCCGTTCGTGCCGGAGAAGACCTGCCCCGCCGCGTCGATCTCAAGGCTGAAGGTGTTGCCCCCGCCCTCGGCATGGATCTCGAAGCGCTCCGTCTTCGGATGGAAGCGCCAGACCATCTGCCCCTGCCACTCCACCGTCCGCCCGGTGGCGGGATCGATCACCTTGCCCGTCGTGGTGCTGCCGTTGGCCCCGTAGAGCCAGCCGTCGGGACCCCAGACGAGGCTGTTCATCACGGCATGGGTGTCCTCCAGCCCGAAGCCGGAGAGCTTCACGACCGGGTCGGAGTCGGGCGAGCCGTCCCCGTCCGCGTCGGGGTAGAAGAGCAGGTAGGGGGCGTTCGCCACCCAGATGCCGCCCGCCCCGACGGCGACGGAGGTGGCGATGTTCAGCCCGGTGATGGCGTCCCGGTGCGATTCGTAAATCCCGTCCCCGTCGGCGTCCTCGAACACGCGGATGATGTCCTCTCCCCTGTCCCCGTGCGGCGGCGGCAGGGGTGTCTTGTCGAAGCGGGCGCGGAGGTGGTTGTCGTACTCCACGATCTTGAGCCCGGCGGGGAACTGGTATTGCCGGTAGAGCACCGCCCAAAGTCGGCCTTTCGCGTCCCAAGCGAGGGAGAGGGGCTGCTCGACGGCGGGCTCGGCGGCGACGAGCTCCAGTTCGAAGCCCTCGCGCAGTTTGAAGGTCTTCATGGCCTCCTGCGCGGGCGTGGGCGAGGAGCCGTCCGCGAGCGCTCCCCGTCCGGAGAAGCTGCGGATCACCTCCAAGGCTTGGTCGGAGCCGGCGACGGCGGCGGGGGGCGCTCCCTCCCCCTCCGCGGCGGAAGCGGCATGGTGGAGCGACAGGAGAAAGCAGACGACAGGCAGTGGACCGATCTTCATAGGCGGATCACGATGGCCGAAACCCGCCCCTCTGAACACAAAAAAACCCGGCGCGAACAGGGACGTGCCGGACTCTGCCAATCCGGGAGCAAGGTCCCGTATGAAAAAAGAAAAAATTCTTCGAAAAAGCTTGTCGCTTGGCGGGCGATCTGACATTCTCCCCCGAGCCGCCATGAATCCGCTCGACTGGTTCCGCTTCCAAGCTTCGGGGAGATCGCTCCTCCGCTGCTTCGTTTCGCTGATCCTGCTCGCGGCGTGGATGGCCTTCGTCGGCCGGGCCGCCGATCTGGACGGCGACGGCTACGACGACGACACCGGGGCGTGGCTCGGCTCGGGATACTCGGATTCGGACGCCGACGGCTTGAGCGACGGCGACGAGCTCTGGGTCTATTTCAC
>DDSV01000060.1 GCA_002344215.1 Akkermansiaceae bacterium UBA2381
CGCCATCAAGCAGGTCGCCTCGGGACGTTTCGGGGTCACCAGCGAATACCTTGTTAATGCCGACGAGATTCAGATCAAGATTTCGCAGGGGGCCAAACCCGGCGAAGGCGGCGAGCTGCCCGGTTCCAAGGTCTACCCCTGGATCGCGAAGGTTCGTCACTCCACCCCCGGCGTGGGACTCGTGTCTCCCCCTCCGCACCACGACATTTATTCGATCGAGGATCTCGCCGAGCTCATTCACGATTTGAAAAACGCCAACCCGCGTGCCCGCATCAACGTGAAGCTCGTCGCCGAAGTCGGCGTCGGTACGATTGCGGCCGGTGTCGCAAAGGCACATGCCGATGTCATCCTTATCGCCGGACACGACGGCGGCACGGGAGCTTCTCCGACCTCGTCGATCTACAATGCCGGAGCTCCCTGGGAGCTCGGTCTCGCCGAGACGAATCAGATTCTCCTTCTCAATGACCTCCGCAGCCGCGTTGTTCTCGAGACGGACGGACAGCTCAAGACGGGACGTGACGTCGCCGTGGCCGTCCTCCTCGGTGCCGAGGAGTATGGATTCGCGACCGCACCGCTCATCTCCGTGGGCTGTCTCATGATGCGTGTCTGCCAGAAGAACACCTGCCCCGTGGGTGTGGCGACACAGGATCCGACTTTACGCAAAAACTTCACCGGCAAGCCCGAGCATGTGGTCAATTTCATGACCTTCATCGCCACCGAGTTGCGCGAGATCATGGCTGAGTGCGGTTTCCGCACCATCAGCGAAATGGTCGGCCATGTGGAGTGCCTCGACACGAACGAGGCGACCGCTCACTGGAAGGCGAAGGGGGTTGATCTCACGACCATCTTCCACAAACCCGACGTTGGAGACGACGTGGGCACCTATTGCCAGAAGGCGCAGGACCACGGCCTCGACAGGGCGCTCGACAACACGGATCTGCTCAGGATCTGCGAACCCGCGATCAAGCGAGGAGAGAAAGTCTACGCCGAGCTTCCCATCATCAACGTCAACCGCGTCGTCGGCACCATCACTGGCAGCGAGGTGACCCGTCACCATGGCGGAGCGGGCCTCCCCGAGGACACCATCCATCTCAAGTTCAAGGGCAGCGCGGGCCAGTCACTCGGAGCGTTCACGCCGAACGGCATGACTTTCGAGCTCGAAGGAGACGCCAACGACTACGTCGGCAAAGGTCTCTCCGGCGGCAAGATCATCATCTACCCGCCCAAAGGGTCGAAGTTCAAAGCCGAGGAGAACATCCTCATCGGCAACGTTGCTTTCTATGGCGCGACCACCGGGACGGCCTACATCAACGGCATCGCCGGCGAGCGTTTCTGTGTGCGTAACTCGGGTGTGAACACCGTTGTCGAGGGCGTCGGTGACCACGGTTGTGAATACATGACCGGAGGCCAGGTCATCGTTCTCGGTGAGACCGGACGTAACTTCGCTGCGGGCATGTCCGGCGGCATTGCCTACGTCTACGACATCGACGGTCAGTTCGAGAACCGGCTCAATCGCGAGATGGTGAATCTTTACCGTCTCATCGAGTGTGTCGACGCCGACATCGCCACCGTCAAAGCCGAGATCGAGAAACACGTCGAGCTGACCGGGTCCGCCCGCGGCAAGGCCATTCTCTCGAACTGGAATGCGGAGCTGCCGAAGTTCTTCAAGGTCTTCCCGCGTGACTACGAGCGCATGCTCGAGTGTTTCCGCAAAGTCGAAGAGCAGGGTCTTTCCGGCGACGAGGCTGCCATGGCCGCCTTCGAGGAAAACATGCGTGATCTCTCCCGCGTCGGGGGCAACTGATCCCGGTCGATCTCAACATTTCATCGTTCAACATTTCATTTTTCAAATCTCATGGGCAAACCAACCGGATTCATGGAAATCGATCGCAAGACCGATTCCGAAATCGACCCGATCGAACGTCTTAAGAACTGGAAGGAATTCAAGATCCACGGCGACGACAAGGAACGCCGCGCCCAGGGCGCACGCTGTATGGATTGCGGCACTCCCTTCTGCCACACCGGACACATTGTCTCGGGCATGGCGAGCGGGTGCCCCGTCAACAATCTCATTCCCGAGTGGAATGACCTCGTCTTCCGCGGTCGCTGGCGCGAGGCCCTCGAGCGTCTCCACAAGACAAACAACTTCCCCGAGTTCACCGGCCGGGTTTGTCCCGCTCCCTGTGAGGGATCCTGCGTCCTCGGTGTGATCGAGCCGCCCGTGACGATCAAGAACAACGAGTGCGCCATCATCGACAAAGGATGGGAGGAAGGCTGGGTTGTTCCCCGTCTTCCCGAAAAACGCACCGGCAAAAAGGTCGCCGTCGTTGGATCCGGCCCTGCCGGACTTGCCTGCGCCGATCAGCTCAACCAGGCCGGCCACAACGTCACAGTCTTTGAACGGGCTGACCGCATTGGCGGACTGCTCATGTACGGCATTCCGAACATGAAGCTCGACAAGGAGGAAGTCGTGCAACGCCGTGTCGATCTGATGGCCGCCGAGGGAGTTGTCTTCAAGACCGGTATTCACATCGGCAAAGACGACGAGTGGACCGCCGAAAAATTGCGCCAGGATTTCGACGCCATCGTGCTCTGCTGTGGCGCGACGCTCGGACGCGACCTCGTCGCCGAGGGACGTGATGCGAAGGGTATCCATCTCGCGATGGAGTTCCTCACTGCCAATACCCGCTATCAGCTCGACCATTCCTTTGACGGCACCATTCCCGCCCTCAATGCGAAGGGCAAGGATGTCGTCGTCATCGGCGGTGGTGACACCGGGACCGACTGCGTCGGCACGAGTCTGCGTCACGGTTGCAAGAGTGTCATCCAGCTCGAGATCATGCCCATGCCGCCGATGGAGCGCGCCGCGAACAACCCCTGGCCCGAGTGGCCCAAGGTTTACAAGATGGACTACGGTCAGGAGGAAGCCGCCGCTGTCCAGGGCGCCGACCCGCGTCAGTATCTCGTCAACACGAAGCAGTTTCTCAAAGACGCCGAGGGTAACCTCACCGGACTCGAGATCTGCGATATCAATTGGGTCAACGATAACGGCCGTTTCTCGCCGATCGAGGTCGAAGGTTCCGCCCGCGTCATCCCCGCCCAGCTTGTCCTCCTCGCGATGGGTTTCATGGGACCCGAGCAGGCCATCGTCGAGCAGTTCGCTCTCGAGACCGATGCCCGTTCCAACGTCAAAGCCGATCACGGCAAGTTCACGACCAATCTCCCCGGTGTCTTTGCCGCGGGTGATATGAGAAGGGGACAGTCGCTCGTGGTTTGGGCGATCAATGAGGGACGCGGCGCCGCAAGGGAGTGTGACAAGTACCTGATGGGTGTGACGAACTTGCCTTGAGGGGTGAGGTGGTTACCGCTCAGGGTGACCCGGCAGCGTTGACGATTCGGAATCGCTTTTTCCTTTTAAACGTTTCTCAGTCAGGGTAAAACCCGATTGAGAAACGCGGTGGGTGGATTACGCCGGCAAGGGAGGCCTTTGACCCTGATATCCCCCTGTGTGGCATAACTGCTATGGCGCACAGAGGTATGATTATACAGTTATGTGAAAAAATGAACTCGCTCCAAAATGCCGACTGTATCTGATTGGGACGAGGATTACATCAAACAGCTCCCCCGCGGCGAAATTGATTGGATCGAATTCAAAGGACGGCGCGGCTTGGATTTCTCGCTGCCGTCGATCGATGAAAGCAAGGTTCTCGAGAATCTCTCGATTCAGATTTCAGCGATGGCGAACTCCGGTGGAGGGACAATCATTTATGGAATGACTGATCCGACTGATTTGTCAGAGCGCCAAGTTGATGACGGTGGTGTTTCGCTTAGCCTCAAGGGTCGAAACACCAAGGAATGGCTCGAGGACGTTATTCCTAATCTGGTCGAGTTCCCATTAAGTCGTTTCAGTGTGTATGCTTTGACGAAAGACTCTGGTTCCCCTGGATCTGCAGAGGGCCGAGGTCTTATCATGATTAATGTGAACGACAGCTCACACGCCCCACATCAGGCACGCGATGGGAAATACTATGTGCGAGTGGGAGGAAAGGCCCGCCCAGCGGGGCACCGGATTGTTTCCGATATATTCAATCGAGGAAGCCACGCAGAGTTTGAGGTGGAGTTTTCCGTCTATTCGGAAACCTGGATCCCCAAAGATCCATTAGGAATGCCCGGGTTGATGGGGCGAGAGACGTCTCCACGAAGATCTGTTAAACTTGTCCTCACGGCAACGAACAATGGGGCGGTATTCGCACAGTTTGCAAGGATCTTTGTATCGATTCCAGAGCGATTTGTCAGTAAGGATAATCGGAACGAAGACAATGCGGTTGAAATCGATGGAATGAAGTATTTCGAATTTGGAGAGACCAATCAGAGACGTGATGTTGTAGGTTACAATATGGGATACCCGAAGTATGGGAGTTCTTGGTTTGATCCCCTACTTCCAGGATTGTCTCGCTCATGGGAATTCTCTCTTCATCCCGGATTACGCCCTGACCGCATCGGAGATGAACTCGTGCATTGGTCCATCCATGCCGATAGTGCCCCCGCTGCCGAAGGAAAGGCAGAGTTTAGAAGTCTCTCGTTCGAAGTGCGGGACATACACGAAATCACATAACAATGGGTCGGAGTCAAGCAGCTCACAGCTGCTGACTCGCCCCTGACGTTAGCGAAACAATGATAGCTGACTCGACTGCGCTTGGCCTAGACGCGACATGGTGGACTGCACTTGCAGCAATCGTTGCACTCGTTCTCGGGCTCTGGGGGATCTTTGGTCCTCCGATTGTTCGGTGGATCAAGCAGCCGAAGCTTAAATTAGTGTTCTCCGAACTGACTGAGCATAGCGAGTTACTAGACGATATTTACCATCTTCGTGTTCCTGTTGCGAATGCCGACGGCAAGTCTCCCGCAACTGATGTGGAAGTATTTCTCCTTACGATCGTTCAAGAGCATGTGAAAGATCCAATCCAGTTGCCCACATACCTCCCAATTCGTGTGGTTTGGGCTCATGGGGGACAGCCAGTGAGCGATAGGATCGCTGGGGGCACCCAGCGGCTGCTGGATCTTGGGCATCTGACATTCACGATCAATTCTACCACTGGCTACGAAGAAGCGATATCCGCACGAATTGAAGAGGCGAACCCAGCGCTCCTTGGTTTCAACCTGGAGATCATCCCAACATCTGGAAGAATCGGACTGCCTGTAGGCACCTACACTCTGAAGTTTTTGATTTCGAGTTCTGAATCCACGTTTCGACAGAGCTTCGTTGTCACGGTTCGCAACCGCCGTCTCCAGGACGGCGAACGCCTAGGGGACTACCTTCACATTAACCAACTTCAGGATGAAGAGTGAAGGGCCACGTTGACGAGTAATTTCAAAACTTGATCGTTTTCAACGTAGTATCCGATATCCCGTGCCCTTCTCTCCCTCTTGCAATTCCCCTATTCTCACTTTTCCTCTGGGGCACAACTCCCGTGATGCCATCCCCTCAACCCGAGTCCACCCAACCCCGCCTCAAACTCACGCTTCGTCCCGTCGCGGAGACTCTCGTCCGCGGTGGGCATCCGTGGGTTTATTCTGAAAGCATCCGCGATCAGAACCGCGAAGGCGAGTCGGGCGAACTGGCGGTCATCTACGATCGCAAGGACAAATTCCTCGCCCTGGGTTTCTACGATCCTGATTCCCCTCTCCGCGTTCGCATTCTCCACGTCGGCAAACCCGTCACGATCAATGAGGACTGGTGGAGGGCCCGGCTCGTCGCCACCGTCGAGCGTCGAAACGGAGTCGCAGATAAGTTGACCAACGGACTTCGGCTCATCAACGGGGAAAGTGACGGATGGCCCGGTCTGGTCCTCGACCAGTACGATGGCACCCTCGTGCTGAAGCTCTACACCTCGCCCTGGCTGGCGCGTCTTCCGGCCTTGCTGGAAATGATGATTTCCACCCTGAACCCCGAGCGGCTCGTCCTCCGCCTGAGCCGGAACCTGGAGACGAAGGCGGCTGAGCAGGGTGGATGGAAGGACGGAGCGATTCTCTATGGTCCTCCGCTCGAGGGAGTAGTCACTTTCCTGGAGTCGGGCCTTCGATTCGAGGCTGACGTCCTGCGCGGGCAAAAAACCGGCTTCTTCCTCGATCAGAGGGAGAATCGGCGCCGGGTCGAAACCCTTGCGTCCGGTGCCGAGGTACTGAACGCCTTCAGCTTTACCGGTGGCTTTTCCCTCTATGCCGCCCGCGGCGGAGCCAGGGAGGTCACCGATCTCGACATCAGTGCGCATGCCCTTGCTGCCGCAGAGCGGAACTTCGAGCTTAATCTCGCTGATCCGCGTGTGGCCGCGTGCAAACATCGCATCATCCAGTCAGATGCCTTTGAGTGGCTCGCGAATGCCGATCCCGCACAATATGATCTTGTCATCATGGACCCGCCCTCACTCGCGAAGCGGGAGAGCGAACGAAGTGGCGCCATTCAGGCCTACACAAGACTGAACACTATCGGAATCCGTCTTCTCCGCCCGGGTGGAACCCTCGTCGCCGCCTCCTGCTCGGCTCATGTCAGCACGGAGGAGTTTTTTGGTGCAGTTCGGTCCGCCGCCCGGAGCGCTGGTCGGCGAATGACGGAACTGGGCACGGCCCTCCACGCGATCGATCATCCCGCGACTTTCCCCGAGGCGCAGTATTTGAAATGCCTTTTTCTGAAGTTTGATTGAAAGCGGTTAGCGGTTAGCGGTTAGCGAACGAAGAACGAAGAACGAAGAACGAAGAACACAACGTTTACGTGTGATAGCTTTTCTCCCAACACGGTCAGTGCCCTGGATTAACCCTCTTTTGTTTCGATGAATCCCCTTCGACCTCAGCGAATCTTCCGTTCGATGAGGATTTCTTATCTGCTGATTTCTCTGTTCGTTACCGCTTCCGGGCGGGCCGAAAAGGAAGTTGTGGTCCTTGCGCCCGATTCCCCGATTCTCTCGAACGAAAAGGTGCCCTTCCTTCATGAGGTCATCAGCGAACATCATCTCAGCGGAGATGGTCTCGAATTGAATCCGGTTTCAGGTCCGTATGAGTGGACTAAAATCGGACCGACCGAGGAACCGTTTCAATTGAAGGTCGGAGTGGATTCCGCCCAGTTTGAACACGCGACCCTTTCGGCGTGGAACTGGAACAATCACCTCGTGGGGCAGTGGCGCATCGAGGCGGGAGAGCCGGAAACGATCGCCATCCAAATCAAGGCGCTCGGAACCTACCTGCTCACCCTCGACGGTTGGAGGGAGGGTGCCTGCCAGAAACGTCTCATTCGCAATCTTGCCGTGACCCGGGATCTCAACGAGGCCCGCGCGACCTGGAAGGTGGATGAGTTCTTTCTCGGTATCTGTGCCTTTCCGGGTCGCTACCACTGGACTCCCGGGGGTAAACCAGCTCTACCCGAAGGCCTGACAGAACAACTAGCCCGTGATCGTGAGGCGGATCTGATTGCCCGTCTCGGACTTCAGGTCGTTCGAACGGATGAATCCCTCGAGATGGGGAGAAGAAAAAACGCGCGGGGGGAAGAGGAATACTATTTCGACTTCGACCGCATGGATGCGGCGTTGGCATCGTACACCTCGCGAGGTTTTCAACTCGCCCTCCAGACGATGAATGCGGCGGACTGGGCGGTTCTGCCGTCCTATGCCGATCAGGGGAAAAACCGCTGGCGATATCCTCATCAGGAAAAGCCCCAGCGTGCCTACCTCGCGGCCCTCGTGGAGCGCTATCGCGACCAGTCGCGCTTCGTGCAGATCTCGAATGAGCCCGATCAGATCGGCTACTGGTCGGGAACGAACGAGGAGTTTGTCACCCAGTTCACTTTCTCTCAGAATGAGATCCGTCGGGTCGCCCCCGGGCTTCCGATCACCAACGGAGGTTATTCGCTCGTGGATGAGGCGAAGTGTGCCACCTTCATTGATCGACTCCATGGACTCGTCGATCTCCCCGCCTACAACGCGCACGGAAATCTCGAGGACTACAAGCGCAGCTTTGCAACGATGAAACGGCTCCAGGCGGCGGCAGGTGACGCGGCGACCGGGTGGATCAACACCGAGACCGGATACAGCGCGTGGAGGCTCGAACAGGAACGAAGGCAGGCGCAGATCGATGCCCAGAAGGTGCTATACTCCTGGGCGAATGGTCACGCCGGAGTGCTGCTCTTTTGTTCGCGGATGACCCGCGGCCCCGGTCGGGACGGCCCGCCTGATTTCGGGCTGCTCGACTACCAGTATTGCCCGCGATTTGTTTACGGCTCCATTGCCGCCCTGACGGGGACCCTGACAAAGTCCTCATTCCGCGAAACGCTGGTTGAGTCGAAGGACATTCATCTTTACGTGTTTGAGCGGGGCGAAGACCTCATTGTCGCCGGTTTCACCCTCGGTGAAGAGGCGGCAACTGCCGTGATCGAGAGCGATGCAAAAGAAGTGATTGCTGTCGATGAGATGGGCAATGAAGGGGATCCCTCCGCCGGGGGCGGGCTCAATCTCACGCTCGACGCCTACCCGCGCTATTGGGTGCTGCGAGGGGCGACCCGTGTGGGGATGCGGTGAATCACGAATATTAAGAGCGTTAAGAGCGCGTAAGGAAAGCAAGCGCAGTCAAAAAGGAGCGCGGGCACTCTTGCCCGCGTCAGAGCAACAAGCCGTGGAAGCGAGACCGTTGCTTCCGGAGGCGGGCAAGAGTGCCCGCGCTCCTTTTAGACCTTCCGCAAACCGCTCCTACTTACGGGCACCGCCCCCGTCCTCACGCCTGAAACCGATACCCGAACTCACGAATCGTCTCGATGTGGTGCGGACGTGCCTGGTCAATCTCGATCTTTTTCCTGAGGGTGGTGACAAAACGATCGATGGACCGGTTTGTAACCCGGGAGTCGTAACCCCAGACTTCGTTCATGATGTCATCCCGGCTCAAAGCGCGGCCGGTGTGGCTGACAAAACACGCAAGCAGGGCATACTCGGTCGGTGATAGCTCCACGGCGTCTCCGGTCCGTTTTGTGAGACGATGGGACTTGGGGTCGAAAACAAACTCTCCAAACCGGATGCTGCTCTCGTCATCGCCCTCAACTCCTTTGGTGTGTATGTCAGAGCGCCGCAGCACCGCCTCGACGCGGGCGAGCAGTTCGCGAATGCCAAAGGGCTTGCGGATATAGTCGTCAGCCCCCAGTCCAAGGCCGAGGAGTGCATCGCTTTCCTCGCACTTGGCGGTGACAAAGAGGATAGCCATGGCGAAGCTTTCCTGTCTCAGGTAACGGCAGATCTCATAGCCGTTGATGCGCGGCAGCATCACATCAAGGATGACGAGATCGATTTTCAATTTCCGGGCTTTTTCCAGGCCCCGTTCCCCGTCGCTCGCGCTTTCGACGTGGTATCCTCTGGCGGCAAAGTTATCCGATACCCCGCGCAGGAGGGCGGGATCGTCTTCAACGATGAGAATGCGTGAAGTTTTCATGTTTTGTCAGGGTTTTGCCAAACTGATCACAGGGAAAACGCGGAGTGCCTCGACCTCGTCGTTGGTCTGCCGGGTTGGTTCTGCCCCGGGTAAGAGGACAACAAACCGGCAGCCTCCTCCGGGGTTCTCCTTCAAGAGTATTTGGCCGCCCATCTTGCGGACGAGGTGGCGACAGATCGAGAGCCCCAGTCCGACTCCTGACCCGCTTCCCGCGAGTCGTCCATCCACTCTGAAATACTGCTGGAAGACGGCCCGGCGATACTCCGCGGCGATGCCGGGACCCGAGTCGCTCACGCTCAATCGCACGTCCTTTCCCTCCTCCCCGCCAGACGCCGATACCCGGATCCTGGAGATGCCGTCGGATGACTTTCCGTATTTTAACGCATTTTCGATCAGGTTGCGCACCACTGTCGAAATGGCTTCAGAATCGCCAAGAACGCTGAGTTCATCAATGTCGACGACAACGCGGCCTCCTGCCGAATTGATGGTAGGAGCCAGTCCGGTGACGGCACGATCGACCACCTCCCGCAACTGGCACGATTCATTCCGCAATTGGATGTCCCCTCGTTCGAGTCGGCTGAAGGCCAGGAAGTCTTCCGCCAACCGGGTCAGTCTCCGCACCTCTCCCGACACCAGATCGAGATATTCGCGGCGCTTGGCCTCGGTCGTCAGGACGAGTCCGTCATCGTCGTCTGTGAGGGTTTCCAGAAGCACACGCATTGAGGCCAGCGGAGTTTTCATCTCGTGGGACACGGTCGTGAGGAGGTCGCTGCGCAGCTCATCGACGCGCAGTCCGCGATGAACCGCAAACCAAACCACGGCCGCGACCAGAGCCACACCGACGGCCCAGGCAGCCGCTCGCAGCCAGGCGAAATACATCTGTTCGCTGATGTAGTCCGGGAGGTTTACGATCCGATCCAGAACCACTGTCCAGCCCGCATATCGTCCCTCTCTGATCTCTGCAACGATCGCGTCCTGAGTGGGTTCCGTCCCCCAGGTCCAGACCTTGTCCCGCCCCGGTCCGCGCAGAATGAGCGTGGCGTCGTCTCCGAAGATGCGGCGCAGATGGGAAAAGAGGATCTCTCCGTCTTCCCCGGCCTCGGCATTCGAGGAAGTGCGATTGACCAGATGAATGAGCTGATCCCGGTAGATCTTCGTCTCCTGCTCGATGGCTTCGTCACGCTCGCGGAGGGCGTTGTCGAGGGTGAGCCGCATCGTCATGATGGCCGGCACCAGAGGCAGCAGCGCGAGCAGCACCACCAACCAGCGCATCTGCCGGCGGCTCAGCCACATGCCGCTGCCTTTCATGGCCTTGAGCATAACAAAATCGGATCGGGGATGGAAAGATGAAAGTGATACCGGCGTGCGGAAAATGTTCCGATCAACCTGCCGGGTCGAGCAGGGCGGCGAGCTCACCCATGTAGGCATTCACCTCGAGGGCGTTCTCCTCCGGGTATCCATAGCGAGGCAGGATGCGTTGCGATCCCTCACCGATCAGACGCACCGATTCGGCGCTTCCACCGACGCGGACGACGATGGCCTTCCGTCCTTCCCAGGTGCCGCCTTTGGCCCCCGGATCGTCAGTATAGGAGCCCGAGCCGTCCGTGCCATCGACGATGAGGGGCCAGTCGCTGCGGGATGACATCGTCAATCCGGCGATGTAGGCCCAGTGATTTTCCCCCGCCTCGAGTCGTTCGATCTCCTCGTCGATCCGTCCGTCGGCTCTAGCGCCCCAGGCGCTGCCGGGAACAGCGAAGACGCGTTCGGTGTCGAGATACTCCGGGATGAGGAGGCGAAAGACGTCGTTGGAGGTGGTGTATTCCTCCTCGGTCACCGGATCAACCGTGCCGGGAAAGGTGCCGTCAAAATCGTTCGCGAAGTTTCGTAGTCCGGTGGAGACCTGTTTGGCATTCTGCACTGCGGCGTTCATCTGCGCGGTTCGCATGGCTCCTTTGATGCCCGGAAAGGACACGGCGGAGAGGATGGCGATGATGGCGGTGACGGTCATCAGTTCCATCAGGGTGAAGCCGCGGTTGAGACGGTGATGGCTTGTGGAAGCATGGGGAATGGAGCGGATCTTCATGGTATCTATTTCGGTTCTTGGTGGGTGATTTCAGCGGAAGGGCTTCGGGCGATCGCGCCGTCGGTTCTTCAACTTTTCGCCACCATGTTCTCCCGCCCGTGTTACGGTCCGGTTACGGTGCGATGCCGAATCAGTGAAAATTCACGGCTTTGCAGACATCCGCCGGAACGGGGAAAGACCTGTCATCAGGCAGCGCCGGGATGAGCCGTGATCAAAACCCGCATTTGACAGGCCTATCCGGATCGGATTAGGGTCCGCCCCACCAAAGGCCCCGGTAGCTCAGTTGGTAGAGCAGTTGACTCTTAATCAATTGGTCCCTGGTTCGAATCCAGGTCGAGGCACCATTTTTAAAGGAATGTCAGGATTCCGCCGCTGTGATGGTGGCACTGCACGACCAGCAGATTTCGAAATTCCCGGGGTTGGATTCGCCGCAAGCCTGGCAGGAGATCTCCTCCTCGGACTTCACGCTGTCGTGACTGACGTGCTCCCGGAGAATGCCGATAGCCCGATCATAGTCCTCGTCATTGACGACACACAAGGCGGGAAAGAAATCAGGAATAGGGATCTCGGCAAGGCCCGACATGGTCAGATGTTCGTTGCGCAACAAGGTCGGGATTCCCTCGCTTTCGAGGATGGATTGAAAGTATCCGACCCGCGTGAAATCCCGCTCTCTGAATAGTTCCTTCATGCCCTTGTGATGCCTTACGCTTTCAATCGTCCCATGGACTTGCCGAAGCATTCATGCACGTAGGCCATCGCCTTCTTCACCTTCTCCTGAGCGGCGGGGTAGTCGGCATCGATCTCGAAGAGGGTATCGACCATCTTTTCCGCCGGTGTCTCGTCCATCTCGAGTAGCCATTCGGGAAGGCCGAGGTCCCGGAACATCCAGCACTTCGGCGAATGAAACTCGGAGTAGGTGTGAATGATAGGGGTGCCGTTGGCCATCGCGATGATGGGGGAGTGCGGTTCGTGACAGACGACGGTGTGGGCGCGGGCGAAGATGGAGGCCGCTTCGTCGGCATTCCAGAAGTAATCCAGATTCACCACCTGCTTTTGGATCTCCGGCGGAAGCGGGTCATGAATGAGCCGTTTGTTGTGGCCCATCTCCTTGATCGTTTCCGGAGCGATTAGCACTTTGTGTCCCGTCTTCTCAACCCAGATCGTCACCAGTTTGCGGTATTTGGCGGCGCGCCTTTCATCATCAGCGACCTGTTCGGGCGTGGGGTGCAGGGGATTGAGTTTTGGCGTGCGCGTGTCGTCGACTCCGGGCAGTTTGGCGGTGTTGGTGCGCAGCAGGATCGTGATGAACTTACGGTCCTCCAGTCCGAGTTTTTTCATCGTCGCGAGGCCGCGCTCCTCGTCATGAACGTCGATGCCGAAGCAGCCGTCCGGGCCGAACTCAAGCACCGGAGTAGTGATCCCGGCGCTCTTGAGAATGCCGAGCGTTTTTGTCTCGCGCGTGTAGATGAAGGCCGCCGCGTTGAGCAGCGCGATCCGTTCCTCAGAGCCGGGTCCCTCCACCATGCCCGGGAAATAGGACTGGCCGAAAAGCCCGTAGGGTTTTCCATGCTTTTGGCAGAATTGCATGAAGGTGATGTCCTGCCCCATGCCCGAGTTGCGGATGAAGAGATCGCATTGTTTGACGGCCTTCTGGAGCTTGAGATCGTACTCGCCGTCCTTGAAGAGATTGCCCTGAAGAATTTCCACCTTCGGAAAGCGCGCTTTCAACATCGCGGTAACCCGGTCTTCCAACTTCATCGCCCAGAGAACGACTTTCACCTCCGGGAGATGCTCCTCGATGACACGGAGCGTTCCCGGGGTATGTCCGATATCACCGATGTTGACAATGTCCCAGGCCGATTGGAGAACGATGGTTTTCGGTTTCCCGTTCGCAGCAAAGGCGGAGCCGCCCAGCGCGGCGGTGAGGACAGAGATAAAGTGACGTCGGGTGGTCATGAGGGGCGGTGAGTAAGGGCAAATGAGTCCTGATTCTTGATAAAAATTGTAGAAGCGCTTCCTACCTGCGTCACGGGGTGATCAACTAATCTGTCTCAACATTTCATATCGGATTCAGGTAATGAATTTATCGTCATTATCCCGCCTGTCACTTCACCACCGCCAGTCCGTCCCTTTTTCCCGCAGCGAAGAGGGAGAGCGGATGCCCGGCCGGGTTGGTGACCAGCCAGAGATGACCGGAGAAGGTCTCCTGGGTGAAGTTCCTGCCCGGGTCCGTCTGTCCATACTCCTGGCGTTTTCCTTCGAAGTCGATCCAGAAGATCCGTACTGAATCTCCCGTCCGGTTGTCGATCCGCAGCTTCACGGTTTGTGATGAGGCCGGAGAGCGCGCCGTGCCCGAGGCAACCGGGGCCAGGGGGAGGTTCGGAAGTGATTCGAGATTTGTCCCCTTCAGAATGGCCTCATGAGCCGCCACCAGTGTTGCGGGCCAGGCAAAGCGGGGCGCTTTTGCCGGTTCATAACCCGCCAGATGTTCCTGAGCCTTCCGGTCGCGTGGCTTCTGGTAGCGCCAGGTTCCGTCGCCGAAGGTGGCTTTCACCAGAGCGGCCAGTTCCGGATCGTAGGCTTTCAGTTCGTCCCGGGTATTGACATGATTGTGATCGTTGTCGTTCTCCCGATTGCAGTCGAACCACGATTGCACGGCCTCCGCCCAGTATTCCGAGGGATTGGTTCCCGCGTATTTGCCCTTCCACAATCCTTTCAGTTTCGCCCGTCCGAATACTTGCTCGAGACGGCCTTGAAAAGTCGGATCCACTGAGGCGAGCCCTTGTTGATGAATGGTGTGGGCAAATTCGTGGATAAAAATATTCTCCGCCGCATACGGATCACCCGGATAATCGAGCAGATTCTCCTCCCCGCAGGAAACGGCCGGAGCCGTCGGGGTCGACCCGAGTCCGCGGGCGCGCTTGTCCCAATAGTCCGGAGGACTGAGGTGGCTGTGCTCCGGGATCATCGTGGTGTATTCGTCCGGTGCCATGATGGCAAGCCGCACACCGGACGCGGTGATGGCCCGCAGGAGATCCGGACGCTCACCCAGCATTCGCTCAATGAGCCAGGCGACCTCATGCAGGGCGTGGTCGGACACTTTCTCCGAGGAGACGATAGGGAAACCATCGGCGGAGAGATACTTCCGGTAAAACGGGTCCAGCTTCAGCCTGGCGACCTCGCGTGGTGGCGGAGGGGAAACCTCTGCAATTCCCGGATCCGGGAAGAGGACGACAGCGGCAAGACAGCAGATCCAGAGGTTTCGGTAGGGCATTGGGAAAGAATGCCTCGATTCGGGAAAGCGGCCAGTGATTTGGTTACCCGGTGAATCAGATCCCCGGAGACGGAGGGAGTCGCTTCGTCGATATTGTCACGACAAGCGGACCATTCACGGAACCGTAGCCGGTGAATCCTCCGGTCACCGGCATCACTCCCCGTGGATGATGACTGACTCCGACCGCAACATGACCCGGCCCAACGCGGCGGCCGATTGAGGGGTCGTATCCCGTCCAACCCCGGTCGGGCAGGTAGATCTCCGACCAGGCGTGGGTGGAGCCACGACCCACTTTGGAGTTTGAACTCTCGAGATAGCCGCTCACAAACCGGGCCGGGAATCCCATCGCCCGGGCGGTCTCGATCATGAGGACGGCCATGTCGCGACAGGATCCGCTTGTAAGATCAAGCGTCGTGACCGGAGATTGCACTCCGTGTTCTTCGCGACGGTTATAGCGAACCGTCTTGTAAATGAGGGCTGTCAGGTTATCAAAGATAGGTCGTTGCTCACCGGTGCTCGGAGCGAGTCCGTTGTTCGCGAACCACCGTCGTAAATGATCGACCTCAGGCGGATAGGTGAACTGCCGATAGGGAACCGTTGCCAGTTCGTCGATGCCCGCAATCCGGGGAGGGTAGGCAACGAGAAGGGGTTGCTGGTCTCCCTCTTGGGCCGGGGGAAGTTCGATGATAAACTCGCTTCGTATCGTGAGCTGCGTCGAGGTTTGGTTGAACTCCGCGATGGCGATGGAGTTATCAAGGATGTCGCGATACCAGCGGATCGAGGATGCCGGGAATGTCTCGAGAGTCATCGACTCCAGCTGGACATCGTGTCCCTCGCGCGGACGCAGAACGAGACGGTGAGGCGAAAAACTAACGGGGCTGGAATAGGAGTAACTTGTTTCGTGCAGCAGATGAAGCCGTTCGCGCGGTTCTCTCCGGATGTTCAGAATTTCCATGACTTGCCGGGTTAGAGAAGGGCGATCGCCTGATTCGCCTGTCGCAGCGTGTCCCTCGTGATCGGGATGAAGGAGCGATCGAGGGAGTTGCAGATCACCTGCATGCTGTTCATGACAGAGCCGCCGAAGATCGTGCACACGGCGGCGTCCGCCGCGTCCCGACCGGTCGCAATACGGACGAGACCGTTGAGGGGGGCGAGACGGGTGGGATCGAACACATACCAGGTCCCGCCAATAAACACTTCGAAGACCGCGTGGAAGTCAGGCGGGTTGAGCAGGTGCGAGTAGCAGGTGACATAGCGGGCGGGCAGGCTCATCGAGCGGCAGAGGGCGATCCCGAGATGGGCAAAATCCCGACAAACCCCGGCACGCTGCTCCAGTGTATCGACGGCCGAGGTTTGTTCGTTCGACGCTCCGATCTCGTAAGCAAGATGCTCGAAGATCCAGTCACTGATTCCGGCGGCGAGTGAATAGGGACCGGTGAAGCCACCGAAAAGATCGAGCGCCTGTTTCCGGAGACGATCCGACTGGCAATAGCGGCTCGGGAAGAGATAGGCGATCGCTTCCGGAGTCAGGTCACCCGGTCCATCGGTGTAGAGATTCCCTGCATCGACGAGGCGGATCGTCGTCTCGATATCCGCCTGATAGCGAACCTGAAGCTGACCCTGAAAGGAGGGCTGAATGCGGGTGAAGCGATTCATGCCCGCCCCCACCGTAAAGTCGTAGGCAGGCATTCCCGGATCGAGGTGAAGGAACTCACTGCGGATGTGCTGTCCCTGAGTCTCGATGCATTTGAGCGCAAAGAGGAATGTGGCAGGTCCTTCGATCTGATAGAAGAGTTCGGAGCTGACACGAAAATTCATGAATCACCCTACCACAGGGAGGGTGGCCTTCATAGAGAGCCTTTGCGGGCGGGGTGGAGAAGGATTCGTGGAGTAATGACCGGGCAGCAGAGACTTCAAACCTCGATCAGCCGATTTGCAGTGCATTTAAAGCCGGGAACACAGGGTTGTAATTTGTTTGTTAACAAGGAGTTACTGGTCATTTTGGATTCGAGGAATTCGATTTCTTTTTGCATGGAGATCGAAACAGGTATCCTGTAACCCGATGTACTGCTCCCCGAGACAGCTTAATTACCGACGGGATCAGGCCGTTTCAGGTCATCCCGGAGCCAGAGTGATTGGGTTTCCGGGGACTTCGCTCAATTCTCTTTGGTTGGCTGTCGCACTCGCTTTTCTTCTCTCGCCGGTTCAGCGGTGCTTTTCCGATCCCCTCTATTGGGATACCAACGGATCGACCCCGGGCTCTGGAAATCTCGGGGGCATTTGGGGAACGGACAACTTTTGGACTGTGGATTTGGATGGTTTGTTAGCCACCGGCCCCTATGCGGCGGGGAGTGTTGTCACTTTTTCCGCAGGTGTCGACGGCACGGGAAGCTACACGGTGACACTGTCGAGTAATCAGAATGCCGCGGGACTAAACTTTCAGGAAGGGCATGTGACGATCGCGCCAACCACGGCAGTGACGACGGCAAATTTTGCCAGCATCGAAATACTGACCCTGAGTGGTGCGACTCCGAATATCAACGTGCAGAATATGGACTCCGCCATCACCGCCCGAATGATTTCATCCGGGCTGGTTAAAACGGGTTACGGCAGACTCACGCTCGACTTTGCGGCATCCGGGTCCGCCAGCTATTTTAACCTGGGAGCGGCCGCCATCACCATCCAGCAAGGCACCCTCGAATTGAAGGGCACCGGAGCGAGCGCCAATCAGCTGAGCTCCAGTAGCGGAATCGTCATCAACAGCGGCGGAACCTTCCTCTGGAACACGGGCGCGAACAGCATGAGCGACAACGCCAGGATCACGATCAACACCGGCGGTATTCTCAGCACGAGGACGAATGATCAGTTCGGCACTATCGACGGAAGCGGAGCCATTGTGATGCGAAACGCGTCGATGAATTTGGCGCACGGGGGTGTCAGTAGCACTTTTTCGGGAATCATTAGCGGCAACGGATCGATTCAAGCCAATGGAGGCACAGGTTTTGTCAGCCTTTCCAACGCAAACACGTTCACTGGCACTCTCTCCGCATTGAACACCAACTTCACGACTGGTGGCCTGCGCCTCGCTCACACTCGCGCAGCGCAGAACGCTTCCGTGAATCTCGTGAATCTTGACGTGACCCGGAGTAATATCAGCTTCGCCTCCGGCATCGGTACCTTTGTCATCGGCAGCCTTTCATCAGCATCGGTGGCTGGAACCAGTAACCTCACCCTCCAGGATGCGGGAGGCGGCGCGATCACTTTACAAGCGGGCAACAATGATAGCTCAACAACTTACCGCGGTGCCCTCAGTGGCAGCGGGGGCCTCACAAAAATCGGCACGGGTACCCTCACGCTTACGGGAGAGCAGATCACCGTCACAAGAAGCGGAACCTCCGGTGCGGCCACATACGTTTCCAACACCTCCCATACCTACACCGGAGACACCACCATTCTCGCCGGAGCCCACAATCCCAACAGCGGAACCGTGAATCAATCCAACGCGGGTGGCATCAAGCTCGATTTCAACACTTCGGCAATCAGCTCTGTCGTCAGTAGTGGCAATACCTATGCCTACACCATCGTTGCCCCGACCAGCAATATCATCAGTGCCTCCAGCCGTCTCGTCCTCGGCGGTGGCAAGCTATGGGTCGCAGGACGTAACACCGGCACTGACGCCGTCAGTCAGACCTTCAACAATACCCACCTGCTCGCCGGCCGCAGTTATGTCACCGTGACCCAGGGAACGGCGGCGACGGGTACCGTTGTCAATCTGGGCAACGTCACTCGAATCGCCGGCAGTGTTCTGGAGTTTACCCTTCCGCCCGGGACCCAATCACTCGCAAACGGTGTCACCACGACTACGTCCAACGACGCCAGCGGCATCCTCGGAGGCTGGGCCATCGTCGGGACTGACTGGGCCGTCAAAGACACGGCGGGCAGCGCCATCGGCAACGTGGTGGCTGCCTCCGCCGGGGTATACACGGGCTACACGAGCGGCGATATCGTTTCCTCGACCGCCTCCAACCTCCTCATCAATAACGCGGCGGGCTCCATTACGACCGGCAGCGGGATCACGGACTTAAACACTCTTATGGTCCGCAACGATGCCGGGAACGCCAATGCGGCGGTCAATCGCGTCCTCGACATCTCCGCTGGAGAAACCCTCCGTTTCGGTGCCGCCGGATCCATCTGGAACCAGGGCAGCCTCGTGACTGCGGGGGTGGCCAATCTCATCATCGGTACGGCGAACAATGTCGGTATCCTCACGGCGGGCGGGGCTCTCAATACCGCCGGGGAGATCATTTTCAACAACTCAGGCAATGGAGAAATGCTCATTCGCTCCTCCATTCAGGACAACGGGGCGGGAGCGGTCACCCTGATCCGCACGGGATCGGGCAATCAGGTGGTTTTCTCGGGCACCAACACCCACACGGGAGGAACCATCCTGACCCACGGACGGACTCGATTCGACAGCTTGTTAGGCCTCGGAAGCGGCCCCGTCACCGTTATTCCCGGGGGCCAGCTTTGGCTCAATATCGCGGGAAGCTATGCGCAGAACTTCTTCCTCGCCGGAACCGGCTATGGTGAGGGCAACGTCCCCGGTGCAATCCGATTCTCCGGTGGCCAGAACCTCAGCGGGCAGATTAATCTCGCTGGTGACACCCGGCTTGGCGCCGTCAACGCCGGCTCTGCCACCACCCTTTCCGGGAAGATCACGGGTGATTTTGCCCTCGATCTCTCCGGTTACTCCGGCGGCACGAACGTCTTCATCGTCTCTAACCCGGACAATGATTACACCGGAAACTTCTCCCTCAATACGAATCCGGGGATAACACCGGCAGCCTACAGCAATACTAACATTGTCACCATGCGATTGGGCGCTTCGGAGGTCATTCCCAACGGACTGAACAAGGGTAACCTCGTCCTTTCGGGCGGCAATGCCGGAGGCACCACCACGCTCGACCTGAACGGATTCAATGAAACCGTCAATTCCCTCGTTTCCTACGGCACTCACAGTGCCGTCACCATTACCAACACGGCGGTCGGCACCACCTCCACCCTGACCATTGGTGACAACCACGCCACTGCCATCGTCACCGAAATCGCTGCAGCGAGCAGCTTCTTCGGCGGTGCGATCAGGGACACCGGAACCGGCCTGGTTGCCCTTACCAAAATCGGAGAGGGTACGCAGACTCTCACGGGAGCAAACACCTATTCCGGCACCACCACAATCAGTAAGGGTATTCTCCAGGCGGGAGCGACCAATACTCTTTCAGCGAACTCCGACTTCGTTCTCGCGGACGATCCTACCGCTGTCCTCGCCCTGACAGACGGCATCGCCGATTATTCTCAGACCATCAAATCGCTTGCCGGCGGAGGCACCGTCAATCTAGGCACGATCGCTGCGGCTGACACCGCGAGCTCTCCGGGTACTCGCCTCACTACCGGCAGCACCGCCGATACGACTTACAGCGGTGACATCGTCGGGGCTGGGGGGCTCGTCAAACAAGGCACCGGACGCCTCATTCTTTCGGGAAGCAACACCTACCTTGGCACCACGACGATCTCTGTCGGAGCCCTTCAAATCGGAGACGGAGGTACCACGGGGACCCTCGGCAGTGGAGACGTGATTAACGAAGCGGCTCTAGTTTTCAATCGATCCGATACTCTCGAGGTGGGAAATACCATCTCCGGGGCCGGCACCCTCACTCAGGGCGGTTCGGGAACGACTGTCCTCTCGGCGGTGCATTCCTACACGGGCGACACCTATGTTGATGCCGGAACTTTGAAACTTGAGAGTGCCAGTTCGAACAACAACATCGCCGCCAGCGGGATCATCTCCGTGAAAACAGGGGCCACTTTCGATGTGAACGGGATCAGCACGGCAGGGGGCTTTCAGGTCGGGGGATCACAACTCCTTTCCGGCGAAAGCGGTGGCGGCGGAACAGTCTCGGGTGCCAGCACCCTCTTGTCCGGAGGCAGTGTAGCCGCGGGGACGGACGGAACCGTGGGAACTCTCTCATTTGACAGCGGCCTCACCACCCAAAGTGGCAGCATGTGGCTGGTTGATCTTGTCGGATCGGCTTCACCCGGACTGGAGTCGGGAGACCGTATTGATGTGGATGGGGGCGCACTCACGATCGGATCCGGAACGATGTTGTTGATCAACGATGCGGATTGGAACAATGGGAACACATTCACAATTGCCACCTACTCTTCACTGACGGCTGGATCAAAATTCACCTTTGGCATTGAACTGAACGACCTCGACACCTTTGCCACCTCGAACGGGCAGTATCAGATCCGCTACGGAGATGGAAGCTTTGACGGCATCACGCTCACTGCGGTACCTGAGCCAACTACCCTGGCATTTCTCACGCTTGGCCTCGCCGGGTACGCTTTGGTAAGGCGGCGCAGGGTTCGGTGCAGTTCGGTCTCCGAAGTTGCTGCGGGAGAGTGAATTGAGCCCCCGTCCTAAGACCCGCTTCCAAGGAACACCTGATCTCTCCCGAGTGCCTTGGCGCGATACATGGCCTGATCCGCCACTTCGATGAAGTCGCGCTGACGCACGCGCCAGTCAGCGGGTGGTCCTGACGGAAAGCTGCAATCACGATAGGAGGCCACCCCGATGCTCGCAGAAAAGACCCCGTGGAGATGCAGGGCGGGGCGACCATCTTCACCGGAATCATCGAGAAAGACAGTTGCGGCGATGGCATTCCTGATGGCCTCCGCGGCAACCACCGCTTCGGTGGCACCCAGTCCCGGAAGGATGGCCACAAACTCATCACCTCCGTAGCGGGCCAGGGTGGCCCGGGGATCGGTGATGACGCGGGCGATGAGTTGTCCCACCTCCGCTATGACCTGACTCCCGACGAGGTGGCCATGGGTATCGACGATGGCCTTGAAGCGGTCGAGGTCTAGAAAGAGAAGGCTGAGGTCGCAGCCCTCTTCCTCACGACGCTCAAGTTCGACGCGGAGCTGCTGGTGGAAAAAGCGGTCGTTCCTCAGTCCCGTGAGATCGTCACGCCGGGCGATCTCACGATGGTGGAAGGCATCAGAGAGATTGAGGAGCGAATTCGAGGCGTAACCACTGAGGACTTCGAGCAGTTTCAAATCCTCGTCGCGGAATCCGTCGTGACCGAGGCGATTAAAGAGGCCGATCACTCCGACCGTCTCCCCCTCGATCGCCACAGGCACGGCGAGGAGGGTTTCAGTCGTGTAGTCGGTGACCGCGTCGAGGCCGGAATAGAAATCACTATCCTGCCGCACTCCGTTACGTAACAGGGCGCGCTCCTCGCGGAAGACCCGGCCGGTGATTCCGGTGCTTACGGGCAGTCGCGCCCCCACGATGGACTCGGCTCCTTTTCCGAACGCTCCGACATAGACAAGAGCATCATCGGCACCGGATAGCCCGGCGAGACAGATCGACCCGCTTTCCGCGGGGATATACTGTTGGGCGGTCCAGAGGATGTCGCAAAAGACAGCGGTGAGCCGCGGCAGTTCGGGACCGGCGGCCCGGACGAGTCGGCGTTCCGCCCAGGCTCCGATCAACTCGGGGGCGAGGGTTGGAAAGGTCCCGCTCGTGGCATCGTCTGTCATGGACTTTAGCATACGGGGGGAAGATTCATTTTCAACTCTCCGGACAATCAGCATCGGGAAGACCGCAATTGGCGATGTTAACCCTGCCGCCTTTCTCCTTACTCTTCGCGAAGCTTGGCCTGGCGTGTAGCCTCGCGGGGGCTCGCCGGTGATTTGCCGCCAAGTTCCTTTCCTGCCCCTTGACTCCGGACCATCTTCCGCCGACAAGATTCCCGATCAAAACACCCGTTCCATCGTCTTCTCCGAAGTGGCTGGATTGCAGGCGCCTGCGGCCCCGCGCTTGCACCGCACTCCGGGTTCTTTTCCTCCTCGCTCTTCCTCTCCTCCTCACCGGCTGTGATGCCGAGCAGTGGTTCGCGGAACGCATGGTTGCGGCGCAATCGCTCTCTCCTTCCGCGATCGCCGCCTTTCTCTTCGGGGGTGGTTTTGTGAGTGAGGATCTCGCCTGCGTCAGCGGCGGGGTGCTGGTGTCAAAAGGCTCACTTTCCTATGTCCTCGCCGCGGTCGCCTGCACCCTCGGGGTCTGGACGAGCGATTCCGTCCTCTACTTCTGGGGTGTGCTCGGTCGGCGCGGACTTCTTGAGCGGGCCCCTCTGCGCTGGATCGTCAAACGGGCGCAGATCGAGCGAGGTGCCGGACTTTTCCGCAACCACGGAGCCAAGATCCTCATTCTCTCCCGCTTTATGCCCGGTTCGCGGGTGGCGCTTTACCTCGCTGCCGGGGCGCTCCGTTATCCGTATCACCGCTTTGCCGCCTGGATGGGGCTGGCGGCCGTGGTTTGGGCACCGGTCATGGTCTGGCTCTCCCTGAAGCTTGGTGATGCGCTCCTTGGCTGGCTTGAGGCTTACGAAAAGATTGCCTGGATCGCGGTGCCTCTGGTTGTCCTCCTTATCTGGCTCGTGATGCGGGGCATCGAGTGGGTCGTCGTGAAGCGCAGCGGGACGATTATCGGCGAATCGGTAGTCGAATCCCTCGAAGACCTGGCGGACCCGGAAGCTGAATCCGGAGAAAAAGGGACCGGCAGGGATTTGTGAGAGGAAAACCTCAACTCACTTCGGCAGGTAAGGCCGCACGGCTTCGGCCAGGAGACGGTAGCCCTCGGCGCTGAAGTGCAGCTTATCCTCGTGAAGCAATTCCGGCCGAACCTTTCCCCCGGCATCGAGAGTCATTTTGGAGCAATCGATGTAGGCCAGGCCGGCATTTTCGCGGCAGTGGGCCGCGATCATTGCATTAAGGCGGTTACCTTCCGCCACCTGCTCAAGGCGTTTGATTGTGGGCGAGAGTCCAATGAAGGTGATGGGTATACCGGGGAACTTCGTCCGCATTTTCGACACGAAGGCCTTGTAGTCGGCGAAGACGTCCTCTGCCGGCCAGCCTGCATTGATATCATTGCCTCCCGCACGCAGGAAGATCGCTTTCGGCTCGTAGGGAAAAATCATCCGCTCCGCGTAGTAGGTGCTGTCTTTGATCTGGTTGCCGCCGAAGCCGCGGTTCACTGCCGTGATACCGGGAAAATCCTTATCCAGTGTTTTCCATCGCACGATGGTCGACGATCCGACAAAGAGAACCGCTCCCTTCGGTGGCGGTGACTTCTTGTCGGCCGCTTCAAAGCCGGCGATCGTCTTTTCCCATTTGCCGTAGTCATGGCTTGATGGTTTCGGCTTGGGCCAGACCGGAGCCTTGTTCTCGGCCACGATTAATGACGCGGAGAATCCGAGGGCAAGGGCGGTGAGAAGAAGTCGTGATAGGGTGGGCATGGAAGCTTATACAACGGTGTCCCCTTGAAAATCAAGGCAGGGTTTGCGGCGAAGAGGGCGTCCTCAGCCGAAGAGCGACTCCCTTGTCGCTAGCATGATCGCCCGGTCGGGCGTCCCGTGGGAGGCGAGGTGATTGTGCGCGAAGTTCCCTCCGGTGTAAAAGAGGTGCCAGCGGTTGTCGCGTTTCACCATCGCATGCGGGGCGTGGAGGAGATAGCTCGCGGCCGTCTCCTCCGGTGCATCACGGGTGATCCACGGTTCACGGAGGGGGCGTTCCCACACAATGCCGTCGGTGGAAAAGCAGGCTTCGAGATCGATCGTCTGGGCACCGAGCCGGTAGTGACCGAGCAGACCGACGCGCCCGTGTTCGGTGTGGGTAACCGAGAGGTAGTAGAACTGCAGGTCATGAGGATCGTCTTTGTCGGGGACGACGACTCGGCGGCGGTCGGACCAGTTCAATCCGTCCGAGCTTGTGTAGCGATCGATCACCCGTATGAGTCCCGCAATGTTGTCCTGTGGCGCATGACGCGGGTCATCCTTTTCCACCTGGATCAGGCCCACCGAATACATTTCGAAAGATCCGTCGGGAAGCTGATAAACGTTGGTGGCATCGTTGGAGATGAGACGCGATTCGGCGAGCGATTCACCCGGTCCCGGGGCGGCCTTTCGTTTTGCGAAGCGTTTCAGACCGAGTTCCAGAGCAACCGGCCCGTCGACGCAGCGATCCGCCGGATGGTAGAGACAGGGTGTTGATGCGTTCACGACGCGAAAGGCTCGTCCGTCGTCGCTGTCCGCCGCGAGGTAACGGACGATCCCCTCTCCATGCGCCCAGAAGTAGAGGCGGGTGCGTCCGTCGAGGAGACGCAGGGTCACTACCTGAACCGGATGCCAGCCTTCGGGCATGCCGCCGATCGCGAGTGGGGCCATGGCATCGGGTTCGCCCGGAGTGCAGACCGCCAGAGTCGATTTCCATTCGCCGCCGACCGTACCCGTGTGGTAACCGATTTGCTTAATCGGGTTCTTCGGCACAGAGATGCTGGTCCAGACCCGCCAGCGATCCTCGTCGACCGCTTCGACCGTGCTGGTGAAGTTTTGGACCCAGCCGCCCGCGAGGGGGCCCCGGTAGCGGAAAAGCTCTCCCTCCTTTTTCCATCCCGCAGGAGCCGCCGGTATCGGCGCCGCAGGCAGCCGTCCCGGAACTAACAGTCCGGCTCCGGAAGTGGTGAGGGTGGCAAGGGCGCGGCGTCGTGAGAGCGGTCGGCTCATCGTTTGAGGATACGGATGGATGCCGGAACGGCTCAAGGCCAATTACTCATCGCGTCTCGCCCGGCAGTAGCTCGTCGAGTCCGGCACCGGCTTCAGGGCATCGAGATCGACATCATTGGTGGTGGTGTCAGGGCCCCAGTGGAAGATTTTTTCGAAGAGCGGCAGCCAGGGTTCGTTCGCTATCATTTTCTGGAAAAAGACTTCGTGCTCCTTTTCCTTTACGCCCATTTCATAAAGCATTTCATCATGCTCCGTGATGCCGAGTTCGTGGAAGCGGTGCATCATGATAAAATACTCGCAGACATTTCCGCTCTCGAGTTTCCCGGCGAAGAAGTAGGGCATGAAGCGACCGATTACATAGCAGCTCAGTCCGACCACCCTTCCGATGAGGTAGAATTTCAGCTCATACCAGCGCGAGGGAGCGATCCCGTAGCGATCCATCAGCACCTTCACCTGACGCCGGTGTTCCCATTCGTCCTCCTCGATCTGTCGAACGGCGTCCCGCTCGGCCGCCCGCCGACGGAGGGAACCGGCATGTCCGATGTAGGCAAAGGAGGCGGCCCGCTCACCCGAGTAGGCTCTCTGGAGGAGGTTAACGAGAGCGGGGTGGTCGATGACGGCAGACATGGGGTGACGGTTCGATCAGTTTTTTATGAGCAGCATAACCAGAGAAACCAGGGAGACGAGGAGGCCGCTCACCAGGAGCCACCCCGCCACGCGGTTCAATATCTTTTGCTCAGCGGATCTGCCCGCGCGCCAGAGAAAAAATCCGATGATCGCGAAGGGAAACACGATGACGAGATTGACCAGGTAGACCCAGACCCAACCGGCGAGCAGAAACCACAGCCCGCAGATGATCGCCAGAATATTGCATACGGTTGGTTTATCCGGGGTCTTCATCCTTAAGGAAAACATTACTATTCCGCCGTAGTGGCACTCGCGCAAGCGTCTCACCGGGAACCTCTGCAATGCGAGCGCAACTGTCAGTCGCGATTCGACGGATTCATGCGATCTTTATCCTGATGATCCGCCCCCGCGTCCTTCTTCTTTGCTTCGCTGCCTTCGCCCTTGCTTTGTCGCAGTGCCGCACCGCGGTCGATACGCCTGCTTCCTCCGGCTCCGCTGCGGCCGCGTCAGGGCAGATGCAGACGATCCTCAATGTCTCCGCTTATGATCCGAAGGAGAAACAACGCGAGGGCCGCTCCTACTCGGAAAATGATCTCACTGCTTTCCGCGCCAACGGGGCCTCCGCCCTCATCGCCCGGGCCGGCAAGGGCGGTGTCCTCGACACTAAATGCGCGAATTTCCTCACGGCGGCGGACTCGGCCGGGATGCTGCCGGGAGTTTACTACCGTCTTCAGAATCATGTCGACGCGGTGTCCCAGGCCGACCAGTTCATCGACCGGGCCAAGTCGCTCGCCGGGAGCCGTGACTGGGGCGCCTCTTCCCTTCTCCTTGTTGGTGACTTCGACGCCCAGTCACGCATGGACGACATCCTCCGCTTCATGGACCGGGTCGAGAATCGCACCGGGGTTGTGCCTGTCGCTTATCTGGAAAACAGCGGACACCTCAAGCTACTCCTCAGCGGAGCCGACGAAAACACCAAGGCGAAACTTCGTCGCATGCCCTACTGGATCGCTCTCTACTCGCACGACAAGGGATCAGATCCGGCATACCCCCAGTTCCCCGTGCCAGTTCATCCCGAGGGACTCGTCAGGCAGTACAATCTCTGGTCCGACTGGACGATCTGGCAATACGGGGGCGTCGAATGGACCGGAGGCCGCTCCCAGCCGAAGGTCTACAGCTATGGACGATATCAGTTCCCCCTCTATTTCGGCGACCTCGACCGGCCTGTAGAGCGGAATGTCTTCAAAGGCTCCCCCGCCGACCTCCAGGCCTTCTGGCAGCGGCACGGGATTCCCTTGCGGTGAGGGGAAGCACGGAGGCCTTCCGCCAACCGATCCGACCTTACTTCCCCTTGTCGACATCCGGCAAACGCTCCACGGGAATGCCTGAGCAACGCTCCAGCGCCTGAAGCAAAAGGTCGTTGTTCCCGAAGGCCGGAAGGGTGACCAAAAGATCCTTGGATTCCCGTGTCTTCACGACGAGGCGGTGCACGATGCGGGGGGGCATTCGTCTTCCGTTGATCAGGGGAGGGTGAATCTTCTCCAGATAGGCGGACAGCCCTGTGAGATCGGCATAGCGGATCCGGCGAACGCCAAAAAAGCGGTTCACCATGAGGCAGGTGTCGGTCAGGACGATCCCCGGCCGGGTGAGAAAGCCGAAAAGGAAAACGTCCAGCACCAGCAGAGTCGCGCCGAAGATTCCAAGGAACCATTCATCGGGACCGAGGTAGGATAGCTTTGAGAAAAATCCGAGCAGGAACATCCCGCCGAAAAGGGCAATCGCGACCGTCACAAAAATCACGCCCACCCGATTCGTTTGCTGTCGGAAAATGTGGGGCAGGTTAGGGTCGGGATGGGTCATGCGCGAATAGTCTACTGCTTTTGCCGCGAAACGAAAAAAGATCCGTGCTCAAGAAGCCCTCGCATCCTCGTATCGAACGAGACAGCCCTTTTCTGGATCCCAGAGATTTGCCCGGAAACAGCCGAGAATGTCACGCAGTCTCAGCCGGGTCACAACGGGGTGCTGGAGTTCAGGGATCGCGTCCATTGCCTCGCGCAGGCGGTAAAAGGGGATCCCCGAGTTCAGGTGATGGACATGGTGATATCCGATCGAGCCGGTGACCCAGTCGAGGACACGACCGAACTTGAAATAGCTCGCCGTTCCGAGGGCGGCTTCAAAGAAATTCCAGTCTTCCGGCGTGTAGACGCGGGCTCCGGGGAAGCTGTGCTGGGCATAGAAGAGATAGGCTCCACTCGCTGACGCGATCCAGAGCGGAAAGAAGTAAGTGAAAAACATCATCGGGAATCCGCCCGCATACCAGAGGGCGCCGAGGAGGGATACATGAGTGAGGAAGACGAGAGCTCCGGGCCAGTGTTTTTTGGGATTGGCGAAAGTGGAGCCGAGGCAGAGGTTTCCCATGAAGACCGTCAGGTAGGCGCAAAAAATCGTGACCGGGTGGCGGCTCACGCGGTAGACGAATCGCTCGTAGCGGGTTGCCCGTTGCCACATTGAGACGCTCATCATGGGGTAGGCACCGATGTCCGTCGTCACCACCGGAACGTGCCCTCCTTCCGGCGAGATTTTGCCGACATTGGCATGGTGGTGGTTGTGACTCTCGCGCCATGCCCTCGGCGGAGTGAGCAGGAGCGTGCCGACCCCGTACATGAGGATTCTCCCGAGCCGGGAACCCTTGAGGATCGATCCATGCATGAAGTCGTGAAAAAGAATGAAGGCCCTCACCATGACCAATCCGCCGAGCAGGGAAAAGGCAAGTCGCAGGGGCCACAGCGGGGCGAGGGCCGCGCCCGTGAGTAGGACGGCCATGAGGCCGAGAGTCGTTCCGACATGCCGCCAGCTCTTTCCCCTGATCTCCACGGCAAATGGTTTGGCGGCCTCAAGGAGGGGTTTCCCGCGACGTGGTGTGGAGTTTATCTCCGGATTCATCGGATGTTTCCCAAAGCTACCAATAGCTCGAATTTGTTCCCTTCTCAAGGGACGCGAATTCATGAGGATCCGCCCCGGGACAGGGGCTTTTACGGAGCGGAAGCCTTGATCTGGAGTCGGGTGCTGGAGACGATGGTAGTGCCTGCCGGTCCCGTAACGGTCTCGATGCGGATGTTGTTGACCATCCAGACGTCATCGAATTTTTTACCACTGAGAACCTCGAATCGCCGGATGGGGCGATTGCTCTGATCGAGCCCTATCATTTTCACCATGCCGCCACTGAGCTTGTCGATCCAGACATCCACGCTGGAGTAGGCACCGGCTCCGTCGGGATTGGGGATCGAGATCAGGATGCACTGGCGTCCCTTCATTTTCTCTTCGCGCATTATCCTGGCGTTCGGCCAGTAAAGAAACCGCATCGAAAGATCGTCATAGGTGACGTCGGTACCGCGAATTTTCTCGTCAAATTTGGCCCGGTCCACGGGTTTCATCGCGGCTCCGCCGATTCCCTCAAGGAGGGTGAAACTCCGGTTTTTTGTTTCGAGGAAGATGATCTGCGGGGGATCGTTGAAGAGATAGCTGATGGAGTCGGGCTTGAGGCTGAGTTGAAACTCGACCTTCTTGGTAATTCCCATGCTCAGCTCACCTTTGAAATTGCGATTATAGACCGTGTAGCTGTAGCGCACGAGTTGGAGCACCTCGTCCGCATTCATGTCGTTGATCGACTTGGCGGCAAAGGACGATTCGGCCACAGGAGGCACTTCTTCGCTATTTTCCTGAGCGGAGGCGCGGGCGGGTGCGAGGAAAATCAGGCAGAGGGCGAGTGCGTGGACGGAGCGGAGCATTCGCTACATTACGGTGATTTTGCACGGTGTCACCGCATCAACTCAGACTCAGCTGGGCAATGCCCGTCGTTTAGCCCTGGACCGTTCAGTCCGAGACCAAATCCTCTTTATCCAACTCTCCGCGTTTCTTGCGCCGCAGGAGATACCATCCGTAGAGGCAATTGGGCAGCACCATCACCACGGGTGCGATCCAGGCGGCCGGGACGCTGGCTTCGGCGGGTCCGGCAGTGCCGCCCGCGGTGCTGAGTGCGAAGAAAAAGACCGAAAAGTCCCAAAGTCCGTGCAGCAACATCACCGGCAGAAGCGATCCGGTGCGCAGGCGCAGGGCCGTGAAGAGAAACCCGCTCATCGAGGCGGCCACCGCCTGCACCAGCGACTTCCCGAAGTCGCCCGTGACGAAGCCATTGAGGGCATGCGACATTCCGAAGATGACCGAGGTCAGGATCGCTGCCGTCATCACCGGAAAACGTTCGCGGAGCGGCTTCAGGAGAATCCCCCGGTAGGCCCATTCCTCCGAAATTCCGACGATCATACTGTTCACGAAGATCCAAAAGATCACCGAGCCGGCCGGCAGTGTTCCGGCGAAGGCGCCTCCCAGCATTCCGACGATGAAGAGTCCCGGCAGCCACATCAGGCGGAACGCCTCCGCCCAGTCCGGACGCGCGAACCCGAGGCCCTTCCAGCGTGAGGCGAGGGTCACGATCACGAGGAAAGTCAGCGCCGTCCAGACACCCCAGAGTGGACCCGCCTTCACCAACTCGTCGAGGGTGGAGTCACCGCCGCTCTGGAGATTTCCACCGAGGATGGTGATCCCGAGCCAGAGGGCGACCACGATCAAGGCCAACAACAAAGCGGGTTTCGATTTCATTGCCTTTCAGGGGAAGATTGTTGAGGAAATCAGACTGGTCCAAAGGGCCATTCCGGGCAAGAAAATACTCCACGGCCACCCGGAAAAACCAGGCGGAAAAACGAGTCGGATTCCCCGGGTGTCCGCGCGGATTTGGCGTGACCTTTTGGCGTGGATTTCACCTTCCAGTCCCGTCCCGCCACCGCTCAGACTTCGCGGCCGCCCCGCACATAGTCGAGGATCGTCGCCGGATTCAGCGATTGCGCCTGCTGCTGGATCTCAGGCAGATAGCGGGGATGCAGTTCTTTGGCCTTAGCAAGGAGAGGCTCGTAGACCGCCTTCATCTCCGCCGTCCCGAAGCGGCGGCCGCCCGCGTAGTAATTTTCGGCGAGGTGACCGATTGCCCAGGTCGAGGCGAAGGAGAAGGCCGAGCCGGTGAGCTGGTTCGCGATCTTGCCGGCCTTCTTCCCTCCGACCTTTTTCCCGAGGCCGCCGACCCACTTCCGGGCGAAACCCTCAAGCATCTGCGATCCGAGTCCAAGTCCCGCCGTGGCGAGGAATTCCTTGATACTGGCGCGATCCAGCTCGGCTCCGTGGACCTTGCCGATGCGGTAGACCATCTTCATCTGCAGGGGCACGATCGCCATCGTTGCGAGAGCTTCGGGTAGCAGCTCGAGGGCGCCATTGAGAATCGAGTAGCGAAGGATCATCCCTCCTTGATCGGGTGGAGCGACGGGCAGGGGCGGCGGGGTTTCCAGAGCAGAGCCCGCGACCGGAGCCAGCGGAGCGAGGGCGAAGGAGTCGACCTCGTCGTCGAGATGCCGTGACCGTTCCGAATCGAGGGCGAAGAGATCGCGCAATTCCCCGAGGAAGGCATTCTCCTCCGCCGAGATGTCTCCGTCGACCTCGCAAACCGCGCGGGCGAGTTCATAGGCGGCCTCACGTTCTTCGGCTTCCCTTAGCCCGGTCGCGGCTTCGGAGAGGGACAGTTTGCCCATAAGGATGCGTCGCGAAATCGAGGAGAGGTCCTCCCATCCGAGGTCGGCCGCGATTCGATCAATGCGGGCACGTTCCGGCTCACATCGTTCGCCATCGGCGAAGGCGGCAAAGAGAGCAATGGCGAGAGTGGATTCGACGGGAGTAAGCGTTTCAGCGGCAGGCATAGGTGGGTAAATTTGTCAGACCCATGCTGGGACCTGCGAGGCGGCAAAATGTTGAAAATTTTTCCGTCGGGCGCGTTGTCCTTAACGCGCCCTACCTAATTTGTCTGCCGGGGGGCTTTTCCTAAATCGCCGGTTTAGGCTGCCCCTGGAGGTGTGAAAGTCGGTGGAGATCTTCGGCGAGCCGGGTGCAGACGATGGCGAACTCGGGCGCCCCGATGCCCTCGCGCGGAGCGACGAAGATCAGGTGGACGCCGGGGGACGCGCGGGGACGGAATGTCTTTTTGAGGTAGTCGGAGTATCCGGTGAGGAGCCGTCCCTCATGTAGAAAGAATTCCCGATACCAATGTTCTCCCTCGGTCATGACCGAGCCCTCATCGTCACTGGGGACGAGTTCGACGCCGCGATACTTCAGGCAAACCTTGACGGTGTGGTGTCGGTCCCGGCCCGCCCCGGGATAGCAGGCGAGGCCGATCTCTCCGGGTTGGCCAGGGAGTTGGACCTCGTAGCCTTCGTGACCGAGCTCGCGGGAGCGAACCCCCTCGGGCGGCGTCCAGACACTGCGGGTCGGAGCGGGCAGAAGGGACGAGGCCAGAAAAGGAAACGCGAGGCAGGCAAAAAAGACGGGCGACAGGAGCGCCAAACCTTTTTTCCAGACTAGGGGCACGGGGACCGCGTCGACCGTTTCCTTTTCGCTCCGCAAGAACCAGGCAGCGGCGAGAGCCACAGCCGCAAGGCCCCACGACCACGGCTGCATCGCGACGAGGGGATGGGTGCAGACAAGTGAGAGGATCCAGGGGAGCCGGCGCACCGTTTTCCCATCGAGGAGAAGGGGACAGGTTAGCAGCCAGGGGAGCCAGAACGACTCGACATTCAGGAGAGCGATGCCGAGTCCGGCGGCTAGCCATCCGAAACTGAGGAGGAGACCCGTTTTGCCGGGATTCTCCTGACCGCGGCAGGTGGAGAGGGCAAAGATTGCGGCAAGGGAGACGAGAGTGCCGTTCGGGGACCCTGCGAGCGGGGCGAGCAGGGCCACGACAGCGGCAGCGTGGGCCGTCTCCATGAGGGAGAGGATGAGGGGCCGTCGATCGCGAGGGGTGATGAGGGCGAGAAAGGGGATCAGCCAGACGAAGCCGATGAAGTAATGCGTTTGCGGACTCTCCACCGCCGGATAGGTGATCGTCCGGTAGGCGATGAGCGTAAGGACACGGAGGACGTTGGCCGCGATCGCTGCGGGGAACATGGCGGCGAGCCGCAGCCAGTAGCGCCGTCCCATCGGCTCGTGGCGGTTTACCCAGACCGCGAGAGCGAGGAGCAGCAGGAGGAGATTGGCCCCGTCACAATCCCGCGACCAGGGAACCTCAAGGCGACCGGCACGGATGACCTCGCCCCCGTCTTCAGCACTGACTCCGACAAATTTCAGCACCCCGATGACGAGCGGTCGACCGACCTCGGCGAGGATGTCCCGCGATTGGGTCAGCGGAATCGCCAGGGCGATGAGCCCTGCGGCGATCCCGGTGCGCCAGAGCGGTAGCTTGGTTCCCGGCGCGGTCATGGCAGTGTTTCCCTACAGTCCGGTTCAGGCGGCAGCCGTCGTGGTACGGAAGCGGCGGACTGCAAAGACCGCGGCAAAGGCGGCAAGGAGCACGAGGGGAGGTGCGGGCGCGGCGGGGACCGAACCGACCGAGGTCTCGTCGAGGACCCACCGGGTTTCGGCGAGGTCTTTTTCCGTGACCGGAGTGGTGGTGGTGCCCGAAACGATCGCGACCGGCACCCCGGGGAGGGCACCGTCCAGTTCCGGTGTCCAGGCGTCGACGCGTGAAGTGTAGTTGTCGGATTCAAAGCCCGAGCTGCCGTCGTTGTTCAGAACAATGCGGTCCCACGTGGTCTTTTCATCACCATAGAAGTTGATGAAAGCGTAGGGTTCGCCGGAGTTGATCTTGCGATTGATCGGGTTCCCGTCGTAGCTGGAGGGCAGCAGGTCGAGCAGGCTTGAGGTGGTGAAGGTCCCTACGAGATTGTCGGCCTGGTAAAAGTTGAGCATGTTCCGGGAATCACCAGCCGACCACCACATCCCGAAATAGGAGGAGGCGATATCGAGTTGTAGCGTCGTGCTGGTGACCGGGCCTCCGGCGCCCTGGAGTGAGTAGAGGGAGCCTTTTTTGTTTTTCTCATCGGCGGCTCCGCCGTAGGAGTCCGCGCGGCTGATATAGAGCTGGTCAAAGCTCCCGACCCCCTTCCAGGTCACCTCCTTGTTGGTCCCGGTCTTCAAGCCGTTGAAGTCGAAGATCTGGGTGCCGGTGAGGGATGACAGATTGAGAGCAGGATCTTCCGCATAGGTGACGATGAGGTCAGCACGGGCGGGAAGAATGGCGAGGGTGGAGGCCGATAGGAGTAATAGGAGGAGTCGTTTGTTCATCGTGGAGGTGTTTGCGTCGCCAGCATCCACTGCTCCACCGCGACCTCCATCCCCGCAGTTGGGGGGGACGGTTGTTTTGTCAGGTTGGGAACTGGCCGTCGTGCGCCGGGTGGGGCGCGTTGTCCCTGACGCGCCGCCGGTTGATCAGCGACGCCCAATCAGCGGGCTGGGGGTGAGCAACCTGTCCCTTGGAACTCCGTCAAACCCGTTTCGATTCGGGTGTTGGCATGATGAGCCACCCGATTCCCGGAAAGGTCATGCATCACTTCGCGTCCACCGCGGACGTGAGTTCGATCAGCAGTAACCTCACCGTGAGCGTGCGGGGATCATTGTTGCCGGGGTAGGCGTCCCGGCCCTTCCACGAGAACGCGCTCTCCATCGTGATGCGCACACGATCGCCGGCCGCGGGAGGCAGCGGAAATGTCGCGTCGGCGGTGTCTCCGTCCGCAAACTTCAGCGTACCGATGGGTTTCCCGTTGGCGCTCACCTTCACGGTGAAATTCGTCTCCGGGGGAAGCGCAGCCAGGAGAAGGCTGGCAGGGGTGAACGCCTTGATGTGAACCGAGGATTCGTCGCTCCGCGACAGTTCCGCGATCCCGCGCACATCCATCCAGCGCCCCTGCCCGTCCCAGTCGTGAAAACCGCTCACAATCTGCTGCGCAGACCCGGAACGCGCGAAATCAAGGCAAGGCAGGAACAAGGGCTTCATTTTACCGAAGACTGCATGGAACGGGGGCGCGGGCCAGCCCTCGGCCTGCGCCCATCGCCGCAGCGCGTCGTTCAACTGCGCGTCGCTGGCGCCATCCGCGCTGGCTGCAAACCGGAGACCGGGGATTCCGTGCGGGTTCATCGCGTAGGAAAGGGTGCGGAACGTCAGCCCGCCCATGTGCAGGCCGTCGATAGGAATGAAGGCGTCATTTTCGATCTCGATCGGCGCCTCCTGTCCCGATGCGGCGAGGATCACGGCGAGGCGTTTCGCGCTTTCGACGCCCGTCACGGTTGTGCGAATCCAAGGGTAGCCGTGCAACGGCGCGAGCGAACGGCTGGACTGCAGCCACCCGCCGGCAAGCGCCAGCAGGACGATCCCGCCGCAGGCCAGCCGATGCCGCGACGCGGGCAAAAGCCGGCACACGACTGCCACGGTGATCATCGCCAGCGGCACGAGGAACCAGTAAAAGTAGCGATCCGTGAGGTAGAGTTCCGACAGGGAAAAATCCGCACGTCCGTAACCCACCGCCGCTGCGATCACCGCCGCTGATGCGGACAGCATGATGATCAGCCGACGCAGCGTGCCCGGCACCGCGAAGTGCAGGGCGATCCAGATCACAAACCCCGCGCCGACGGTCCACCAGCCGGGCACGGCGCCTCCGGCACCCGTGCTCCACACCATCAGCCACCGATACGGTGCCGCCGTCGCGAGGAACGTCGCGTTGCGGGCCGCAGCGATCAGGCGTTCCATTCCCGCCGTGGTGTCGTCCTCTTTCATCCGCACAATCGACCACACCAGGATGCAGACGGCGATGGCGAGCCAGATTCCCGCGACAATAAAACGCTCTCTGGGCCCGCGGCCGAGGCGTTGCCAGAACGCCAGTATCAGTATCGGCACACACAGGACGCTCGCATTCATGCTCAGCCCGGCGAGAACAAGCGCCAGGGTGGCGAGCCCGACGCGCCATTTCCCCGGCGAAGAAAGTAGATCGCACGCGGCCAGCGTAAATGCCGCCGAAAGCGAAAAGATCACGGTCGAAGGCACCCAGAGCGGCATTGAGGAAAAGCCCACCGCGGAAACGGCGACGACACCAACCGCGACCGAGGGCCACGGACCCCAATAGCGGCAGGTGAGCCGCGCTCCGAGCCACGCGCAGACGGCGTAGATTCCCAGAACCGCCAGCCGCAGCGGAATGGCATTGAAGTTGCCGACCTCAGTCCAGAAATAGAGCAGGCGCAGGAGCGGGATGCGGTGCTCGTTGTGGCCCTGGGAGAGATAGGACAGCCACGAGAGTTCGCCGGAACGCAGCCGCGCGAATTGCAGGAGCAGGTCCATGTCGTCAGTGAGGTAGGGCAGGCTCAGCGCGGTGCGGGCAAGCGCCCAGCACGCGCCCAGTAGTCCGGTAAGCAGCGCGGCGGAGAGCCAGGGGGCGGAAGCAGCCCGGCAGGGATTTTCCAGGGCGAATCCGCGGGCGAGACGGCTTGCCAATTCAGACAGCCTCATCGCCACGCAACGTGTCCACGTTGGTCGCTGATCCCGCCACGTCGTTCCGCTTGAAAATTGCTGCCGGAAATTCCCTTTTTCATCCCTTCGACTTCATTACGACCCGTCTTTCTGCCCTTCGTTTCGATTCGCGTGTTCGCTGCGCATCGGTCGCATCCGCTCCACCCGATGGCCCGGGATAAAGGGCGGTTGGGAGGCAGAAGGGGGAGGGGCGGCTCATTCTCGTGCATCGTGCCCGAGATGCACTCCGTGGTCAATCGATTCATACGGCAGAAAACCTGTCCCTCGGGGATTGCTCCGGGGTTAGAGCGTTAGGCTGAACGCATTCCAGGTACCGTCAGGATCTGTGTTCATCCCTTCCCCATCCGTGTGCATCGGTGTTAAAAAATTTCAATCAGGTTAGAAACACAGATTCGCTTCGCTCCCACGGATGCGCTTCGCTTTCACAGATGGCACAGAGGTATAGCCGGGAGGGTGGCTTGATATTGGCCCCCTGACCCCGTCTCCTCGTCGGATTGGAAGCGGGTTTCCTGCGTCGTGATCTTGAATAGATTTTGTCTCCCCCTCCCTACTCAAACACCCGCGGCTTCGCCTCCACCTCGCCGCTCGAGGGATGCCACGTCACCGTGTAGGTCCGGCCGATGCTGTCGATGGACCGGTCTTCGCGCAGCTTCTCAAAGTAGTCGTGGAGCTGCAGTTCCAGCGTCTCCGGGGTGATCCAGCGCAGCGGCTCGACGTGCTCCCATTGCAGGGCCGCGCCGACCAGCTCCGCATCTTCGGCGCGACCGGGCAACGCAATCTTCGGCAATTCCCTCCGCACGAAGGTCTTCCCCTCCTGCTGCCACACCACCGTCCGGCCCGCCGTGGCCAGTCCCCCCGAATAATAGGCGAAGCGTCGTGAATCCGGCGACCAGAGGATCGCTCCCTCGCGCGACGATCCCACCGCGAGGTCATCTCCGGTGAGGTCGGCCACCACCGCGCCCGATGCCTTTTCGACTAGTTCCGCCTTCACGACCTTCGAGTCCCGCGTCACCCGTGCGCTGCTGAAGTTTTTCCGGATCACCAAGCGCCCGTCCGGCGAGGGCCAGTCGGTGATTACCTGCCGGCAGAGCAGGGCATATGAACGCGGAAAGTGCCGTTCGCCGTAGGTCATGCCCTCGTCCTCGCCCCAGGTCACGAAGCCGCCCGAGAATTGATTGCGCACCCCGATCCGGTAATCGATCGGCTGCGTCTCGAGAAAGGCCGCCAGTTTTTCATCCCCCAGCAGGTGGATCACAATGCCCGAGTAATAGGCATGACCTTCCCCCGCCGCCCCATCGGTGTCCGTGATCGCAAAATAACGCAACATCGCCGCCGCCTCCCCCTGCGACGCCGCCCGGGCCGTGGCGCAGTAGTCGAAACCCCGGGCCTTCGCGTGATCTCCGACCTCGGAGTTGGGTTCGTCCTTTTCGGGAATTTCGTCCAGCGTGAAGAACAGCCGGATCCGCTCCTCCGGCAGGAATCCCGATTGACCCGAGCTCAGCGTCACCCGGTGCCAGTCGGAGTTTTCGACGCCCTCGAATTCAAAGATTTCCCCCTCCTTCACCGTCGCAACCGGAGCGGCCTGGTCCCGCGGTTCGGAGCGGAGCTCCAGCGCCCCGGCAGAACCACCGACCACGCCCCGGTCGGCGGAAAGGAGGTTGGGAAGAGCGGTGCCAAGGGAGAGGAGGAGGAGAAGTAGGGGTTTCATGGGTTGGACAAGGGGGAGAAGTGGATCCGTTCTACTTTACCTAACGGATTCGGACGTCTTTCATGGGGAGGGAATTTTCTCCGCGAGAACGGTATTTTTGGGGTTTCGCTGACGGCCGCACTCGTGCAGGCCCGTGCATTCGCAACAGATAGGCTGTGCCTAGGAATTCCGGGAATCGCGGAATCTGAACGTTTTGGGACCACAATCGGAACGAAGTGGAACCGAAGGTAGCCGGAGTGCAGCGAAGGCAAATGGATGCCGCAGGCGTCAAATGGGCACGAACTCACACGAATGGAACCACCGGCCGAAATCCTTCTATTCACCGTCAGGATCTGTGTCCATCCCTTCTCCATCCGTGTGCATCGGTGTTGAATCTCAATCAGGAGAACAGCAAGTTTGTCCTAACAAAACCCCCTCACTTCAGGCGACGGGCCTCGGCACGATAGTGGTCCTCATCGGATTGGAAGCGGGTTTCCTGCGTCGTTATCTTGAAGAAGTTTTGTCCCTCCTCCTGTTGCCAGAATAGAAAGACCGACTCGTTGAAAGTCAGCCAGAGGCGCGTGATTTCGTTCTCCGGCAGGGAGAACTGGGTCAGGAAAAACATCGGTGTACCCCGGAGCAGGGGCCATTGGGCACTCCCGGCCTTCCAGCGGGGTGGATCCGAGAGACAGAGTGTTTTCACGATACCCTTCTTCAGGTCCGAGCAAAAGACGCTGTCGCGCGTCTCCTCCAGACTCTGAAAGGTCGAGCTGCGCTGCTGTTCCAGCACGTGGGCGACCTGACCTTCGGCCGTGGCTTCGACGACCAGATAGCGGACAAAATAGCCGGACGCGGGCGGTGGATCCGTCCGCTGCGTAAACTCATAACGCACCCCGAAGACTAGCAACTCGCCCGCCTCCGGCAGGACGCACCGGCCGAGGTAAACGGGCCGGGGGACATAATCAGGCTGCCACTCCACCGCTTTGCCGAAACTCGTCGCCGGCAACCCGACCGCGTCGACACAGTCCCAGGGCAGAGAGTCAAGCGGGGCGGCGGGATCGAGGCTCAAGCGCTGCGTCATGGGTGAAAGGGCGGTTGGATTCCAGACGATACCATGAGGATCGCACCGCCGGGAAGATCGTCAATCCGCAAGGGGAGCGGGAACTGGACTGTCTCCCGGGGCCCCTTGGAGAAATAGCCTGTCCCTCTAACCTACAGGGCAGAGAGTCAAGCGAGGCGGCGGGATCGACGCTCAAGCGCTGCTCTGCCTGCGCACGGGGTTACCGCCTCCGCTGCTCAACGTCCGCTTTTTCAATTTTATCCCCGGCCTTTTCCAGGCCCTCGCCAATTGCCTCGACTCCTTCCTCCACCGCTCTGGCCGTGTTTCGCAAGGCCTTCTCGGCACCGCGACCGATTTTTTCGGCGGCCCGCTCTAGCTCAGCCCCCGCGCTGGAGGCGGGAGTGGCACGGACGTCAGGCGTGATACCAAACCCTGTTGTCGCCACCTTCGCCTGGATGGAAGCCGGGTTGGCGATGGCGATCACCCCTTGAGCGATCCGGTCGCCGGCATCTCCGGAGGGTTGTGTGCCCTTGTCCTCTCCCGCATGGACGATGAGCGCGCGACCCACGATGGAATCCGCCTCACCGGCGAGAGAGAGGTCCTCCAACTCCATGACGAGATTCGCCTGGCCCTCCGGGTCAGCCTCAAGATTTCCGAAATCACCCGGATGACGAACTTCGCTACCCGGCAATCCGTGTTCCGTTCCGGCTGGATTGAAGTGGTCTCCGGCGCTCGTCCCGTCGGGGGCCGAGATATCGCCGAACTCGTGAATGTGCATGGCGTGACGCCCCTCGGATTTCAATCCCGTGAAACTTGCGGTGACGCGGACCTTCCCGCTGGCCAGAGCTTCGAAAGTCACGAGCCCGCGGGTTTTATTTCCTTCCGTGGGCGACATCACGGCGATCAGCACGGGATGGTCCGATCGCACCGCCTGCGGGTGTCCCCCCTTCGGGTGATCCGTCTGCGGCTCGCCTGCCACCGGTTTCGATTCTGCCGGGGCCCGGTCCGTCGGCGTTTCCTGGGCTTCGATCCGGAGGATATTCGTGCCAGAGCCGACGAGGGCGAAGAGGAGGAAAAAGAAAGAAGTGCAGGGGCGTTTCATGGGATGATCGGGTTTGAGGTTGTCAGATAGTTGAAAGAGCAAGTTGCCTGCCGCGTCGCCACAGACTTCATAAGGTATTGAAAATAAAGGATATACTTCAATGTCCCCAGCCTGTCCCGCGGGATCACCGGGCCCCGCTTCGGGCGAGCTGCAAGGAATTACCTGCGTTCTGCAAGATCGCCGAAGGGTCCGGGGAAGACTCCTGCCGCCCGTGGTCTGTGTTCATCCCTGCCCCATCCGTGTGCATCGGTGTTAAAGACCACAATCAAGAAAGCAGCGAGCCTGTCGCTCGGGATTCTTCGGGTAGACGGATCGAGTGGGCCAAAGGCCGTCTAAAGAAGGGCGATTGATTGAGAATTGTTGCATGACTCATGCCGTCTGGAGCCCTTCTTCTCCCGTGCCAGCCTGACGTATTTGTCCACGTCAGCGGTAGGATCAAAGACCGCCGAGACGCCGACGCTGTCATCGCCGAGCAGGTAAGAAAGCTCCGCAATACCTTCCATTTGGAGGCGTTCAAAGACGAGCGCCGTTCAATCAATCGACGACGAGCTTGATGGACGCCTCGCCTCGCAGGGCCTTGGAGTAGGGACAGGTTTGGTGAGCTTCCTCCATGATGCTCATGGCCCGGTCACCATCTACGTCAGGCAGCAGGGCATGCAACTCGACAGCAAGGCCGTAACCATTGTTGTCATCCTCAACCAGGCTCACCAGGGCGCGCACCGTGGAATCCTTGATCGGCGTGCCAAGCTTCTTGGCCGCATTGACCAAAGCCCCGTGGTAGCAGGCCGAGTAAGCCCCGGCAAACAGCAGCTCTGGATTCGGGCCGCGCGTCTCGATCCCTTTCTCCAGCGGGTTTCCCAACGCGACATCGAGAAGTCCGTCGGGCGATTGCAGTGTTCCAGATCGGCCGCCTTTGGAAATCGCTTCTGACGTGAACAGTATTTTCATATGACTACGATGCTAAGCGCTCTCGACTCATGGAGGCGATGGGGAATAACCCTGCCATGATGGCGATTGGGAAGAGATTGGCCTCCTCGCCCGCCGCGAGTTCCGCGATACCCGAGCTCTGCTTGTTCCCGCTCAGCCCGGGATCCGCGAGTGCCGGGCGCACTTCCGGGACGGCAGCGAGAGTATCTCAGGCGAGTGGTAGGCGGTGGGGAGGGTTACGGTGCCGGTTTGACGGGGGCGGAGTTTCGAAGGATTCAAACCGAGAGGGTGTGGAGATTGAACCCGTCGGGTGTGCCGAGAGGCGCGTCTCGGGAAGGCGAGTTGTCGACTGACCCCAGCACCACTGCAGCCCGACTGGAGCCAAAATCTACCCCGGAGTAGAGTGTCTTCCTGTTAGACTTGCGAGGGCATCTTGATTTCGGACCAAATAACCGATTCAATGCAAATCTATTGAAATTATGGATATACGAACTAAATTAAGCCACCCTCCTTCCGTTTCAGACGCCTCCAGTTTCGTATACATCTTTGCTTCACATGGGCGAGCCTTTGGCGTATAAGCTGCGATCATTGAAATTCGTTAACCCCTTGCTTGAGCAATGAATTCCAACTCCACATCGACTTCCGCACCGGAAAACCCACGGCCATCATCGACGCCGGAGTCTCCCCTTGCATACGAGCCGCTTGCCATGCCCTTAACCTCGGACGAAAGGGCGGCATCGAGGCTGCTCTTGGAGGAACTCCACCCCGGCGAACGGTTTCAATTGATGTTTGGACTGATCAATTCACCGGACGACTCGCTGATCAGAAGATCCCTCTGATCGACCTTGACGCCCTAGGGTTCCGTCACGAGGACGGATTTCTCACCAGTGCGTTTCTTCGGCCACTACCCTCTGGCGCTGAGGCGAGTCCTTTCCTCGATACGGAAAACGGAGTCGTCTACAAGCTCTTCGATCTACGTCCTGGCGGAACGATGGGGAAGAAGCTACGCTTTCAGTCCCGTTTTCAGGGGTTTGAAATCGAGAGCGCCGACGCCCGCTGGAGCGACATGCTCGACAAGTTCATCGTCCTCAATCGCGGGGGCGGGCATCCGACGGAGCTGGCCGGCATTTCCTCCGATGGCTGCTACCTCGTCGCCAAACAACCGCAGGCCTATCCGTTTGAGGATTTTCGCGCCGACCTCGCCTCCGCCGAGGCGGCCATGTGCGGGATTGTTCCCGTCGGAGGTGGACTGCGGCAGCACCTGTTTGTTACCACGATTGATGGCGTCCCCTGGCTGGTCAGCGACCTTCACGAGCGCAATATTATGCGCGATGAAAACCGAAACCCGACCATCATCGACGCCCTCGTCGGCGAAATCACGCTGACGGCTCGTCGAGAGTTGGACTGGGTCGATGCCGCCTGTGGGGAGGCACAGCGGTTTCGAGAGACTGGGGCGAGGCCGCCACGGTGGGATGAGGCGGTGGAGGATGGGGCGGATCTAGATTCTAGGGCTGACGCTCGGGGCGGCGCGAAGCGCGAGAGTGCGCGTATCTGACCGCAGGAAATCGCCATCCCTCCCTTTTTTTACGGACCCTGTTGGATGGCGGGGGCAACTGTAGCTTGCANNTGCAAGCTACAGTTGCCCCCGCCACTTTGTCAAGAGGGCAGGCCGGGAGGCAAGTCCTTCTGAAATTTGGAAATTTGAAGCAAGAATTTAATGGTGAAAATGGCCTAAAAACTTGAAAATTCTCTCTTTTGTGGAAATTTAGTCGCTTGAGTGAATTATTTGCTGGCGCAATGCGTATGTAAACGTAACAAATTGTGCGTAGAAGTTTTACTGCGCAATTAATAACGCGAGATCTCAAGTTTACGCTGCCATCCATCAATTTTTTTGATCATCATGACTTCAACTGCAAAGCATCCCTACGTCCAGTATACTGCAGTACCAAATCCTCCTGTAACGGTGGATTTTGGAAATAAAGACTTACGGAAGCACTATTCCGATCAAGGCGTGCTCATTTCAAACCGAAATAAAAAGTGCCTTACGGAGAAAATAAGGGAGCTCCTCAAGAAACCGTAGTCAACAGGTCCGGGGCTGTGTTAGTCAGCAGATCCGCATTTTCTCGGATTCATTGTTTTTTGGTTTCGTTATAGATCTGTTGACATTGTTCGACTAGCCCTCTACTGAGGGGGCAGCGCAAAGCTGTTCCCAATGATAGTTTTCGACACTCAGAAAATTACAGAACTCGAATCACTTTTAGAGTCTTCTGTTCTTCATTTTCGCGAGTCCAGCGGTAATGCCTACGGAATTATCTGCGATGTAGCAAAAGGTTCATGCGAACAACTGTCCTCGCTATATTCCCGTATCGGCGGACTTCCAGACAGCCCGGGCCCATTTAAGCAACTTGCCGCGTTCGCCGTTCTTACCCAAGAGGTAAGACTTTTTAACTTCGCTACAAGGGATTCGACCGAAGATCTCGATGTAGTCTGGAATCCGCGGCTTACCTTGTGGTGTCTCTCCGCAGTTGCAACAACGCTTCGGCTAAATGGCAACCACCATGCTATTGTGGTTCCCGTTCTTCCGACTCCACACTTCCAAGCCGAATTTATAAACCATCTGCGTAGCTTTTATAACGGGCGAATCCTTTGTGGCGTTGAAACTTCAACGGACCTGCTTTCAGAGCGAATCTTGGCGACAGCGCTAATATTAGAGGCGTCTTCGTATGCGAAAGATTGTAGTGATGAAGAATTTACAAGAAACGCTGAAGATTGCCTGGAAAAAATAGCTGAGAATCCAGTGCTGCGGGGGGACATACAATTCAACGATCCGGAGTTTTTGAACCTTGCGATTGGAATTGGGTTGGAGGATTAGCGCGAGGGAGACGGTCATAGGTTTCTTCGGCCTTCCTCCAACGCCCTCATTAGTTTTCTATCCGCCGGCCATAAGACCCTATCAGCATGTCGGAGAGTTCACGGACACTGAACTACGCAGGGAGCTGCGGAAAGGTGCCAATAGTTTTCCAAGAGGAACTTGGCCCTCTTTTTGACGGTCTTCGGACAGCGCGTGAGTTTGGAATTAGGTGTCCTATCTTCTATGCCGCTGACTCCAAATCACTACGGAGCGACTTCGAATTCCACCTCAGCCCAGCGAAATTAGGGTTTAGCTGTAATTCTCCCGCGGAGTCACTCCAGCAACTGGATGCGATTCCCGAATTTTGTGCACGTAATTCAGAAGCTTTGCGCCTTCGTAGACCGTGAGCCAAGGTAGCTGCTTGGCGGTTTGTTTTGCGTCGCGGGTGAGTGTCCCTGTGGTGAAATAGAATCCAGTTTTCGCTCCGCTGATCAAGTAGGACCCAGCGAAGTCACGAATATCACGGGAAGCAATGCGGCTCTCGAGTCCGTAGCGTTTGCACTGGGCAACACCCCAAAGGGAGCCCGAGGAATTCCAGATCTTCACGTCGATACCCTGATCGTCCGTTCCGCCGGTGGCCTTGGCTTGATAACCTTGGGTACAAAAGAGGTCCGCAATCATTCCCTCAAACGAGCCTGGGTCGAGGCACAGGATCTCTTCGAGCGTTTGTTGCTGCCACTGGCGTTGTTTCTCCCGCCGCTCAACCGCTCTCCACAGCCGATCCCGCTCGGTTAAAACCTCTCCGTGTTCCTCCCTTTCGCGCCGCCAGATCTCCATCTCCCTCCGCTTCTCGAACAGATGAACAAGGCGAGTCACTGTTCTGGGAGAATGGCCGCTGCCGATATTCGTGCGGATGGCTTCCTCCAATTGTTCCCAAGGTGCAGTTTGGACCCACGCCAGCATTCGATCCGAATCCACGAACGGAAGGATGAACTCGCCTCCGCACTCTTCGCATCGTGCTGGATGCCCACCCGAGTCGGGGCTTACTTTCCTAGTTTACAAAAGCATCTTGGACAAGTGACTTTCATTCAAATGATTCTTAAATGAAGATCGTGGTATTTTCGATAAACTGTCGGCACTTGCAATCCTCAAATAGAATTTCAGTGCGTGACACCTCCTCAATAAAAGCCTTCGCTCTCGCCTTGCGACCTGCAGGTAATCCGAATGTAGTTCCCGAGACTCGGTCAGCCTTCCACAAGCGCTCTTTGTTTAGTCGATCCCTTTTTTGTTCTGCCATAGACCGGTCATTTTCCGGGAGAGGACCTTCGACTTTTGGAGAAATGATTCGCTTGAGATTCACCGAGTCATAACTAAATCCGAGGAAGCCGATTCGTTTGGCTGCCGCAATCGTGGTTCGAATTTTTTGCAACCGGGCCTCATCACCTGGTTCAAAAAAGTAGGAAATGGAATCCGCAGCCTGTAATAATTTTCTCTCGTCAGTGCGGGAATCGAATTCAATCGTTGGCGCTCCTTCCGAGTTAAAGTAGTTCCCAAGTTGCCCATGAACGTGGATCACCTCAACTTTACTTGCAAGCTCGCGCGCGTCTTCAATGGTTCCTCCGAACGTTCGGAGGAGGTCGTTGGTAAATCGATGCTCGATTGAGCGGTCGTAGTTAAATGTGATTATCTTCAGTTTGTTTTCACCAAATTCTTCCTTCCTGCCGGATTCTACGAGGTAGTCGTTAAAAAGTGCTTTCAGCCAATCTTCGTCACGTATTTTCTCATTACCACAGAGTTCCTTTTCGCGTTCATAGCCGCATAGAGTGGCCGCTATTGCAAGCTTCCCTACCTCTGCAAATTCCGGCCGACCTTCAATGAAGATATCAATTGAATTTCTTGGCGACCTTGCGAAATCATGAGCGAAACCGCGTAGTAGATGCGGTTCGGAGTTGCGCTCGATGAACTTGTGTAATCCGTTTTTGTTTGTTGAGTTTACCGAAGCCGTCTCGACGAGCCGAATGATTTCGGTTCTCAATCGCTCTCCTGTCGGAAAACCATACGGGCATGACGCGCCTGCTCCAACGATCAAAACTGTCTCGACTTCAATCATTTGAAGATTGTCCCATCTTTTTCGGGGAGATCGCATCGCTTGTCAACCCACCCGCCCCCACAACCCAGCAAAAGAC
>DDSV01000002.1 GCA_002344215.1 Akkermansiaceae bacterium UBA2381
CCCTGCTCGTCGAAGGCCATGACGACGACGGCGGCGCCGTATTTCATGACGGTGCGGGCGTTCGCCTTGAAGACTTCTTCGCCTTCCTTGAGCGAGATGGAATTGACGACGCCCTTGCCCTGGAGGCATTTCAGCCCGGCCTCGATGACGGACCATTTCGACGAGTCGACCATGATGGGCACGGCGGCGACGTCGGGTTCTCCGGCGAGGAGATTGAGGAAACGGGTCATCATCTCGGCTCCGTCGATCATGCCCTCGTCCATGCAGACGTCGATGACGGGCGCGCCGTTCTCGACCTGCTGGCGGGCGATGGCGACGGCTTCCTCGAGTTTGTCCTCCTTGATGAGCTTGGCGAACTTGGGCGAGCCGGCCACGTTGGTACGCTCGCCGATCATGAGGAATCCCTTTTCGTCGGTGTGATTGTAGGTCTCGGATCCGCTGAGGCGCAGGTGCGGCTTGGGCACGGGGATCTCGCGGGGAGCATAACGCTCGGCGACGCGGGCGATCGCGGCGACGTGGGCGGGGGTGTTGCCGCAGCAGCCGCCGATGAAGTTGACGAGGCCGGCCTCGGCAAAACGCGCGATCTCGCGCTCCATGTCGTCGGGGAGGAGGTCGAAGCCGGTTGGGGCGAGGGGATTGGGCAGTCCGGCGTTCGGATAGACGGAGACGTAGGTCGAAGCGACGCGGGAGAGCTCGGCGAGGTGCGGCTCCATGAGGTCGGGTCCGAGCGAGCAGTTCAGCCCGACGGCGAGGGGCTTGGCATGGGCCACGGCATTCCAGAGGGCCTCGGTCTTTTGCGCCGAGATCATCGTTTCCCCGCCGCGTCCGACCGCGGCCGAGACGATGATGGGGAGCTCGATGCCGTCTTCGTCGAAGACTTCGCGCAGGGCGACGAGGGCGGCCTTGGCATTGAGCGAGTCAAAGATGGTCTCGACCATCATGATGTCGGACCCGCCCGCGATGAGGGCGCGGACCTGGTGTTTGTAGGACTGGAGGACCTGGTCAAAAGTGACGACCCGGAATCCGGCGTCCTCGGCGTCAGGCGAGTTCGTGAGGGAGACGGTCATGGGCCCGATGGCCCCGGCGACATAGCGTTTGCGGCCGGTCTCGTTGCCAATGCGATCGCACCACTGGCGCGCGAGCTTGGCGGACTCGTAATTGATCTCCCAGGCGAGTTCCTTGAGGAAGGCATTATCGCAGACTTCGCGGGCGAAGAACTCGGGGTCCTTGCGTCCTTTGCCCTTTTCGCGCGGGTCTTCGACGAAGAATTCGCTCTGGGCAAGGGTGGTGCCGGAGAAAGTGTTCGTCTCGATGATGTCGGAGCCGGCCTCGAGGAAACGTTTGTGGATGTCACCAATGACGTCGGGCCGCGTCAGGGAAAGGATGTCGCCGTTGTTGAGGAGGTCCTTGATGTTCGAGGCGAAGCGCTTCCCGCGGGCCTCGGGCTCGGTGAGTCGGTACTCGCGGATGGTCGTGCCCATCGCGCCGTCGAGGACTAAAATTCGGCGGGAGAGTTCCTTTTGGAGTTCGAGGGTGATGGGATCAGTCATCGGTGGGCGGTGGGCGGTGGGCGGTGAAAGGTGCGAACGTGAAAGGCGAAAGGTCGGCGGAGGGAGAATGGCTTTGGAGCGGAGGCTTCAGCCGATCCGGAAAGTAAACAGGGTTACAAGGGAGAGGCAAGAGGGTTCAGTGGAGGAGGCAGCGATCTTTGGCTTCATCTGTGTCATCTGTGTGAGCGAAGCGCATCGGTGAACATCTGTGCTAAAAATTCAGGAATCGTGGTTCGGGATTAACACGGATGGGCACAGATTTACACGGATTAGCACAGATGGCAGGGAAGGAAGCTGTCGTTTTGGCCGGTGCATTTCCATTGGTGTTTTAGTTAGTTGGCATTGTTCAATAAGAGGTGTCTCAAAGGTAAATGGCTAACCGCTAACCGCTAACCGCTAAAAAGCTACTCTCACTCCCCCAAACACCCCAAAGCCCGCCGCTTCAAATCCCCTTGTATTCTCATAGTCCAGATCAAAAACATTCTCCAACCGCCCATACACCTCCACTCTCTCCGACACCTCCACACTGCCGAAAATCCTCGCGACGGTGTAGTCGCTGAGATAAAAGCCCGGCGAATCAATCCTGTCATACGCACCGCGGATCTCGGCTCCTAGTTTCCATTGGTCACCGCTGAGGACGGCTCCGCCGGAGAGGGTGAACCCAGGACGGCGGGGGAGGCGGTCGCCGGGGCTGCCGCCGAAACCTCCGAGATACTCGCCATCAGTGATGATGGCGTCGAGCCAGGTGGCGTTGGTGTAGAATTGTAATGTCTCCGTCGGGGAATAGACCAGCTCGGCCTCAACGCCGCGTGATTGAGTATCGACGATGGCGGGGTCGACGAAGGTGAAGGGATCGACGTCGATGAGGTTGTCGACTTGCGCTTCAAAATAGGTCAGGGCGATGGAGCTGCGTTCGTTGAAGAGCTGCTGGCGCGCGCCCACTTCCCAGGTCTGGCTTTCTTCGGGTTGCAGGGTGGTCGGGTCGATGCCGGCGTCGAGAAAGATGAAGTCCTGACCTGACGGTGCCTTGTAGCCGGTTGAGCTTTTGGCGAAGAGGGTCGTTCGGGTGCTTTCGATCTCGTGACTGAGTTGCACGGTGTAGGTACCTTTGCTGGTGAAGGAATCGTGCTCGTCGTAACGACCCGAGGTGAGGAGGTGAAAGTTCCACGGGAGGTCGAGATCGGCCTGGGCGAAGACACTGGTGTAACTGAACTCAAAATCGCTCGGCAGGTTGAAGGGTCCGGGAATGAGCGGGATACGTTCGAAGGCGTAGCCGTAATACCCGGCTCCGAGCGTCCAGGTCGCTTCGTCGGTGGGGTGATAGTTGAAGACCGCCTCGACCTCGTGTCCGGTCTGCTCGAGGAGATTGTCGTTAAAAAAGACGTCGCGGGTTGCTTCGAGTTCGTTGGTGGTGTGGCTGTAAAAGGTGGAAAAGTCCCAGTCGTCGCGAATCACACTCAGGCGGGGAGAGAAGAGGGTGGAGAGATTGTTGTTAATCTGTTCTTCGGGAAAGGCGAAGCCGAGGGAGGAGCCGGGCACCTGGAGGAAGGAATCCTGCACATAGCCGAGGAGATCGACGTAAACGCCCTCGTTGATTTCGATGGCGATATTTCCCCGGATGAGGCCGTTTTCGAAATCCGAGGAGACCCGGTCATTTGCGGTTTCGAGGTAGCTGGTGTCGAGGGCGATGCCGACGGGTCCGTCCTTTAGGGTGAGTTTGTGTCCGGTGCGGAAGGTCGAGAAGGAGCCGCCTTCGGCAAAGGAGGAGAGAGTGTCCGTCTCGATAAAACGCGCGTCGGTCGAGCGCATGTCGATGACTCCGGCGAGGGCGTCGGACCCGTAGAGGGAGCTGGCGGCTCCTTTGGTGATCTGGACGGACTCGAGGGTGGAGACATCGAGATACTCAAGCTGATAGATCCCGGCGAGACCGGGGGGAAGGCGGCGTCCGTTGAGGAGGACGACGGTGTGGTTGCTCTCCATGCCGCGGATGAAGAGGGAGGTCTGCGCGCCCATTTGTCCTGCCTCAATGAGGCTGACTCCGGCCATCTGGCTGAGGATGTCACCGATATCAAAACGCTGGGAGGTGCGGACCTCGGCGGCGGAAAGGGTGTCGAACGAGGGGAGCGGGGTTTCCTCCGGCTGGATCGTCTTGGTGGTGACGGCGGGCGTGTTCTGCAACTGAATCGTCTCTTCGCGGGCGACCGCGACGCGCCGGGGGGATGATTCGACCGTGGTGGTCTCGAGGGTAGTGCTTTCCCCGGCCTGGGGCGCGGCCCCGGGCTCCTGAGAGGACACTGACCCCGTGAGGAGGCAAGTCAGGAGGGAAATACAAATCAATAAATCACGATGCATCGATATGAAATGTTTACCCGAACCGGAGGGCTGATGCAATCCGTTTTTCTCAAAAATGCTCCTGTATGACAGAGGGGAAGCTTGCGAAGGGCCCCTGCCTAAGCGATCTTTCACACAAGCATCAGGAGTGGCCCGATGAAAGTCGAGTCCGGCAACCTGGTTTGGAGAAGCCAAGGTGCCTTGGATGCTGGGGCGGGAAACCGTGTCAGCAACCGATGTGCGGGCCTCCGTGTCCGAACAGAATTTCTCCGGGGAAGGCTCCGCGTTAGCGGGGGGACCCCAAGCCTGGTGCGGTAACTGAATCCCACAGAAACTGCATCAATCATGACCTACCTCGACCTGCTCGAAGCACCCGGCGGAGCCAATTCGCCCGCCCTCACCGGAACCCTCGCGGTCCGACCGCGCAAAGATTCTCCCGGTGACGGGAATCCGGATCATCATCTCTGGAACAACCGCGGCACCTGGTGGTGTCATTTCACCCTGCATCGATCCGATTACACCGCGGAGCGGGTACGGGTTTCCCTCAAAACGCGTGATGTGGCCGAGGCGAGACGGCGAAGGGATGTTTTGTTAGGCCGCCTTGGCTGTTGAACCGGTCCGGAACGGAAGAGATGAAAAACACCATCGAACCAGCGGACACCCCATCGCTGCCGTCCAATTTCAGCGAGTGGCCTGCCTGCATGCAGCGGCGGTATCGCGACGCGCTGATTCAGGGGAACGCGGTCACCCGATACCGGATCACTGCACCTCAATCCGATCGATCCCCAGGAAAAACAAAGGCTCTGCGTCCGGATTCGTTCCGATGATCTGAAAAACAATTTCGAGCGATTCACCGTCCTGGACTTCGACGTTTTCAAAAACGAGGGGCTCTCCCAGCTCCATTTCCCGCGAGTAGAAATCGACCTCCTTGAAGAGGTTGCCGACGGAGATCCTTGCGATCGCGTAGTTCCTTGCGTTCGTCATGTAGAGGGTGATCGTGCGTGATCCCGCACTGACTTTCTCAAGGGTCAGGGTGCAGGTGTCGCCCGGGTTTGCGCCGGTCCACCAGAGCTGATGGTCTCCGGACCAGGATTCCGGAAGTCCGGTGAGCTCCAGTGCCCTGGTGTTGCCGGCGGTGGCCCGCGAGCTGGAGACGAGCGATTCGCCTTCAATGAGGGTCGGCTTTGCGGACCCCTCCTCAAACACCGCCGAGTGGAAGGAAAGCTGTGAGAAGCCGCTCTCCAGTTTGGCAAACGCCTTGGCGACATCCTTGAGCCGTTCCTGACCGACCGATGAGTCCCGATCGCTGAGTCCCAGGTAACCCCCCGCCGCGCTGAAGAGGTCGATGAACGGGGCGATCACATCCCGGAACTCGGTGGGAGCCTCGAGCCTGAGGCGCGCGAACTGCTGATTCGCTTCGGCCAGTTTCAGCCGGGCGGCATCCGCGTCCTCCACCTCATCCAGATGAACAAAAGGCTGAACGAGCGCTTCGAGCTGCATCGCGAACTCGAAGATCTTCATCTCCTGGGTGACCGGAAGACGACCGTATCCCAGCATGGCCCGGGCGGAGAGGTGATTCGGGTATTTGGTCAGGATGCCCTCCAGCCTCTCCTGGACTTTGGCGTTTCGTGAGAGTTCCGGGAATGACATCCGGGTCGAGACGGCTTCGATCTCGTCAAAGGCCGCGCTGGCCTCGATCAGGGCGGGATCGGTGGGAGTGCTGGTCAGGGTAAGGGCTTCGGCGAGCGAGGAGTAAGCAATTAATTCCGTCTGAAAGAGCAGGGCGAGTTGCCCCGTTTTCTGAAGGGAAGCGACGAGCGCCTCAAGCGCCGAAGCGGGCACGAGTAGATACTTTTTGCCGAGCGTTCCAGTCGCTTTGGCGGTGGCGAGGGGATCCCGGAGGAGCGGAGCGGAAGTTGCGTCGATCGCTTCACCCGAGAGAACAAAGGCGTCGTTGATCGTCGTTTTCCCGAGCAGGTTGCCAACCAGCACCGCCGCCTGGGGCATCACGTTTGGGAGCGTCGCCGGACGTGCCGGAGGGGCGCTGCCGGAGGGCGTGAAACCCACTTCTCCCACGGCGCCGGCCGGCCAGGTCCACGAGCGTTCTGTGGCGAAGGTGGAGGGAATCCGGATTTCTCCCACGGGGAGGTCGTCGTTGGAGGCAATCAGGGGAAGGGTGGGGCCACCCGGGACGGGGGGTGTTGACGCGGGAGCGGCGAGGAGAGTGCGTTCGATCCGGTTTTGCGGGGGACGAATCATCAGGGAGACCCGGCCCGGCACCGGAGTGCCGTCGACCTCGACGATGGAGGCGACCACCGTCAGCGAAGCCGCGATGGGAGTCACGGGAGCGGGGCCGGAGGGTTCCGGTTGCGGTCTCTCCGGCGTCGGGGGGGCGCTTTTCCCGGGGGCGGGATCGGTTTTTCCCCGTCTCTTCTGCATGGCGAGGAGGTCATCCGTCTCGTTGCGGAGGGAAAGGGTGCGTGTCGTCGAGCGATTGGCGTCGGGCTGGAGGGTCGTGAAGTTTTCCCACAGCGGGTATTTCCCATTGGTCGCAGTCGCGTAGAGATCGAGGCGCTCTGCGGGAGGTTGGGGATGGGTGATGAGGGCCAGCTCCAACAGATAGGGGGCCAGTCGAATCCCCTCGGGCTGGAGAGGGGGGCGGGAGAGCTGCGAGCCCAGATTCCAGAGTGTTTCCGAGATGACGGTGAGGCTGTCGAAGTAGGTCGTGGCGACAGGTGCCGTTCCACTCGTCAGCGCCCGATGGGCGAGCCGCGAATGATAGTGCATCGGATCAAGGCGCAGGGAAAGGGCGAGGGCTTTCTCCCGCAGATCATCATCGACCCGCGCATTGTCGGTAAAGTTCGAGGCGATCGCGGCGAGAGCCTCGAGGAGGCTGCTTTGCTGTTCGGTCGGCAGGAAAATCCCGTCCGCTGAAAAAACGTCGACGTCGAAGTCGGGCGAGTCATACGCGGACACTCTTCCCGGCCCCAGGATCAGGGCGGCCAGCCAGCAGAGGGCAAGGAGATGCGTCACCCGACGATTTTTCATGCTTTCGTTTCCGGGCGGGATAGTATCATCTTGGCTGCGGCAAGTCCATGACCGTCTGTCCGGACTGCCTTCCGTAGGGATGAAAGAAGTCGAAATCAAGGAAACAGTGCTCTTTTATGACACCGATTGTGGCGGGGTCGTTTCGAACATTGCCTATCTCCGTTTTGTGGAAAAGGCGAGGGCGGCGCTGTTTGCCGCTCTGGGAATGGACCTGCTCTCGATGTCGGAGACTCAGCTCTTCCCGGTCGTGATCCGGACCGAGATCGACTACCGTTTTCCCGCCCGGCTCGGACACGAAGTCACGGTGACGGCCCGCCTCAGCTCGGCGGAAAAGGTCCGGGCGACCTGTGATTTTACCCTCAGTGTATCCGGTTCCGAGGGGGCCTCCCGTCTCGTCGCGGAAGCCCGTCAGATCGTGGCTCTGGTCCAAATGCCGGAGGGCCGGCCGCGTCGTATCCCGCCGGAGTGGTTCATTTCCACCGATTGAGCCCGCTTTTAGGCTTGCCGAATCTCGCAATTTAACTCACATTGTAAATACAAACCTCGGTGGCCTTCAAACTATGAGCACGGAAGAATCGAACGACTATCCCGGGATTATGTTTTCCATTTTGCGACGAGGCTCCCGGGATCCGATCGGTCCACTCGGGGAATCCGACCTGCTTCAGCTCCTCAACAACGGGGAAATCGGCCTCGACGACATGGTCTACTACGAGGGAATCGGAGAGTGGAGACCCATTCACGAAGTCTTCGAGGTGCACGAGCAGATCAGCCACTTTGTGGATGACGGTCAGGATACCCAGCGGGTCGCGATCGCCTTCCGCGAGGTCTCCAGTGTCGTCGGACAGGGGGAGGATATCTACTACATCGCGGTGCAGGCCAAAGCCGGGCTCCTCAGCATGACCAAACTCTGTGTCATCGTAACGGACCGACACCTCTACCTGATGACGGAGAAGAGAAGCGGCTTTGAGCTGGAGGCTCATCCCTGGAGAGTGATCACCAACACCCTGATGCGTGACGAGGGCAAAGGCCTCGCGACCTTCTCCATTCTGCTTGGCCTGGAGCGACGCATCGACATTGCCCACATTCCGATGAAGCAGGTTCACCGTCTTTTCCAGCTTTCCCAGGAAATGAAAACGGGGGTGGCCCCGTGATTCCGGCTCAGCGGCGCTCGAGGTATTTGGCCATCGAGCGGAGGATGGACTCGGCGAGCTGAGGAGAGCTCTTCATGACCTCATGCAGGGCACGGTGGGAAATGGCGAGGCATTTTCCCGCTTTCGCCATCCGGACCGTGGCGGTAGCCGGAGTGAGGGACACCGCGCTGATCTGACCGACGACTTCCCCGGGACTGGTGATGCGATTGACGAGGGTTCCGTTGACGAGGATCTCGAGCTCCCCCTCGATGAGCACCCAGATCCGCTGACCGGCTTCCTTTTCGCGAATGATTTCGACTCCTCCGTCGAGCTCCTGAATCTCTCCCGAGCTGATGAGAGCACCGAGAGAGGCCTCGGTGACCTTGGTGAAATCAGGATTTCCCTTCAGGAGGGTGATTAGATCGGCTTCGTTCATGCGCCTCATTCTCTAACACTGATGCGGGTATTCGTTCAAGCGCTCGTTTCAGGGGCGGCGTCTGAAACCTGTCAGGACGTATTTTTTGAGACAAGGGAATGTCCCTGTTCGCGAATCGGAGGAAAGGTCGTATTTTTGCCAAAGTGAACGCCTTTCGAAATTTCCCATGCTGAACGATCCCTCCAAAAACGCGGCCACTGACCCGATTGCGGTTCACTGCTTCTTCGTGCGTGAGCGCAATGCCCTCCTCGTGCGGGGGGATTTCTCCCCGCTCTACATGGACTACTATCTGCACCTGATGCAGCACCAGATCCGCTACGAGCCCGCTCAGGATAATCTCGTGAAGGACGGGCTCGCCGCCCTCACTCTGCACCTCGCGACGCGGCCGTGGAACGAGGCGGTGGCGTGGACCCTGAGCTGGCAGGATCCGCTTCAAAACGTTTTTGTCACCGGGAGCAACCGGGGCGGAAATGTGGTCGGTCGCCTTTTCACCGAGGATGTGCGGGAACGGGAGAATAATCTTTTCATCTCCCAGGTCATGGTCGCGGGGCGGGAACCGAGGCAGAGCATGGTTGAAGCGGAGACTCTGGACATGTTCTCCATTGCCGAGTCCTTTTACACGCAAAGCGAGCAGCGGCCGGGCAGATATTTCCGGCACAGTGAGGAGGATTTTGTGATGGTCTCGGCTCAGCCCGACTGCGATGTCGACTGGCTCATGGACCTCGATGACGAAAAGATCCGGCGAATTGATGAATTCGAGACCCTCAGTCTCCTCGAAACCCGCTCCTACCGGTTCGACTGTGGCTGCCGGCCGGAAAAGATCTTCCCCATCATTGCCGACATGAACGAGGAGGCGATACAGGCGGTTTTCGGGGAGAATGAAGTCATTGCCGCCGGATGTCCGAGGTGCGGGGCCCGATACGTGATCACGCAGGAAGCGCTCGAGGCCTTTCGGAAGGACCAATCCGAATGAAAGGGACGCGGAAGGACGAGAGCAAACGGAGGGAGCAGGAGCTTGCCTGGATAGGCGATACGATCCTCGATCTCTATGCCCGCACCTGGATCCTTCGGGAGAGGGGAATGGTCTGTGGCGAGACCCTGAGGAGGATGACTTCGAACCAGTTTCTCGCCTGCATCGGGAACCCGACGGCGGTGGAGGCGATCATCGGCGGAGTTTATCAAGAGCAGGGCATGGAACCCGCTTTTGCGTGGATTGAGGCCGAAATTCTTCCCATTTTTGAGAAACAGGAGCGAAATCGGCGCTAAATCATCGCTTTTTTAAAAAAATCCGGATTTTACTAATTTCGGGTCTGAACTTATCGTCTTGTCTCTGCCTGCCAGGCTTTTTAGATCGAATCATCTATGACACACATCGTGAAACGCGCCGGAAACCGCCACGGCTGTTCGGCGCAAAGACTGGCATTAGGCATCATTTTGACGGGAGCCGGATTTTTCCTCTCCTCATGTACGACTACCGGGACGAGCGGCGGAGGTAACATCGCCGGGCAGCTCACGCCCGCCCAGATCAACCATCCCCAGGTCAAGGCAAGGAATGCGGTGATCGCGACCGAGCCTCCGGGAAATTATTACATCGGTCGCCGCTGGTGGACGGATGGAACACGATTCTGGGGATACATGCGCCAGCCGGGCCAGCCCTGGTCCGAGGCGCAGCTCGTCATCATGAACGAGAGTATCATCAAGCAGCCGGACCGTGCTCCTGAGGAAGGGGTTCCGCAGCCGCATGGCTACGACCACAACTACGAGTACCGCATCTGGGGCAGCTTCACCGGGGCGAAGATTTACGACCCGAACTCAAATTTCGTGGTGCCTGAGTTCCGCCTTTCGAAGTTCGAACTGATTTCCGCGAATCCCGGTTTCCTTTTCTACCCGGGAGAGCCCTACAATCCGCGTCAGCTCCCCACGGTGCATCCGCCCTTTCCGAACTGATCAAAGAAAAAGGGTTGGGTGATGAACCCAACCCTCTTCAGAGCAATTCAACCGGCGCGGAGCCCGTCTCAGCTCTTGTAAGCCTTGATCGCCGTGATGCGGTAGCGCTTCATCTCGCCATCGCCGAGCGGGAACTCAACCTCGGTGCCGACCGCCTTGTCGAGGATGGCGTTACCACGCTCGGAAAGGTAGGCGATGATCCCGTTGTCCGGATCGGAATCCCAGGCCCCGAGGACGGTGTAGGTGAGCGGTTCCCCTCCGCTGACGGCGTCGAGAGACACGATCGTTCCGATGGACACCTTGCTGGTGTCGGGATTGAGGAAATCGGTCGGTTGCGCCAGTTTGAGGTCGCGCTCCCAGTCGCCCTGCCGCTTCATGAGAACCCGCTGGTATTCCTTGGCGGACTTGTACTCGAAGTTTTCGCGAAGGTCTCCGTAGGAACGGGCGATCTTGATGTCCTCGCGGTTCTGGGGAATTTCCTCCTTGATGAGCTTGTCGTAGGCGGCCTTTTTCTCGGCGAGGCTGGACTCGGAGACGATGAGAGTTTCCTCCTGCACTTTCTCGCGACCACTCATGAGATCCTGGATCTCAGGGTGGAGTTTGATGATCCGCGCCATGAGCGATTTCCGGGTCAGTTCATCGAAGGAGGCGGAAGTGACGAGGCGGCTCGCGAAGTTCCGGATCGTGTTGATGTTGGCTCCGTTGATGAGGTCGGGGATGAGCCCGTTGTCATCAGCCACCAGATCACGAAGGCGGTTCGCCGCGCGCACCGAACCCTCGTCATTCAACTGATCCGCCTCAAGCGAGCTCATTACTGACAGACAAAGCGTGGTGGTGAAGACCGATTGGGAGAGCCCTTTGCGCTCACGGCAGATCCAGGCCAGCGAGTCCGAAGTGATCGTCCGCTGTTGCAGGCCGTTCTCCATGTAGCCAATGATGGCACTTCGGCGATCCGCTGAATCCAGGTAGCTGGCGATCTCGGCGATGGAGCGAAGATTGCAGAGGGGAATAAGCCCGAGCATTTTCTCGACCCATTTTTCCTCGCCGAAAGCGTCGGGGAAACTTTTGAGAACCTGGCGGAGACGCGTCAGGGAGAGATCTTCGAACAATCCGGGGATGGCGTTCTCGTCAGCGGCGAGGATCTCGGCAGTCGAAATCTGACCGCTGACCGGTTCGAAGCCCTTGAGTTTGGTCTGCAGTTCCTCGCGGATCAGGATCAACTCGACGGCGGGGGCATACTGGAGTTTGACGCCCTTTCGCGCGATTTCGCTGATCTCGGCGACGAGTTCGATGAGGTTGTCCTGGTGGTCTTTGAAGGCATTGATCTCCTTGATGATGGCCTCGACGGCTTTCACCTTGGCCCGGAGATCGCGCGCTTCGCGGAAGTCGGCGATGAGGCCCTGCGAGGGGTCGAAGTCCTCCTCACGCAGCTCCAGCGGATCGGTGCGCTTGGCGGGGACGATGAACTGCATGTTCTCGCGCAGTTTCTTTTTGGTGGCCTCCCACCAGCTCTTGTATTTCCCTTCCGGGATAATGTAGCCCTTCAGCATCGTTTCGAGCTGATCGAGGGAAAGGCGGTCGCCGCTGCTGCTCAGGGCCAGTTTCACGAGAGCCACCGGATCGGAGTTGGAAAGAGCCTTCAATTCATCCGAGGCGGTGTAGCGTTTTGCCAAAAAAGAATCCTCGGAAATCGGGGTCAGCGACATCGCGGCGAACTTCATTCCGAGTTCGTGACCGGTTTTGGTCTCGAAGTCCACGATCACTTTTACGCCAAGGCGATCCCAGTCGATGACCTTGCCGGCGCCCCAGCTTTTGTGCTGGCAGTAGGTCCCGGGAGGCAATAGTTCGAGTTGTTGAGCGGTGAGGGGGTCGATTTTGCCTCGTGAGACTAACTTTTCAAGATCGGGGTGCATTGTCCCTCAACATAGGAAGAAGGAGGCTCGAGCCAAGCGAAAAAAAAATTTGGTTGCCAATATTGTGTCACCTGTCTACTCTTCGACCCTATATGAGAAGGATTTTGGCAGCTCTTGTGCTCTTCGCATTCGTTTCGGTTTCTTTCGCGGACATCCACGAACCGCCGAAGACGAAATACACGAAGACACGTAAATTTGGACGCGGATTCGCAAACATCGTCTACGGATGGACCGAAATCCCCATGACGATGCACCGTTGGAGCGAGCTCCACACCGAGCAGTCCGTGGGAATTTTCACCGCCGGATACTTCCAGGGAATCCAGCGCGCCGGTGCCCGCCTCAAGTTCGGCATCTACGAAGTGGTCAATTTCCAGCGCCCGCTCTACAAGGACAGCTTCCGTCCCGCGATGGCCGATATCGACTATCTCCCGATTCGCGGTTACGAGGAATTTCCTCCGCAGATCGGCTTTATGTCCACCACGGGCTACACCCGCGGAAGGACCTGGTAATCCGCCCTTGGGTCGGATCATCGGGATTTCCCCGCTTTCGAAAGCTGCCTTCGGGCAGCTTTTTTGTTTTCCGGCAACCTCGTGCGCCGCCCGGGCACTTCAGATTTGATAGGTCTCGAGAAAGCGCTGATAAAAAACCGCACCGTCCTCGAGGTCCTGAATCGAGAGAAATTCGTCTTTGGTGTGGGCCTGGGCGATACTTCCCGGCCCGCAGGCCACCGAAGGGATTCCGCCCTCGGCGAGGCGTCCCGCGTCGCAGAACCAGGGTGCCGTGGTGAGGGTTGAGCCGATGGACTGAAGACGGAGAATCCCGTCCGTGCCGGGATCGGTCAGGAGGGGGCACGAATCACCGAGCACGGACACGGAAATGGACTGAGTGAGTCCTCGTGAGGCAAGAAAATCCTCGACGAGGCGCCGACTGCCTCCGGCCTGATGAAGGGCGGGGGTTTCCCGGAAATCGAGCGTGGCCCGGCACTCGGCGGCGACGATGTTCGGGCTGCTGCCTCCCTGGATCATGCCCAAACTGACCGTGGGGGAGCCGAGGACAGCATCGCGGTAGGCGGGGAGTTGTGCCTCGAGCGAGGCGAGAAGTTCTTCGAGGACCGGGAGCAGTTTCCGTATCGCGTTTTCACCCCGCTCCGGAGTGGATCCGTGACAGGCACGACCCGCCGCCGAAATTTCCAGCCAGACGCAGCCTTTGTGGGCGTGGACGGTCTCGAGGGAGGTCGGCTCTCCGACCACGGCGAATTCGTAGTCTGCCCCGTGTCGTGCGGCGAAGTGCTTTGAACCGGGCTGATCCGCTTCTTCGCCCATCAAGCCGACAAAGGTCACCGGCGAGGAAACTCTGCTGAGATTTTCCCGCATCTGAAACAGAGCCCACAACATTGCCGCCATTGTCCCCTTGGTATCCGACGCGCCGCGGCCAAAAATTTTTCCATCCCGGATTTCACCGCCGAACGGGTCGATGGACATTCCCTGGACGCTGACCGTGTCGAGATGCGGGGCGAGAAGTATTCCCCGATTCTTTTTTCCTCCCGGAAAACGGCCGATCACATTGGGGCGGCCGGGAAGGACTTCCTCAAGCGTCACCTCTGCTCCACAGGCTCGCAGGAGCTCGCCAACCCTGACGGCACAGGCCATCTCACCGCTCGCCCCTTGTCCCGGAGCACAGTCGGGATTGACGCTTGGAATGCGGATCAATTCCTGAAGGAGGGCGGATGGCGAACCCGGAAACGGCATTAGGAGACCACTATGGTGGCAGAGCTATGAAAATTCCAGCACTCGTCGATGAGAAAAAGACTGGATTCCATGCGCGAAATTGATTATGCGTTTGACATCAACGAGTGTTCGAGGCCTTAATCAGCGTCTGGACTTTTTAAAAGTTATTTCTGTATGAGTGATCAAATTCCACCCAAGCCTTCTGTCAGCACCTCGACGGTGCCTTTGAAGAAGGAAACGGTTCGAATCAGTTTAAGAGCGCAGCCCGATGATTCGGGACCGGTCGCTCCTAAAGGCTCGACCGCGCCAATTCCCTCCGGAGGTCCCTCGACAGCTCCCGTTATTGGTGTTGCCGCCACTGGTCCGATTCCTCCCTCTCCGAACACTGACCCGATTGAAGCAACGGCACCACTGCCGACCGATGGTCCGACGACCGCTCCCATTGGAGGTGCGTCCGCTCCGGCCGCCCGTGTCCCGGTCCCCATGTCAGGTCCCTCCGTTCCGACCTCCGCTCCGGCACCTCCGAGCGCCGTGAAGCTTCCGACCTCCGCCCCTTCGGCTCCTCCCGCGCCCATGGCGAGTGCTCCGATGGCACCGCCTGCGCCGACGGCACCTCCGGCTCCATCTGCCGGGATTCCCACGGCTCCCCCCGCGGTGGCAGGTGCAAAAACGATCCCTCTTGCCAAAGCGCCCGGTCCCCTGGCGCCGCCGCGACCCCTGTCTGCTCCCGCGCCTGGCGGTGTGGCCCCTCAGCCCGGCCCGGCAGCTCCCCCGAGACCTCCCGGTGCGCCTACCGTCCCGCTTGGGGCAGTGGCACCACCACCGGCAGCAGCAGCCCCTCCCGCCGCACCGGCCGGCCTTTCGCCTGTGGGCGCAAAGACCATTCCTCTCGCGAAAGCGCCTGGAAGCGGTGGCCCCGGCCCCGTGGGCAAATCGACCACCCCGCTTCAGCCCGGTGGCGTAAAACCTCTTCCGCAAGCGACCGTCAAGATGGGTCAGACCCAGCCTATGGGTCAGGCTCAAGCTCCCTTGCGGGAAATCCCGAAACAGCCCAAAATCCAATCCACTGCCGAGGAGGTAGAGGAGGAATGGGAAGAAGAATACGAAGAATCCGGACTTATGCCATTTGCCATCATTGTTCTCATCCTCGCCCTTGCGGTTCTGGCCATCGAGCTGGTGACCAAAATGAGCGCAGGCAGCTGATCGTTTCAGGGCTTCAGCGGTCCCGGTGATCGCCACCTGAACGTGAAATGGGGAATCCACCCGGATGCTCCCGACCCTGAAACGGGGCGGGGCACCTGATTGCGTTCAGGCATCCCTGCAGGGCTCCGCTTCACTTCGCGTTTTCCGATGGAGGCCTCAGGCAATTCATCGGTGCGCCCGAATCGCAGGGAGCGTAATCTCTGTGTCATCGGGCAATTCCCGCTTGCTCCTCCGTTTCAAATGGGGGAACTAGTCAAACCGTCAGGGGCCGGGGCTCCGCGGAACTCAATCATTCAGATCATGTCACATCCCTCCATCGTTCATCTTACCACGGAAAATTTTGCGGCCGAAGCCGAGCAGGCGGCGGTGCCGGTCATCATTGATTTCTGGTCCGAGCATTGTGGACCCTGCAAGATGCTTTCCCCCGTCCTCGATGAGGTGGCGGCCGAAGTCGGTGACAGCGCCAAAGTCACGAAAGTTGATGTGATGGCCCATCGCGAGCTTGCGATGAAGTTTGGAATCCGTGCCGTGCCGACCCTCATTTTTATGAAGGGTGGCGAGGTCAAGGAAACCAAGACCGGCATCATGATGAAAGACGCCATTGTTCAGAAATTGAAGGCCCTCGCGTGAGGTGACCCCGCTTCGTTCCGGGGTTGCCATTTTCTACCCGTCCCCTACGCTGCTATCGTGAACCGCGAATCGAACATAAAAGTGAACGTGCTTCCCCTTTGGGAGGTGCTTCTCCTCGTGTTGATTACCGTCGGATACCGGGTCTTTGCCTCGTATTTCGGATTTCTCGGAAACACCGCGCCGCTCATGGCGGTGACCTTTGGTGGAGCCATGCTGCTCGGATCCCGTTGCTGGTGGCTGCCCGTCGTCATGCTGCTGGTGAGTGATCTGATTCTCGGGGTGCTTCATGGCGCTGGAGGCATCGGCGGATACACCGCGATGTCGGCCGCCGTTTATTTTCTCGTCGCCTACGCCGGTGGACTGGCCGGTCGCTCGGATCGGATCTGGCCCGTCCTTTGGTGCGGGACGCTTTTTTCCGGCGTCTTTTTTTACGTCATCGCCAATACTTACAGCTGGCTGATGTGGCCGGGGTATGAGATGTCGGCCGCCGGCTGGTGGCAGAGTCAGACGACGGGATTGCCCGGGTTCTCCCCGCCGGCGTGGATGTTTCTCCGCAATTCCCTGATCGCTGATTCGATCTGGTGCGCCCTCGCCGGTGTGCTCTGTCTGCTTCGTCAGCACGGAGACGCCAGGGCTGCGGCACCCGTAAGGGGAGCGTAGCGGATCCCGAAAGCGGGACTCCGGACTCGAATTTTTTTGTGCATTCGCTTTACCTTGCGAGTCATCGAATTAAGATCGGGCATGTCAAAAGCAGCCCATCCTTTTCTGGATCACGATTTTCACATTCGCTGGTCTCAGCTCGTTCCCGAGGCGGTTGTTCCGGATATTCAGGAGGCCCTGCGATTGGCTCAGGAGAAGATCGACCTGCTCTCCGCCCCCTTTGATTCCGACGAATTAACTTTCGAGAACACCCTGCTCGAGTTGGAAGAGTCGACCGAGCTTCTCTCCGCCGCGTGGGGCCGGGTGGGTCACCTCGATTCGGTCCGCAACAGTGATGAATTGCGGGCCGCTCACAACGAGATGCTGTCCGAAGTGACGCAGTTTTACTCGCGCATTCCTCTGAACGCCTCCCTGTGGAACCGGATCAAGGCCTACGCCATCACCGAGGAAGCGCTGGGACTGGAGGGCGTTCGGAAACGGTTCTTCGATGAAACGGTAAAGGACTTTCTCCGAAGCGGTGCCGGACTTCCCGAGGAGAAAAAACAGCGCCTCGAGGAGGTCCAATCCGAACTCGCGAGGATCACCCAGAAGTTCTCGGAGAACGTCCTCGACTCGACGAATGCCTGGGAACTGGTTCTGGAGGATGACTCCCGCCTCGGGGGTGTGCCGGAGACCGCGCTTTCGGTTCTCCGAGGAGAGGCCGCCGCAAAAGGGCTCGGATCCGATGAGGCACCTGTCTACCGGATCACGCTCAAAGCCCCCGTCTATTTTCCGGTGCTGGAGTATGCGGATGATGCCTCCCTGCGTGAGGAGATCTGGAAGGGCAGCATTACGGTGGGCTTCAGCGGTGAATTCGATAACACCGAACTCATCTGGGAGATTCTCAAACTGAGACACGAGCGCGCCGAAATTCTCGGCAAAGCCAACTTCGCGGATCAGGTTCTCGAAGAGCGTATGGCCGGCAGCGGCGAGGCCGCCCTGGCCTTTGTTGAGGATCTCGCGGAGCGGACCAAACCCTATTTCAAGCGGGACATCGCGGAGCTGGATGCTTTCCGGAAAAAGCATGAACCGGAGTGGAAGGGCCTCTTCGAGCCCTGGGACGTGGCCTACTGGTCGGAAAAGCTGCGCAAGGAAAACTACCACTTCGACGAAGAGGAAGTCCGTCCCTACTTCGCGATCGGGAATGTCATCGAGGGCATGTTTCGTCTGACGGAACAGGTTTTCGGATTCAAAATCCTTGAGCGGGAAGTGGTCTACGCGAAGCCCGGGGAGACTCCGCAAGGTGACGGGGTCGAAGTCTGGCATCCCGAAGTGAAGTTCTATGAGCTTCATGACGCGGAGAGCGGCCAGCATCTTGGTTCCTTTTATGCCGACTGGCATCCGCGCGAGGAGAAGCGCGGTGGAGCGTGGATGAACTACCTGAGAACCGGTTCGCCCGAACTTGAGGGCAGGCCGCGCGAACCACACCTCGGGTTGATCTGCGGCAACCTGACGCCTTCATCGAAGGGCAAGCCCGCTCTTCTGACCCACCGGGAAGTTGAGACGATCTTTCACGAATTCGGGCACCTTCTTCATCACCTCCTCGGTGAGGTCGAAATCAAATCCCTGAACGGGGTGAAGGTGGTCTGGGATTTTGTGGAACTCCCTTCCCAGATTCTCGAGAATTTCTGCTGGTCGCGCACCAGTCTCGATTTCTTCGCGAAGCATTACGAGACCGGCGAGCCGATTCCCGAGGAACTCTTCCGCAAGATGCTCGGTGCGAGAAACTTCCAGTCCGCCATGGTCCAGATGCGGCAGCTTGCCTTTGGAAAAATGGATCTCGATCTGCACATCAACCATTTCGAGCGGCCCGAGACGCTGACCCTCGACGAGGTCGTCTGGCATATTCTTGACGGCTACGTCATGCGTCTCGCGACCTCACCTCCGACGATGGCGCGGCGCTTCACCCACCTCTTTGCCAGTGCGACGGGCTATGCGGCCGGTTATTACTCCTACAAATGGGCCGAAGTCCTCGATGCGGATGCCTTCACCCGCTTTGCCGGAGCCGGAGTGATCAGTCCGGAAGTCGGACGCGAATTCAGGGATAAAATCCTCAGCCGGGGAAATTCCGATGATGCCGCCAAGCTCTTCCGTGACTTCATGGGACGCGATCCCGAGCTCAATGCGCTCCTCGAGCGGAGCGGATTGGTGACTGCCTAGAGCCCGCCCCCGGAGGAGGCTGAATCAACCGCGGTGCTCAAGCGCCGCGGCCACGAACCCTTTGAAGAGGGGGTGCGGAGCGGTGGGTTTGCTCTGAAACTCGGGGTGGAACTGTACCGCGATAAAGAAGGGGTGCGAGGGGATCTCAATGATCTCACCAAGCTTGCCGTCTGGCGAGGTTCCGGCCAGTTTGAGTCCCTTCTCCAGATAGAGCGGAAGGTAGTTCTGGTTCAGTTCGTAGCGATGGCGATGGCGCTCGTTGACTGAGTTTTTCCCGTAGAGGGCGGCGGCCCGGCTTCCGGGTGCCATCTTAGTTTCCCAGGTGCCCAGTCGCATCGTGCCGCCTTTGCCCTGAATCGCTTTTTGATCCTCAAGCAGGCAGATGACGGGATGGGGGGTTCCCTCATCGAACTCGGTGCTGTGGGCATGCTCCATTCCACAAGCGTGGCGGGCAAACTCGATCGTCGCGATCTGCATGCCGAGACAAATGCCGAAGTAAGGAATGCCCTTTTCACGGGCATATTGCGCGGCCTGGATCTTGCCCTCGATGCCGCGGTCTCCGAAGCCGCCGGGAATAAGAATACCGGAAACGCCGTCGAGATACTTCGCCGCGCCGAACTCTTCGATATCACTTGAATCGATCCGAACCACTTCGACGTGAGTGTCATTGGCCGCGCCGGCGTGGGTGAGGCTCTCGTAGATGGACTTGTAGGCGTCCTTGAGGTCGATGTACTTGCCGACCACTCCGATTTTGACGTGGTGACTGGGGTTGACGATGCGGTCGACCATGTTGCGCCACTCAAGCAGGTCGGGCTCTTTCGTGACGAGGCCGAGACGCTCGCAGATGATGTCGTCGAGGTGCTGGTCGTGCAGGTTCAGCGGGGCGCGGTAAATGGTGCCCGACACGTCGAGGAAGGGAATGACGGCCTCGGGGCGCACGTTACAGAACATGGAAATCTTTTTCCGCACGTCCTGATCGATGGGTTGTTCGGCGCGGCAGAGAATGACATCGGGAGTGATCCCGATCTCGCGCAGCTTCGCCACGCTCTGCTGGGTCGGTTTGGTCTTCAGTTCCTCGGCGGCCTTGATGTAAGGCACCAGGGTGGTGTGGATGAAGGCAACGTTCTCGTGGCCGACTTCGTCCTTGAACTGGCGCAACGCCTCAAGGAAGGGCAATCCCTCGATGTCTCCGGTGGTGCCGCCGATTTCGGTGATGATGATATCGATATCGTCGCGTTGGGCGACCTCGTGGATGCGGTTCTTGATCACGTCGGTGACGTGGGGGATGACCTGCACGGTCGCGCCGAGGTAAACGCCCTCGCGCTCGTTCTTGATCACTGTCTCGTAGACCTGACCGCTCGTGATGTTGTTCAGCTTGGAAAGGCGACCGCTCGTGAAACGCTCGTAGTGGCCGAGATCGAGGTCGGTTTCGGCTCCGTCGTCGAGGACGTAGACTTCGCCGTGTTGAAAGGGACTCATCGTCCCCGGATCGACATTCAGATAGGGATCGAACTTCTGCATGAGGACGCGCAGACCGCGACGCTCCAGCAGTTGTCCGAGAGCGGCAGCCGCGAGACCTTTTCCGAGCGAACTGACCACTCCTCCTGTGACGAAGATATACTTCATTGTGAAAGCAAATCGTGGAGTATCGCCGCCTGCTCGGGAGTGTCAACGCCGGGGGAGGTATCCCCGGTTAAAACGACACGAATCCTTGCCCCGTTCTCCAGAGCACGCAGTTGTTCAAGGCCTTCGGTGCGCTCAAGAAGTGAGGGCTCCCAGGCGACGAAGTCAAAAAGGAAGTCCCGGCGGAATCCGTAAATCCCCTTGTGACGGTAATAAATCAGGTCATCCGGAACACTTCGCGGATGCGGAATCTGGCTGCGCGAGAAGTAAAGGGCATGCCCGTTCCGGTCGATCGTGACCTTGACCACATTCGGGTCGCCGAGGATCGGATCCGAGGCGGGGAGGGGGTTGGCCGCCGTAATCATGGGCAAAGCGGGATCGGCGAGGAGGGCCGCCGCGAGCGAATCGATCAAACCCGGATCAATGAGCGGCTCGTCGCCCTGAATATTGATGATATGGGACATTTCGGGAAAGGCGGACGCCACTTCCGCGGCCCGGTCGGTTCCGCTGGGGTGATCGGGCCGGGTCATCGTGGCGTGTCCGCCAAAGGCCTCGACGGCGGCGGCGATGCGCTCGTCATCCGTTGCCACGGTCGTTCGGGTGAGCTCCCGGCATTCGAGACAGCGCTCCCAGACGTGCTGGACGAGGGGTTTCCCGGCGATGAGATGCAGGGGTTTCCCGGGAAAGCGGGTTGAGCCCCAGCGGGCCGGGATCACACCGAGGACTTGAGAGGGTTGGGTCGCCATCTTGAGAGGGTTGGGTCTCTTGATGAAGGCGAGGTTTGTCCATTAATCAAGGGAATCCGATTGAATTCACGCCGGAACCGGTGAAAACGTGAGCCGAACCAACCCTGATACGACTGTGGAAATTGCCTGCCTGGATCTCGAAGGTGTCCTTGTTCCGGAAATCTGGATCAATGTGGCGCAGAAAACCGGAATCGACGCCCTCCTCGCGACGACGCGGGACATTCCCGATTATGACGTCCTGATGACGCAGCGGCTCCGCATCCTTGACGAGCACGGGCTGAAGATCGGGGACCTTCAGGAAGTCATCGACAGCCTTGGCCCGCTCGACGGGGCGCTTGAGTTCCTCGACTGGCTGAAGTCCGAGTTTCAGGTCGTTATCCTGTCCGATACTTTTTACGAGTTCGCCAAACCGCTCATGCGTCAGCTCGGATATCCGACCCTCTTCTGCCACCGTCTCGGCATTGCGGAAGACGGCCGCGTCGAAGCCTATCACCTCCGTATGCCCGACCAGAAACGTGAGGCGGTGAAACGTTTCCACGAACTGAAGTTCAAGGTCATTGCGGCGGGTGATTCCTACAACGACACCAGTATGCTCGGCGAAGCGGATCGCGGCATCCTTTTCTGCCCTCCGCAAAATGTCATCGATGAGTTCCCCCAGTTTCCGGTGACGACGGATTACGGGCAGCTCAAGGCGGCGTTTCTGGAGGCGCGGGCGGCGTTGCGGTGAGCTGGCTCTAATACCCGAAAATAGTCCTGCGCAGGAAGAATCCAAGGGGGAGCGCGACCATCCCGAAGATCGGGAGAACCGTGGCCATCGCGATGCGCTGCCGCAGATCCGGTTCGTAAAAGAATTCGGCCAATGCCCAGACGAGGATGGCGGAGATCACGAAACACACGATGACTGCGGGAATGGGATCACCCAGCGCCATGGTGACTGGAAGAGCATAGAGAAGCAGGAAGGCAATCGGAGCGGTCCTCCACCAGTCAAGCTCCAGCGAATACCTCCCGATGGCCCAAACGAAGGTCTGAATCGAAATCACGAGGAACAAGAGGGCGATGTAGGTGGCGGGATCTCTCATCAGTGGATTTTCTACCTCATCCCCACCGCACTCGTCACCATCGCACCCCGCTCATCGGTCAGGGTCACGACCCAGGTATTGGCTTCCTGCGGCAGACCTTTGGCGATGACTTTTCCCTCCTCGATCGTTGCCGCGACACTTTGCCATTCGCGATCCGATCTCCGTCCGGTCGCCGAGGTATAGTGCAGTTCGGCTTTGAGGATCTTTGTTTTTGATTCAAAAGGAACAGTGACGGTGTCTCCCTCGACGGTCATTTCTCCGACGGCGGGAAGCGGAACTCCCCCCTTCAGGAATGAATCGACGTAGATCCCGATTTCAGCGGGAGCCCATCCGGGTGGATGTCCGTGAACCATGCGCGGCTGAATGCGAAAGGTCGTCGGTCCTTTCACAAGAGCATAGGATTTTGCATAGCTGTCGAGGACGTAATGGATGTCGTGGGTGCCGTTGACCCAGAAGGTCGGGATGATGCACTTGCCGAGATGGCTCGAGGGATCGTAGGCGGCAATCCAGGCGTCGCGGCGATCGCCGAGTTTGTCGATGGAAGGTTTCTGTACGGACTCACCCTCATGAAGAAATCCGCATCCGTAGACAGGCACGGCGGCCTTGAAGCGGTCATCGAGCGAGGCGGCGAGGCAGGTGGTGTAACCTCCCCAGCTGATTCCAGTGACGGCGGTGCGCTCGGGATCGACTCCGGGAAACTGCCGGAGAAGGGTGTGGGCCTTCATCACATTTGCCACCGCGTGGTAGGGCCAGTCGTTGTCGATCTCTCCACCGATACAGTCGAACTTCTCCCCATGGCCGTGGTCGAGTCCGCCTTTTTCAAGCCGGATCCGTTCCTCGCGCTTGTGACCGTGATCGGCGATCTTTTCCCCCTTGTCATCGAAGCGGGCAGTCGGCGGACGGTGTCCTGACAGATCCATCGCGATGGCGGCATAGCCCCGCTTTGCCCAGAGCCAGACCCAGTCGGAGAAGGCGGTGCCTCCTCCTCCGTGAATGAGCACGATGCCCGGAAAGGTCTCATTTTCCCCTGCGGTTCCGATCGTCTTCGGCGAGGCGTAAAAGGCGAAGACTTCGGTCGTTTTGCCCGCGACGGGTTCACCTTCGTAAATGAGCGACTGGATTCGGGCCGTTTTGTCCTCGATCCGGAACGCGGGGACTTCGGACTTGAGCCGATCAATCGGCCAGACACCGGCGGTGGTCTCCGGGGAGGGCACAGGGGCCTCGTCGCGATTCAGTTTTAGAAGAGCCGCCGCATATCGTCGACCGATCTCCTCCTGGCTGGCGGTGTCGAAGTGAACGCCGTCACCGATGTGGCCTTTGAGTTCCCGGGCATCCACACAGGCGGTGCCGGGCTGTTGCTTCGGGAGATCGAGGAGAAGGCGATTGATTCCGGCCTTGTCGTTCTCCGGAGTGTCGGGCTTCATCTCACCGATGGTGCAGGCGACAAAAGGCAGGTCGGGGTCGCCCAGATCCGAACGCAATCGATCCACGAGATTGCCGAGCGCGGCGGCGTAGACATCAATTTTTCCCGGCCGCGCGTCGGCCTCGCCCTGAAGCCAGAGGACGCCGCGCAGGCGGGTTTTCCCGGTGGGACCCTGAGAAAGGGCGAGTTTGGCGCGTCGGATCGCTTCAAGGTAAAGGGGCCCTTCTTTGCCCCAGAGACTGATCGCCGATCCGCCTTTGGCGCAGGGAATCAGGCCGATGCGGGCGGAGGGATCCGAGGCCAGCATTGCCTCCGCAAACGCCAATCCGGGGCCGACCCCGGCGTTGTCGTGACCGGCAAAGGTTTGCGGGTCGCCCGTGAGGTGAAGGGGATGACGGGCGAGATACCAGGCATCGTTTTTCAGATGCATCATCGCGATGGAGGGCGAATTCAGCGGAGTTTCCGGCATGGTGCCGCGCCCCTTCATGTTCGATTGCCCGATGAGGAGATACAGATCCAGCCGTTCCGATCCCTTCGGAAGCTGGTTGATCTCTGTGGCGATCAGGGGAGGAGACGTCGGTGGCGGCGTCGCGATTTTTTTGTCCTGGGCCAAAGCCGGGGAATGAGGGAGGGACAGGAGAACCAGGGCGGTGAGGCTGAACTTGTAGAGGGTTTTCATGATGATGGACCTCGAGCGTGGAGGATGAAGGCTTGGGACCGACGGAGGCGGAATCATTTCGCGGATGAACTGATTTGACGAGTCCAAAATTCGAAACCGTTGTCCGCCTAACGGTGCGGGCGGGGAGGGATCACTGAAGACTGATCTCAAACGATTCGCCGCGAAAAAGCCCGAGGGTTTCGCCCACGAGAAACAGGGACCCGGCGACGAGCGTTTTTCCACCGAGGCGGCGGGATTGCTCGATCGCCTCATGCACGGTGGTGGCGGTGTCGACCGGGATCCCGGTTCCTCCCGCGTCGATGAGGGCGGCGCTCATTTCGTCAAGGGAGAGCCGCCGCTCGGACTTCACCGGAATGAGAATGACAGACTCGATCACCGGAAGAAGCGCCTTGAAGATTCCGGCAACATCTTTTGAGGCGACCGCGCCGAATACGAGGCGGGCTTTTTCTCCGGGGTAGCACTCTTCCCAGGTCCGGCGAAGCACTTCCGCCGCATCGGGGTTGTGAGCACCGTCGAGGATGAGATCGTCGGCGAGGCGCTGGAACCGACCCGGCCAGAAGGTGTCGGCGAGGGAACGGCGTATACCCTGCTCAGTAAGACGGTCGCCTGCCACCCGGCAAACGGCTTCGACGGCGAGGGCGGCGTTCTCCCGCTGATGCGGCCCCGCCAACCCGAGCTCCCACTCCTCCGGAATCGGGTGGACTTCGATGCAGGGAATCCCGAGAGAAAGGGCTTTTCGCCCGACCACGTCGCGCGCCTCCGGCAGCAGATTGCCAATCACGACGGGAGTGTTCGGTTTGAGTATGCCTGCCTTTTCGGAGGCGATTTCGCGAATGGTTTCACCGAGCCACTGCTGATGATCGAGCGAAATTGAAGTGATGATACTGACATCCGAGGGCACCGCATTGGTGGCGTCGAGGCGTCCTCCCATTCCGGTTTCGAGGATGATGACCTCACAATTTTCACGGCAGAAAATCTGCATGGCCAATCCAAGGCTGATTTCGAAAAAGGTCGGGTGAAACTCCCAGGTCGAGACGATCTCTCGAATTTCGGAGAGACCTTCTGCGACGGCGGTTTCGCTGACGACTCCGCCATTCACCCGGATGCGCTCCCGATAAGTGACCAGATGGGGTGAGGTGAACAACCCGGTCCGCAAGCCCGCATCGCGGAGAATCCGTTCCGAAAAGGCGCAGACGGATCCTTTCCCGTTCGTTCCGGCGACATGAATGATTTTTTTCCCCTCTATCCCGGGCGGGATCGAAAGGCAGTCAAGCAGCCGGGTCGTGTTTTCCAGTCCGAGCTTGATGCCGAAGGTCTGGGTTCCGTAGAGCCAGTCGAGAGATTCCTGATAGTTCAAAGCGGGACCAATTACGTACAAAGCAAAAGCCCTGTCTACGGTCATTTCCGCAGACAGGACTTGGAAGCTAAAGTGAGCTTGTTTCGGGGTTGGGAAGGGGATTAGAACGAGACACGGGCACCGAAAACGACCGCGTGGCTGGCCGGATCATCGGTGGTGGTCTGACGGAAGTCGCCGAAGTCGGTGACGTGGGTCAGCTCAGACAACACCATGTAGCGATACTGGGTGAAGAGGGCGAGACGCTCCGTGATTGGGATGTCGACACCGGCGATCAACTGCCAGGCAAAACCGCTATCCGTGCTGCTGTAAAGGATCGTGTCGATATCTCCGTCCATCGTGGTCCAGGCGTAACCTGCACCAGCGCCAACGTAACCGGTAAGACGGCCCATGGGGACTTCCTTGAGCATGTTCACCATGGCAGCCTTGGTTGTCATGTTGATGTTGGCGGGAAGGGCGAATCCGGAATAGATCACTCCACTCGCATCGTTGCTGGTGTAGGAGCCTTCAAGTTCGAAGCGGCTACCACCGAACAGTTCCGAGTAAGTACCGACACCACCACCAGCGGTCCAGCCTTCATCAAGGCTGAAATCGATTGGCACGTTGTTCGGATCGATCAGAAGCGGATCGACCGGGCAGTTCAGGACCCAGTCCGGATCGGTCTGATCGAACGCACCTACTGTGTTGTAGGAGGATCCGAAATCGTGTCCACCGTATCCGAAGAAGTAGCCATTGTGCTGCTTTGGTTTCGGAGTGGAGATCGGAGCCTTCGAACTGAATCGGAAACCCGGGCCAGCGAATGCGGAGGTGGAGATCGCAGCCATAGCGGAAGCGATCACGACGGTGAGAAGTCTATTATTTAGCATTTCCATACTGCATCTTAATATAAAAATTATGGTTAATCAACAGATAAACCATAATTTTTGCAAAAATTTACAATTTAGGAAAGGAATGGGGTTTCCCGTATCTAATTCAGCCGAAGAATCCTAAAAAGAATCGGTCTCAGGCCTGGGGGGATGGATCGAAGTTGAAGCGTCCGGTCAAAATGAACCTTCCAACCCGGCTAATCCGTGGTTTGTTAGCCTCCTGACTATAATGGAGACCTCCCCCAGACTTCCCTCTGCCTTTGGCATGACCCTTGATGATTGGATCGCGTGGGCCGGGGCGAACGGGCAGACGACCTTTCGGGCCAAACAGATCGTCCAGTGGCTCTTTGAAAAGCGGGTCAAGAGTTGGGACGAGATGACCAATCTTAGTCAGGCCCTGCGTGAGCAACTGGCGAAGACCTTTTCCATCGAGCGGCTTCCCGTGGTCCGCCTTACCGGATCTCAGGACACGACGCGGAAGTTTTTGTTCCGTCTCCACGACGGACGCCTCGTCGAAACGGTCAAAATTTCGGCCAACGTCCATTTTGACGGCGGACAGAGTGATCGTATCACCCTCTGCGTCTCCAGCCAGGTCGGGTGCGCCTACGACTGCAAGTTCTGCGCGAGCGGACTGGCCGGGTTCACCCGCAACCTCGAAGTCGAGGAAATCATCGGCCAGGTTCTTGCGGCCGAGGAGGAGGCCGGAGAGTCGGTCTGCAATCTCGTTTTTATGGGAATGGGCGAACCGCTCGCCAATTTGACGCGGCTGATCAAGGCCCTCGAAATCCTCAATGCTCCGTGGGGCATGAACATCGGCGCCCGCCATATGACCGTCTCGACGAGCGGGCTTGCTCCCCAGATTGAAAAGCTCGCCCTCGTTCCCATGCAGATCCGTCTGGCGATCTCGCTCCATGGAGCCACCGACGAGGTGCGGAACAAGATCATGCCGGTGAACAAGAAGTACCCGCTCCCCCGGCTCTTCGAAGCGCTCGAGACCTGGCGGGATCACAAAAAGCAGAAGATCACCTTTGAATACATCCTTATCGAGGGGGTGAATGATCACCTCGCACAGGCCGAGATTCTCGCGAAACGCGCCCGGGCGATGGAGGCGAAGGTGAACCTGATTCCCTACAACACCGTCGAAGGGCTCGAATGGAAACGACCCTCCGAGGTGCAGCAGGAGGCTTTTCTCGCCGTCCTCAAAAAAGCCGGAGTCACCGCGACCCTGCGCCGCGAAAAGGGCCACGACATTGATGCGGCCTGCGGTCAGTTGCGATTGCAGGAGGAGACGGCGGAGGGGATTATCTCCTCAGTAAAAGGCCGTTAGGGATTCAAAAGAGAGGCAACGCCGCTCACTCCAGGTGCAGCTCCATCCGGCTGACGTATTCGGTTTCCCCGATGCTGGTGGCGTTGGCTTTGGGAGCCGCTTTGCTCAGTTCCTCCGGTGCCGATGCCTTGAGGAGGTTCGGATCGAGTGAGCTGTTCTGCCTCAACCAGTCGATCAGGACAAGCGCCCGGGACCAGGCCGCCTCTTTCGCGGAAGGTTCGCCGGGGACGTAGAGAACTTTGATCGTGACATTCTTTTTCAAGGTGCGCTCCAGATACTCGACCACTCCTGCTAATACAGGCTCAGCCAGCGGATCGATCCGGCTGTTGTCGTCCGAGGGGAAGAGATCGTCCGAGGGGAGGTTGATGCGAGCCTTCGTCGCGGATTCGGCAACTCGAAGTTCTTTCCTCAGTTCGGCGAGACGTTTGATCGTTGCCACATCCATGGGAGGCGGAGTCACATCAACGCGCTGGACGGCAGTGACATTGGTGTTGAGCGCCGGGTCTGAGACCGGTGTGGACTGGGATTCGATGTTTCCCTGTCCCGGGGGAGATGTCGGCACCATCGCACGGGAGAGGCTCGAATTGCCCGAGAGCGACGAGTTCAAAGGGGCGACCGGCACAACCGGGGGAGTCGTGGTATTTCCACTGACGTCGTCATCAGTGGTACTTGCGGATCGTGCCGGTATCGTGAGACCCCGCTGAGAGAAGGCGGGAGAGGCGGACGTCAAAAGGAGAAGTAGAACGGGAAGGAGGGCGGCGAACCGGGTTCGGACAGAAAGATTCGTGTTCATGGCATTGGGGGCAGATATCTATAAGTATCTTGCCGTCGCCCTGCACGGGTGTGACAAAGGGACGGGATATCCCCACCTCCGCGGCGCGAGTGGCCGCCCTATCGTCAGCTCACCCCTTGAACTGCGCCACCAGTCCGGTGATCGTCTCCTTCGCGTCGCCGTAGATCATGCGGCAGTTTTCGCGGAAGAAGAGAGCGTTCTCGAGTCCGGAGAAGCCGCTGCCTTTGCCCCGCTTCAGTGCAAAGACAGTGCGGGCCTCGTGCACATTGATAATGGGCATGCCGTAAATGGGGCTGCTCGGGTCGTCGCCGGCAGCGGGATTGACGACGTCGTTCGCTCCGATGACGATGGCGACATCGACCTGGCTGATGGTCGGATTGACCGCGTCCATCTCACAGAGCTGCTCGTAGGGCACATCGGCCTCGGCGAGGAGAACGTTCATGTGGCCGGGCATACGACCGGCGACCGGATGGATGGCGAAGCGAACCTCAGCCCCGTTTTTCTCGAGGAGAGCGCCGAGTTCCTTCACGGCGTGCTGGGCCTGGGCCACGGCCATGCCGTAACCGGGGACAAAGACAACATTCTGCGCCGCTTCGAGGGCGTAGTAGGCATCCTCAATGGAAATCCCCTTCATCTCACCCTCGACCGCTTTGCCGGTGGCTCCGCCCACCGCTCCGAATCCGCCGAAGAGGACGTTGCCGAAGGTGCGGTTCATCGCCTTGCACATGATGATCGTGAGGATGATGCCCGAGGTGCCGACGAGACAGCCGGCGACGATGAGCACCTTGTTGAGAATGACAAAACCGGCCGCGGCACCCGCGAGACCGGAGAAGCTGTTGAGGAAAGCGATGATCACCGGCATGTCGCCGCCGCCGATGGGCAGGACGCCGAGGACGCCGAGGGCGAGGGAAAGCACGATGATGACATAGAGCGACCAGGCAGAACCGGTCATCACATAGACGACTCCGAGCGCAAGAAGCGCGATGAAGAGCACCGCATTGACCGCCTTTTGCCCCGCAAAAAGCGTCGGACGACCGCTCATTTTCCCGGCGAGTTTGAGGTAGGCGATGAAGCTGCCGGTAAAGGTGACTCCGCCGATGAGGATGGCGGAGTAAATGGCGATCTGAGTGACCGGGTCGGTATTTTTGCCGAACTCGAACTCCGCCCAACCGACCAGCACGGAGGCAAGGCCGCCGAAGCCGTTGAACAGGGCGACCAGTTCGGGCATGCCCGTCATTTGCACCCTCATTGCCCAGATCCAGCCGATGACCGCGCCAATGGCGAGACCGGCGAGAATGAGAGGATAGTCGACGACCTCCTTGTAAAAGACCGTGGCGACCACCGCGATGAGCATGCCGAGGGCGGAGAGGAGGTTGCCTTTGCGCGCCGTGGAGGCATTGCCGAGCATCTTGATCCCGAAGATGAAGAGGATCGAGGCGACGATGTAGGCGAGATCGATCAGTATTTCCATGAAAGTGGGGAGGGCGGGGAAAGAGGGTCAGGTCTGAGGCTAAACAGGGTGGGGTAGGGTCACTTGCCCTTCTTTTTGAACATGCCGAGCATGCGGTCGGTGACGAGGTAACCACCGACGACATTGATCATCGCGAGAACAATGGCGGCGAATCCCAGCCATTTGCCGAACTCACCTTCCGCGACTCCGGCGGCGATCATCGCACCGACCACGGTGATCCCGGAGATCGCGTTCGAGCCGGACATAAGCGGGGTGTGGAGCTGGCTCGGGACTTTCTGGATCAGTTCGAATCCGAGGAAAGCGGCGAGGACAAAAACGAAGAGGAGCAGGATGAGGATTTCCATGGTGAGGGGCGGCTAACAATCGGTGATCGGGGTAATTGAGGCAGGCGAGGCGCCCGCCCTACAGTCTCAGCATTAAAGTTTTGTAGGACAGGCGCTCCGCCTGCCGTAGTGGTAGTGTTTAGCTTTTGAAACGTTCGTGGACGATGGCTCCGTCGTGGGTGATGAGGCAGCCTTTCTGGATTTCATCGGCGGGATTAATTTTGAAGGTCTTTGCCTCCTTGTCCCAGAAATGTTCGATCATGTTGGCGAAGTTGGCCGCGAGGACCTGGGAGGCGTGTTTGGAAACCTGTCCCTCAAAGTTCGCGAGGCCGATCAGCTTGACGCCGTTGGCGGTGACGGTTTCCTCGCCTGGGACGATGCCCTCGACGTTTCCACCCGTTTCCGCGGCGAGATCGACAATGACACTGCCGTTTTTCATCCCGGCGACGACATCGGCCTTGATGAGAATGGGTGGCTTGCGACCGAAAACTTTGGCGGTGGTGATGACCACATCGCTCTCGGCACAGACCTTGGCCTGGGCGGCGATTTGTTTCTCAAGCTGCTCGGGAGTGAGTTCTTTCGCGTAACCCTGAGCAGTGCCGCTCGTGTCGCCGAGATCGATGCGCAAGGCCTTGGCTCCGAGGGACTCAGCCTGTTCGAGGGCCTCGGGCCGAACGTCGAAGGCGGTGACGCGCGCACCGAGACGTTTCGCGGTCGCGATGGCCTGAAGACCGGCCACCCCGATGCCAAGGACAAAGACCTTGGCCGGAGAGATCGTCCCGGCCGGGGTCATCATCATGGGGAAAATGGTATTCATCCGGTTGGCCGCAATGATCACGGACACGTAGCCGGCGAGGTTCGCCTGCGAGCTGATCGCGTCCATCTTCTGCGCCAGAGTGGTGCGCGGAATCATCTCAAGGCTGATCGAACTGACCTTCTGGCCGGCGAACTTCGTGATGAGATCCTTTTCGTTAAAAGGATCGAGGAAGCTGATATGGATCGCTCCGGCCTTGAGTTGTCCGATTTCGTCGAGTGAAGGTTTGCGGACCCGGGTGACGAGGTCGGCGGAGCCAAGGGCACCGGCACGATCGGTCGTGACACTCGCTCCGGCAGCGGTGTAGGCGGAGTCAGGATGATCGCAACGCGCTCCGAGACCCGCTTCGACGATCACTTCGGCACCGAGGCCGACGAGTTTTTGAACGGCGGCGGGGTCAAGCGAGGCGCGTGTCTCGATCGGGTCGGTTTCTTTGGGGGCAAAAATCTTCATGCCGGACAGGGTGCCCCCGCGTCGGATTTCCGGGGGTCAAAGGCTCTAAGGTAGCAGGCGGAGGGGCGGTGTCGACCTGATTTCTCCGGCCGTCTCCGGCGCTAAAAGGTTCCGTCGATCAGCTTCATGAGCATGTCACGGTAGGCGAGGGCTCCGCGAATGATGAGCCAGGCGACGAGCAGGAGGATCGCCCAGTAAAAGAGTTTCGGAGTCCATTCGCCGAGCTGATCCATCGCCTCGGCGGCGGATTCCGAATAATAGCGTCCCCATTCCGCCATCTCGCGATCCAACTGGCCTGCCTCCTCGGCCGCGGCCACGCCCCGGGCAAACTCGTGGGGAAAGGCTCCGGGTGAGGCGTAAAGTGCCGTCGCCAGCAGGTCTCCGCCCGCCACGATCCTAGCTCCGGACCGGCTCGCCTTCCGGATTCGCCCGCTCCCCGAGGCGCGTCCGGCTCCGTCGAGGGAGTCGCTCATGGTTCGCCCGGCGAGCTGGAAGATCTCGAAGACTTGTGAAAATCGCTCCATCGCCACTGCCCGTCGCGCCTTTCCGAGCAGAGGAATTCCGCAGAGAAGGGAATCAATGAAGGCTGAAGTCCGTCCGAGACGGTGGAGGAGGGCAAAGAAAAGCAGGGCGAGCAGGACGAGGAGGTAAACCAGAAGCATGTTTTTCCCGCTGTTGAGGAAGGCCTCCCGGTAGCCGGCTCCGGTGCCCTCTCCGTCGAGGGAGAAGCTGGCGGAAACGGCCACCATCAGGGTTGAAACGGGGACCGCGAGGTGGATCAGGAAGATGGGGTAGGCGAGGCCCTTGAAAATCTTCCGTCTCGTCCGGTCGATGCGGCGGAAGTATTCGGCGAGGTGCCCGAAACCCTTGTCGAGCCGTCCGCCCGCCTCCGAGGCGGTGACGACTTCCTCTTCCAGCGGCGAAACCACGTTGCTCGACGCGCCGAGCGAGGCACCGATGGATTTGCCGCTCTTCAGGCCGGAGAGAAGGCCGCGGTAGATGCGGCGCTCGCTTGAGGAAAGCCGCGGCTGTTGGAGGAGCGACTCACAGGCCTTCTCCATCCCCATGCCGGACCGCGCATATTTTTCGAGGTTGGCGTAGAGACGGCTTTTCGCCAGAGCGGACAGTTTGGCCATGACTCACTGTGGCATGGCGGGGCGGGGTTGGTAAATGGGAAATGGTTTGCAGTGTCGCCCCGCCCCATTTGCCCAAGGAAACGCACTTTTTGCCTCAAACGACGCCCGCGTCCTTGCGCTTCTTGACGTTGGGGCAGTTTTTGGCGACAGGTTTCCCATGAATCTCACGAAAACAGCATTCGGCTCCTGGAGCGGCGGTCGGTTTATGCACTTTGGTCAGCGTCTCGAGGAGGACCGGTGGAAAAATCTGGCCCGTCAGGCCTACGATCAGGGTGTCCGCACTTTCCTCACCTCGGATGTCTATGGCATCGGACAGGGTGACAAGCTCCTCGGCGAAGCCCTTTCCGGAATTGATCGCGACAGCTACTGCCTCGTCGCCATGATCGGGCACGACATCTACGACGGTATTCGCGCCGGGGCGAAAGGCTATGCGCGCTTCACCGATCCCGACCTTCGTGGTCCCGACGGCTATGCGGAGTATCTGCAGCGCGCGACCCGGGCCTGTGCCGATCGTTGCGGGACCAGCCACTTTGACATCGTGATGCTCCACAATCCCGATTCCATCGGCTACTCGTCCGAGGCGGTCTGGGAAGCCATGGGCACCTTGCGTGAACACGGCCTCACGAAGGAGACGGGTATCGCCCCCGGTCCGGCGAACGGGTTCGCCATCGACATGGCCTACTGTATCGAGAATTTCCACGAGCACATCTCCTCGGCGATGATCATTCTCAATCCGATGGAGCCGTGGCCGGGACGTTATGTCCTGCCCATCGCGAACGAGTTCGGCGTCGACATCCTCGCGCGGGTGGTCGATTTCGGGGGAATCTTCCACGACGACGTGAAGCCGGGTCACTTTTTCAAAGACGGCGATCACCGCACCTATCGTCCGGCCGGATGGATCGAGCACGGCAACGAGAAGCTCGAAAAGATGCGTCCCATTGCCGAAAAATACGGTCTCACGATGCTGCAGTTCGCCTGTGCCTGGAACCTGAGCCAGGCCCCCGTGAAGTCGGTGGGTCCCACTTTCATGCAGGAGGCCGGCGAAGGAGCCCGTCCCATTGAGGATAAAGTGGCCGAGTTCGCGGCTTTGCCGGATGTCACGCTGACTCCGGACGAGGTGAAATTTGTCATGGAGATCGGCAATAACGAGGGCTGCATGGAGCTCAAAGGAGCCAGTCTGCGCCATGACGGCCTCGATCCCCAGCCGGATCACTGGCCGATGCGGGCCGAACTGGAGCCTTTTGCCTCCAAGTGGCACTTGAACCCCACGTGGTAAGGGCGTTTAGTCCGACTACCGGTCGGTAATTCCCTTTTGAAAGCCCCGGGTAGCCCCCGGGGCTTTTTTATTTCATGGAAAATCTGACCGACATTCAGAACCAGACCGACTCCCGCAACCTCGCGATCGACCGGGTCGGGGTGAAGAATCTCCGCTATCCGCTCCGGATTCGCGACAAGGCGAATTCCGAACAGGGCACCGTCGCAACGATCTCCATGGCGGTCGATCTGCCGAAGGAATACAAGGGCACCCACATGAGCCGCTTTGTCGAGGTGCTCAATTCGCACGGTCCCTCGCTCGATGTCCACACCATTTCAGGCATCCCAGCCGAACTGCTCAAACGACTCAATGCCCAGCGGGCTCACGTTGAGTTCCGCTTCCCCTTCTTCCTCAAGAAACCCGCTCCCGTGACCGGTAAGGAAGGGATGCTGGACTACGAAGTCATCTTCGACGTCGATGCCTCCCGTGAAGAGCAGGAGTTCATTGTCACCGTGCTCGTGCCGGTCACGACTCTGTGCCCCTGTTCCAAGGCGATCAGCGCCCGGGGAGCCCACAACCAGCGCGGCATCGTGACCTATGCGGTCAAGTTCTCCGGCGAACCGATCTGGATCGAGGATCTCATCCGCCTCGTCGAAAAATGTGCGAGTTGCGAGCTCTACAGCGTGCTCAAGCGGCCCGATGAAAAACACGTTACCGAGCGGGCCTACGACAATCCTGTCTTTGTCGAGGATCTTGTGCGGAATGTTGCGGCGGCTTCCGACGCGCAGGAGAAGATCAGCTGGTATCGGGTCGAGGCGGAGAACTTCGAGTCCATTCACAATCACAACGCCTACGCGGTGATTGAAAAAAAGGGGTGAGCCGATCCATTTTCTTGCCGCGATTGCAATCTCGTCGATAGGTGGCGGATGCGAATCCGACTTACCTTTCTCCTCCTTTGTTTCGTCGGTTCCACCGAGGCCGCCGATACCTCTTTTTATCCCTACTGTTTCACGGAGCGGGATCTCTTCCCTAGCGCCCTCATCTCAACCACCACGGTTGATTGGAACGGTGAGGTGCAAACCGCAGAAGACTGGAAAACGGAGGACGATCCGGAGCTCGAGGACGGCGAAATCGCAGTCTACGGGGACGAAAACGGCTGGGTCGGAGTGAGCCTTTACGATGTGGCCGCCGACTCCGAGGTGCGGGTCGAAATGACCATCGACGGGTTCCTCAATCCCTCGGTCTGGGTGGGTACGATCTACTGGGATGCGGACGAGGTGACGATTTATCCGAAGGCCGCGTGGAACTTCGATGCTCTCCATAAAAACCGCGAACAGCGTCCTGTCTCCGCCACCTTCAAGGTCACGGTCGATGGGGAGGAACTCCCGGTGCAGACGGAAACGTTCACGATCCGGTCGGTCAACGACTGTCCCTTTTATGTGATCCTCGACGAGGAACGCACCGAGTTCGAAAGCTACTCGGAACTTTTCGCGGCCTATGTGAACGAGAATCATCCCTGGGTCGATGGCATTCTCAAAGAGGCCCTTCAGACCAAGGTGATCTCCGGATTCACCGGCTATCAATCAGGGGATCCGGACGAAGTCCTCGCCCAGGTCTTCGCGATCTGGAATGTGCTGCAGAAGCGCGGCATCAAATACAGCGACATTTCCACGACCACTCCGAGCAAGTGGGTCTACAGTCAGACGGTCCGTTTTCTCGACGACTCAATCGATGCGACGCAGGCGAACTGTGTGGACGGCACGGTCCTGATGGCCTCGATTCTGCGAAAGATAGGGCTCAACGTCTATCTTGTGATGGTGCCCGGACACTGCCTCCTCGCGTTTGATCTCGGGGAGGGTGATGAGGATGTCATCCTCGGACTCGAAACCACCATGCTCGGAGAGACCGATCTCGGCGAAGCCGGTGATGAGATCGAAGTGCCGGAGTCACTCGTCGGAACGCCGCACGAGAAATCGTTCAAGGTCCTCTCCGCCGCGATCGGTGTCGGCACCCAGACCCTCGATGAAAACGCGGAAGCATTCGAGGACGAGGAGCAGCCGGACTACGAACTGATCCCGGTCGCCGACGCCCGTGAGATGGGAATCATGCCGATCGCGTCCGGACGGGAAAAGAGATGAGACGGTTTGCCCGGTATCGGCCCGTCATTGCGCCTCCTGAGAGGACTCGCCTTTTTTGGGTCGCTCCGCTTTGATGGAACTCCGTGAAAGCCTTCTTTTTCCTTTGCTCGCTATTTTCTGTCTTTGGCGCCACCTGCATTGCACAGAGCAGTCCTCCGCCACCTGATTGGATATGGAAGGCCGGGGATAATCGCGAGGGGTCGGAAACGATGAGCGCCTCCCGATCGTTCCCGCTTTCGGGAAAAGCCAGTCGTGCCACCCTGCGGGCGACGGCGGACTTCGCGGGATTGCAGGTATCGCTGAACGGCAGCAAGGTGCTCGATCTGGATCCCTACGACCCGCCCGGACAGGTCGAGGTGACCCGCTGGCTGACCGGCGGAGAGAATGTCATCTCGGTGATGGCAACAGGCGTCGAGGGACCTTCCGCCTTCGCCCTGACGCTGGAGATCGCGGCGGAGGCGGGCGAACCGCAGCTTATCAGGAGTGATGCCTCGTGGGCGGAGGTTGGAGGAGGGAACGTCCAATCCTGCGGTCCGGTCGATGCTCACCGATGGGCCCTCAACCGCCTTCCTGACGTCAGTCCCTTTGCCGAATATAATCAGTGGAAAGAGGCGCTCGAAAAGCCTGATTCCGCGAATCTGTCCCCCCTGCCTCCCGGATTCGAGATCCAGAAAATCAGGGATGCCGGGGAAGGGGAGGACTCCTGGGTGAGCCTTGTCTTTGATAAACAGGGACGAGTCCTCATTGGAAAAGAGCAGAAGGGAATCCTCCGTCTGACCTTGTCACCGGACGGGAACGAAGTGGTGGCAGCCGAAACGGTCGAGGACACCCTGGGGGAATGCCGGGGGTTGGCCTGGGTTGGTGATACTTTATACGCCCACGCAAACAACTCAAAGGCGCTCTACTCCCTGCGCGACACCGACGCGGATGATCGCTTCGACGAAGTCGCTGTGGTGCAGACGACCGAAGGAGGGGCGGGGCACGGGCGCAATGCGCTGGCGGTGCATGAGGGTTCTCTGTATGCCATCGTCGGGGACAACATCGCCGTTCCGGAAGGTTCGCCGCGCCGGGCCCGTCCCGAAGGGGGAGCCCCTGCGGAACTCGGCCATTCCATTCGTATCGGATTTGACGAGGCGGGGAAAGTCACCTGGGAGGCGATGAACCGCGGACTGCGCAATCCCTATGGCATCGCCTTCAATGCGGAGGGAGAGGCATTCACCTACGATGCCGACAACGAGGGAGATGTGGGTCTGCCTTTTTACCACCCGACACGTATCTGTCATCTCGTCTCCGGGGCGAACTACGGTTGGCACCAGGAGCGAGGCAATACACGCAGTTTTCCGATTTATGCTCCTGACAGCGTTCCGAGCCCGTTTGAAGTGGGCCGTGGCTCCCCGACGGCGGTGAAATTCGGCACCCGAAGCGCCTTTCCCTCTCCCTGGAAAGAGGCGCTCTTTGCCCTCGACTGGGCTTACGGGCGTATTGTCGCGGTCCATCTGAACCCGAACGGGGCGGGTTATCTCGGGAGCGGCGGGATCTTCCTCGAGGGCCGTCCCCTCAACGTGACCGATCTCGATTTTGACTCAAAAGGGGCGATGTGGTTCGTGACGGGCGGACGTAAGACAAAATCAGCCCTCTTCCGTGTGAGGTATACCGGGGAGGTCCCCGCCCCGGTCGCTCCGGGCAAGCAGGCCGCTGACCGGATCGCCTTTTCCGCGAAAGCACGAGAGTTGCGGAAGTCGCTTGAGCGATTCCACGGCAGGAATGATTCTGCCGCCATCGAAGCTGCCTGGCCGCATCTCGCCAGTCCCGATCCCTGGATTCGAAACGCTGCCCGGGTGGCCCTTGAGTGGCAGCCCGTCGCGGCCTGGCGGGAGCGGGCCCTGGCCGCCGGAGCGGATTCCGGAGGGCTGACCGCGAAGCTTGCCCTGGCCCGGGCCGGAGGAGACGAGGATCGTGTCGCCCTTTCCCGACAGGCTGCCTCGCTCGTCTACGATCCGGCGACGGGTCGCCACGGCAAGCTTACCCTGATGCGGATCCACGAACTTGCCGGAATGCCGGAGTCGCCTGCCGATCATGCCCTCGTGGAGTCGCAACTTGCCTCTCTCGTTCCCGATCTGGCGGAGCCGGTCCACCGTGAGCGGGCCCGGCTCCTTGCTGCTCTGGGAGCTTCCGATGCGATCACTTACGCGCTCGAACGTTTTGCGGCGAGTGAAAACCAACTCGACCGGCTCCATTACCTCGAGGTCCTCGCCGGCGCCAAGGCGGGTTGGACAGAGGAAACGAGCGAACTTTTCTTCACGACACTTGCCCATGCAAAACACTTCTCCTACGGCGATCGTTTCATGGCTGCGTTCTTCCAATCGCTTGAGGAGATGGCCCTCGGGAGGATCTCAGGGGTGCCGGAGCGGGAACGTCTCACCACCCTTCTTGCGGCGCCTCCGGAGGACAAAGACGGCGAACCAAAGCCGCGCCCGTTCGTGAAGCACTGGACCATCGGGGATTTTCCTGACCTTGACTCCGCCTCTGGCGGGGGATCACCTCCGGATGCCGCCCGCGGTCGGGAGCTCTATGTCGCGGCGCTTTGTGCAAAATGCCATGTTTGCGGGACGACGGGACGTCCCGTCGGGCCGGACCTGACCACCATGGCCAGCCGATTCTCCCGCCGGGACCTGCTTGAGTCCATTCTCGATCCCTCCGCGGTGGTGGCCGAGGTCCATCGAAATGTCGTCGTGACCAAAACTGACGGATCGACTTTGCAGGGCCGAATCGTCCAGAACGACTTCCGTCAGTCGACTCTCACCCTCGCCACGAATCCGTTTGCTCCGGCGGAACTGCACACCCTCGCCAAGACTGAGATTAGATCATGGGAGGAATCGCCGGTTTCCCCGATGCCCCCCGCGCTCCTTGATACTCTCACCAAAGAGGAGATCGGGAATCTGATCGCGTTTCTGACGAGCGGGGGTAGATAGTTGTCAAAAGCTCCGGATTTCAAGCCAGATTCCCAGCCGCACGGACTCACCCCGATTGAAGAAACCAGCCGTGAATTAGGGTGGCTATGGTTATTAGCAAATGATTCTAATGGTTTGAGTCTTTTCAATTTCCCGTTACGGCGGAAAGCGCTATTGTCGACAAGTTAACTGAATCCTGATCCTTTAATGGAGATAACCGCCAAAGAGCTAGCCGACTTACTGGGTGCCCGAATTGAGGGTGATCCGGAAGTAAAGGTTTCGAGACTTTCGAGGATTGAAGAGGCTGATCCCAGTTCCCTGAGTTTTCTGGGGAGTTCAAAGTATTACCATTACGCTCACTCCGCGAAAGCAGGGATTCTTCTGTGTGATGAGGTTCTGCCCTGCAATTCGTCGAATTTTGGGGCGATCCTCCGGGTCAAGGAACCTTACGAGGCTTTCCACAAGCTGGTGGAATTCTGCAGTTCCATGGAGAACCGGCAGAAGCAGCCTGCCATTGAGGCAAACACCCATATTGGCAGTAATACCACTCATGGAGAGAATTTTTATCTAGGTTCTTTCAGTTATCTTGGTGATGACGTCAGGATCGGGAACAACGTTACGATTTATCCGGGCGTCCATATCGGAGACGGTGTTCAAATCGGCGACGGGACAACGATCCATGCAAATGTCTCCGTCTATCGTGGATGTATTATCGGAAACAATTGCATCCTGCATTCCGGATGTGTGATCGGTTCCGACGGTTTTGGTTTTACACTTCTCGCAGACGGAACGTATCGGAAAACGCCCCAGACCGGGAATGTCGTCCTTGGGAACAGCGTGGAGATAGGGGCGAATACCTGCATTGATCGGGCGGTGGTCGGATCCACGCATCTCCGAAGCGGGGTAAAGCTCGATAACCTTGTTCAGGTCGCCCACAACGTGGACATCGGGGAAAATACCGTAATTGCCGCCCAGACAGGAATTTCCGGATCAACCCGACTGGGAAAAAACATCATGATCGGGGGGCAGGCGGGAATTACCCAGCATTTGAGCATCGCTGACGGAGTGAAAATCCAGGCTCAGGCCGCCGTAATACGGGATATATCGAAGGAGGGATCCGCGGTCGCTGGAACTCCCTCCACCGATGCCCGGGAGCATTATCGGATCCTGGCTGCCCTGAAGAATCTTCCGAAACTGATTCAGCGGGTGCGAAGACTGGAAACAAAGCTGGAAGAAAAGTAATTTCCTCTGCGAATCCGGATTTTCGGAGTTATCACTTTCTCCGGTAAACGATTAATGAAACTAATTCGGGGGAAATGGGCTCTTGTCACCGGGGCTGCATCAGGAATAGGACGGCGAATCAGTTCAGAGGAAGGTTCAGGCAGTTGCAAGGAGCCGCTCCAGCGCAGTCAGGCGGGGCCAATCAGGCCGATTCCGAATCGTGACGCCGGGTGTTATCACCCTCAATGAGAATTGCAAACAGTTGCCGGGGTAAAAAATTGAAAACGGCCCTCATCCTGGGAAGAAGAAACGGTGCAGGCCTTGATAGGGACTCGGAACTCTTGTCCGAAGTGCTCAACGAATGCGGAGTATTGGTAAAGGTCCCCCGCCTGAAAAATATCTTCGACGGATTGTCTCGGGAACATGTGGCGGAGGCGGCCTTTCACCTGGAGCGGGTGGCTCCAGGATGGTGGTTGCGCAAGGCTGACCGGCATATACTCATTCCGAATCAGGAACGTTTTCCAAAGCGTCTCATCGCCCGCCTCGAAAGGATGGACGAAATCTGGTGTAAGTCCCGGCACGCCGAGGCGGTCTTCAGCCAGCTGCACCGGAAAGTGATTTACGTCGGGTTTACTTCGAAGGACCGGATCCTTTCCGGGGCGGAACCCGACTATGGGACCTTCTTTCATTTGGCCGGAAAGAGCACGATGAAGAACACGAGTCTGCTCCTTGAATTATGGCGCTGCCATCCCGAGTGGCCCCGGCTCACGGTGGTGCAGCATCCCTCCAATGCACCGAAGCAGGTTCCAGGAAATGTCAATCTCATCGGCCGGTATCTGAATGATGATGAATTGAGGAGATTGCAGAATTGCCACGGTATTCATTTGTGTCCCTCATTATCGGAAGGGTGGGGACACTACATCGCTGAGGCGCTTTCCTGTCGTGCCCTTGTCGTCACGACCGACGCGCCACCCATGAACGAACTGGTTTCTGCAGATCGCGGGGTGCTCGTGCCTTATTCAAGCTCGGAGCCCAGACATCTTGGTACTGTTTATCGTGCCCGGCCCGGGGACCTTGAGGCGGTAATTGAGGATTTGTTAGTGATGCCCGGAGAGGTAAAGCGGCATCTTGGTGAGGCTGCGAGGGCGTGGTTCGAGGAAAACAGCCGAAACTTCAAAGCCCGGGTCATCGGAGCGATAGCCCCGGATGGCGGGTAATCACCCTGGAAACAGAACCAAATTGGCAAAGAATACCGCTCGACTTCCCCGTCCTCCGAAAACTAGTGTCTCGCTTTCCCCTGTCGTTGCCCCCTTCTTCCTGGCAGGAAGAACAGGTCGGGCGCTGCGCCCCTCTTTGAAAACGCCCCGCTGTCCCTACTTTCCGTGTTTTGCAGAATGCCGATGAAAATCAGTCTGAAAGATGTCGATATTGTCGCGCCCAACATTCACGGGCGGCATACGGGCGTGACCTCGACCATTATTGCACTGTTGCCCCATCAGATGAAGGAGTGCCGGATCGCCAGTTGTGGTCCCGGACTGCCTGACAGCATTCCGAGGTTCTCTTATCTTGCCGGTATTCTCGGGGGGTGGGGCAGGAAACGGGTCCTCCATGCGAGGCGCAACAATGAGATGCTCATTGCGTTGTTCCTGAAATATTTCCTGCGCCAGCCTCTGAAGATCGTTTTTACCAGCGCGGCTCAAAGAGAGCTTGCCGCCTTCACTCACTTTATGCTCCGGTGGGTTGACGTCGTGATCGCTACTTCCGAAATCGCAGCCTCCTATGTGCGGCGGCCGTCCATTCTCATCCCCCACGGCGTTGATCTGAATCGCTTTTGTCCCCCGGATCGCAAGGAGGATGCCTGGAAAAAAACGGGCCTCCCCGGGAAATACGGTGTGGGAGTGTTCGGAAGAGTGAGGGAGCAAAAAGGAACCGACCTATTTGTTCAGGCGATGATAGATCTTCTCCCGCGTTTCCCGGACTGGACGGCAGTGGTCACTGGACTCGAAGCGGCCGATGAAAGGGATTTTGTTGCCGGGCTCAAACAAAGGATTCTTGATGCCGGACTCGAGGACAGGATCTTCATGCTGGGGGTGCGTCCGTTTGAGGAAGTCCCCGGATGGTTTCAGGCGGTGACGCTCTATGTGGCTCCGATGAGGTCGGAGGGGTTCGGGTTGACGACTCTGGAGGCGATGGCCAGCGGAGCAGCCGTGGTGGCCACACGCGCCGGTGCCTCGCCGCAAATCGTCAGCGACAGCACGACCGGCACTTTGGTACCGGTAGAGGACCAGGAAGCACTCACCGCGGCAATTGAACCTTTTCTTGCCGATCCGGAATTCGCACTGGAGACAGGAAGGCGGGGGCGAGCGCGGGCGGAGCAATATCACTCCATCGGGCACGAGGCGCGGGAGCTCGTCAAGGTGTATCAGTCCCTCCTGGCTGAAACGTAAACGCATCTCCGAATCCAAACCGACCGAGTCATCTGATGAATCACTTTCGGCGCATCCTAAAGTTCGGTTTTCCGCATTTCATTCGATACTGGAAACGCCTGGCTCTGGGAGTTGTCTTCGGGATGCTTTATGCCGCGAGTAATGCAGGATATATCGGGGGCACCAATCTGGTCGCCTCAAGAATGGATCCCGATGCGTATTCCTCAGTCCAGAAAGTTGTGGATTCCCAGTCGGACGCTGAGGTTCAGGTTGCCATTGATAGTCTGGCGGATAAACGAACGGTCATCAGTATCGCGCATCGTCTTTCGACGCTTTCCTGTATGGATCGGATCATAGTCTTCTCCGGGGGAAGAATTGTCGAGGCGGGCGGATTTCAGGAACTCTTGAAGCTCGGCGGAATTTTTGCGAAAATGGCGGCACGTCAGGGAATACGCCCGGAATGAGAAACACTCCGGCTGGCATTATGGCAGAGGACTGCCACTTAGATCGTCACGGAAAACAGGGCGGCTGGAACTGGCGTTTTAGGAGAGATAACAGAAAATGAGCGACGAGAAAATCATGGGACTGATTGCCGGGGCCGACCGGCTTCCGCTTATTGTCGCGAGAGGAATGAAGAGCGCCGGTTACCGGATTGTCTGTGTCGGCATCGAAGATAATGTGAACTCCGAATTGAAGGAGATCGTCGACGTATACCATGGGGTCGCCCTCGCACGCATGGGGGGATGGATCAAAAATCTCCGGAAGCACCATGTCAGCCGGGCTATAATGGTTGGCAAAATCGAGAAAAGTAAGGCATATGCTCCGTATCGTGTTTTGAGATACCTCCCTGACTGGCGGGGAATCAGAGTCTGGTACTGGCGCCTGAGGAAAACAGACAAACGGGGGGGCTCACTCCTGGGAGCGACAGCCGACGAACTTGCGAGCGCGGGAATTTATTTGCAGGACTCAACCATGTTTAACAAAGAAGATTTGGCCGAAGCCGGTCCGATGACCAGTAGGAAGCCGGGTGCCGCGGTTCTTGCTGACATCCAGTTTGGAATCATGATTGCGAAGTTGCTCGGAAAGGCCGACGTGGGGCAGTCCATCACCGTGAGAGAGAAAGAAACGGTGGCGGTGGAGGCGCTGGAGGGAACTGCAAGGATGCTAAGGAGGACGGGAAAACTTTGCGGCGCAGGCTGGACTCTCGTCAAGGTTGCGAAACCGGAGCAGGATCCGCGTTTTGATGTTCCCTGTATCGGGATCGATACCGTAAAGTCAGTTGCTTCCTCCGGAGGAGTTTGCATTGCAGTCGAGGCGGGAAAAACCTTCATCATCGACAAAGCCGCCACCCTGGAGCTTGCGGAGAAAGAGGGAATCGTTGTCTTCGGTTTCGAAGCGAAGTGGGAAGAGGAAGGCAACTGACGGCTGCCGGTGACTTTTCTCTAAATTGTCTCCCCAAAAACCTCTGTCCGGATGAGTGAATCGAAAGAAATTTTTATCGTCGCCGGAGAGCACTCCGGTGATCTGATTGGTGAAATGTTAGTCAAGGAGCTGCTTGCTCTTTATCCCGGGCTCAAGATCACCGGACTCGGTGGAGAAAGGATGGAAAGCGCCGGGGCAGAGATCCTCCTGAACCTGGTTCGTGACCTGGCCATTATTGGTGTGGCCGAGGTCATTATCAAGTTCCCCAGTATCTATAAGGCCTTCTACGGAACCCTGGATTATCTCCGTAAGAACCGTCCGGCCGCCGTGGTTTTCATCGATTATCCGGGCTTCAACCTCCGACTCGCCAAACGGGTGCGTAAGCTCGGCATTCCTGTCATCTATTACGTCACTCCACAGGTCTGGGCCTGGCATCGCAGCCGGCTCGGCAGGATGAGCCGATGCATCGACATGGCGCTGGTCATTCTCCCTTTCGAGGAAAAGCTCCTGCGGGACGCCGGTATTCCCGTTCGTTTTGTGGGGACGCCATGGCTCGATCTGATGGTTCTCACCATGAACCGAAGTGAAGTCTTCGAGCACTTCGGGTTTGATGGGGAAAAGAAGCTTATCGGCATCCTGCCGGGAAGCCGCAGCCGCGAAGTCGCCACCCATCTTCCGCTGATGCTCGAGGCGGCTGAAAGAATTCAGGCGGAGCAAAACGATGTCCAGTTCGTCATCGTTCGTGCGTCATCAGTGGATCCAGATCTGATCCAGCGATTGGTCGCGGACTCGAATATTCAGGTGAAGGTGGTCGACACCTACCGATATAATGTTCGCAGCGCGATGGATTTTGCCATCGTTGTTTCCGGAACGGCTACTCTCGAGACAGGTCTCCTGCTATGCCCGATGATCATCCTTTACAAGATGAACGCCCTGACCTGGTATATCGGCCGGAAAATGATCGAGATTCCGGATGTCGGTCTGATCAACGTGGTGGCGGGTAAACGCATCGTTCCGGAACTGATCGGACAACACTGCACCACTGCCAACATCGCCGGTGAGACCCTCCGTCTCCTCGGGAATCCGGAGGAGATGGAGGAAGTCAGAAGCCAGCTACGTAAGGTTCAGGAAGAGATGGGTGGTCCGGGGGCGAGTAAGCGGGCTGCCGGTATCATTCATTCGATCGTGAAGCAGTCCCTCGAGATCGGGAAATCAAGCATAACGCCTTGAACGGTCCGGAGACCTTTCTAATGGTTCGCCAATTTTCAGATCGGTATCACTTCGCAAACTCGACCCAGTCCACGTTCATAAGTCCTCCCTTGCCGGGATTGATGAAGACCAGGTAGACATCAGTTCGATCTGCAGAAGGCGCTACCGTGGTCTTAAACTCCTGAAACTTGTCCCAGCCTCCCGTGTTCGGGACCTCGATTGTGCCGAGGAGCGCTCCTTCAGGTGAGCCGGAGCGCAATTCGATTTTGCCGCCCGCACCTCCCGATGAGGCCAGTACTTTTACCGTTCCAACTTCCCCAAGAGGAATGGAATCAAAACGAACCTTGTGCTCATGAGCGGTCGACCCGATGACCTTTCCCTGGATCTTTGGTCCCTGCAGTTCGTCAGCCTTTTCCGCTTCGAGGCGGCGCGTGCGCAGTTTCACCGTCGCCTTGCCCGAGAGCGGGCCCGCCGGAGTTCGCCCGAGATCGGTAAAGGTGGCTTCGATGATCCCCGTGGCGAGCTTGTTATCTTTGGGAGCAGTGATCTGACCTTCAATCCCGCGGGCCACCGTTGGTGTGGCTTTGCCATCGGCGAGACCGTAAATCCATTTCACCATCATGTGCACCTCATCGGCGGTGTGGTTCGCATGCGGTAGCATGGGGAGAGGACTCCAGACGCCGGTCGATCCTTTGATGACCCGGTCGACGGAAACTTCGATGGCCCCGGGCTGACTTTTATACTTCTTCGCGATGTCCATCAGCGGGGGGCCGACGAGCTTTTGATCAATGGCGTGACAATTGAAGCAATCTGACTGTTTCATGCGGGAGAGCCCCGGGTCCACGTCGCTGAGTTTTCCATCCGCGGCGGCCCAGGCGGAGCTGACCAGGGTGCGCACCGAGAATTCCGCCTCGCGGCCGGCGGCGCTTCCGTCTTCGGGATCGCTCACTTCGAGACGGTAGCTGAGCGGTTCTCCCGGGGTGAAAAAGTCACCGGGCTGAGGCGAGAGGAATTTCACCACCGGCACCGAGTTGCCAACCGTGACGGGTACACTTGCCTTTCCGATGCCCCCCTTGTCGTCACTCACGAGCAGTTCAAGGCGGAAGTCTCCCGGCTCGGTCAGCGTTATCTTTGCCTCGGCTCCGGTCGCAAGAACCTTGTCTCCGAGATGCCATTCGTAGGAAACCGGATCCCCCTCGTGGTCCTTGGATCCGGTCGCGGAGAGCGAAAGCTCAAGTGGTTCGCGTCCGGCGGTCGGCAACACGGTCGCTTTGGTCACGGGCGCGAGATTGCCGCGCTGGTAACTCATGCGGACGAGGCGGGAATCGGCGTTTGCTCCCCAGGTCTCGCCGTAGTCGAGAAAATAGAGACTTCCATCCTTGCCGAAGAAGAAGTCGACGGGACGCTTGATCTGGAAGCGACCGCTCGCGTCGTCATCACCCTGCGCCACACGAGCAGCGGCGGTGAAGGGCAGGATCTCAAGAAGCTTACCATCATCGTCGAGGCGTGCCCAGTGGATGAACGGACGCTGCCAGTCGTAGAAGAGGAGCATGCCGTCAAAGTGTTCGGGAAGCCCTCCGGTCTTCTCGAATTCCTTGTTGAAGTGAAATACCGGACCACCGCATGCAGTGCGTCCCCCTTTACCGAGGATGGGGAACTCGAGGGATTCGCCGCCCGGATAGAAAACGAGGGGTGCCTGAACCGGGGGCAGTTCGGTGAGGCCGGAGTTGTTCGGACTCCGGTTGATCGGCTTACCCTTGTCGTAGATCGTTCCGGGGGTTTTTGCCGTGAAATCGAAATCAACGTAAACGCGATTGCCGCGCGAGTAGGGCCAACCATAATTCCCGGGTTGGCGGAGTTGATTCACGGTATCAAAACCGCGGGGGCCCCGCTCCTCCAGATCCTTGCTGGCATCAGGTCCGACATCGCCCACGTAGACGAACCCGGTCTTGGGATCGATGTTGAAACGCCAGGGATTGCGAAAGCCCATCGCATAGATTTCGGGGCGGGTCTTCGGGGTTCCGGGAGGGAAGAGATTGCCTTCAGGGATGGTGTAGCCGCCCTCGGGGGTCGGTTTGATCCGAAGGATTTTGCCACGGAGGTCGTTGGTGTTGGCGGAGGATTTCTGTGCGTCCCACGGACTGCGGTCAGTGCGCTCGTCGATGGGAGCGTAGCCCTCGGAATCCTTGAAGGGGTTCGTGTTGTCGCCGGTCGAGGCATAGAGATTTCCGTCCGGACCGAAACGCAGAGAGCCTGCGTGGTGGCAGCATTGTTCCCGTTGCTCGGGCCAGTTGAGCAGATCCTTGCGCGAAGCGGGGTCGATTTTTCCATCTTTCAACGTGAAGCGGCTGATGTACTGACCATCGTAATCCGGTGGTGAATGGAGAAAATAGATCCATTGATTCTTCGCAAAGTCAGGATCCAGGGCCATACCGAGGAGGCCGTTTTCCTGGGCGTTGGTCACGGTGAGAGCTCCAATCTCCGAAGTGAGTTTCGATGTGGGATCGAAGACTTTCACTTTGCCGGCGATCTCGATGAAAAAGATACGACCATCCGGAGCCTCCTGCATCGTCATAGGCTGCGGAAGATTCTCCGCAAGAACCTCGAACTGGAACCGGTAATCGGGTGGCGCGGCTTCCTGCGCCGGGCAGGAAAGAGAAAAGAGGGCCAGGACCGCGGCGGTCGTGAAAACGGGGATTCGGAAGGAGAATAACAAGCGAGGCATAACGGACGCTATTTTACCCCGGCAACACCGCTCGTCCAGCGCCGGAGACGCGGTATCGATCTCCCATCGCCAGTCGCCGGAACTGCTTTAAATCCCGCTGGATCCTGCAACAGAGGCGAAATCAGTTCGCCAGCGAAGCAGGAACTCCCATTTCCGCGAGGTCTTCAGGGGCAAAAAAAGTCCCGAGAGACAAAACCTGCCATTTTCCGTTCCCTCCTTTGAGATAGGCAATGGCAGGATCAGTTTTTCCCGAAATGGATTTCACGGCGACCCGGGCGAAACCGGGGACGATTTTCTCAATCGTGACAGACGGATCGTCAACACCGGCCTCCTGAAAAACATAACGCATCGTGGCCTGGGTAATGGCGTCAGTGTCCTGATCCGCCTGGACGGTTGAGCCGAAAAGCGACATGAAGGCGAGGAGAAGTGAAGCACGGAAAAGGGGAAATGCGTTCATGGAGTAATAAAGACTTATCGTATCCGTAAAGGCTGCACGGAATCGATTCGCCCGTCAAGATTTTGACTGATGCTGGCGGAAATTTCACCCCAGCACTTTTTTAATGACGTGTCCGTGCACATCGGTCAGGCGCATGTCGCGACCACTGAACCGGTAGGTGCTCTTCGTGTGTTCCACCCCGAGAAGGTGCAGCATGGTGGCATGAAGGTCGAACATTTCAAAGCGGTCCTGAACCGCCTTGTAACCCCATTCGTCGGTTTCTCCGACACTGACGCCGCCTTTCACTCCTCCGCCCGCCATCCAGACGGTGAAACCAAACGGGTTGTGGTCGCGGCCGTCATCCCCCTGGGCGAAAGGGGTTCGCCCGAACTCGCCCGCCCAGACGACGAGCGTGGATTCGAGAAGCCCGGTGCGCTTGAGGTCTTTGATCAGGGCGGCGATGGGCTGGTCCACGGTTTGGCAGTTCTTGGTATGGCCGTCGAAAAGTTTGCCGTGCTGGTCCCAGCGATCCCCGTTTCCGTTTGGACAGGTTAGCTCGATAAAACGCACCCCTCTCTCAACCAGTCGCCTGGCGAGGAGACACTGGAGTCCGAAGGTTTGTGTGTTCTTGTAATCGGCCTCAAGTCCGTAGAGCTTCTTTACCGATTCCGGTTCCCCTCGAAGATCCATGAGTTCAGGGACGGAACTCTGCATGCGAAAGGCGGTCTCGTAGTTCTGGATGGCTCCTTCGATTTCGGAATCGTATCCGCTCGCGTCGAGAATCGAACGGTCGAGTTGGTCGATGAGTTTCAGTTTGTTCACCTGCAATTCCGGATTCGACTCCTGCGGCCGGATGTTGGCGATGGGTTGGTCGCGCGGGAGGAAGATCGATCCCTGATAGGCGGCGGGAAGAAAGCCGGATCCAAAGCAGTCCAGGCCGCCCGGGGGAATGAGTCCGCCGTTGAGGACGACGAAACCGGGCAGATTCTGATTCATGGTTCCGAGACCGTATCCGAACCACGCGCCCATACTGGGACGTCCCTGCAGACCACTGCCGGTATGAAGGAAATAATTCGCCGAGGTGTGCTCGGAGAATTTCGAAGTCATCGATTTGATGAAGGCGAGTTCATCAATCACTTCGGGGTCGGCCAGATAGGGAAACAGATCACTCACCCAGGCACCGCTCTCGCCGCGTTGTTTGAAGGCCCACTGGCTCTTGAGGACTTTGCCCACATTGTCGAACTGGGTCGGCGCAAGCTCGCCGATGACCTCGCGGGGATCGCGACCGTGGTATTTTTCGAGGAGCGGTTTGTAATCGAAGGTGTCGACCTGGGAGGGGCCGCCGTCCATGTAGAGGAAGATGACGTTGCGGGCCTTCGCGGAAAAATGGGGAACACGCGGTGCGAGAGGATTGTTAGTGCGGACTGTCCCCGCCTGTGCCTCCTCATGTAAAAGTGCCTGCATCGCAACTCCGCCAAATCCCATGGCACAGCGACGCAGCATGTCGCGACGGGAGAGTTGGCGGGGATGGAACTGGTGGCAGTGCATGGGGAGGGGGCGGTGGGGCTAGCGTGCCGATTGCCGGAGTTAACGCAGGTAGATGAAATCTTTCTGATTGAGGAGGACGTGGGCAAGGTCGGCCCAGGCGCGGGAGTCGCTCGCTCCGTAGACCGTGGCCTGGTTCTTGAGAAAAGTGGCGAGAGCGGCGGTGGTTTCCGCATCAGGAACGCGGGAGGTCACGGCCTCGTACATGCGGGCAATGCGGGTGCTCTCCTCAAGGCCGGTGTCGGCGAGGATACGGTCGGCCCACCTTTTTCCCTGATCGATGACAAAGGGGTCGTTCATGAGCGCAAGGGCCTGCGCGGGGACATTGGAAGCCCCCCGATTGCCTTTGGGGCCGAAGGGATTCGGCATGTCGAAAGTCATCAGGAAGGGGGACAGGAAATTGCGGTAGATAGAGCCGTAAATGGTGCGCCGTCCTCCGCCATCGAGCGGTCCGCTTTCCCTTGCCCCCCGCCCGCTCATGAAGTCAGTCCGATGGGTGGGAATGGACGGTCCGTAAAGAGTGGCGTCGAGAGAGCCAGAGACGGCGAGGATTCCGTCGCGAATCGCCTCGGCCGGGAGGCGGCGTACCGGCATGCGGTGCAGGAGGGCATTCGTCGGATCGGCGGTGGAGAGAATAGTTAGGTCAATGTCAGGATGCGGGACGCTGGCCTGGGCATAGGTCTGCGAGAGAACGATCTGCCGTATCGTGTGTTTGAGAGACCATCCGTTTTTGACAAGGTCGCCCGCGAGCCAGTCGAGAAGTTCGGGATGCGTGGGCAACTGTCCCATGGGTCCGAAATCGTCGACACTCGCCACGATGCCGTGACCGATGAGGTGATGCCAGAGGCGGTTCACGATGACGCGGGAGGTGAGTGGATTATTCGGGGAAACCGTTTCCCCGGCGAGGGTAAGGCGGTTGCCTTCTTTTGCGCCGAGAGCTTCGAGGAAACGCAGCGGCACTTCTCCGCCGAGGCTTCGATGGCTGCCTCGCACATAGATGTTGCCCCGTTCCGGCGTGCCTTCCGCCATGGTGAGGGAGAATCGTTCCGGTGGAAGAGAGGCGGCGAGGCGGCGTCCTTCGGCAAGAAGATCCTCCACCTCTTTTGAAATCGTTGTGGAAGGGTTCCCTGAGGTTTTGTCCTGATCGACGGTTCCGGCTTCTTTCGAAAAGCGGATCTCGTCGATTTCATAATATCCGGGACCCGGATCAACAAACTCGAGATAGGCCCGATGCCCCCGATATTTGGTAAGGTCCCCGTCGAACCGCATCCAGGTGAAGGCACCTTTGGTGTCGGGTTCCTTGTGGACGGTCCCACGGAAGAGGAGGGGCTGGTGCACCGCCATGTGATAGTTGTCGATGACGACACGCATCATCCCGCCGCGGGCGCGAAGCCGGACGTGGATTTCGTCACCTTCTATCGTGAAGGTAGGCGAGCGAAGGGCGCCGCTGTGGGCCTCGCCGAGTCGGATGCTGGAGACGGTGCCCGGAGTGGTATAAAGGGCGCCCTCTTCAAGGGTGAATCCAGCGCCAGTCCCGGTGGGAGCGAACGCTTCGCCGACAATCGACCAGCCCGGTGGAAGGTCCCCGTTTTCGAAGTTGGCAAAGAGCCCGGCGACGGGGTTTTTTTCGAATGGAGGAACGGGCGAACGTGCCGGGAGACTTGCGTCCGCTTTGGTGAGAATTTCCCGCTGCCGCGCCGCCGCCGCTGCCCTCTTTCCGCCCGGGTCCATCGATCGCTCGGTTCTTGCGCTGCTGTGGAGGTATCCGGTGAGGGCGTAGTAGTCGGCGGTTGAAATGGCGTCGAATTTGTGGTCGTGACAACGGGCGCACGACACGGTGAGCCCGAGGAAAGCCTTGCTGTAGACGTCGATCTGATTCGACATGTGGTCGGCCTCGTTCGCAAGAACATCAGTCGGGGCATGAGTTGCTTCGTTGAGAAACCAGAAGCCGGTTCCGAGGACGGACTCGTTGAAATTCTCCGCCTCGTTGATTCGGGGTTTCGCGATCAAATCTCCGGCGATGTGCTCCCTGGCAAACTGGTCGAAGGGAAGATCCTCATTAAAGGCACGGATCAGATAGTCGCGGTATTCATGGGCAAAGTGAATGGGGTAATCGAACTCATGACCATAGGTCTCGGCATAACGAACGAGGTCCATCCAGTGGCGCGCCCATTTTTCCCCGTAGTGCGGAGAGGCGAGAAGTTCATCAACGACTTTCTCCCGACGCTCCGTTGAAGTGTCATCAAGGAAGCGATCGATCTCTGCCAGCGAAGGAGGTAATCCGGTGAGATCGAAGTAAACACGGCGAAGCCAGGTTCGGTCATCGGCAGGCCCGGCGGGACGGAGTCCGGCTTCCTCGAGACGATGAAGGATAAAATGATCGATCGGTGAGCGGGGCCAGTCTTTCATCCTTACCCCGGGAATGACCGGATCGGTGATAGGTTTCCAGCACCAGTGTTGTTCGCGTCGCTTTTCGAGATCGAAGGCCTCGGGGGCGGATTTGCCTCCGGCAAGAGGGACAGGCTCTTCGGGCCATGGTGCGCCGGCTTTGATCCAGAGGCGGAAATCATCCACGATGGCCGGAGCGAGCTTTTCCTTCGGCGGCATTTGCAGGTCCCGGTTCGAGTAGCTCATCGCCTCGACGAGGAGGCTTTCCTCCGGTTTACCCGCGACGACCGACGGTCCCGTTTCTCCGCCGGCGATGAGATGCTCGAGGTGGTCGACCTGCAGCGCTCCTTTGAGCTTATCTGCGTCGGCGCTGTGGCAGGAGTAACATTTTTCCGCGAGGACAGGGCGAATCTTTTCCTCAAAAAACCTGAGACCCTCGTCCGGTGTCGCGAACTCCGCCTGTGCTGCACCAACGAAGGCAAACAGAGACGCAAAAATTTTGAGGCCGCGAGTCATGGAATCGGAAAGTGGGGGAGACCGGAAGAACCTACGAAACGTCCTCCGTTTCGGTCGATCCCACAAATCGCTTTGAGACACAAACTGATACGATTGTTGCAAAATTGTCGCCGGAAATCCAAATTTCAGGTAGATTTCAGCCCACTTCACGCGATTCCGCCATGGCACGCCCCCAGTTGGAGTTTATCCCCACCGGCCCCTCTCAGGCCATGATCTTCAAAATCGACCAGGACATCTGGCCGGTTTACCACTATCACCCCGAGTATGACATTCTTCTCTCGTTGAAAGATCACGCGGGCGAGTTTCTTTCGGGTGACCACATCGGTCGGCTCGGTCGGGGCACGCTCATCATGAACGGTCCGAACATTCCTCATGCCCTTCATTCGGGCAAACCGGACGAGGCGGATCCGTCGCATCCCTCCCTCGCCGTCATCCAGTTTTCGCGGGAGTCGATCGGCGATGATCTGCTGCGCAAACACGAGATGCAGGTGGTGCGGGAATTCCTCGACGAGGCGCGCTGGGGATTTGAATTTTTTGGCGAGACGGCCCGCCGCGCGGCCGGGTTGATCCTCGCAATGGAGTCGCAGAGTCCCTTCGAGCGTTTTCTGCAGCTCCTCCAGATCCTCAACCATTTCGCGGTTTCCGAAGAAAAGACCCCGCTTGCCAGTCCGGCCTTTTCGCCCTCGCTAAAGGCACGGGATATTTCGCGTCTTGACGAGGTTCTCGGTCACCTGAGGCGACACAAATCGGAGACGGTGACCCTTGAGCAGGCGGCCTCCGTCGCGAGGATGAGTCCGAAGTCCTTCTGCCGATTTTTTAAGGCCAACACCGGCAAGACCCTCGTTGAGTATGTGCACGAGCTCCGCATCGGAGAGGCCTGCCGGCAACTGCTTGAGACGGATCTGCCCGTCTCGGAGGTCGCGCTCGAATGCGGTTTCAACAACCTCTCGAACTTCAACAGGCGGTTCCGTGGGATCAAGGGGATGACTCCCCGGGAATACCGTCGGCAGAATCCGATTGATCCGGCGGAACAGGGGCGGGGACTGCCTCGATCCGTGGTGATAAGGAAGTGATCCCCGGCGCTCAGGCGTTGATCCCGGCTTTTTCCAATGAGCGGATCGCTGCATCGACCCGTTCCTCGTCGAGCCCCCCGTCCACCAGCATTTCGTTGAAACGCGAAAAGTCCTTCGTGAGCACACAGACGGCATAGGCCCGCGATTCCACGCAGGGGGAGTTCAGGGCGTCGCGGAAGATCGGATGCACGCAATCCGCGAATTGATCCAGAAGCAGGGCGGCATAGGCGTCTTTGGTTTCCCGGGGAAGATCCGGTCGCCAGTCAGCGGCGATCTGGAGAACGAGCGTGTCGTTCAAGAGATCACGAAGTCCTTCGATCTCTTCAAAATCCTCTTCCAGCAGTGCTTTCCGGATCTTCTCGAGGGTACCGTCCGGCACCTCTCTCCGGGCGGGGGCGGCCTCGAGTGGCGGCGAGCTCTCTGTCCCGATCGGACGTCGTTGCAGGATCTCCGATGGAGTAAAAACCCTTCCGCTGAGTCGTTCCTCATTCGCGACCTGGCGAAGCCAGTCGCAGCCGCAAGCCCGGAGATGCTCTTCCTCGCGGTAGGCGGTGGCCTGCTGCAAGGTGAATCCGGCCCCCGTAGATTGGGTTCCCCACCGAACTCCCAGGGAAATCGGCGTGGCCGGGTAATCGAGATGAAGGTGCACCTCCAGGGTTTCGCCTTTCGCCAGGTCGCCCGGGAGATGGCCGGTTCCGAGGAGGATTGAGGAGACGGGCATGGTTCTTGATGGTTGCCCAAATCTGGGTCGCGATCTCCGGAAAATCAATCCCATCGTCCGCTTCGCGTGATAGCAAGGGGAAGGAAAAATCGCTAGGGTGAGTCCATGAAGCTTCTCGCGCTTTTCAGTGGAATTCTTTTTCTCTCGCACGGCGGCCTCGCAGCTGACCGCCGCCCCAATCTCGTTTTCATCCTTACGGACAATCACGGAGCCTGGACACTCGGTTGTTACGGTAATCCTGACATACGCACTCCAAATCTCGACCGAATGGCGGAGGAGGGGATGTTGTTCAATCGCGCCCTCAGCAGCAATCCGGTTTGCTCCCCCACGCGTGCGACCTTTCTAACCGGTCTGATTCCCTCACAGCACGGGGTTCATTCCTTCCTCGATCCGAAATACATGGTTGGCCCCGAAGCCTATTATACTCTTGAAGAGTTCGAGACCCTTCCGGAGATTCTGCACTCTGAGGGATACACCTGCGGTCTTGTCGGCAAATGGCATCTTGGAGCCAACCTGACGCCGCAGGATGGTTTTTCCACCTGGGTCACAATGGAGCGTGGAAGCACGAGGGATTTTTATTCCGATCCCATTATTGAAAACGGAGAGATCAAACCTACCCCGAAGTACATGACCGATCTCTGGACGGAGCGTGGAAAGCAGTTTATTGACGAGCAGAAGAACTCCGAAAAGCCGTTTTTTCTCTACCTTGCCTACAATGGTCCCTATTGCCTGAGCCCCCTCCTGCTCGAGCCGGCAAAGAACAGGCATGCAAGCTACTACTCGGACAAATATCTCCCCTCCTTTCCCCGGGACACGATGCATCCGTGGCAACATGCCAACAAAGACTATCATAACAGGGATGTCAGCATCCGTCGTGTAGCGGCCGAGATTAGCGCGGTGGACGACGGTGTCGGGGAGATTCTTAAGGCGGTCAGGGACGCGGGTCTTGAGGAGGATACGCTTGTTGTTTTCGCCGCCGATCAGGGCTGGATGGGTGGCCAGAACGGCTTCTTCGGGATGGGTGATCATACCAGGCCCGTCGCAGCCCATGATCTCATGATGCAGATTCCTTTTATCGTGCGGCAGCCGGGAACGGTCGTGCCCGGCAAGAGTGAGCTGATGATTTCCAACTACGATTTTCTTCCGAGTGTGCTCGATCACCTGGGGCTCGGCCGCCGAATTCCGAAGGGACATAAACTTCCCGGCCGGAGCTTCGCCCCCGTTTTAAAGGGAGAGGCCATCGAATGGACGAATGAGATGATCTACGAAATGGAGGGTTGTCGCTCCTATCGAAATGACGACTGGAAGATTGTAATCCGGAAATTTCCGGACGGTCCTTCCGAGCTGTACGATATGAAGAGAGATCCCCACGAACGGTTTAACCTCTTTGGCCAGGCTGAGCAGGTGGAGATTCAGGCGAGGATGCTGCAAACGCTTGAGACAAAATTCAACACCCTCGCCGATCCTGAATACGATCTTTGGAAGGGCGGCCGGTCCAAATGCAAACGCCACGTGTCGGCCGAGTGATGGCTGGCTGGTCTCCCCTGCGGCCTGCCCCCCTCTAATCTCACGAAAGTCCCTGTACCGCCACTGACGTCCTCACAGCTGCTTCCAATCCGCCTCCGGAACCCGGACGGGTTTACCGCAATCGGTGAAGGGGCAGGGCATGTCCGTTCCGAACTGTTCCGGCGTGGCGGACAGCTTGCGGCGACAATGCGGGCAGACAAACTTGATCGTGTGGGTGGGCAGCTTAATGTCCTGCGGCGCAGGCACCATAAACTCCTGTCCGCAGTCGGGACAGTCCATGACACAGTGAAATAGTTCCTTACCTGCCGAAAGACGGGAGGAACAATGAGGGCATTCGAATCTTAAAGGCATGACCGTTAATCCGTTGGTTCAGCATCTTTCATACCTCCCGATCTCATTACCTCAAAGCGGAAATGTTGAAACTCACCGGATTTGGCACTATGGGACGGGACATTTTCATGGCGGATTTCGAGATCGATCACTATTGCGGGGGAATTTTTCAGACGAATGGCTATCTCGTCAGGCATGAGGGAAAGTCGTGGATCTTCGATGCTCCTGAGGGCATCGCCGATTGGCTTGAGGAAAGCGGGGTGCGTCCCGATGGACTGGTGTTGACTCACCAGCATCACGATCACGTTCTCGATGCGGGAAAGATTCAGGAGCGTTTTGGCTGCCCCCTCTATGCCTTTGCGGAGCCTTCAGAGGAACTCACCCTTTCAAAGCGGCTGGAACTGATGATGGGCATGCCCTGCCCCATCGATCCTTACACCATTGATCACCTCTTTGCCGGGCAGTCGGAGTTGGAGCTGGGAGGGCTCCATCTTGATCTCTATCACATTCCGGGACACTCGCCGGACAGCGTTTGCTTTCGCCTCCACGGGGAGCCGGTTGTCATCGGAGGGGATGTCCTTTTCAGCGGCAGCATCGGGAGGACGGATTTTCCGAACGGCAATCACGGGCAATTGATCTCGGGGATCAAGGAAAAGCTCTGGCCTCTCCCCGACGAGACCTATGTCCTGCCCGGGCACGGACCCGCAACGACGATAGGGGCGGAGAAGGCGAACAATCCTTTTCTGCGCTAGCGGAGGGGGCCCGGATCGAAGATTCGCAAGATTCGCACAGCTTTTTTGGCGAAGATCGATCATATTTGGCGCATGAATCCACAAATGTGCCGCGTCCTTAGCGCAATTTTCTTCCAGGCAGGGATCTTCTCCATTCTTCTCTCGATCTTCATCTGGTGGTATCTCGGCAGCGAGAACGCGGAGGAACAGGCCCATGCCGAGCGCTTCGGAATTTTTGTCGGTCTCTGGGCTCCGACCTTGTTGATCCTTTCGAACCGCTTCGATCGCTTTGCCGACAAGGCCACGGTGGTTCCCGCCCTGAAGCCCGAGCATCAGGAGGAGTGAGGATAGGGGTGACCGGTTTTTTCCGGGGAGCTTCATGCTGGTGCTGGAATCCGGGCGATTCGATCCTATCCGCTTCGTCACCGTCTTCAGGGGTGACGTAAAACGCCAAAAAGGACTTCCGCGATTCGGGGGAATCATTCACAATCCCTGTCCTGATGAATGCGCGTCTCTTTGTTCTGATTTTAACCGCATGGCTCCCGGGCTTTCTATCCGCCGCCCCGCTGAATGTCGTTCTTTTCACCGCCGACGATCTAAGGCCCGAACTCGGCTGCTATGGATCGCCTGCGATCACCCCTAACCTCGATGCTCTAGCGGCCCGGGGCACGACCTTCACGCGAGCCTATTGTCAGCAGGCGGTCTGCAATCCCTCGCGCTCAAGCATGCTCACCGGTCTCCGCCCCGGAACCCTCGGGCTTTACGTCAACGGCACCCACTTCCGCGAACTCAAGCCGGACGTGATGACCCTGCCGCTCTGGTTCAAGGAGCACGGCTATACGACGCGGTGCAGCGGCAAACTCTTCCATAACTGGCACACAAACGAGAAGGGCGATCCGCGGTCCTGGTCGGCGCCGGAATTTCTTCACTACGCCAACCATGGCGACGACACCCCGCAGGTCGTCGGGCCGCTCCCGGAGAATCATGCCAGACACAGTGAGGGGCTGCGGAAGTATGGATCGGTTGGAATGTGCGAATGTTATGACGTGCCGGACGAGGCATACTACGACGGGCGCGTCGCGGCCGAGGCGGTGCGACTTCTTCCTGAACTGAAGGAGGACGGCCCCTTCTTTCTCGCTGTCGGATTCTGGAAACCGCACGCTCCTTTCAATGTGCCGAAAAAATACTGGGACCTCTATGACCGCGCCTCCCTTCCGCCTTTGAACCCCGATCGGCCCATTGATGCTCCTGAGATTGCCTTTCATCAAAGCACCGAAATCCTCGGCCCTCCGGACAAACAGACCCCTCCCACCCCCGAACAGGTCGCGGAAATGCGGCACGGCTACTTTGCCGCAGTCAGCTACATGGACGCCCAGATCGGGAAGGTGATGGCGGCTCTCAAGGAACAGGGCATGCTCGAGAACACCGTCATCCTCTTCTGGGGCGACCATGGATATCACCTCGGTGAACACGGACTCTGGGCGAAGACGAGCAACTTCGAACTCGATGCGCGCGTACCCCTCATCATTGCGCCGCCCTCGGCAAAACATCCGGGGGCGAAAACCGCATCCCTCGTTGAGATGATAGATATTTTCCCCACCCTCGTCGATCTCGCCGGTCTGCCTGCCACACCGGGACTGGATGGAGTCAGCCTCGTCCCTCTCCTGAATGATCCGATAGCGTCCGTGAAGCCGGCCGCCTTCACCCAGCATCCGCGCCCTACCTATCCTGACAGAACGCCTAAAGGCCAGCCTGAAGTGATGGGCTACAGCGTCCGCACCGCGAACTGGCGCTATACCGAGTGGCGGAACTGGGACTCCGGATCGGTCGAGGCAAGCGAACTCTACGATCATCGCGGGGATAAACCTGAGCTAAGCAACGTGGCCGCCACGCCACCTGACCAGGCCGCCTTCGAGGAAGCAAGGAAGCTGCTGCACGGGCAGTTTCCTCTCATCCACTGACAAACTGGTATCGGGAGGGGCGGGAAGAAGAGGGTTGTATTAGTTGGCTCGGGAGAGCAGGAATGATGCGACAGCTGGCCCGGATTTCGGTGGCCGTTTTTGTTGCGGCTAGGCGTCTCGAAGGTGTCCAGGCAATTCCGGTTGCGCCGCGTCAGGGCCTATGGAAAAGAAATACCAGGTCAACCGGTCTCGAACTTATATGCGAACTATCACAAGTATCTGGGTCGCCGCATTCCTCCTCGCGCAAGAATCTCAGGCGGATGGGTGGAAAAACTACACCTGTCAACCGGTCGAAAAATCGTATGGAGACGGGGACTCGTTCCGTGGCAAAGCCGATACAGGATATACCTACATATGGAGGCTTTACGGGGCGGATTGTCCCGAAACGGACATGACCTTTCCCACCCGGGTGAAGGAGCAGGCAAAATATTTTCGCGTCGATGAATCTACCGTGCTCCGCTTTGGGAAGGAAGCCTCCAATTTCACCGGGAAATTCCTCGCAAATGAGTTTCTGGTCTACACAAGGAAGCAAGATGCTGGCGGACAGAGCGAGAAGAATCGATATTTTGCCCATGTTACTGCCAACGGGGAAAGCCTGGCTGCCGCACTCGTTGAAAGAGGCCTGGCTCGCGCATATGGCCAATTCGAATCCTTTGTTGAGAATGGGCAACGCGACGAAAAGAGCCTAAAGCGCCACTTGGAAAATCTGGAAGTAAAGGCCCGTCGCGCGAAAGTCGGGATATGGGCTGAATCCCGTTAGTAATTCGCAGCTGTGGAAGGTGCGACCAGGTCGATTCCGGCCGGCGACGGGCCTATCGATGTTCCGATCAGTGTTAAGCTCGAACCCTTCGCCGGTGCGGCCGGACTTCAAAGGCAGATCATTAGTCACGTCACCGCGCCGCCCGCCGCCGCCGTAACCCAAGGCAGAAATACCCGCCAATGACAATTCCGAGAAGACCCAGCGTTCCTGGTTCAGGAACGGCGGTGAGGGTGATGAAGTTGCCGCCGTCGGCGTATTTGATCTGGTATTGACCTCCTCCAATGGTGTGGACGCTGTTGTCGCCGTAGCCAAGGAAGATATCGGTCCCGTTCCAGGCATTGGTGTAGGAGGCCAGGGTGAACTTCTCTGTCTGGGTGAAGGCACCGTCGGTCGCGAAGCTCAGCTGCGCGCCGGTAGCGATCGAAAGAGCACCGACGTTGATGGAGTCGGATACGGTCGAATCCGTACCCTGAACGAGGTCGATGAACCAGGTGCTGGTGGCGCCGAAAGTAACCGCCTCGGGAGCACCGTCGTTGAAGTCGAGTGTTCCCGTGACACCGTCTGCGGTGGTGGCTCCGACGCGAAGCGAACCGGCGATGGAGGTGGGGCCTCCGATCGTGCCGTCGCCTCCCAGAGTGGCTCCGGTGGCTACGGAGACTGCTCCGTTGGCGCCGGATTGGTTGCCGTTGACGATGAGGGTTCCGGCCGAGACCGTGGTGGTTCCGTCGTAGGTGTTGTCCGACGTAAGGATCAGCGTATTCGCCCCGAGCTTGGTGACACCCACCGCACCGCCGCCAGTGCCCGTGCTATTCGCGATGGTGTCGGCTACGGTGAAGTTTCCGCCCGATGTATTGGTCGTATCAAATCCGACATTTGAACCGGCCTTAAGGCCGTTGTTATCCACGGCGGAGAGGTTGGCGAGGATCGTCGTCACATCCCCCGCGCTGAATTCGCCCGCTCCTCCCACGTTGAAGGCCACGGTGGCGCCGGAATTCGCGGTGATGTTCGCGGGGGTCCAGCTCGACGGTGTGTTGTTGTAGAGTGACGCCTGCGTGCCGAACTGGAGAATGCCGGCGCCGGCGGTAAAAGTCCCCCCTCCGGTGGTCGTTCCGTTCAGTAGGGCCGTTCCGGTTCCCGTCTTGGTGAGATTTCCGCTCAGGTTGAGGCTGTTGTCGACCGTGAGGCGGGTTGAAGCGGCCGTTTCGATGGTGCCACCGTCCGTCCCGATCGTCACTCCGCGGTTGGCGTCATTAAGGGTCATGTTGGCGGTCGTCCGCAGGGTAGCAGTGAGTCCGTTGAGATTGAGTTGGGCGGCATTGGGAGATCCCGGATTTCCCCCGAGATTTTCCTCTGAGGAGATCGAAAGGATCCCCGCAAGGATGTTGGTCGCCCCGGTGTAGGTATTGGTGCCGCTGAGGACCCAGGTGCCGGGATTGTCAATCTTGCTGATCCCCCCGCTGCCGGAGATTTCCCCGCTGATTGTTCCGGTGCCGCGACCGCGAAGAAAGAGGCGATGGGAGTCGAGATCAAAGGCGCCCGAGAGAGTGACGTTTTCGCCCGTGGCCGTATCACCTACCGGCGTGCCGGCGGAGAGGGTCGCGGCTCCGGTGAGGACGAAGTCGTTTGCGTGGACGGTGGTGGCTCCGCCAAAGTTGAAGGCGGAGGGAACTCCCGAAAAGCTTGAGGTCCAGGTGGTCTGGTTGCCGCCCTGGATCGAGACGGTGCCGCTGCCGAGAGCGCCGCTGGCGGTGACGGTGAGGATGTTCCAGGCTCCGTTGACTCCGCTGCCCGAGGTCCATCGGGTGCCGCCCGTGTAGTTGTTCGTGCCGTTGGTGAGGTTGAGGCCGCCGGCCCCGCCGGTGTGGTCGTAGACGAGCATGCCCGCCCCCGTGACCTGACCGCTCACGGTCGTACCGAAGGTGCTGGCGCGGAAGGTCAGGGAGGTGGCGTCGATCTGCACGGTCGAGCTGATATTTACCCCGCCCACGTAGTTGGTTTCGAAGATCGGCTGGGTGGCCCCGTCGGCGACGAAGCGCAGGGTGCCGCCGGTGAGACTGCTGTTGGTGCTGGTGCCGGTGTTATCCCAGTCGACGCGATTGAGGGTGAGGACATTTCCACTCCCGAGAGTCAGGGACGGCACGGTCGTGGCGACGGCGGCGGTGAGGTTGCGAATCGCCTCGCTGTAACCGTTCAAGTTCCACGTGCCGCCGTTGAGAAAAACGCTCCCGTTATCCGCGATCTGATCGGCGGCGGCGTTACGCAGGGTGGCCCCGGTATTAACCTGGACATCGGTCGTCCCCGCAACGCCGTCTCCGGCAATGGCATTGCCGCTCGCGGCATTCAGTTCGAGGGTGCCTCCGTTGACGGAGGTGAGTCCGGTGTGAGTATTCGCGGCGGTCAGGACGAGGTTACCGGACCCGACCTTGCGGAGGGCTCCGCTCCCGCCGATGGCGTTGGCAATCGTGAGAGTGAAGGCGGGATCGACTCCGAAGCTGCCGCCGCCGCTGCCGAGGGTGATCCCGCGAGTGGCGTCATTGATCGCAAAACTCGTCGCCGCGTTGAGCGTGGCGGTCGCGCCGTTTAAAGTAAGATGATCGGCGGTGAAAAGGGCGGGAGCGACCCCAAGTGCTGCTTCACTGTTAAGAGTAAGGGTGCCGCCGGTGATCGTCGTCCCTCCCGTGAAGCTGTTTGCCCCGCTCAGGATGAGCGTGCCGGTGCCTGAGCGGGTCAGGGTGGCGGCACCGGTGATGGCACTGGAAATCGTGACATTGCCCGACCCGTTGGCAACGAGTCCCTCAGTGAGTGTGAGTGTCTCACCGGATGCCGAAATTAGAACATAGTCTGTCCCGGTGGTGTTGCTGAAAGTGGCAATGCCCGCAGTGACATTGGATTGCAGAACGGGCGCCAGGTTCAGAGCACCGTCGGTGAAAATGACATCGTCGCCATTCTGAAAAAGACTGTCTTTGGGATTGGTCCAGTTCGCGGTGGTACCGATGTCCCAGAATGAAGGATTGGTGCCGTCTCCGCCGACCCAGGTATTGGTGACGTAGCCGAGATCGATGACGATCGCATCGAGGCCGTTGTCGCTGAAACTGCCCGCCCCGCGGACACTGGCGGTGTGGGTGCCGAGGGTGAAGCGGTTCACGTCGCCGACGAATCCCCCGGTGCCGTAGGTGAGGACTTTCACGGGAGCGGCTCCGGTGGGTGAGCCGACGATGTTGATGGTGAAGCCGCCGACATTCAGAGCGGTGACATTGAGGCTGCCGCCGCCGGTCGCACCGAGGGCGGCACTCGTGGCGGCGTCGATCTCAAGGTTGTGGGTCGTTCCGGCAAAAGTCACGCTGCCCCGGGTGCTGCCTTCGCCGCCGAGGTTTGCTCCGGCGGCGACGGTGACGCTCGAGAGATTGGTGCCCTCGATGACTAGGCTGCCGGCGCTGACCGTTGTCGTCCCGAGGTAGGTGTTGTTGCCCGCGAGGGTGAGGGTGCCGCTGCCGACTTTGGTGAGATTGTTATTAAAGGCACCCTGAAGCACGCCGGAGAACGTGGTGCTCTGATTATTGGATCCCACGCTGAGATGGGAAAGAGCGAGGTCGAGATCGGCGCTGCCCTTGAGTCCGCCGAGGTTGTAGGTCGTGCCTTCGGCGAGGGTGAAGTTCGCGCTCTGGGTGCCGGCGTCGCCGGTGTCGAGAGTGCTGTTTTGCAGGGCATTGGCATGGACGAGGACGATCATGCCGCCCTCGATGCGGGTGTCGCCTGAGAATGTGTTGGCGGTGGTGAGGTTGATCGTTCCGTTGCCTACTTTGATGAGACCGCCGCTGCCGGTGATGTTGCCGGTAAAGATCGTGGTCTCGTGGTTTGAGCCGACACGAATGGAGTTGACCCCCAGCGCGACGGTGTCATTGCCGGCCAGTCCGCCAATCGAGTAAGTGTTCGTTCCGGCGACGGTGAAAGTGACATTGCCGGCCGTGGCGGTGGTGAGAGTGCTGTTTTGCAAGGCATTGACATGTCCGAGGGCGAGGGTGCCGTTGTTGGCAGAGGTGATTCCGGTGAATGTGTTTGCGGCAGTGAGAGCGAGGGTCCCTGTGTTGGAAACAGTGAGATTACCGGGACCGGCGATGACATTCGCGATGGTCAGGGTCGTGCCGCTGTTGACCGAGATGGTTCCGCCCGCCGCCGCTAGGGTGATGCCGCGATTGGCGTCGTCGATATTGAAGCTGGCGGTGGTATTAAGAATGCCTCCGGCGAGGGTGAGTTGGTCGGCGGTGGCGCCGGACGGATTCCCCCCGAGGTTTTGCTCGCTCGAGATGCGGACGGTGCCGCCGCCCACGGTGGTGCGACCGGTGTAGGTGTTCGCCCCCGTAAGGACGAGGATGCCGGGGCCCGAAGTGGTGACATCGACGACCCCCGTTCCATTATCGGCGATCGTGGAATTGATCGTGAGCAGATTGGTGGCGTGATTGTTTGTCAGGTAGATCGTGCCGGCCGTATCGGCGATGCCTCCGGCTGTGAGAATGCCGTCATTTGCCGCGGTGCCGACCGTGAGTGCCCCCGCATTGCTTGCGACCATGATCCCGCCGGCGGCACCGAGGCGGAGGACGTCGGTTGTCCCCGGGTCGAAGGTGGCGGTTCCGCCTGTGGCACTTTGCAGCAGGGTGTTAATGTCGGTGGTTCCAGCCGCGGCGGGAGTGATGTTGCCGGTCACGCCCCCGTCGACAAGGCGAACGTTCGCAGTCGGCGAAGAGGTGATGGTGCCGCCGAGGCGGTTCACATCGGTGTAGGTGGCGAGCGCCACGATGTTGCCCCCGACGGTGTTGGTGCTGTTGATCGCCCAGTTGTTCCCCACTCTCGCCCAGCCGCCGAGAATGCCTGCGGCGTTGTTTGAAGTGCTTGTGGTGATTCCGTTAGTGGAGCTTTGGGTCCCGCTAGGAAGGGTGAAGTTCACCGTCGCCCCGGGGTTCGCGGTAATTGTGCCGAGATTGAGAACGGTGCCGTCCGATCCGCTCGAAGGAATCGTGACGGTCACGGCGGAGGCACCGGGGTTTAGGACGAGACCGGCGAAAGTCTGTGAAGTGGTGAAGCTGTTGGCCGTGGCGGTGATGGTCGTGGCGGTTTGAGCTGCCGTCGTGTTGGCGTTGATGACAAACTGCGTTCCGCTGAGAACACTCACCACGTAGGCCCCGACGGGGAGACCGGAGCCCCCGGAGATGAGTTGGCCCGGCGCAAGACCTGCGGTGGAGGTGACATTGATAATGGATGAAGTGATAAGCCAATTCGCCCCGGCCAGAGAAGTCGCCGTGCCGTTATTGCGCCCTGTCAGTTGAAAATTACCGCCACCGAGCGTCAGCGGAACGCCTGAGAATAGGAAGTCAGAAACCGCACCAGGTCCCGCTATTGATCCGGTGGCCCTCCCGAAGTTCAGGTTCACCGTGCCAGCGTTCACCGTGAGGCTCCCCGTCGTTGTGCTCGGACCAGTCAAAGTCAGACTGCCTGTTCCGTTTTTAACAAGCGAGACTTGGCCGGTAAAGCGGCCGTCGAAGATGGTGTTGGCAGGTTGATTCAGGGTGAGGGTGGCGGGGACGGGACTGGTGATGACCCGATCAAAGCCCGCCGTCATTAAAAAGATCGCTGAGTTGATCCCGCCCACGGTCTGGTCGTTTCCATTGAGGTTGAGAGTGGCGGCGCTCGCCGCATAAGCGACCCCGAAGTCGATCTGAGCGGAGCTGGAAAGCGCGTTGTCGACATCGGTCTGCATCGTTCCGGCAAGGAGACGATGGCTCCCGTAAGTACTGCCGACGACCCCCAGGGCGATCGTTTTCCCGGAGTTGTCCATGTAGATCTGACCACTGCCATTGGAGATCGGCTTGCCCGTGATATTCATGAGATTGCCCGACTGGACCACCAGGAAGGAGCCTGCCGCACCCCCTGTCGTGGAAATGCCGCCGGTCACGTTGATCGTCCCGTTACCCTGCCAGCGGGTGCTGTTGCTCAGGCGGATAGCGCCGGTCAGGGTGTTGGTTCCGTTGTTCTCGAGCCTGGCACCGGCACTGGCATTGACCAAATCATCGAAAAAGATCGACTCCGCCGTGGTGACGCCACCGTTGAGAACCAAAGTGCCGCCCTGGCCGATGCGCGTCCCGCCTGCCGTCGATCCTAGCGAACCCGTGCTCTCAAGAACGAGCCTGCCACGGGAAACGGTGGTGATGCCGCTGTAGGTATTCGCACCGTTGAAATAAACGTTACCCAGCCCGGCTTTGACCACGCCGGAGGGGCCGGATGATGAATCGCCGATAATGCCGGTCAATCGTAAGTCGCGCAGCGCATTACCGTCGCCGTTGGTGAGAACGAACTCGCGGTTGGCGCCGATGCTGATGTTTCCGCTCATGATGAGCGCTCCCGTGCCGGCGGTGAGGAGGCCATTTGCGGTGAAATTCCCCGTGATCGTTCCCGCCGCTCCGGTGTAGCGCAGGGTATTGAACGAAGGACCAGTTCCGAAAGCGCCGACGGCGGCGACATCGTAATTTATCAGTCCCGTGGTGTCGGTGACATTCGCCGCAGTGGCTGCCGCCGTCCCACCGATGTAGGCGACGATGGTATCGCTGCCATTGATCGTGGCGTAGCTCGCCGAAGTCCCTGTGCCGATAATGGCCCAGGGACCGATGATACCATTGACGAGCGATCCGGAGTTGAGGCTCGGCATGGTGGTGACGACGCTGCCGGCGCCCTGCACGATCAGCGTGGCTCCCGCCCCGCGGGTGAACGTTCCGGTATTAAGCGTGAGGGTGCTCCCCGTGCCGATGTTCCAGAGCTGCCCGACGGCGCCCCTGATCGTGAGCCCCGACTGGATCGTGAGATTCTGCGTGGCGGCGCTCATGTCGAAGCTGGTGCCGGCCGCCCCCGCGTCAAGCGTGAGCGTGTTTCCGAGACCGATCGTGATGGCCCCGCCCGGATTGGCGATGCGAATGCCCTGCCAGTTGACATTGCCACCGAGCAGGGAGCTGTTGGCGCCAGTGACGGCGTTGGTCCACACCGCCATGTGGTCGCGACTCGGCACGCCGCCAGTCCAACTGCTGCCCAGATTCAGGTTGTCCGTATTGTTGATTTTGAACCGATCCACCGCACGGGTCGTCGGCGTGACCGACAAGGTCACGATAGCGAGGAGCAAATAGGAGGCAATTCCGGCAGCAGGGAAGCCGGGACAAGGGAGGGTTCTCATCTTTGAGGATCCTTAGCCCAGTTTTCCACCTGTCGCAATCGGACGCACCGACTTAATAGCGGACCCTTTTACCCTCTTGTTATTGCGAGTTTTCAGCCGGGAGAGGATAGGGGGCCGGACTCACTGGCGGTGGGATGGATTTCGGCAGTTAACTTTGCGATGAACATCGATTTTCGCCACCTCATGAATCAGAAAACCGCTACCGGTGATCCGAGCGATCTCGGAATTGCCGATTCGAAGTTCACCAAACTTCCCGCATTCGATGCGGCGTGCCGTTTTCGAAAGGAGAGCGGACTCACTGCAATTGGTTTCCGTTTCGCCCTTGATCCGACTTATCCCCGGAAAAAGGAGGGCCGTGATTCATCGACAGGACCGGAGACCCGGGTGTCTGGAAAGGTGGAAGCTTTCGAGCACTAGTCGGACAGATGATGTTTCGACGACATCCGGGGCGACCTCCCTAACCTCCCTATAAAGCAAACGAGACAGGGAAGCTCCCGCAGCACCATTGTCAGTCCTTCTTCTCAACCACCTTCTTCTCCAGCACCTTGTCGATCAGGCCATACTCAGCGGCAACGGCGGCGGGCATGTAGTTGTCGCGGTCCGAATCGCGCTCGATCTCTTCGATCGTGCGACCGGTGTGGAAGGCGATGATTTTGTTCAGGCGCTTCTTCAGCGAATACATGAACTCGACGGTGCGCTCCACGTCGGAGGCGGTGCCCTGGGCTCCGCCGGAGACCTGATGAATCATGATGTGGGCGTTCGGGAGCGCGTAGCGCTTGCCCTTGGTACCGGCAGTGAGAAGCACGGCACCCATGCTCGCGGCCATGCCCATGCAATAGGTGTTCACGTCGCAGGTCACGAACTGCATCGTGTCATAGATCGCGAGACCGGCGGTGACGGATCCGCCGGGGCTGTTGATGTAGACGTTGATGTCCTTGTTCGGGTCCTGCATCTGCAGGTAAAGCATCTGGGCGATGACGTAGTTGGCGAGGGGATCGCTGACCTGTTCACCGATGAAAATGATGCGGTCCTTCATCAACCTGGAGAGCAGGTCGAACTGGATCATCGTGTTCCCTTCCTTTTCGATCACGCTCACGTTCTTCATCGGATCGATGATGCGCTGCTGGAGGTGGGCGGGGAGAAGCGGGGAAAGTTCCTGAACGTTGTCTAGATTCATGAGGGCAGGTGGATGGATAAAATTACGATAGTCCTGTCGAGTAGGTCGATTTTCCGACCCGAAGCTTACTCGCTTTGTGCGGGAGGATCGACTTCGGTCACCGTAGCATTGGAGCGGAGGAACTCAATCGTCTTGGAGATGAGGATGTCCTGACGGACTTCGCCGTAGGCGTTCCGGTCGCGGAGCTCGCGGGCGACTTTTTTGATCGGCCGCTGCTGCTGGTAGGCGATCATGGCGACACGCTGGGACAGTTCGTTGTCGTTTACGGTAATTCCTTCTGCCTTGGCGATCTCATCGAGGATGAACATCGTCTTGACGTTGTTTTTCGCCTGGGTCTCCGCATTTTTCAGCAGGTCCTCCTGATTCTGCTGGAAGTCGGATTCAGTCATCCCCTGCTCGTATCCGCGGGAGACCATCTGGTTCACCTGACGCTGGGTCTCGTTGAACACGATATGCTGGGGGAGATCGAAGGAGGCGTCCTGATTGAGGTGGCCGAGGATCTGATTGTCGATGATCTGGCTCCGCATCCGCTCGCGCTGCATCTCGAACTGCTTGCGGACCCGCTCGCGGAGGGCTTCGACGGACTCCGCCCCGATCGCTTTGGCGAAGTCGTCGTTGATCTCGGGAAGTTCACGTTCCTTGACCTGAATCACGGTGATCTCGTAGGTAACGGTTTTTCCGGCGACGGCGGCGACGGGAAAGTCTTCGGCAAAAGTGGAGTCAAAGGTCCTGGTTTCACCCGCTTTCAGCCCGACGACGGCGGCGGCGAGACCGGGAATGAATTCGCGGGGCTCCTGGCCCTCTTCAGGGAGATCAACCCAGTGGTCTTCACCTTTGGCGAGCGGTCCTGCTTCGGTTTCGAGTTTGTCGGCAAGGGCTTCGCCCTCAAGCGTGGCGACGTAGGAGATCACGGCGAGATCCCCGGGCTTCGAGGCGCGGTCGGTGTCTTTGGGAACGGCCTGCTGCTTGCGGGTGTTGTCGAGGTATCCGTCGATCATCTCGTCAGACACTTCCATTTTCGTGATCTCGACGGGGATGCCCTTGTAGTTGCCGATCTCGATCTTGGGTTCGGTCACCACCTCGACCGCGAGCATGTAGGATCCATCGGCCTCGAACTGTTCGCGCTCGACTTCGGAGATCCCGAGAATGGTGAGGTTCTCTTTGGTGCGGGCCTCGGCATAGGCAGAGCGGGCGAGGCGGTCTTTCAACTCATCTTCAATCGGGCCGGCGTAGCGCTTTTCGATGACGGCAGTGGGAATCTTTCCGGGACGGAATCCGGGGACCTTGGCCTGGGTGGCATAGGTGGAGACGATTTCCCGGCGGGTTTTTTTCACCGTCTCGGCCGGAATCTCGGCGGAGAGGCGGGCTTTGCACTCGGGAAGGCGTTCAACAGAGATGTTCATGGCAATTCAGGAGGGTTGAGGGGCGGTCTCATCCGGCCCTTGGGGGCGGGGAATCTAGAGCACCCGCCCGGACATTGCACCCGATAAATTCGCGTCTTTTCCGGGGTTGGAGATCCCTGCAAAAGCGCTCATATCGGCCGGAAGGGGGCATTTCCACTCAAATTCATGCCATCCGAGGCCCGAGGCGTGAAGGGCCTGGCGACTCATCAGGAGAGTTCGTTCGAGCGAGTCAGTCCATCCGGTTTCGATGAAATCGAGGTAACATTTTTCGTCAGGGCCGTAGATTTTGTCGCCGACAATGGGGTGACCGCAAAAAGCCGCATGTACGCGGATCTGGTGCATGCGCCCCGTCAGGGGATAACAGCGCAGGAGTGAAAAACGGCGACCGTTTGTGCTTTCCCGTTCAAATCGTGATTCCACCACAAAGCGGGTTCGCGATTCTTTGCCGTCGGGGTGCACCTGCTGCTTGACCCAGATCGGAGAGGGCTCGATCTCGCCTTTTCGAAGCAGCGGACCGTCGATGGTGAACTCGTCCTCGTCCGGCCAGTCCCAGACAATGGCGTGGTAAAATTTACGGAACTCCCTCCGTTCCATTGCCTTACTCAAGGTTCGGGCGGCTCCGCGGTGTTTTGCGACGAGGACGATGCCGCTGGTCTCACGATCGAGCCGGTTGATCAGGGAAATCTGCCCTCCGCAGGTCAATTCATAGGCACAGAGGGCTTCGAGGCCGTCGAGGAGGGTCGGAGGATTCCCCGGGACCGACGGATGGACCATGAGATGCGGCGGCTTGTCGACAAGGAGAAAATCCTCGTTCTCATCCACGATGGCAAAGTCAGGGGTGTAAAGTCGCAGGTCGATAGCGGGAATATACGCCCGCCCGTAAGGGAAATCCGCAGCTTTTCGTCTCGTCCAAATCAGTGCCGGCCTTGGGGCGGGCTCCATAAATACTGGACTATCCCCCTGTTTGCGCTAGAAGTTCCCCCTTTCCCTCCCAGCGGAATTCATCTCATGTCGGCCCAGAAACAACAGACCCTCGCCTCGTCCGCCACTCTCACCGGAACCTCGTTGCATACGGGGGAGAAAGTGACACTCACGATGACACCGGCTCCGGTGGAGACCGGGATCAAGTTTCGCCGGGTCGATCTCCCGGACAAGCCTTTCATCGATGCCCACGTTTCCAAGGTTCAGACCGTGGAGCGGGCCACGACCCTCGCCGAGGGATCCGTCAAGGTGCACACCGTAGAGCACGTCATTTCAGCGCTTGTCGGTATGGGTGTCGACAATGCGATCATTGAGATGGACGCCAACGAACCGCCCATCGGTGACGGGTCGGCACGCCCCTTTGTCGACTGCATCAAAAAGGCGGGCATTGTGGAGCAGGATGCCAATCGCAGAGTCTACGAGGTTCGCGAGCCCATCCACCTCGAGACCGCGAGCGGATCGCTCATCACGATCGTGCCGGACAAAAATTTCAGGATCTCCTGCACCCAGGTCGGGCCGGACGGTCGGATGACCCAGTACTACTCCACCGTGATCAATCCGGAGACCTACGACAAGGAGATCGCTGACGCCCGCACCTTCGTCTTTTACGAAGATGTGCAGCCGCTTCTGGAAAAAGGTCTCATCAAGGGCGGAAGTCTCGAGAATGCGATCGTGATCAAGGGTGACTCGGTCATGAGCAAGGAGTCTCTCCGTTATCCTGAAGAGTTCGCCCGCCACAAGATCCTCGATATCGTTGGTGATCTCATGCTGAGCGGAAAACGGTTCATGGGGCATGTCATCGCCGTGAAGCCCGGTCACGGGCCGAATACGCAAATGGCCGAGAAACTGGCCAAGGCCTATGCCCAGACCATGGCCATGGTGCCCAAGGTCTCGATTCCGACCGGTGAGGGCGTCATGAACAACATGGAGGTGCAGAAAGTGCTTCCGCATCGATACCCCTTCCTGATGGTGGATCGCATCGTTGGATTTGATGGAGAGTTCAAATGCACCGGGGTCAAACAGGTCACGATCAACGAACCTTACTTTCAGGGGCATTTCCCCAATCACCCCGTCATGCCCGGAGTGCTTCAAGTCGAGGCGATGGCACAGGTCGCGAGTATCTCCCTGCTTCGCCGTCCGGAAAACCAGGGTAAAATCGGTTATTTCATGAGTGCGGATAACGTCAAATTCCGTAAACCGGTTTTCCCCGGAGACACCCTCATTATCGAGGCCGAGATACTCAAGATCCGGGGCAATATCGGCGTTGCCAAGTGCCGATGCACCGTCAACGGTGACACGACTTCGGAAGGCGATTTGAAGTTCGCTCTGATGGATTAGAGCGAAGTAGCCGGGAGCTGGAATTCAGAAGCTGGAATGGGAAACGAAATTCATGCCACCGCGATTGTCGATCCGGGCGCAGAGCTTGGAGATGGAATCGTCGTGGGCCCCTACTGTGTGATCGGTGCCGGGGTCAAGCTCGGGGACGGGTGCCGTTTGCAAAATCATGTGACGCTCGCGGGACCCAGTGATATCGGACCGGAGAACGATTTTTTCCCCTACGCTTCCGTCGGGCAGCGCTCACAGGATTTGAAGTACGCCGGCGAACCGACCTTTCTGAAAATCGGCGAGGGCAATACCTTCCGGGAGTTCTGCACCGTGAACCGGGGAACCGCGCCGGAGTCCTACACCATCATCGGCAGCCACGGCAACTTTCTTGCCTATACCCATATCGCGCACGACTGCGTTGTGGGTGATCATGTCATCTTCTCAAACAACGGGACTCTTGCGGGGCATGTCACGGTGGGCGACCACGTGATCGTCGGCGGGCTCACCGCCATCCACCAGTTCTGCCGCATCGGGGCGCATGCCATGACCGGGGGATGTTCCAAGATCGTTCAGGACATCCCGCCCTACATGATTGCCGACGGCAATCCTGGAAAAGTGCGCGCGATCAATTCAGTCGGCCTGAGCCGTCGCGGATTTTCGGAAGATTCGATTGCTGCGATCAAAAAAGCTCATCGCGTTCTCTACCGTGAGCAGCGCAACTACCGCGAGTCCCTCGAAATTCTCCGGACCTGGCCCGATCGTGGACCGGAGATCGATCTTCTCATCGACTTTGTGGCGGGTTCCGAGCGCGGGATCAGTTAGTGCCAATTGTTGACGTTCAAAATCGTCCGGCTTTCGTAACCCGACCGATGCCCGAACTCGCCGAAGTCGACTATTTCCGCAAACAGTGGAACCCCGGTCTGGGTACCTCGATTCGCCGTGTCCAGACTCATCCGGCAGCCCGGATTTTTCGCGACTCTCCTGCGGTTGCGATCGAGCGAGGTCTCGCCGGACGTTGCTTTCTCGGCAGCGCTGCCCATGGCAAGCAGATGCTCTTTGAGTTCTCCGGCGGAGCCTGGCTCGGACTGCATCTCGGAATGTCGGGCGAACTGCGCACCGCCCCGTGCGATCACGTGCCGGCCAAACATGACCACCTTGTTTTCGTTCTCGACTCACTCTCTCTTGTCTTCAGCGACTACCGCATGTTTGGAAGAGTCAGCCTCGATATCACGGAGGATGGACTTGCGCCCTCCTGGTGGCGCGAACTGCCCCCCCAGCCGGCAGACGCGGGATTTACCAAAACCCGGGTGAGAGATTTTATGCGCCGCTTTCCGAAAACGCCTCTGAAGACTCTGCTCCTCGACCAGCGCGGCTTTCCCGGGATCGGCAACTGGATGGCTGACGAGATCTGCTGGCAGTTGCGTATTCCACCGCAGACGCCATCAGGAACACTCGACGACCTGAGTCTCGAGGCGGTCTGGAAAATGACCCGCCGGGTTTCGCGCGAGGCACTTCGTGTGATCGGAACGGATTGGGGTGAGTTACCTGATTCCTGGCTGATGAATCACCGCTGGCGCGACGGCGGGATTTGTCCGCGGCGTGGCTGTAAGAGCGAACTGGTGAGGGACGATTTGCGGGGAAGAACGACCTGCTGGTGTCCATCCTGTCAGGGTGGATGAACATCGTATCCGCGTTCGGGTCGAACGCGGCAGCCATACTCGCGACTGCACTGTCGGTGAGATCTTCGCAGGAACAGGCAGCATTGACACCGAACGAGCAACTTGCCTAAAGTGGAAGATGATAGTGATCGAAAGATTCTACTCGCTTGGCGAAGCCGAAAGCGCTCGACTTGAGCTCGGTTTCCACGATATCGATTCATTCATCGAGCATGAGAACACCGCCACGCTGACACCCTTTCTGATGAGCGGGCGAAAGAGCGGGATAGAACTCAAGGTATCGGAGGAGAACGCGGAAGAGGCCGCGAGGATACTCGGTGAATGGCAGGCTCGCCACGTGGCAGCAGCGGGTAATCCCCCGTTTGCTTCCTATGCACTCCCCGCCGTCATTGGTGCCGGGTTGGGATTACTTTTTATCAAACCTCTTTTGGTGGGTTTGATAGTCGGGGCCTTTATTGCCTCGGTCGGCATCACGATCTTCAATCACGGGATTAGCAGAGGGTATGATGCCGCCCGCTCCGAAAGGGAAGACTCGTGAGCCGGTGGCCCGAATGCGGAGGCTTCATTTCAGCGTTCCGAGAAAAGCTTTGATATCCTCTAGCTCCTGTGGCTTCAAAATCAATGCCATCGGAGGCATGGGTGACACCGGTGTGGCGGTGTAGGTTTCCGCGAGGACCGCATTTGGTTCAAGGAGGCTCTGGGTAATATAGGCGGCGTCCTTGCGCGAGGCGATTCCGTCGAGGGCCGGGCCCACCGGGCTGCCTTTGCCGCCGAGCATGTGGCAGTTCATGCAGCCGGCCACGGGATGTTTCCAGAAGATCTCCTCGCCGCGCTTCGGATCGCCGGTGGTGAGTTCTTCCTTCTTTTCGGCTGGAATCAGTTCGCAAAGGCTGACATCGTCGAAGTAACCGTCGCCCCACGCGACGTGGAGCAGGTTGATGCTCGCCTTGGATTTTTCCTTGCTGTTGAAGGTCGTCTCCACCTTGATCCATCCGGACTGTCTCGTCACCTTCTCGGTTTCAGCGCGACCGATATGATCGTTCAGGCTGACCTTGCTCGGATTCTTGAGGCCGTGGGCTTTCACCCAGGCGCTCATTTTGTATTCGGTATTCGGCTTAAGTTCGACATCGGCAAAGAAGCTCGTGTCGGCGGGCGCGCCGGTAATACAGCGGAAGGCGTTTTTGCCGCTCTTGACCATGTCCTTGCCGCTCACGATCGCCCACTCGGCTCCTTCGTTGCCCTGCTTTTTGGGTTCACCTCCGTAGTCGCGCCGTCTCCATCCGACGGGGAATCCATCGGGTCCGACCTCCTCCATTCCGGGATTTGGAAGAAGGTTCGGCCCTTCGGTGTAGAGCGCTGCATCGTGGGTCGTCGAGAGCAGTTTGATCGCCTCGGTGAGCCATTCGTCCTTGCGTGTCACTTCGTCCATCGCAAGCTGCTTCACAAGAGTCTGGATCTCGGGAGTCGTGGGGAATTCCGCGAGTTTGACGAAGGCGGCGAGACGGGTGTTGAAATCGGGATCGGTGACAACGCCCGAACTGAAGAAGAGTTTTGCGGCGACCTCGTCGGACCCGAGCGTGCGGATCGCATTGCGGCGAAGCTTCGCATCCTTTGCGAGCAGCGCGGCCCGGTGGGTGGGCTCGTCGAGCGAGCCGAGCCCGTGCAGGGTCCAAAGCGCGTGGATGGCGGCGATCCTGCCGTCGTTCGCGGTGACGAGTTTCACGAGCTCGGGTGCCGCGTCGGATTTTTTCCCTTCGACGAGAAGCCGCTGCGCGGTGAGACGCCAGTGCTGGGTGCCCGATCCTAACGTTGCCACCAAAGTGGAGGTATCGGAACCGGCAAGGCTCTTCACCTTTGGCTCGGTCGCCTTGTCCCAGACGACCCGGTAGATGCGGCCCCGCGAATGGTCGCGCAGGGGGTTTTCGTGAGCGCCACCGACTCCGGTCTTGGCGTCATAGCCGCCGCGATCGACATTGGGCGTGGGATTATGCTGGATGATGAAATTCTGCCAATCGGCGATCCAGACCGCCCCATCAGGACCCACCTCGGCGTAGACGGGTGAGGTCCACTCGTCCGTGCTCGCAAGCACGTTCATCGCATCGTGGGCGGTGTAGCCGGCCCCGTCAGGACGGACATCCATCAAGGAGACCAGTTTCATCGTCGGCTCCGTGACCATGGCCATGCCCTGGAGTCGCCCTGGAAGATTGTCGGAGTAGATAAAGGCCGATCCTGCGGCGGCGGTGTATCCTCCCATCACATCGACCTGGCGATAGTTCGGGGTGATGGCGTGGGCGAGATCAACGCGATTTATTTTTTTCGCTGTCTGCACCCGCATACCCTCAGGTACGACCGTCCGGGGGATGCCACCGAAGAAAATTGGAGCTCCGTTGGCGGTGCCACCAAAGTTGTCGCCGGCTTCGTTCTGGCTCTGCGCCCAGGTGTTGTTCGTGAATTGATGGAGGAATTCAATCGCCGAACCGTCGGGCTTGAAGCGGTAGGTTCCCATCTTGAACTCGTGTGGTTTTCCACCGACCTCGCCGGCGAAGCCCGAGTAGCCGACCGAGCCGTGGAGCCAGTTGTCGTAACCATAGTGGAGGTTGCTGGCCTGGGCGTGGGTGTCGCCGATGCCCCAGCCTGTCATGATTTCCTCCTTCACATCCGCGACATCGTCGCCGTTGGTGTCCTTCAGGAAGAGAAAGCGCGGCGGCTGCGAGACGATAAGGCCACCGTTACTGAAGACGAGACCAGTGGGGATGTTGAGCCCCCCGGCAAAGATCGTGAACTTGTCGGCCTTGCCGTCGCCGTCGGTATCCTCGCAAATGCGGATGCGGTCGCCACCGACACCGTTTTCGGCGACGGCGTGCGGGTAGTCGGAGGTTTCGGCGAGCCAGCAGCGCCCGCGCTCGTCCCAGGCCATCGCGATGGGTTTGCCAATGTCGGGATCGCTCGCGAAGAGCTCGAGTTTCAGATCGGCCGGCACCTGGGTGCGCTCCATCGCGCCTTTCGGCGAAAAGGGCTTCTGGAAGGTGAGGGGTTCGGGGCGTTTCTCGTAGTTGGCGACGTTCGGATCCTTGACGCGTTCTTCGGATTCTCGTTGTGTCAGGAAAGACTCGTAGGTAGCGCGGCGCCCGTCGCCGATGCTCCAGAGGATGCCTCGCTTCAGCAACTGGTGGAATTCAGGCAGGCTCCAGACGCGCTCATCATGACCCGAGGCGGTGTAAAAAACGCGGCCCTTCCCCTGTGTGCGGATCCAGGTCCAGGGTTCGGGCTCGGTGATGTTGTCATCCTTCGCCACCTCGCGCACCTGGAGGACGGTGCGGTCCTGCGGGTTGTGGTTTTTGTGCACGTAGGTCTCGTCCCACGCCTCGAAACCGGGCACATCCTTGATCGCCTCGTGGTCGGGCGCGATCGTTTTCGGACGGAAGACCGCGGTCTTGTGATGGGCGAAACGTCCGCCGACGACCTGATCGAATTCGGGGATGTTCTGGAAACACCAGCTCGCGCAGTGGACGGGGATGAACCCGCGTCCGTCTTCGATAAAGGCCTTCAGGTTTTCCCAGTGGGCAGGGTCGATCTTGTCGTGGTTCGCGTAGAGAAGGACGGCGTCGTAGTTCGCGAGGAACTCCTTGTCGCCGAAGGCGGCTGCGGGAGTGGTGACGTAGTCGAACCAGATCCCATCGCGGCCGAGGGCCTCCATCAGCATGGGTGCGTAGACGCCGGAGGGATGATGATCGGCTTCGTGTCCGACGAAGAGGACGCGGACCGGGCCGGAACGGTCATCAGCGGCGACAGCCGGGATTACTGCCAGTGAGAGAAGAAAGGCAACCAAAGAGCGGAGTTTCATGAGAGAGGGGTTTCCAGGAACGAAGCGACACTACCTTTTGACGTGGAGGACTGTATTGAACATTCCCGCCGCATTCTATGATGAATCGGCCATGGGCATAAATGAAAAGAGCGGAACCTGAACCGGTTCCGCTCTTTCCGTGATTGATAGGACGCTTCGCAGATTACGCCAGGCTCGGCGGCGCAAAACCTTCGCGGTAGGTTCTGGAGAGAAGGGTCTTGTTTGCCTCCTCGTGGTTGGTGAACCGGTAGTTTGCCGCGTCCCAGTGCAGCTCCTGCCCGGGGAAGCGGGTCGCCTTGGTCGCGAGCAGAGCGGGTTCGGTGATGCGGGATCCGATGTCGAACTGCGTCCAGAGCGGCTTCTCGTTGCCCAGACAGCAATCGGCCCAGTCTTTCCAGTGTTGCCGCTCTCCGACCTCGGGAAGAGGCTCGTTTTCGACGAGTTTTCCTTTGCGGTAGATTTCCATTTCTCCACCGGGCTGCAGCAAAAGTGCACCCTCTTCGCAGATGACCATGGTGCAGGTTCCCGTGATCTTCGAGACCGGTAGTCCCAGTGCGGCGAAGGAGGGTCGGATGTTGCTGTCGGTGTAGTGAACGACAAACTTCTCCCGCGCAAAACGATCGCCTCCACCCTGGTAGGTGAGGATGGAATGGTTGTAACCGGAATGGCAGGCATCGGAGGGTTTCATCGTGTCGGTCTGCACGGTCTGCGGTGCCGGAAGGTCGTAGGCGAAATAAAGCAGATCGATAAGATGACAGCCCCAGTCGGCCAGCATGCCGCCGCCCGTCTGCCAATAGGAGCGCCAGCGCCGCGGATGAAGGTCTTCGCTGTAGGGCATTGCCTCGGTAAGGGGCCCATTCCAGAGATCCCAGTTCATTGTGGCGGGGATCGGTGTGGCGGGGGTGACGGGGCTCCACGGATCGACAAAATACATTCCCCGGCTCATTCCTCCGGTCCAGATGTGTGCTTCGACGGGGCGACCCAGGCGGTTCGATTTAAGGAGTTCGACGGCCTGCATGCGACCGGCGAGGCAGGCGCGCTGATTGCCCATCTGGGTGAAAAGTCCGGGGCTCGCCTTGAGGGCCTCGCGGATGACGCGCAATTCGTCGAGCTGTTGCACAAGGGGCTTCTGTCCGTAGACGTGTTTGCCGTGTTTCAGGGCGGTCACCATCATGGGGCAATGGTGGAAGTCGGGGGTGTCGACGATGACAGCATCAAACTGGTCGACCCGGTTCGCGAAGGCTTCGCGGTAGTCGGCGACGCGCCAGGCGTCTTTGAGATTCTCGACTTTCGCGAAAGCGGTTTCATCGACATCGCAGAATCCGGCGAACTCAACCATGGGGTGGCCATCGAGCCCCTTGCGCTGCATGTTACCGATACCGTTCACTCCGATCTGGAAGATGCGGAGTTTGCTGTTTTTGTTGGTCGCCGCACGCAGGATGGCCGAGTTGGAAACAATCGCAGCAGCTCCGAAGGCAGCGCCGGAACGGAGGAAGTGACGACGGGACGAGGTGGGCACGGTGGTAGGGGTCTTGGTGTTCATGAGAGGGAAGGTTAATCGGATTGAGCCCGCGATGGCGAGCTTCTTCAGGGAGCTTATTCGATTTTTAAGGCCGCCGCTCCGGCGTGATTGAGGAGAAACGGCGGGGAGGGCGCTCTACTTTTCCAATCCGCACTCAAGCACGAACCACTGGACGGGGAGGTCCTTGAGCGCCTCGCGCATTTTGTCGAGTTCAGTGGCGGAACCGTGGACCTCGAGCCGGACAAGCTCGGCGATTTTGAGAGCTTCACCTAGAAGGTCGCCCACATTGTCGAGGTGTCGCAGGGCACCCTCGCCGCCGACATAGGCTTCGCGGCAGAAGACGATCCCGTCGCAGACGGTAAAGTCGTAAAAGAGGACCGCCTCCTCGCTACGGGTCCGTTCGATGAAGGCGGGCATCCCGGCAATGAACTCGGCGAGCCTGCCTTCGTGCGGCTTGAAATAGGGATGGATGCTGACGGTGGTGTGGGGAGTCATGGAATGGGCATAGACTGTTTGTTGCTGAAAATCGAGTGGATTCTGACCGGCGGCAACCGATGCGGTTGCCCTGCAGGATATCTCTCGTGGAAACAGTCTCCAGGGCGGCCGCTCCGGCTGCCTCGTTAGGTTCCTGGATTCGGAGCATTTGAGCTTGGAAGTGCTGAACGGGCTCTCCAAATTCGTTGACCGGCGATCGTCCTTTTGGCACCCTAGACACGAATATGCCATCCTTGATTAAACCGATGACGACCCTGCGACATTCCCTTTTTATCTTTCTTGTCGGCACCCTCATGACCGCCTCGCTAACCTCCCTGGCGCAGGAAAAAGCCACCGTCGAGGGCTCCTTCCTGGGTGATGGAAAAGAGGGTGGGATCAAGTTCCTTGTCGTGCAAAACCGCGAGCCCTTCAGCGACAAGGCCGCCATCCGTCTCGTCTTCACCGGGAAGGATCCATCGTCCTCGCAGAAACCCGACTTCGATGCCGGATTCAAGAAGCTGGGTAGTGCCCTCATTCTCAGTGTCTTCCGTGATGGCCAGATCTTCGGATGTGAGGTCGCCCACACCGCCCATGAAAAATCTCCCTTCTCCGCCCTCGGGGAGATTAAAACAGAGGATTTCAAAGTGACCGATACCACGGTCTCGGGCCGGATCACCACAGGAGGAGAACTCGATGCCTTCGGTCAGAAATGGAATGTCGATCTCACCTTTTCCGCTCCTCTTCCCGAGGGAGCCTTTGCCGAAGAAGAAGCCAAACCGATGACGAAGGAGGAACCGAAGGAGGATGCCCCGAAACCCGCCGGCCCGAAAATGTCGATTGGAAAGCTCCCCCTGCCGGCGACGGCCCTCGACGTCGAATACAAGGGTGTCGTCGGACATATCCATTTCCGCTCCGATGCCTCTGTCAGCGAAGTGGCCGGGGAGTTCTCTGCCAAGCTGAAGGAGCAGGGATGGAAGGACGGTGCCGGGAGTCTTTTGGGCAAAACCAACGCGATCCTCAAACGCGAACTCGACGGCGCGGAGCTGACCATCATGGTGCAGCCCGCCGGAACGGGATGCAACGTGAAGGTTTTCACCGAGGGGCTCGACTGGTCCGACGCTCCAAAACCCGGCGCGGCGAAACCGGCGGCAGGCGGAGCCGAAGAGGCGGCGGCAGAGGCCGAGAAGCTGCTGAAAGAGGCCTTGAAGCTAATCCCCGGTGGTCTCTGATGGAGACAAGGTGGATGCCTCTTGTCGAGGATTGATAAAGGCAGGCGGTCTTTAGACTAATGAAGATCTGGACAAATCGCCGGATCTCAAATGACACAATGCCCCGCCTTCACCGTGAGGTGCGGGAGTAAGGTTGGGAGGAGTCGATTGAGGGTCTCGAGCGGCCCGGTCGTTTCGATCAGAATGGATGGAGTCGCTGTAGGGCAAGCGCTCCGCCTGCCGTCGTCGCCATTGCTATCGAGAAGACTTTTCACCCGCCTCGCCACGGCCGGTCCGGTGTCGACCACCTTCGTTCCCGCGGGTAAACGACTTTCAATCACTCCGCGTAGAAAAGGATAGTGAGTGCAGCCTAACACAAAGACATCGGCTCCGGCCTCGAGAAGCGGGGCGACGGCCTCGTCGACGGCGCTCTCGACTTCGGGACCGGTCAGTTGTCCGGCTTCGACCAGTTCGACAAACCGGGGGCAGGGTCGGGTGATGACACGTACCCCTCTGGCGTGAGTGCTGACAAGCTGGTGAAACTTTTCTCCGGCGATGGAGGCCTCGGTCGCCAGAACGCCGATGACTCCGCTGCGGGTCAGTTCGGCGGCCGGCTTCACCGCCGGTTCCATCCCGACAACGGGCAGGGGGTAGCTTGCCCGAAGCGCACCGACGGCGTGGATGGTCGCCGAGTTGCACGCGATCACGAGGATTTCGGCTCCCCGTGAGAGGAGGTAATCGGAAATCTCAAAGACACGCTGACAGATCACTTCGGAGCTCTTTGTGCCGTAGGGACACCAGGCCGAGTCACCGACGTAGTGGAGTTCCGCTCCGGGGAGGAGCGTGTGAATTTCACGCAGCACCGAGAGACCGCCCACTCCGGAGTCGAGGAGCCCGATCCTGACGGGAAGCAGAGAAGAATCACTCAAGGCGTGTGAATGTCACTGTTTCCCCGGCCAGCCGAATTCTTTCGGCTCGGCGGCGGGCTGGGTGAGATCAGCTTCGGAAGGAAGGGCGATGTGAACCATCTCTTTTTTCACATCGAGATTCTCATTCAACTGCGCCTCGGTCACGGCGAGTGAAGGGACTCCTGCCTCGGGCATTTCGACCTTCGCGGTCCAGGCGATCGCATTGAGAACGACCCGGCGGAAATCATCAATGGCCCAGTTGCGGTGCCAGTGGCCTCCCGTAAAACCGACCCCGCGGCCTCCGTCGGCACGCTCGACCGCCCACATCATGGTCTGGCGTTTGCCAAGACCTTTTTCGCCATCCGGCGTCCAGTGAATGTAGCGGTTGATGCGCTCGCGGGTGGGCACGCCGGTGAGGATGTCCTCGGCGGATTTCGGATCGGCGAAACGCATGTTGTAATACCACTCGTCGTTTGCGCTGAATCCCGGTACGCCACGGCTGATGGGATGGTCCTTTTTTAATTCAACTTCCGCTGTCCAGTGGGGATTCGTCGAATAGCCGCTCTCGTAGTGACCTCCGATCCAGCGTTTGAATCGTTCGCCGAGTTCCCCTTTCGGAACCTCGACGCCGTAGTGCATGCACATGAGGCCGACTCCGCTCGCGAGCATTTTCTCCATCTTCTCCTCGTGACCGTTGACCGGGTGGCTCGCATTGCCATCGGAGTAAATGATGACGGCCTTCGCGCCATCGAAGATCGCGTCGTCCTCGGGCCAGCCGTTGTGGACGACTTTCACTTCGAGGGGGAGTCCGCTTTGCTCGTTGAGGGCACGGGCAAGGAGGATGGCGCCGGCATTAAACTCATGCTGGCCGGAGGGGTGGCTCAGTTTTCCGGCGATAAAAACGATTTTAGTCTTCTCCCCGGAAGCGGCGACGGCCTTTTCTCCGCAGGAGGTGAGAGCGACGACAGTCGCGGTGATGAGGAGGGCGGCGGATACCGCTATGGTGCAGGGGTGCTGAAAAAGGCGGAGCAAGGGGTTCTTCGTGGTCATGGCAACTGGATAATCCATCGGAGCAAAAAGAGGAAGGTTCTTTTTACGGCTTCTCCGGAATGGTTTCTTTCAATCAATGGAAGTGAATTCGGGCGTATTTGTCTTCCCTGTGACCATCTTACGAAAATTCTTCCTCGCCCGAATGACGCGATGAGGCATTGCCGGAGGGAGTCAGGTTGAGGTATCTTTCCCTACTGCCCGCCATGATTCGATCCGGAAATTTCTTCATCTCCATCCTCATTCTCGGCTTGGGGCATTCCTCCCTCGTGGCCGGGCCGGAGCTGAGCTTCAACCGGGACATTCGGCCCATCCTTTCGGAGAACTGCTTCGCCTGTCATGGGTTCGACGGGAAAAAACGCGAGGCCGACCTGCGTCTCGATACCGCCGAGGGTGCCTACGCCGATCTTGGGGGTTACAAGGCAATCGTTCCGGGGGATCCGGCAAAGAGTGAAGCCTGGACGCGCATCCTCTCCGACGATCCCGATGAGATCATGCCTCCACCGAAGTCGCACAAGACCCTGACAGACGCACAAAGAGACACTCTCAAGCGATGGATCGAAGAGGGTGCGGTCTACGAGGGGCACTGGGCGCTCGAGACTCCGGTGAAGCCGGCGGTCCCGGAATCGGCTGCCGCCCCCATTGATGCCTTTCTCGCGGCAAGGCTTGCGCAGAACAGACTGATTTTTCAACCCGAGGCCGATCGCTCCACTCAGATTCGGCGTGCCGCTTTCACCCTCACCGGGCTGCCTCCGACGCAGGCGGAGATCGATGCTTTTGAAAAGGATAACTCGCCCCGAGCCTATGAGGCGATGGTCGATCGTTATCTGCAATCGCCGCGCTTCGGCGAGGAAATGGCGCGCCACTGGCTCGACGTGGCACGTTATGGCGACACTCACGGACTCCACCTCGACAATGAGCGACAGATGTGGGCCTACCGCGACTGGGTCGTGAAAGCCTTCAATGAAAATCTTCCCTACGATCAGTTCACGACCTGGCAGCTCGCGGGGGATCTCCTGCCCGGGGCGACAACGGATCAGCTCGTCGCGACGGGATTCATCCGTTGCAATGTGACGACGAGCGAGGGCGGTGCCATTGATGAGGAATATCGACATCTCTATGCGATCGATCGCGCCGCCACCGTCACGACGGCCTGGCTCGGTCTCACCGGAGGCTGTGCCCAGTGCCACGATCACAAATATGATCCGCTGAGCGCGAAGGACTTCTATTCCATCTACGCTTTTTTCTACAGCTCGGCCGATCCGGCCATGGATGGGAACATCGCAAAGACCGCGCCCATTCTTGAGTTGCCCGCCCCCGGACAGGCGGAAGCCCTCGCCGCCGCGAAGAAAGAGGAATCGGCCCGCCTCGCCGCCCTCGAGTCCGGCGCCCTGCCCGCCTACGCCGAACCGGCGACGACCGATGCTCCTGTCGTTCGCGAGCAGGTCATCTTCGACGATCTTCTTCCACTCGGCGTGACCCAGCGCAACACCTCGCGCAACGCTCCGGTCTGGCTCGACCGGCCGGAGTTCGGCGTGCCCTCGGGACGACGGGTCCTCGAGCAAAGCAACGGCCAGTTTTTCGAAACCATCATCACGCCCGAGTTGATTCCCGTGACCGTGCCGGAGAAAAATGCACGCTTTGAAATCGCGGTCCGGCCCGATCCGCTCAGTCCTCCGAAAGTCATTTCCCTCGTTCTCAACGGCAAGCGCGTCTACTGGGGCGATGCCGGTGGTTTCGAGGTCTACAACGCGGGCAATCCATCCAAGGTGGTTTCGTTAGGGGTAATGCCCGAGCCCGGGAAATGGACCACCTTATCCTTTGATCCCGCCCTGCTCGAGATCGCTCCGGGCGCCCGGGTCAACACCCTCTCTGTTCAGATGGTGGGCGGTCGTGTCGCGTGGGATCGCTGCGTCGTGAAAGGGGAACTGAGCCCGGCGAAAGACCCGCTCGCGTCCTTTGCCCTTTGGTGGAAAAGCCATGGCTCCAAGGCGCCGGCCGACCTGCCCGGTCCGCTCGCGAAGACTCTCATGGACGGCCCTGACAAAACCACTGATGCCGCCGCGCGCGAGGCCTTGCTCTCCTTTTACCTGAAGCGTATCGCCCATGCCGCTGAGGGATCGCTCGCCGACTCGCGTCGTGTCTGGGAGTCGGCCCGGGTGGTCGCTGCTGCCGCTGCCGAGGCCATCCCCACGACTTTCATCTACAGGGATCTTCCCGAGCCTCGTGAGACCTTCATCGCCGAGCGGGGTCAATACAACAAGCCCGGCGAAAAAGTCGAACCGGCCATTCCGGTGAATTTCGGGAAGTTCTCCCCACCGGCGGAACCCCGCCGCCTCAACCGGCTCGACCTCGCGCAGTGGCTCGTCGCGCCGGAGCATCCGCTGACGGCCCGGGTGGCGGTGAATCGCATCTGGCAGCAGATCTTCGGGGTGGGGCTCGTCAAAACGAGCCATGACTTCGGCTCCCAGGGCGAACCGCCGAGCCATCCCGAGTTGCTCGACTGGCTAGCGGTGAGTTTTGTCGAGAAAGGCTGGGACGTGAAATGGCTGGTGAAGGAACTGCTCATGACGGACGCCTTCCGGCAGAGTTACCGAGCCGACGAGACGGGTCTCGCGCTCGATCCCGAGAACCGCCTCCTCTCCCGTGCTCCGCGCATCCGCCTCGACGCCGAGCAGGTTCGCGACAACGCGCTTTTTGTGAGCGGCCTCATCAATCTGCAGATGGGAGGACGCGGCGTCCGCACCTATCAGCCCCCTAACATCTGGGAGCCGGTCGGTTACGGGGACAGCAACACCCGATATTATCTGCAGGACCATGGCGACGCCCTTTATCGGCGCAGCATTTACAGCTTCTTCAAACGTACTGCGCCGCCTCCGTTCATGTCAAACTTCGACGCGCCGAACCGCGAGCAGAGTTGCATGCGACGCGAACGCAGCAACACGCCGATGCAAGCCCTGCAACTGCTCAACGATGTGCAGCACTTCGAGGCGGCCCGCGCCCTCGCCGAGCGGATCCTAACCGAAGGCGGAGCCGATGATCCCTCGCGTCTACGCTGGCTCTTCCGCACCGTCCTCAGTCGGGTTCCGGATGAAAAGGAATCGGGATTCCTCACCGACGCGCTCGCCCAGCAGCGATACCACGCCGGGGCGGATGCAAAGGCGGCGGAGGCGGTTGTTAAAGCCGGCGAATCGGTACCGAAAAACGTCGCCCCCGCGATCGAGACAGCGGCCTGGACGCTTGTGGCGAATCTGGTGCTGAATTTGGATGAAACGGTGACGCGGAATTGAAACCATCATGAATCCTCTCCACGAACACGATCTTCTCCTCTCACGCCGTCAGTTCTTCGGACACAGTGGCCTGCGGCTCGGCGGTCTTGGTCTGACCTACGTGATGGGCCGGGCCGGGCTGTCGCAGGCTCACGCCGCTCCTTCGGGTCTCGTCCATCCGCCCATGCCGGGTCTTCCTCATCTTCCGGCCAAGGCCAAGGCGGTGATCTATCTGCACATGAACGGAGGTCCCTCCCAGCTTGATACCTGGGACTACAAACCGCAGCTGGCCGATTGGTTCGACAAGGACATTCCTCCGAGCGTCCAGGGCGGCCAGCGGCTCACGGGCATGACGAGCAAACAGGCGCGCTTCCCGGTCGCTCCGAGTCTTTTCAAGTTCTCGCAGCACGGTCAGTGCGGACGCTGGGTCAGCGAACTGCTCCCCCACACCGCAAAGCACGTCGACGACATCGCCCTCATCAAGACCGTCCACACCAACGCGATCAATCACGATCCCGCCTGCACCTTTGTCATGACCGGACGCGAGGTGCCCGGTTTCGCCAGTCTCGGTTCCTGGCTTTCCTACGGTCTCGGCAGCGAGAGCAATGACCTGCCCGCGTTTGTTGTGCTGACTCCGAACTGGAGTTCGAAAGCCGCCGCCCAGGCGCTCTTCACGCGGATGTGGAACAGCGGATTTCTCCCGGGTCGCTTCAGTGGCGTGGCGCTCCGGGCCTCGGGAGATCCGGTGCTCTATCTGAAAGATCCCGAAGGAGTCTCGTCCACCCAGCGGAGGTCCCAGCTCGATGCGCTCTCCGCGATGAACGCCCATCGTTTTGCGCAGCTCGGCGATCCCGAGATTCAAAACCGCATTTCCCAATACGAGATGGCCTTCCGCATGCAGACGAGCGTGCCCGAGCTGACCGATCTCACCGGTGAAAGCAAATCCACCCTCGAGAGCTACGGACCCGAGGTGCTCAAGCCCGGGACCTTCGCCGCCAGTGCGATCATGGCACGGCGTCTCGTCGAGCGCGGCGTGCGGGTTGTTCAGATCCTCCACCGCGGCTGGGATCAGCACGGCAATCTGCCAGGGGACATTCGTCTCCAGTGTCAGGACACCGACCAGCCCATCGGAGCCCTCCTCGCCGACTTGAAACAACGCGGACTCCTCGAGAGCACCCTCGTCGTCTGGGGCGGAGAATTCGGGCGCACCGTCTACTCGCAGGGTACCCTGACAAAAACCAACTACGGCCGCGATCACCACCCGAGGAATTTCTGCATGTGGATGGCGGGCGGCGGAGTGAAGGGCGGGGTCGATTACGGGGAGAGCGACGACTTCAGCTACAACATCGCGGAGAATCCCGCCCACTTGAACGACATCAACGCGACGATCCTGCATCAGTGCGGGATCGATCACGAGCGTCTCTCCTTCAAGTTTCAGGGACTCGACGCGCGTCTGACCGGAGTGGAGCATCAGCACCCGATCAAGGAGATTATTGGTTGAGTTAAAATATTGGTCTTCGCGAAACTTGTCGCTTGAAAGGAGGCTTTCGTTCGCTGAGATCAAGATATGGCGATACGGGGAGACTTTGCTTTCAGTTTAAAGTGCGGCAAAAATCGTGTGGTCGCCCTCGCCGCGAGTTTTGTGCTTCTGTCGGCGACCGGTTCACTGAGGGCGTTTGACACGGGCCACCATTGGGAGCTCACCAGCCAGGTGATGCGCGAGATGGGCTTCAACGATGAGGCCCGCCAGACCACCTGTGTGTCGAACTGGATGCTCGACTACTACAGCTCAAGTCCGACGGGTTCAAAGCAGGTGAGGGAGGATCTTAGTAAACTCCATTGCGATAATCTCTATGATGCGGCAATGGGGCGTGATTACCTGGCGACCTTCAATGCCAACTCGAAAGCGGCCCTGATCGAGGCGGCGACGGGAGCCGCGAGTGACCGGGAAGTGCTCATGCTGCTCGGTGCGGTCCTCCATGTGGTGCAGGACACCTATTCACACAGCAACTGGCCCGAGTATTTTATCGGGGCGAATGCCTTGTCGAACTATACCTGGTATGGTGCCAACGGTCGCCTTCCCGCTTCTTTCCTGACCGGGTCCTATAATCCTCATGATTACATCGGTAGAAAGGTGCCCTGCCGTCATCCCGAGCACGGGTCTTATGATGGAGGACTGCACAAAGACGCCCATGACAGAGCCTATTGGGCGCAGGCCTACTTTCTCGCCTACTGTGCCTCACGGGAGTTTATGGAATCGTTCCGGACCTGGCTTCCGGCGGAGCGCTGGGAATCATTAAAAAATACCAAACTTCTCCCGGGGGCCAGTTGGGAACTGCAGGGGGATATTCGGGCGGCGTTCGGGATCTCCCTCTGGATTGATGTGGCGGGTGAACACGGTCACTGGAAAGGTGGTCAGAGCGGGCATAAGGCGCTTTTTGTGAAAAGTGCGATCAGCTTTCTGGCGCGGAGTTCGCGCAATGCGCGGTGGTATCGGATGGGTCACGGATACAGCCCCTTGCTGCCGGGACTTTATGAGGCAAAGGCACCTGCGGTGAAACGGAGCGATATCCCCCCCGGATTGGCCTTGAAGCGCACCACCGTGTTCCTTCGTGTGGCGGGGTTGCGGGAGTTGGGACGTCCCTTTGATCGTGGTGTGGCGGGTAAATCGGATTTTTATCTCAACGGGGCCGTCTATTACGGAACGCCAGTACCGAAAAAGACAGCCGGTCCGCTCCCGATGGGGCTGCGGCCTGTCACCGAACCGGATCCCGCCTGGGAAGGGGACCTTTTGGAAGTGTTTCGGGATCGCGTTGTTCAGGAAGCGGCCGAGTTGACCAGTCCGTGGCGGGTCCTCGCGATCGCCGATGATGCCCGCCTCGCGACCTCCGGTGGCATTCTCACCTTTGTCCTCCAGGTCGGGGAGGAGGACTTCGGTCCCGACGACATGGCTCCGCTCACCCCCGGGCACGAGAAAGGGCGGGATAAACTGCATTCGGGGCTCGTCCTCCAATATGACGCCAAAAATAAGCGGGTCATTTTTCCGGAGAGCGGAGAAAGCTTCTCCGCCGGACGCGGCCGGCTCATCACTCCGAAGGCGTCCCCTTCGCGAGGAGTCGAGATGTCCCTGGAGGTCTACGAGATGCCGGTGAAGGGTTCCTGACAGGGTAAAGCCGGCGACCAGACCGGGTTCGGTGACAAAACCGGAACGGGAACTTACTCGCGGGCTTGAGGAAGGGATTGCGGTAGGCAGGCCCCTGCGCTAAGAGAGTCGTTTTGTGGAGAGTTTGCCTTCCCTCAATTCCCCTTTGTATTTGATCGACGCGATTGGTCCGTTTTTCCCGGGCTATGATCGCTTCCGCATCAACTGGTCGAAGCTCCCCTGGATGCGGTTTCAGGAGATGACCCCTGACGAATTGTCCACTGCCTTCGTGACGATACGCGCGGACATGAGGAAGTTCTGCCGGAGTGTCGCCGCCATCGGATACAACGGGGTGACGCTCGACGATGTGCCGCATCTCTCGAGCCACGAATTCTATGAGGAGAGCGTGAATCAGCGGATCAGCCTGTACCGCCGGGAGTTCAAAGAGCTCTTCAAGATCATCCGCGAGGAGGGGCTGCACATCTACCTCACCATGGATATCCTCACGCTGACGCCCGCGCTGGAGAAGCGGCTCGGGAACAGCGAGCGAAAGCAACTGCAGTTTCTCGTCAGTCAGCTCGATCTGTTTTTTGTCGATTTCCCGGAAGTCGCCGGGGTTGTCTTTCGCATCGGGGAAAGTGACGGGCTCGATATCAAGGAGGACTTCCGCAGCAAACTGATCCTGCGCAGTCCGGCGATGGTGAATCGCTTCCTGAAGGCGCTTTTGCCCATCTTCGAGCATCACCGGCGGCGCTGTATTTTCCGGACCTGGACGGTCGGAGCTCATGAGGTGGGCGATCTCATCTGGCATGAGGCGACCCTCGAAAAAACCGTAGCCGGAATCTCCAGTCCCTCTCTCGTCCTCTCCATGAAGTACGGGGAGTCCGACTTTTTTCGCTACCTCTCCCTGAACCGGAACTTTTTTGTGACCGACATTCCCAAGATCGTCGAGTTACAGACCCGCCGGGAGTACGAAGGATGCGGGGAGTTTCCCAGTTTCGTTGGAGGTGACTATGAACAACTGGCCATTGAACTGCGTGAGGCCCCGAATGTGATCGGTATTTCCGTTTGGTGCCAGACCGGCGGCTGGACTCCATTCCGGAGGTTGGCCTTCCTCGACCCGGCGGCCATCTGGACGGAGATCAATACCTTTGTCACTCTCCGCCTCTTCAAGCACGGGGAACTCGTCGAAGAAGCGCTCTCCCATCTCCCGAATGTCACCAATCAGGCGTCGCTGATCGAACTGATGAGACTTTCGGAGGAGGTCATTCTGCAACTCCTCTATCTGCCCGATTTCGCCCGCCAGAGGTTTTACTTCCGGCGGGTGCGCATTCCCCCGCTGCTCGGAGTCTACTGGCACCACATCTTTGTCGCCCATTCCTTGAAGAAAATGCTCGAGCATCTCGTCGAGGACGGCGAGGTCTCCATCCGTGCCGGCTACGCGGCGATGGCCAAGATCAAAAGAATGCGGACCCTGGCACTGCAGTGTCATCTCCCCGAGGAGGACATTGAATACATGGAGTACACCCTGGGCATCATCGCGCTCGGGCGTGAGTATTTTTTCCGTCCCTTTGACGAGGAGATCCGGACACGGCTCGAGTTGGCCAAAAAACAATACAAGCGGCGTTATCCGAAAGGGAGCCGCTATCGCTACACCATCAAACTCGACTTCAAGCCCTTCAAATTGAGCGGGCGTTACATCTCGCTCTTTCTCAACCACCTCGTGCGGCGAAATCCCGGCTACCGTTTTGTCGATAAAATCATCGGACTCCGGCTGCTCTCTATTGTCTACTTCGTCCTGAAACGCTCCCGTCCGAAGATGGTTCCGAAGATCGCAAGGAAGAGTGCCATGGGAATCGACGCGATCTTCAAGTGAAGAGATTTGCCGGAGAGACCTCGCGGGCCAAGAAAAAAGGCTCCCGGTTTCGGGAGCCTTTCACTCGGCGCAAAGTCGATTTTCGCCCCGATAACTGCTGATCAGTAGTCGAGAGCCACCGAGCCTACGCCGTCGGGAATCAGGAACTCGTTGCCCGCCGCGAGGCTGGCTGAAGCGCGTTCGATCCACTGGGACAACTGGACTTCGGCGAAGCGCGGAAGAGCCGAGGGATCGTTGAGGGCTTCGACGAACTCGATGTCCGCATTTCCGAGTGCGGTGCGAAGGTCATCGGAGAGACCGGGGATCTCCACATCGGTTGCTCCGATATAGCGGATCGCCTTGTCGGCAAGGCTGCCCTTCCATTTCACTTCGTTCTTCGGGTCGCCGGGGAGGTGGGCGATCAAATAGTCGGCCTGGTCGGCGAAGATTTCGGTAAGGTCGCAAATCTCTTCGTTGCAGCGCTCGCTGCGGGTGTCCGGGATGACTACGGTCATCTCCGCGTCGAGCTCGGCGAGGAGATTCTCAAGATCTTCGGCCTCAAAGAAATCCCCCCAGTTCCTCGCGCCACCGGAGTGGACGTCGAGAACGACGGCGTTGTTGCTGTCGATGGCGGAAATCAACTGTGAGACATCGAACTGATCTTCCAGATCCCAGAATTCCCCGGGAAAGGAGTCAGTCATATCCATTTCATTCGAAGTCACGAGGAGATGCTTGATGTCCTTGGACTTGAGGTGGTGAGAGAGTGTCCGGGCAAGTGCAGACTTGCCTGAGCGCTCAAGATCATTGACGACGACGATTAATTTTTTCATGGCAAATCAAATTCTACGGAATCAGTATAAAAGTTGTAATTGTCAGCGCAAGCTAAAAATTAAGACATTTTAAAAATAAATGTAGTTTTTATAATTTCAACTCCAACAGGATTTCCGTCGGGGAAGAGGAGGGGGGTGGGGTTTGTTTTCGTGTTTTCTGCGCCGAAGCGCGAATGTGTTG
>DDSV01000020.1 GCA_002344215.1 Akkermansiaceae bacterium UBA2381
GATCTTGCACTGGACCCACGCAGGGCCCGACTGGCTCACGATCGCTGCCTTCGCCGCTGCCACACTCGCTGGAGGTGCCCTGGTCTTCCCCGCCGCCTTGGGTGCCTTGCGAAAATTCCGGCTCGATATCAACGTCCTCATGACCGTCGCCGTCACCGGCGCGTGGATCATCGGAGAGTATGCCGAAGCCGCCAGTGTCGTCTTTCTCTTTGCCCTCTCGGAACTACTCGAATCCTGGGCGGCGGGACGCGCCCGACGGGCTGTCGATGCCTTGCTGAAGCTCTCGCCACCAACCGCCCTCGTCCGCTTGCCTGATGGATCCGAGAAGGAAACTCCCGTCGAGGAGGTCGCAGTCGGGACTGAAATCCTGATCAAAAGCGGCAGTCGCATCCCCCTCGATGGCGAAGTCATGTCGGGAAGTTCCAGCGTCAATCAGGCCCCCATCACCGGGGAGTCCTTGCCCGTGGAGAAACAGGCCGGTGACACGGTTTACGCGGGCACGGTGAATGGCGAGGGCTCGCTCGTCGTCCGGGTTTCAAAACCAGCCGCCGGCTCGACCTTGGCTCGCATCATCCAGCTCGTGGGAGAGGCCGAGGAAAACAAACCGCCGACCCAGCGTTTTGTGGACCGGTTCGCTGCGATCTATACTCCTGCGGTTTTTGTCCTCGCGATCCTCGTGGCGCTCGTCCCCCCGCTACTGTTCGGACAACCGTGGCTCTTCTGGATCTACCGGTCACTCGTCTTGCTGGTCATCGCCTGTCCCTGCGCTCTCGTCATCGCAACACCTGTCAGCATTGTCTCCGGCCTCACCGCCCTCGCTCGTCGTGGAGTCCTTGTGAAGGGCGGGGTCCATCTCGAGTCAGTTGGAAAACTCCGTGCGCTCGCCGTCGACAAGACCGGCACCATCACCCAAGGAACCCCGAAGGTTGTCGGGATCGTCTCACAGTCCGCCCTCTCCGAGGATGAAATTCTCGCCAGGGCCGCCGCCATCAACAGTCATTCCGAACACCCCATTGCCATCGCCATCACCGAGGCGGCCCGGACGAAGGGCCTGACGATTCCGCCCATCGAGAACTACGTTTCCATCACCGGGCGCGGCGCCACGGCGACGATAGCCGGTCATCCGCATTTTATCGGAAACCACAAACTGACGCATGAGACCGGTCTCTGCGGTCCCGAGATCGAAGGCGTTCTTTCCTCCATCGAGGAAAAGGGGCAGTCCCTCGCCGTTATTGGCCACCAACCGCACGATGGATGTGACGGTGAGATCCTCGGCATCATCGCCATCGCCGACACACTGAGGCCCGAGGTGGTCGAGGCGCTCCGCCAGATTCACGCTGCCGGAATCGAGGAGGTCATCATGCTCAGCGGTGACAACCAGAGGACCGCCACCACCATCGCCAAACAAGCGGGGATCGATGAGGCTTTCGGAGATCTCCTACCGGAGCAAAAGGTCGATCACATCCGTCGTCTCGTGGAAGAGTATCGTCACGTCGGAATGATCGGTGACGGAGTGAATGACGCGCCCGCCCTTGCCATCGCCACGGTTGGTTTTGCGATGGGTGCCATCGGCAGTGACACGGCCATCGAGACTGCCGACATCGCCTTGATGAAGGACGATCTGCGCAAGGTCGCCGAAACGGTCCGCATTGGGAGACGCACCGTCCGCATTATTCAGTTCAACGTGGCCTTTGCCCTCTCCATCAAAGCGCTGTTCCTCACCCTCGCCTTCCTGGATATGGCAGGACTCTGGCTCGCCATTCTCGCGGACACCGGAGCGACCCTGCTGGTGATCTTGAATTCTCTCCGTCTGCTTGGAGGAGTGACTCAGGACGAGGCGTGATGGCCGTTGCCTCTTGGTTTTTTATTGTGGGCGGGATCGACATCCCAGCTAAAGAAAACCCACCCCTGCATGCAGGCGAGTTTTCCCGGACCTGACATCATTCACGCCTTCGGATCGATCCACCACCGATTCAAAGTGCGGCAAACTGCGCTGTGGTAAAGAACAGGGCGGAGACTCGCTCGTTCGAAACGCGTTTCGCCACACTTTCGATGCCACTTGCCAGGAGTTGATACCAACGCACGGGATGGTTTTCCTCGCCGGGTTCGGTGGGTCGGTTTCGCTCCCATCCGATCTCGAAGCCGGTCCCGCGGAGGATCGCGGGGTAGTTGTGCGAAAAGGCGAACTCGTGGCCGTAGGGTAGCGAGCTGGGCTCGCCGACGAGGTCGTGATCATCAGCAATCGACTCCGTCACTGCGACCATACAAGGGGAACACGATTCGCGCAGTTCGGCGAAGAGGTTGCGAAGTTCGTCCTCGAGAAGGTATTCAAACACGCCGCCGTTGGTGACAAGGATGGTCCGGGGCGCGGGATTCGCCCGCAGCCAGCCGAGGAGGTCTCCCGCGTGGAAATGGAGCCTCGTGGAATCCCGGTGCCGTTCCCGGCACTTCTCGATTTCACGTTCGTTAAGATCGACGCCGTGGAGGGTTGCGATCCCCGGCAGTTCGCGGGAGAGCCATTCGAGGACGCGACCATCTCCGGAGCCGACTTCGACAAGGCGTATCGGACCCTCGCCGAGCCGATGAAGGACGTCAGCGAGATGTCGGGCGATGACGGAATGGTGACGGAGGAAGAGATCCTCGAAGCGATGGGCGAACCCGTCGTAGAACTCGACCGAGGTGGCCGAGGACCAGTAGTGGGTGAAATAGCGCCGCAGGGTCTCGTGGTCCCGTCGTTCCACCGCATTGAGAAGATGTGCGTTGCGAATGAGTTTTCCCGCCGACCCCCATTCGGGGTCGAAGGGTTTTTCATCAACTTGCTTCGCGAGAGCGGGGCGAAGGACCTTGAGGAGATTTCCGACCATCGCCTTGACGCGTCGGTTGAGGGGAAGGTCAGAAGCGGAGCGGTAGGCGTTCATCAAAACGAAGTGGCAGGCAAATTAATAGTGTGTGGAATCGAGAGCATTGAAAGTTTAGGGAAGGCGGTCAACATACGAATTGAGGTAAGCGGGAAGTCTCGCATTCCCGATCAACTACGGTTCTCAAGCCGGATGTGCCGCAAGCGCAGCGCATTGGCGATGACCGAGACCGAGGAGAGCGACATCGCTGCCCCCGCGATCATCGGGCTTAGAAGCGTTCCAGTGAACGGGTAGAGAATGCCCGCCGCGACGGGAATGCCGAGTGCGTTGTAGACGAAAGCGAAGAAGAGATTCTGGCGGATGTTGCGCATCACCGCCCGACTGATCTCCACTGCGCGGCCGATCCCGGCGAGATCACCCTTCACGAGGGTGATACCGGCACTCTCAATGGCCACGTCCGTGCCCGTTCCCATGGCGATGCCGACGTGTGCCTCCGCCAGTGCCGGAGCGTCGTTGATCCCATCCCCCGCCATGGCGACGATCCGTCCCTGGCTCTTCAGCTCCCGGACGAGGAGGATCTTGTCCTCCGGGCTGAGTCCTGCCCGGACCTCGTCAATCCCGAGAGTTCGCCCGACCGCTTCGGCGGTTCGCCGGTTGTCACCTGTCGCCATGATCACGCGGATACCCCGATGGTGAAGGGATGCGATGGCGGCGGCGGTTGATTCTTTGATCGGATCGGAGATGCCCAGAAGTCCCAAGGCACGGTCTCCATCGGCGACCCAGACCACCGTTTGAGCCAACCCCTCGAGGCGCACCGCCTCCGATGTGAGCTCGTCCGGTATGGTGAGCGAGTGCGTAGGCGATAACGTCTCCGTGGAGATTTACAAGGGCAGCCAGGGAATTGGCAAATGGCGAGGGATGGTGGTTTCCTGCGACTTCTCCAATGCGGGGGACTCTGAGGCCGGAATCGGGACGCTGAATCAGTCAATCACAGACGCTGCTTCAACTGAGCCGTGGGAACTCTTCGAATGGCAGGAAATGGTGGTGAAATGGCCGGCGATTATTCTGATTCCTCTTGTGAGAGGCAGGGTTCTGACGCCCGTTATCTACCGCATCGATACAGCGACCCTGCTGATGAAAACGGCCCGCGGCGATTCGGATTCTCCGATCATTGTTCCGGACGAAATCGCGATTGGCGACTTGGCGGAGGTGGGACTGCAATCTTGGAAGCACCCCGTTCTTGATTCGCTTCGAGAGCTTCGAGGAGGTTTTTGGGGGCTGAATTTCGTTCTCGGCACCTACCTTGAGCTGCTGGATTACTCGTGCGAACAGCACTTGAACACCGAAGCCCTCAGCATCGGCCGTCGTGTGTTCCGGGAGTCCATGGAGCAAATCGGTCAAAATATTGCGCCCGTGTTTGATCGGCTCGACGGAGACCTCAAATCCATTGACCCGGACTTTGCGGAAGAGAAAATGGATCAATTTGACCGAATCCGAAATTCCTGGGTGCCCCTCACCAGCGAGAGCATTTTCGAAGGGCAGGCAAAGCCTGAAAGGGTGAGAACAGAGATCGAAAATCGGTTTCTCACGTTGGCCGAATCGACGCAGGAACTCGAAGCGCTCTACTTTGAGGTCTCCGATCGGATAATCCGCACTTGAAAGAAGCGCCTCATCAGGTCAGTCCGACGAACGCGGCGAGTGTCTCCCTCTGTGGGAAGAGGCAATGCAGCACTGTTTCCCTTCCTCATGGAAGAAGCTGGCAAGCTGGGTGGGAGGCGGTCTGCGGGAAATTCTAATCAGTGAGGAAGATTTCCACGAAGCCCATCATACCTGCATCAACGACCTGCTCTCGTCCAAGCTGATTTCGCAGGAAGCTCTCCACATCGCAGGGAACGGATGCTGGTAGATCTCATCGAACCCCTCAAGGCGGCCGCCGTACGATAACGCGTGGTCACTAGGAATCTATTCTCGAGTCCGAGTTCTCCAGCAGTCTTTGTTGTAACTCTCGTTGTAACAGAGTCCGATTTAAATTCGTAACTCGTTGATAATGAAATAGCTGGAGGTGAGGGGAGTTGAACCCCTGTCCTAAAAGCCGTCTAACCCAACTTCTACATGCATAGTCGGTCCTTTAATCTAGGAGCGGCGGCTTCGATCGACAGAATCCGTTCACTCCGATTGCCCTGTAACCTCTCGTCTCAACCGCCGGACACCCGCGGCGAGACCAGTCTACTAAATGGCGCGACTTAACTCAGCAGACATCGGCCAAGTCGCGTGGCCGCTCAATTAGGCAGCCAGAGCAAGTTCAGGTTCGTTATTTGCATTTGTTTTTTGAACGGCTTTTTACGAGGCCAACCGATCAACCTCGACACGCAGCTGGATCTTCAAACTTTCAGTCGAAACCAGTACACCCCCATCTAAATGGAGACTTTCCAAGCTTTAAAATATGGCCGCTATCGGAAAACGCAACCGGAGGTTCCGGCGCCAACCGGGAACGGCGGTCAAAAGAGCAATCCGTCAGTTGGCTCGGAGGTGGACTCGATTTTTTCAATCTGAAGAAGAGGAATAGTCTCCCCGTTCTCATTGGCGTAATGGAGTTTGCCGTAGAGCTTATACCATCCCATTTCCGTGTACTGCGGCGGTGCCTTGCCGAAATCAACGGGAATGGAGAGAGGTCGGGCATCGGCCGCACAACACTCGATAAAGAGCCGGAAGGCCTTGAGACGCGTTTTGTTGGGATTGTTCAGGGTCTCTTCCATGAGCTGGGCGGTCGTCTCGACGGGGATACCCTCCATCACTTCCATCAGCTCCTTGTCGCCCGCCGTGTAGAAAATCTGCGGCACATCAAGAAGGAATTCTCCCTTGTCGTTCTGGGGGACCATTTTCTTGAGATCCTCGATCGTGAAGGTTCCCCAGGCTTCGGCGGCACCGGTTTCGGCCGCATCCTTTTTCGGTTCGGGCGGAGTATCGGCGGTGTTCGCCCCCGAGGCGGCGATTCCCTCGCTGGTGTAGGGATTGTCGGTGGCTCCTACCGCGGGAAGGTCCGCCGGTTCGGACGACTGATCCCGGGCGATGCGCATCTGCATCATCTGACGCTCAATCTTGCCCCACTTCGCGAGGTAATCACTGCTGAACTTATCCTTCGAGTAGCCCGTGGCGACCAGAAGCGGTAGGAGGAGAATAAGCAGGGAAAAGGCGACACCCGAGGGAGTGTCCTCATGTTCGTGATGAACGGCGTGCACATGGCCGTCCTCTTTATCATGATCGTGTCCGCAGTCGTGTCCATGGAGATGGTGTCCATGTTCACTCTCATGCGAGTGGGTGTGGTCGTGATCGTGCCCGTGATCATGATCACACGCGTGGCCCTCATGATGAGTGTGCCCATGGTCACACTCATGCGAGTGAACATGTCCATGATCATGCTCCTCCTCATGCCCGCAGCAGCCGCCGTCGGAATGATCATGCCCGCATCCGTCCGCCGCTCGGTTCCGGTTGATGAAGTTGAAGGCACCGAGAAGAATCATGCCTATCCCTGAGATTAGCGCGTAGATCCGGAAGTCAGGATCGAGGTATTTTTCAATCCGCCCGCTCCCGTAGAAATAGAGGAACAAGCCACCCCAGGTGAAGAGGGTGAGAATGGCGAGGATCTGGAGAAACTTTTTCATGACCGGAAGGAGGGACAGGGTTTCAACGATTGGTTAGAGACGGATCCAGAGGTAGCTGAGGATGCCGATGACAAAAAACAGGGCAATCGCCAGGGTCACCACGAAGCGTGATTTGAAGACCGAGAGATACATGAAGACGAGCTTAACATCCATCATGGGGCCGAAGACCAGGAAGGCCAGCTTCGCCGACTGAGGGACGGGGAAGTTCGCGGCGATAAAGGCATCGGAAGTGCTGCAGAGGCTCAGGACAAACGCGAGCACCATCATCAGGCCGATCCCGGTGACTTCATTCTGATTGAAAAGAAGGATGAGATCTTCGGTGACGTAGGCTTTGAAGACCGAGGTGATGGCCACCCCGATCGTGAAATACATCGCGGTCTCAATGAAGTCCCGCATCGTCGTGCGCATGGCGAGGACAAGGCGGTCCGGTCCGGGAGTGTCAGTAACGGGAGTTGCGCCCTCGTCATCGCCGGATGTCCCCCCATCGAGGTGTCGTGGCACGACGCCGGGTTTCAGAATGGAGTGAGTCCGGAATCTGAGAACCACAAGTCCCACCGCGACGGTGACAAGGAATGCAATCGCAAGACGGCTCGAGGTCATAAAGAGCGGTCCGTAAGCGACGGCCGCTTCGGTTTCACGCAATGAGAACTGACCGACTGAAGTCGAAAAGGCCTTCATCGTGCTCACCACCACGATGGGATTGATGATGGGAGCCGATAGCATGTAGGTGATGGCACAGGAGACAGGCAAGCCTTTGCGGATAAGCCGCCGGATCACCGGAACGATGGCACATTCACAGACCGGAAAGATCGCCCCGAGAAGTCCGCTCAGAAAAACGGCCAGGACTTTGTTTTTGGGAAGCCAGCGATCAATCAGCCCGGGAGGAAGGTAGGCATCTATGAAGCCGGAAATCAGGGTTCCCAGGAGAATGAAGGGCGCTCCCTCGAGAATAATACTGAGGAAGAGAAGACAAAAATCGGAGAAGGGCGTGAGACTGGCAGAATCCATTCCGGGGGAGGGTTGAAACGATGGAAGTTAAGGCACTGTGAGGACAATGCGCAAACGCGGAAATGCGGCAACCGGAGCCGGGTTGACCTCGTCCCGAACTCCCTTCGAAAATCAGATTTCAGAGTCCGGAAGGCAAGCGGGAGCACGCCTCGTGCTCCCTTCCCGGCCAATTGAGGCAGGCGGAGCGACCGCCCTACAGAATGGGAGGATCGCGCCGGACGGGAGAAAACAGGCGGGGATCAGCTCGTAGCGATCTGAATATGAATCACTCGCAAAGAAAATGAAAAATAACGCAAAAATAACTTGTTCTTCTGAACAGTTTATTCTTAAATTGTTCACATGAGTAGTTTTAATCGTGTCACACTTATCGGAAACCTGACTCGCAACCCTGAGCTCAGAAAAACAAAAACCGGAGCCGCCGTCGCCGAACTGGGCCTCGCCCTGAACCGGGTCTGGAATAACGAAAGCGGCCAGCGGCAGGAGGAAACCACCTTCGTTGATGTCACTGTCTGGGGACGCAATGCGGAGAACGCCGCCCAATACCTTCAGAAGGGACGCAGCGTTCTCATCGAAGGACGCCTCCAGCTCGAAACCTGGCAGGACAAACAGAGTGGTCAGGAGCGTTCAAAGCTGAAAGTGGTCGCCGACGCGATACAGTTTCTGAGCTCCGGGCAGGAATCGACCGCCGCCTCTTCCCAGGATTCAAACCGGAGAGAAAACAGACCGGAAGATCGCGGATCGGACCGCCGGCCCGGTCGGAGGTATGAGGCGGCGTAAGTTGCGTGGGGCGGTGAGGGGGAGGATGGATCGAGAGGGGGGGGATGGATCGAAATCAAAGATCGCCTTATTCGGTTAGCTATTTAACGAATGTCACTCCTTTGGTCTTGGTCTTGGTCTTGGTCTTAAACTTCTTAATCTATGCCAGTGCAGTTCAGTCACGAAAAGCTCATCGTCTACCAGAAATCGATCCAGTTTGTTGCCTGGTCACTCGATCTCATCGAAAAGCTTCCCAAGACGCATTTCGTACGTAACCAGCTCGAACGAGCATCAACCTCTGTTCCACTGAACCTCGCCGAAGGGAATGGGAAATCCTCCGAAGCAGACCGCTGCCGTTATTTTGATATCGCAAGAGGGTCCGCGCTGGAGTGTGCTGCCGCACTTGATGTTATTGTGGCTAAGAAAGTCGCTTCAATCGAAGAAATTCAGCCAGGGAGAGATTTGCTGCTCGAGATTGTTGCCATGCAGGTTGGGATGATTAAAGCAAATTCGTCTAGTCGGTTTAAAGAGGGAGGGTGAATGTAGGAGGGGCTCGTGGAAATGATCAAGACCAGGATCAAGATCAAGATAATGAGATCTGATTTGCCATGGCCTTGGTCTTGATCCTGGTCTTGATCCTGGTCTTGATCATCCCCGTCGTTTATACCCCCTCCGCACTACAACGCCCTCACATAAGGATTCGCCCACTCCGCCGGTCCATCCGCATGCATCCCCAACGGTCCTTCTTCGGGGATCCCGGTAAAAGTTCCCGCCGACTTGCCATTAATCTCCAATGTCAGAACGTCGCCCCTGACGAAACCCTCGATCCGATTGTAACTTCCCGTCTTCTCAAGAGTCAGACTCTTTGGATCGATCGCGATGGACTTTCCCTTCACCGTGACATGGGCGGTGCCGGAGTTCTCTTTGAACTTCACATCAACAATAAAACCGATGTCACCTTTGAAGTTCTCTTTCGTCAAAAGGGGACCGGCACCGGCTTCGGAGAGTAGTTCCCAATCGCGTGATTCCCAGCCGGCTGTCTCCTGCCATCCTGAAAAGTCGACTCCGGTGTAAAGACAGCGGAAGCCGCGGTCGGAAGTCGCAACCTGCTCCGGAGCGATAGGGGTTTCGGGAAGCTCCTTGATCCGGACATTGCGCCAGTGCACGACTCCGCCTTCGCTCTCAAGACAGAGGTATCCCTTCCGTGGATTACAGTCGGTTCCGCGAGTCACGATCTTGCCGTTGACGGCGAGAGAGATGGCTCCATCAATGCACTCAATGCGATAGTGATTCCATTCGGGACTGGGCTTGGAGCGGTTCTCAACCGGAAAGGCACGCTGCCCGCCGCGTCCGTTGACGGGAGTCATGATCGCGCCGTGAATGGGAAAAATGTCCCCGTGGGTGGTGTGACTTTTGTTGTCACCATAGGCGTTCTCAAGCACCTGAACTTCAACTCCCTTGATGAAGGGTTGGCCGCGGGCGGAAATATCATCAGCCCAGACAAAGACACCCGCATTTCCTTTCGGGACAAGGTGTCGCCATTCCAACTCGAGGATAAAATTCTGATACATCCTTTCAGTCCGGATCTCACCGATGGGTTTGCCCGAGCAGACGAGATATCCGTCCTCATTAAAGCTCCAGGTTGAGGGGGCCGTGTTGACGACCTTCCAACCGGCGAGGTCTTTGCCATTGAAAAGAGGTTGGAACCCTTCCTTATCGTTGGCCGCTGCAAAACCGGAGAGAATCAGAACCAGGAACGGAAGGAGGTGGGGGCGCATGAATAGATTGCACCCTATTCCAGTCATTCAGGCAATTCCGCGATGAAGGCGGGCGATTCCTCTTTCGGTAAGCGATAAAAGAATCGTAGTGGCATCCGTTCCGGACTCAAAAGATTCGCAGGTTAGCTTTGACCTCCTAAGCTTCCGTGTGCTTTTCTCTGCCCATGAAATGGATCGCTCACCTTCTTGCTCTGGCCTGCCTTGTTATCCCTGCCTCTGGCGCTGACCGGCCTTCGGCTCACGAAACCCGCGATATTCTCGGGTGGACTGTGAAGGTGGATACTCGATTACTGGAGGGTCAGGAGGCGCAAAAAGGAGCCGCAGCTCTCGCGCTCCTGCGTTCGCGGCTTGCTGATATTCTCATCGTCCTGCCTGCGACAAAGTCGGCGCATTTGAAGCGGGTTCCGATCTGGTTGGACCTGAATCACGGGTCAATCACCAATATGCAGTATCACCCCTCGGCAGACTGGCTTCGGGAAAACGGATTTCCTCCGGAGATGGAGAAGGCGGTGCACATTCCCGATGTGAACTTATTCCTCGCTCCCCGACATCAGCAGACGCAGCCCTGGTGTGTTCTCCACGAACTGGCCCATGCCTATCATGACCGGGTCCTCGGGTTCGAAGAGGCCCGCGTCAAAACCGCATGGGAGAAATATGTCGCCTCCGGAAACGGGGTGATGGTGCTGCATGTGAGCGGACGGCATCAACCGCACTATGCGATGACCAATCACAAAGAGTTCTTTGCTGAGATGACCGAGGCGTACTTCGGGGTGAACGATTTTGTCCCCTTTGTCTATGGTCACCTCAAGCACGAAGAACCCGAGGTCTTCAAGCTGATGCGGGAGATCTGGGGGCCGTCGGTGCTGGAGTGAGGGAACCGGCGCCCCCGGTCGAGCCCGGGGCCCCTCATAGACTGTTCGCAACAAGCAATTTACGATTTCCCGAAAAGATGACTCTCAAGACACTCACCCCGATTCGTCCCCTTCTTCTCGCTGCAGCCATCGTTGGGCTTGTGGGGATCAACGGCCCCTTCCTCTACTTTGCCCTGATTGACCGTGAAACCTATCTGGAAGCAATCCGGAACGGATTGGCCCTCGCGTTCCTCGGAGAGGCACTGCTCCTGATGTTCTTTTTTGCGTTTCTGATCGCAAAGATGGGATGGAAGAAGCCGGGGTGGCTCTTTTTTATCGCCATGTCCCTTCTGGGAAGCCTGGCTTTCAGCGTTCCCTTTCAGCTCTATCTCCTGTCAAATCCGAATCGCAGCGGGGAGGACGACTGACTCGTCGTTCCTCCCGGAGGAACGAGGGACGAAGGTTCACCTCACTCCCTCGACCTCAAGATCGATGGCGTAAAAGCCGGTCTTCGCCGTGGCATAGAGTGTCTTCCCGACGAGGAGACAGTTTGCCGGACCTTCCGGAACGGTCAGTCTGAGAACCTCCTTGCCCTCGGGTGAAAAGGCGATGATCTGCTCCTTCCACGTGACGTAGACATTACCGAGCTTGTCGACGGTCATGCCGTCGCTGCCGACGGGAGCCAATTCGCGTTTGTTGGTGGGTTTGCCAGGTGTCTCAACATCATAGGCAAAGATTTTTTCGGCACCCGGATCGGCGATATAGAGGATGCGGCTGTCGGGTGACATGATGACCCCGTTCGGTTTGACAAGATCGGCCGCGACCTGGGTCAGCTTGCCCCCCTTGTCGAGATAGTAGACGGCCTCAACGTCGATTTCGCGATCATCTCCTTTTCCGTAACGGGGGTCGGAGATGTAAAATCCGCCGGTTCCGTCCGGCACGACGTCGTTTGGACTGTTGAGCTTTTTACCCTCAAACTTTTCCGCGATGACAGTGATTTTCCCGGCGAAGTCAGTGCGGGTGACACGGCGGTTACCGCCCTCGCAGGCAATGAGGGCTCCGGCCGGGGTGAAGAAGAGCCCGTTCGATTTCCCGCTCTGCTCGCGGAAGACGGTGGTCTCTTTGGTTGCGGGGTCGTAGATGTGAATGCGCTCGTTCGGGATGTCGGAGAAATAGATCTTTCCGTCCGGAGAGAGGGCGGGGCCTTCGGTAAATTTGAATCCTTCGGCAAGTTTGCGGAACTCCGCGCCTTCCTTCACGAGAGGTCCTTCGTGGGTGTAGGCCTTCGTGTCAGGGGTGCGATAGTCAGTCTTTTCACCGAAATCCTGGATCCTGACATGGCGATAAAGCACTTCAAGAGCCTCATCTCGATTGCCGATCCCATGGACCTGGAGGGCGATGAAGCCGGATGGGGTCATGTCATCGCTGAGGTCGGCGGCGGGGACTCCGTTGATAAAGGTGCGGATGCGACCGCCGATTGCTTCGATGCGATATTTGTTCCAGTCATTCTGACGGAAGGCATAACGGGCTGCGGGATTATCGGAATGATCATCGAGCCAGCCGCGGCGGCCTTCGTCATAGATGCCGCCGCTCCAGCCCCGGTCGGCGGGATCAATCTCGACCTGGTAGCCGTGAACCTGGCCGTTCTTGTAATCGGGCAGGCTGTTCGAGCGGATCTGGACGCCGCAATTCAGGGTGGGGTCGACCTTGAATTCCACTTCGAGGATGAAGTTGGAATAGTTCTTTTCCGTGCAGAGAAAGGAGTTCGGCGTTTTCGGAACGGTCGTGCCGACAATGACGCCATCCTCGACGGTGTATTTGGCCTCACCTCCGCGCTGGATCCAGCCGTCGAGATTCTTTCCGTTGAAGAGGTCGACCCACTTTCCAGGCTCTTCGGCGCAGGTTAGAAGGGGGAGTGAGAGAAGAGTGAGGAGGAGTTTTTTCATGTGTAACCGGAGGCGGGTTAACATAAGGATGATTCAGGGGCAAGCCTTTCTGAAGGCGCAATTCTGACGAAAGGGACGGTCATAGCCCGAAAGAGCCCACAAAACGTCAAACATACCCTCTTGAGTGAGCGTCCATACTCTGTTGCGTCGAGGAGGGGCAAGTGTCAGGTTCCAACCCTGCCAGATCTGCTCCCGGCGAGCCTGCCTTTCAATTTATGACTTCCCAGCATTACCCGGTTTCCTCGATCAACGAAACGCTTACCGTCGGGGGCAAATATTTTCGTGCCGGCGATGACGCTATCCTGATCAAAGCCGTGGCCTTCGGCCCGTTCCCTGCAGGGACTTTTCCCGAGGAGGGGAGATCCCATTTGAAGGGAATCCGGGAGCAGCTTGGAGCCAATGCCATTTATCTTGATGGGGTCCCCTCGCTCGAGTTTATGCACGACTGCGCCGAGGTCGGTCTGAGAGTATTCATTTCGATTCCACGGGAGGAGAACGTTGATCTCTTCAGGGACCGCAATGCGATGGAGAAGGCGGATCAATTCTTTCTCGAAACGATCGGGCGATTCCGGGGGCATCCGGCCCTCGCCGGCTATTTTGTGGGCCGCGCGATCAACACGACCCTCATTCGATGGATCGGAGCGGATCGGATTATTGAGGAGTTGGAGCGGCTTATTGACCTGGGGCATGCCCACGATCCGGGCGCTCTGTTTGCCTATGCCAACTCTCCTGAGACGGAGAATATCCTGCCTCAGAACCAGGATTTTGTGGCCTTCAATTTCTCTCCGGATTCTCCGGAGAATATCGCGACGACTCTCGCCAAGTTCCAGAATCTGGCGGAGGACCGGCCGCTTCTGCTCCCGGTGGCGGGTATTGATTCAAGAATCCACGGGGAGTCCGGCCAGGCGGAGTTACTGCGGACCTGTCTTGAGGAATCAGCCGCTGCCGGAGTCGCAGGGGTCATACTTTTCGCCTGGAGTGACTTCTCCCGGGCGGAGGGAGCGCCAGATGAAGAGGGTGATTTCGGATTAACCCGCCGGGACCTGACCGAAAAGCCCTCCTTTGAGACCGTGCGCGAATGGTGGGCCAACCTGCAGCGACCGGGTGATTTTCCCGCGATGGGAGAAAGGCCCCGTGTCTCGGTGATTGTGTGCACCGCACGCGGCAGTGCAACGCTGGTCGCCTGCCTTGATTCGCTTGTCGCTCTGAACTATCCTGATTTCGAGGTCATCCTCGTAAACGATGGTGAGGATGTCAGGGTGGCGGAGATTGCCGCGACTTATGACGCGGTCATTCACCTGCCGGTGGAACACGCGGGACTGGGAGCGGCCCGCAATACCGGTGCCGCCGCCGCCTCAGGCGAGATCTTCGTCTACACCGATGATGACTGCACGGTTGAGCCGGACTGGCTGAACTGGATGGTGCGTCTCTTTTCGGAGGAGTCGGTCGGTTGCGCGGGCGGACCGAATATCGCGCCCCGGCCCGAATCTCCCACCCGCGCGGTCGTCACCGCGGCCCCGGGCGCAGCCGTGCAGGTTCTTCTCAGTCAAACCCGCGCCGAATACCTTCCCGGGTGCAACTTCGCGGTGCGGAAATCAGTTTTTGAGAAACTCGGCGGTTTTAATGCCGTCTTCACCGCAGCCGGAAGTGACGTTGATTTCTGCTGGAGGGCTCGCTCGGCCGGTTACGAACTCGCTTTCCATCCCTCGGCCTTTGTCTGGCATCGGCGTCGTTATTCCTATGGAGGTTACCTGCGGCAGCAGATCGGGCACGGGCTGGCTGAGGCGGGATTGATGGCGGTGCATCGCGACCGCTTCAAGGGATTGAGTGGTGCGGTCTGGGATGGGCAACTCTATGCCTCGCGTCCCCGGGGGGGGATCATTACCGACTACGGCCGGTATGGAAGTGGTCCATTCAAGGTTCAGTATTCCGCTCACGAGTCGGAACTCTCCGAAGTCACCCTGCACGTTCTCTGGTGGGTTGCGCTGACCGGCTTTGCCATTGCCTCGATCTTTGTTCCTGCCTTGCTTGTTCCGGCGGTCCTGATGCTGGCGGGGACGCTCAGGTCAGGCCTTTTGCAGGCAGGACGTGCCTCCATTGAACCCGAGTTCGATACCACGGGCGCGAGGTTGATGCTCGCCGCTCTGATCATCACGCGCGGCATGGCGCGCAGCGGGGCGCGATTGCTCCGGGGATGGAGGATGGTGAACTGGAAGGGAAGTCTCCGCTTCTTCGGGCGAATGGCCTATGGGAGAGCGGTCTCGGGATGGTGGAAACTGGGCGATGAGATGCTCTTCCGCAGCAGTGCGGGCGTTGACCGGGAGTCACTGCTAAAGTCCCTTCTGAGTTCCTTTGAAGAGGCGAGGGATGATCAAAGCGGAAAAACGGATGTGATCCTGAAAAAAGGCAGATTCTGGTCGTGGGCGGTATTGACCCTAAGCGAAGTGCGCCCTGACAATGTGACGTTTACCCGTCTGCGTCTTCTTGCGAGACCGCAATGGGTAACGCGGATGGTGGTGCTTCCGATTTTGCTGCTAACGCTCCCCGCCGTCATTTTTGCCTTTGGATTCGGAAGCGAGTTCTTCGCGCTTGCCGTGTTTTACGGGCTGATCTGGATCGCGGCAAAGGTGTTCATGAGGGCGAAACGACCGGAGTTCCTGCGTCTCGCGCGTGCCATCGGTCTCGAGCCGGTTTAAGGCACAACGGCAGCCGAATCAGTCGAACCTGCGAGGGACAGGATAATACTCCGGCGGTGCGGTGCGCGCCGGTGTTCGAACAGAAAGACTCCCTGCCAGGTTCCGAGCGCAAGACGTCCCTGATGGATCGGGATCACCTCGCTCGTTCGCGTCAGAGCCATGCGCAGGTGACTCGGGCTGTCGTCAGGTCCTTCGCAGGTATGGACAAGAAAAGGAAGATTCTCAGGGACGAGATGATCGAAAAAGGCATGAAGATCGGTCCTCGCATCGGGATCAGCATTCTCCATGATGACGAGGCTCGCGCTGGTGTGCTGCACAAAGACGGTCAGCTGACCGGAGGTAATTCCGCTGTCAGCGACAAAAGCCCGCAGCTCCCGGGTAATCTCGTAGGTGCCCTTGCCCCGGGTCGTGAGAGTGATCTCGCGGGTGTGAGCGACAAAGTTCATTGGACGATTGGTAGTGATGTCAGGGTTTCGGAGGGAGGAGGTAACAGGCTGCCTCAAGGTCGTTCCTCACCAGGAGAATTCGCCCGGCGACCGTCGGGACATTCCACGTCATTGAGGTCAACGCTGGAATCCGGCCCTTTTCGACAAAGCTCTCCGGACTCGTGGTGCCGATGATCACGTCTCCGGATTCCGCCTGGACAAGGAGCCAATCCCCGAAGAGAAGGTGTTGACCGAAACCGAACTTCTGATTCTTCCAGACGCGTTTACCGGTCTTCAGGTCGATGCAGGCGAATCTTCCTTCATCAAGTCCGTAGGCGTGATCGCCGATGATCGCGGCGGAGCTGAATTTGGTTTTCATGGCCGTGGTTTTCCAGAGCTGAGTCACCTCGATCTTTCCGCTTTTGTCAGAAAGCTGAAGCAGCAGACTTCCCACCCCGTAGCTCGCGGTGACGAGGAGTTTGTCTCCGTCGTAAACGAGGGGCTGTGCCACCTTGGGGAAAAAGCCCGGCCAGGGGTATTTCCAGAGTTCTTTGCCGGTGGACGGATCTACTCCGCTGACATCGGTCGCATTGACCGTCACAATCTGCTCGACGCCGAAGAGAGTGAGGAGCCGGGCTGAGCTGTAGCTAGCCCCACTACCCTCGTAGATCCAGACATCCTTTCCGGTGGCGAGGTTACAGGCGATCAGGGTGGGACCCGGGACATCAGGTCCGGCGAAGACAACACAGTTTCGGGACGGGAGGATGAGCGGAGCGCTGGCCATGCCCCATCGTTGCGCTACTCCGCCGAGATCTTTGATTAGATTGCGCGACCAGAGGGCTTTGCCGCTTTCCAGATCGAGGCAGTTGATGCGACCGGTGCCTCCCATGGTGTAGACCTTTCCCTCGTGAATCGTCGGGGTGGCCCGGGGCCCGTCCCCGCCCATGGCCCCTCCTGAATTCTCGGCGCGTTCGAGCAGGAGCCGGGTATTCCGGTCGGTGTGGTTCCAGAGGTCCCTGCCGGTGGCGAGATCGATGCAGGTGACGAGTTCATCATCGCCCACCTGCTGTTGGGTAATGGCCTTTGTTCCGATGACGGCAAAGCTCGACCACGCTTTCCCGATCGGTCTCCGCCACACCAGTTCCGGAGGATGGGACGCCCAGTCGGTTCCGAAAGGGAGCTCGTCCTCCATTCCATCACGGTCAGGGCCGAGGAAGTTCACCAGGGTAGCTCCGGGAGCGTCGGGGCTCAGCGAGACACCCGTCGTTACGGGTGCCGTTTGATTGATTCCTGCCGACTTTCCAGACCCGGATTTCTGCCAGACCCATGAAAACCGTGGGAAAGAGGAACCTGACGAGGAACCTTCGTAGCGGATCAAAAGGGAGCTGATGAATCCGATGAGAATAAACCCCAGAAGAATAAGCCCGAGCCGCCTGAATCGTGAACGTAACCGGCCCTGACCGTAGGCGAGATACCAGAGTCCGAAGAGTGCGACCCAGAGTATCGCCGCGACAGGAAGAACCCAGTTCAGGAAGGACATTTCCTGAGAGAGGATGAGAGCAAAGGCAAGCGGTCCGAAAAAAATGACGGCAAAAAGACTGATAAGACGGAATGCGCGTTTGATCATGGTCGTGTTTGGCGGGAACAGGGGGAAGATAGCATGCCCTGTCGAAGGTGCCCTCCTCACTACCTCCCATCGCACCAATAATTCTCAATTTTTCCTGTGGGTGACCTTGCCGGTCGTCGTGATCTTTCCGGTGTCGTCGACGATCTCGACCGTGCCCTCGATGGTAAGCCCGTCACCGGAAACGGTGTTGACGATGGTCATGACTCCGCCACCGCCGGAAAGGCCCACCTTTAGGGTGACTGAACGGGAGGCATCGTTGACCTGGGCTTCAAAGCGGAGATCGAGTTGGGGGTCGGTGACTTTCATCTGTCCTTCGATGAGGTCTCCGTTCGCAAAAAACTCCCAGGCAAACTCATGCTCGTTCTGGTCGAAAAGCCGCTTCCCGGACATCGTGAAATTTCCGGTCTCGGTGAGTTCACCCGACCAGGTTTCCTTTACCTGAGTAACAAACCCGTCCGCGGTGTTGACCAGTTCGCCCTCACCTTCCCATTTGCCAGCGAGCAAGGTAAAAACCGGATTGTCCTTGATGGGGCCGGCGGCGAGGTGGCCGGAGGCCGGAATGAAGAGAGTGAGAAGGAGAGATCGCAAAAGAGCCGCGCTCCGCCGGGATCTGGACCGGGAACTGGAAGAGACTGGCTCGCAAAGAGGGGCGGTCATGACCGGAAGGTTGCCAGAAGGCCGGTGGATCTGTCAAGACGGGTGAAATCGAGGTCTCGATTCCCGGGCCCGGATAATTTGAAATTTTGCAACGAGGGCGGCGATCACTCCGGCGGCAAAGATCAGTGCTCCCGACGAGAGGTGCTGTTCCCAGGGACGGGTGGACTCGTGCAGGCTTGCCTCGGGAGCGATTCGGGGCGGATCGCTATCCCTGATCCAACGAATCCCGATCTCCGTCCCGGGTTGGCCGACTCCGGAAAGAGGGACGAGATCAGTCATTTTCGTCATGACAAGACGGCCCGGCGGAAGTGCATCCCCGGATCGATCCCAGAAACTAACACTCACGATCCATCCGCCGAATCGCAGTCCGCGGGTCTCGGTTGAGGAGACGGTTGCTTGGTGAATTTCACCCCGGGCGAGAAAATCAGCTGCGGTGATGCGGGAGATTGCCGCGTAGACGAGCAGGAGAATGCCAATGGTAAGGGAAAGCACGGCAACCGTGGTGGTGAGAAGACCGGCTCGCGGGGGCATTTCTTTCATTGGTGTATCGTTCTCTGATCCGATTTCCGGTGCAATGGAGAATCCTCATGCGAGGCACATCGCTCCGATGAGGAGGAGAATGAGCCAAACGACGATAAAAACGAGTCGGGGACTTGAAGAGAGAGGCTCCATCAGGGAATCGTGACCAATGATGTACGGCTTCAAACGTCCGAAATGGGCGCTCGTCGAGAGGACCGCCGCCACGACAAAGGCAAGATCCCACCAGTCCAGCGTGTCCCCGTGCCGCATCCACCAGAAGGCACTCAGGCGATAGAGGATCGCTCCTGCCGGAAGCAGGAAGACCAACACCACGAGAAACCAGGGTGCCTCGCGTCCTTCCGCCGAGGCCTTCCAGACGGCGAGAACGGCGACAGCCAGGGTGAACGCGCCGGCCTCAAGGATCGATTGTTCGACGAGCCAGTCCCGCCAGTTTCCCTGCACAAACATGAGGACAATGGCCAGCGAAGCCAGTTGCGGCCAGAGCTTGTTCGGCAGTTTGCCATCGAGTCGCTCCGTTTCGTAAAGGGCCCAGAGCAGATAGTGATAGATGAAGAGTCCCATCGCGATGCCGAATCCCCATCCCCGCCCGATGGAAAACCCCGAGGTCTGGATCACGGCGCAGCCCGCGAGGGGAAGGAGCGCGAGATAAATGAGCCGGAGCAGCGAGAGTAAATCCGCAAAACGGTTTCGCGGTGGAAGGAGATCCCGGAGCGCTTCCGGACTGAACGAGGGGGAGGGCTGGCTCATGGGGCCTTTTCAATGGCACGGCTCGACACGACCCGGTGGGCCGTTTCCTGCAGAAAGCGGGCGTAATCCACTTCGATTCCTTTTGGCAGGTAGACATTGCCGACAGTGCTTCCACCGAAGAGCACTTCATACCAGACGCAGGCGCCGAGGTATTCTCCGGCAAGAGAGGCGTGGTGGCCGTCCATTCCGAGTTTGATCTCGCCGCCAGTCGCCGGTTTGGCCCAGCGCCAGCCGACGTGAAGGGAGTGTGTCTGAAGCGGCAGTTCAGGAGGCTGCGCGCTATTGAAGTTGAAAGTGGTATCCGGTTGAAAGCCCCATTTCGCATCGGTGCCTGCGGCAAAAAAGGCATCGCCGACGGGAATGAGGCGGGCACCAAGTTCGGCGGCGATGGTTTCATAGGCGGTGGTGAGTCCGTGATACATCTCTTCCTGAGTCGCCGGTTCACCCGGTTTATCCGACGGTTGGGTGAAGCGTGGATCGTCTTTACGATAGGCCCAGGTCTGGTGCACGAGCAGTTTCGCCGTCGGCGCATAGGTTGCGCTGTAGTCAGCGAGCCACTGCGCAAAAGGACGGTAGGTGGCGAGGTCGTGACTCTTGACGCTGGCCTGCTGAATCGTGACGTAGTCCCACGGCTCGGCGAGAAGCTCGGCTTTCAAGCTCAGACCGTTTTTGTAGAGACCCGCTTTGTCCTCCGGATTGGCCTCGTGTTTTTGGGCCTTTCCGGCATGGAGTTCCAGTGAGGCTCCTCCGACCACGATGGAACGGTGGATCAGGGTATGACCGCCCGCTGCGGCAAGGTCATCAAGGTGATTGGTCGCATTGCGGGAGAAGCTGTTTCCTATGGTAAGAAGGCGGACAGTGTCGCCCTCGGCACGAACGGTTGAAACCGCGAGAAAGGAGAGGAAAAGGGAAAATGAAAGAAAGCGGAGGATCATGAGCCGGAAGGCTAAAGGATTCACGATCAGGACGCAATTTCCTCCGAAATCTTTGTAGAAGGTTGCCTAACCTGAACGCCGGCTCAAGATTCTCCGTTTTTTCGCGTGACATTTGAGTCACCGTCGCTTTGCTCCACGGGGTGATGACCATTTCCCCTGCCGACCTCCGCGAACCCTTTTACGAAGGTTCGGTTCAGCGCCTTTTTGCCGTGCCGGGCGATGATAAGATCATGGTCACGCAGACAACCTCACGGGGTTCGGTCTTTGATGTCGGGGCCCTTTTTGAGATCGAGGGAAATGACGTGAACCGCGCACTTTTCCGTCATGTCGTCTACACCCGCATGGCCGATCCCGCAGTGTGGCAGAAGGTCAAAAAAGCGATCGAAGACGCCCCGGAGCTGGACCCGGACTACCGCCGGGAGCTGCTCAGCGGGGTTCTCGAGTCCTGCTGTGAACACGGAGCGCGGACCCACCACGAGGGCATGCTCGACGCCGTCTCCGGCGAAGTGAGTCGCAGCGGGGTGCCGGCAAATCCCAGCGCCTGCAACGTCGTCAGGAAATTCCAGATCTTGAAACCGACCCGGGCTGAGTTTCTTGGAGCGCATTTGTTCGACTATTCCCGATTTGGTCACGAGGACGGATTTGTCGTGCCGCTGGAGTATATCGTGCGCTTCGGAATCACGAGTGCCAGCTCCGTTTACCGCAAGTACACCGCGATGGATGCGGGGGCGCGAAAGGCCTTTGAGCATGAGCTGGGGGTGAAACGTCCTCTCGAGGCCTGGCAGTATCTGGAAAAACCGGTGAGCGATTTCACCAGCAAATTCGAGCCTGAGGACCGCATGGTCAACAAACAGGAGGCCCTCGTCATGAGTGGCTTGAGCGGGAAACAATTCGCCGACAGCGGAAAACTCGCCGTGCTCGGGGCCTGGGCGGTGCGGCATCTCGTCGAGGAGATCGGCCTGCTGATGTGGGACATCAAGTGGGAGTTCGCGAAAGACGGGGAGGATCTTGTCTTTGTGGACACGATCGATACGGACTCGATTCGCGCGACGATGTTCATCGAGGTCGGGGAGGGGCGTTTCGTGACCCATTACAACAAGCAGGCGATGCGCGACTACTTCGCCCTGCTTCATGATGACTGGATCACGGCGATCAAGGAGGCCAAGGCCCTCGGGCAGCAGGCCGGGGTCGCCTTTACCGAGATTCTCAAGGCGGGACAGGAAAAAGGGGACTACGCCCTCACTCCGGAGGTCGATCCGGAGTTTCTGGCGCTGCAGGTGCGGAAAATGTCGGCGATTCGGGAATACATCACCGGAGTGGCCGGGGCCGAAGCCGTTCGCGGGATCCTTGCGGAGGCAGGGCGGGAGGAGATCGCTTTTTACCGGGCGAGAGGTGTCATTGATGGATTACGGAAAATAAACGGGATCTCTTCATGATGCGCGGTTGACTCGACACGAATCCGGCCTAGGAAAAGGAGCAACCCAACACGCAACAACCCCTGATTTCTTCAATGCGGGAGACTTACGAAATCAGTGACCGCTTCATTGAAGCCGGTGACGCCAACCACCTTTTATACGAGCCACTCAGCAGCGGCCTGACCTTCCGTCGGACCCGCCGTTACGAGCTGGAATTCGAGGGTGTGCGCCCTCCCATGGAGGCATTTGTCCGCAAAACCCTCTTCGACGAGATCAGTCAGGAGTTTCACGAGGGCGAGGAACCGGCCTTGAAAGGTTTTACCTTCTTCCTCGACTACGGAATGAAGCCTGGAGCGCTCGATCTCGAAAAGGAGACCATTCTTCGCTACTACTCCGGCATCAAGGACCCGGGATTCACCCTTAAAGATCTGAAGATCCGTCAGCGGATTTACCTATTCGGCGGTAAGGCGGAGGAGTCGGGACGTTTTGTCCGCGATATCTGCAATGCCGCGATTCACCAGTGGACTGTCACTCAAGCCAATGCCTGATTCTTCGACCCTCTCTGTTCTCGATAAGATCGCCGAAGCGCCGGCGGATCATTACCGTGTCCTCAAGATCTCGGATCTGGACGGCGATACTCTCCTCGAGCTGAGCAAGTTCATGAAGCTCTCGCTCTCGCGGGAAGACATGCTTGCGGTGCAGGAAATCTATCGCGAGTGGAAGCGCGAACCCACCGATGTGGAACTCGAGGTCATCGCCCAGACCTGGAGCGAACATTGCAAACACCGCATCTTCGGCGCGACGATCACCCATGAGATCAACGGTGAGACGGAGACGGTGAACTCGCTTTTCAAAACCTACATCCGCGACGTCTCGCAGCGCATTTTCGACCAGAAGCCGGGCTTTGTCCTTTCGGCCTTTCACGACAATGCCGGATTCATCAAACTCGATGAGGAGCTCGCGATCTGCCTGAAGGCCGAGACGCACAATCACCCGAGTGCGATCGAGCCATATGCCGGAGCAAACACCGGCCTCGGGGGTGTCATTCGCGATATTCTCGGAGCAGGGAAGGGGGCCAAGCCGATCGGCTCGCTGGATGTTTTCTGCTTCGGCGCCCCGGATACCTCGATGGATCACATCAAGGCGGAGGATGTTATTCATCCGCTCGGAGTCATGCGCGGCGTCGTCCGTGGCGTGCGCGACTACGGTAACCGCATGGGCATTCCCACGATCAGCGGAGCGATCCAGTTCGACGATTCCTACATTTACAATCCGCTCGTCTTCTGCGGCACGGCCGGGGTCATTCCGATCAAGGACATCGAGAAGAAGGTCGAGTCCGGAATGAAGGTAATCTCCGTCGGTGGTCGCACGGGTCGTGATGGTCTCCACGGGGCGACCTTTTCTTCCGCCGCCCTGGATACGGACAGTCACGAGTCGGACCAGCAGGCCGTCCAGATCGGGAATCCGATCGAGGAGAAAAAAGCCGCCGACTTTGTTCTCGCGGCTCGCGACAAGGGGCTCATCGGATTCATCACCGACTGCGGCGCGGGAGGATATTCCAGCGCGGCGGGCGAGATGCTCGAGGAATGCGGCGGGGTCATCGATCTCGACCAGGTGAAGCTGAAAGAACCCGGCCTCGTCAGTTGGGAAGTCTTCATCAGTGAAAGTCAGGAGCGCATGGTCCTCGCGGTAAAGGAATCCGCTTTGCCCGAACTGCGCAAACTCGCCGATCTTTACGAAACCGAACTGACCGAACTCGGTCATGCCGACGGATCCGGTATTCTCAAAGTGACTCATCACGGCAAGACGGTCTGCGAACTCGATTGCTCGAAGTTGCATGACGCGCCGGTTCGCAAGCTTAAGGCGACGTGGAAGAAAAAAACCAGTCCGGTCGATGCTCCCATCCTCACGAAACCGGGCGAGGCCTTGAAGGATCTGTTCACCGATTTTGCCATCGTCTCCCGCGAACCCGTCATTCGCGAATACGACCACGAGGTCCAGGGCAACACTGTCCTGAAACCCCTCGCCGGAGCCTCGGGCGACGCCCCGCAGGATGCCTCGGTTCTTCGTATCAGCGGGAGTAAACGCCTCATGTCCATGAGTGTCGCGATTCTTCCCGAGTGGGGGAAAACCGATCCTTATGCGATGGGAGCCGCCTGTGTGGATGAATGTGTCCGCCAGATGGTTGCCTCCGGTGCTGACCCGGACCGTCTCGCTATCCTCGACAACTTTTGTATGGGCAATCCCGACGCCGAGGAGGAACTCGGTGCCCTCGTCGAAACGGTCAAAGGCATTGCCGCCGCGGCTGAGGCTTACGGAGCACCCTTCGTTTCCGGAAAGGACTCCTTCTACAATTACTTCGAGACCGAGGATGGCCCCGTTTCGATCCCCGTGACCATTCTCATCAGCGGGATGGGCATCATCGAGGACGCCTCGCATGTCATTGGCGCCTCACTGCGCCGGCCGGACAGTCTCCTCGCGATCATCGGTCATACCAAGTCAGAGCTCGGCGGTTCCGTCTTCGCCCGTCGTCATGAACTGGCCAATGCCGAAGTCCCCGCAACCTCGCTCGACGAGGCCTTCAAGTGCTATCGCCAGTATTACGAGGCGGTGAAGCAGGGCCTCATCCTCTCCGCTCACGATGTCAGTGAGGGCGGTCTTGCCGTCACTCTCGCCGAGGTGGCATTTTCAGGGAAAGCCGGACTGGAGATTGATCTCTGTTCGCTTCCGATGGACGACGACGCCTCAAAGGCGGCGATGTTGTTCGGGGAATCCCCCTCGCGCCTTGTTATCGAAGTCGCTCCCGGAAATCTCGAACGCGTCGCGAAACTCTTTGCAGGACTCCCCTTCGCCACTCTCGGACGGGCTACCTCCAGCCACGCCAATCTGGTCGTGGAATGGGGCAAAGAAACCCTTATCAACGAGCCCATCAAGGAACTCAAATCGCTATGGAAGAACGGCCTTGCGCAGTATTACTGAAATTTCCCGGCACCAATTGTGACGCGGAAACGTCCCGCGCACTGGAGGAAGTGGGTTTTGTCACGGAGGTCCTTCCCGTCTCCGCGCTCAAACCCGAGAAACTGGTCGGAGTCAGCCTGGTGGTTTTGTCAGGAGGCTTCAGCTACGGGGACTACGTCATGTCCGGTCGCATCGCCAGTCTCGTGACTGAGCAGAAAATCGGCAAAACGCTCGGCGATTTCCGTGACAACGGAGGTTACATTCTCGGGATCTGCAACGGCTTCCAGATCCTGACCCAGCTCGACCTGCTTCCCTCGGGCAGTCTCGTCGAGAATGCGAGCGGACGATTCCAGTGCCAGTGGGTCACCCTGAAAAATCTCGCCCCGAAGAGTCCCTTTCTCACTCATCTCCCCGAAGAGTTCGAGTTTCCCATCGCTCACGCCGAGGGCCGTCTCGTCACCAAAGAAGCTGCCGAAGCCGCCGGATATATTTCAGGAGGAGTCGCCGCACTGACCTACCGCGACGACGTGAATGGCAGCTTCGAGCGAATCGCGGGGCTGCAGGATGAGAGCGGTCGTGTCTTCGGACTCATGCCTCACCCCGAACGATTTCTCCACCGTCAGGATCACTATGACCCTGACTGGAAAGGAACCGGCGAAGACGAGTCCCGTGGCAGCGGCTATTACTTTTTCCGCTCCCTCCATGAATCCATTACCAAGTCGAACTGAATGAGCAGCGAATTTACCTACAAGGCCGCAGGCGTGGACATCAAAGAGGCGGCCGCGCTCGTCGGAGACATCGGTGAGCTTCGCCGCAGCACCGAGGGGAAACGATCCCTCATGGGAGCCTTCGGACTTTTTGCGGCGAGCTACGATCTCAGCGCCTACAAAAATCCCGTCATCATGACCGGATGCGACGGCGTCGGCACGAAGTTGGAGCTTCTGCTGGAGCACGATCAGCTTGAGATCGCGGGCAAGGACCTCGTCGCGATGAACGTGAACGACATCCTCACCACCGGGGGTGACCCGCTCATGTTCCTCGATTACGTCGGAATCGGTCGCATCGACAAAGTGAAGATCAAACGCCTCATCGCCGGCATGGCCGAGCACCTTGCGAGTTGCGACTGTATCCTCGCCGGAGGTGAGACCGCCGAGATGCCAGGCATCGTGCCTGACGGCATCATCGAACTCAGTGGTTTCTGCGTCGGCGCCGCCGAGAAGTCAGAGCTCATCGATCCGACCCGTATCGAGGTGGGAGACAAGCTCATCGGATATCCCTCGGACGGTCTTCATGCCAACGGCTGGAGCCTTGTTCGCAAGATTCTGAAGGCCAACCCCGGCCTCATCAATGACGACGAGTGGGTCGAGTTCCTCGCTCCGACGCGCCTTTACCATGATGTCCTTGCCGGACTGCGCGAGCACTCCATTGACATCAAGGCGATGGCCCATATCACCGGCGGAGGACTTCCCGAGAACCTCGAGCGACTCCTCGCCGAAAAGGGTGCCTCCATCACGATTCCTCGCTGGAAGCTCGGCGCGATCCCGAAAGTCCTCGCCTTTGTCGACGACGCCGAGGCGGTCAATACTTTCAACATGGGTTGGGGATGGGTTGCCATCGTTCCTGCCGCTCAGGCGGAGGCTGCGGCCGCCTTCCACCCGGGAGCCCGCGTCATCGGTGAGATCGACGCGTCCGGAACTGTCCGGGTTGAGATCGCTAACTAACATTTCATGAGTGACTCCCTCCATCACGAGTGCGGAATAGCCTTCGTGAGGCTCAAGAAAGATCTCGCGTACTATCACGATCGCTACGGCACCTGCCTGTGGGGTTTTCAACGGCTCTATCTGCTCATGGAAAAGCAGCACAACCGGGGCCAGGATGGCGTCGGGGTCGGTTGCTGCAAGCTGGATGTGCCGCTCGGTCAGCCCTATCTCTTCCGCGAACGAAGTGCGGACCGCGACTCGCTCATCCGGGTGATGGAAGATCAGCTCCGCGAGTTGAAAAAACTGGAGCGTAAGGGAATTCTCGATCCGAACGATCCCGAGTCATTCAAAAAGAATTTCGACTTCGGCGGTGAAGTGCTCATCGGTCACCTTCGCTACGGAACCTCGGGCACCTTCGGCAGCGGTGGCTGTCATCCCTATGTGAGGCGCACGAACTACCCGACAAAGACCCTCATGGTCGCGGGTAACTTTAACATGACCAACGCCCGCGATCTTAATCATCACCTGATTGATCGCGGCCAGCACCCTGTATTCGACACCGATACCCAGACCGTGCTGGAAGAGATCGGGTATCATCTCGACGAAGTGCATGATGCGATCTTCCGGCGGGAGCGTGATGCCGGGACCGATGGAACCAGGATTCCATCGATCATTTCGGAGGAGATGGACCTCTCCCGGATTCTGAGCAAGTGCGCGAAGATCTGGGATGGAGGATACACCATTGCCGGAGTCGTCGGAAATGGAGACGGTTTTGTCCTCCGCGATCCGAATGGAATTCGTCCATGTTTCTACTACGAAAACGACGAGGTCATTGCCTTCGCGAGCGAGCGGGTCCCGCTCATGACCGTGTTTAATGCCGATGTGGAGGACGTGCGGGAACTGCCGCGCGGTCATGTCGGAGTGATGAAACATTCCGGTGGTCTCGAAATCAAGCCCTACACCGAAGAGCGCGAATTTACCCCGTGCTCCTTTGAGCGCATCTACTTCTCACGGGGCAACGATCCTGACATTTACCGGGAGCGGATGCGCCTCGGAGCGAATCTGGTGCCCCAGATCGTGAGTCGCATCGAGAAGGATTTTGACAAGACTGTCTTCAGCTTTATTCCCAACACCGCGGAGATTGCCTACTACGGCCTCATGCACGGACTGCGCATGCTCCGTCGTGACCAGGTCAAGGACCAGATCCTCGAGGCGGCCAAAGCAGGGGAACTGAACGAGTCGACGATCGATAAACTCATTCTTCAGAGCTGGCCGCGGGGCGAGAAGATCGCGCACAAGGACATCAAGCTCCGCACCTTTATCGCCCAGGAAAAAGGCCGCGACCAGATGGTCTCCCATGTCTACGATGTGACCTATGGACAGATTGCTCCGGGCGAAACCCTCGTGGTGCTGGATGACTCCATTGTCCGCGGAACGACCTTGAAGGATTCCATCATCAAGATTCTTTCGCGTTTGGATCCGAAGAAAATCATCATTGCCTCAACCGCCCCCCAGATCCGCTATCCCGACTGTTACGGCATCGACATGTCCGAGCTCGGAAAGTTTATCGTCTTCAAGGCGGCGGTAAATCTGCTTGAGCGGTCCGGTCAACACAACCGCCTCACCGATATCTACTACCAGTGTCGCGCCGAGTTGAAGAAGCCGGTCGAGGAAATGGGAAATCCCGTGAAAGCGGTCTACGAACCCTTCACCGAGGAGGAGCTCTCCGCCGAGGTGAGCCGTCTCGTCACGCCGGAGAACATCCCGTGGAAAGGCGAGGTCGAAGTGATTTTCCAAACCGTCGCAGGACTCAAGGAGGCGATTTCGCAGCACCATGGAGCCTGGTATTTCACAGGCGACTACCCGACCCCGGGCGGTTACAAGGTCGTCAACCAGGCCTTCGTTGGCTACATGGACAAGACCGGTGAACGTCCCTACGACGTGCTGCTGTAGGGGCTATCCGCCGTCACAGGAGTAGGGCAGGGCGCATCCGGGATTGAGTCTTTTCCCGAAATCCGCTAGAACGGTTTCAGGTCACCGGAAAAAATTTCATATTCCGGTGAACTTTCCGGCTCATTTTCGGCACGTCAGTAAAGGAAGCCCCCTTTCTGACGGGAAATCTGAGCGACTCCGACCCTCCAGCCCCTTTGGAAGCCATACAAAATCAACCTGATCTCGAACAACTGTTCCGGGAGTCGGCGGAGGACCTCGCCCGCTACTTCGCGCGGCGTCATGGTGACGGTTCGGAGTCTCCACAGGATCTGGTTCAGGAGACCTTCCTCGAAATGGCCCGGGGAATGGAGCGCGGCAATCAGCCCCGCTCTTTGCGAGCCTATCTCTTCGGAGTGGCCCGGCACCTGAGCCTCGCTGCGTGGAAACGCAGGGATCATGAGCGCGACCATGTCGTCGAGGCATCCGCAGATTTCGTCGCCGCCGCCGCTCCGGACGAACGCGTCAGTGCGGCACGCGAACTGATCGAATCCCTTCCGTCCCTGCATCGCGAAGTGCTCGAACTGCGTTTCACCCAGCAACTCTCCTACGCCGAAATTGCCGAGTCCCTCGACATCCCCGTCGGCACGGTGCGTTCCCGTCTGCACCACGCGATCGCGATGGTGCGGGAGCGGATTGCGATGGAGGACGCACCGATGACCAATGACCAATGACCTTTCCCCAATGACGACCAAACAACTCGAAGCTCTTCTTATCGATCAGACTCTCGGAGAACTCTCCGAAGAGGCCTCGGCTCTACTTGAAGCCTATCTTGTCCACTTTCCCGAACGCCGTGGTGAAGCTGATCAGGTTCGTAACGCCATCGCACTGACCGAAACTGCCGTGGTGGCCCATCCTATTATGCGCGAGGCCGAGGCCGATCCCGTGGCAATCCCGTTTCCAGTGTCCGGTTCATTTTCGCGGGGCCTACTTCGCACCGCTGCCGCCGTCGCCCTGCTCGGACTCGCTCTCGCGACCGGATTTTTTGCGGGAAAGGGAAGTGTCGAGTCCGGTTCTTCGGTCGAGTCTGTCACCGGTGGCGGGACATCCTCTGCCCCTTCACCCTGGGCACGCTACCGTTTCGAAGACAACGGCCGACTTGCCGTGACGCTCCCCTCTGATCCAAACTCCTGACAAAACCACCGTGAGAATTTTCCTCCAGTTCACGGCTCTTCTGCTCCTGCTTGCCCTCGTCGCCTGCGAGCCAAAGGAACGGGCCGAATGGTCACCCGACGGAAGTCGCGCCGCGATCCTCGCGGATCAGCGTTTGTTTTTCACGGATAGACAGGGAGGACTCTCCGAAGCTCTCGCCGAACACGAGGAGGGATCAGGAGGTGTTCTCGTTGATTCCTTCGACTGGCTGCCGGATAGCTCGGGGCTCGTCGTGCATCGCGTGCGCCTCGTCCCGCGCTGGGAGGATCTCTCGGCCTTTCTCACCCCGACCGATTCCGCCCGCGTCGAGTCGCTCGCCGCCCGCATGCCGGAACTTCTGCAGGCGGCCGTGGCGATTCACGGAGACGAGGACCGGGTCGATCAACTCCTGACCAAACTGCTTCCAGGCGAATCTCTCGCCCTGACAAACGCCCTGCGCCTCTCGCTCATGAAGGACGCTGCCCCGGTTCACGCTGCTCTGGCGGACGCCCCTCTGGCTCTGGCCTCCCTTGTGTCCGGAGAGAAAGCGGATCACGGATTTCTCCTCCACGAGATCGCCGTGCTTCGTCCTGATTCCGGAAAACCGGCGGAGGTTCTTGCGCGCGGGTTGCGCGGGGTGCACTCGATGCGCGTCTCGCCGCGCCATCCCTTTGTCGCCTGCGCCTTTGAAACCGGTGAGGGTAGCCTCTACGAACTGGTTGTCATTCCGCTCGATTCCTCACCGGCGGTGGCGGTCTCGACCGAAGTCACCCGGGCCTTCGACTGGACCCCGGACGGGACCTCGCTGGTATATATGTCATCGATATCGAAGGAAAACGGCGGGCTGGTCGAGATCGAGCGACGTCGGATCCTCGACGATCAGGGCAAGCTCACCGATCCCCTTCCGGGTAGTGAGAACGACGGCGAACTCGCTTATGCCGTCGTCGCCTTTGCGCCGCGACTCGCCGTGCTTTCGAGCGGGGCAATCCTCTTTGCCAGCCACCCGGCCTCCCTTCCCGCGGCTGCGGAAGACCTGGAAGAGAGTCCGCGACTTTACCTCCTCCCCGCCGATGGAAGTGCCCCTGTCGCGGTGCCGACCGAAGAGGGTGCCCTGCCCATGGACCTCGGCTACTTCGCACCCTCACCCGACGGAAAACGTCTCGCCGTCGTAGAAAGCGGGACCGACGCCGTTGCCGTGATCGATCTGAAGAGCGGAAAAAGCGAGCTGGTTTCTCCTCCTCATCCGGGCTGGAAGTCGCGCGTTATGCCCTCGTGGAGGAATGCGGAGGAGTTCTCCTTCGTCGCTGCCGACACGGATTCGGGTCGAATCCGCTGGATGCTCTGGAAGGATGGAGAGACTTCGGATCTCAGCGTAAACTGGCCTGACAAAATCACCCAGGGATGGATGGAAAGAAAATGATCACCCGTAAAATTCGCCTCGACGTGGAGAAAAAAAACCACAAGGAAGGGGGCTTGCCAAGCCCCTCGAAAGCCCTCGTGTTGCTCGCCATCCTGGGATTCTATCCAATGGCTCACGCTTCGGATATCGCCCATTTCGAATCGAAGATCCGTCCCGTCCTCATCGAGAGCTGCTACGAATGTCACTCGGTGGAATCCGGCAAAGCCAAGGGCGGCCTGCGCCTTGATGACCGCGACGCGGTGCTCCGCGGAGGTGACTCGGGCCCCGCCCTCGTCCCGGGTAAACCGGAGGAAAGCCTTCTCCTCGCCGCGATCCGGCACAGCGATCCCGATCTCGAAATGCCGCCGCGAAAGGACCGCCTCTCCGACGCCATCCTGAAAGACTTCGAAGAATGGATCACCAGCGGCGCGGTCGACCCGCGCGAGAGTGCGAATGGAAAAGGCGGACGCACCGGCGACGATTTCGAGAGCCGCAAGCAGCACTGGAGTTTTCGCCCCCCCGTCGCCCCCGCGATTCCCGCAACAAAACGATCCGACTGGTCGCTCAATGACATTGACACTTTTATCCTGACAAAACTCGAAGAGAGCGCCCTCGAGCCTTCACCGGACGCCGATCCTGTGACCCTTCTCCGTCGATTGAGTTTCGACCTCACCGGTTTACCGCCCACCCCTGAAGAGGCCGCCGCCTTCTCCATGGTCAAGCTTGAGGAAACGGTCGATTCGCTCCTCGCCTCGGATGGCTTCGGAGTGCGCTGGGGGCGTCACTGGCTCGATGTGGTCCGTTACGCAGAGTCGAATGGAAAGGAGGCCAACCTCACTTATCCTCATGCGTGGCGTTATCGCGACTACGTCATTGATGCCTTTAATCGTGATTTGCCCTATGATCGCTTCCTGACAGAACAACTTGCCGGTGATCTTCTCCAGGCAGCCGATGATGCCGAGCGAGCCCGACTCCTCATCGCCACCGGATTTCTCGCGATGGGGGCGAAGGGGCTTACCGAGTTCAATCCGGTGCAGTTCGCCGCCGATGTTGCCGATGAGCAGATCGATGCATTTTCCCGCGCCTTTCTCGCGAACTCTCTCGCCTGTGCGCGCTGTCATGACCACAAGGCCGATCCTGTGACGATGGACGACTACTATGCCCTCGCCGGAGTTTTCAAGAGCACCGAGACCCGTTACGGCACCTGGGTGGATTCGGAAAGCAACAACGGAGGCAAGCTCATCCGCTTGCCCGAACTGCCCGGCCAGCTGATTCCGAATCCGTCCCTTCCGAAAAAGGAAGTCGAGAAATTGAAGGCCCAGTTCGCCGAACTCGACGCCCAGGAAAAAGCCGGACGTGAGTTCGCCGAGAAAGCGCGGAAAGAGGGAGTCGACATGCAGAAGGATTTCAACGAGCTCCTCCGCGAGGCTCTTCGCATCCTCTGGACGCGAGGTCCCATTGTCGGCAAGCTCGAAACCGTCGATGACAATGGCAACGCCCTGCCACTCTGCATGGGGGCGATCGAAGCGGAGAAAAAGATCGACTCACCCCGCTACGAACGCGGCGAGATCGCCCATCCGTCCGGGTCCGTGCCCCGGGCTGTGCCTGCGATCTTCGGACTCGCCAGCGAGGGGCCGGTGCCGCCGGAAACGAGCGGACGTCTTGAGCTCGCGAAGTGGATCACCGATCCCGGGCATCCGCTCACCGCTCGGGTCATGGTCAACCGCGTCTGGTCACATCTCTTCGGAGCCGGACTCGTCGAGACGATCGATGACTTCGGCCGCACCGGGGCCGCGCCGAGTCATCCCGAATTGCTGGACCATCTCGCGCTGCGTTTTCAGGAGGAAGGTTGGTCGGTCAAGGCTCTCGTCCGCGAAATCGTGCTTTCGCGTGCCTATCGTCAGGCCTCGACCTGGCGGGAGGAGGCATTTCAGAAAGACCCTGACAATCGACTCCTCTGGCGTTTGCCGAAACGCCGCCTCGACGCCGAGGTCATCCGCGACGCGATGCTCTCAGTATCGGGCGAGCTCGACCTTTCCCCGCGTCCCGGATCGCTCGTCGCCGAACTAACGAGTCAGTCTGCCGGCATGATCGGCTTCAACAAGGCCATCCCCGAGGACCTCGACGGTTCGATGCACCGCTCCGTCTACCTGCCCGTGATGCGCGACCAGTTGCCCGACGTGCTGCGACTCTTCGACTTCGCCGAACCCAGCCTCGTCACCGGCAAACGCGACAGCACCAACGTGCCCCCGCAGTCGCTCTACCTCATGAACAGTGACTTCATCCGCGCGAGGGCGGCGGCACTCGCGAAACGGGTTTCAGACAAGGCTGGCAGTAGCGGTGAGCGGGTCAATATTGCCTATCAACGATGTTTCAATCGCGCCCCGAATGAGAGTGAGAAAAAACTTGTCGATGCCTTCTTCAACGAACCCCTGCCGGAAGGCGCTGATCCCGAAAAAGAGGCCGAAAAGCGACTCGTCGATTTTTGTCAGGCGCTCCTCGCCAGCGCGGATTTTCGGATTTCGGATTGAGCCAAGAATATATCTTCCGCCCATTGACTTCGCAACGCTCCGATTGCCCACTGCCCACTGCCCACTGC
>DDSV01000023.1:0-165088 GCA_002344215.1 Akkermansiaceae bacterium UBA2381
GCCGAGTTCCTCGACTCCGTCAAGATCGGCGACCGCGTCGAGGGCATCGTCAAGAACATCACCGACTTCGGTGCGTTCATCGATCTTCAAGGCATGGACGGACTTCTCCACATCACCGACATGAGCTGGGGCCGCATCAATCACCCCAGCGAGATGCTCTCGATCGGCCAGAAGGTCGATGTCGTCATCCTCGATGTCGACAAGGACAAGGAGCGCGTCTCCCTCGGTTCCAAGCAGCTTCAGGACAATCCCTGGGAAGCAATCGAAGCCAAGTTCCCCATCGGTCTCGAAGTCAGCGGCAAAGTCACGAAGCTGGTGCCCTACGGTGCCTTCGTCGAACTCGAGAAGGGGGTCGAAGGCCTCATTCACGTTTCCGAACTCTCCTGGACCAAGCGCATCACCCGCCCGAGCGACGTGCTTTCCCTCGATCAGGAAGTCAAAGCCGTCGTTCTTGCGATCAGCAAGGAAGAGCAGAAAATCTCTCTCGGTGTGCGTCAGCTCGACGTCAACCCCTGGGACGAAGTCGAAGCCCGCTACCCGATCGGAACCACGATCAAAGGCGAGATCCGCAACCTCACTCCTTACGGTGCCTTTGTTGAGCTGGAAGACGGCATTGACGGCATGATCCACGTGTCCGACCTCAGCTGGACCCGCAAGATCAACCACCCGAGCGAAGTCGTGAAGAAGGGCGAAGTGGTCGAGGCCACCGTGCTCGAGATCGACAAGACCAACCAGCGTATCAGCCTGGGCGTGAAGCAGCTTGAGGGTGATCCATGGAGCGAGATCGACAGCCGCTTCAAAGTGGGCGACCTCGTCAAGGGAACCGTCGCGAAGATCGCCAGCTTTGGCGCCTTCATCCAGATGGAAGACGACATCGATGGTCTGGTGCACATCTCGCAACTCAGCGAAGATCACGTGGCCAAGGTCAAGGATGTCATCAAAGTCGGCGACGAAGTCGAAGCACGGGTTATCAAAGTCGACAAAGTCGAGCGCCGTATCGGTCTCTCGATCAAGGCGGCCGAATACTCCGAAGAGCAGCTCAAGAAAGAGACTGCGGCTTTCGATGCCCTTCGTCCCAGCTCCGACCTCGTCGGACTGGAGCAGGCCTTCAACCTCGCCACCGAAGAGTGGCGTCCGAGCGACAGCTCACAGGACTGAGGTTAAAGCGCCACGGGTTCCGGAGCGATTGGCTTCCGGAGCACAGATTTCAAAAAAGAGCAGGGAGCGATCCCTGCTCTTTTTTTGTGCCTTTCTCTGGAAACCAGTCACAAAATACGGGTTGAGGAAAAAAGGATTAAGCGGGATCATGTGCTCTCGATTGGAATTTCCATATTCTGGCGCCGTGGGGGTAATAACCCATCGACAGAGGCCATCCCCATTTCGCCATTATTTCCCTCTGCAATGAACCGGGATACCACCAGGATCAATCTGCCGCCGCCGCAGGCGCCCCGCTCGCGTCGGCCCAAGGTCCCGCGCACGGTCTGGGTTGCCATCGCCCTTTTCTCGCTGCTGGCGGGAGCGGGAGGCGGCTGGTATTTTGGGAGCAGTCATCGGGACGCCCCTGAAGTTTCGGAAGAGGAGAGAGGGCAGGCGCAGGATCTTGCCATCACCACGAAGCTTGCCGAGGCGCGCATCGCCGTCGCCGGAGGCGAATGGTTCGAGGCAAAACGGATCTTTGAAGAGGTCCGCGATATCGATCCGAAGAATCCTGACGCGCTCGCGTCTTTGCCCCTGATCGAGAAACGTCTCGAGGAGGCCCGTGGGACCGTCATCGTCTCCACCTCGCCGGAGGGGGCGACGGTCAAGCTGGGCTCGATGAAGGAGCAGACCAGTCCGGCCACGTTCACCGGCGTACCCTTCGGTGAGTATGAACTGGTCGCTTCGCTGGAGGGATTTGAAACGGTGTCCCAGGCCGTCACGGTGGACAGTGAAATCCCGCAAAGCCTCTTCGGCATCGATCTGGCGAAGAGTTCCGGTGAGATCGAGGTGGTGAGTGAACCTCAGGGGGCGGACTACAAGCTGATCAAGACCCGGGAGAAGAAACCGGAGGAGTTGATCAAGGTCGGAGTTACTCCGGAGAAAATCGACAAACTCGATCCGGGGGAATATCAGGTCCTCATGGCGATTGAGGGCTGGCCAGCCAATTCCCAGTTTGTCCGGGTGGAAAATAATCGCAGCACTTCCGTTTCCGCGGTCTTTGCGAAGGGCGGGCTGAATCTCACCAGCGACCCGAGCGGGGCTGAGGTATGGATCCAGACGGGGGAGGCAAAACCCCGCAAGGCCGGGATGACTCCCGTGAACCTGTCGGGTCTGCCTGCGGGTAAGCATGGCATCGAATTGCGATACAGTGACTGGGAACCGATCCGCCGGACCGTTGACGTGAGCGGCGGATTAACCCAGGACCTGCAGTTTTCCTGGGAAAGGTCGCTTGTTTCCTTCACCAGCGATCCGTCGGGTGCGGAAGTTTTTTTGGGGGACAAAAAGCTGGGAAAGGGACAGCAGACCACTCCCTTCCAGATCGAGCTTCCCGAGGGGGATTACCAGTTCTCAGCCCGTCATCCCAGACTCGGCTCGATCGAGAAGGGCCATTACGTGGACCCGAACGCCGGATCGAACGGGGTGGATTTCCATTTTGACTATGGTTCCGTTACTCTGGAAAGCCAGCCGGTGGGGGCGGCGGTGGTTTCCGGAGGGATGCCGCTGGGAAGGACTCCCTTGACCCTTTCGGTGGTGCCGCCGGGGGACTACACCTTTGAACTGAGCAAAGAGCAGCACCGCTCCTCCTCGGTTTCCGGAACGGTTGAACCGGGAGGTTCACTCGATTTCTCCGTCACCCTTACCTATGACCCGGCTCCCACGACGAACCGGAGCTTCAAAAACGGGGTGGGCATGGAGATGGCATGGATCGCCCCGCTGGGCGGCTGGGCCGGAGTGCATGAAGTCACGCAGGAAGCCTATCAGAAGCTCGCGGGGACCAATCCCAGCTATTTCAAGGCCCCGAATCACCCGGTCGACAGCGTGACCTGGTACGAGGCGGTGAAATTCTGCGAGGCACTCAGCGCCCAGGAAAAGTCTCTAGGCACCCTGCCCGAGGGATATCGTTACCGTTTGCCGACGGATGAGGAGTGGAGCGAACTCGTCGGCGAGCAGAAACTCGACGGGGCCATCTCGAGTCTCTTCGACCGGAAAAAGTCTCCGGCGCCGGTCGGTTCACTGGCCGCGAACGAATACGGCCTTTACGATGTGAGAGGAAACGTGTGGGAATGGGTCAGTGACTGGTACTCGCAAACGATCATGAACCGGATCCAAAAAGGAGGGTCCACGGCAACCCCGGAATGGGTGGGAACCGACCGGAAAGTGCTGCGCGGCGGTGCCTGGAACCGTTCCTCGCAATTCGACCTTTCCATTGAGAATCGGATGGCAGCGAGACCTTCGGCCGAAGATCGATACGATGTCGGATTCCGGGTCGTCCTGATGCGGGATTGACCGGGGAGGATTAATCCGGTGTTGGTCGAAGATTCGTCTGCGGCAAGCGGAGCGCTTGCCCTACAGGGCGTTCGGTCGTGCGGGTTGTTGGTCTGCCTGTTTACTGGGGCGTGAAATACTCGGTCACCACAGGAGCTACGGTTGTCCCGGGACGGAAATGATAGACCCGTTGAGCCTGTCCATCTGGATTCTCGGCGGCATAGAGGGCGACTTCCACTTTTGGCGTGCCGCCGGCGGTGCCTTCGAGGAGACGGCTTTCGATCTTTACCGTATTTTGACCGCGCTTCACCCCGCCCATAACGAGTTCCGAGGTTTTGATATTCCTGAAAGAACCGCAGGGATGTCCGTTCACGGTGAGGGTCACCTCATATCCCGTCGCGTCGATCCAGGCCTCGGCAACCAATTGCGGGGTCTCAACGGCCTGGACCACGGGAGGGAGCTGCGGGGCGGGCTGGAACTCATCTCCCTGCAAAAAGGAAAAGTCGGCGTTGCGAATCTGGAGGAGTACCTCGCCGTCATTCCCGATTTTAACGAGCCGCAGGCTGTCGAACTTCCATCGGCCCTCCTCCCGCAGGAAGTGCAGCACGATCAGATTGTCAGAGACCGCAACCCCCGGCTCGGAGCCGAAGTTTGCCTTGCCGAAATAGGTCGAGGTGGCCGTCTCTCCGGTGGAAAGAACTCCGAGGGCGATCAATCCGCCGAGGGAAGGCGCATCGACCGGGTCATCAAAAAGGGCCTGCGGGAAGGGAAGTTTTTGCGAAACAATCCGGTTCCGTGTTTCGATCTGACGGGTGAAGGCCGTCGCCTCCTCCCACTTCGCGAGGTCACCCGAGGCGGTCGCCGCTCTCCAGGCCTCATAGGCGGATTCAAGGGTCACCCGGATGGAATTGTCGGGTTGGGCCTTTTGAGCGAGTAAAGGAGGCAATGGCGCAAAGACGAGGAACGTCAAGAGGCCGCGGAGGAGGCGGGACGATTGCATCGGTGAATGTAACACGATGTAAGGGATTGGATACCACGAGTTTGGCTTGCCAAGAGGACCCGAATTGCTAATCTCGCACCCATGTTCACGCGAAGATTGACTGGCCTGTTCGTCATCAGTTTTGGAAAGTTGGAAACCTTCGTGACGGGGAGATTGAGGGGATTCTCCGCCTTTGCCTTCGCCTTCACCCTGCCATTCGCCTTCAACGGGGTACAGGCCCAGGAGCCTGAATTGAAACTTCCCGCCGAACTAGCGGCACTGGATGCGCAGTTTAATGCGTTGAAGGCCGAGCGGGTCACGGCTCCGTTTGAAGCCGATGTGGCAACCTTGAATGCGGGCTACCTTGATCGTCTCAAGAAGATGATCGCAGAGGAGAAGGCGGCCGGCAATCTCGACAACATCCTCGCCCTTGATACCGAACAGGAGCATGTCGTGTTCCAGCAGACGATCCCCGGGAGTGACGACGAGAAAACTCTGCCGGGTTTGAAAACGATGCGGGGAATCTACCGTGAGGCCCATGCAAAACTCATCACAAAACAGACGGAGAATCTGACCGCTCTCGTGGAGCCGTTGGCAAAGCGACTGGCCCAGTTGGAATCGGACTTCGCCAAAGCTGACCGCATTGCGGACGCGAAGTCGGTGCGAGCGTATCGGGAGAAGCTTTCGGTGGGACTGGCTTCGACTTTAGTAGCTACCCCGCCACCTGGCGCACCCCCGGGAAACCCCGGAGAAGCCTCGACCGCGATTCCAGCGTGGCTGAGTCAGGCGCGTCAGATCGGGGGTTCACTGAAACTCTGGGGAGGACCGCTACCCGGGGCGGATCTTGAAGTACCCGGCAAAGCAGCCAAGTACAAGGATTACGTGAGTGTGGACATGTTTCTTCAGCTAAACCGCGGCCGGGTCTTGGTAGCAACGAGAAAAGAAGGCGACCTCGTTATTCTGGACTTCTCTGACATTTCGAAGATTGAAGTCTACGAAGTGAAAAGTGGTGCCATTGCTACCACCGGTGACCTACCCGGCTACCTCGGACGGGACCGAAAGGTTTATAAGTTTGACGGAACGGAGATCTTTGACGCCCGCAGAATAAAGGATCAAATGGCGCTCGTCTATTCCCACCGATGGGGCCTGGTTTTATCCAAAGACGGCAGTTTTGAGGCCTTCAACATGCCGGGCGGATTCGGGCCGCCACCGCCCCAATTTCTTGAAGGCCATGAAATCGTTAGCGCCGTAGGAACCAGTTCCTTGGCCTTTCTCACAACAGAAGGAACGGTTCTCGGTTGGGATTGTACCAACAACGGACCCGTTACATTCGAGGGTTTGGAAGGAAAGCGAATCGTCGAGATTGTTGCCGGGTTTGGCTTTCGGACCGACAAGGGGGAGGTACTTCTCTACGATGGGCAGGGAAAACTCTGGGGAGCTACATTTGGTGGAGTTGGCAAGAATGCTTTGGCAAAAGAAACCGGGCCGTGGATTGCGATGAAGGCAACGGAGTATTTTGGAGCGGTCCAGCGAGTGGATGGATCGTGGCTCGGTTGGAAGTGGGATTCGCTCGCCCCCGAAAAGATCAGCACACTCGGTCCCGTGCTCGATCTCGATGCTGCGGAGAACAAGGATGCGGGTATTCTCGCCTGGATTGAGTTACCGGAGGGAATTGTGCCAAACTCCGCGGCTGTTCCGAATCAGTGAGAGTCCGGCCTGGACTGGATGACGGGCGAACGGCCCTTCTCATACGGGTACGGAGCGCTAGTGAATCGTGGACGCGGTCAGGCACCTCCTGTTCCCGGCCTAGGCTCCTCGCGGAAGGGTATCACCCCATGGCGGGCCCCGGCGGAAGAGGCAACGCTACTTTCCAGACCGGCTCCAGTTCGACTGATCCTCTGATCTCCGCTTAAAACTCTGAAGGGAAAATCATCCCTTCCCCCAGTGATTACCCGAGACCAGCGGTCAGAGACCTCGCCTTGTCCTCCATTTCCTCGCGTAACCGGCAGCACATCATGTCACACAGCTCATTGACGAGGGGATCTGCGATGAAGCAGATCGAGGTGAGGCCTTCCTTCCGCACCCCGACCATGCCTGCCTCGCGCAGGAGTGAGAGGTGTTTGGAAACATTTGCCTGGCTGGAACCGGAGGCCTCGACGAGCTGGCCGACGCTGTGCTCCCCCTGCATGAGCAGATTAAGGAGACGCAGGCGCATCGGCTCCGAGAGGGCCCGAAATCGGGTCGCAATGAGCTCCAGAGCGGTATCGGAGAGCTGCTTGGCAGGGGAGGTGGATTTTTTCATGGGAATAATGAAGAAATAATTTGCTATATCGTTATATAGCGATATAAATTAAATCGTTAATAAAAGATCAAACACAAACCCAATCAACGCAATGAAAAATACTTCACCCCCGACAATCACCCCTCATGATCTCAAATCCCGGCTCGACCGCGGGGAATGTTACCTGGTGGACGTCAGGGAACCGGTTGAGCATGCCGAAGAGCATATTACCGGATCCCGCTTGATTCCTCTGGGCGAGCTGGAGAAGCAGATAAATGAGATTTCCCGTGACGAGCCTCTCATCGTCATGTGCCGCAGTGGCAAACGCGGTGGACAGGCCATGGAGAAGCTCCAGTCTCAGGGTTTTACCAACGTTCAGAATCTCGAAGGAGGCATTCTCGCCTGGAAGGAAGCGGGGCATCCGGTGGGGCGCGCCGATAAGAAGGTGTTTCCCCTGATGCAGCAGGTGCAACTCGTCATCGGTCTGGGCGTGCTGACGGGAGTGGTCCTTTCGCTCACGGTGCATCCGAACTGGGTTTTCCTTTCCGCCTTCTTCGGGGCAGGCCTGATTTTCGCCGGCAGCACGGGCTGGTGTGGAATGGCGATTCTGATGTCCAAAATGCCGTGGAACCGGATTAACGGCCAATCCCTCTGTAACACCGGTTCCTGTTCGACTTCGAAGTGAAAGCCAAATTTAAAAAACCTTTACCCTTTTAAAATCATGTTCTTACGACAAATCACCGACTCTTCTCTCGCTCAAAACGCCTACCTGATCGGTTGCCAGCGCACCGGTGAGGCCATCGTGATCGATCCCGAACGGGATATTGATCGCTACCTTGAGGTCGCGGCTCAGAACGATCTGAAAATCACCGCCGTGGCGGAGACCCACATTCATGCCGATTACCTCAGCGGAGCACGTGAACTGATGGAACATCACGGAGTGGTCGGCTATCTCTCGGCGGAAGGCGGACCGGACTGGCAGTTCGAATGGGCCAAGGATCTTCCCAATGCCCGCTTCCTGCACGACGGCGACAGCTTTCGTGTCGGCAATATCGAACTGAAGGCTCTGCTCACGGCAGGGCATACCCCGGAACACATGAGCTTTCTCGTCACCGATCTCGGTGGGGGTGCCAATGAGCCCATGGGCCTGTTGAGCGGGGACTTCCTCTTTGTTGGCGACGTGGGCCGTCCCGACCTGCTCGAAAGTGCCGCCGGTCAGGCGGGAGTGATGGAGCCAAGTGCGCGGACGCTGTATGCTAGCCTGCGCAACACCGCCTCATTGCCGGAGCATCTGCAGATCCTCCCCGCCCATGGAGCGGGCAGTGCCTGTGGCAAAGCGCTCGGAGCCGTTCCCGTGAGTGTGCTCGGATACGAGCGCCGCTTTAACGGACCCTTCCGCGAGGCCCTCGAGGGCAGCGAAGACGGGTTTGTACGCGAGATCCTTTCGGGGCAGCCGGAACCGCCGCTCTATTTTGCGCGGATGAAGCGGGACAATAAGAAAGGTCCGGCTCTCCTTCCCGACGGCAAGTTGCCCCGGCCCCGCCGCCTCGCTGCGAACGAGCTTCCCGCCCTGGTCGGAGACTACGCGATCCTTGACCTCCGGAATGATCGGGTGGCCTTCATGGATCGCCATCTCAAGGGATCGCTTTTTGCTCCGTTGGTGGGCGGAAAACTCCCCATCGTCGCCGGATCGTATGTGGACGAAAACGCTTCCATCCTCCTTGTGGTCAATGACGAGTCCGAGGTGGACGAGGCCGTGCGCCAACTCGTGCGGATCGGCTTGGACAAGGTGGTGGCGTGGATCCCCTCGGCCGAGGCGCTTTCGGAAAATTCCAGCCTCATCGTAAGTACTACCCGCATCACCACATCAGAACTGGCCGGAGCCCTCGAAGCCCATCCTGATGCGGCGGTTCTTGACGTGCGGGGGACGGTTGAATATGCGGCCTCCCATGTGCGGGGAGCGCTCCACGTTCCCTACACCCGACTCGCCGCCCGGCTCGCTGAAGTTCCGAAGTCTCAACCGCTCTATGTGCATTGCGGAAGTGGTCTGCGGGCAAGCTTTGCGGTGCCCTATCTCCTCAGCGAAGGACGGAACGTCGTTTATGTGAACGGGGCGTTTGGAGATATTCCTCCGAATTTGCTTGGGTGAATCTCTAAAAATAGACCCATCGCAATATGAAATCCTCCGTCCATCATAGAGTCCTCATTGTCGGAGGTGGCACTGCCGGCATCACCGTCGCGGCCCGCCTCGCCCGTAAAATTGGCGGCAGCGACATTGCCCTCATTGAACCCTCCGACAAACACTACTACCAGCCCCTCTGGACACTGGTGGGTGGAGGCATCTTCCCCAAGGAACGCTCCGAGCGGAATGAGGCTACGCTCATTCCGCGGGGCGTCACCTGGGTGCGCGATGCCGTCACAGGTTTCGAACCGGAGGAAAATCGAGTCCTGACACGCGATGGGAAAACGATCTCCTACGACTGGCTTGTGGTCGCTCCGGGGATTCAGATCAACTGGGGTAAAATCCCCGGCCTCAAAGAGTCCATTGGAAGTAAAAGTGTGTGCAGCAACTACTCCTATCAGCATGTTGACTACACCTGGAAAACGCTCCGCGAGTTCAAACGGGGAACCGCTCTTTTTACGCATCCGGTTGGAGCCATCAAGTGCGGAGGTGCACCACAAAAGATCATGTATCTCGCCGAAGACTGGTTGAGGCGGGAGGGACTGCGGGCACAGACTGAAGTCATCTTCACGACGGCCCTAGCCAACTTGTTTGCGGTCGAGAAGTACCGCAAGACTTTGGAAAAGCACGTCGCGGACCGGTCCATCCAGACGAATTTCAGACAAAATCTCATCGAGCTGAGGCCCGACGCGAAGGAGGCGGTGTTTGAGAATCTCGACACGAAGGAGCAGCACGTCATTCCTTATGACATGATTCACGTCACGCCTCCGATGGGGCCGCCTGATTTCGTCAAAGCCAGCCCGCTCGCCAACGCCGATGGCTGGGTCGAAGTTGATAAGTTCACTCTGCGGCACCCCCGTTTTTCGAATGTCTTTTCCCTAGGTGATGCCAGCAGTCTGCCGACCAGCAAGACAGGTGCCGCCATCCGTAAACAGGCTCCCGTACTTGTGCGAAATCTACTCTCCGCGATGAAGGGCGAGGCACTCACTGCCGTCTACAATGGCTACACTTCCTGCCCCATCGTCACTGCACGCGGTCGCCTCGTCATGGCGGAATTCGACTACGACCAAAAGCCGCAGGAAACCTTCCCCTTCGATCAGAGCAAAGAACGCTACAGTATGTATTTCTTGAAGAAATGGCTCCTGCCCGAATTCTACTGGCACGGAATGCTGCGAGGAATCGCTTAAGGGCGAATCGCATCGTGACTCTTCCAATTTTACTTCACTTGATCGACGCCAACGGAATATATCCCAATGAAAATAGCCTCCATTCTCTCCTTCCTGTGCTGTCTGGCCCAGGGTTTCAGCACTCATCTGCAAGCTGCTGATCCTGCGTCCTCCTCCATCCCGCTGGAGGTTCGCGAGAACTTACGCATCGTCTATCAGGTGTCTGATGAAACGCTCCATGAGGGGCTGAACAAGGGGTTGTCCTATGCCAACAAACTGATGGATACCTACGAAAAGCAGGGCATTGCCTCGAAGGAGGTGCATCTCTCCCTGGTTTTTCACAGCGGTGCTATCACTGCTCTGGTGAATGAGGTCACCCGCGAACGTTTGGGGGCCGTGGCAGAAAACCCGAATCAAGTGATCCTCGCCGCACTCATCGAGCGAGGGGTGCAAATAGAACTTTGCGAAAGCACGATGAAGCAAAAAGGGGTCGAGTTGACAGAGCTTTTGCCGGGAGTAAAAACGGTCGTAGGAGCTTTTCCCCGTCTGATCGATCTGCAACTTCAGGGCTACGCCTACATCAAATTCGAATAAGTGCCCCCGCGACCGGACATTTCAGTACGATGAACACGCTTTCCCTCCTCGGAGCCGCCCTGATCGGATTGTCCCTCGGTCTCACCGGGGCCGGGGGAAGCATCATCACTTTGCCGGTTCTTGTGTATCTGGCCGGTTTGGCACCGAAGGACGCCGTTGGAATCAGCCTCTTTGTGGTCGGTGTCGCCGCCCTCGTCGGAGCAGTGCAGCGAATTAGATCCGGTGAATTTCACCTGAAGGCGGCCCTGATGTTCGCGCTTTCCGGGATGGCGGGAGCCACGGGCGGAGCCTATCTGACTCCGCTAGTCTCCGGTCGCGTCCTCATGCTGATCTTTGCCGTGCTCATGCTGGTGGTCGCGCTCAACATGTTGATAGGGGCGAAAAAAGAGCCGGAGATGCTCGCCGAATGTAAACCCGTGCGATGTCTCCTTGCCGGACTGGGAGTGGGGGTGCTCACCGGTTTTATCGGAGTCGGGGGCGGCTTTCTCCTCATGCCCGCGCTGGTGAAGTTTGCGCGACTTCCGATGCGCATGGCGACAGGCACCTCACTCGCTGTTATCACCTTCAACTCCGCCGCCGGATTTCTGAGTCATTACGGAGAGGCCCCACCGCGCTGGACTCTTGCGCTCACCTTTGCCGGGATCGCCGCAGCCGGCGTCATCCTCGGCAGTCTCTTTGCTTCGAGGCTTCCGGTGGCGCGGCTTCGCCAGGTCTTTGCGGTCATGGTGCTCCTGATCGGGGGCTTCGTGGTTTGGCAGAGTTTTTTGTGAGGGCCCCTCCGTCGCGCAGGGACATCGGTATGAGGGAGTTGTCCTGGATCAGGGCAGAGCCCAACTTGCCGCTTGAATAAAATGCCTCCCATCCTACCCTCGTCGGAGGCAGGGGAATCCGATTCATGAACAAGGGGTTTAAATGGATGAATGAGCGGGAAAAACTGCTCTTGAAGAGCGCCCGAACCCTGCCCTACAAGAGTCTCCAGGACGGGGATGAACTCTCCATTCATTTCTTCCTTCCGAAGGATTTTAAAGAAGGGCCGCCGCGTCCCGTTTTTCTGTTCTTCAACAGCGGAGCCTGGGACAGGGGTAATGTGATCCAGTTTGCACCACAGGCTCTGTATTACGTGGAGCGGGGTGCGGTTTGCGGCCTTGTGGAATATCGGAATCGCGCTTCCCATCCGGGGTCGAAGCCGCTGCAGTCACTGCAGGACGGTCTTGCGGCAATTCGATACACGCGGCAGCAGGCGGAGCCTCTTCATCTCGACAGGAATCGCGTCATCGCCGTCGGCGCGGGTGCCGGGGGTAACATCGCGGCTTGTGCGCTCATGGGGATCCCGACATCCGGTCTCGCGGCAGAGTCCGATCCGCTTGAGACGAGGCCCAATGCCGCTGTATTAGTCAGTTCCATCATCGAGGTGAACAAGGGCGGCTACGGATATGACGCTTTTGCCGATGCGGCTGAGGCCAGGCTCCTTTCGCTTTCCCGGCACGTTGATTCGGGTGTACCTCCGATGCTTCTCATCCACGGCACGGCGGACCGGCTTGTTCCCCACGAAGACGCGGCCGAGTTTGCGGCGAAGATGGAGCGGAAAAAGAACCCCTGCGACTACATTGAGTTCGAAGGCCGCGACCACCATTTCTTCAATCTCAACGTGGATCCTGTCTCGTATGAGGCGAGCCTCGCGGTGATCGATGAGTTTCTGGACCGACGCGGGATCCTGAAAAAGGAGGGCAATCACGAGAGTCCGCAGCTGATCACCTGGCGTGAAAAGGATTATTAGATCCCGGCCTGTCCCTCACTGCCCGTACGCGATGGCACGTTCTTTTTATCTCCTCGGTTTTTTCCTCGTCGCCGCCGTGCTGTCGGCGGTTCCCTCCCGCGCGGCGGATGAACTACCCGGATGGGAACTGACTTTCGTCGATGAATTCGACGGGGAGAAACTGGATTACTCCAAATGGACCCCGAAAGATCCCTGGGGCATCGTCAGGAATGACGAACTCCAGGCCTACATCCTGAAGGCGTTCAGCATGGAGAAAGGAGTCCTCAAAATCCATTGCGAGAATGTCCCCGCTTTCTACGACGGCGCAAAACGGGATTATCGTTCCGGGATGATGACGACCTCGGGGAAGTTCTCGCAGCAGTACGGACGCTTCGAAATCCGCTGCCGGGTGCCGGCGGGGAAAGGGCTCTGGCCCGCCTTCTGGATGCTGCCCGATCCGCCGGCCTGGCCTCCGGAGATTGATGTGCTCGAAATTCTCGGGCAGGAACCTGACAAGGTTTATATGTCCCATCACTGGTCGGACCCGGAGAATCCGGAGGGGAAAACCCTCGCCACCACGGGAGAATTCAAGGGAGTCGACTTCTCGGACGGATTTCACACCATGGCGGTCGAGTGGGAAAAAGGGACAATTCGCTGGTATGTCGACGGGGTCGAGCGCCACCAGGTGAACAGCGACCGGGTGCCGGACCAGCCGATGTTCCTGCTCGTCAATCTCGCGGTCGGGGGATGGGCTGAAGCGCCCGCGCCGGAAACGAAGTTTCCAGCAGAGTTCGAGATCGACTACGTGAAGGTTTGGAAAAAGCGATGAAGTCAGAAGAGACGTGACTTTCGCGGGGGAACTCGCTATTACGTGACTTGCGTTTTCTCCTCCATTCACCGATTTTCCGACCATGAGACCTTTTCTTCCCGTAGCCGTCCTGCTCTTTTCCCTGACTCTGCCCCTTTCCGCAAGAACCTGGAAACAGGCAGCCACTGGTAAAACCATCGAAGCCGAATTGATCAAGGTCGAGGATGGGAAGGCCCACATCAAACTGGCCAACGGCAATACGGCCCAGATCGAGGTGATTTCGCTGAGCCTGGAAGATCAGCAGTTTATCGCTTCGGTCGAAAAAGGCGCGGCAGGCGGTTCACAATGGCCTGCCTTCCGCGGACCCAAAGGAGACGGGATCTCTCCGGATACCGGCCTGCTAACCGCATGGCCTTCCGAAGGCCCGGCCAAACTATGGTCCTATGACAAGGCGGGCATGGGCTATTCCGGCTTTAGCGTGGTTGACGGCCGTCTCTACACGATGGGGACACGGGGCGAGGATGTCACCGTCGTCTGCGTCGATATTTCGACCGGCGCGGAAGTCTGGGCCACGGCTGTCTCCAAGGATGATCAGGCGGGTTATAATGCCGGTTGGGGGCATGGACCGCGTAGCACGCCGACCTATTCGGACGGGCATGTTTACGGAATCGACCCTAAAGGGGCGGTGGTTTGCCTGAGTGCCGAGACCGGTAAGAAGGTCTGGGAAAAACACCTCGTCGATGACTTCAAGGGAACTTCGGGAGGCTGGGGGTTTTCCGAGTCTCCGCTAGTCGACGGATCGAAGCTGATTCTCGCGCCGGGCGGGCAGGAGGCCGGCATGGTCGCTCTCGACAAACTCACGGGTGAAGTGATCTGGGCAGCGACCGACCTTAAGCCGGGAAAAGCGGAGTATGCGACGATTATTCCCACCGAGATCAACGGCACGAGACAGTATGTGAAACTGTTCGAGCAGCAGCTCGTCGGAGTCGGGGCCGAGGATGGTAAGGTCATCTGGACTTCGCCGTGGGGAGGAAAAACGGCGGTGATTCCCACCCCGATCATTTCCGAAAATGAGATCTACATTTCTTCCGGCTATGGCGTTGGTTGTAAACTAATCCGCATCAGTGCAGACAACCAGGCAAGCGATGTCTGGGAAAACAAGACCATGGTCAACCACCATGGCGGTGTCATCAAAGTCGGTGATTACCTCTACGGATTTTCCGATGCCAAAGGATTGATTTGTCAGGATTGGAAGACCGGCGAGATGGTGTGGAACGAGAAGGGCCAGTTCACTCTGAAGGGATCAGTGCACGTGGCGGACGGTCACCTTTATGCTCTCAACGAAGATGACGGCACGGTCACCCTCGTCGAAATTGATTCCAGGGAGTACAAGCAGAAGGGCCAGTTCAAACTCGATCCCCAGAGCCCGAACCGAAATCCGAAAGGCAAGGTCTGGACTCATCCGCTCGTCATTGGAGGAAAGCTCTACCTCCGTGATCAGGAGTACATCGTCTGCTACGACGTGAAGGCAAAGTGAGTTCGGATTGCCTCCGCCTCCCTTTTCCGGGTGGCGGACGCAACAGGGTTTAATGCCCGACCCAACCCTGTTCGAATGCCTGAAACTTTCCCGCCGTCTGACGAGTCGAGCCCCTTCCGCGATTCTTCGCCTCCACCCGCTCCCGAGCGCAAGCCGGCCTGGTGGTGCTGGCCTCTGATTGTTTTTTCCCTCATCCCCTTAGGCTGGCTCCTGTCGCTCGCCCCGCCCGTCGACAATGGGGGAGGGGAGGTGGAGGAAGTGACGGCGCTGGATCAAAGCGACCTGGCGCTGCTCAAAATGCAGGGACAGATCGTCATTGCCACGGCGAAGTTGAATCCCGACGCGTCGATCGACGCATTGGACGATCTCGCCGGGATGGCTGCGGATGATCGCTCGATCGCCGCGCTGGCTCTCCTCGAAAGTTTCATAGCTCCGGAATCTCCCCGGGCGGGCGAAACCTTGACTCGCCTATCCGAAACGGTTGCTCCCGATCTCGCCGCCGTCACGAAAGAGGCTGTCTCGGACGGAGTCAGTGCGGAAGGACGCGAAGACCTGCGGACCCATCTGGGATGGTTCGCGGATCTTGCCCGCGACCCCGGACTCGCGCCGCCTCCGCTGGATCAGGAGATCCGGACGAGAGCGTTCGTGGTTCTGGGCACAATGGGGTTGCTCGTGATGGCGGGTAGTCTGGGACTCGTTGCCGGTGCCGTCTTGTTGATCCTTTACCTAAGGCACGTCAAAATCGGGCGTGCCGTAAATGCCTTCGATCCGGCGAGGAAGCCGGTGGGTATTATGTTGGAGTGTTTTGCCCTCTACCTGGGTATCATGACCGTCGGCTCCCTGGCGTCTGTTTACTGGCATTCCTCGCTCTCGTTGATCAGCTACGGAGCGGCGGTCGTCATTCCCCTGCTCTGGCCGACCTTTCGTGGGGTGGCCTGGCACGATTTTTCCGCCGCGGCGGGTCTCCATCGGGGAAAAGGATGGTGGCGGGAAATCGGTGCGGGTGTGGTCGGTTATCCGGGAGTGCTCGCCATCGCGTCGATCGGCATCTTTCTCACCTTGATCCTGACGCTCCTCGGGGGGCAACTTGAGGGCACTTCTGATCTGGCGGGCGGGGACGCGCCGGTTGGTCCTGAGACCCATCCGATCGTTGGCTGGATCTACGGTGGTTCGATCTGGACCCGCCTGGCCTGCCTTTTTCTCGCCTCCGGCTTCGCCCCGCTTTTTGAAGAACTATTTTTCCGGGGAGCCTTGCAGCGCTACTTCCGGGGGCGCTTCCGCTTTTTCCCCTCGGCCCTGCTCACCGGAGTGATTTTTGCGGCCCTGCATCCCCAGGGCTTCTATGCAATTCCCGCCCTCGCCGGAATCGGGATCGGTTTTTCCCTGCTCCGGGAATGGAGGGATTCGCTCATCGCCCCGATGGTTGCTCACGCGATCAACAACGGCGTTCTCGTCGGGGTCCTGTGGTGGGTTCTCTGAGGCTTCGCCAAAGAAGGTTCAGAAGGGGTGAAGATAATTAAGTTATCTTAATTATAAAAATGTCTTGATTAATCAAGACAGGCATTTTAATCTGGGTTTATTAAAATCTTCATAATTCCAAAGCGCACTGCAGAGGAAGGAGGAGATGCCGAGTTTGTCCGCCTCAGAGGTGTAGCTCATCCGACCGACGATCATGTCCTTTTCATTTCGAAATATTTTCTCTCCGGACGAGGGGGAACTAGAGGGGGGGGCCTCCGGCATTCCCCTTAGTGGTCAGAGTGGGGCGGATCGGACGGGTTCCGGAGGGTTCGGGCCTCCGTCGAGTGGCGCGGGGGGATCGTATCAGGCCTTTCTGGCGAGTGAGTTGCTGGCCTTTATCCCCCCGGCAATTTCCGCGCGAAGCGGAATCCCGATGGAAAAAGAGGTGCATGTGCCTTTTGTCTCGGAAGCGAACCGCGATGTCCGGCTTTCGACCCTCTATCAACTGTGTCCGGAGCTTTTCGCTGCGGAGATCACGCCCTTGAACGACTCCACGGTGACCCTGCCGCCACGATTGGGTCTTTCCTCGCCTGCGTCACACGCTTCGGATCCAGCTCCAGCATCGGCGCGGGCGACGTCGGCGACGACCGGGAGTCGCGCCTCAGACGCAAACGGCGCGAATGCCGCCGCCAACAATCCATTCTGGTCTCCGGTTTCCGCCTTAGAGCCGAAGGCCGAAACCGCGAAGCCCATTGCCATGAAAGATGAGACACCACAGCCCGCGGCCGGGAATCCGAAGCCGTGGCCGACAGGACCGAAAGGGGCTGGCGACAATCCATTTTCCTCCCAAACTCAGAGTGCCGGGACCCCTGCGGTCGCATCCGGGCCGGCCGTCTCCGGCGCGCCCAATGGCATGAAGATCGGAGGTGGATTCGACGCGCCTCCGTCGTCGGCGGGAACGGAAGCCGGAGGGAAAAGTTTTGCCGGAGGATCGCACGGATTTGAGACGAGTCCCCCGGCATCGGTTTTCGGAGCGGGCGGATCCGACGGGTTGAGAGAACCGGTCGATGAAAAGAGCCCCGTGTTTAGCGATAATCCTTTCGAGAGCAAACACGGATTTACTACCTTGTTCTCCAAAGGGGCCGCTGCGGATTCCGGGATTCCGTTCCCGAGTGCTCCGGTTTCCGGTGAGAAATTGGAGGAACCCCAGGGGGTCTGGGGGACGATGTTCCACGGGGGCGCGGTAGCGTCCGCCGGGGCAAAGTCGGAAAGCGCTGACACTTCTCCCGCGCCACCGGTCTTCGAAGGATTCGGAAGCATGATCAGCAAAGCCTCCGAGGCGCAGGAGTCCACACCCTGGGGGAACTTTTCCGCCCCGTTTGCCGGGGACTCTCCCTTTGAGTCAGTGCCGGAGATTCAGACTCCAGTTGCGCAGCCGTTGCCGGAACCTGTTTCCGGGAAGGGGCAGGGGATGGAGTTTGCCGTGTTTGAGCCTTTTCCTGTGCCGGTGGAGCCTGAAGTTGCCCCGGTCGCTAAGAAAGCGGTCCCGGAAGTCAGTTGGACGATCGAACCAACCGCCTCTAAGCCTGTGCCGGTTCCCCGTATTGAGGACCCGGTGCAGACTCCCGCCAGCAACGGGGCTGCCTCCCCGGTGAATGCGGTTTCCGGATTCACCTCCGTGAGGAGTCAGGCCGAGGCGCCCGCGCCGCAACCAGTTCCTGAGACGGTGGCACCCGCTCCATTTGCCCTGAAGGAAGTGGTCGAAGTTGCTCCGTCGGCCGTCTCGCCGCCGCCTTCTGCAGATCATGCCTTTGACTTGAAGGATCTTGAGTTGAAGGCCATTTTTTCCACCAGTGAGCCCTTCACCCTTTCAAAGGTGGCCCGGCGTGTCGTGGGTCTTCCCGGGATCAGCAGCTGCGCGCTCTCTACCCCGGGCAAGCTGGTGCAGGCTTCGCGGAGCGAGGAAAGTCGCATCGGTAATGAGGCTCGTGAGATGGTTACCACGCTCCGGAACCTGGCCAAACTCACCGGCTTGCCTGAGGCGAGGACTTTCACCCTTCACACTGACAGGGGTATCGTGAGTTTGTTTCTTGAGGGTGAATGCTGTGTCACCGTCCATCACGAGAGCGCTGCCTTTCCGCCCGGTGTTCGTGAGAAACTCATCCTCGTGGCGAGAAGTCTGATCAATCTGGAGGATTAACTCATGGCACTCGTCCGACACGATTCCCGCGAAATTCAGTTCAAGATCGTCTATTGCGGGCCTCCCGGTGGCGGAAAGACAACCAATCTGCATTACCTTCATCGTCGTCTGGACCCTGCAGCACGGGGCGATCTTGTCTCCATTTCAACGGAACTTAACCGGACGGTGTGTTTTGACTTCCTCCCGGTGAATGCCAGCGAAATAGCCGGATACCGGACCCGCTTCCAACTCTACACCGTACCAGGTCAGGAGATTCTCGCGGAAACGAGAAGAGCGGTCATGGCCGGAGCGGACGGGATTGTTTTTGTTGCCGACTCATCGCCGGATCGATTCGAGTCGAATCTGGTCGCGCATCAGGGTTATCGTGATGCCCTGATGATGAACAATTTACACCCGGATTTGGTTCCGGTGGCCTACCAGTATAATAAGCGGGATCACCAGAAGGCGATTTCCCCGGAGAAACTTGATGAGTATTTTCGGGTAAAAGGCCCTTCTTTTCTGGCCTGTGCCGCATCGGGGTATCAGGTTTTCGCCACTCTCGACTATTTATCCGGAGAGATTCTCAAACGTTTTCACGTTTCGAACGTTCAAGATAAAAGGGTCACGAACGCCAATGGCGAGCGGAGGGCGGCCCTCACCTTAAATCCTTCCTCCTGACGGGGATTTCCCTGGTGGCGAAAAGTGCCCCCAATCCAGATTCCGAAAACAACATGGCTGGACGAGAAAGCAATGAGGTGGCTGACACCGACTATACTGCCGCTGTTCCTCTCGAGATCAGCAGCGAGGTCGCGGAACGTGCCGATGATCTGTTGCGGGAGTTCGCGGAAGACGCGGGACTTTCCACGGCGCTGGTTGTCGACCGCAGTGGCTCACTCGTTGCGGGGATTTCCTCCGAGTCAGATGTCACTATTGAAGTGATTTCCGCCCTTGTCGCCGGAGCAAGTGGGGCGATGCGGGCTCTGGTGTCTCAACTCGGTGAAACCGGGAGCATGGAAAGCCTTCACTTCGGGGAGGGACGGCTTGTCTACCTTCGGGAGATCATCAACCGGTTCATTTTAGTCGGGGTTTCAGACGGTTCAAGGCCGGCCGGACTCGTTCGCCAGAAGGCGCAGACGGTCAAAGACGCGCTTTCAACTCTCCTCAGAGATATCAATGGCGAAGACGCCATTGTTCCCCGGTCGGCTCCCCCTTCGAGTACCCGTTCTCTTCGTGAAGTGGCGATGGAGAGGGCTGCGCAGCGAGGCATATCCAGTTCAGGGGCTGTGGCTATGGAAGCGCCGGTGGAACCGGAGCCCCGCCCTGAGGACGTGGAATCTGTTCCGCAAGAGGCCCCGACTGCCGAAATAGAACCCGAGCCGGTTGTTCCCGAGCCGGTTGTTCCCGAACCCAGGGAGGTTCTGGTGCCGCTTGATTTCGGAGAGTCGGAGATTGTGATCGAGCCCCGCTCCGGCAGTAATGCCAAGCTTCTCACCGGGCGAGAGCTGGCCGCGTTTTCCCCTTTCGAAGCGGATGATGATGTCGATGAGGACGAACCCTCCGGACTCGAACTCTCATCTTCCGGGTCCATTTTCGAACTCGAGGAGGATGATGACGACGAAGAATATGATGATTACGAGGAGGGACTGAGCCCGGATCAAGACGAGGAACTGCCATTGATCGGATTGGATTCGGGGGACAAGGGAATCAAAGAACTCCCGTCCGGTGAGTCCGGGCTCCTCCCGGGCAACGTCTTCGAGATGGATGAATTTGATCCGGAACTTGCTGAAGATCCGGAAGATATCGGCGGAGAGATCAACGAAATGATCGATGAAGAAGACCAGGAGTCCGAGGTGCGAAGTTCCGGCCCATTCTATTTCTAGTCGCTTTCTCCTGCCGCTCGCGAAGCCACTAAACTCTTGGCGCAGGCTCAAATTTGTGCTACCTCTAGGTCTCCTGCCCGGTCGGGGCGAAACGCAACAAACTCTATGGATTTGATCACAAAAGGCGGGCCATTGATGTGGCTGCTTCTGGGATGCTCTGTCATCGCCATTGCCATCTTTCTTGAGCGACTCTTCTACTTTCATCGGGCTCGGATTGATGTGGGCGACCTTCTTTTCGGACTCAGAAACCTCATCAAGAACAAGGCCTACGCCGAGGCGCTTTCCGAATGCGCGGCAACCCCCGGACCTGCCGCCCGGGTCATTCATTCGGCGATTCGCCGCTACTCCTCGCCCCGCACCGAACTCCGGGAAATCGTTCAGGAAAGCGGCCAGCTTGAGGTGCCGAAACTCGAAAAACATCTCGCCGTGCTGCTCACGGTTGCCTATATCGCTCCGCTCATCGGTTTGCTCGGGTCGGTGCTCGGACTTGTTGACACCTTTGTGCAGATTAACGCGGTGGGCGGATTTGCCACGGTTGCCGAGATTTCGCAGGGGGTATACGAGGCCCTCATCACTTCGGCGGTGGGCCTGATGGTCGCCATCCCCGCGTTCGTTTTCTATTCTCACTTGAAAGCCTACGCCAAGAGCCTCATGCACGACATGGAGAGCGCCGGAATCGAGATCGTGAACACGATCTGCGATCTCCGTTCCCAGCCGGCCGACATCATTTCGATCCGTTCGGACCGGGTGCTGGAGGAGATGATGGAGTCCGCCAACGACGGAATTTTGTAACCACCATGCGGAGGACAGCAACGTGAAGCTTGAATCCACTTTAAGCGACGACCGCGCGGGGATGCTCTACACGGCACCCCTGATTGATGTCATTTTGCTCCTGATTATCTTTTTCCTCTTCGGATCGAATCTGGTTCTAAAATCCGGGGTGGAAGTCAAACTGCCGTCCTCGAACTCGGCGATCCCGTCGGCGGAGGACGCCCATATCGTCACCCTGATCCCGAGCGATACGGCCGAGTTCTACTTTAATGACGAAAGAGTGGATATCAGCAAGCTGAAGGGGAAGCTGGAAGCCGCGCTCAAGCGCTCCAAGCAGGTGGTGGTGCTCAGTGATGAATCCGTCGATTACGGGATGGTCATGGGCATTGCCCGTGAATTCCTCAATAACGGATTCGAAGTCGCCTTTGCCACCAAGCTGGATACCCCGTGATGAGGCGATTTCTGCCGGGTAAGGGAAAACAAAAATCCATGGGAGCGGCCTCTGCAGCAGATACTCAGGATGAGCGGGGAAAGGTCTTCCTCTGGGCCAAGGATCGCGGCGGGTGGATCCACCTGATCGCCTTTCTCCTGTTTTCAGGATTAATTCACGGATCGGGATTCTACTTTTTCAAAGTGGTCTATCCTTCGCCGCTCCGCGCGGGAAAAGAGCCCGACTCTATCACCCTCATGGACGCCACCAATCCCGCCGTGCGCACAGTCCTTCAGAGGATCTCCGACCGCACCATTTTTCTGTTGCCTCCCTCGGGTCAGACCGAGGTGCGTATCGGGCTGGAGACCCGCCCGGTGCGGTTTACTCCCGCTTTCCAGAGGGCCGAACTCGAACTGTTGAAACCGCCACCGGAAGCCTCAATGCCGGGAGACATCATGCCGCTTGAGTTTAATGCGGGCGCGGAAACGGTCGAAACACGAGTTGCCGGGTTTTCGGTAAAGCTTGATCCGGGTCTTGCGGAAAGGCCGGTCGCGCCCTGGTCGATCATGCACGATTATCTCAGTGCCGCCGTCGGACTTCCCCTCCTGCATTTTGATCTTGAAATCGCTCCGGGAGGAGACGTTCGGGTAACCGGCGTGGAGGCCGAGCTCGGAGCTTCAGAAAAAGCGGATCTCGCCCGGGTGATTGAGTCGACCCTGCGATTCACCCCGTCCTCGCAAAGCAACACCGGCTGGATCGAGATCGGGGGAGAAAACTGAAAACGATGGCCCTTCCACTGCTGAAACCCTGAAGTCAAAAACGTCCTATGTTTCACGTGACCCTAGATGGAATGATTGCGGTGTATCTTATCGGGATCCTTTGTGCGCTTTTCTTTGCGTGGGTGGCTGCCGAGATCTTCAGGAAGGGACGTGAGAATGAGCGCCGTAAACACTTCGTTATCTGCGGCATTTGCGACCACGTCTTTGAAGATCTCTCAGAGCATGATCTCGCTGAATGTCCCCGATGCGGGGCGATGAATGAGCGGGAGCGGGTCATCGAGATTTAACCGCACACCGCTTTGATTTGCAGCAGGGAGAGGGGCCGGCGGCCCTGAAAAAGCTGGGAGAAATCGTCTTGCATTGACTTTGAAGCACGCTGAGCTTAGCCGTCACCTTTTTATCTGACATGGAACGTCGCGTCGTCATTACCGGAATGGGAGTCGTCTCACCGATCGGAAACGATCTTGACACTTTCTGGAATAATCTCGTCACCGGAAAGAGCGGGATCTCACGGATTGATAAACCGGAACTCGCTGATTATGAGTGCAAAATCGCGGGTCAGGTGAGGGATTTTGACGCGTCTCCCTTCTTTTCCAATCCGAAAGATGCCCGGCGCGCCGACCCGTTCGCCCAGTTGGGAATGGCGGCCTCGGTCATGGCGATGCGGGACTCAGGGATCGATCTGAGCACGGTCGATCTTGACCGCTTCGGTTGTATGGTCGGGAGCGGTATCGGCGGGCTGATTACCCTGGAGGGTCAGCACACCAATCTGCTCTACAAGTCTCCCTCAAGAGTCTCTCCTTTCACGATTCCGATGATGATTGCCAACATCGCGAGCGGGATGGTCTCCATGGAATTCGGCCTGAGAGGACCGAACATGTGTATCGTGACGGCGTGCGCCACCTCCAATCACAACATCGGGGAAGCCTGGCGCATGATTAAATTCGGCGATGCCGACGCCTTCATCGCCGGCGGGTCCGAATCCACGATCTGTCCGATGGGACTGGCCGGTTTCGGAAACATGAAGGCCCTCAGCATGCGGAACGATGACCCGCAGCGGGCTTCACGTCCGTTCGACAAGGACCGCGACGGATTTGTCATGGGAGAGGGTGCCGGAGTCGTCGTCATCGAAGAACTTGAGCATGCAAAGAACCGCGGTGCACGAATTTACGCGGAACTGACTGGTTACGGCGTTTCCGCCGATGCCTACCACCTTACTTCTCCCCATCCGGAAGGGGATGGAGCTCGCCGCTGTATGGAGATGGCGCTGAAGCACGCCAAACTGAATCCTGAGCAGGTCGATTACGTCAATGCCCACGGAACCTCAACCGGTCTGGGCGATGTGTGTGAGACCAAGGCGATCAAACGCGTTTTCGGAGATTTTGCGAAGAAGGGGCTCATCGTGAGTTCGACCAAGTCAATGACTGGCCACCTCCTCGGAGCCGCGGGTGGCGTCGAACTGGCTGCCTGTGTCAAAGCAATCACCGAGGGCATCATCCCTCCGACGATTAACCTGGACGATCCCGATCCACAGTGTGATCTCGATTACGTGCCGCACACGGCCCGTGAAGTGAAAATCGACCGGGCCCTTTCGAACTCCTTCGGATTCGGCGGGCACAACGCCTCCGTCCTCGTGGAGCGGTTTGAGGGGTAGTGCCTTTCAATCAGATCGTGACCGGAATCAAAAACCGGAAGATCAAGATCTTGATCAAAGGACCGATCTGTAGCTGGAACGGGTCCGCCCCGGGCTTTAAATCGCCAGAGCGGTCTCCTCTTCGTCCCGGAAGAAATCGTCGTCGATGTCCTCGCCACCCTTGCGGAGCGGACGCGGTCCCGGGTCTTCCTTCTTCTGGAGGGCGCGGCGGAGCTTTTTCAGCGCAATGTTCTGCAACTGACGGATCCGTTCGCGGGTGACGCCGAATTCCTGACCCACCTCTTCGAGAGTTTTCGGCTTTTGACCGGCAAGGCCGAAGCGGGCATCAATGATTTTACGCTCACGCTCGTCGAGAACCTCGAGGAGGTCGTCGAGCTGCATGTGCATGTTCTTGTGGCTGAGGAGCTCAAGAGGCGTCTGAGCCTTCTCGTCACCGATGATTTCGCCGAACTCGGTCGTGTCGTCGTCGCTGATGGGGGCATCAAGAGAGGCGGGGCGAAGCGCGGCTGATTTCAGGTGGGAAAGCTTGGCGCGATCAATCCCGATTTCCTCGGCGAGTTCCTCGTCGGTGGGTTCGCGGCCAAGCTCTTCGCTCAGGACCATGGCCACCCGGCGCATTTTCGAAATCTTGTCCACCATGTGGACGGGAAGACGGATCGTCTTGCTCTGATTCGCCAGGGCACGCTTGATGGACTGCTTGATCCACCAGGCGGCATAGGTCGAGAGTTTACCCCCCTTGTTCGGGTCGAAGCGCTCCACCGCCTTCATCAGGCCGATGTTGCCCTCGGAGATAAGATCCAGAAGCGGAAGACCGTAGTTGGCGTAGTCCTGAGCGATCTTGACGACAAGGCGCAGGTTCGCCTTGATCATATGGGCACGGGCCTCTTTGTCGCCTTTCTTGATCCGATCAGCCAACTCGACTTCTTCCTCGCGCGTGAGCAGCGGCGTCTTCCCGATCTCCCTGAGGTAGATCTTGATTCCGCCGTCCATTTCCAAATTTGCCATTGTTGTTGAGTGGGTTGAATGGGTTATGCCCCGGAAGGCAGAACCTCCTTAAGTTCAGTTAGCAGTTTTTGTTCCGCTAAACCGCTTATTCGAGTGGGTTTTCGTCTCGAGTCTGTCGTGTGTTGGTAATTGAGGCCTCTCTTGGACACAGTCCGATACCCTATAAATACGGACAATTCCACGGGGATTGTAACATGCGGGCTGGTTCAGTGTCGCCTCTAATTCTCAGTCAACACGCGGCAGTTCTAAGTGTTCGGGTTTTTAGATGTGTTCAAAAAAAAATCAACTTAAAAGACATTCTTCTTCTGTAACTGCTTCAGATTTATGGAATTTCAAGTCGATCATCAAGAAAATAAACAGGGGCCTTCCTGCTGGCTCCATCCGTTCACCGGCAATCTCTGCATCCGGCCCCTCAAGCATAGTGGCGAATGGCCGCAGCGGGGAAGCCAAAAAATCGAATTTCTCGATTAATATCCCAGTCCGGTTTCGCTCGAATACGGCTCGCTGGGGAGCGCTTTCCCTGCGCTTGGATCGGTCATCGGTCCCATGGTGAGACGCTGGCCAAGCTTTAGGATCCGGTAGCGCTGACCAAGCCGGTCACAGCAACTGGAGAACTCACCCGTGCTGGCGTTCCCCCGGTCAAAAAGCCCGTATTGGCAGGGTACCGCGAGGCTGGTGCTGATGGCCTTTGAGAACGCCGCGGCTTCGAAACCGTTCATGCTGCTTCCAGGCTGGTCGGATCGAGCTTCTCCGTTGATGGGAAGGAGGGCGAGATTCACCGACCAACGCCGCACTTCTTTCACCAGATTTGTATGCCAGACCGTCTCCCCGCTATGATAAAGCGCAAAGGGACCGAACAGGATGACAAAACCGAGATCCTTCGAGTTGCCCAGTTCATCCCGGCGGATCTTTGGGTTCGCGGCATTGATTCCATGAAAATCGAACGGCCCCCATTTCGTATAGGTGCCGGCGTTGACGGGAATAAAAGGCGGGGCGGCACTCCCGAGGATGGCATCCGCCTCCGGCACGTTTCCGGCAGGAAGGACGAGTTTCATTCCGGGATTTGCGGCCCGGAGAGGCAGGATGGTTTCCGGATCCAGTCGATCCGGCTCATTGTTGCTGCAGACCACCAGATCAATTCCTTCAAGAAAGAGGGGGTCGACGACCCGCTCCGAAATGCGGGAGATGGCATGGGCTGTCCCTTCGAACTTGCGACTCATCGAGTCGGAGAGGTAGGGATCGATGAGTATGGCGAATTTGTCCCATTTGACGAGAAATCCGCAGTGCCCCAGCCACCAGATGTGGATGGCACCGGTGACTCTGTCGGCATCCCTGAAGTCGGAGATAAATTCTTCGTCTTTCTGAACAGGCACAATCATTGGCGGAAAAACAAGGCGGGGCCCCGAATGGCGGGGTGGACGGCTTATCATGCAATCGTTTTCCCGCCTTCACAAGCGTTCCGAACCATAAAGCTTTGTGAAAAGCCCGATTTTCCGAGCTTTTTCGGTCCCTTTTCCTGATTTTACCCTACGGAGCAGCCGGTTTGACCGGGGTGTCTTCCATGGGAACCACCGCCCGCTGTTTGGGACGTTTCGGTAGTTCCACCAGGAGGGTCTGATTCGGCTCGATTTTCTCGAGAGTTTTCAGCGCTTCTACTTCATTTCCGGCGAAGAGATCGAGGTGCTCAATGAGGGTGGCCTGGCCCAGTCCGATCGTCATCGAGGACTCCAGTGCGAGCGGGCGTTCCATTGACCGGAGGACCCAATCTTTGTCACGGAAACTGAGTGATACACGGGTTCCGGTGGGTTGCCCCGTCACTCTGAGGTGAATCCAGCGGTCCATCGCCCCGCCGGCTTCGAGCCATCGAATTCTCCCCGTGCGATTCAGGTAGAAGATGTCCGCCTTTCCGTCGGCGTTCGGGTCGGCGATATCAAAGGCGACCGGTTCATCGAGGTAGCTTCCCCGGGAGACGACGGAGATTTCCATAAATCCGGATCCTTCCCGGTTCCAGAAGACCCGGTTGCCGGAAAGGGGACCGGTCCCGAGGAAGACATCCTCATATCCATCGTTGTCGAGGTCAACGATGCCTGCGGAAGTGACCCGCTCGTCCCCGGGAAGACCAGCCATCTCCGTCACTTCGGCGAACTTCCCTTCTCCTTCGTTGCGGAATAGCCTCAATGAACCTGTGACGGTTGTTTCTACCTGATTCGAAGCCGGGGTAGCCGGAACCTCTTTTGATTGAATCTTCGTCAGCAGGAGGTCGGTATTCCCGTCGAGATCGAAGTCGAAAAAGGAGGCCGAGGTGGTGGTTCCTGCCGCGCCGGCCAGTCCGGCAGCAGTCGCCTGATCTTCAAATCTCCACTCACTCCAAGCCCCGGCAGATTTGGTGAGGTAGAGCCGGTCATCCCGCCCCTCGATCCCGAGGAGAAAATCCGGAAAGCCATCCCCCGAAAAGTCGGCCACCTTGATCAGGTTCCCGCCCCGGGGAAGCCAGAGTTTCAGATCCCAGGCGACCGGCTGGAAAATCCCCGCGGCAGTCTGGTGATAGAGTTCGAGGGGATGGTCCCGGCTGGTGACGAGAAGGTCGAGAAGACCGTCATTGTCGTAGTCGATCCATGCCGCCGCCGTCGTGTCATTGAAAGAAAGAAGGCCCGTGGCAATGGTGACATCTTCAAATTTTCCCTCCACTTCATTGCGCAGAAGTGAGTTGGGCAAACCGCCTTCTCTCGTGATGAAAAGATCGAGATCACCGTCGCCGTCATAGTCGCCCGGATAGACGCCGTTCCCTGGAGTGATGCCCTTGAGATCATCGAGAGCTTCAAGGGTTCCGTCCGCCTTGATTCGAAAAAGAGCGGATCCGCCGCCAGCTACGATCTCCGTCGAATCAATCGCGTTCAGGTTCCCGACCGCAAAAGGTCCGGTCAGTTCGCAGCGGCGATCGGCGAGACGAACGGGATAGGTTTCTGATTCCGGGAGCGGTCGGGCATTCTGGCGAATGGCTTCAGGGACCTTAGACTGGTCAACCCCGAGAGCCGCGAGGGCCAGATTGAACTGCCATTGCTCGGATTTGGTCGGTTCGCCTTCCTCATCCTGCTGCATCCCCGTCACGAAGGCCTTGAGTCCGGCTTCGTCCTTCGGGACCGCATCGGACGAAAAGGGGAGGGGGGCATCAGGGAGCAGGTCGAGCAAGGCCTCTTCGGCCGATTTCACGGGCGACTCAGGAACCACCGTCTTTGCGGCGGCCTCTTTCTCTGCGATTAAGGTCTCGAGGATGGACTCAATCGGCTGGCCGGCGAATCGTTCAAGTTGCCGGTGGTCGAGTCGTGTTGGTCGCGTTTCGGGGATCACATCGGTGAAGACAGGGTCTCCCGTGCCAAACCATCCTGATCGCCAGCCGTGGAAACCGACTGCGACGGCAGCAAGAAGAAGCGCTCCCAGGGCGCCAAAGATCAGTTTCCGTTTCGACATACAAAGAAATTATATCCCCGCCTCAGAATTCTGCCCGTCCTGATTGCCTGAAAAAAGAGATCATTCAGTTGCTCCGCCGTGAAAGGTCCCTCCAGCGATCAAGGACTGAGAGTGCCCCGCCCTCATCGAGGGAGCGGTTCGCCATCTCGAGACCCTTGCTGAGATCCGGGGCTTTACCGGTGATGACGAGACCTGCTGCGGCGTTCAAGGCGACGATGTCCCGCTTTGGTCCGCGAATTTTTCCCTCAAGAATTCCGGTAATGATGGCGGCATTTTCCGAAGCATCGCCCCCCTGGAGTTCTTCGAGGGTGGCGTGTCCGAGAGGGAGTGAAGAGGGTAGGATGGCAGAGGCGACCCTGTCAGGATCTGACGTCGACCAGACCTGGGAGGGGCCCAGAGTGGAGAGTTCGTCCATGCCGGCCCCGTTTTCTGTCGTTCCATGAACGGCCCAGGCAACCCGGCGGCCAAGCCTGGCGAGAATATCTGCAAAGATGGGACCAAACGCCGGGTCAAAAACGCCGATGAGCTGGTAGTCGGGGCGAGCCGGATTGAGAAGTGGTCCGAGGAGATTGAAAATGGTCCGTTTTCCCTCCTCCGCGAGCTGCTTCCTGACCGGGACGACCGCTTTGAAGGCGGGGTGATAGAGGGGGGCAAAGAGGAAGCCCGCACCGACTTCTTCAAGGCAGCGGCCGAATTCGTCGGGTGGGAGGTCGATCCGAATTCCGAGCGCCTCGAGGACGTCGGCTCCACCGCTTTTCGACGTGATTCCCCGGTTTCCATGTTTGACCACGGCGATACCGTTCGCCGCGAGGAGAAAAACGCTGGCGGTGGAAACGTTGAAGAGGTTGAGCTTGTCTCCGCCGGTGCCACACACGTCGAGCAGCGGCTTTCCGATTTTTTCCCGATCCAGCGAGGGTTGGATAGCCCGTTCGAGGAAGGCTGCCGCAAAGGAGGCGATTTCGGCGGCGGTGGCACCCTTGTCGGAGAGCGAGGAAAGAAAGTCGGCCTTGTCCTGATTCGGCACGGATTCATCCAGCAACGCGTTGGCCGCCTCACCGATCTGGTCGGTGTTCAGCTCGATGCCCCGGGCAATGATTCCAGTGAGTTCCTGCATAGGCGGCAGTGAACACCGTCGCTTACGGGTTGCCAACGCGTAAATTCTGTTTGAGGTTCCGGTAGGGTTGAAAATATCAGGAGAGTCCTAATGCCATCCCAGGGTCCAGTGGAGAAATCACTCAAAGGCAGCCTCATTCTGGCCGATCCCAGCCTGCGGGAGCCGACCTTTTTTCAGAGTGTCCTGCTTGTGACCGAGCACAACAGTGAATCCGGTGCGTTCGGCTACATTCTCAACCGTCCTCTTGATCGCCGGGTCGGCGATCTTCTGAGCGGCAACATTCTGCCCAAAGATCAACGCGAGAAACTCGCCGGGGTCCCCGTCTTCATGGGTGGACCGGTCAGCACCGAGCACCTCACCTTTTCCGCCCTCGGCTGGTCGGAGGATGATGGAAAACTCCAGTACTCGACCCACCTTTCCGCCGCCGAGGCAGTGATGTATGAGATGGAGGGGTTCCAGATCCGCGCTTTTGTCGGTTATTCCGGCTGGTCCGGTGGTCAGTTGGAGGATGAACTGGAACAGCGGGCCTGGATCACTCATCAGCCGGAGAAATCAATCATCGAAGTCTCCAACGTCAGTCATCTCTGGAAAACACTCCTGAGAGATCTCAGCCCCTGGCATCGTCTCCTTGCTGACGAGCCGGAGAATCCGGGTTTGAACTGAGTTCCCCGGCCCTTTTTCCCGCCTAGAAAACTTCGAGTATCATCAGATCGGGATCGGTGAGGACCGTGCCGGCCGTTTTTCCGAGGAGATTCCGGCTCAAGGGTGATCCCGGTCCCAGCACGGTGACTTCCTCCCCGGTATCCGAGGTGATGACCAATCCTCCCCCCGCCGGGGCAAGGAGGTAATACAAAATCTCATCGTCCTTTTCCGCCTCAATGAGGGCTCCTGATTCGATGGGGTCGTCGAAATCGAAATCCCTGACTTCAAACATCTCGAGCAAAGAGATCGCTCGAAGAATTTCATCGGCCTGTCCGGCCTGACCTGCGGCCAGATAGGAAGCTTCAAGGCCCCGGGTGTCATATTTATTCTCGGCACGGGTATCCGTTCCCGTCGCCGCCTCGCGGGAACCCGTCAGAGCCGCGACGGCACGCTCGTACTGGCGGGACAGCTCGGCTTTCAAGGTTTCGACGAGGCGTGTTTTGTTCATGAAAGGAAAGTCAGCATCCGGGGATGCGGTGGAGGGTGGAGCGTTCTCCCCAAAATAATCCAGCGCAAGAGCGTCTTTTGGAGCATCGTCCCGTAATTAGTCCGTCTTCCGGGAGATGATACGACGTTTGAAATCTTGTTTTTTTGTTCTGCTCATTCTCAGCACGGTTCCCGGGCGTGCCGACGAGCACCCGCCCGTCGATGCGGAGAGCTTGAAGAAGATGGCGGCCGGTGAATATGTCGTGCTTGAGCGCCGCCCCGACGAAACCGATACCCTTGACCATCGTTTTGTCACCGTCGGCGCGATCATTGAGGGAACCCAACGGGAGATCTGGGAGGTGATCAACGACAAGGAGCATGCCGCTGATTTTATCGACGGAGTGCTTGAGTCAAAAGTCCTCGAACGCGAGGGGAATCGCATTCTTGTTGAACAGCGAACCCAGGTTGGCGGGCCGAAGGGCTCCTACCGTTATCGCCTGACTCATCAATTGACCCCGATGACACGTGCCGATTTTACCTATTCCGGCGGTGAATTGCGAGACGTCATCGGCAGTTGGTGGATTTTTGAGGGGACGGCACCGTCGAATCACCTGGTCGTCTATTCGCTTCATATTGATCCCGGTTTTCTCGCCCCTCAGTTGGTGGTAAAAAGCGGGATGAAAAAGTCCATGCCAGGGACGATCCGATCCATTGCCAGGGAAGTTTTGCGCCGCAGGACCCGCGAATAGTCGTTAGCCCACTAAAAGGGGTGAGGTCCGATTCCTACCCGGGCCCGATTGGCCTGATTGCGGTCCGACGAATTGGCGGCATTTTGGTTGAAATTATATAAATTATAATTATTATATCCGACCTTTGCCGCAAGTTATCTTCATGTATCCACCCCCAAGCCTATCAGAAATCCCGGACGCACCGACGCCGCGAGCCCTTGGGCGTCTGGAATCATTGAAGGGACTGCTTTCGGGGATTTTTGGCAAAGATCCGGATTCGCGATGGGGCACCCAACTGATGCGGATTTCGAGCGATATGATCGTGATCTGTGATGAAGATCTCCGAATTTGTCATCACAATCGGGCCTTTCTCAAGGCCATCGGGCACTCCCCGGGTAGTTTCCGTGGCCAAAATCTGGACGTTTTTTTTCCCGAATCGGAAAGAAGGGGAGTCATTGAGGCCTTCGACGAATGGCGAAAAGGACATGCGGCGGGGATGCGATTTCAAGCCTCTTTCCTTACCACCCGGGGCACACGGATTTTTGATGCCAGGGTAGTGAGAAGCCGCGATAAACGAGGGTCGTTTTTTTACTACATGGTCCTCAGAGAGGATGCCAAACCGGGTCGATCAGGACGGCATCCCGAAGAGCACGAGCCGGAACCATTTTTTCAAGGCCTCCCGGTGGCGGCGTGGAGGACGGATGCTTCACTCTGTGTCACCCGCGTTTACGGAAACCTCTGGCCTCAACTAGGCGCGGCGAGTGAGGATTTGATCGGGAAGAACATGGGAGATCCAAAGCGTTCGCGACTCCCTGAGGTTTTTTATGGCATTGACCTCACTGACTCACTTGCCGGGATGAGTCTTCAGACCGAAGTGTCCCGGGAAGGGGAAACGTTCTCCGTTACCGTCGAGCCCTTTCTCGATGAGGCGGGACAAGTGGTGGGAACAGTTGGCCTGTTGCGCCGCTTGCCTCTCTCAAGGCAGTCCGGGCGAGAGAGTTTTCCTGTCTTTTCCATGGTTGCGGCAAGCCATCGCGCACGGCACCACCTGCCGCCTTGGACCTCTGATGGTGGAATCAGCATCGTGACCGGAAGGGTTCCGAGATTTTCCGATGACGCTGATGAGTCAGGTGAGATGATGGAGACAAGAAGCTTTACCCCCCGTTCCCGGGGGGTGTCGTCACCCGGAGTCGGTTGCTGACGCGGAGAAGACTCACCGCCGGGCGCAATCGCCTCGAAACGGCCGGCGGCAATGCGAGGGACGCTATTTCGGGATTCCTTTTATCCGTCGTTGATTTCAATTCGACTTCAACGAACTTCCAAGACCTATGGAGATTGAGCGTTTTTCGGATTCACGGGTCCAAACGCTGTGTCCATTGCCCTCAACCCGGTTACCCCTGAAGATAAAGCGATCATGGTCAAAATGAGATTTTTCGCCACTGTAGCCCTCCTCGGATTTGGAGGATTCGCTCAAGCCCAGCAGTTTCCCCCGTCCGATTGGCAGCCGGAAACCTCACCTCTCGCTTCCGAATTCGCCGAGCCGGGAGGAAAATTCACGACATTTGGCTCCCAGTATCCGAAGAGCTTCAACTTCCAGATCGACAACAATGTCTTTTCCCGTGAGATCTTCCGCCTGATGTTCGAGGGGCTCCTCGACACGGATCCGATCACCCTTGAGGACAGGCCGGGACTCGCCAATCGATGGGAGATCTCAGAGGACAAAAAGTCTTTCACTTTTCACCTCGATCCCCGCGCGAAGTGGAGTGACGGCAAGCCGGTCTCTTCCGAGGATGTGATCTGGAGTTTCGAGGCAATCAAGAATCCGGATCATCTCACGGGCTCGCTCCAGTCCATTCTCAAGCGTCTCGTCAAGATCGAGGCTCCCGATGAGAAGACCGTCGTGATCCACGCGGAGGAAGTTCACTGGAAGAATCTCCAGGCCTGCACCGCCTTCCGCATCATGCCTAAACATTGGTGGAAGGATCAGGACTTCAACAAGGTGAACTATGAGTTTCCCGTTGTCTCCGGTCCCTACAAACTCGGCGAGGTTGTTGAACCCCACTTCGCCCGGATGGAGCGACGGGAGGACTACTGGCGGGCCGGGTCGCCCGAGATGACGGGACTGCTGAATTTCGATACGATCGAATACCGCTTTTATCCCGAAATGGATGTGGCCTTCGAGTCCTTCAAGAAGGGTGAGTTCGATTCCTTCGCCGTCTACACTTCGAGCCAGTGGATGAAGGAGACCTCGGGCGAGCGCTTCGACAAACACTGGATCGCAAAGCAGTCCATCCACAATTACAACCCGATCGGTTTCCAGGGTTTCGCGATGAACATGCGCCGTGAGCCATACAATGACAAACGCGTTCGAAAGGCCCTTGCCCATCTTCTCGACCGGAAGCGGATGAACCAGACGATCATGTTCGACCAGTACACCCTGACAAGTTCCTACTGGCCCGATCTCTGGGATGAGAAGAATCCGAATCCGAACGTCGAGACCGGCTTCGATGTTGAGAAGGCGCGGGCCCTTCTGAAAGAGGCCGGTTGGGCCGTGAATCCCGCGACGGGCAAACTGGAGAAGGACGGCAAAGCCTTTGTCATGAACTTCCTGACCCGCGATCCGAGCACGACCAAATTCCTCCTCATCTACGAGGAAGCGCTCAAGGATGTCGGAATCGAACTGAAGATCGACCAGAAGGACTGGGCCTCCTGGGCGAGGGACATGGATGAATACAATTACGACATCACCTGGGCTGCCTGGGGGGCGGGCACGGTGAAGGACCCCGAGGGTATGTGGGACTCCGCCTCGGCTGATCTCAAGGCGGGCAACAACATCACCGGCTTCAAGAATCCCGAGGTCGACAAACTCATCGAGCAGACCCGCGAGATGTTCGAGGTGGCCGATCGTCATGAGGTCATCCGGCGGATCGACGAGATGGTCTACGAGGAGACCCCCTACATCCTCCTCTGGCATATCGACTACGTTCGCCTCCTTTACTGGAATCGTTATGGAATGCCCGACCACGTCCTCGGCAAATACACAGACGAGTGGGCCTCGGTCGACTACTGGTGGAACGACACCTTCCAGGCCGATGACCTCAAGGCGGCGATGGAAAGCAAAGCCGAGTTGCCTGCTCCTCCCCGGGACGTCTATTTCGACAAGGTGTTTGCTCCGGTCCCCACCGTTGCCGTCGGCCCGACCCGCGCCGAAGCCTTGCGCTGATCGCAAACCGATCCCGGTATGGAGCGACTCAGCTATTTCATCCGCCGCCTGCTGCTCGTGATCCCGACTTTTCTCGGGATCACCTTTCTTGTCTTTGCGCTGACCCAGTTCGTCCCCGGTGGTCCGGTCGAACAGCGCATCGCCCAGATGCGCGGCATGGGTTCGGGCGAATCCGGACACGGCAACGGCAGCAGTGTCAGCATCACCGAGGATCAGCGCAAAGCGATCGAGCGGGAGTTCGGCTTCGACAAGCCTTTCGTGATCCGTTACACGAACTGGCTCTTCCGCGATGCCATGGGCATGAACGCCTACTCTTACAAATACAACAACAAGACGGTGTGGCAGCTCATTACGGAGCGTTTCCCGGTCTCTCTTACCTTCGGGATCACCGGATTTGTCCTGACCTACCTCATCTGCATTCCGCTCGGGATTGTGAAGGCGCTGCGGAACGGGTCCTCCTTCGACGTGCTCTCTTCCGTAGTCGTCCTCGTTCTTTACGCCATCCCCGCCTTCGCTTTCGGCATGATCCTGAAGACGCTCTTCAGCGGCACTTCGGACCAGTTTTACGACTGGTTCCCCATCGGGGGCTTCCGCTCGGAGAACTGGAATGATCTTTCATGGTGGGAGCAGGTCAAAGACCAGACTCATCACATGTTCCTCCCCGTGCTCTGCTACGTGATCGGAAACTTCGCCGTTCTCACCATTCTGATGAAAAACTCGCTCCTCGACCAGATCGCTCAGGATTATGTCAGGACTGTGCTCGCGAAGGGCGGCACGATGCGGCGGGCCGTCTGGCTTCATGCCTTGCGCAATGCGATCATCCCCATTGTCACGGGCATCGGTGGTATTCTCTCGATCATGTTCGCGGGATCCGTCCTCATCGAACGCGTCTTTGCGATCAATGGAATCGGCCTCCTCACCCTCGATGCCATTGTCGGACGTGATTACATGGTTTTCATGGGAACGCTCGCCCTCACCGCCATTGTCGGTCTTGTCGGCCGGGTCCTCTCTGATTTTTGCTACGTCCTTGTTGATCCCCGCATCAGCTTCGGCGGTGAGTCCTGACCCATGGCCCGATTTGGATTCCATCTTCTCGATCCCAACACCCGGCGGCGCCTCGCCCGCTTCGGGAAGATCAAGCGCGCCAAGTGGTCGCTCATTTTTCTGGTTCTCATCTTCGTGATGAGCCTGCTCGCTAACTTTATCGCGAACGACCGGCCCCTCCTCGTCAAGGCGAACGGGAAACTCTATTTCCCTGTCTTCCGATTCTATCCCGAGACCGAGTTCACCGGATCGGGAGTGAACACCCGGCCCCGCTACAAGGAACTCGAAAAGACTTCGCTCTTCGCGGAAAGAGCGGAGAACTGGATGCTCTGGCCTCTCGTTCGGAACGGTCCGGAAGAGTCGCTTTCGCCTTCGCAGATCGAGATCGATCCGACCCTGACATTGACCTTTTCCCCCGAGGATCAGCTCGCCGCAGTCGATATTGACGCCACCCTCGCGATTCAGCGGAGCCGGGGTGCGGCCGGTTATTACGGCGAGACGGCCGATCTCGGTCTTCGCGGGAAGCCCATTGAAAGCGCCGGTGTCGCCCTCCCTGATCCAGTTCGCGCCGGACTCGCACTGCGATTTGCCAACGAGGCCGCCCCGGCGGTGAGTGCGACCAATGAACAGGGTATTGTCTTCGGCCTGACCCCCTTCACTCCCGGCCGCGCGGCGCCGAAACTGGTGCGAGTTTCGATGGAGCGTCGCAGCGCAGGCGGGTCGGCGGAAAAGGCGATCCTTTCGCCTGAAATGGAATTCCTCAAGGATCCACCTGCGATCTGGGAAGGGCTTTCCACGGAATCCCGCAGTGCTGTTCTCGAGATCGCGAAAAAGGCACTTATCGTTCCGCAGGAGCCCTATTCACTCTCCACGACCGAGGGCAAGGTATCGGTTTCCTTCAAGCGGGAGACGGTCGAGTTCCCTTTCCGGCCCGTGGAGGGGCACGCCATGGGACTCGACAACAGCGGGCGTGATGTCGGAGTCCGTATTCTCTACGCGACACGCACGGCTTTGCTTTTCGGGATCCTCCTTGTTATCTTCACCTACGTTATCGGCATTTTTCTCGGAGCGGTGCAGGGGTATTTCGGCGGTCGCCTCGACATGGTCGGTCAGCGGCTTACGGAGATCTGGGAATCGATGCCCTTTCTCCTCATCATGATCCTGCTGAGTTCGATCTACGGTCGCAGCTTTCTCCTACTCGGTTTCGTCTACGGCATTTTCAACTGGATCGGGATCTCCTATTACATGCGGGCCGAGTTCCTCCGGCTTCGCAAGCTGCCCTTCGTCGAGGCGGCCAAGGTCATGGGAATAGGGAGGTGGAAAATCATGTTCAGTCACATCTTTCCGAATGCCCTCGTCCCCATCATCACCTTTTTCCCCTTTTCACTCGTGGGCGCGATCTTCATGCTCACGGCCCTCGATTATCTCGGCTTTGGTCTTCCCCCGGGGACGCCGAGCTGGGGCAATCTCCTCGACCAGGGACAGTCGCAGGCCTACGCCTGGTGGCTCACGCTGTATCCCTCGCTCGCCCTTTTCCTCGTCAGCCTGCTCGGCATTTTCATCGGCGAGGGCGTGCGCGCCGCCTTTGATCCGCGTACCGATTCGAAGCTCGAATAGTGCTCCATGACAGACTCACTCCTCAGCGTCCGCAATCTCACCGTGACCTTCGAAGTCGAAGGACGGACGATCCGTGCGGTCGAGGATGTCTCCTTCGAAATCCGTCCCGGCGAAATCGTTGGTCTCGTCGGTGAGTCGGGTAGCGGCAAAAGCGTTAGCGCGATGTCGACGATACGGCTCGTCCCGAATCCCCCCGGCCGGGTCGAGAAAGGGGAGGTGATTTTTGATGGCAAGGATCTGCTCACCCTGCCGATCGAGGAACTACGCAAGATCCGGGGCAGGGAAATCAGCGTGATTTTCCAGGAGCCGATGACGGCGCTCTCACCGCTCCATTCCGTGGGGCAGCAACTCGCCGAGGTCGTGCGCATCCACGAGCCCGGGACCTCGCGCGAAGCCGCGATGGCCCGTGCCATCGAATGGCTCGGCAAAGTCGGTATTCCCGATCCGGAAGAGCGTGCCAAGGCCTATCCCTTCCAGTTTTCGGGCGGAATGCGGCAGCGTGTCATGATCGCGATGGCTCTGATCCTCCATCCTCGCCTCATCATCGCGGACGAGCCGACCACGGCCCTTGATGTGACCCTGCAGGCGCAGATTTTCGAGCTCATCCTCGCGATGAAGGCCGAGGATACTTCCATTCTCTTCATCACCCACGACATGGGTGTGATCTGGGAACTCGCCGACCGGGTTCTCGTCATGAAGAACGGACGGCTCATCGAAGAGGGCGAGGTTGAGCCACTCTTTGCGGCACCCAAAGAGGCCTACACCCGTGAACTCCTCTCCGCCGTGCCGAGACTAACAGACGCCCCCCGGGTCTCCGCGCTGCGCCCCGAGGGTACCTCTCCGATTATTGAGGTGAGAAACCTGAAGACCTGGTTTCCCGTGAAGCGAGGTGTCTTTGCGAGAACGGTCGACTGGGTGCGCGCCGTCGATGATGTCTCGATCGACGTATATCCCGGTGAATGCCTCGGCCTCGTTGGCGAGTCGGGCAGCGGCAAGACCACACTCGGACGCTCCATTCTCGGACTGGAAACGTCGCAGTCCGGCGAGATCCTCTACGGGGGTGAAAACATCCGTGGCCTCGACTACCACGCGATGCGGCCCTATCGGAGGAATTTACAGATGATCTTTCAAGATCCGTTTTCCTCGCTAAATCCGCGCCTCACCGTGCTGGAAATCCTCACCGAAGGGCTCATCGAGCACGGGATCCTCAAGGGCGACCGTCGCGAGGTCGCGGCTCACTGGCTCGAAGAGGTCGGCCTTCCCGCCGACAACATGAACCGCTATCCCCACGAGTTCTCCGGCGGGCAGCGTCAGCGCATCTGCGTGGCCCGCGCGGTCGCGGTCGAGCCGAAGTTCGTCGTCTGCGATGAGGCCGTCTCCGCACTCGACGTCACGATTCAGGCTCAGGTCATTGATCTGTTGATGGAGTTGAAGGACAAACTCGGCCTTTCCTACCTGTTCATCTCTCACGATCTCAGTGTCGTGAAGCGCATCTGCGACCGGGTCGTGGTGATGCGCCACGGCAAGGTCGTCGAGGCGGGTCGCACCATCGATCTCGTCGAGCATCCGCAGTCAGACTACACGAAGCGGCTCATTGCGGCTGTTCCCGTTCCGGGCGATCCGGGGAAACGGGCGCGACGACAGGCCTGAAGCAAGCGGTGGTGGTGGTCTTCCGGCCCTTGATGGCCCGGATCCAAATTCAAGGTTCCCGTCTACAAAACGACTCTTGCCGCAGATGCCTAAGTCATCTAAAGTTTCGGTATGAAGTCAACGGAAGCGCTTCTCGAATCCGTTCGAGTCGACAAATCCCCTCCCGATGCGCTTTCCCCGGAACTCAAATCACTTTGGCTTGCCAAAGCGGGCCGATGGGAGGAAGCGCATTCCATCGCCCAGGATATCCCGACAACGATGGGGTCGTGGATCCACGGTCTTCTCCATGCCATTGAGGGGGACTTTGGAAACTCAGCTTACTGGTTTCATCGGGCTGGACGGCCTTCGATCACCCGGGAAATGATCGATGCCGAATGGGACAAAATTGTAAGGGCGAATCTCTGAGCGGAGGGGTTCCGGAGCGTCAAATCCATTAAGAAAAGTCCGAGATATCCGTATAAAGTTCAGCAGATGCGTTTCCCCGATCTACCCGGATATCAATATGAAGGCCTCCTTGGGGAGGACCCGTTCGGGTGGACCTTCGTGGCCTCCCATGAGACCGGGAAACGAAGGGCCATCAAGGTTTTTAAATCGCAGGCCACCAGTGATCGTTTTCTGTCCCGATATTTCAGGACATTCACGGATCCGCGATTCGGCCTCGAGGGAGTGGCTCCGATCTACGACTACGTTCTCCAGGGTCAGAATTCTCTCACCGCCTGTGCTGTTCCTTTCTACGGCTGGAAGGGGAAGGACAGCGAGCAATGGCAGGTAAGTTCCGTCAAGCGGCTGATGACGGTCATTTCGAGGGAGCAGAGCCTTGAAATTATCCGGGAGCTTTCCACTTGTCTCGGGAACCTGCATCAAACGGACCTCTTCCACGGTGGCCTGAGGCCGTCCGTGCTTTTCCTGACGGCGGATGCCGACGGCGGGCAGACCATCCGGCTTTCCGATTTCGGACAGATCTTCATGGGAGGTCTGCAGTTTCTGGAAGCGGGAGAACTTCTCTTTTACACAAGCCCGGAACAGCTTGCTTCGGGTGATTTCTCAAAGGGGCGGGGAAAACTCTGGGATGTATATGCCTTTGGAGTGATCGCATTCCAGCTTCTCACCGGGCATCTGCCGCGATTGGACCTCCTGCGCCGACAGTGTGATCAACATCCCGAATGGCTTGAATCCGCTCCGGCGATCGCCTTTGGAGAATTAACGGAGGTTTCGGAGTATTTCCTGAATCAGCTGGATGCCGAAAAGTCAGTGGAGTGGCCCGATGAAGCGACTGGTTCGCGGGAGATCCAGCTCCGTTCGGCAATTGAAGAGTGTTTGCGCTTTGATCCGGAGACGCGCCCGCAGTCTATGATCGAGGTGGCTGCGGCGATTGACCGGGCCTGGGAAGAGTCTGCTCCGGAGTTTGTCGCTGTCGCTCCGATGGAGGAAGTTTCCCCGGTTGAGATCAACAGTCCCCCGGCGTCCGCAATCTCCTTCGAGACCGAAGAGGTGGATGCCGTGCTACCCGATGAAGTCGTTCGATACGATGAGATAGTCCCGGCGGAATCTTCGAAATTTTCAGTCCGTCAGTTCGCGGATAGTTTCCGGACCAATCCGGTCGTTTTCTGGCAGACCATTGCCATCGCCGCGCTCGTCGCGGTGATGCCCATGATCTACTTTTCCATTTTCGGGTTACGGAAGATGTGGGAGGAGAAGCAGCAGGTCGCGATGGAGGCGGCGGAATTGCAGGCCGAGTTGCAGGAGAATGTGGACAAGCAGGCATCCGCCTACCGAAAGGCCATCACCGAACAGGAAAAGAGTGAGCAACTGAAATCGGAACTGAACGAGGCGGAGGACTCCAAGAGCCGCCTGCTTGGAGAAGCCAAGCTGGCGCGGCAGATCGTGCGTCAGACGCAGGACAACGGCGACCGTTTTTTCAGTCTCGTCCTTGAAAATCGGGACACGGATGTCACGGGCTTTCGCGAAGAACGGGCCAAGGCTTTGATCGAAGGCCGGAAACATTACGAAAGGCTGGTTGAAGCCTATGGCGATGCTCCTGACTTTATCGTCTCGACCGCGAATGCTCTTTTCTACCTCGGGCAGATCTATAAAGAGATGGGAGAGTTCGGCAAGGCGCTCGCCTCCTTCGGAGAGGCCGAGAGGCGATATTCGGCACTGCTCGAGGATTCGACCACGGCCAGCACGGAGTTCGTGAAGAATATCGCCCTGTCGAAGAGTGCCCTCGGGCAGCTTTCGATCAAGTCAGGGCAATACTCGGTCGCCCGCCATTATTTCACCGAGTCATCCCGCTTCTGGGCTGAGGCACGCTCGCAGGATGCGACGCAAACCCTTGTCGCGGGGATCAACATCCATGAAAACTCTCTCGCGATCGTCGAGTGCGAGGTCGCTATGGACCGTCTCGACGCCGCCCTCGACGGTGCCATCTCAATCGGGGTCCAACTGACGAAGTTGCAGGAGCAATCCCCCGAGGACGATCGTATCGTTGGCGCGCTCGCCAAATCCTTCACCCTGACCGGGCGTGTTCTCGAAGCCCGGGGCGACGGTGAACTGGCCAAGGATTCCTACCAGCAGGCAAGCGACCTCTATGCCCGCGCCGTTACACTCGCCGCCGCTGTGGATGCCCACCAGTTGGGTCTCGGTAATTGCCTGGCCCGGGTCGGTCTCCTCACGAACTCGATCGAGAAACTGGAGTCGGCCGCCGAAGTTCTCTCAGCGGTGGTAGCGGCCAATCCCTACGAGTCCACCTACCTCAAGACCCTCTCCGACACCTATGGCGTCCTCGCGAGAAATCAGCGGGACGGAGGAAAGCTCGAAAATGCAATCGCTCTTGAGAAGCGGGCCATCAATATCCTCCAGCCGATTCTTGAAGGGAACCGGGCGGTGGCGGCGGACGTTCGATTTTCCTACTCGCAACGTCTCGCGCATCTGGCCGAGCTTCTGGGTGATTCCGGTGACTTTGATGAGTCGAGAATTCCTTTAAAGGAGGCGATAGACGTTCTTCAGATGATCGCCGATTCCAAATCCTCCAGTGCCGAATATCAACGAGCGCTTGCCAGGGCGAGGGGCCTGGCGGGATTCGCCTGCATCAAGGCCGGAGACAAGACCGAGGCCAAGGAGCATCTCGAACTCGCCAAGACGGGATGGGAGAGTTTTGTGGTCTCGAATCCCGATGACGCCGATGCCGCCCAGGCCGTCAAATGGACCTCGGAGCAGCTCAAGGGACTCCAGTAAGTTCTGTGATCGAGCGTTGACATCTTCTTTCCGGGCGCTTCTGTGGCGTCGCATGAGCGGAGGGATTGAGATTGAAGAAATAATTGGAATCGCGAGGCGAGCCGGCAGCGCGATTCTCGAGGTCTATGGCACCGAGTTCTCGGTGGAGGTCAAAGAGGACCAGTCCCCCCTGACCGAAGCGGACAAGCGGGCCAATGCGATCATCGTCGAGGGACTGACTCGTCTCTACCCGGAGATTCCCCTGATCTCCGAGGAGACTCAAACTGTCGCCTATGAGGTTCGCAGGCACTGGGAGTCCTTCTGGCTGGTCGACCCGCTTGACGGGACGAAAGAGTTTGTAAAAAGGAACGGAGAATTCACCGTGAACATCGCTTTGGTGAAAAGGGGAGTTCCGGTTCTCGGTGTGGTCTTTCAACCGGTCGGCAATCAACTTTACTATGCGGTGCGGGGCGAGGGGGCCTGGAAGTCTGATGACGGCGCTGCCCCCGTGCGGTTGAGCGGGGGAGAACACTATTCCGGTAAATCGGAAGTCACCGTCGTGGCAAGTCGTTCCCATCTTACCGGTGAGGTCACGGCCTTTGTTGACGAGCTCGAAGCGGCCGGGAAAAAGGTGGAGTTTTTATCAGCTGGCAGTTCCCTGAAGCTCTGCCTCGTTGCCGAGGGAAAGGCGGATGTCTACCCGCGTCTCGGGCCCACCATGGAGTGGGACACTGCCGCCGCGCATGCGGTGGCGCTTGAGGCGGGAAGGAAAGTGGTCGAATTCGGGATCGGTCAGGACCTGGCTTATAACAAAGAGAGCCTTCTGAATCCCTTCTTCATCGTTGAATAAAAAAGCACGTCCCGCGGGACGTGCTCTGACTGAACGAGAGGATAATGCCTGGAACGATTACCAGGTCTTGATATTGTCCTTGATCTCCTCCTCCAGATTGTCCTTCCCGGCACTCCAGATGAGAACCGACTCCGGAATGAATTCGGACTCACTCTCGTCCCAGTCGGGCTTTTTCGTGCGATTGTTATAGTCCAGATCGAGCCTGACATAATAATAGTCGGTGTAGGGATCCCAGAGTTCCCCTCCGCCATCGGATTCCAGTTTTACCCCTTTGCGAAACTTGCCGTCGCCGGCTGGTTTGGCTGCTTTGTCAGTGTAGAAGGCGATACGGCGGGGGTTGAGCCCGCCTCTCTCCGCGGCGGAGTCGGAACCGAGAAGCACGTCCATGAGCACTTTGTCGGAACGGATTGGTTCGGTTTCCTCCATCTTGGCGTCAACGGGATACTTGCGATATTCGGTGAAGTAGGCCGAAATCGCATTCTTCAAATTGTAGGCGGTGTTTTCCGCGTGGGCACGTTCGGCCTTGCGGAGCGCTCCCGTAGTCGCGGGGAACATCAGGCCGGCGAGGATCCCGATAATCGCAATAACAACGAGCAGCTCAAGCAGGGTGAATGCTTTTCGGGGGGAGTTTGAGGATGATTTTCTCATGATTCGGGGCATGTTTAGCGGTTGGGCCGCGTGGTGACGAGTTCTTTTTTTTCTTAAGTGGCTCGATTCCTTTGCACTTACAATGTAAACACAATCACCTTCCCTAAGTCCATCTTTTTTGTCATTTTGCGCCCGATCTTTTGAAGAAAAAATTCATCTCCCAAATTCGGGCGCTCATGCTGAAGCCCGAGTATCAACCGCTGAACAAAGTTGAGTTGGCCAAGGAACTCAAAGTTCGTACCAACCAGCGATCCGCGTTTCGTGATGCTCTCAGCGAACTGGAGACCACCGGAGAGCTGAACAAGGGCAAGAAATCCCGTTATCGACTCGCCTCCCGTTCCAAGCGTGCCAGGATCGAGTCATTCGTCGGGACGATACTTTTCTCCCGGGACCGGAAGCGGCAGAGCGCCTTTTTTGTTCCGGATGATCCCGAGGCTCACCTCTCCTTCAGGACGATGGACCGGCCCAGGATTTTTGTTCCGGGGCGATTGTCGGGAACCGCACTCGATGGTGACAAGGTGGAGGTCCATCTCGTGCGCAGCGAGCCACCGCGATGGGAACGCCATGCCGGTTTGCGTCCGCCTCGTCGTCCCGATCCGACCGGGGAAACGGGGGACGAGTTGCATGCCAAGGTCGTGCGGGTGATTTCGAGGACACGGACCCGCATCGTCGGGAAATTCTATGCCAAAGGATCCCGTGCCACGGTGGTGCCGGACGACGGCCGTCTTCCGACTTCTTTTCGCCTCACCAGCATCCTGCCCGAGGCGAATCCCGGAGATGTCGTCGTGGCCGAGTTCACCGGATGGGACAGCCCGCATAATCCGCCGACGGCGGCGATGATAGAAGTGCTCGGACGCGACACCGACCCGGGGGTTGATATCCTCGCGGTGATCCATCGTTTTGGCCTGCCGCTGGAATTTCCTCCCGCCGTGCTTCACGAAGCGGAAGAGATCCCGGAAACGATCGCTCCGGAGGAAATCGAACGCCGGGAAGACTGGCGGGCGCGTCAGGTCTTCACGATCGATCCGGAGGATGCGAGAGATTTTGACGACGCGATTTGTGTGACCGAGAAGTCCGACGGCACCTGGGAACTGGCCGTGCACATCGCCGATGTCTCGCACTATGTGAAATCCGGCACCGCCCTCGATCGGGAGGCGCAACGACGGGGGAATAGTGTCTACCTCGCCGATCGGGTTATTCCCATGCTCCCGGAAAAGCTCAGCAATGGCGTCTGCAGTCTCAAGCCGGGAGTGGACCGACTCACCCATGCCGCGATTCTTGAGTTTGATGCGGCAGGCAAACCGACCGGGTCCCGCTTTGCCTCGGCCGTGATCTGCAGTCATCGTCGTTACTCCTACGAGGAAGCCTTCGGCCTCATGAGTCTGGATGACAGGGGAGTCGAAGCCGTTTCCGACGAAAAGGAGAAGAGCCTCGTCGTGCATCTCAAACGCGCCTGGCGCCTTGCCGCGATGCTTCGTGAAAAGCGTTTTGCCAACGGAGCCCTCGATCTTGAGTTTGCGGAGGTGAAAGTGGTTCTCGATGAGCAGGGGCACGCCGTCGGGGTGAAGCGGAGTGATTACGACGAGAGTCATCAGCTCATTGAGGAGTTTATGCTCGCCGCCAACGAGGCCGTCGCGCTGGAAACAAAGAACGCGCCCGCTCCCTCGCTCTACCGGGTTCATGAGGATCCGGATCCGGGAAAACTCCAGGACTTCGCCGAACAGGCGCGGGCCTTTGGGCACATCGTCGGGGATGTCTCGAATCGGGCTGAACTGCAGAAGCTCCTCGCCAACGTCCGCGGGAAACTCGAGGAACACAGTCTGAAGATCGCCCTGCTGAAAAGTCTCCGCCGCGCCGCCTACTCGAAGGACTCCATCGGCCACTACGGTCTCGCGAAGGTGAACTACACCCATTTCACCAGTCCGATTCGTCGATACGCCGATCTCATCGTGCATCGCGCCCTTCGTCGCATTCTTTCCCGACGGCATGAGCCAACGGCCCCCGCCTTCGCCGACCGGACCCCGGCCTTCGAGGAAATGGGCGCCATTGCCGAACACATTTCCCGAACCGAGCGCGTCGCCGCCGAGGCGGAACAGGAGACCCAGCGTCTCAAGATGATCGAGTATCTCGAACACATCTGCGGAGAGGACGACGAGACGGTCTTCGACGCCACTGTCTTCGAAGTCAGGCCGATCGGTGCCTTTGCCGAGCTGGACCTGCTCATGGTCAAAGGCATGATCCGCAAGGACGACCTCCCGCCACGGGACGAGTATTTCTTTGATCGAGGCCGCGAGGAATTCCGCAGCCGGGCAGGCGGTCCTCCCATCGCGGTGGGACAGCGCCTCAAGGTGCGACTCTACCGGGTCAACAAGAGCCGGGGTTTTGTTGATTTTGTCCCGGTGAGTGAGAACCAGGGCAAGAGGGTGCGGTCACGGGGGTGAGAGGTTGGTTGCTTCTTAAAGCGATTGACTGAAAACCGTCTTTCCGGCACGATCCGCAAAAGTTGTCCGTATAGCTTACTCGCCAGCGGCGGCACCTCGATTCAGTTCCTTTTGCGGGGCGTAATCTTGAATTCCGTAAAAGCACATCTCCAGACGTCATGAAATCCTCTTTCTACATCACTCTGATATGGGCTGTTGGCTTGATTTTTGTGCAGGCCGAAACGCGGGAATGGACAAGCTCAGACGGGAAAAAGATCGAGGCGACAATCATCAGTCTTGATGGCGAAATGGTCCGTTTGGAGACCGTGAAGGGAAACTTTGAACTCCCCCTTTCAAGACTTTCGAACCCGGACCAGGACTTTGCGAAAGAATGGTCGGAAAATAAGAAGGCAGCTGAGATGGCCGCTCCGGCCGGGGGCTCGGGTGATAACGTGGCCCCTCTCCTTGGAGATTTCGAAAATCTAAAGCTGGGAGTCTGGCCGCAATTTGTCGTGGCTGATCTGGAAGTCGTAGAGATTGATCCAGCGGAGTCTGCGGCGGAGAACAAGGGTGAGTATGTCTACCGGACCCCTCATTTCGAGTTTCATTCTCCAGACCGTCTCTCCATCAGTGTGACCCGTGAGTTTGCCCGGATTTTTGAGGCGACCTTTGCCTTTGTGGAACAAATGCCGATAGGCCTCGCGCCGAAAGGGAGCGCCAATGGCTATTACCAGACGATTTTGTACATGACGGAAGATGCCTACTACCTCGATGGTGGCATGCCGGGAAGCGGAGGTATGTTCTCCTGGCGAAGCCGTGGGGAGGAAATGAACGGAATGATCAAAGTGCCGCTCTCCAACCTGGGAGTCGAGTTCACCGGCAATCGTTTTATCGTGGATCAGAACAAGCGAAGCACCACGCTGACTCATGAGATTGTCCATCAAGTCATGATGCGTTGGCTGGCGACCTCGATGCCGACCTGGCTCTCGGAAGGTATTGCCGAGGTGGTTTCGTCGCAATCGTACGATGGCGGAAGATTCAAGCTGAGTTCGATGAACCGGTCGATCGCTGACGAGGTCAGCGGTGGCAGCGGGGAATTCCGGATGGTCAAACTTGAGCGCTTGATGACGATCTCGCACGAGGATTGGGCCGCTGAGCTGGCTGGCGGGAATGGCGGGCGCTACTACAACAGTGCCAATGTACTCGCCTACTATTTCCTGAGGCTTGATGGAGAGGGAAATGGGGCGAATCTGGTGGAGTTTCTGAAAGAAATCACCAAAGGAAACCGGGCAGACGGCTCAACAGAAGCGCAGGCCACCTTTCTTCTGAGGGATCGAGATTATGAGAAACTGGAAGTGGACCTCGCACGGGCCTGGCGGAGCGAAGGCTTGAAAGTCGAATTTAATTAGTAAGCCCAATTCGGTGGGGTGGGGTGACGCTGAGGTCCTCCTATGATCTGCCCGGGCAAGGGATCCGGTGCTAAACCGTTACCCGCCAACCCTATCCGCTTGACCCGGCCACCCAATCGGTGAGAATTTGGGAAACGATTGGATCAGGGCGGGGTTAAACCCTCCCGGACGACTATGCCCTCATTCTCCTACACTGCCATTGACCGCACCGGAAACAAGGTTTCCGGGAGCGTCTCGGTCAGGAACAAGGCGGATGCCTACCGCGAGCTGGAATCGAGGGCGCTGACCCCCGTCCTCGTCAATCCGACCCCGGAGGGTGAAACCGGGGCGAAGTCGGGCGGCGCGAAACCAGGCAAATCGAGCCGGAACACCCGCCTGAAGCGTCAGGAGCTGGTCCTTTTTACCGAGGAACTCGCCGATCTGCTCGATGCGGGGATGAATCTCGAGAGGGCGCTCAAAATTCTCCAGGAACGTCAGGCCAATCAGTCGATCCGTTCGGTTTCCGGATGTCTCAGGGATGAGATCCGCGAGGGTTCCCGTTTTTCGAAAGCGCTCGCGATCGCTTCGCCCTCATTTGATGAACTCTACAGCAGCCTCGTCGCGGCCGGCGAGGCGAGCGGTTCCCTGCCCGAAATCCTGCGTCGACTTGTCGTGAATCTAAAGCAGCTCTTCGATCTTCAACGACGCACCGTCGGGGCGATGATCTACCCCATCACGGTGATGCTCGCCTGTGTGGTTCTCCTATTTGTTTTCAGCACCGTATTGATGCCGTCCCTCAGCGAGATGATGCAGAAGACGGGGCAGGAGCTGCCCATGATCACTGACCTGCTGATCCGTTTCACCAATTTTATGTCGGCCTGGTGGTGGCTCATTCTCGGAGTGATGGTGGGATCGGCAGTCGGCTTCCGCATCGCCATTGCCACCCCGGCGGGTCGGGAGTGGTGGGACCGGTATAAAATGCAGCTCCCCGCCTTCGGTCCGGTCATCATGGGACGATTTTACGCCCAGTTCTGCCACACCATGTCGAACCTGATCAACAACGGGGTCCCGCTCCACAGCAGTCTCAAACTCGTCACCCGGGGGACGCCAAACCGTTACATCCGGAATCGTCTCGAAAAGGTCGTTCTGGATGTGGGTGAGGGCACGAGCCTGGCACGATCCATGGAGAAAACGAAATCCTTCCCCGAGCAGCTTGTGGACCGTATCGCCATTGGCGAGCAGACCGGGGAACTGGGCAAAGCCTTTTCCAAAGCGGCTGCTAAATATGACGAGGACCTCGATGTCCGTATCGCGCGATTGACGACGGTCGTTCCGACGGTCATGCTAGTCTTTGTGGCGGCAATCGTCGGCGTCGTGGCCTATTGCATGATCACGACGATCTTCGGCTCCATGTCCGGAATCCGGGGCCGCTGAACATTTCAGATTTCGAAAGATGAAACACACTCCAGTCACTCCATCACGCCGCGCCCGTCGATCTTCCGGTTTTACCCTGGTCGAGCTGGTGATCGTCATTACCATTATCGCCGTCCTCTCGGGCTCCGGAATCTACCTCATCGTCGGCTTTATCGATGATGCAAAATACCAGCGGGTCGATTCCGATCTCAAGGCCCTTGATCTGGCGCTGAAGAGTTACGAGCGCAACAACTACTTTAAACCTCCCACCCAGGAGCAGGGCTTGCAGGCGCTCGTCGAGAAACCCAGCGGCGATCCGCAACCCGAGCGCTGGCGCGCCTACCTCGATGAACCGATGAAGGATCCCTGGGGACTCGATTATCAATACCGCTTCCCGCCTCAGAAGAGCACCAAAAAATATGACATCTTTTCCTTCGGTGAAGACGGGGTGGAAAGCGACGACGACATCGGGAACTGGTAGTTCGCGTTCGGGCGTTCGGGGCTTCACTCTCGTGGAAGTGGTCATCGCCATTTCCGTGCTCGCGATTCTGACCGGTCTCGCCGTTCCCGCGATCGACAGCGTGCAGCGGGAGAGGCTGGCGCGTGAGCCGGTCAACAAGCTCATTCTCATGGCCCGTGAGATTCGCGGCCGGGCCATGGCCGAGCAACGGCCCTACCAGATCGTCTTCGACGGAGAGGGTTTCCGGGCCTCGCGCTTTTTTCATCCCTACGGAGGCCCCGGAGAATTTGAAACGCTTCGGCAGGAACTTGAGCAATTGGAATTGCGCGACGAGATGGTCGAGGCCTCGGAGAACCGGGGCATGGCCGTTGAGGAAACCGAACCGGATCCCTTGAAAGAGCAGGTCGAGGAGGGTCTGCGTTTCCTGGAGGAGTATAAGATCGATCCCTCCCTTCAGGTCAGTTTGAAATTCTGGGACGATACCCAGTGGGTTAGCGTGGAAGGCGGAGAATACCGGCGCTGGATTTTCCAGCCCTCGGGCATGTGTGAACCGATGCGAATTCGCGTTGAGGCCGAAAAATCCTATTTCGAAGTCGAGTTTCATCCGCTCACCGCGGATGTGAAATCGGAGCGTTCCTGGGTCGAGTAGCAAGGTGATGAAATCGAGTCCACAGGATCGAAGTTTGAACGGGGGATATGCTCTCCTCGACGTCGTTCTTGCGGTGGCGCTCTTCGCGATCACCGTGACCGGCCTGATGGGGGTGATGCAACGGGTTAGCGAAACCTCTTCGGGATTTGCGAGGGACCGCTATATTCAACAACAGTTGGAGGGGCTCCTCGCAGAGCGACGAAAAGTGAGTGTCGACGCCATGGCGACTGAAGTGTTTGACGAACAGTCGAACATCACCTTCCGGACCTATGCCGAGCCGTTTGAGGTGAATAACGGAGAAGGCAACGAACTGACAGATCTCTACAAGCTGACGGCGGAGGCGACCTATCTCGACGACGGGGGAGAGCAGGTGGAAAAGGCGGAGCTCATTATTTACAAGGAGCCGGAACGATGAGAAAAGGCGCCGACACCTCCCGATATTCGCAGGCTGCTTTCTCGCTTTTTGAGATCGTCGTGGCGATGACGATACTCGGAGTCATTTCCGGATCCGTTCTTTCCATTCTCTGGCAGGCGGGTGATACCGCCCGGGAAATCCGGGAACTCGATCAGCGGGATGAGGAGGTGAGCCGATTCATCGCCCTGCTCCGCGAGACGATCGAGAATCTTCCGGCTGACGGGACCATTTCCATGAAACCGGCGGAGGAAACGACATCCGGGTATCCTGAGTTGATCATTGAAAACAGTGCGACGGGTTTTGTCTTCGGCGAGATCGTGGGAAGCAGCGAAGAGACGGTCATTTCGCTTCGTCCCGGAAAGGTGTCCCCGGACGGACAGCCGACTTTTGACCTGGCTTTGAGCCGAAGTGAGTTCGAGCCGGACGACACCGATGGTTCCGGCATGGTCTTCGGAGTGGGTGAAGAGGATTTCCTCCAGTCGGATGATGACGGTCGCTACTGGCTGCCTCTCCTCACCGGGGTCACGGCGGCGAGCTGGAACTTCTGGGACGATGAGCAGCAGGCCTGGATCGATGAATGGACGGACGACGAGAAGATGCCTGAGCTGCTCGCCTTTTCGCTTGATGACGCCTACCGGCCGGTGCCGCTCCGGGTGGTTTTTGAAGTGCCCGAACAGGCTTCCAATCCGGAGACGGCGGCAACGACCCAGACCTCCGCTCCTGCGAGCACCTCGACGGTGCAACCGGCAGGCGGAAGCGGGACGGGTGGAGGAAATCAGGGAGGTGGCAACGGTCAGGGAGGGGCTGGAAATGGCGGGCAGGGGGGCGGTCGTCCCGGCGGAGATGGACGCCCCGGAGGAGGCGGCCGGCCTGGAGGCGGAGGTCGGCCCGGAGGGGGTGGCCCGGGAGGTCCCGGTGGCGGCGGGCCAGGCGGCGGACCGGGCGGAGGGCCACCTGGAGGTGGTGCGTCGGGCGGCGGGTCAAGCTCAGGAGGGGCTCAACCATGAGATTGACCCTCAGCAAATTCCGGAAGGAAAAGGGCATGGCCCTGCTCCTCGTTCTCGTCGCCGTGATGGCTCTTTCCCTGATCGCCATGGGGCTGTATGAGTCATCGCAGGCTTCGTGGGACGAGAGCACTTTGGAGCGGGCACGATATCAGGCGGGACTCCTCGCCGAGAGCGGCTTGTCGATTGCCCTGCATCCCGAGATTGAGCCGGGTGATGAAGCGTTGCGGCAGACCCTTGCGCCGGAACGTAGCTTCGAAGTAAAGATCACCAGCGAAGGAGGGTTGTTGCCGGTGAACAGCCTGACCGACGACAAACTGCGGGACGCGGCGATCGAGTTGTTTGTCGCCTGGGGGCTCGATGCCGCCGCTGCGAGTCGTGCCGCTGATTCCCTTGCCGACTGGATCGACGATGATTCCGATCCCTATCCGAGCGGAGCGGAGAATACCTTTTATGCCGGTATTGAGTTTCCGCAGTTTCCCGCCAACGCTCCCTTCACCTCACTGGAGCAGCTCCTCTTTGTTGCGGGGATGGATCAGCTGGAAAAGGTGCAGCCTTTCTGGCGGGACTACTTCACGATCCATTCGGACGGTCTGGTCGATCTGAATGCCGCCTCCTGGGAATTGATTCGAGCCCTCACCGGATCGACCGAGGATTCCGCGAAGAACTTTGTCGCGGTCAGGAACGGAGACGACACCCTCGAGGGCACTGTCGATGACTACACCTTTGATGATGTCGGCGAAGTACAGTCGCTCCTGGGGCTGTCCGACGGTGAGTGGAACGAGATTGCCTCATTGGTGACTTTGTCAGGGACGATCAAGCGGATCGAGAGCACGGGACGAATCGGAGACTTCCGGGAGACCCGCATTGTCCTCGCGGAGGAGACCACCGAAGGGCGGAATACCGTTCTGAAGCCGGTGGCACGTCTCCGGAAATGAGCGTAGACTGCCTGCCCGTTCTGTCCTGTCGCGATGAAGATTGATATCGTCACCATATTTCCCGAGATTGCCAAAGGACCTCTGAGCTCAAGCATCATGGGCCGGGCGACCAAAGCGGGCCTGGTTGAGATCCACTTCCACGATCTGCGCGACTACACCACCGACAAGCACCGTCAGGTCGATGACATTCCCTACGGGGGAGGCCCCGGAATGGTGATGAAACCGGAGCCCTTCTTTGCCGCGGTTGACGCTCTGAAATCGGATCAGTCCAAGGTGATTTTCCTGACTCCGCAGGGTCCGCCTTTCCGACAGGCCAAGGCGGTCGAACTTTCCCGCTGCGAGCATCTCATTTTCCTCTGCGGTCATTACGAGGGGGTCGATCACCGTGTCATCGAAGCGCTCGTCGATGAGGAGATATCCATCGGCGACTACGTCTTAACAAACGGGACGCTCGCTGCGGCGGTCGTGGTCGATGCGATCGTTCGCCTTATCCCCGGTGTCCTCGGAGATGAGCGATCCGCTGAGACCGAGTCATTTTCGGGTGATGGGAATCGCCTTGAGGCCCCCCAATACACCCGGCCCGCCGAGTTCGCCGGGATGCCGGTTCCGGAGGTGCTTTTGTCAGGGAATCACGGGGTCATCGCGGCGTGGAGAGAGGCTAAGGGCGAAGAGCGGACTCTCCAGAATCGTCCTGATCTCATGGAACCTCCGTCGATTTCCGGGTGAGGCTGGAAAGGAGAAGAGAGGATGAAAAGGCGAGTACTGCAATCGAGCGCGGACCCTGCCGTCCGCATTGATGGAAATCGCCGGATTGCATCGTTTTCTTAGAAGCTAACATTGAGAGGAGTCTTTGGGGCTGTGGGTAGCTGGTTGCAAACTCTCAATTTAAGGCCTGACCCACACAAACGCGGACAATTCTCGTTGACTGAAAGGGCAAGATCAGGCGAATCTCCATAGAAAACGTCGCTCCTGAACGCCTGAATCCGAGTCGCCCGCTTGCCCATCAACAATTCTCCCCAACTCAAGTATCAGATCCAGACCTTCCTGTCTCTAGACACCTCTTCATGTCCCTTCTAGCTAAACAAACCGCCTCTTTAAACTGCCTCGATCTATTTGCGGGAGTCGGAGGATTTTCAAAAGCGGCGATTGACATTGGAATCAATGTGAGAGCTGCGGTCGAAATTGATCACCACGCATGCGAAAGCTACCGATTCAACCTCATAAACACTTCGCCGAAACCTCCGAAACTTTATGAAGCAGACATACGGATTCTGGATCCAAAAAAGGTAGCCCTTGACGCATTTCCATCTTACGCAAAATGCGATCTTATCCTCGGAGGGCCGCCCTGCCAAGGCTTCTCCGTTCACCGAATTAAGGGATCGGGAGTAAATGATCCTAGGAACGAACTACTATTCCAATACTTCGCATTTGTAGCGGAACTTCGACCGAAATTATTTCTTCTTGAAAACGTGCCCGGAATATTATGGGAAAGACACAAGTCTTTCTTAAATCGCTTCACCGAAGAGTCCGAAAAGATTGGTTATCGGATCATCGGTCCAACGTTGCTGGACGCTCGAGATTACGGAGTACCACAACGCAGGCGGCGGATTTTCCTTCTCGGGATCCGAAACGACTTGAGTGGGGCACCTGTTTGGCCTCCACCTCCGACACACCAATCGCCAACTGCAATCGACCGCGATCCAAAACGACTTCCATGGGAATCCTGCAAGCATGTCTTCAGAGCAGCAAACAAAAATGACATGAACGACCTTCACATGGTGCACGGTTCAGAATTAATTGAAGCGTTTAAGAACACGCCAAAAAATGGAGGCAGTCGATCTGAGTCCGGTCGCACACTGAAATGTCACGCTAACCATGACGGACACAAAGACGTCTACGGCCGAATCGATCCTTCGAAACCAGCCCCGACGATGACTACGGCATGCGTTAATCCATCGAAAGGGAGATTCGTTCATCCAACAAGAAACCATGGAATTACGGTCAGACAGGCGGCACGCATCCAGACTTTTCCAGACGACTTTGTCTTTACAGGTGGCATCATAGCTGCAGCGAAACAAATTGGGAATGCTGTCCCTATTAAATTAGGGCATACTCTGTTACAATCCTTGGCAACCTACCTAATTGAGGAGCGCGCTGAACAAATACATTGCAACTCAACAGAACTATTAGCGTCAAATGCTTGAGACACTTGCATTTATAACTCGGGCACGAACGGTAGATCACCTCGGTCGTGGACAGATAGCTGACTGCCCCACCGCAATTTCAGAACTCTGGAAAAACTCCTACGACGCATATGCCCGAAATGTATCTCTGAATATATACTCCGGTCAGATTCCGGTCGCGGCACTTTCCGATGATGGCCACGGGATGAACAAAACTGAGTTTATTGAGAAATGGCTCGTTGTCGGAACCGAATCTAAAGCAATAAGTGGTTCCACGCCACTCTCCGACCGCAACGGGCTGAAGTACCGACCTAAGCAGGGTCAAAAGGGAATTGGCAGACTTTCATCAGGGTACCTTGGGCCACTTCTGCTCTTAGTATCCAAACGAAGAGGATCTCCCTTTGTTGCGGCACTTCTGGATTGGAGGCTGTTCCAGAATCCGTTCCTTCTTCTTCATGACATCGAAATTCCCATCACCACTTTCGATAGAAAGGAGGAGTTACTTTCGCTTATCGACCCCATGCTAACAAAACTTGTGGACAACATCTGGGGACATGGCGATGAAAATCAAAAATCACGAATTGAATCCGCGTGGAGTAAGTTAGATGAAATAGAAGGAACCGAAGGCGAAACTTTCCTCTCGCCAACTACACGGCAATCGATCGAAAATCTCTTAGTCTCTTCGCCATTCTCCGAATCCCACCTTCAACAATGGCCTGTATGGAACGATGTAACAGAGTCTGGAACTCTGTTGCTTGTTGCAGATATAGATTTCGACCTTCGCGCTCAACTAGACTCAAGCAATTCGCCGGACAGTACAACTTCCCGTGCGCAAAGAAAATTCTTTGAGATTCTATCGAGCTTCTGTGACCCATTCCCAGATCCTGGAATTGATCAGATACTAACAAGCGATTCAGATTTCAGCTGCTCCGTAATCGCGTGGAACGGCCCGTCTTCAAAAGTAATAATCGGAAAAGAAAGGGAGTTCGACTTGTCCGTTATTCAACAGCTGGAACACGTAATCGACGGACGAATTGATGAAGACGGAACTTTCGTAGGACGAGTTAAAGCTTTCGGAACTTGGTTAGAAGGCGATATTGTAATTCCGATAATTGGAAATTTGGAACTACCGAAGCGATCGGACACAAAAGTTGGTGGATTCAACTTATACATCGCATCGATGGAGTTCGACCGAAGTAATACAACGCACACCCCTGAACAGTGGTCAAAGTTTAAGGACCTCGCAAAGCTTTACTCGGGGTTTATGGTCTACCGGGATGGATTGCGGGTCATGCCATATGGGCGCTCTAGTAACGACTTTTTCGAGATTGAGAGAAGACGAAGTTTGAGTGCGGGTAGAGAATTTTGGAACCTAAGACAGATGTTCGGCAGGATTGCATTAACGCGTTTGGAGAACCCAAATCTCCGCGATAAAGCCGGGCGCGAAGGATTAATCGATAATAGATCAGCAAAAGGTTTACGAGACATTGTTGAAAATGTCCTAATGACATCAGCGCGCCGATACTTTGGTAGTAAATCAGAAATTCGCGCCAAAGTTGTACCGGGTCTAAAAGCTGATTATCAGTTAAAGAAAGACGAGGAACAACGAAAAAAATTCACGGCTCAGCAGAGGCGTGCTTTTAGTAGCAATCTCGTTAAATGGACTGATGAACTGCCAAGAGTGCTGGGGAATCTTAATACCGTCTTAGCTGAAATCAATAACAACTACGATACTCTTACCGAGCAAAAGGTTATGCTGTTAAGAGAGGCAGTTTCAGATTCAAAAGATCAAGTCTCCAGCTTTAAACTCGGAACTGCCCCCAGAAAGCTTGGTCCGCTGGACGAGATATACAGGACATTTAAATCCGACTGTGCTTTGGCAAAGTCAATTGCAATGGAAGCGGCGGATCGTCTTCAGGCAAGACTAGCTGAGTTGAACCCAAAGGCTCCGGAAGAACTCGCTAAGCAAGAACTGCAGCGAAACTCGAATCAGATTAAACGCAAGATTCGTGCATGGGCATCTAGTATCAATGAAATTCTTTCAGCAGAAGAGAAGCGACTTCAAGATATTGCAAATGATAGAATCCAAAGCTATTTCACCGAAATGTCTGGCCTGATCACTGATGTGAGACACCGACGATTACAGCTTCGCGAAGCACTAAATACTTTTGAACTTGAGCGCGAGAGAGTTGACGATGAAAATGAAGATTTGTATGTGCCGTATATAACTGCACTTGAAAGCTTGAAGTTGAGCATCGACTTAGCGTCACTTGCTTCTTCAGGAGCCGCTGAAATCGGCGGTCTACGTGAGGAACTTGATCGAATTACCAGCTTAGCGCAACTTGGAATAACGATCGAAATTATCGGCCACGAGCTTGAGGGTTTCGACGAGGCTGTGGCAACTGGTCTGAATTCACTTCCCAATGACATAAGAGAGCTCAGAGCGATAGAAAGTATCCGTGCAGGTCATGCGGGTCTAACGGAGCGGCTCAGATTTCTCTCGCCACTAAAGCTCTCAGGCCCAGCAAAGAATGAATGGATTTCTGGTAACGAAATATTCATTTATGTTACTGAGTTTTTTGGCGAAAAATTGTCGCGAGATCATATATTATTTAGCGCATCGGACGATTTCAAGCGATTCAAGATCTTTGAATCCAGGGCAAGAATTTACCCTGTGTTTGTGAACTTGGTAAACAATTCTCGATACTGGGTGTGCCAGCAACAGACTGAAGGCCGAAAGATTGAATTGAATATAATTCAGGATAAAGTTGTAGTGTCTGACTCAGGTCCTGGCGTTGAGGAAGGTGACATTAGTTCACTCTTTAAACTATTTTTTACGAGAAAAAGAATAGGTGGAAGAGGTGTTGGACTCTACTTGTGCAGAGCAAACCTGGGCGCATCAGGGCACCAGATCGAATATATTCGAAGCGGTCCGTTGAAAAAATTAAACGGAGCTAATTTTGCAATAATTTTCAATGGCGGTGTATTAGAATGATATTTCGGTCGAAAGAATGACAACAAAATTTATTGAAGAGGTGTTTATAACTCCAATAAGGTCGGTTTTAATTATCGATGACGAATACCCGACGATTGATAGTCTGTTGGAAACTAGAGATAAAAGATCAAATTTCTGGGAAACATGCTCACCTGAAGTTCTCAGGAATGCCGACGACCTTCTCTCTTTCACAAAATTCTGCCGTGAGTCAGACAGGGGATGGCTCGTAGACGTACACGACGGACAGAATATTGAGTTTAGTAACGAGGTTCCACTGGCGTCTCATCTCATTGAGCGAGACCTTCTTATTCTTGACTATCATATTGACGGAGACTCTGGGACGCCATCTAAAGCCGTTCAGATACTAAAGAAACTCAGCGGCAGTAGTAACTTCAACATTGTTATTGTCTATTCGAAGGATAATCCTGATAAAATTTTCCGTGAAATTGTCTTGGATTTTGTGTCACCTCAGTTTCGCCCATCGCTCACGGTAGATGAATCTGAATCTGTTCGGCGGGGTATTATTGAATGGTATATAGAAGATGCAGAAATCGAATCCAAACTCAAAGAGTCAATCACTGGATCTGTCTACATTGAATTATTCCTTCTGAAGGAATCAAAGCTTCGAGATTCCAATGTTAAATTAGTCTGTTCAAATTTCCTGAATCTTCTCAAGGGCAAGCCGGATTCGCTTAGGGATCTATCAAATCAACTTATATTTAACTATTTCCTAAGCGAATTTGAGGCGCGTATGCCCAATGAAATTGCATCCCTAACTTCAATAAGCCGCCCAACCGCGACTACGAAATGGATTCGCTCAGACAATCTTTTCGTAACTTTCGTACAGAAGTCTAGTGAGGGAAATTCGGCTGAACTTATTCCTACGGCTATTGAAGCCTTGTGCGATTGGAATCCTTCTCCAAATCGCTTGTTTCTATCCAAGTTTCGCGCTGTGCTCGCGGCGCAGGCAGCACAGGCTGATGACAAAGCCATGCGTAATTTGGAAATGCAGGCTCTGTGGCTCCACGAGATGCTGAGCGCCGACCCATTGGAGAGACGCGGTCGGATTCAAGATGCCGTTGCCCGTTATGGCGAACGACTTCTTGATGCCGCGATTCCTGATGTCACATCTTTTGCTTGTGACGTTATCAAGTTATTTGATGACGACGAGGACAAGGGCGCTGTTGTAAAGAGGTTTTTTAGTATCGATATTAAAGATGGGCCTTCTCTGCAAGAGGCTCGAATTGGACATAATATTTACTGCTGTAGTAAAGAGCCTGTTGGTTCACACCTCACAATCGGGCATATTCTCGAAATGGGATCAGATCTTTGGGTTTGCCTAACGCCAGCATGTGATCTTGTGCCTATGCGAAAATCGAAGTTTCCCGGTGACGCAATTAGATTCAAGGCTGTTAAACTTTACGTTTGTCCAACTGCCGAGGCTGCCTTATCTGACAAAGGCGGATCCACTCTTTTTCTCGACATAAGTGGAAGGAGACGGTTTTTGTCTTTTAATAGGGATTGCGTTGAGGGCGCTTCACCCGACTGGGCCGAATTTCTCGCTTTGAATCAAGGGGCGATATCTCAGGCAAGTCTATCAATCGACATCTGTCGCTTTTCGTGGGTAAAGACAAGTGAAAACGAGGCGGAAGATTTTGGCCCAATGCATCATCTCGATAAGGCAAAGATCGTCTCGCAGTTACGTTACGAGTACGCTATTAATCTTCTGCACCGCCTCGGGCATAACCTGGCCCGAGTTGGTCTTGATTTTCGATAGCACATAAGTTTCGAGCTGCCACGAGTCTATCATTTGCAGATTTACCTACTCTTTCGACCCCAACCCTCTCCGCCAAAATCTGCACAATCTCCAAGCTCAAAAACATCACTGCAATCATCCCGCCAAACACCGCCGTGCCGATCACCTTCTGACTCTCCGACCCGGCCCAAGTCGCTATCTTGAGCTGGATCACCCCGAGAATAAACGACCGCGGGGTGATCATTTCTACCGGCAACGCAGTTGGGTCGCCAAGATCGTTACCTCAAGGACCCCTTGCCTTCCTCGCGCGGATACAAAAGGCCTGAAAAAGCTAATACCTCCCCTGTGCCCTACCCTTCGCAGGCCTGAAGAATCCCCGCCGCCTTGTGGAGCGTTTCCTCCCATTCCCTCTCCGGAATGGAATCTGCCACGATCCCGGCTCCTACATGGAAGTGCAGGACTCCATTCTCCGCAACGAGGGTCCGGATCGCGATGTTAAACCGGCTCTCGCCGTTGAATCCGAAACAACCGATTGCCCCGGTGTACAATCCACGCGGACAGGGCTCGAGTTCGCGAATGATTTCACGCGCCCGCTTTTTCGGGGCTCCGGTAATGCTGCCGCCGGGGAAGCAGGCTTGCAGGGCATCGATGGGGCCGACGTCTTTTCGAAGGGTGCCCTCAATTGTCGAGACCAGGTGAAAGACCTGCGCATAACGTTCAAGTTTCAACAACTCCGTCGCCCTGACTGATCCATACTCGCAGATCTGCCCGAGGTCATTCCGCTCCAGGTCAGTGATCATGACCAACTCCGCGACTTCCTTGGGTGAGGTGATGAGGTCGTAGGCCGACTTTTCGTCCTTTTCGAGATCGCGAAAACGCGGACGAGTTCCCTTGATTGGGCGGGTCTGAATCGTCTTTCCGCTGATGCTGAGGAATTGCTCCGGCGACGAAGACATCACGATGCGTTCCCCAAGGCGGGCAAAGGCGGCGAAGGGGGCCGGAGAGCACTCGCGCAGCCGCTGGTAGAGAGAAATGGCATCAAAGTTCTCCGGCAGGGGCGCTGTAAACTGATGAGCCAGATTCACCTGATAGATATCTCCGGCGGCGATGTAGTCCTGCGCTTTGCTGACAAGATCGCAATACTGCTGCCGATTCAGGTTGTCGGTAAACGTGATCGGATTGGCCGCCTTCGCAGAAAAGGGACGCCGCTGAGACGAGAGATTGCCCGACCCGGTCCACTGGCCGAGACGATGATCATAGGCGAGGAACTCATGGTATTCGCCGAAGACGAACTCGCCCTCATAGGTGACGTATCCGTAAAGGCCCGCCCCGGGAAATCCGAGGTCCGGGGTCGATTCCTCCGGAGACCGATTTCTTTCGTAGACTGCCCTCAGTCGAGAAAGGTCGCCCTCATCAAAGACATTGCCTCGAATCACCGACGCGGGTTGCCCTGTGATCAGCGAAAAACGTGAGTGAGCCTCTGACCTTTCGCCCGAATCAGTGGTCGACGAGTCCAGAAAGAAGAAGCCCGGCAAATGGGAGAGCTCAGCCGCCATTTGCGACGGGCTGAGGTGCTCCTCTCCCCGGAGACGGATGATGTCGTGACGACTCATGCCTGCTTCACCCTCCCTTGACGGGTCTGAACCAACGAAGTGACCGCAGCGGCGCTGATTTCTCAAACGGCGGCAAAGGTTCGCTCGAGCAGGGCGATCGTCTTTTTGATTCCCTCGACTTCCCCGAGTTCGCTGCCCTCATATTCAATGCCGACGTGGCCCTTGTAACCGGCCTCTTTGACGATCTGCATCATCTTTTTGAAATCCGTGTGAATCTCATTGCCGGCTTCATCGAAGTCGTGAGCCTTGGCTGAGACACCCTTGGCGTAGGGCATCAGTTCTTTGGTCCCGAGATAGCGGTCATAGCCGAGCCCTGTCGCATCCTCGGTGTAGGCCGGGTCACCGGTATAGAGAGCCTTTTCGGATTCCCACTTGGCCGCATCGCCCCGGTTCTTAGCCACATAGAAATTCCCGAAGTCAGGAAGAGTGCCGCAGTTCTCCAGGCCGACATTTTTAATGACCTGCGCGAGCCAGGCTCCGTTCGAGGAGAGGCCGCCATGGTTTTCAACGATGACTCCGAGTCCCATCGGTGCGGCATGTTCGGAAAGGCGGCGCAAGCCTTCCGTGCAAAGGTCCGCCTGCTCCTCCGGGCTGCGTGAGGCGTCGGAGGCGGCGTTGACGCGGATGCTGTGGCAGCCGAGAAACTTGGCCGCGTCGAGCCAGGCGAAGTGGCCTTCGACCGCAGCGGTCCGTTTCGCCGCGTCGGGATCGCCGAGGTTACCGACGCGATCACACATGATAAGAACGCTTTTGACCCCTTTGTCATCGCAGCGCTTTTTCATTTCGGCGAGATAGGCCTGATCCTTGGGCTGGTAACCGAGTTTCGGATCCTCCACGAAGAAGAACTGGTTGACCCATTCGATCGCGGTGAGTCCGAAGGTGTCTTTGGTGAAGGCGGGATAGTCGAGGTTGTCGAGTTCACCGGCTTTCAGGGCTTTGTGGAGCGACCACTGGGCGAGCGAGATTTGAAAAGGATTCTCTTTCGCCCCGTCCGTCGATTTACCCTCATCTGACTTTTCAAAACACGAGGTGAGAAATCCTCCGGCAGTGAGAGCGGTGGCGGAGGTGGCGAGGAAGCGACGGCGGGCAAGTTTCATGCGCGGAGTCTAACCCTGTCAGGTCCGGGACTCAACCCCCTTCATCGGGGATGGGGAGGGTTGGGGTTTGATTTCATACCCATCTGCCTGCTCCGGTAACTCACTGCTCAACGCCATTCATTTTCGCAGCAGATTTCATTCTTTCCTCTTTCAGATTGACATCTGATATCAATGATATCACTCTTATGCCATGGCTCAGTTATTGGTTCGAGACCTGGACGAATCTCTTGTGAAAAAGCTGAAGCGCCGCGCCCGCGCTCATGGTGTCTCAACGGAAGAGGAGCACCGGCGCATTCTGAGCGAGGTCCTTTCCCGACCCGACGGGAAGGAGCTGACTTTGATTGAGTTTTTGCTCTCTTCGGAAGGGGAAGTGGCACCCGAGGTAGAACTGGAAATTGATCGGAGTCGCGAGATCGAAGATAGAGAGTCAGGGATCTGATGGCCTTCCTGCTCGATACGAATGTGCTAAGCGAGTTGCGAAAGGGAGCGAAGTGCAATCCCCGGGTCAGGAAATGGGCGGTTTCCACCAAAGGACATCGCCACTGCATCAGCGTCATTTCACTCGGCGAGATTCGAAAGGGTATCGAGAACTTGCGGAGGAATGCCCCTGATCAATGCCCTTCTTTTGAAGGCTGGCTGGAGGCGCTTAGATCTGACTACTCGAAGGACATCCTCCCGGTGAGCGAAGAGATTATGAACCGGTGGGGACTTTTGCAGGCGGCCCAGTCACTTCCGGTGTTGGACAGTCTGATTGCTGCTTCGGCGTTGGAGCATCGACTGACTGTTGCGACTCGGAATGTCCGGGACTTTGAAAAAACGGGTGTGAAACTGGTGAATCCCTTCGCTTAGTTGGCTCCCGCTTCAGAACCCTTCAGCTTCCTCCTCAGCCCCGAATATCGCTCTGAACTCTCACGGTTCCGAACCGCCATTTCCAGCGCCCTCTTTTCCCCGACAACAATGACAAGCCGCTTTCCGCGGGTGATCGCCGTATAGAGGAGATTGCGCTGGAGGAGCACGTAATGCTGCGAGGCGAGGGGAATAACGACGGCGGGGAATTCGCTTCCCTGGGCTTTGTGAATCGTGACGGCGTAGGCCAGTTGCAGTTCGTCGAGTTCACCCGGCTCATAGTGGATCCGCTGGTTTCCGTCGAAGGTGACGTAGACGGAGACCGGTTCGGTCGTGATCTCGGCGATGTGACCGATGTCACCGTTGAAGATCTCCTTGTCGTAGTTGTTGCGGGTCTGGATGACCTTATCTCCGGTGCGGAAAAGAGTTCCGAATCTCTCGATCTCAAATTTCAGTTCCGACGGGGGATTGAGGGCGGCCTGGAGTGAGCGGTTGAGTTCTCTGGTCCCCAACGACTGACGGTTCATGGGGGTGAGGACCTGAATTTCATCACGGCGATCGAGATGGAATTTGTCAGGAATGCGCTCCGCCACTAGATGGAGGAGGGTGCTGCTGATCGCCTCAGGACCGGTTCGCTCGATGAAGAAAAAGTCGGAGTCGCTCTCACTTTCCAGCGTGGGCAGGTGGCCTTGATTCACGGCGTGTGCGGCTTCGATGATGCGACTCGCGGCCGCCTGGCGGTAGATTTCCGAGAGCCGGGCCACCGGAACCACCCCGCTCTCGATGAGGTCACGCAGCACACACCCGGGGCCAACCGAGGGGAGTTGATCCACATCGCCCACCAGAAGGACGCTGCCGTGCGGGGGAATCGCGCTCATGAGGCTGGCCATGAGCCTGATATCGATCATCGAGGCTTCGTCGATGATAAAAACATCCCCGGCGAGCGGCTTCTTCGCATTGCGGGTGAATCCGGCATGGGGCTGATACTCGAGGGCCCTGTGCAGGGTGAAGGCCTCACGTCCTGTGCTTTCGGAAAGACGTTTCGCGGCGCGACCGGTCGGGGCGCAGAGGACGGGATTCACTTTGTTGTCCGTGAGAATCTGGAGCAGTGCTCTGAGGATGGTGGTTTTCCCCACTCCGGGTCCCCCGGTTATGACAAAAAAGCGATGTCGGGAGGCGCGGATGACGGCATCGATCTGTTCGGTGCCGAGTTTGATCCGGTGCTGGCTTTCGAAGCCTTTTATGGAGGCGGCGGGATCATTCGCGGTTTTTGCCGGAGCCAGATTCAATAAACCCCTGATTGCTTCGGCGACGGTGGTCTCGGCCTCATGGAGATCAATACCAAAGGTGAGCGATTCCTCGCTGCCCGTTTCGATTACGATTCGCGACTCGAGAATGAGCCGGTTCAAGGCTGGTTCCAACTCTTCGGGACGACATTCAAGCGTCGAAGCGGCGTCATCGATGAGTTTTCCTCGGGGCAGGGCGCTGTGGCCCTGTCGTTCCGCCTGCTCAAGGACATAGAGAAGTCCGGCGGCGAGACGCCGCGGTGCGTCGGGTGCCTGGCCCATGTTGCGGGCGATGTCGTCGGCGGTGCGGAATCCGATACCCGGAATCTCGCGGGCGAGCCGGTAGGGGTCGGCTCGGAGAATGTTGACCGCATCATCCCCGTAGGTCTTGTAGAGGCGGAGCGAACGGGCCGTGGAGAGTCCGTTCGCATGGAGAAATATCATGATGTCGCGAACCGCTTTCTGCTTTTTCCACGAGTCTTTGATGCGGAGTCGCCGCGTTTTCCCAATCCCCTCGACCTCCTGAAGACGCTGCGATTCCTCTTCAATGACCCGAAAGGTATCGGTTCCGAAGGACGCGACGATACGTTTTGCATAGGTCGGCCCGATGCCGTCGATAAAGCCACTCGCGAGGAAGCGGCAAATCCCGTCAGGTGTTTCCGGAGGCAGGGCATCGATATGGTCCGCTTCGAGTTGGCGCCCGAAGCGGCGGTCGTCCTTCCATCGGCCGGTGGCCCGAATCCGCTCCCCCTGGACCACGGCGGGGAGCTTTCCACGGACCGTGAGGGTGCCCCCGTCAGCCTCCTTCACCTGCATGATGGTGTAGCCGTTTTCCTCATTATGAAAAACGATCGCATGGACCGAACCCTCGATCCGTGAGGGAGCGTTGTCATTTTGACTCATGGAAAACGGCCGGGATCAGGGCAAAGGGGCGCATTCTAGCGCTTTACAAGCCTTTACCTGTGTCGCATATTCGCCGCCCCATGGCAATTCTATCCATTCTGTTAACGGTGATCATCATCGCGGTCAGCATTCTGATGGTGCTGGTCGTTCTGATCCAGCGTCCCAAGCAGGAGGGCCTCGGCGCAGCCTTCGGCGGCGGCACTCTGGACTCCGCGCTCGGTGCCCACACCACGGATGTTCTGCAAAAATTCACCACCTGGCTGGGTATCCTCTTTTTTGTTTCCGCGATCGGACTGGCAATGGTGAAAACCCGTGAATTCCGTGATTCAGCCGCTACCGACGTGCTCGAAGGGGTCGAGGCGAAAAAGCCGGAACTCCCCGGTCTTCCTCCTGAACTCTCCAATCTTCCCGGCCTCGGTGAGAGCGCGCCTGCGACGAACCCGGTTGATTCTCTGCTGCTCGATGATGTGAAAACCGCTCCCGCGGCACCAGCACCTGCACCAGCTCCTGCGGCAGTCCCGGCTGCTCCTGCCCCCGCCCCGGCGGCAGAAACCAAGCCCGTTGAGGCTCCGGCACCGGTTGAAGCCAAACCAGCGGCTCCCGCACCAGCGGCTCCGGCCCCTGCGCCCGCTCCGGAAGGGAAAGCCAAGGAGTAGCAATTGCGAGAGGGAGAAGGGGCTGACCGGCCCCTTTTCTGTCCCTCACTTGCGCCGGATGTCTCCGGCTTTCGGAAGATCCCTTTGACGGGTCGCTGGCGGGCGTAACCTTGGTTGAAGCGGAAGAAATTTGATGAAAGCCATTTTGACCCATCCTGGCAGTGCCCATAAGGACGATTTCCTCGCCTGTTGCCTGCTAATTGCCAAACACGGAGTTCCGGTGTGGCGTCGCGATCCCACGGACGAGGATTTAAGCGATCCGGAGATAGTTGTCGTCGATGTCGGGGGTGAGCACGAGCCCTCCCGGGGAAATTTTGATCACCATCAGTTTCCGAGGGAGCATCCCCCGGTTTGCGCGCTTTCTCTCGTCCTGCAGGATCTGGGGCTCTACGAGGACGCCCGGACCTTTTGTGAGTGGCTCGAACCGACCGAATGGTTTGATTCCCGTGGCCCCTTTGCGACCGCCGAGTGGCTGGGAGTCGAGAGATCCCTGGTTAATCGCCTGAATTCGCCGGTCGATATCACGCTTCTTCGCCGCTTTGCCCAGCGACGTGAGCTCGGCTCCGGGGATCCCGTCTGGGAGGTCATGCGTATGGTGGGTGAAGACCTCTTTATGTTCCTGAGGACTCTTCGCGAACGGCTCGATTACGTTTCCGGAATCGCCGAGTTTCTTGAAGTGGGGGAGAAGGGAGATTCCGTTCGGGTGCTTTTCCTGCCCCGGACCGATCCGATGCCCGATGATCCGTCCTCGGGACTCTCACGATACATCGATTCGGTGGGGGAAAAGGTTGACGGGCTGATCTATCCGGACCGGCGGGGAGCCGGTTATGGTCTCTCCCGGCATGAGGACAGCGAGTTGCTCGATTTCACCCGCATTGCGGAGGAAGAGGATGTGCATTTCGCCCATGCCCGCGGATTTGTTGCCAAGACATCGGCAACCACGCTTGAGCGGCTCCGGGAGCTGGTGGCCCTGGCGAGAGTGTGAGAGGCCCGATTTCCATGGCTTGCCCCCCGTTTTCGCGCCGGTAAGGTCCTTGCAAAGCGCGCCCCGACCATTAGGTTTACCGTCCCCGCCGTTTTCGCCCGATAATGGACGATATTTACCTCATTCTTGCCACTTTGACCTTCCTCGGCGGATTTATCCTCGCCGCTGCCTCGCTGCGCTCCGAGAGCCCGCGGGTGAAGGGGCTCAACATCCCCGTGGCGGTCGCGGGCCTCATTTTTCAGAGTCTTTTCCTCCAAGGGAGAGGGGAGTTGCACGGACGCTGCCCGATCACGAACGGGGCCGAGGTGCTGGTTTTTGTCAGTTGGAGCATCGTCATCATGTATCTCGCCCTGGGAAAGGCCTTCCGGCTCTCTCTGCTCGGGGTTTTCTCCATGCCGATGGTATTTCTTTTTCAACTCGTGGCGATCATCTATCTTCACTTCTTCGATCCGGGACCCCGCCCTCCGGAGACGCTCGATCCCTGGCTGGAACTCCACGCCGCGATGTCCCTGCTCGCCTACGGAGCCTATGGCCTCGCCGGAGTGGCAGGGGTGATGTATTTTGTGCAGGACCGCCAGCTCAAAAGCCACCATCCCGGCCGGCTTTTTTATTCCATGCCCCCGATCCGCTATCTGGCTGATGCCCTGGTCCGGCTCCTTGCCATCGGAACGCTGCTCCTCACCGTCGGTATCGTCGCCGCATTTTTTATGAAGGAGGCACCGGATGCCAGTCACATCATCTCCGGAGCCGTCTGGCTGGCCTATGTGTCATTGCTGGTGGTCCATGCGATCAAGCGGATGCCGCCGAAACGTCTCTCCATTTCATCAATCACCGCGTTTGCCTTTGCTCTGCTGACGCTTTCAGCGCTGTGATTGACCGCAAAACCCGAAGCCCCCTCCACGGTGTCTATTTTTTGTCTTGGCGTGAATCATAAAACCTCCCCGATTGAGATCAGGGAGCGGCTCGCTATTGCGGAAAAATCGGTCCCTCATCATCTCAGCGAAATCTGCGCGCTCGACGGAATCACCGAGGCGGTGGTCCTTTCGACCTGCAACCGGGTCGAGATTTACGGAAGCTCTGACAATCCGCAGGAAGCGCTCGACCGGCTGGTCGATTATTTAATCGACCATTTTGCCGTCGCCCCGGGTGAAGTAGAATTTTACCGACATGAGTCGGAAGCGGCGGCGCATCATTTGTTTGAGGTCGCGAGCGGGCTCGATTCCATGGTTCTGGGCGAGACGGAGATCTTCGGGCAGGTCAAGAAGGCCTATGCAACCGCGCAGGAGACGGGGACGACGGCGCGGCGGATGAACAAGCTTTTCCAGCAGTCCTTCACCGTCGGGAAGCTGGTCCGCACCAGCACCCGCATCCAGCAGGGTTCCACCTCGGTCGGTTCCGCCGCCGTGGATCTCGCGGAAAAGATATTTGGTCAGCTCGATGGATGCCGGGTCATGATCATCGGTGCGGGAGAGATGAGCCGGACGACGGCGCAGAGCCTGCTCTCGCGGGGGGCGAAAAGCATCATTGTTTCAAACCGCAGTTTCGACAAGGCCGAGGAGCTCGCCGCCGAGTTGAAAGGCAGCGCGGTTCGATTTGATGACTGGGAGAGCTGCCTCGACGAGGTCGACATTATCGTGTCATCGACCTCGGCTCCCCATGCTGTGGTAAAACATGAGATGATCAGCCGCGTCATGGAGCGGCGGAGAGGGCATTCGCTTTTCCTCATCGACATTGCCGTGCCCCGCGATATCGAGGATGAGGTCAACGACATCGACAACGTCTATCTTTACAACATTGATCAGCTCCAGCAAATCGCCTCCGAAGGCAAGACCCGCCGGGAAAAGCAGATTGCGGTTTGCCGTGAGGTGATTGATGAATTTCTTCGCGGAAAGGGAATCGAGGCTCTCGCCGGATTGCCGCAAAGCGGTGGCGGAAGCGGATCGGAACGAATCCAGCCGGAACCCTCAAGCCGCCCCCTCACGAATCCATGAGCCAATCTTTGATCCTAGGTACCCGGGGTAGCGAACTCGCCCTCGTTCAGGCCAACTTGACCCGTGACGCCCTGGCCGCCGCAGGTATTGACTGCCGCATCGAGGTCATCCGCACGATCGGGGACAAACGGCCCGATCTGAAACTCAGCGAATTCAGCCAGGGTGAAAATCCCGTCGTCGACAAGGGTATCTTCACTAAGGAACTCGAAGAAGCGCTGTTGAAACGCGAGATCGATTTTGCGGTTCATAGTTTGAAGGATGTTCCGACCGAACTCGGGCCCGAATTTGAAATTTGTGCGACCCTTCCCCGGGCGGATATTGCCGATGTTTTCCTGACGACTCAAGAGGGTCTCGGCAAAGACCTGACCCTCCTCGATAGCAGGGTCATTGCCACCAGCGCCGTCCGTCGTGCCCGCCAGCTTCAGTGGCTCTGTCCGGGGGTGAAGGTCGTCGACATCCGCGGGAACGTGCCGACGCGGATACGGAAGATGATCGCCAGCGAGGAGTGGGACGCCATCCTTCTCGCCCGCGCCGGAATTGAGCGGCTCGGCATCTATTCTCCGGGGGAAGCGCATTTTGACTTTGAGGGTAGCACCGTTTTCGCCTGCGAACTCGACACGCGGGTTTTCCTCCCCGCTGCCGGGCAGGGAGCGGTCGGCATGGAGATCCTGAAAGACAATGACGCCGCCCGCGCGGCGCTTGCTAAGATCAATGACGCCCCCACCTTTTGTCGCGTCTCCGCCGAACGGGCGTTTCTCGGGCTGCTCAAAGCCGGGTGTCAGACTCCGGTGGGAGCCCATACCTGGTTCGAGGACGACGGTGCCACGCTCGCGATGGCGGTGCGGGTCTTTGACGAGGCGACGCCAAACGCCGAACCCTTTGTTGCTGAAGTCCGGGGGGCGTCCTGCTCACCGGAAGCACTTGCCGAACAGTTAATGCAGTTGAAGAACGATCAATTATCCTGACATGAGCAAAAAAACGGGAATCTGCTACCTCGTCGGGGCCGGTCCGGGAGATCCGGGCCTGATGACCTTGCGTGGCAAGGAGTGCATCGAGATGGCCGACGTGATCGTTTACGATTACCTCTCGAACGCCGAATTTCTCCAGTGGGCGAAGCCCGGTGCCGAGAAGATCTATGCGGGCAAAAAGTCCAAAGACCACGCCATTCCCCAGGGCGGAATTAATCAGTTGCTCATCGACAAGGCAAAAGAGGGAAAGATCGTGACCCGGCTCAAGGGCGGTGATCCGCTCATCTTTGGACGGGGAGGGGAGGAGGCGGAGGAGCTGCAGGACGCGGGCATCCGCTTCGAGTTCGTTCCCGGAATCAGTTCCTCCATCGCCGGACCGGCTTACGCGGGGATTCCAGTGACCCATCGCGACCACTGTTCGCAGCTCACGATTTTTACCGGACACGAGGATCCGACGAAGGAGGAGTCCTCGATGGACTACGCCCAGATCGCCAAGGCACCGGGCACGAAAGTGATGCTCATGGGGGTCGAGCGGCTGCCATTCATCACGGCGGCGATTCTTAAAGAAGGCGGCGATCCTGAATTGCCGGTGGCTTTGGTACGGTGGGCGACGACGGGTCAGCACCGCACCGTCACCGGGACTCTCGCGACAATAGCGAAAATTGTCGAGGAGGCCGATTTCAAAGCTCCTGCAGTGGCCGTTTTCGGGACCGTGGTGAACTGCCGCAAGAAGTTGAACTGGTTCGAGAATCGGCCCCTGCGCGGCAAGCGTGTTGTGGTCACGCGGACCCGCAATCAGGCGAGCGGATTGAGCCGCAATCTGCGCGACCTCGGTGCGGATGTGCTGGAGATGCCGACGATACGGATCGAGCCCTCCCAGGGCGACGAGGCGAAAGAGTTCGCCCGTCTTGTTGTCGACGCGCACACCTACGACTGGCTCATCTTTACGAGTCCGAACGCGGTTGAGTACTTCTTCAATGCTTTCTATATGATCCGTTCCGATGCCCGGGAACTCGGAGGAGCCCGGATCGCCGCGGTCGGACCCGGAACGGCGGCGAAGCTCAAGGAATATCACATCGGCACTGATCTGATGCCGAAAAAGCACGTCGCCGAGGCGCTGGCCGAAGCCTTTGAGAAGGAGATCGGCTCAATCGAGAACACGACCATGCTCTGGGTGCGTGCCAAGGGAGCCCGCGATGTCATGTCTTCGATGCTGGGCAAGGCGGGGGTGATTCTTGATGAAGCCATCGCCTACCAGACCGTTCCCGAAACGGACGATCCGACCGGAGCGGTCGCCCGTTTCCGCGAGGAGGGAGCTGACATCATCACCTTCACAAGCGCTTCCACGGTGGAGTGTTTTCTGGATCTCGGACTCGCCATTCCCGAGGAAACCGCCATTGCGAGTATTGGACCGGTGACCACCGAGGCTCTGGTCGAGAATGGCTATGAGCCCGACCTTGAGGCCAAAAATCACGACATCCCCGGACTTGTTGCCGCCGTCGTCAAGCTGGCGAAAGAGAAACCTTTCGGCGACGAATAAGGTTTCAGGCTTCCGTTTTTGGCGCTTCTTTCGGGATGTCGCGGTTCGGGATGAGGATGCCAAGGAGCATCATGAGCCCGAAGAGTGACAGCGTCACGAACGGAGGAGTCCACGAGAGCGTGGCGGAGAAGATCATGACGTGAGCGGTGAAAAAGATCAGCGCGGCAACAAAGCTGAGCGGGAGGAACTTCCTGCGGGGGAGTTTGAAGAGAATCGAGGCCAGCACCACTACTGCCAGAATCGATGCCCATCGCGCCCACGACGGCCACCAGTGGATATAACGGCCGCTTTGAATGACGGCCATCGCCCGGGCCAGGGCAGTGGTCTCGGAGAGGACTTCTCCCTTGGCCGTGTTGAGACGGCGGTCGGCGGTGCGGTCGAAGCCGATCACGACGAGGTTGTCCTTGAGCGATTCGAATTTGCTCTGGAAATTGGCAAGGATGCGTTTCGCGACTTCGTCCTCCTTACCGCCGGTGTAGGCGAGTTCGTCGACGGTCAGCGTGGTGAAATGATAGGTTTCCTTCATTTCGCCGGAGTCATCAGCGTTCAAGCTTTTCATCGACTGACTGATGCCGCTGTAGGGTGGCAGAAGAAGAGTCCCGTCGGGGGCAATCGGGACCGAATAAGTCTCGCCAATGCGGATGACAGGATTTTTCCCCTCAAGATCGACCGTGATCTGATCAAGGGCGACGCCGGCATGGTTGGCCACCGCAGCCAGGATAACCGAGGGGATGATTTGATCTCCCCGCTTCGCGACCAGCGGGATGCGGATCGCCTTGTCCGAGATCAGATCCCGTGCCGATTCGATTGACTTGAAAGCCGGGATTCCGTTCTCGAGAATCTGGGCATCAGGATAGGTCACTGTCCGGGTGAAGGTGAGCAGGCTGGCCGCGTCCCCTGCCAGTTTTAGAGAGGGGTAGTTAAGCGGTTTTGCCTCTTTCGCCTGTTCCCCGTCATTTGAGATTGTCGAGGCGACAGTCAACTTCGGGAGCTGCATCGCGGCATCCTTGAGCGGGACGACGTCGGTCTGGTTCAGGACGAGCGTTTCGTCAAAAGCCGGAGTGGGAAGGAAGACGACGGAGCGCGGATTCAGCTTGGCGACGAAGCCGAGGATGGTCGCAAAATCGAGGCGCGAGAGTTTGCCGTCATCGGGAACGGTTTCGTCGACTCCGACGCGGAGCGGCTCGTAGCCGTCATCGATACGGATGAGAGAAATGGCGGGGTTTTTGAGTCGATCGCCCGCGTTGCCCGCGCAGAACTCGAGCCAGAAATCGTTTAACTTCGAAAGTGTGCCGATCTTGTGCGAACGGAGATCCCATTCGCCGATTCCAATCAGAAGGACACCGAAAACAAGAAAAGTAACAAAGCGTTGACGCATGGCGGAGGGGGGTTCCTTGGGAGTGAGGAGAACCTGTTAGAGTTCACAATTTTCTCACCTTTAACAGGTGGACTGGCTTGGTCCGCGGGTCAAGAGACACAAAGTTGGTGGATTCACGCCATAGGTAGGTCTCCTCAAAGAGTACGTCCGCGACTTCGAACTCGATTCCGGGCGAAAGCCCGAGTTCATCAAGCGGAAGATAGAGGTTCGATTCGTGCCGTTTATGTGGATCGAGGTTGATGACGACGATGATTCGGTCGGTCCCGTCATCGGACCATTTGTGGAAGGCGAGAATCTGGTCGTTATCGGCCGGAATGAACTGGATGTTCGCATAGGACTGGAGCGCGGGATGTTCGTTCCTCGCCCGGTTCAGGCGGGTGATGAACATTTTGATGTTCCCCGGCTTGTTCCAGTCACGCGCCTTGAGCTGGTATTTTTCGCTGTCCAGATATTCCTCTCTTCCGGGGAGCGGGGCTCCCTCACACAGCTCGAATCCCGAGTAAATGCCCCACGATGAGGAGAGGGTGGCTGCAAGTGCCGCGCGTATTTTAAAGGCGGCCGGAGTGGCGTGCTGGAGATGGAAGGGGAGAATGTCCGGCGTGTTCGGCCAGAAGTTCGCCCGGTAGTATTCCCGCATGTGGCCTTTCGTGAGCTCGGTGACGTAGTCCCGGAGTTCGGCTCCTGTTTCTCTCCAGGTGAAGTAGGTATAACTCTGCGTGAAGCCGGCCTTCGCAAGCGTTTGCATCATCTTCGGCCGGGTGAAGGCCTCGCTCAGAAAGATGACTTCGGGATCGACGGCGTGAATTTCGGCGATGAGCCACTCCCAGAAGGTGACCGGCTTGGTGTGGGGATTGTCGACCCGGAAAATGCGCACCCCTTTTTCAACCCAGAAGAGAACGACGTCGCGGAGTTCCTCCCAGAGCTCTTTCCACTCGTCGCAATGGAAATCGAGGGGATAGATGTCCTGGTACTTCTTCGGCGGATTCTCGGCATACTTGATCGAACCGTCGGGACGTCGATAGAACCATTCGGGATGATCGCGCACATAGGGATGATCGGGAGAGCAGTTCAGCGCAAAATCGAGGGCAATCTCGATGCCGCGATGGCGGGCTTCACCGAGGAGCCAGACAAAATCGTCCATCGTTCCCAGAGCCGGTTCGACGGAACGGTGGCCGCCTTCGGATGATCCGATCGCCCAGGGGGAACCGACATCCCCCGGTTCACAGGTGACCGAGTTGTTTTTCCCCTTGCGGTGAGCCACCCCGATCGGGTGGATGGGGGGAAAATAGACGACATCGAATCCCATCGCGGCGGCATCCTCGATTCGGGGAAGGCAGTCGCGGAATGTGGAATGATGGTTCGAAAGTCCCTCGGCACTGCGGGGGAAAAACTCATACCAGGCGGAAAACGAGGAACGTTTTGTTTCGACGACGAGGGGTATCATCTGTTCGCCGGTGGTGGCGAGGCTCCGGTTCGGCCAACGAGCGAGGAGGGCGAGGTTGTCCGGCGTATGAAAGAGGGCGGGGACGGCCGATGCCTCCATCTGCATCAGGGTCGTGGTGAGTGATTCGATGGCCTCGGCATCATTGCCTGCCCTCCCGCCGGCGGCGCGATTGGCGGCATTGTTAAGGGTGACTCGGCCTTCCTCGATCTCGGTGGAGAAATCAGTCTGATCGCCGGTGAGGCGTCGTTCAAAATCGTGCAGCCAGGTGAGAAAGTCATCCGCCCAGGCGGTGATTCCGATTTCGTAGCGACCTGTCTCGTGAAATTGCAACTCGGCAAACCAGCGGTCGTTGCCGAGGTGGTTCATCTCTTTCTCCTGCCATTCCTTCTGCCCCGATTTTCTCCAGATGAGCCGGGCGAGAACCTGATCGTGACCCTCCTTGAAAATGTCCGCCTCTACCCGGAGATTTTCACCCGCCACTCGTTTTGTCGGGTATTTTCCGCCCTCAACGAGAGGCGAAAGTTCGGAGATGACGACAGTGGCAGGTCGGTTGACGAGAGGGGGCATGATCAGAAGGATAAGTGGGCGTATTCCCGCTAACTAAGAGCCCCTGAGCCCCTTCGCCAAGCAGGAATTTGGGCGGGAAAGCCTGTCCGGAAATCACTCTCCGACGCGGCGGCGCGAGTCCTTTCGCTGCGAGCGCACCTGTTTGGCGACCCGAAGACGGGCCTTGGCAGCGCGGGAGGGTTTTCTCTTCTGATACCGGCGGGCGGCACGGCGGCGCGCGACCTCAAGATGTTCCTCCTTTGCCTTCTCTTCGAAAAACTCGCAGAGCCGGGTGCGGGCAATCTCGCGATTCTTCTCCCGGGAACGGGTTTCCTGGCAGGTGACCTCTCGACCGCTCGGAAGGTGTTTCAGATAGACGCAGGACGACGTTTTGTTGATTTTCTGCCCTCCGCTGCCTGAACCGAGGACAAAACGTTCCTCGAGATCCTCTTCGCGAATCCCCAGTCGTTCCAGGCGCTGTGATAAGGTGTCCATTTGGTTCTCCGGGGTGGTAAGCGCCGGATTATCGGGAAGTCTCCTGATTCTCTATTGGCAAAGGAAGAGGGTTGACTCACTGAGTATACCCTATTGATTGACGAACTTCCATGAAAGCTGAAACATCAGACGTTGACCGGGCTCACGCAGTCTACACAAGAAGGGGGCTCGCCTTCTATGACTGGTGGGTTCTCGGTGTCTCAAATCGCTGGATCTGGAAGTGCGACACGCAGAAAATTCTGGATCTTTATCAGGCTCACCTCTCGACCAGTCACCTTGAGGTGGGCGTTGGCACCGGCTATTTCCTGGAAAAGAGCCTGTCGAATGAATCCCGGCGGGTCACTTTGTTTGATATCAATCTGAATTGCCTCGAGAGAGCCTCAAAGCGCATTGCCGGGCATCATCCCGAGGTGTTTCAGGGGAACATTCTTGAACCGGTGAATCTCCAGGGAGGGCGATATGATTCGATCGCGATCAACTATCTGCTCCATTGTCTGCCCGGCCGACTCGAGGACAAGGCGGAAAAGGTCTTTGACCACCTCATTCCCCACCTCGACAACGACGGGGTCGTCTTCGGCTCCACCATCCTCGGGATGGACATCCAGCGGCCGCTCCTTGCGAGGCTCCTGATGTCCTTTTACAACTCGAAGGGAATCTTCTCGAACCAGCAGGACTCCCTCGGAGCGATGATGGAAGTGCTCTCGAAACGATTTCGAACCTTCAATGTTGAGGTCTGCGGCTGTGTGGTCCTTTTCTGGGGGAAAGGACTGCGTGAGACTTACCGCAATCGATACACCGGGGAGCAGTGATCCCGGAACACGCGACCCTGCCGCGATTCGCGGGATGGATCTGTAAAAAAAACAGGCCCGGGAAGTTTAAACGACGAATCGTTTTCCTCCCGGGCTCTGTTGGTTAATCGAATTTCCCTGAAAAGTCAGCCACTCTGTTAATCAATTACTTCTTAGCAGGAGCTTTCTTGGCAGGAGCCTTTTTAGCAGGAGCTTTCTTGGCAGGAGCCTTCTTAGCAGGAGCTTTCTTGGCAGGAGCCTTCTTAGCAGGTGCTTTCTTGGCAGGAGCCTTTTTAGCAGGTGCTTTCTTGGCAGGAGCCTTTTTAGCAGGAGCTTTCTTGGCAGGAGCCTTCTTCGCGGGAGCCTTCTTGGTTGTTGCTTTTTTCATGGTTGTCTTAGTCGTGGTTACTTTTTTTGTTGGTACTTGTTTTGTTGGTGCTTTTTCAGCGGGAACCTTTTTCCGGGGAAATTTCTTTGATGCGGCCGCCTTGCGTGGCGGCTCAGACTTTTTTGGCGGCACCTGGCTTGGAACGGATACAAGGGTCTTCTCCCCCATCTCCTCCTGCTCGGCTTTCGAAATTCTTGAAACGCGGTCGACTGGGTGTTTTGTTAGGATGTTACCCCTTGCCCCTCGTCCCTTAATATCCAGATCTGAGAAGCGAAAGTCGATCTGAAAATTTCGCAATTTCAAATCTGATTTGAGGTGAACCCTCACGATGATATTCGCTTCCTCTTCCGTGTCGTGTTCGCTCAACCAGAGGACCCGGGTTCCGGCACTGCCGCTGGTGAGGTCGTATAACTTTTCTCTCGTCACGCCGGAAACCTGAAACCGTTTCACCATGGTCCGGCCGCCGCGTCCGTCCCGGTAGATCATGTTATAGATTTTCGCCTCATCGCGGTTGAAGACGGCGATATGAAGGTTGTCTTTTCCGATGAACACTTTCTCGGCGACCTTTACCACTCTCATGGTGCCGTCGCGGGAGAAGGCGACGATGTCATCCATTCGGGAGCATTTGCAGACGGCCTCGTCGCGCTTCATTCCGTAACCGGCGAAGCCCTCCTTGCGGTCGACATAGAGCGTATCATTGGCTACGACGACCTGTCTGGCATCGACCCGGTCGAAAGTGGTCAGCTCGGTTCTGCGTTTCCGGTCCTTCCCGTAGCGCTCCTTGATGCCTTCGTACCACTTGATGGTGTAGGCGGTGAGACGCTTGAGGTTGCGCTTTGTCTCGGCGATCTGGTCCTCGAGGCCGCGGATATACTCGTCCGCCTTGAAGGAGTCGAACTTCGAGATACGCTTGATCCGGATCTCGGTGAGGCGGACGATATCCTCTTCGACCACTGCGCGGCGGAACAGTCTGAGGTAGGGGCGGAGTCCCACCCAGATCTCGGAGATGACCGCTTCCCAGGTTTCGCACTCCTCGATGCGGCGGTAGATGCGCTTTTCGATGAAGATCTTTTCGAGGCTGGAGAAGTGCCACTTCTCCTCGAGTTCGGCGAGTTTGATCTCGAGTTCCCGGCCGATCAGCTCCCGGGTCTGTTTCGCGCTGTGGCGAAGGATCTCGGAAACACCGAGAAACTTCGGGCGGTTGTCCTGAATGACACAGGCATTCGGAGAGATGCTGACTTCGCAGTCGGTGAAGGCATAGAGTGCCTGGAGAGTCTGGTCAGCATCGATTCCGGCGGGGAGCAGCACGTGGATCTCGACGTTCTCCGCCGTGCAATCCTCGATCTTGGCAATGCGCACCTTGCCCTGCTCGATCGCCTTCAGAATCGAATCGACAAGACTGGAGGCCGTGGTCCCGAAGGGAATCTCGCGGATGACGAGTTCCTTGGACTTCACCTTTTCAATGCGGGCACGAACCTTGATCCGGCCGCCCCGTAAGCCGTCGTTGTAATCAGTGACGTCGGCGATGCCGCCCTGGGGAAAATCCGGAAGCAACTCAAAGGGCTCCTTTTTCAGGACGGCGATGCAGGCGTCGATGAGTTCGTTGAAATTGTGCGGGAGGATCTTACAGGCGAGACCGACGGCGATCCCTTCGGCTCCGTGGGCGAGCACGAGCGGGAATTTGGCGGGCAGAGTAACGGGTTCCTTGTTCCTGCCATCGTAGCTGGCCGCCCAGGTCGTGGTTTTCGGATTGAAGAGGATCTCGTTGGAGAACTTGGAAAGACGCGTCTCGATGTAACGTGGCGCGGCGGCGGAGTCTCCGGTTAGAATGTTGCCCCAGTTTCCCTGCGTCTCGACGACGAGTTCCTTTTGCCCCATGTTGACGAGGGCGTCGCCGATGGACTGATCCCCGTGCGGATGATACTGCATCGTGTGGCCGATGATGTTCGCCACCTTGTTGAAACGGCCGTCGTCCTTCTCCTTGAGCGAGTGGAGAATGCGCCGCTGCACGGGCTTCAGCCCGTCATTGATGTGCGGAACCGCCCGCTCAAGAATGACGTAGCTGGCATAATCCAGAAACCATTCTGAATACATGCCCTTCAGCGGTGATGATGTCTCGTCCATGCAGTGTGTCAGCCGTTATCAGGCGGCGGCCGCGGACCGTGTCACTTCGGCTCGCTCCTCCTCGTCCTCTTCGATGATATCGGCTTCGACTTTGAGATTCTTGATGATGAATTCCTGGCGCTGAGGGGTGTTTTTCCCCATGTAGAACTCGAGCAGGTCCTGGATCATTTTGGGTCTCGGAGGCATCTCCACCGGCGCGAGGCGGATGCTGTTTCCGATAAAATGCTTAAATTCGTCGGGTGAGATCTCACCGAGACCCTTGAAGCGGGTAATCTCCGGGTTTTTCACTTCGGCGAGCGCCTTTTGCCGTTCCTCTTCCGAGTAGCAGTAGCGTGTCTCGGTCTTGTTGCGGACGCGGAAGAGGGGCGTCTCAAGGATGTAGAGATGCCCGTCGCGAATGAGGTCGGGAAAAAACTGGAGGAAAAACGTCAAGGTGAGCAGGCGGATATGCATTCCGTCCACGTCGGCATCGGTGGCGAGGACCACCTTGTTGTAACGCAGGCCTTCGAGAGTCTCCTCAATCCCGAGAGCGGCCTGGAGGAGATTGAATTCCTCATTCTGGTAGACAATCTTCCGGCTCATCCCGTAGGAGTTGAGCGGCTTGCCGCGCAGCGAGAAGACGGCCTGGGTGTCAACGTCGCGTGATTTGGTGATGGATCCGCTGGCGGAGTCACCCTCGGTGATAAAGAGAGTCGACTGGGCGGCCAGTTTGTGGCTGGAGTCGAAGTGTGCCCGGCAGTCGCGGAGCTTCTTGTTGTGGACCTTGGACTGCTTGGCCCGCTCCTTGGCGAGTTTCTTGATCCCCTTGAGTTCCTTCCGTTCGTGTTCGGACCGCTGGATCTTCTCGATCATGGCCTCGGCCACGCCTTTGGTGCGGTGGAGGTGATTGTCGAGATGGAGGCCGAGGAAGTTGCCAATGAAGGTCCGCACCGTCTCCCCGTTCGGAGCCATGTGGGTTGAGCCGAGCTTTGTCTTCGTCTGGGACTCGAAAACCGGGTCCTCGACCTTCACGCTGATCGCGGCGACGATTCCCGAGCGAATATCGGACGGTTCAAACTGCTTCTTATAATAATTGCGGATCGTGTTGACGATGGCCTCGCGGAAGGCGTTGAGGTGCGAACCTCCCATCGTGGTGTGCTGTCCGTTGACGAAGCTGTAGTATTCCTCCCCGCTCTGCTCGGTATGGGTAAACGCCACCTCGATGTCGGCATCGGAAATGTGGATGATGGGGTAGAGCGGAGCCTCTCCCCCGGCGAGATTTTCCTCGAGGAGGTCGAGGAGGCCGTTCTTCGACTTAAATTTCTTCCCGTTTAAAGAAAGCGTCAGCCCGGTATTCAGGTAGGCGTAGTTCCGGAGCATCGTTTCGACGTACTCCATGTTCCAGGCGAACTTCCCGAAGATCTCGCTGTCCGGCTCGAAGGCAACCACGGTGCCGTTCGGCTCGGAGCTTTTGTCCGGCTTCTTCATCTCCGCCGTGACGAGCCCGTGGGCGAATTCGATGGCCATGGTCTGGCGATCGCGGAAGGCCTGGATTTCAAAGAACCCGGAAAGGAAGTTCACCGCCTTGATCCCGACGCCGTTCAGGCCGACCGACTTTTTGAAGGCCTCGCTGTCGTACTTCGCCCCGGTGTTGATGATCGACGCGCAGTCTTTCAACTTGCCGAGCGGGATGCCCCGGCCGAAATCGCGCACCCGCACAAACTTGTCCTCGATCTCGATGTCGATCTGCCGTCCGTTGCCCATGACAAATTCATCGATCGCATTGTCGATGACTTCCTTGAGCAGAATATAGATTCCGTCATCCTGCGAAGACCCGTCTCCGAGCTTGCCGATATACATCCCCGGCCTCAGGCGAATGTGTTCGCGAGGCTGAAGCGAGCGGATGTGCTCTTCGTTATAATCGGCGGCCATGAAGTGGAACTGAGGAACAACTCCTAGTATTTAGGATAACTGAAATAATTTCAACTACCGATTGAAAATTTTCTTGATCTCTGAATTTCTGGTTTTGCTCCCCCTTTCACCCGCTTTTGTTTTTCATTGTGGTTATGTTAGAATCGAAAATGTCCTTCCGGAAACTCCGCGCTGAGGGTCGCCGTCCCCGGAAGGGAACAGGGTGCACGAAAGTCCTGAGCGCGAAGCGAAAAGCTCCGCGCCCTTTATTTGTCGGCCTTGCAGCGCGTTGACGCCGGTGCGCGGTGCGGCGAGTGGAGCCGTCCAGAGGGAAGTGTGACGGCCGGCAGCGGTGAGCCGGATCAGCAACTCAGACCGGCTGGATCATTCGCCGCCAGAGTGGATCGAGGTGGAGAGCGATCCACTGGATGACGTTTTCAGAGCCGGGTAAATTCTTCACTTCAGTCAGAATTTTTTCCGCCGCGTAGATCATCGCGAGTTCGCGATCGTTCATTTCGATGATGTCGATGCGTCCCTGGATGACAGCCGGACTGAATCCGAAACTCGAAAAAAGAGAGGGATCGAAGGGTTCCGAGTGATGTGAAAACGCGGCGATTTTTTCCTTCCGGTTCGAGGCGAGAGACTGCTGCAGGAGGTTGTTCCAGAAGTAGACGTTTCTCGGTGATTCGAATCCGGTGAGAACAGACTGACCCCGTGCATTCCACCGGAGGCAGATGGTCCGGCTGCTTGGATACCGTTCCTCCTGCTGACCGAGGGCGGTATGTTGGCGGCCCAGTTCGCGGATAAAGCGTTCCAGTCGGTCGAGGTCAAGGATGAGGGCCGAGCCGGAAAGCAGATCCCGTTCGTACTCTCCGAGCAATTGTTCGAGCGAGGCCCGGGTCAGGGTGCGCAGTTCCCTGGCGGGAGCCGGAGGCGCGGCGGAGAAGGTCGGACTAGTGAATCCTGCCGGGATCTCTCCGTTTCGAACGGACTTGATCCCCAGTTCGCCCGCCTGAAAGTTCGGATGGGAAACGAAGGGAGAGGTCTCTGCGGGACTCGCCGGTAGATCGGTTGCTCCGGAGAGCCGGGCATCGGGGGATTCGCTGAGCACGGTCTTGCCCGAACCGCGGATGTCATTAATGATGGAATCGATTCCAGCCAACTCCGACTCCCTCATCCGGGAAGGAGCCACAAAGAAAGGATTCTGGCTCGCGGGAGCGGCTTCCAAGGGAGCCGGAAGAGGAGGGGGCGTCGAGGGCAGGGGAGGGAGTGGTCTATCGTCCTGGAGAGCAGTGAAAAATTCCGCCTTGTCGGTGAGGTTCGAGAGCGGCTCCTCCATGATGGAAGCCACCTCATCTTCCTCGGAGGGATGATTGATAAAAGCGCCCGCTTCTCTCCTCCACAAGTCGGCCGCCTGGCGCAGGACGGATCTCGGGGAAAGTTTTGTCCCGGCATCGACCCAGAGGTGATCATCGCTCAAGCGATCCGCGAAACGTCCGGCCGCCGTTTCGGAAACGCGGGTGCGTTTTAGTCGGCTCTTGATGAGATCGATCGCCGCCTCCGGAGAGATGGATCGCAGGCGCGCCGTTTCGCCATTGAGACGGTCCAGCCAGGCGGAGGGAAGTCGATGTTTGAAAACAGAACTCCAGACGTCATCATTCAGACAAACGAGGGTGACGGAGCGCGGAACCTTTTCGCGGATTCCGTTGACGATCTCGGTGATTTCCATCCCGGCCGTTTCCGAATCGAAGAATCCATCCAGCCCGTCGGCGACGAGCATGACGGGTCGACAGTCGGTTGCGATGCGGAGCAGTTGGAGGAGCCGCTCTTTCGCCTCTCCATTTGAAAGCCCCCGCAACTGGTCGAGGGAGCCTTCTTCGCGCTGGTTCAGATCAACAAAGACGCGGGTCCAGAATCCGAGTTCCGATTGACCCATTCCCAGATTGCGGGCGAAGTCGGGATTCGAGAGGCGGACGAGATCGGCCGAACGTTTGTCCACCCAGGGAAGAATCTTTGACTCGGAATCGCGGCCGAAGAGCAGCGCGAAATCCTGCCTGACCCGTGCGGCGTCTTCGGGGCAATCCCGTTCCCGGATCGAGCCGGAAGCGAGGGCGTTTAAAACAAGGCGGGAAAGAAAATAGCGGGAGAACTCCTCCATCAGGGAAACCGGGTGGTTCCGCGAGCGACTCATACCGGAAAGCTGCCGGAGGACCGAGGAGAGCGCGACCGGCCATGCGACCGGCCGGGACCGGTCGAAGGGGAGCACCAGGGTTGAGGCGATTGTGCCGAGGTGATCGCGCAGCCTCGCCACGAGGTGGGATTTCCCGAAACCGGCTTCTGGAGCCGTGACCAAAAACAATCTCCCTATATTAATAGGAGAATTGATCGACCCGGTGCTGCCGTGAAGAGACTCCACCGCCTCAAGCACCTGGGCGAAAACCTGATGATGAACCCGACCCACTCCGGGAAGATTTGCGGGGTGATCCACAAAGACGTCTTCGAGGAAAGGGTTGGCCGTGGTTTGATCCATGAAGCGTGGGCTGGTGAAATCGCGCATCTTGTAATTCGCAACAATGAATCGAATTATCAGATAATTGTTTCAAAAATGCAAGTTTTTATGTTTTTGAGAAAAATAAAACCCAGAGGCCTTCGGTCGTGCTTTTTACAATAAGCAAAGCAGGAAGAGGTGGGTCGGCAAATTTCCGGTGATTTGTACTTGTGGAAAGCGCGCGGTTTGTTAAGAAAGCCGCGCTATCTCGCGAGTTTCAACCCTCCCAACGCGAGACTTCTTTGAAAAACTGAAAAATATGAGTGACCAAAAACCATCCATGGCCCTCTTCTGGGGCTGTTTTATTGCCCTGATTACGACGGCCTTTGCCTTCTTCAGCCGCATCTACCTTTGTGAAGGCCGTTTCGCGACCGACTTCAGCCTGGATAAAGGAACCGTCGGTTCCCTCATCGGAGCAGGGATCTGGCCATTCGGTATCTCCATCATCGTCTTCAGCCTCATTATCGACAAAGTCGGCTACCGCTTTGCGATGATTTTCTCTTTTGTCTGCTATGTTATCTACATCGCTCTGGCCTGCCTCGCTTACGGGGCCATCCAGGGAGTGGAAGGCGCGGAACTCGCCGCCGCACAAGCCAAGGGATACAGCCTTCTTTATTGGGGCAGCATCATCCTCGCTCTGGGTAATGGAACGGTCGAGGCCTTCATCAATCCGGTCGTGGCGACCATGTTCAGCCGTGATAAAACAAAGTGGCTCAACATTCTCCATGCAGGATGGCCCGGCGGCCTCGTCATCGGCGGCCTCATCACGATCGCCCTGGCCGATGTCGCTGCAACCGGCGACTGGCGTCTCGTGGTTGGAATCATCGCCGTGCCTGCGGTGATTTACCTCATCATGCTTCTCCGCGTGAAATTCCCGGTCAATGAGCGCGAGGCAGCCGGTGTTTCGTATAAGGAGATGCTCGGCGAGTTCGGTGCCTTCGGTGCCCTCGTGGGCTTCGGTCTCATCTTTGCCCAGCTGGCCCAGGTCTTCACCTGGCCGATGTGGGTCGTCTACGTCCTGACCGCCATCGTTGTGATCGCTTTCGGAGTCTATACCCGGAGCCTCGGTCGCGGGATTCTCGCCTTCCTTATCATCATCATGATGCCGCTCGCGACCACTGAGATCGGGACGGATGGCTGGATCACCGGTCTGATGAAGGTTCCCATGGAAGCAGCCGGACACAACGCCGCCTGGGTTCTCATCTATACCTCCCTGATCATGATGACCCTGCGGTTCTTCGCGGGACCCATCGTTCACAAACTTTCTCCCATCGGACTTCTGATTCTCAGCGCTGTCCTCGCCATTGCCGGCTTGTTCGCCCTCTCCAAGACGGGTGACTCGGGAATCTTTGTGATCTTTGCCGCCGCAACGCTTTACGCCTTCGGAAAGACCTTCTTCTGGCCCACCATGCTTGGAGTGACTTCGGAGCAGTGCCCTCGCGGCGGAGCGCTCACCCTGAATGCCATCTCCGGCATCGGGATGATTGCGGTTGGTATTCTTGGATTTCCCTTCATCGGAGTGATTCAGGAAAAAACCACCACGGCCGAACTTCAGCAGTCCCAGCCCGCTGTGGCCCAGCAGATCCTCGTCGAAAAGAGCTCTGTCCTCGGCAAGTATCTTGCGATCGATCCGGTCAAGTCGGCGGCGCTGACTGATACGGCACAGGTTGAAGCGGTTTCCTCAGCTTCCCAGTCCGGACAGTTCAACGCACTCGCGACCATGGCGCTTTTCCCGGCCTTCATGCTCCTGTGCTACCTTGCGCTCTTCTTCTACTTCAAGTCCCGCGGCGGATACAAGGCCCAGAGCATTGGCGGACATTAAGCTCAAGCTATTGAATTGATTTAACCGGAAAGGGGAGGCGAAAGTCTCCCCTTTTCCATTTCCTGCCATGAAACTCTACACCTACGCGAATTGCGACACCTGCCGCAAGGCGGTGAAATGGCTTCGGGAAAAGGCGATCGAATTTACCGAGATCCCTATCCGTGATCAGCCGCCCACACAGGCGGAACTCGGGCGAATGTTGCAGGCCTGCGGAGGCGACCTCCGTCGTCTTTTCAACACCTCCGGTCTCGATTACCGGTCGATGGGGATCAAGGATCGCCTTCCGACGATGAGTGAGGCGGAGGCGCTGGCGCTGCTCGCGGGGAACGGAAACCTCATCAAGCGTCCGTTCCTCATAGACGGAGAACGTGGACTCGTCGGTTTCAAGCCTGAGGAATGGGAGAAATTCTTTGCCTGAATTTGGGCTTCCGATTCAACGGTGCTGGTGGCATACTGCCGCTATGACTTCGATCCGTGCTCTCACTCTGTGTGCGGTTGGTTCCTGTCTCCTTGGTCTTGCCCCCCAGGCCCCGGCTCAGGGAACCGTCAAAAAGGAGATCGATGTCAGTTTTGCCCCGCTCGAGGTAATCAAGCCCATCCTCGACGCGGCCCTGACTCCGCAGGGGAAATTTCTGATGCTGGCGAAAAAGGGCGGTGTCCTCGTCATCGATACTCCCGAGGGGATCATGGCGGCGGAGCAGGCGGTCGCCCGCGCCAACTTTGCGAAGGCCGATGTCTCGCTTGAGTTTCAATTTGTCACCGGACTTCCGCAACGGCAGCAAACGACGATCACGGCGGGGCAGGAGGTGCCCTTTCCGGTTGAGTTCGTCCCGCCCACCATTCTACTGGGACCGACGGGAGTGGTGGGGGTGATCCCGCCGACACCCACCAAATTTGAGACGCGAAACTTCGGGGTGACGAGCGATACGGTGAGCACCGTGAATCCTGACGGCACGGTCACGCTCGACATCAACACGCAGTCGTCTCAATTCGAGGGTTTCGTGAACTACGGATCGGCTCTGCTTCCCTCGGGCGGGATTGGCGGAGTCCCCGTCAATGGTCAGGTGGGAGATCCCAATTTCTTTTCGCCTTACGCGAATTCAGGAGCAATCAACGTGCCCATCATTTCCACGACCCGGATCTCCACATCCATCGTGATCCGTCCGCGACTCGAACTCGGCATCGTTCATCTCGACATGATGCCCCGTCTTGAGGTGAATTTCGGCGGGGCGGAAGCAGAGCCTCATCTCATCGATCTTCAGCAGTTCCGGACGACCCTGCCGATTCAGAATCATGCGATCGGGAGGGTCCATGGATTCACCGGAGCGGACGATGCCTTTCACCGTCACTTTTTCGGTGCCCGCGATCAAAACCACGGCAGTGTCTCCATTGTGGTCAAAGCCAGCGCCGCACCACCTCAGGCGAAGCCGGTGCCAGTTCCTCCTCCATCTCCGCTTCCTCAAGCGCCTCCGGCCGTGCCGTAGCGGAAACCTCAACTCTCCCGACGTTCCGGAAGAATCGAACAGGCCCCCTTGCAGCCGAAGATGCGGCTGAGAAAAAGGCGGTGTTTGGAAACAAAGGCGTAGACGATCTCGGCGATCTTGATGACCCCGGGGATCCAGAGGAAAAGACCGGTGGGAACGAGCAGGGGAATCCTCATCCCGAGAAAGCGGATCGCTCGTGCTCCCCGATGGATCTCGCCTGTCGGGGTGATGCAATGGATCGCCTCCAGCAAATCCTCCCGCGTGATGTCCGGCGCAATCTCCGCCGCCCGCGCATCCTTCAACGGAACCATTTCGACCACACCAAACCAGTCCAGCCAGGAAAGCAAACGGCTCTGAAAGGTGCAAAGCGGACAATCACTGTCGAAAAGGAGGATGTGTTTTGTTCGCTGCATGGGATTTGGGACAGTTCTTCGTTCTTCGTTTTGAGTCCGGTTTCAGCTTTTCACTCTTTCAGCTTTTCAGCATTTCTCTCCAAAATCGCCCGAAACTCGGAGGCGTAAGAGACGAAGGTCGAATCCGGTTCATCTCCGGCAACGACGAGATCCCAACGGTCGTTGCAACCGGAGCAACGATAGGCGACATAATCACCCACTTCCCAGCCTTCCTCGGGCGGATAGCTCAGGCGATGTGCCGTCTGACCGCAATCGACGCAGGTGATACTGTCCGGAACTTCCATCCTGAATCCTCGCACACGCTTTCATGTCCTTCAATCCCCAGCCTGTCATCATTCTGGTCGAGCCCCAGATGGGCGAAAACATCGGCATGTGTGCCAGAGCGATGCTGAACTGCGGACTTGATCGTCTCCGTCTCGTCCGTCCGCGCGACGGATGGCCCAATGCGGCGGCCAAGGCGACGGCGGCGGATGCGGATGTCGTCATCGGGAAAGTCGAAGTCTATGCCTCCCTCGCCGATGCCGTGGCGGACTGTCATCATGTCGTCGCCACCTCGGCCCGCGACCGTTCCCTGCCGATCCCTCTCCTGAATTCCGGTGAGGCCGCCGGGAAAGTCGCTGACTGGTCCGGTGCGGGACAACAGGTCGCCGTGATCTTCGGTCCCGAAGCCTCGGGTCTCGACAACGACGCCATCTCGCGGGCCGAGATCCTGATGCGTTTTGAGACCAATCCGGACTTTAGTTCGCTGAACCTCGCCCAAAGCGTATTGCTGTTCGGGTGGGAGTGGCGAAGCGCGGAGGCAGGAGGGCGACAAAGCGGAGCCACTGCCGACCTGCAGGAAGCAGCGAGCCGGAAAGAGCTTGAGCAATTTTTCAACCGCCTCGAATCGAATCTCGAGGAGCGGGGCTTCTTCCTCACGCCGGAATTGAAGCCGACGACCCTGAAGTCTCTCCGCAGCATCTTCTCCCGTTCCGCCGTATCGGAGAAGGAAGTGAAGTTGCTTCAGGGAATGCTGACGGCGCTGCTTAGGGAGAAGCGGGAGTGATCGACTCACCCGAACAAACAGGGTCGGGTGGCCCATCCCACCCTCTTCGGCCACGGCAAGCGGAGCGCTTGCCCTACAGACTTCACCGTTGCGCAGAGCTGTAGGGCGGCCGCTCCGGCTGCCGTTGGGTGATTGCCGTGAACGATCGCGGCAGCTTATTCGCCCTTCTTCTTGCCCTTGTTTTCTCTCTTGATCTCCATGCCCTCCCGAACCAACACGATGGCCTCGTCGATCAGCGATCTGGCGTCACTGCCACTGTTCACTGCCGCAATCGCTTTTTCGATTTTATTGATGGCGGCGAAGCGACGGCCACCCCTTTCACCACGCTCGCTGCTCGCGACACGCTCCTTCGCTTGTTCGAGCAGCGCGGCAGGGTTCTGGGCCGTCTTGGCCTGTTCGAGCAGTTCGATCGCCTTGTGCATGGCAGGCTGTGCCGCGTGCACCGGGTTCAACAGGCAGAAGGTGCCGAGGGTGAGGCAGGCAACGGTCAGAGTTAGGGCAAGTTTTTTATTCATGGGGATTGGGTAGTTTGGTGATAGACGCAAAAATGGTGAGACGAAAAATTCGTCCGACGGTGCGATCATATGGTAACAGGTCGGCATGTCAGTAACAATCTGGGGCGACTGAAAGGAGGGTAATCTCACTTTTGTTCCCCGGCGGGTTCTTCGCGGAAGATCAGCATCGGGCCGCGGCCATACACCCATCACGAGCAGGTCGATGCCGTCTATCTGACCGTCCGCCTTGTCATCTTTTCTGTTTCTCCGGTCGCCGGCCGGGCTGGATCATGCGTTTCCGCTGGTCTCAAAGCCACCAGGTCGCGAGGCTGAGGTAGATCAGCAGAGTTGAAACATCGGCCGTCGCGAGGGTGATCGGACCGGCCGCGATCTTCGGATCCAATTTGAAGGCATGGAGCATTGCCGGCACGCTCAGACCGAAGGTACAGGCGGCGGTGAGCGACAGGAGGATGCTCATCCCGATCGTCAGTGCCGCCGCCCCGTCACCGCGCCATCCCCAGACGATCAGCCCGACGACGAGGCCGCAGCCCAGTCCGAGGAGCACCGCTGTGCCGAGTTCGCGTCCCATCGCTTTGCGATACCAGCGCAGCGTCGGTTGTGTCGCCCGCAGCGACTGGATCGTGATTGTCATTGATTGGATGCTCACGCTCTCGCCCAGTCCGAGGACGAGGGTGAGGAAGAAAGCGAGAACAAGACTCTCCGCCAGGGTCGCCTCGTAGATGCTCGCGAGCAGCGCGCACATCGTCCCGCTTGCGATCGTGGCGAGGAGCCAGGGAAAGCGGAAGCGAAAAGCGCGCAATGGCGAGGCATCCTTCACCTGGGAGATGCGGAAGCCGACCCCTTCAAAAAGAGCCTCGGCCTGTTCGCGGTCGGCGAGGTCAAAGATCTCTTCGGAGAGCAGCGAGATATCGACAATGCCGACGATGCGACCCTCGGGGTCGACCACGGGCAGGGCGAGGAATTTATACATCACAAACATCTCGCAGGCATCGAAGACCGTCGCCGTCGAGGGCAGGGCGACGACACTTTTGATCATCGACTCGGAGATGAGGCGATCGGGCATCTCAATGAGAAGACGCCGGGTCGGGAGTACCCCGACAAGGCGCTCTTCGTCATCGACGACATAAAAGTAGACGATTTTTTCGCCGACACCCTCTTTTCGGATCTGTTCAAGAGCCTCGCCAATCGTGATGTCCTGAGACAGCGTCACAAAATCCCGGCGGGCTTCAGAGAGAACGGATTCGGTGAGATGATCTTTTTCGAGAGGCATATCCTGTTTCCTTAACACATGCCGCGCCACGTTTCATTGAGTGAATGAATTAACGGACCATCACCACCGGGATGTGGCGGGTGCAGACCATCCTTGTTGTCGTGCTGCAGGGGATGAACGGCCAGATCGGGCTGTGGCCATACGCTCCCACCATGAGGAGATCGATGCCGTCCATTGAACGGAGCCGGCGATGCCCGAATCCATACGGTCCGTTCCTCCCGGATTGGTGACCTTTAGTGAACCGGGTGGCTTTACCCCATGGGAATACACCCTATAGCGGTTAGGGCGGATCCTTATAAAGTGAAAGCCTACCCATGCTCCTTGTCATGCCAGATACTCCCCTACTAGAGCTCCCCTACGAATCCGCTCGCGCTGTCATGCTTCACGACCTTCGGCATGCGCTCTTCACGATCCATCTCACTCCACTACTGCTTGAGAAACACCGGGAAGATAAACCGCGCTTCGACGAGGTGTGCGAAGGCCTGTCCCACGAATGTGAGACCGTCTCCATCCTCATCGAGCGGGAATTTGGCGGGTAGGGGGAGATTCATCAGGAAGTCCGATGTCTTTAGTTTCGGGGTAATGCGGGTTGCCATGCCTTGAACCGGAAGCCGATTGGCAAATTCTCGATATTGCGATACTATGACGGCATGGCACGAACTCTCGACACCCTCGAACACGACGCCCTGCTTCTGCCCGAGGAGCAACGATTGACCTTGGCGCACCGTTTATTGAAAAGTACTGAACCTGCTGGTGACCCGTCCATCGAGTCTCTCTGGACCGCAGAAATTGTGCGCCGCATTGAGGCTCTCGATGCCGGAACCACCGGGATCCACGATGCCTCAGATGTGTTCCGTGATCTCGATCACCGCCTCGCGCGATGAGGGTGGCGTTCACGACCGAAGCGCGTGCCGATCTGTTCGAGTCCGCCGCTTATTACGAATCTCGGCTATTTTAAAAACACACTCCGAGATGTTCCGAGGCACAGCCGTGGCAGGTCTTGCGATCCAGCATGTGACCGTTCAACCGCAGCTCACCGCAGAACTCACATCGAGAGCAGAATCGCCTTTCCGCTGCAGCTCTCGCCAGAATCAACATTTTGCTCCCGGGCTCCTTCTTCCATTTGCGGAAAGACTTCCAAACCGTCACAGCTTGGGATGGGTGCGGCCATTCGACGGTGCCGACTTCGAAGTTCCAGCCGTCGACATCCCTCGTGCAGCGAAAATGGGCGTCGAACGGATTGGATTGCCTCTCCCTCTGTTCCATTTTCATTCTTAGACGACATCCACTCGTTGTTGAAGCTTCCGGCGCGCTTTCGGTTTTGGAAATGAATTGTGATGGACGCCCTCCAACTCGCGTCCCGCCGCCTTCTTGTTCCGTCCTCCCCACTGCTTGAAGAAAAAGGCGACGTCGTGTTTGGCGCATTGATCACGGATTTCAAGGACCCACTTGGGGTCCATGGGGCGGGGCTTGGCACCGCTTTCACCGCCGACGATGGCCCAGTCGATTCCACGAAGCTTCAGTTTCGAGAGCGGGCTAATGAGAGGCTCGCATGAGAGAAAACGTACCGCCGCCGGGACTTGGCGGAGGTCGTCGATGCGGTGAGTGACTCGCTCGTCCTCGACGCTGACGCCCATCCAGATGTTTTGGGTCCAGGTCAGTTCGCCACAAACTTCAGCGAGTCGTTCCGAACGCTTGGTCAACACCTGGAAGATGAGATGCGGACACTGGTTCATGACCGCAAAGACCTTTTGGATGAATTCGAGGGGCACCTCCTTGTGGAAGAGATCGCTCATCGAGTTCACAAAGACCATGGCCGGTTTTTTCCACTGGAAGGGAATCGCGAGGGCGGCTTCGTGCTGGCGGATCGCAAAGCCGTCGGCGTATTTTTCAACGCCCATCGCCTTCAAGCGGCGGGACATGATCTCCGCGTAGCAGAATTTGCAGCCTGCGGAAATCTTATCGCAACCCGTCGTGGGATTCCACGTGAGTTCGGTCCATTCGATGGAGCTAGTGGCCATGGGATAAAGTTTGGATCATGTCTTAGGAGTGGACCGTTCCGCCCCTAAGTTCCTCAAGCCAAGATCCGGGATCGGTGACTGATTCCCATGCAGGTTGCGCCTTGCGCATCTGGTTGTCGAGATAGGAATCCGAGTAAACAGGATCCGGCGTGAGGTTCGGAGCCGTCACCGATCCTTCGGTTGTGATCTCGATCTCGTCGATTGTTTCCATCGACAATCGAAAAAATCACGAAATTCTTGAAAAAAGAATCGAAAATTCGAAGGGAACCGCGTATTCTTGTGAAAATTTCACATAAAATTCAAATTTATGAAGTCATGTTAATTGATTTTCGCGTCGAGAATTATCGGTCTTTTGCAAACGAGCAATCGCTCAGCATGATCGCAAGTCAGCGAATTGGTAGCGATGAGCATCCCAATCATCGCATGCCGCTTGCGGAATCCGGGAGCGAGCTTCTCCGCGCCGCCGTGATTTGGGGTGCCAATGGGGCGGGAAAATCGAATCTGTTCAAAGCCATGAAGTTTGCCGTCGAGATTATTCTCGAAGGAACTGAACCGAAAGCCGGAGTGCCCTACGACCCTTTTGTGTTTCATGAAGAGTTCCGCAGTTCCTCGTCCGCTTTTGCGTTTCGTTTTTTCGTCGATGGCGAAATTTACGAATACGGATTCACGATCAGTAGTTCGCGTATTGAGGAAGAGTGGCTCTCGGTTCGAATCGCGAAGAAAGACCAGCTTCTCTTCGAGCGAATGCCCGACCTCAATGGAGTCCCCGAAGTTCAATTGGGGCGAAAGATCACACAGAAAGAGTTTCCCCGGATTCGAGCGCTCTCTGCCGTCGGGACACGGACAAATCAGCTGTTTTTGACTTCGATCCGGGAAAACATCGCAGCGAGTGAATATGGAACTTACTTTTCATCCGTCCTCTCCTGGTTTGAGGAGCATCTTGTCTTTATTGGCCCGAGCGATAGATATGGTCTCATGTCAGAATTGATTGGTTCGGACGAATCCTTTGCGAAATTCGCCGGACAGTTCCTGCATCGCGCAGGAACCGGAGTTCACGGTCTACGAGTCCAGTCGAAAGACGTCGATATCGCGGCCTTGAAGGCACAAGTAGGAAGTGAGAGATTTGAGACGCTCCTTTCTTCGCTCGGAGAAGGAGAAACGCATGTCATCTCGACGCCGGATGATGATATCGATCTGGTCATCGAAAATCGCGGCGGTCCAAGTGCGAAGATGCGACGGATCGAAGCGGACCATGGAATCGAAGGCTCCACCCTTCCCCTCTCCGAAGAGTCGGACGGGACACGGCGGCTTCTTGATTTGCTACCCGCATTGCATCTGCTTTCTCATGGCTCCCGAGTCTTTATTATTGATGAACTGGACCGCAGCCTGCATCCGAATCTCAGCGTTGAATTTCTGAAATTTTTTCTTAATGCCTGCGAAGGAGACTGCCGCCAGCTCATTGTTACGACGCACGAAGATCGGCTTCTCGATCTCGACATCCTGAGACGGGACGAAATTTGGTTTGCCGAGAAGATCGAAAGCGGAGCCTCAGAGCTGCGTTCGCTCGCCGAATTCAAGGTCCGTAAAGACTTGAAGATTGATAAGGGATATCTCAACGGACGCTTCGGGGGCGTTCCTAAGTTTGGACATCTCCAGGACCTTCTTCCAGAGGCCGATCTTGCACGCCTCGCCAAAGCATGAGTTCCTTTCGGAGAAAACCGCGCCCCCTCAGTCGAGAGGAACAGACCTATCGGGATGACACGCTTTTGGTCGTGGCGTGTGAAGATCGGTATGCTCCGGCGCAATATTTTAGCTTCTTGCCAAACGAGAGAGTCAAGATTCTCCCTCTCCCGACTCTCGACACCCGGTCAAACCCAACTGATATCTTGAATCGTCTCCTCACATTTCAACAAGAGCACGATCTCAAAGAGTTTGATCAACTCTGGTTGGCCCTTGATCGAGATCACTGGGCCGCCGGCTCGCATCGAAAGGCCCTCGCCGAGGTCTGTAAAGAATGCCAGCAGCGTGGAATTGAAATCGCCATGAGCAGCCCGTGCTTTGACCTCTGGCTTCTGCTTCATCAGAGAGACATCACCCACCACAATGCACCGATGAATGCGGCCGAGGTTGCGAAAATGTTTCGGGAAACCGTGGGCGAGTTCAACAAAAAGCGACTTCGCCAGGAGCACTATTCGCCTCAGAGTATTCGTGATGCACTGGACCGGGCAAGAGCACTGGATATAGAGCCGGAAAATTGGTTTCCCGAATCGCCTTGCACCAGGATTTATCGGATTGTGGAACAGGCGGTCGAGAAGGATTTCATTCGGCTGAGGGAATAATGCTCCTAACCATGCTACGGGATTTCCAGCTTCGGTAAACTTTCGACAACCCGATTCGTCTCCAAACTCACCGTGATCACCCGCAGGAACAACTCGAGCGGGTACTTGGCGTTGCCTATTGTTTCCGTCGCCCAGAGGTCGGCGTCATTGGTGATGCCGCTGGCTTTGTCGGTGGTGAAGGACTGGCGTTCCATGACCCAGTCGAGGGCGGGCAATTTGGACCCGAGTCCTTGACTCCTATCCGGTTCGGACGACGCTAATCCCTCACTCGGATGATCACCACCTGCGACTTTCGCTTCCTTTGTCCCATGAATTGGGACGAGATGGCCGATTTGCCCGATGGATCGGGAAAACACTGCGGGCATTGTCAGCGATCCGTCATCACCGTGCACACCCGCCGCCAGTTTAATGCCGCCGCGAAGCGGGGTGATTGCGTGGCCGTGTTTCCTGAGGGGGAGGAGGAGTTGCCGCGACTGACCGGAGCGCCCGAGAAAACGGAAACGATCATCCTCATGGGCGATATTGATTTTAGACCGCGCAAGAAGTGGAAGAGGAAGGGGGAGTGACGAAGGCGACACCCCAGGGTCCGCCATCTCTCCTCGTGGCTCGCGGAACCGATTCGCCCTCGAAACATTCCTCCCCCCGGAATTCTCTTAGGGGCGACCCTAAATTCCTCTCCTCTTCTGCGGGAATAAAAACACCGGTCGAACCTAGGATGGCCGCGTCGTCCCGGTTGATTTCGAGGGAGATCATGGGACAATGAATTAGCAGGATGAAAAAAACTCCCGTCACTTCCCGGCACCCCGATCCGCTCGTTGCGGCCGCTGAGGCCGCTGAGGCGATGCCCGTGAGGGAGCGGTGTCTGAGTAAGAACTTCCACCGCCAGACAGGCGGATGGTCGGCTGAGATGCGATGGAGGGGCCGACCAGTGTGTTTGAAGAGCAAGCGGGATCTTGAGCGTCAGTTTTCCGCCTGATTCAGGTGACAGTCGTCTAGTCGGGTGCCTCGACGGACTTGCCCCGCTTGTTTTTCATGATCTCTGCAATTTCCGAAGCGGCATACATCGGATCTCTAGTGTGTGCAATGCGATGGCACGTGGGGCATAAGCTAACAAGGTCCGAAATAGATACTTCACGTTCCCCTTCTGAAACCTGAATGGTGTGGTGACACTCGATTATAAAGCGGCCTTCAACCCGAAGGAAAAACCCACACGCCTGACAAGTATGGCCATCCTTTTCTTTCCGCCTTTTCGCTAAGGAAGCATTCCTCGCATATGAAAGGGTTTTTTTGTCTCTCTCATATCCTTCAATGGCCCTTTTATCATCTAGTTCGAAATGCTTATCGGGTCTTTTGTAATTACTCAGGTTATTAGGATGGCTGTAAGCACAGTCCGCATTTCGGGCGAAATGTTCGAAGTGTGCCTCGCTACCGGTTCCAGCTTTGTGTGCTTTGACGGGAGCCCGGCATTCGATGCACGTGAAGTCTCCTTTTTTTATTTGACTTCCTGACCTTTTGATATGGAGCGCATCCTCAATAGTGATCACGTCATCTCCGTGGTAGCACTCGATAAGTGTCGGCATTTTTCTACAGAGCGTTACGTCGAATTTCATATCCGCCCGCCCGCTGTTCACCGATGGGCTGTGCCGGTTCGGTGCAACGAGGGCGCGGATTACCTTGAACCGGGGATGAGTGTAGCGAGGCGCGAAAACAATCGTCAAGCTCCTTTCCTTCCGAAAATTCGGCCGTCCACCGCTCCAAAACACTTCATCGACATTCCATTGATTTCCCTTGTCCCCCCCGGCACTTCCGCTGCCATGTGAGTCTCTGGTTCAAAACCGTTGTTCCCTGCAAGGCCCTCACCACCGACGAGGGGAACGGCGTCGTGAGCGATCTGCCGTTTCGCCGCCAGTGTAATGCTGCGGCGAGGAGGGGAGCCTGTCCCTGGCCATGCCTAGTCCGACCACTTCGGAAGACCCGGTGGAAACGCACTGCGGTGGCACGGGTCACGGTCATCTCAAGTCAAAGCGGGCCGTCGTTTCGCTGCATCGGCAACGTGGTTCGGGCGAATTTGGGGATAGGGATGCTCTTCGTGACTCGTGGGATCTCACCTGATTTCCTCGGCAGTTTCCGAGTCTAAAATTTTATTCTGGAGAACGCGGCGGCAGTAATATCAACCAATGTTCTGAGTTTTCATGCAACTCGCTTCTTCGGTTCGATAGAAAACGTACCAACAGGAACTTACGTTCATATTTCGATTTAAGAATTGTCGTGATAATGAGCAATCAGCTTCTTGATGTCATCAGCCGAATAGAGAGCGGTTAATATTCCGTTGAGCAAGTCAACTTTGTCTGCCTCCGAGGGGATGAGGACACGATAAAAAATCGTAACGCATTTCGCTCCTTCATCGGCATGATAAAGGGAAATTGTACCGACCTCCGACATCGCATACTTGAGCAGCGGGATTGTAATGAGACGTATATCCAGGTCGCTCTCGATATCCACACGCGAGTAGACAGGGCGAAGCCATTGATTCAGAAAATGGTAGGAACGTCCGCTCACCAATACTTTTCCAGCTTCACCAGTAGGAGAAACCAGAAGGTTTTCACCTGCTTCGAGCGTACTCCAGCCTTGTGCGGCTATCGTTTCTTCGGCAAAGCTTAAATCAAGGCGAGATGGCAGAGCGTCGATGTTCATGAAATCGGATTGTTGATATGCGCCCTCACCCAATCTCCAACGCCGGCAATCCCGCCACAATCCTATTCGTCTCCAAACTCACGGTGATCACCCGCAGGAACAACTCGAGCGGGTACTTGGCGTTGCCCATCGTTTCGGTGGCCCAGAGGTTGGCGTCGTTGGTGATGCCGCTGGCTTTGTCGGTGGTGACGGACTGGCGTTCCATGACCCATTCGAGGGCGGGCTTGCCGTTGACGACGTAGTCGTAGGCGTCGAGAGGGATGCCGGTGATGGTGATCCGGGGATTGTAGATCACGGTGGTCTTGTCGTTGACGGTCTTGCCGGTTTCGGGGTCCTTGACCTTACCGAACTTCATCTTTTCGACGCGGTAGTCTTCGGGCTTCAGGGAGGCGAGGGCGGGGCGGTCTTTGCCGGTGACGGTCACGGTCGCGGGATACATCGCGACGGTCTCGTAGTGGAGGTGCCAGTGGGCGAGGTCGCGTCCGGCCTGGGTAAAGGCGGCGAAGGCGGCGTGGGTTTTGACGGCGGGGATGCGGGGGAGCTCTTTGCCGAGGTTGTCGGCGAAGCGGGTGCGGTACTCGGGCGAATGGAGGAGCCCGTAGATGTAGTAGAAGAGATCCTCTTTCGTGATCGAAACGCCCTCGCCCGGCGCGGGGTAGGCGGCCTGGAAATGCGCAAGTCCCGCGTCGGTGATGGCGTCGCGTCGTGTGGGGGACGCGGTGGCGGGAGCGGAGGAGAAGAGGTCGTCGGCCTCGCCTTCCGCCGCTTTTTCGTAAATGTATCGCGGAAAGCACTGGCTCGCTCCGTTCGCCGAAGCAAAAGCTAAATCTTGAATCACATCAGTAATAATCGCAGAAAATCCGACTCTACTGCTCATTCCGCTTACACCGATAATCAAATTTTCTGATTTGGGTGACGGAAACAAACGTGGCATTTGGTAACAGCGATGATTTAGCTTTGAATCAAAATAAAGGTGGGTCTTTGTGAAGGGGCGATACGCCGCTAGCACAATGCTTCTGGGTTCGAATGTGAGCCTCAAACCCCTTTCGTAACTGGAGCGGAGGCTACTCGACCACTTAATCAATTTTTCATCGGAATCAGGTTCATGAGCTGGATTCTTTTCCCGATGTGAGATCTCAGCATTATATGTCCCGATCAATGTCTGAATCTTGAGCGTGAGTTGGTTAACAGAAAAATTGTATACCCACGAATCGCGGTTTGTTTGAACTCCGCTTGAGTAGCTATGAAAGATGGTTATTTCTGTTGTCTTCTTGTCACCCATCAGCGCGAAGAAGCGGTAAGATCGGTCCGCTTGATTGATCCAGTCCCCGCTGTCGTCAGGGATGATTTTTTCCCATGCATTCGCTGCTGCGAGCCCATCAATACTTCCAAAATCACGGACGCGCTCCAGCTTCTGCTCCGTGCTTAAGTAGTCACCGATGTCATGGAAGAAGATCTCTGCAACCTCTCCTGACACGGTCTTGCCATCGACCTGACCCTCTTGAATTGCCGGGCGTTTGACAAAGAAGCTAATTGCGATGGGGGCGCGGCTGCCACTGCCGAAGATCTTGCCGCCTTCGCGCCGTGACTGCTCGCCCGATGTTCGTTGGTTGCCGCGGAGGTGGAACACGTGGATACGGCAGAATTCGCCTGCGAGGGATTTTCGAAGTCCGTCGGCGGCCCGTCCGTCGATCCACCCGGCATTCGTTACGAAACCAATAATACCGCTTTTTCCAATGCGATCGCTGGCCCAGCGGATTGCGCGGATATAGCTGTCGTATAGCGAATTGTTGTTCGTCGCGGCGGAGAGGTCGGCATAGGTGTTTCGGATACGATCATCCAATCCGGGATACGCGATATTCTGATTGTTATCATTCGCGTTCTCCTGCCCCTTGGAATAAGGCGGATTCCCCACAATCACCCGAATATCCAGCGCCTTCTGCCGTTTCCTCCGGTCGCTATTGTTCGTCAGCAGATCGCTGATCATGTCGCCCTTCTCGTACAACTGGAAGGTATCGGTCAAACAAATCCCCTGAAAGGGCTCGTACTTGCCGCCCACCAGCGAGTGATAGACCGCCTCGATATTGATCGCGGCGATGTAGTAGGCGAGCAGCACGATCTCGTTCGCGTGGATCTCGTGTTTGTATTTGTGGGGGAGCTGCTCGGGGCTGATCAGTCCACTCTGGAGGAGCCTGGTGATGAAGGTTCCGGTGCCGGTGAATGGATCGATGATGTGGACCCCCTCGCTCCCGAGGGTCTGGCCGAACTCCTCCTGCAAGAGATCGTTGACGCTGTGGATGATGAAGTCAACGACCTCGACGGGGGTGTAGACGATGCCGAGGCGCTCGGTCATCTTGGGGAAGGCGTTGCGGAAAAATTTGTCGTAGAGCTCGACGACGATCTTCTGTTTGCCCTCGGCGCTGTCGATCCCGGCGGCGCGCATCTCGACGCTGGCGTAGAATTTGTCGAGGGTGGCGGCCTCCTTCTCGAGACGGTGCTCGTGCAGCACGTCGAGGACCTGCTGCATGGCCTGCGAGACGGGATTGTGGCTCGCGAAGCTGTAGTCTTTGAAGAGGGCGTCGAAGACGGGTTTGGTGATGAGGTGCTGGGCGAGCATCTCGATGACTTCGCCGTCGCTGATGGAGTCATTGAGATCGTCGCGGAGTTCGTTCGCGAAGGCGGTGAAGGCGGCGACTTCTTTTTCGTTCTTCGGATCGCCGACGATGGTGGTGATGCGGGTGATGTGGGTCTGGGCGATTTTGGCGATGTCTTTGGCCCATTCGTCCCAGTAGTTCCGGTTGCCGCATTTTTTGACGACTTTGGCGTAGAGGGCTTTTTCGAGTTCGCCGACATGGAACTGCAGTTCGGCCTGGACCACTTTGGGATAGGTGGTCTCGGCGGTCCCGATGCCGTATTGCTCTTTGCCGGTGGGTTCGCTAACCTTGGCGCTTTTGCTTTTTTTCGACGGCAGGGTGTCGGTCGTGGCGATGACCTCCATCTTCTGATCGGTGATGGAGACAACCTGGAGCACCGACGAAATGAGCTTCTATTCTGAGCGGGGGCTGAATACCCCCGTTACCCTGACGATAGACTCCGTTACCGACGCGCCTATTTTGATGATGGCACCCCACTGGGTTCGGCCTCGAACGAGGAGTGCCAGATCGACTCCATCGCCCAGAGCTGGGCCGTTCTTTCAGGAGCGGGAGATCCGGAGAGGGCGCGCCTCGGGATGAAGATGGTTGATGAGAGGCTCGTCCGGAGAGATTCGGGATTGATTCAGCTTTTTGATCCTCCCTTTGACAAATCCTCCCTCGAGCCCGGTTACATCAAGGGATACATCCCCGGGGTGCGGGAGAACGGTGGTCAGTACACCCATGCGGCGATCTGGACCGCGATGGCCTTTGCGGTGATGGGTGAAACCGAAAAAGCCTGGGAGCTGTTCTCGCTCCTCAATCCGATCCGTCATGCAATCGACCCGGCCGGGGTGGAGCGATACAAGATCGAACCCTACGTCGTGGCCGCAGACATCTATTCGGTTGCGCCGAACATCGGACGGGGAGGCTGGAGCTGGTACACCGGGTCTGCGGGCTGGATGTACCGGCTCATCATCGAAACCCTCTTTGGTCTCGAAGTCGAGAGGGATCAGTTGACTCTGACCCCGCATCTCCCCCGGGGATGGGATTCCTTCAAAATTCACTACCGCTTTCGGGAGACTTTTTACCACATCACGATTGTTCGACAGGGCACCCTCCCTGTCGGAGGAGAACAGCGCTTTCTCGACGGAAAGGAATTGACCGGCAAAACCCTCCTTCTCTTGGACGACCACGTCGATCATCTCCTGGAAATACGGGTTCCCTGAACCGTCGAATTATGGGAATTGCAGTCCCGCGGGGGCCGAAGGCGGCTTCGAGGAGCGGCTTTACTTTCGGGCGGATCACACTAAGTTTGCGCCCTTTTGACGATGTCCATTGAACTGACAAGGAATTTTTCCATCATTGCCCATATCGATCACGGCAAGACGACCCTTTCGGATCGTCTTCTCGAGACGACGGCAACCATTTCACAGCGGGAAAAGCAGGATCAGCTTCTCGACTCGATGGATCTGGAGCGGGAGCGGGGTATTACGATCAAATCGCACCCGGTGACGATGAAATATCTCGCCAAGGACGGGAAGACCTACCAGCTCAATCTTGCTGACACTCCCGGGCACGTCGATTTCTCCTACGAAGTGAGCCGGTCCCTCGCCGCCTGCGAGGGTGCACTGCTCCTCGTGGATGCCGCCCAAGGGGTTGAGGCCCAGACGGTGGCGAACATGCATCTCGCCCAGTTGGCCGGACTTCATGTCATTCCGGTGATCAACAAGATCGACCTTCCCAGCGCCGATGTTCCGGCAGTGAAGAAGCAACTTGAGGACATTCTCGCGATTCCGGGGGATGAGGCGATCGAGGCCAGTGCCAAGATGGGCATTGGAATTGAAAACATCCTCGAAGCCATCGTAAAACGTATTCCGGCACCGAAGAAGCCGACTGACGAGATTCTTCGGGCTCTCGTTTTCGACTCGGTTTTTGATACCTACCGCGGCGTCGTCAGCTACGTACGGGTCGTCAGCGGCCAGATCAAACGCGGCACCACAATCCGCATGATGGCCACAGGCAAGACCTACGAGGTCAAGGAAGTGGGTGTCTTTACGCCCAAGCAGTTTCCCCGCGAGAAGCTCTTCCCCGGTGATGTCGGTTACCTCATCGCGAACATGAAATCGTCGACCGAGGTGAAAATCGGCGACACCATCACCGACACTCGCATCTCCGCGACCGAGCCGCTTCCCGGCTTCAAGGAGATCCAGCCCATGGTCTTCAGCGGGATTTATCCGATCTCGACCGAGGACTTCGAACAACTCAAGCTCGCTATGGGCAAGCTGCAGATCAACGACTCGGCTTTCAGTTATCAGGCGGAAAGTTCGGTCGCTCTCGGATTCGGATTCCGTTGCGGATTCCTCGGACTCCTCCACATGGAGATCGTGCAGGAGCGTCTCCGCCGTGAGTTCAACATGGACGTGATCTCGACCTACCCGGGTGTGGTCTACAAGGTGAAGCTCACCGATGGGTCGGAGATCGAGGTCGATAACCCCAGCTTTCTTCCTGAGCCCCAGAGTATCCTCGAAATTTGCGAACCAACCGTCAAAGCCTACGTCATGTCTCCGAACGAGTACATCGGCGAGATCATGAAGCTGGTCGCCGAAAAACGGGGAGAACTGGTCAACACCGAGACGCTTGACGCGGGCCGCGTTCTCCTGACAGCGATCCTGCCGCTCAACGAGATTCTTGTCGATTTCAACGACCGCCTCAAGAGCATGACCCGCGGCTACGGCAGCATGGATTACGAGCACTGGGAATATCAGCCCGGTAAACTCGTGAAGATGGATATTCTCATCGCCGGGGAGTCGGTCGATGCCTTTTCGGTGATTGTGCACCGCGACAAGGCCGAGTCGCGGGGACGCCAGCTTTGCGCAAAGCTGAGGGACGTGATTCCCCAGCAGCTCTTCACCGTTGCGATCCAGGCCACCATCGGTGCCAAGATCATCGCCCGTGAGAGTATCAGTGCCCTCCGGAAAAACGTGACCGCCAAATGTTACGGCGGTGACATCTCCCGGAAACGGAAACTGCTCGACAAGCAGAAAGAAGGTAAGAAAAAGATGAAGGCCATCGGCAAGGTCAACATCCCACAGGATGCCTTTATTAAAGTCCTGAAATCGGGGGATTGAGGAACTCGGATACAGGAGCTGGAATGCAGAAGTCAGAAACCTGAAACTTTAAACTTTGAAGATGTTCCTTTTTAGCAAACCCACGAAAGAAGAACTCGCTGAACGCCCGCTCGACAAGCGCGGTCGCAAAGAGGGAGTTGCCCTGACCAAAGGGGTCAAAAAATTCCTGCGATACAACGACGACCTCATTCCCGAGGCGAAGAAGGAGGAGATCGTTTCCAAAAACGCCGCCTTCCTCGAGGGGTTGCAGGATACCGCGAAAAAGCGGAAGGATCTGGAGGCGCTCGCCGAGGATCTTACCGAGACCTGCAAGAAATCGGTCAAGGACTACAAGCCTTCGGCGCTGAAAGAGAACATCGAGGTGATCTTTGTCGCTGTCGTCATTGCGATGGGAATTCGCGCGTATTTCATCCAGCAGTTCAAGATCCCGACCGGATCAATGCAGCCGACCCTGAACGGAATCATTGCCTATCCCACCGAGGAGATGAATCCGCATGCGGAGCGAAACGCGCCCGAGGGATATGAGAGGCCCGCCCTGCCCAAGTTGCTCTGGGACAAATTCTGGTATGGCCGCAGCCACGTCGAGTGGGTGGTGCAGGAGGACGACGTTCTCATTCTCGACCGCGATCACTTTTACGGGAAGACTCACTTCATCTTTTTTCCGAGAACCTATCTGAAGACAAAAAACGGCCAGACCTTCAGTGCTCCGGGAACAGAGTCGCGGGTGCAGAGTCTGCTCAACATCGGACTGATCTCGGGTCCGGGGGGCTCCCGCCTCGTTCCGGTTAAAGCGGGTGACATCATCGCGAGGGGATATGTCGACACGGGTGATCAACTCGTGGTGAACAAATGGATCTACCATTTCAAGAAGCCCGAGCGGGGAGAGGTCTTTGTCTTCGACACCCAGAACATCGGAGCCATCCAAAGCACCCTCGATGATCCGCGCCAGGGCTCGCAGCATTACATCAAACGTATCGGGGGCCAGCCCGGAGACCAGGTCGAGATCGATCCTCCCATGTTGAAGATCAATGGTGAAGTCGCGAAAGAGCCGGGCTTGCAGCGTGTCATGGCCAAGGAGGGTTATTACACGGGCTACACCGCGCAGGGAACCCGGGAGGTGAGCCTGCCCAAGGGGGCTTACTGGGCGCTCGGTGATAACAGCGCCAACAGTTCGGATTCAAGAAACTGGGGGGTCGTGCCTGAGGAAAATATCGTGGGAAGGGCGGCCTTTGTTTATTACCCCTTCGGTCATCATTTCGGGAACGTCGATTGAGTTGCGTTGGACCCCGTTACTGACAGCGCCCGTGAGATTGTGAGCCGCAGCGGCTCGAATCTCGCCTTTGCCCTCGCTGTCCTGCCCCGGCGGAAGCGCGACGACATGCGCGTCTTTTACGCTTTCTGCCGTGTTGTCGATGACATCGTCGACGACCAGGGGTATTCGCTTGAAGAGCGCCGTGCCGGATTGACGAGATGGAGGGATCTCATTCATGGACGGCTGACGGAGCCGCTTGCCGGCATTGAGCAGGAGTTCATGGAACTGTGCCGGAGCTATACCCTCGAAACAGCCGACCTCGATTCTATTATCACCGGGATGGAAATGGATCTGGAGCCGCAGCGATTTGAAACGGCTGCGGACCTTCAGTATTATTGCTACTGCGTCGCCAGTGCGGTCGGTCTGGTGAGCATCGAGATTTTCGGATACACCGATCCCGCGACCCGTGTTTATGCCGAGCAACTGGGGTATGCCCTCCAGTGGACCAACATTCTGCGCGATGTCGGTGAGGACGCACGGGAGGGACGGCTCTATCTGCCGCTCGAGGACCTGAAACGTTTCGGTCTCACCGAAAAGATGATCCTCGATCAAAAGCCCGACCGGGCGAAGTTCGAACGGCTCATGAAGCATGAGACTGATCGCGCGCGATCCTTTTACAAGGCCGCGGCGGAAGCGCTTCCGAAGGCGGATCGGACTTCGATGCGCTCGGCGGAGTTGATGAGACGTATCTATTCGGCCATCCTCGACGGGATGGAAAAGGATGGTTACCGGGTGTATGAGCGGCGCTACCGGCTACCCAAGGCGGTGATGCTCGGCGAATTCCTGCGCGCGAAATTTTTAGGATAACGGTGAGCTATGGAAATGGAATTTGTCCGCTACAAACACGCGAGGTTCTCAGCCAGGCTGCCCTCTCATTTTCGTTATTCACTGAGTCACTTCTGGATGGTCGAGGATCCGGAAACACCGGGTCTATGGCGGGTCGGGTTCACCAAGTTCGCGACCCGGATGCTCGGTGAACTGGTCGAGGCGCAATTCGAAGTGAAGCCGGGTGACACGGTGTCGTCGGGCGATCAGATCGGCTACGTTGAGGGCTTCAAGGCGGCGAGTGATTTGTTCTGCGTCATGGAAGGCGCTTTTGCCGGGGGCAATCCCATCCTCGAGGTCGACGCCTGCATCGTGAAAAGCTCTCCCTACGTAGACGGCTGGCTCTATGCCGTCGAGGGACAGCCCGAAGAGACCAGCGTCGACGTTCACGGCTACATCGAACACCTCAATGCGCTCATTGAAAAAATGCAGCAGGAAGGGTATTGAACGGCCCCGAGGTCGAAACCCCGTCTTTTTTGTCCCCCCCGGAACTCCTTTATGAAAAACGCCCTTGTTCTTTTCCTGCTGGTCGCTGCCGCCTCTCTGCAGGCCGAAACCAAACCGCTCAAGGCCCTGCTTGTTGCCGGCGGATGCTGTCATGACTACGCCAAACAGCACGAACTGCTTTTTAAGGGCATTCAGGCCCGCGCCAATGTGCAGGTCGATGTTGTCTGGACGGATGACAAGTCGGTGACTCCTCCTCTGCCGCTCTATGACAATCCCGATTGGGCCAGGGGATACGACGTCATTATTCACGATGAATGCGCCGCCGGAGCCAGGGATCTTGCCTTGTTAAAGCGCATCCTCGATGCCCATCAAACCGTGCCCGCGGTTCATCTGCACTGCGCGATGCACAGTTTCCGTACTGGAACGGACGGATGGTTCAAGCACCTTGGTATCCAATCCGCCTCCCATGGTCCTCAGGAGTCCATTGAGATTACCTACGTCGACAAAGAGCATCCGATCACGAAGCCTCTCGCTGATTGGACTACGATCAAAGAGGAACTCTACAACAATGTGAATGTTTTCGATGCGCATCCGCTCGCGATGGGGAAACAGATGGTAAAAGGGACCGCGGTTAATTCCATTGTCGCCTGGACCAACGAGAAGTCCGGTGCCCGCAGTTTCAGCACGACCATAGGGCATAACAACGACACCGTCGCCGACGCCCGCTATCTTGACCTCGTCACTCGCGGTCTCCTCTGGGCCTGCGGTAAACTCGAGACGCCCGGTTATCTGGGCACGGCCTTTACCGGGAAAAACGTGGTCACCTTTGTCCCGGCGAATCCCGTCCCCCCGGCACCACCGAAGGCGGCCGCGCCGGCTCCCGCGCCGAAAGACGCGACACTTGCCACCGTCACCGCGAGCAGCGAGGAGACGGGCAAAAACAATCTCGTCTGGCACGCCATCGACGGGAACCGGGACACCCGCTGGTGCGCCGCGAACGGATCGCCGCCGCAGTGGCTTCAACTCGAATTCGAGAAACCGCAGACCCTGACTGAAGCCAAAATCGCATGGGAGAGCGGCAACAATGCCTATAAGACCCGGCTCGAAGCTTCAACCGACGGCAAGGCCTGGACCGTCCTCGCCGATCTGACAAGTGAACCCAAACCCGGCGACACCCACGCGATCTTCGAAGCCAGGGACGTGAAGTTCCTCAAGATCACCTGCACTGGAACCAGCACCGGCGGATGGGCGAGCATTCGCGAGATTTCCCTGGTTGGCCCCACCCTGACAAAACTCCATCCCAAGCTCGACGCGAAGCAGCAGGCTGCCGCGGCCAAAGAAGCCGACCCTTATGCCAAGAGCGGCAACATCGCGCCGAAGATCGTGAAGCTTTCCGCTTCCGAGGAAGCCGAAATCCTGAAGGATGTGAAGGTGCCTGACGGATTTAATGTCTCTCTCTTCTCCAACTGGCAGGCCGCCAACTACCCCGTCTACGTCGGCGCCGCGCCCAACGGAGATCTCTACGTCTCCAGTGACGGCAACGGCTCCCTCGGTCGCGAACCGGGCCGGGGACGGGTCCTCCGACTCCGCGACAAGGACGGTGACGGGCGCGCCGACGAGGTGACCGAGTTCATCAAGAACGTCGATTCTCCGCGCGGACTCATCTGGGACCACGATCGGCTTTACCTGCTCCACCCGCCGCACATCAGCGTGTATTTTGACCGCGACGGCGATGGCATCTCCGAGGAATCGAAGAAACTCATCGACGGCATCGCCTTCGACTTTTCAGGACGTCCCGCCGACCACACCACGAACGGACTTGAACTCGGCATCGATGGCTGGATTTACGTGGCCGGAGGCGACTTCGGATTTATGAAGGCGACCGGCACCGACGGACGCACCCTCCAGCACCGCGCCGGCGGTGTCATCCGCTTCCGTCCTGATGGTTCGGGACTCGAGATCTACGCCACCGGCACCCGCAACATCCTCGGCACCCCGATGAGCCCGCTCTGCGACCTCTTCGCCCGCGACAACACCAATGACGGCGGTGGCTGGGACGTGCGTTTCCACCACTTCTCCGGACTTGAGGACCACGGTTACCCCCGCCTCTACAAGAACTTCGGCGACGAGCATGTCCCGCCTCTCGCCGACTACGGAGGCGGTTCCGGGTGCGGATCCGTCTATCTGCACGAGCCCGGCTTCCCCGACGAGTGGAACGGTGCTCCCATCACCTGCGACTGGGGACGGGCCGGATCCTTTCACCACACCGTCCAGCGCCAGGGGGCAAGCTTTGCCGAGGTTACCGAACCCCGCACTTTCATCGGTATGACCCGGCCCACCGACGCCGATGTCGACGGGATGAGCGCCGTCTACCAGGCAAGCTGGAAAGGACCCGCGACCTTCAAGTGGGAGGGCCCCGAGGTGGGCTACATTGTCAGGGTCACTCCGAAGGAATTCAAACCCGAGCCGTTGCCTGATTTTGAGAAGCTGAGCGACACCGAACTGGTTGCTGCGCTCGATTCTCCGAGTCACATCCGCACCTTGACCGCGCAACGGACACTGTTGCGTCGCGAGCCGAACCCTGTTCTATCCGAGGCACTCCTGGCGCTGGCGAAGAATCCTGACAAAGATCTCAAGGCACGAGTTGCCGCGATTTATGCGATTTCCCAACGCGGTGACTCCGCGACTGACGCGCTGGATGCTATTCGGCAGGATGAAGACCTTGCTCCCTATGTTCTCCGCGCTGCCGGTGATTTTCCGACTCTTCCGGTGGAGTGGATCTCCGATGCAGCGAAGAGTGAGGATCCCCGCACCCGCAGTGAAGCTGCGGTAGCCGCCGCCCGCGTGATGCTGAAGCAGGCAGCCCCTTCCGTCGCCACCCTCCTCGCCGACTCCGATCCGCGCATCGCCCACACTGCCTTCCAGGCTCTCGCCCGTCTCGGCGCGAAGGACGCCGCCCTCGAAGCGCTCCTTTCCGGCCCGAATCCGAAAGGCGCCGCTTTCGCCCTCATGCGCATGCACGATGTCCCCGGAATCGTCGATGACCTGATTGCCAAACTCACCGCCGAAAAACGTCCCGAGATCCGCCAGCTCCTCCTTGCCACCCTCTGCCGCCTCGCCCAGCGCGAAGGCGAATGGACAGGCGATAGTTGGGGGACACGTCCCGACACCCGTGGTCCCTACTACCAGCCGGTGAAGTGGGCGGAGACCGACAAGATCCTCGCCGCGCTCAAAACGACTCTCGACGCCGCTTCGCCCGAGGAGGCCTCCTTCCTCGTGAAAGAAATGAGCCGCAACCGGCTCCAGTCGAACGACGCGCTCATGCGCATCCTCAGTCTTGCGAAGGACAATCCCTCCATCGTTCCCGACGCCGTGCAGCAGCTTGCCACTGCAGAGTCCATTCCGGCCGAGGGAATTGCCATTCTGCTCGCTGCCGCCAAAAACGCCGAGTCCGATCCGGCGACGCTTTCCCGTGCCGTCCTTGCCCTGGTGAAACTGGACGGAGACGAGCCCTTCAATGCGACCCTTTCCGCCTTTACCGGTCTCACTGCCAAAGTCGACGAATTGCGCGCCGCGGTGAAAGTCGCCGGAGAGAACCCCGATCCGGTCAAGGCGAAGAGTGATCAGAAGTATGCCCGCACCGCCCTCACTGATGCCGAAAAGAATCTTGATGATGCGGTCTACGCTTTTCTCCAGTCGCCCAAGCTTGAGAATCATCACCTCGCTCTCGAGAAGATCGCTGTGGAGAAACCCGGCACGCCCGAGGGCTTCTGGTCACACGCCGCCGTCATCGCCCTCGCCTCGCGCACAGTGGGTTCACCCGAGTCGCGCGAGCTTTCGAAAAAAGCACTCGACCTCGCCTGGAACGTGCCGGCCCAGAAGGCGGTTCTCATCGCCGCGGCGGTGAAGACGAAGAATCGCTCCCTCGACGACCGTATTCTTGTCGCGGTGAACGATGTCGATCCTGCCGTGGCGAAGGCCGCCAGGGCAGCGGTGAAGGATCTCAAGCTTCAGGCCAAAGGTGAGGACAAAACACCGAAGATCGCGACCCTCGCGCCTGACAAAGCCCTCGCCGAAGTCCTCGCCCACAAGGGAGGCGACGTTGCCCTGGGTGAATCGGTCTTTGCACGGGCCACTTGCAGTGCCTGTCACACCGTGAGCCAGAGTGAAAAGCCGAAGGGACCCTACCTCGGCAATATCGTCGAGACCTACAAGCGTCCCGACCTCGCCCTCAATATTCTCGATCCGAACAAGACAATCGCCCAGGGTTTCGCCACGAATGTGATCACTCTGAAAGACGGATCCATGCAGATGGGATTTGTCACCGACGAGCAGGGCGAAAAAGTCACTCTGCGCGACATTGCCTCGCAGGAGCACCCGATCGCCAAGGCCGAGATCACCAAGCGCGAAACCCTACCCACGAGCATGATGCCCCCGGGTTTGATGGGCAACTTCACCGTCCACGAAATGGCCAGCCTGCTCGACTACCTCGAGTCACTTGTTAAGAAAAAGTAGAACAGGTCTCCGGCCTGTTTATCGACGGTAAACGACCCCGGAACTGACTGTTTCGTGGGCATTATCGTGCGGAAATGACTCTTGACCGTCTGAGTCTCTGATGTTCTCCTGAACGGAGTATTGGAGAGACTTCTCCATTCCCGAGCCCTTCGCAGGGGACGCCCCGTCGCAGAGGAGTCAGTCTTCAGGCAACAAAACCCGGATATACGATGAAAAAAGTGATCGGTTTCTTTTTTGTTCTCTCTCTCACCTTATCGGCGCAGGACGCCTCCGAGTTCCGAAAGTGGAAAGACACCCGGGGAAACGTGATCGAAGCCAAGCTGCTCAAGGACAACGGAAACGGGACTATCAATATTCAAAAGAGTGACGGTTGGCGCGGGGATGTGCCGCTTAATCTTCTGAGCGCCGAAGATCAGGAGTATGTGAAAACGGCGGGGCTGGCTGCTTCGCTGGATTCGGCTGAGCCCGTGTTGTCGAAGGATTTTGAGGTGTTCAGGATCCGGCAGGAAAAAGTTCCCGGCTATATCGGGACCAAGAATGGATGGGAACACGGGATCGAGTGCATTGAGGCCGAGCTTCGCTACCACGGATCGACACCCCTGAGCGAAGTACTCGTGAAGGCGTATTTTTACGACAAGGATGGCGAGGAGATTGAGCGTTTCAAGGCCCCTCCGAGGAGGCAGGATGAATCCGGCAAATACGTGACGATGCCGGAGCGATTTGAACCGGGAGGGAAGTATCATGTCTACTTTCCCATCTCCACGGCGATCAATGAAAGAAGATGGAAAACCGTATTGATCGTGTTTGGAAACAAGTCGGAAGCGGGTGCCCTCGCAGATCCAAAATCCGATCTGATGACGCTCAACTTTGATGAGAAGAAACTCCTTTTCCCCGATTGGGATCCTGCCCTGGTCGAAAAAATGGCCACAGAAACCGAAGCGCCCGGCGTGGAATCGGCATCCGTGAATCTGGTGCCCGAGATAAAATCAATCAAACGTGAGGAGACTCCTCACAGTGTCTCAGTTGACGGCAAGTGGGAGTCGAAATACGACAGCTTGGCCACGGAGATTCGGGTGAAGGGAGAACTCCCGAAAAAGATCACCGCCAAGGCCTACTTTTTCAGTGAATCCAAAGCACTTGTCGCCACCCGTAATGGACCGGCGCTGGCGAATCTCGGACAATCGAGATACGTCGGGCTTCCCATCATCGCGGATGCCAACGAATGGTATCCGGTCTACTTCCCTATCAACAAAGAGCTCCAGAAATTAGAGTGGAGTTGGGCGGTTGTCGCTTTTGAGGCTGATGGGAAGGTGGCTGCGGAAGTCTTCGGACCACGGGGGGTTGGTGTCACCGATTTCAAATTTCCGGGAAGTGAAAAAATTGTGGCCAAGGAAGAGCCGAAGTAAGGCCCGAGCCCGCCCTTGAATCTTGGCCCGTGCGCGTCGACCTTTCGCGATGCCATCCCAGTACATCATGATTGGAGGTTTCCTCGGGGCGGGGAAAACCACGTTGATTCAGCGCTTCGCACGCTACCTCGATGAGCGGGGCACCCGGGTGGGTCTCATCACCAATGATCAGGGTGCCGGTCTCGTCGATTCGGCGATCGGGCGTTCGAATCAGTTTCCCGTTGAGGAAATCTCCGGCGGATGTTTTTGCTGTCGTTTCAACTCCCTGATCGACGCCGCCACCACCCTGACCGAAGCGAATCGTCCCGATGTCTTTCTCGCCGAGCCGGTGGGGAGTTGCACCGATCTGGTCGCCACGGTGAGTCTTCCGCTTCAGAAAATCTACGGCGATGATTACCGGGTCGCTCCGCTCAGTGTGCTCGTGGATCCCGTCCGGGCCGGACAGATTCTCGGTCTCGCGGAGGGAAGGAAATTTTCCGAGAACGTTCTCTACATTTATCGGAAACAGCTCGAAGAGGCCGAGTTCATTGTCGTGAACAAGCTCGATCTTCTCGATGAGACAAAGCGCTCTGAACTCGTTGCCGCCCTCGGCCGGGAGTTTCCTGAAGCGACGATCTTCGAAGTCTCGGCCCGCGAGGGAACCGGATGCGAAGCCTGGTTTGAAGCGGTCCTGAATGCGGAGATGAACACGAAGCGCTTTCTCGAAATCGACTACGACCGCTACGGCGAGGGCGAGGCACTCCTCGGCTGGCTCAATGCCACCGTCGAGATCAAGTGCGATGGAAAGGCAGTGGATGAATTTGACGGAAATGAGTTGCTCGAATCCCTCGCGATGACGCTCAAGAGCCGACTCGAACAGGCCGGAGCGGAAGTCGCCCATCTCAAGATGACCCTGACGCCGATGGGAGATCCCTACGAAATTGCCGCGATCAACCTGGTGCGGGGCGATTCGTTGCCCGAGCTATCGCATCGGCTCTATGAACCGCTTGAGGACGGTGAACTGCTTCTCAATATTCGGGCTGAGGTCGATCCGGCGACTTTGGAGGAGGCGGCGCAGGGAGCGCTGGAGGAGGCGATCGCGGTGGCGCGCGGACTGCTCTTCCGTATTGCCCATCTGGAACATTTTCGACCCGGGATGCCGGTTCCGACTCATCGCCTCACGGCGGAAACTGTCTGATTCACTACCGTGTTGAAATATCTCATCAGCACTGTGGTTTCGGTCGTTCTCCTCACGACCTTCTGTTTTGTTCTCTGGGTGGTCGCTTCCCATGATTACCATTGGGAGGCGATCCGGCCCTACTGGGGAAATCTGATCTCGGGTTGGTGGGTGACTTTACTCGTTTCAGCGGCAGCCCTCGTCCTCAGCGTCGTGATCGGGGTTCTCCTGACGGGAGGTCAACTCTCCGGGCACCGTTTACCCTCAGTTCTCTGCCGGATCTTTGTTGAGTTTATTCGCGGCACACCGCTCCTCACCCAGATCCTGATCGGCTATTACCTGATTGCGAACTCGGTCGGTTGGGACAGTCGTTTCGGAGTCGGGGTCGTTGTGCTTTCCTGTTTTTCTGCTGCCTACCTTTCAGAGATCTTCCGCGGAGGGATCGAATCGATTCCGAGATCACAGTGGCTCTCGGCCCGGGCCATCGGGTTTACCGGATGGCAGACCTATCGTTTCGTCGTGATCCCCCAGGCAATCCGCCGGGTCCTTCCGGCGTCGGCCGGCCAGTTTGCGAATCTCATCAAGGACTCGTCGCTGCTCTTTGTGATCAGCGTGCACGAGTTCACGATGCAGTCCCGCGAGATCAACGCGAATTCGTATTCCACCTTCGAGGCCTATCTGCCGCTGATCTTCGGCTATTTCCTGCTGACTTTCCCCATCTCCCTCTTGAGCCGTTATCTCGAGAACCGCTTCCGGTATGAGCATTGAGATTCAACACCTGAGCCGGCATTACGGAGCGACCCGCGCGGTCGACGGGTTCTCGCTGCAACTCGATGATTCAGTGCAGGTGCTCGCCCTGATCGGCCCATCGGGGGGCGGCAAATCGACCCTGCTCCGACTTCTCGGCGGTCTTGAGGTTCCGGATTCGGGGACAATCCGTCTGGACGGAAAGGAACTCCCTCACTCGGAGGATGGCCTCAGGGAATTCCGGAAGAGGAACGGCTTTCTTTTCCAGTCGTTTAATCTTTTTCCCCATCTCTCCGCTCTGGAGAACATCGTCCTGCCTCTTGTCGAGGTACACGGATGGACACGCGACCGTGCCCGCGACCGGGCGCAGGAGGTCGTGGAACGGTTCGGCATGTCCGCCCATCTCGGAAAGATGCCGGCAGAGCTCTCCGGCGGCCAACAGCAGCGCATCGCCCTGGCCAGATCCATGGCGCACGAACCGGCCTTGCTGCTGCTGGACGAACCGACCTCCGCGCTCGATCCGGAGATGAAAGCCGAGGTTCTCGATGTGGTGGAGGAACTTTGTCAGGCAGGTCAGCGCATCATTCTTTCTACCCATGAGATGGGCTTTGCCCGCAGTTGTGCCGACGAGGTGGTCTTTTTGGCCCGGGGACAGCTGGTTGAGTCGGGGAAAGGGGAAACACTTTTCACCTCACCAAAGACGGAGGTGGTGCGTTCCTTTCTCGGCAAAGTGATGAAGTGGTAGGACGTCTTTTTTCCCTCTTCCCTTCGTATCATTCCGAACCATGATTACCGAGATCCTGATCCGCTATCTCCACTTCGTTTCGATCTTTGTCGTGTTTGCGGCGGTTCTTGGACAGCACCTGATCTTGCGCGGAACGATCACCCGGGCCCGGGTCGCGGTCGCGCAACGCTTCGATATCGCCTATGCGATCTCCGTTGTGCTGGTGCTGGCGACGGGGCTTGCGCAGTGGTTATGGATCGGCAAGCCGGCCGCCTTCTATTCCTCGAATCCCGTGTTCCACACCAAACTCACCCTTTTTCTGATCATTGGGATTGTCTCGATTTACCCGAGTGTGTTTCTCGGGAAAAACCGGAAGGGAGAGCAGAGCGAGGAAGTCGTAATTCCATCCGCCCTCGTCTGGAGTGTTAGGGTTGAGTTGCTGCTCCTCCTCTTGTTGCCGCTTTTGGCGACGCTCATGGCAAAGGGGATCGGTATTCCGGTGGTGGACTGAACCATGGCACGCAGAGTATTTGGCGGCCTTTCGGAACTGGTGAGCTACGACAAAGCGATTTCGCATTTGCCGCCGGGAGACCTTGTCGAGATTGAGGGGCAACGAATCCATGTAAGGGTGTCAGGTGAGGGGCCCACCCTCATTCTCCTGCATGGATTCATGGCCTCGGCCTACACTTTCCGGGAGATCATTCCAGTCCTCCAGGACTCCTTCCGGGTGGTCTCGATTGATCTCAACGGATTCGGTTATACGGAGCGTCCCAAGTCCGCCCGGGCCTACCGGATCCAGGATCAAGCAGACCTCATTGTTCGGGTCATGGAAAAAATCGGTCTGCCTCCAGGCATTATTGTCGGGCACTCCTACGGCGGCATGGTCGCCTCAGTCATCGCGGTCCGTCATCCTGATTCCGTTCAGAAACTGATCCTCGTAAGCCCGCCCTCGGGCTTTGATCGCCTTCCCTGGTATCTTCACAGCCGCATCGGGCAGGAATTGCTTTACCTGCTATGTCGCCGGGTGGTTTCCAATCCGAAAAGATATAAAGCACTCTCGAGCCGGGCTTTTTTCAGGGAGGGGATCTTGACCGATGAGGTGTCCGAGACCTACCGGAATCAGTTGCTCATCGAGGGGGCACGATCTTCCTTTTTCGGGATCATGGAGGCCCTCATGGCCGGAGAGTTTCCCGGTATCGACTTTCGGGATCTTGAACATCCGGCCCTGGTCCTCGCCGGAGAACAGGATGCGGTCGTCCGATTAGAGAGCTGCCGTTCGCTGGCGGCAAAGTTTCGTCGGGGCAGGCTTGAGGTCATACCCGACTGCGGTCATTCCGCTTTCGAGGAGCGACCGGACGAGGTGATTGAGGCGATCCGGCGGTTTTATGGTGAAATGTCTCAGGATTGAGTTTAGCGGGTTATCGGTTCCTGGAGCGAACAAGGTTGGCTGGAATGCTTAACCCCCTTGTTCGGGAGGCGATAATGAGCCGGCTCAATAAGTTCCTGTGTAGCTGGCCTCTGTGAGGCCGGATTGAATGTTCAACATTCGAGTTCGCCCAATCCGGGGTCAAAGACCCCGGCTACATTCAATCTGCCTCTCTTCTTTCTCTCAATTCCCCCGTTTCCCTGAGTAAGTCTCGATCACATTGATGAGGTGCAGACCGGTCGGAGTCGGGCGGATCGCCGGGTCGAAGAGGATGTCGTTCATCGTCCGGCGGTAGTAGAGATCATTGTTCTTTTCAGCGGGAATGATTCCGCCTCCTTTGAAGGCGGCGCCGGCGAAGAGTCCGCCCGCATTTGAATAGACGAGGATGGGTGACTTGATCGTCATTGTATCGACGTTGGCATTTTCACCGGCGGGCCCGGCAGTGGCCGCGACATCAACTCCGACGTTGATACTGCCTCCGAGGAGCGGCTTCAGCGCGCTTTCGTTCATCAGGAGAAAGATGAGGTCGGTTTCCTGGGCTCCAATCTGAAGGCCGTAGCTCCCCTCCGCAGAGGAGATGAAGGCCGGAGCACTCCAGGTTCCGGTTTGCTGGTTGCGAATGAGGGCGACTCCGTTCCCTGCCTCACCGCCCACGATGAGGCCGGCTTTGAATTTGTGCAGGATGATAATCCCGTGAGCGCGGGAAATGAGATCCGCTGGGATGCGTTTGTCCGGTTCCGCCTGCATCTCGATGAAACGTTCGGCCGCACGACGGATGCGGATGTCCAGTTTCTCCGCTGACTTTTCGAATGGGCCGGCGGAGACGAAACCTCTGGTGCTGGTGAGGACCATCAACACGAGGGCGGCGTTGCGAAGGGAGGAAGCGATATTCATGGAGGGAGGGGGAGGGTTCAGGATCTCTTTCAAGGGGGAAATCCGTTCTACTACTGAACGGATTATCCGTAAAAATTATTAGTTAATCAAATTAAAGTAAATACGAAATTGATTGCAATTATGATAATTGAGTCTCATGATGACTACAACAAGACACCCTGCCTATGAAAACGCTCCCTTTTGTCTGGCTCATTGTGATGACTTCCAGTGGCCTTTTTGCCAATTCCCTGGAGCAGGTGGCGCGAACCCAGGAGAGAACCCTGAACGACCTTATTCGTGAACTTCCGGTGCTCTCGATCTCACGGGAGACAGAACTCCGCAGGCTGAGCGCGATACAGGAGCTGCTCTATCTTCACGAGTTGAGAATGCGGGGCGAGGGACTTCCGCCGGAGATGGCGTCGGCCTTTTCTGAGAATTACACCGCAATTCTTTCGGCTCTCGTCGAGGATCGCATCACGGAAGACTTCGGCCGTGAGCTCCTCTCGATCCATCGCCAGTTACTGGAGCGAACTCATCTCTGGATGGGCAAGAAGATTCGCGATGAGCATTATCCCGCCGAGCTGCTGGAGAATCTCGCCTTCTTTCTCAGCGATCTTCAAGACAAGGCGGCTCCGCTTCTTGAGGTCCCTCCCGCAGTGAGGACTCCGGTAGTCAATGGATACCAGGCCTGGGTCGGTGAGCTACTTGCCTGGGGATGTGAGTGCGGAAACCTCAGCCCCGGGGACCTTTCACACATTCGGGTGAAAACCGATGAGCTGGAGCGTTTCGAGGGCTACTACAAGGCGGACGGCGTCATGCAGCCCTACGAGCGGGAACAGCTCCATGGACGCTTTCTTAATCTCACCCGCGAAACGATCGAGATTCTGGGCCGGTGATCCGGCAGTCTCAGGTTCAGGAGAGGATTATTTGACGGCACGCTTGTAGTTGCCGTCCATCGTCACCCGGAGTCCGAACTCCTTGCGCCCCTCCGTCTGGGCATCAAAGGGGGCCGACCACAAAACCTCCCAGTGTTCAGGAGCTCCGAGCCCTCCTTTTTTGAAAAGGATCTGGGAGATGTAAACGGTTGCGTCGAGGCCGCGGGCCACAAGGTCCGCCTGCGCGATGGTGGCGGCATCCGCAGCACTTAGGGCGGGAGCGGCCGCGAGAGGAGAGAGCAGCGAACAGAACAGGAGGGCGGCGAGAATGAGCGATTTCATAGGGGAAGAGAGGCTGGCACTGTGTCCCAGAGTAATGCGACACCCCCGAATTCGTCAACGAACATGATAACCACCGCGAAAAGATTTTCGGGGGCTTGATTCCGGGGGCAAGGCTCGGTATGTCTTCGGGATATGAGTGAAATTCCCGAAAGCTTCGTGACCGCCGATGGAGGTCATTTCCCCTCAGTCGGACTGGGAACCTGGAAGATCCCCGATGCGGTCCTCCCCGACCTGATTCCAGCGGCGGTCGACCTCGGCTACCGGCACTTCGATTGCGCCTGTGACTATGGAAATGAGCAGGCCGTCGGAGCGGGCTTGAAAAAAGCGATCGCATCAGGAGCCTGTCAGCGGGACGACCTCTGGATCACCTCGAAGCTCTGGAACACCTATCACCATCCCGATCACGTTCGCGCCGCCTGCGAGAAAAATCTCTCCGACCTGGGGCTCGACGAACTCGATCTTTATCTGATCCATTTCCCTGTCACTCTCGCGCACGTACCCATCGAAAAGCGTTATCCTCCCGGCTGGTTTTTCGATCCGGAGGCCGAGAACCCGGCCATGAAACCGGCCAGAGTACCGGTCGCCGATACCTGGGGCGCGATGGAGGGCCTCGTCGAGGCAGGGCTCGTGAAGCGAATCGGGGTCTGCAACTTCGGCACGGCTCTCATTCGCGATCTGCAATCCTATGCACGGATCCAGCCTTCAGTCCTGCAGGTTGAGATGCACCCCTACCTGACCCAGCAGCGACTTCTGCGTTTTTGTCAGGAGGAAAAGATCGTCGTGACCGCCTTTTCTCCTTTCGGCGCAAGTTCCTACGTGCCGCTGAACATGGCCGGGGCCAACGAGTCCGTCCTCGACGATCCCGAAGTGATTTCCATCGCCGGGGCGAAGGGCAAATCCCCCGGCCAGATCGTCCTGAGATGGGCGGTGCAACGCGGCACCGTGACCATTCCGAAGACCTCGACCGTCGCCCACCTCAAAGACAACATCGAGATCTTCGACTTCGACTTGAGTGATGCGGAAATGACCCGGATCGACCGGCTCGATCGCAACCGGCGCTTTAATGATCCGGCTGAATTCGGCGAGGCCGCCTTTAACACCTTTTATCCGATATTTGATTAAGCGGCCTCCTCCATCCTGTCCTCGGCGTTGAACCCGAGGCAGAATAGACCCGAGAGCACAAATGCGACCGCGCAGAAGATCAGTCCCTCGCTCCAGTCACCATTGCGATCGAGGGATCTGATCACGACGGGCAGCACCCAGATGCCGATGGCGGCACCCATGTTGCCCCACATGTTCGCCCAGCCGAAAAGCGGCGGGGTGTGTTTGCCGCACATCTCCTGAAGCCCCGCCCAGAGCGCGGGCAAACCGAAGTCGGTGGAGAAGGCGGCCATGCCGAAGGCGACCATGAGCGCCCAGGGGTTGTCGAGGGTCATCGCGATCACAAAAAAGATCGCCGCGAGAAATCGTGACCCTGCCAGAGGGATGATGCGCCCGAGGCGGACGCCCCACTTTCGCAGACAGGCATCGGTGAAAAATCCTCCGACGATGAGCCCGAGTATCCCGATGGAGAGGGCGAGGGTGTTGATCGTTTCGGCCAGTGACTTCTCGACGCCCTTCACCTCGATGAGATATTTTGAAAGCGAAACCGCGAGGAAGGCCCAGCCCAGGTTGGTGAAAAACTGCGCCCCCGAATTCATCCAGAGGCTGCGATGGGTCAGGGCGATGCGCCAGGGGAAGACGTAGCTTTTGTTCCCCCCGGTTGATGTCTCAAGGGGACGTCCCGCATTGAGGAGAGCCAACTCGGCCGGATTGACCGAGGGATGATCCTTCGGCTGTTCGCGGAAGACTCTCCAGAAAAAGAGGGCGAAGACAACCCCGGCGGCTCCATAGATCCAGCCTGCCCAGCGCCAGTCTCCGAACCCGACGATGACGGTCACGGTCAGCCAGGGTGCAATTGCTCCGCCAACCCGACCTCCCAGGGAAACGACACTGCTGGTGAAACCCCGCTTCGACCACTCCGACCACCGGGCGAGGAGTCCGCTGCTGATCGGGTAGGCTCCCGCTTCGGCGAGGCCGCAGCCGACCCGGGCGAGGAGCAGAGAGATCGCACCCGTCGCAAATCCGGTCAGCACAGTGAAGGTCGACCAGAGCACGATGTAAACCGACATCAGCGACCTCGCCCCGAAGCGGACCGCGAGATATCCCGCTGGCAACTGGCCCAGGGCGTAGGCGGCGAAGAAGGCGCCCTTGATCCATCCGTCCATCACCGGGTCGAGGGGGATGTCCTCCTTGAACGAATCCGAGTTCATGATCGCCGCCATACAGATGCGGTCGAGATACATGAGAAAGGCCGCGGCGGTGGTGGCGGCAAGAATCCAGTGGCGGACGGCAGTGGGGCGTTCGGTCATGCGGGTAGGCGGCATCGTGACGCTTTTGGCTCCCGGGGGTCAACCATGATTCCCCGGAAAGGATGGCGTCATTGGGGGGATTGGACGGCTGACCCTGCGTCATGGAACGAGGCGAGATCGGACCCACCGTAATCTGCCTCGGCATTTGTGACCCCGTAAGAAAATGCTACAGGTGAATTCCCGCGAAATTCTCAATGAAATCCCCAGTCCTCTCCGCCCTGCTCCTCACCGCCTCCCTCACCACAGCCTCCGCCCAGCCTTCCGTCCCGGAACTCCAGAAGCTGGGTGGCAAAATCCGGGAGGAGAAAGGCCTCGTCGTCGAACTCACGGTCGACACTGACACCTTCACCGAGGCCGACTACCGGCTGATCGGCCAATGCACCAGCCTGAAAAAACTCACCCTGAACGGCAAAACGTTGACCGACATCACCCTGCCGATGCTGGCCGGACTCACTGACTTGGAGGAACTGAGCACCAATCAATCGACCCTCAGCGACGAGGGTTACCGGCACTTCGCCGCCCTGCAGAATTTGAAGGTGCTGCACCTCTGGCATCCCTCGTGGGGTTTGGAAACCTTCACCGGATCGGGCATCGCCCATCTCAAGTCCCTGCCCAAACTGGAGCGCCTGACCTTTGCCGGATCCACCGCCGGAGATGAGGCGCTCTCCGCCGTTGGCGAACTCACCCAGCTTAAATCCTTCCAGACCTGGCACAGTGCCCAGACCCAGGCGGGCAATCTCGCCCTGACAAAACTGCCGAATCTCACCTCCCTGAAAATCGGTCAACGCCTGCCAAAGGGGGGATCCGCCTCTCCGCCCAGTTTCGATGGGTCGACCATTCCTACGCTGGCGAAGATTTCGGCTTTGGAGACCCTGGAGCTCTTCGAGGCCCGGCTCACCTTCGACGATCTCACGCCCTTGAAGGGCCTGCCCAAGCTTAAGAAGTTGAGCATTCACACGACCGATATCCCCGAAGCGGATGTCGAAATGCTGCGCGGTTTCCTGTCCGGCGTTGAGATCGTCTTCAAACCCCTGACGGCGGAGGACGAGGCGGCCACGCTGGTGAAAAAGCTGAAACTGTAGCCTTCGGAGGAGCGTTGGCCAGACAGGGTGGTGCCCCGGAGTTGACCCTGTCTGTGATGCATCATTGACGCGAGACTTTCCAAATTGTAAAACGGGCACCCTATGAATCGACGCCATTTCCTCGGAACGACTTTTGCCTCCACCTTTGTGTTTCCGTCCTTTGCGCTGGAGGCGGACAATCCCTATCGCAAGAACATCGGGATTCAGCTCTACACCCTGCGGAATCAAATCAAGGAAGACCTCGCCGGAACGATCAAGGCCGTGGCCGCCGCCGGATATCGTCAGGTCGAACCCTACGGCTTTCCCGATGAGACGGCGCTCAATCTGATCAAGGCGGCACGCGACAACGGGATGGAGGCCAACTCATCGCACTTCGCCTGGGAGTCAGTGACCGACCCCGGGAAGGAGGGCGTAATGCCTTTTGCGGAAGTTCTGCAACAAGCGAAGGACGCTGGCCTTTCCCACCTTGTCATTCCCTTCCTGCACGGGAACACTCGCGAAACTCTTGACGGCTACAAACTCATCGCGGAGCGCTGTAATGCGGGAGCGGCTCTGGCGAAGGAGGCCGGGATCCAGCTCGCCTATCACAACCACCAGTTTGAATTCCAGCCTCTCGCGGACGGGAAGTCGGGCTTTGATATTTTCATGGCGGAGTTCTCGCCGGAGATGAAATTCGAGCTCGATGTCTTCTGGGTGAAGGTCGGAGGAATCGAACCGGTCGATCTCCTCGGCAAACTCAAGGGACGCGTTTCGCAGGTTCATCTCAAAGACCTAAAGGCCGGGCTTACCCTGCCGGAATTCGGTAAATTACCCGACGATGCTTTTAAGGAACTCGGCAATGGAATCATCCCGATGGAGCCCGTCATCGAGGCATCCGCCGCCGCCGGTGTCGCTCATGCTCACGTCGAACAGGATCAGTCGCCCGATCCGCTGGCGAGTATTGGAACAAGCATGAAGTACCTGAAGGCGCTGTGAGTTCCTCCGCCTCTCACGGAACCGCCCACGGGATCCAGCCCGCTCTCAGCACCGCCAGTAACAAGGTCACGACGACGGCGGCTATGAGGGTGGAATAGAGCACTGCCGCTGCGGCAAAGCGGTGGTCGGCTTTGAACTCGTGAGCGAGTAGGGCGGTATTGACGGCCGTGGGAGCAGCCGCTCCGAGGATGAGGATGGCGGCGGTTTCTCCCTCGAATCCGAAGACCCTCGTCAGCCCGGTCGCGACGAGCGGACCACCGAGGAGGCGGATGATGAGTGTGATCCCGAGATTGCCGCGCGGTGGAGGCGGATTGGTTTTCGACAACTGCACCCCGAGGGTGAGCAGGGCAAAGGCGACGAGAGAGTCCGCCAGATAGTTGAGCGGGGTCCACACAAAGATGACCTCCTCAAGGGGGTTGTCGAAGGCGCGGAGGATGAGGGCGGTGAGGATGGCGTAGGGTGAGGGTTGCTTCAGGATGGGAAGGAGCCAGCCCTTACGTTCGCTGCTCCCCGCATTGGCGAGAAAAACGCCGAGAGAAAACCCCGTCAGATTCATCGTCGCGAGGACAAAGACCTGAATGACCGCTCCGAGTTCCGAAAAGGCGAGAGCCATCAGAGGAATGCCCCAGTTCCCGCAGTTGTAGATCATCGTGCTCAGCTTCATCGCGTAGCGTTCACCCGGAGGTTGGCGGCGGATCGCGCAGACGATCCAACTGATCGCTCCCATCGAGAGGATGACGGAGACGGTGAAGGCAACGACCTTGAGTCCGATTACTCCCGAAAGGTTGGAGGTAGAGAGACGAACAAGGATGAAGGCGGGAACAAATAGATAGAGGTTCAGTTTGACCAGCGTCTTCAAGTCAAAGGCAAAGAGCCGGTCCAAGCCCCATCCCAACCCAATGAGAATGAGGATGGGCAGGCAGACGTCGACAAAGATCTGAAAGAGCATGCGAAGGGATCATTCACTTTCGTGGCGCGGGGAGCAATCGGGAATCACGGGCAAATTGTAGCTGGCCTCTGTGAGGCCGGTTGTCCACCCAGGTATCAGCCGGTGATTCCCGGGGAACCGGTTCTGAGTGCGGGAGTGACGGTTATAGCCGCTTTGTTCGAGGCTTGCGTAGGCTCCGTCATCAAAGGCTGAAGCCCTCACTCCAACGGGGGTGTAATCCCATCGATATCATTTACTTCCTTGGCGTCAGTAAATAGGCAAGCAGATCAGTCATCTCCTCCACCGTGAGGGTAGCCTCAAGACCCTCGGGCATGAGTGATTGTCCCAGTCCCTTCATTGAGGCTACCTCGCTGCGGGGGAATGTCTTGTCGAGTCCACCCGGCATGCGCAGGGTCACCTCGGTTGCGTTTTCGGCGAGAATGTAACCGGTTGCGGGCGGACCCTCATGAAACTCGAAGGTGTAGGCCTGATACTGCGGGGCGACTTCACGATTCGGATCGAGGATATGGCCGAGCACGGTCTCGGCCCCGGCGGCGGCAAAGGTGGCGATGGGCGGCCCGAGGACGACGCCTTCACCCTCATGAGACTGGTGGCAGGCGATGCAGACTTTGGCGAAGGCAAGTTTGCCTTTGGCCGGGTCGCCTTTCTTCGCGAGGGCGGGCTGGTATCGGGCGACGACATCGGAGCGTTTCACGACAGGGGGCAGGATTTCAGTGGCGAGTTTCTGCACCCCCGCATCGGCGTGGCGGCGGAAATTTTCGATGAGACTGGCAGGAGTGTCAGCGAGCTTCACCTTGTCATCGCGGATGGCGGAGAGAAAAGCGGACGAGCTTTTCGCGTCGCCGAGGATTCGTCCTCCCAGTTCCTCGCGAGCGGAGGGTTCAAGCGAGGCGAAACGATCAATGAGAAACCCGAGGTCGGTGATGGATGCGATCAGGGCAGCGGCGAGGGCGGGATCAGGTTTGCCCTCAAGAAGGACGGTCCGGAAGAGATCCTGCGAACTTGTATCGGGGAGGAGGGATAGGATACGGACTGCGGCGATGCGGTTGGACAACTCGGACGCTGGTTTTGTCAGGATCTCCGAGGCTTTCGCCGTGAGTCCCTTCCAGCGGGGTGAAGCCGCGAGGGTCTTCCAGTCACCCCGGGAGCGGATGAGCCCATCGCGCAGACTCGTGAGCAGGGCCACGGTGGCGGCTTCGGGGTGCGCCGCGGCGAGTTCGTCGGCGATGGCTCCGAGAAGAGTGGCCTCGTTGGCGCGTCCAATCATCCCGGCGAGTTCAGCACGAATGCCGCCATCCGTGGAGGCCTTCCAGGCGGCCTTGAGGTCCTCGGGGGAACGTAGAGAGTTTAGGGCGGCGGCGCGCATCCAGGGGTCCTTTGAGGAACTGACGATCGGGTCGAGAAGCGGTGTCGTCGAGGAGAGACCGGCGGGGAAGGGTTCGTGGGCGGGCGTGGGCTCGGCCGCCTTGCCGCGCTCGTAGAGGAGGCGTCTTGCCGTGGTGCGATGCCAGTCGTTCGGGTGATTTGTCAGGGCGGCGAGTTCGGCGTCGGACAACGTTCCGAGGTCGGTAATCGCGGGATTCTTGAAGCCCTCCGGCGCGACCCGGTAGATGCGGCCCCGGTCGTTTCCGCTGTTAAGATCGACATGTTTTTTGATGGGCGCGGGGATGGACCAGGGATGCTCCACGACCTCGCGGTACATGTCGGTGATGTAGAGGCAACCGTCGGGTCCGCTCGCGAAGCTGGTGGGCCGGAACCAGTTGTCGCGGCTGCGGAGAAACTCGGTTTTTTCGCCCGCGACAGCGCGGGTCGCGACGGGCTGGACCGATCCGGTATTGGTCTTGACGACCTTGCGGTGGACGAGGTTACTGCCGACGTCACCGATGAAGGCGTTGTCACGAAAAGAGGCGGGAAAGGCATCGCCCCAGTAGAGATGCACGCCCGTGGCCGAGGTGAAATAGCCCGAGACCCGTCCTCCTCCCTCGACGGTGCCTTTTACCACCCCCGCGACCCGCCAGCGCGTCCTGACAATACGCCAGGGTTCGTCGGCGCTGATGCGATAGACGGGCGCGGCGGCTCCGTCGTCGGGGATGTCGACGAGGGGCGCAGGCAGGCTGAACCAGGGATTTTCCTTCACCTGATGGCGCTCGTAGGCGACCCAGATGAGGTGGCGCGAGTTGCTGCAAACGTAGCGACGTCCGAGGGAGTCGTAGCTCATACCGTATTGCGCGGTGCCGTTTTCAGGACGGAGATCGAGCTTCTCGGGATCGAAGGAAAAGTCGGCCCCGCGCACGGAAACGGGAGCGAAATTCGGATCATCGGGCCGGGTCACGATCCCGCCGTTGCCGGCAGTCGCGCCCCAGATGCGGTTGTCGGGTCCCCATCGCAGGCTGTTGAAAAGAGCCTGCATGTTCAGCTCGAGCTTGCCCTCGCCGAAGCCGGTGAAGAGGGTCCTTTCCTCATCGCAGACGCCGTCGCCGTCGGTGTCCTTGAAATAATAGAGGTCCGGTGTCGCTCCGACGAAGACTCCGCCCTTGTAGCAGAGGATCGCGGTGGGCCACTTCATTTTATCTTTGAAGATGGAGCTTTTTTCAAAGATCCCGTCGTGATCGGCATCGGTGAGGAGCCGGACCCGGCAGACCGCATCCTCGCGCCGTTCGGAGTAACCGATCATTTCGAGAACGTAGGCGCGCCCCTTCTCGTCAAAGGTCATCGCGATGGGATCGGTCACGTCGGGTTCATGGGCCGCGAGCGTGAGTTTGAATCCCGGCTCGACCTCGAAGGTGGAAAGGACATCGGCCGGTTCGGTCGCGGGAACGCGGGGGAACTCGTCGGCGGAGATCTCGGGCTCGGGCGGGGTTTGGGCAAAAGCGACGGTGCCGAACCAGAAGGTGGCGGCGCAAAGAAGGAGTTTTTTCATCTCGCGGTTCGTGAGGGGGTTCCGGATAATCGACCGAAAGTTTGACTAGCCGATGAACCGAAGACAATTCACAAAAGTGGCGGGATTAGGGACGGCCATTCCGGCTTGCTTCCTGGCAGCGAGCGATGGGACCGAAGAGATCATCGACATCCATCAGCACATCAACTTCCAGGGGCGGCGAAATGACGACCTGATCGCTCATCAGAAGGCGATGGGCGTCTCGAAGTCCGTTCTCCTCCCCTCGGGTTCCGAGGTGGCACTCGCCTCGACCCATGCGGGAAAATCGAACGGCCTCGCCGCCCGCGTCTTCGGCACCGAGGCTGCGGCACGCTTTGCGGCGGAGCATCCCGAGTCCTTCGTCTTTTTCTGCAATGAGGTTCCTGACGCGGACGGTTCCGTCGCAGCACTGGAGAAATGGCTCGGACGCGGGGCCATCGGCATCGGTGAGTCGAAGTTCTCTCTCGAGGTCGATTCTCCCGCCATGATCCGCGTCTACGAGGTCGCTCAGGCGTTTGAGGTTCCCGTTCTGCTTCATTTTCAGGAGGGCATGTACAATCACGGCTTCGACCGTCTTCCCAAGGTTCTCGAGCGTTTTCCGAAGGTGAACTTCATCGGCCACGCCCAGACCTGGTGGGGACATATCGACGCCAAACACGATCCCAAGGTGATGTATCCGACCGGCCCCGTCACTCCCGGTGGCCTAACTGACCGTTACTTGTCCGATTATCCGAATCTCTTCGGAGATCTCTCCGCCGGTTCGGGAAAAAATGCAATCAACCGTGACGAGGAGCACGCCGCCGCCTTTTTCCTCCGTCACCAGGACAAGTTGATGCTCGGGACCGACTGTGCTGATCCTGTCGGGAACGGAGAGAAGTGCTCGGGCTCCGGTCAAATCGCGAATGTGAGGCGGCTGGTTCCAGATTCCGAAGCGAGGACCAAAATCTTTTCAGGAAACGCGAGACGTATTCTGCGATTGGGCTGACGGGCAGCGGAAGAAATGTAGGGCGGGCGCTCCGCCTGCCATGTTTGAGATGTCCTTTCCTCCCACGGCAGCCGGAGCGGCCGCCCTACAGGGGGGGCTCATCTTCGAACGACGGCAGGGTGGTAAGAAAGAAAGGCAATCCTATTTCAGCTTCTCAATCGCCTCAAGAATCGCACCTGAGGTAAGGATGCCGTCACCAAAGCGGAGAGGTGGCTTGGAGGTGTCAGCGGGATAGAGGAGATAGAAGGGAACTCCCGAGCGGCCATATTCCGCGAGGACTTTGGTGATGCTGGGATCCTCGTTGGTCCAGTCTGCAGTGACAAACTCCACGTTGTTTGCTTTGAAGGCATCCTTTACGACGGCGGTGTTGATCGCGACCCGTTTGTTAACCTTGCAGGTGATGCACCACTCGGCGGTGAAATCGACAAAGACGTGTTTACCCTCGGCGCGATGACCCGCGATCACTTGGGCGATATCGATTGTGCTGGGCGCGACGCTTTTTCCGGAAGCGTTCCATGCGATTCCGACCGCGAACAGGAACACGAGGGCGGCAGCGAGGCGTGCTTTGTTGCGGGCGGCCGTCGAGCGATCGTATCCGGCAAAACGCCCGATAATCCATCCTGCGATGGCAACAAAGAGGACGGACGTAAGTGCCCACTGGAGTCCGGCGACATCAAGCTGCTTTGAGAGCACGCCCGTGAGCCACACGACCACGGCGAGCATGGGGAAACCCATGAGCTGTTTGAACGTCTCCATCCAGGCACCGGGCGCGGGCATCTTGTCGAGGAGCTTCGGAAAGATCGCGAAGATGAAGTATGGCGCGGCAAGTCCGAGGCCCAGACAGGTAAAGACGAGGAACATCAGCGGAGCCGGAGCCGCGAGGGCAAAGCCAATCGCCGGAGCCATGAGCGGGGCGGTGCAGGGGGTCGCGAGGAGCACGGCGAGGGCACCGCTCCAGAAGCTGCCGGCGTATCCGGATTTGTTGGCGAGATCACCGCCCACGGCAGTCATGGAGGCACCGATTTCAAAAACGCCGAAGAGACTCAGCGCGACGATGACCATGACAAAAATCAGCCCGATGACAAAACCGGGATAACGCAATTGGACCCCCCAGCCGATATCGTCTCCGCCCACTCCGCGCAGGACCAGCATTGCGATGGTCAGGAGCCAGAAAAAGACCAGAATCCCGAGCGCAAAAACAAGAGAATGGGCCAGCACTTTTCTCCGGTCTTCACCGGCAAGTCCGACGAAGGACATCACCTTGAGCGAGATCACCGGGAAAACGCAGGGCATGATGTTGAGAATGATTCCCCCGAGGAAAGCCGCGAGGAGGATTCCGAGAATGCCTCCGCCGAAAGGAAGGGCCTCGGCGGGCGCGACGGCATCGGCTGCCGCTTCACCTGAGGGTGTTTCTTCGGGAGTTGTCCCGGGAGTCACCGGCCCGGAAGTGGCGCTCCCGCCGGCGGAAAGTTCAAAGCCGAGCTTCGACCCCGTCGCTTCGGCCACAAGCACTCCCGAAAAGCTATCGGGCGCAGCCGTGAGCGACTCGTGCTTTGCTCCGGTGATCGTTAAGGTTTCGCCCGCCACGGACACGGTTGCGTCGGCGAAAGCATCGAAGACTTCGTTCTTCAAGGGGTGAAAGACAAGTTTGGCTCCTTCGGGAAGAGATCCTGCGGGGATGGTCGCAGTGAGAACCACGTTGGTTCCTTCGAGGGCGACATTCAGCGGGGCGGCGACCGCTTTAGGAAGTTTGGCGAGGGCGGAAGTGATGGCGGTCGCTTCAGGGGCGGGGGCCGCACTCGCGCCGACCGCGAGAGTGATCGAGAGATCGGCCTTGCCCGGGATGCAGGTGTTCGGGTCACACATCAGCCATCCGGCCTTGCCTGAGAGGGTAATACTCTGGCCCGGAGTCAGGTTCGCGGGCGGGGTGATCGTCATCGGGTGGATCACCATGGTATCGTAGCCATAGCCCGCCTCACGCACCCCGAAGCCGTAGTCGGTAATGAATTTTTTAGGCACGGGAAACTGGAGCTCTCCGGCGCTGAATCCTTCGGGCAGTTCCAGCTTGAGCGACGTGGGGATGCCCGTCTCGCCAGGATTGGCCCAATAGGTGTGCCAGGTCGGATCTATCGTGAATTGCAGACCCAGCGTGAAGGGAACTCCCGGCTGGATTGTCGAGACGCTTGCAATCAGACGGGCCTCGACATTCTTGTCGCGCACCGGAGTGGATTGGGCTCCGGCGATGGCCGGGATTAGTGACGCAAGCGCAAGGAGGGAAAGACGGAGAGGGGTCATGGGGAGTTGGACGGAGAAAACTCGAATAACTTAACGTTCAGGTCGGGAAAAGCGATGCTCAAGTGACGCTTGTGCGGGGCGGTATTGCGACCTGTGATAATAATTGACGCAGTTTTCCGTCACGGGATAGACTCCGTTCAATAGTGGAAAGATACTCGCCTGCTGAGTAGGACATCAGCCCATCAAAAAAAAATGTCCCCGCTAAACTCGACCATTACCGGCGAATCCTGGAAATCCTTTTCTGCGGTTGTTTTCGGCGTTTGGTTGTCCGTTTGGTTCTATGCGGCGCTGCACAACCAGTATCTTATCCGCATTGCTCCCGAACATTTCACTGAATGGCACTACAAGATGCCGTTCTTCACCAGTCACACGATGCTGGGAGTTGCCTACGCCTTCGGCGCATCCGTATCGCCTGGAATGCTTCTTGGTGTAGTTCTCTTTATGGCGGGTCGTCTCTTTGGTCGGGCAAAGTTAAGTCCGACAAGGATAATCATTTCCACTGGCTGGGTCTGGCTTGGAGTCGAGGTCTGCGCCGGAGTTGTCGGTATGATTGTGTGGCGAACGGGAAGAGGCATCTATCCGGATTGGGTCTATCCTGATAACTCTTTGGGAATGCTCATCACTCAGAGCATACAGATCACGGCCTACCTGACGGGCGCTTTGTTCTCGATTATAGTGATTGCCGTCACCTGGAAAAAGAGAAAAGATTTAGTCGGTTGAAACACCTGAACCCCGTAATCTCGGGGTTTCAAACCCATCCTAACATTCCCCAATGAAACTTCCCATTCTCCTCACTCTCCTCGTTTTCCATACGTCCCTTATCATCTCCCAGGACGCCCCTAAACCCAAAGAGTACCCCTTCGGCCCCGACTCCGAACGCAAGGAAGGAGTGCCTCAGGGCAAGGTAACCAAACACGTTTGGAAAAGCACGGTCTACCCCGGCACGATACGTGAGTACTACGTCTATGTTCCCGCGCAGTATGAACCGCAGGGCACGGAAAAGGCGGCGGTGATGGTCTTTCAGGACGGTCATGCCTATGTCGATGAAAAGGGGCAGATCCGCGTGCCGGTGGTGCTCGACAATCTCATTGCCGCCGGTGAAGTGCCGGTCATGATCGCTATTTTCGTTAATCCGGGCTGGTTTGCCGATGAGTTGAAAGAGCCGCAAAAGTGGAAAGCTCCGGAGGGTGTGGGGAGCAATCGCTCGGTCGAGTATGACTCACTCGATCCCAAGTATGCCGAGTTCCTTGAAAAGGAGATCCTCCTCGAAGTCGGCAGGTCTTATCGGCTCACCGACGACCCGGAGCAGCGCGCCATTTGCGGGATGAGTTCGGGCGGGATTTGTGCCTTCACGGTGGCGTGGGAACGACCTGATTTGTTCCGTAAAGTGCTCAGTCATATCGGAAGCTTCACCAACATTCGCGGCGGACACGTCTATCCCTCGCTCATCCGGAAAACCGAACGGAAGCCGCTTCGTGTCTTTCTGCAGGACGGCTCCAACGACCTCGACAATGAACACGGCAACTGGCCCCTCGCGAATCAGGCGATGGCGGCAGCCTTGAAGTTCTCGGGCTACGAGCATGAGTTCGTCTTCGGCGAGGGTGCCCACAACGGCAATCACGGTGGCGCGATTTTCCCGGACTCGATGCGCTGGCTGTGGCGGGTGAAGTAGGGGAAATTGACAGAAAACCAGAAATATGGGAATATGGGTCATGAAAACGACTCTGGATCTCCCTGATGATCTGATGCGGGAAATCAAGATCCTCGCGGCGAAAGAGGGGCGAAAACTCAAGGACATCATTTCTGAATCCCTACGCCGCGACCTTCGCATCGGGGAGGGATCTTCCCGGCTTAGCGTGCGCGATCTCGCTCCTGTCTCGGTTGGGAAAGTGCGGAAAGAGAACAAGTCAGAAGACAGGATGGAGGAAATGCTGAATGACCGTGGGCATCGATACTGATTTCCTGGTCGGTCTCTCGATCCTTGAGCATCCGAAGCATCAGATATCCGTCCGAATCCGGGATCACCATCTCGACCGCGGAGACCGGTTTGCCATCGCTCCGCAAGTGATCGCTGAATTTGTTCACGTGGTCACCGATGGGAAACGTTTCGAGCGTCCCCTCCTGATGGAAGATGCCTTGCGGCGCTCACAGGAATGGTGGAACGCGACGGAGGTCGATCAGATTTTTCCGGACGGTGATGCGATGGCCTGGTTCCATGATCGAATGTCCGGGTATCAACTGGGGCGAAAGCGGATCCTCGACACACTTCTGGCGGCGACCTGCCATTCAGCGGGCGTTTCTCATTTGATCACCGGAAATCCCTCCGATTACCGGATATTCCCGGAACTGGAACTGATCGAAATGTAGCGGCGGATGTTGGTTCGGACCCGCGCACGAATTGCGCCGGGATTTTCCTTTCTTTCGCAGAAGGCGAAGCGCTAGATTCACCTTTTCCCTACTCCATGATCTCCCTCGACCTATCCGGAAAAACAGCGCTCGTCACCGGGGCCTCTCAGGGCATCGGCGCTCAGATCGCGCGAACCTTTCATCAGGCGGGCGCGACGGTGGTGCTGAATCACCCGGGATTCGGGTCGACCGGAGCCGATGCCGACGCCGTTGCGGCGGAACTGAATGCGATCCGCACGGAAAGCGCCCATGTGATTGCCGCCGATGTTTCGCAGGCGGATCAGGTGGAAGCCATGATAGAGACGATTCAAAGCCGTCTCGGAGGCCTCGACTATCTGATCAACAACGCGGCCATCATCAAGGACCGCACCGTTTCGAAAATGAGCCTCGAGGAATGGGACGCGGTCCTCGACGTGAATCTGTCCGGCGTTTTTTATTGCTGTAAATATGCCTTGAACGTGATGCATGACGGAGGGGCCATCGTCAGCTTCGGCAGCATTGCGGCGATTCAGGGATTTTTTGGTCAGGCCAATTACGCTGCGGCCAAGGCCGGGGTGCAGGCGATGATGCGTGTCCTCAGCCGTGAGGCGGCAAGGCGTCAGATCCGGGTCAATGCGGTGGCCCCGGGGGTCATCGACACGGCGATGGCGGCGACGATTCCGGAGAACGTTCGTGAGGAGATGCTCAAGAACGTTCCCCTAAACCGTTTTGGAACCACTGAAGAAGTCGCCCATGTCGTCCTCTTTCTCTGCTCCCCGCTCGCATCCTATGTGACCGGGCAGACCATCGAAATTAACGGAGGCTGGAGAGGGTAAAAGAAAAACTTTGCCTCATTCGGCCCGGACTGGCAGAAGGGCAGAGCCAAACTTTAAACCTGAAACTTTAAACTTGGAACTTCTCCATGCGCGCCAAAGCCCTCATCACCACGGCGGACGAAGCCGTCGCCGCCATCCCGAGCGGGGCGACCGTTGCGGTTGGGGGATTTGTCGGGGCGGGGCACCCGGAAATGCTGACGGCCGCGCTGGAGCGACGCTTTTTGAAAGAGGGTACGCCCCAGGACCTGACCCTCTTCTATTGCGCCGGGCAGGGTGATCGGGGGGAGCGCGGGCTCAATCATTTTGCTCACCGGGGACTGATCCGGCGTGTGGTCGGGGGCCACTGGAACCTTGCCCCCAGGCTGGGAGCCCTGGCTCTGGCGAATGAGATCGAGGCCTACAATTTTCCCCAGGGTGTCCTCTCCGTCCTCCTCCGGGAGATCGCGGCCAAACGGCCCGGTATCTTCACGCAGGTGGGGTTGAATACCTTCATTGATCCCATGAACGGAGGAGGACGTCTCAATGCCCGCACCACGGAAGATCTTGTCGAACGGGCGGAGATTGATGGCCAGGTCTGGCTGCGATATAAATCGATGCCGGTGAATGTCGGCCTCATTCGCGCAACCAGTGCCGATACGAGGGGAAATCTGACGATGGAGCGCGAGGGGCTCATCGGCGAGGTTTTACCCATCGCACAGGCGGCGAAAAATCATGGCGGTATCGTCATTGCCCAGGTCGAGAAAATCGTCGATCAGATCGAAGATCCGAAAGCGGTTAGGGTGCCGGGAATGCTGGTCGATTACCTCGTCGTTTCCGGCGGGAAAGAGCACGACCAGACCTTCGGTGAAGTCTTCAATTCCGCTTACGTCAGCACCGGTCATGATACGAGTGCGGTTCCGGTGCTCGGATTCTCCGAACGCCAGATCATCGGCACGCGCGCCTTGCAGGAGGTTCGCCCCGGCGACATCGTGAATCTCGGGATCGGTCTGCCGGAGACCGTCGCTGCTGTCGCCGCGCAGACGGGACGGCTCGCGGAGTTCACCCTGACGGTGGAGAGCGGACCCATAGGCGGAGTGCCGGCTTCGGGCCTCAGCTTTGGATGCAGTCATTTCCCCGAGGCCATCGTCGACCAGCCCTCGCAATTTGATTTTTACGACGGAGGCGGACTTGACCTCGCCGTGCTTGGGGCCGTCGAGGTCGATCCCGAAGGCAGTGTCAATGTGACCCGTTTTGCGGGACGCTTTGCCGGAGTCGGCGGATTCATGAACATCGCCCAGAGTGCGCGGCGGCTCGTCTTCTGTTGCAGCTTCCGCGCCGGGGAGATCGAAGTCGCAAGAGAGGGCGGGCAACTGCGTATCGTGAAGGAGGGAAAACATCCCAAGTTCGTGAATCAGTTGCAGGAAGTTTGTTTTCACGGCCCCTCAGCCATGGCGCGGGGGCAGCAGGTGCTCTATGTGACCGAGCGGGCGGTCTTTGAGTTAACTCCTTCAGGACTGAGACTCATCGAAATCGCTCCCGGCATTGACCTGAGACGCGAAGTCCTTGAGCAGATGGAATTTGCCCCGCAAATTGCCTCCTCCCTTCAACCGATGTTGCTCCCCGATTTTTCATGAACCCCGTCCATCTCGTCGCCGCAAAACGTTCTCCCATCGGTCGCTTCGGGGGCGGGCTGAAATCTCTGTCCGCCGCCGATCTCGCGGTCGCCGTGGCGGAGGCCATCGTTCCTGATTCACTGCGTTCCGAGATCGGCCAGGTCATTCTCGGTCAGGTCCTGCAGGCCGGGTGCGGGATGAATGTGGCCCGCCAGGCCGGTTGGAAACTTGGTCTGCCCGAGGCGACGCCCGCCTACACCGTGAACATGGCCTGCGGTTCCTCGATGAAGGCGGTTGCGCTCGGAGCGGACGCGATCCGTCTCAGGGAAAATGAGCTGGTCCTCGCGGGAGGGGTCGAGATGATGAGTCGCGCGCCCCATTACGCGATGGATTCACGTTGGGGGAAAAAGCTCGGGAACCTCACCCTGCAGGATTCTCTTTTTCTCGACGGGCTCAGTGACGCCATGCTGGATATCGGCATGGGCGAAACCGCCGAGCGGATTGCCGATCAACTCGGGATCACCCGGGCCGAGCAGGATGCCTTTGCCGCGCGCAGCCAGCAACTTGCTGCGGCGCACCGGGCTCTTTTTGAAAGGGAGATCGTTCCGGTGACGGGAGCGGAGGGAACCATCAGCGAGGACGAACATCCGCGCGCCGACACGACCGCGGAATCTCTCGCCAAACTGAAACCCGCCTTTCGTCCCGAAGGAAGCGTCACCGCAGGCAACGCCTCCGGGATCAACGACGGGGCGGCAATGGTCCTGCTTGCGAGTGAGAGTGCGCTGGCGCGTCATGGCTTGACCTCTCGCGCCCGCGTCGTGGCCACGGCGGTGGTCGGATGTGATCCGGCGCTCATGGGGCTCGGACCCGTCGAGGCGATTCGCGGAGTCTGCGGCCGCGCCGGATGGAGTCTCGATGAGGTCGATGCGATTGAAATCAACGAGGCTTTCGCCGTGCAGACGCTGGGCTGTGGGTATTTGTTAGGATTGGATTGGGCAAAACTCAATCAACGCGGAGGGGCGATCGCCCTCGGGCATCCCATCGGGGCAAGCGGGGCGCGGGTCCTGACGACCCTGCTGCATTTGATGGAGGACAAGGGATACAGCAAAGGAATCGCGAGCCTCTGTATCGGAGGAGGGATGGGGATCGCGATGGCGGTGGAGAGGTGAAGAAGGCATAGTTTCAAGTTTCAGGGTTTAAAGTTTAAAGTTCAGGCGATGGGACTCGACAGCGTGGAATTGGCAATGGCTTTCGAAGAGTCCTTCGGTGTGACGATTTCGGACGCGGAGGCCGCGACATGCGAGACCCCCACGGATGTGATCGAGTTGGTTTTGGGGAAACTTCGAGTAAGCGAGGACGCGGGGTGCGTTTCTCAGCGTGGTTTCTATGCGCTGCGTAGAGCGCTGACGGAGACCCTGGGAATCAAGCGGGGCTCCGTGACGCTTGACTTCGATATACGATCGCTGATTTCCGAAAGGTCGGATCGGGCCATTTGGGAATCCCTGAAGGCTGCCACTAATGCAAGGAGCTGGCCGTCTCTGGTGAGGTCACGATGGCTCGTCGTGAGCCTTTGGTTGCTGACGGGAGTCGTGCTGATTGGTTTACTCATGGTGACGGACCCGGAGTTTGCCTGAGCGGGTGCCTTGCTCATTGGCTGTGCGGGGGTGCGATTCACCCGCCGATTCGAAAATAAAATTCCAAGGCGTCATTCCAAGGTGCGCGATTTGGTGCCTTTTGCAGTCACCTCCGATGAGATTGCCTGGACCCGCGATCAGGTGGCAGCGATCGTGAAGGATTTGGTGAAGGAACAGCTTGGTGTGTCAGAAGAGCAGTATCGAGAGGATGCCAGTTTCATCGCGGATTTCGGGATGGATAGATGAATGAAAGGCGATTCTACCGCCTCATAGCCCCTTCCGGTGCGTCTCCTCCGCAAGCCACACGGACACCAGCGTAATCAACGCCATTCCGATCAGATAGAGGGCGACCGGCCACGGTTCTCCCGCGCTCCAGCCGAGCAGGGCAGTTGCGATGAGCGGAGCGAGACCTCCGGCAAGCGGGGAGGCGAGTTGGTAGCCGAGTGACGCGCCGCTGTAGCGGACACGAGTGCCGAAAAGTTCCGAGAAAAAGGCGGCCTGGGGACCGTACATCGCGGAATGACCAATCAGTCCGACGACGACGGCGAGGATGACAAGGGCAGGTTCTTTCGTTTCAATCAGCCAGAAAAAGGGGAAGGCAAAGAGCAGCAGAAAAAGCGCTCCGCCAAGGTAAACGGGACGACGTCCGAGTTTATCCGAGAGGGCGCCGAAGGCGGGGATCGCGACGAGCTGCACCGCTGACCCTAACATGACCGCATTGAGGAGTCCGGCTTTGCCCATGCCGAGTTGCTGCGATCCGTAGCTGAGGACGAGGACGGTAAAGATATAAAAAAAGGCGTTCTCGGCGAAGCGCGCGCCCATCGCTAGGATGACGTTGCGGGGATGGTCCCGGATCACGGCGAGGATGGGCACCTTCGGTCCCGGATCCTCCGCTTTGGCCCGGGTGAAAACCGGGCTTTCCATGATCTTCAGGCGAATGAACATTCCCACCCCGAGAAGGAGAATCCCAAGTAGAAAGGGAATACGCCAGCCCCAGCTGAGGAAGGCGGTCTCCTCCATTCGTGAAACGATCATGAAGACCCCGTTCGCGAGAAGCATGCCCACCGGCACGCCGGCCTGAACCCAGCTTGCGTGAAAACCGCGCCGCCCTTCACGGCTGTGCTCTACTGCCATGAGGACAGCGCCACCCCATTCTCCGCCGACCCCAAAGCCCTGAACAAAGCGGAGCAGAACGAGCAGGGCCGGGGCCCACAGTCCGATCTGGTTGTAGGTCGGGAGCAGTCCGATGAGAACCGTGGCCACTCCCATCATCATCAGCGTCGTCACGAGCATGGACTTGCGTCCGATCTTGTCTCCGTAGTGTCCGAAGACGATGCCTCCGAGAGGGCGTGCGAAGAATCCCACCGCATAGGTGGCAAAGGCGGCCATCGTTCCCGTGAGCGGATCGAGGTTTGTGAAAAAGAGCTGGTTGAAGACCAGTGCGGCCGCCGTCCCGTAGAGGAAAAAGTCATACCATTCGATCGTGGTGCCGACAAAACTGGCGAGAACGACACGGCGGGTGTTGGCGGGGGAACTCATGCGGAAGTGGCGGAATCTTTCGCGGCACGATTCATCTCGCCCAGCTTCGCCTGGAGGCTGGCAATCGGTTCACCCAGGCAAAGAAAAGTATATCCCTCCGCGACGAGGTCAGGTCCGCTCCCTATCATCCACATGTTTTTTCCGGCCGCTTTTCCGGCCGCGCGAATTATTTGCAAGGCCGCTTTCATTTCCGGTGCCTCAGGTTTCCAGCAAACGCCGAGGTCCGCCGAGAGATCGTAGGGGCCGACCGCGATGGCGGTGGTGAGTGGGTGGGCGGCGATGGCTTCGACCTGATCAAGTCCGGCGCGGCTTTCGATCTGGGGAAGAATGATGAGATTGTCCTCTACGGTTTTCCTCCAGGTCTCATAATGAAAGTCACTGACCCAGGCATTGCCGGGTCCTCCGGGACGGCGGCGTCCCCGTGGTTTCAGGTAGACCGCGTCCTGAATTTCCCGCATCGTATCGACGGATTCGACATAGGGTACGAGGAGACCACAGGGGCCGAGGTCCATGGCGAGCCGCATCGGGGTGAACTCGGCGGCGGGCGGGCGAATGAGGACGGGGAAGTCGGCGCGCCGGCCAATCGCGCAGCCTTCGGCGACAAACTCGGTGCGGTGGGTGAGGTGTTCGAGATCGATGATGAGGTAGTCGAGCCCGGCGTTCATGACGAGCTCAACCATTCCCGGCCAGAAGTAGTTCGTCGCGAGGACGCCGGTGACGACTTCGGGGGAATTGATTTTTTCACGCAATCGGCGGGCGGATTCCATGATTCAGTTTGCCGAAGGCTTTACTTCCGCCGCCATTTCCAGAAGCGCGTCCATTACTTTGACGGAGGCCTGAGGTTCGAGATTGTTGGTTCCCGGCCAGGTTTCGTAGCCGCCCAGTTCGAAGTGACGCGGGGTGGGCATGTAACCGTAATAGCCGTTGGCAAGTTCGATCATGAAGGATTTTCCGAAGGGGCTCTGCTTGCGGAACTCGAGGCCGGTTTCGGCGAAGGTTTCACAGGGAGTCGTGCCGATGCAGACTTCGCCGATCTTGAGAATCTGGACGGGCAGCTTCGTTTCGGGACTGGCAACGGCAAGGCGCTGGAGTCGACCGGCGTAAGCGAGGGGCAGGACGGCTTTATCCCCGATCCGCGGGGCGTTCGCTTCGGTTTCGCGCGCCCATTTGAGCAGGTTCTCGTCAATGCTCCGCCATTTTACGTCGAGTTCGCGGTAGCGGGCGTCGAGGGGGGCATCCTTCGACCACTCCACTTTGGAGAGGGCTGCGGTGACCTTGTCGGCGAGGTCGTTGGCGACAAACTGCATTTGCTCGTAGGGCGCTTTGCGTCCGCGCGGTTCGCGGAAGTTGATGTTGTTGATGTCTCCGCTCGTGCCGTTGGCCATCATTGCGACGACGGGAGGATCCTGGGTGTCCGACCCGAGACGCTTTTCGATTCCCTTGCTGAAGTAGCCGAAGTAGTCCGCCGAAACGTGTGCCTGCCCGACCCCTCCAACGTAGTGCAGGGAATAGGCGGACAGTAGCGAGATGATGGCGCCATCCGGTTCCCGAAGGGCGATAAAGGAAACGACAGGATCAATCGGTCCGGCTGGTTCGACGAGATTGTCGGCCCCGGCACCGGGATTCATTTTCACTTTTTCCGAAGTACTTCCAAAAGGATTAGCCGGCATCGTGCCATCTTTGAGAAACCAGCGGCGGTTAAAGACGTGATCGGGAACCTCGGTCGTTCCGAAGGCAATCTCGGCGGGACGGAGGAGATTGACGGCACGCCGAACTCCGTCGGCAATGCGTCTCGCGACAAATTTCTGGTAGTCGGACAACTCAACGTCCGAGCTGTAGGTCCGGGGATTCATCGGACCGAGCGCCGTAGTGGCAGAATGGGTATGGGTCGCCGAGATCATGACGTGGCTTCCCGGAATGCCGAGTTCCGTTTCGATGTGGCGCTTCGCCTCAAGGGCGATGCTGCGGTGGATTCCAAGAAGGTCACAGACGACGAGGGCAATTTTCGTTTTGCCATCATCGAGGACCAGGCAGCGGGCGTGCAATTCGTCGTGAATGTGTTCGGCGGGGAAGGGAGTGAATCCCCCGACGATCGGTTCACCCAGGGGCGGGGTGATGACGCTCGCCGCCGCTCCGGCGCGAAGGCTCGCTCCCGGGGGCTCAGCGGCACGGATCGAAATGGACAGGACGGGAACGAGCAGGAGAAGCAGAAACGGGAAAATTCTCATGAGGCAGGTTGAATCGGGGGCGCGGGCTGACGAATGGAACCGGACGCCCCTGAATCGAGGGTGACAGGAGGGGGCGATGCCAACAAGGGCGAAACCATCCCTCCCGATGGCGCATGCGCGGCACCGGATGGCGCCCGGGTGGACCCCTAAAAAGCGGTTGAAGTAAGCCGCTATCCTCTCTACCTTCCGGCCCCCTGCGGAAACGGTCGGTTTCAGGCAGGCAACCCTCGTATTTACATGCTTACCCAGATCCGTCACATCCAGAAAGGCACCCTGATCTTCGTCACTGTGATCATTGTGGTATCCTTCGCCTTCCTCTACTCGGACTTTGATTTTGTTCAAGGCACCGTGGGACGCCAGGACTGTGTCGTTAAAGTTTACAACCGCTGTTACCGTCAGAAGGAGGCGCAGAAGCTCGCGAGCCATTTTGATGTCGCCCTCGAACTCGGCATGTATGATTTTGCGGTCGCCCTCATGGGTGAGCAGAAAGACGGGCAGAAGGAACGCGATCCAGCCGATTTTATCACCAGCCTCGTCGTCCTGCGGACTGAGGCGGCAAAAATGGGAATTGAACCGGGTGTGAAAGAGATCAAGGAAGCGATCCCGACCCTGCCTATCTTCCAGCAACCCTGGGTCAATGCCGCCTATGTGCAAAACAACATTCTTGGTCCGAACGGATTTACCGACGGCGACCTGGCAAATCTGGTGAAGGACTATCTCTCCTTCCAGAAACTGCGGAATCTCGTCAGCGCCGGCCTGGAAGCGGTTCCAAGCGAGACTGAAAAGCGCTACATCAAAGCGAATCAGCGTTACACCGCCTCAGTCATCCGATTCGACCGGAGCAGCTTTGCGGGAGGAATCAGCATCACCGACGAGGAGATCAAAAAGTACTACGAAGAGAACAAGGACACCCTGATGTCTGAAGCGAAACGCGGATTCGATTTTGTGAAGTTTATTCCCAAGCCGGTCGCGGAAACTGCCACGAATGAGGAAAAGGCAAAGGCCAACCTCGCTTTCGCCAATGCCGTGAATCGCGCTTATGCCGATCTGGCGGAAGATGGTGCCGACTTCAATGCCGTTGCCAAACAGTACGCCGGGAAAAAGGCGGAATTCACGGTCGAGACCGGAAAATTGGACCCTTTTTCGCCGGTTGAGCCGCCTGCCATGTTGAAGGAAGACCAGGCTACGGTGGATTTGCTCTTCAGCGACGCGCAACAGATGGATAGCGTCACAGTGCCGGTCCAGGGTGAAGGCGGATCATACCTTGTGTTCCATTATGGAACTCTTGTCGAACCCGTGCCTCTCACCCTCGAAGCGGCGACTCCGGCGATTACGGAGGCTCTCACGGCCAGGAATTCGAATCGTGCCGTAAATGATGCTGCCCTTGCCGCGGTGGCAAAGCTGAATGAGGCGATCAAAGCCGGGAAGTCATTCCAGGAGGCCGCTACCGGGCTCGGCCTCAAACCGGAGCTGGTTCCCAACTTCTCCGAGAGCGAAGCGCCCGCCGACCTTCCCGATGCCGGCCTGATCGTTCAGGCGGTCGATGGCCTCCGCGAGAAAGAGATTTCGGCAGTGACTGAGCGGCCCGGCGGGCTGGGGTATCTGCTTGTCTACGTCGACAAGATCGAGCTCTACAAGGAAGAGGATGCCGAGTCGAAAAAGGGAACCATCTCCGCGACGGTGAAGACCCAGCTGGATCGCACTCTCTTTGCTGCCTGGTTTAATGAGCGCCGCACTGAGTTTGTCTCGGAATTACCCGCGAAGGAAGAGGCGGCGGCCCAGTGAGCGAAGAGCTCGAGAATCTGTTCGATGACGCCAACGGCGATCTTGCTGTTGGCGATCTGGAGGGCGCGGTCGTAAAATACCGGCGTTGCGTCGAACTCGACCCTGATTTCTTTGACGGATGGCACGCCCTCGCCATGGCTCTGATGAAAACAGGCCATCTCAAGGAGGCGATCGGGGCCGGTCTGAAGGCGACAACGCTGCAACCGAATGATCTTCTCGCCTGGACGGCTCTCTCTCAGATGTACGTGATGGACGGGCAGATTGGTGAAGCCGAGGATGCCAAAGGGAAGGCCCGAATTCTCTCGCTGGGGGGAAAGATCGTCAGGGATCGCTGAAGGAGTTTCGCCCTCACCTTCCGGGCTCTTTTGGAAGGGATTCTGTCACAGGGGAATCTGTGTAGATGAACCCATGCGAGGGGGATTCATCCCGACAACATCTCTCGATGTCACCGTCAGCCGGGGCAATCGCACCGAGACGGTTGCTCCTGCGGAAGCGTACACGAAAAAGCCGGGACGTTTTCAACGCCCCGGCTTTCCCTAAGTCTGAATGTAGAACCGGAAAGTCCCGGTTAAAATCAATGCTCGTAGCCGGACTCGCCGTGTTCGATGAGATCCAGGCCGGTTTCTTCTGTCTCCGCACTCGGACGAAGACCCACGGTGAATTTCACGATGTAGGCGATCACGGCCGTAGCGACCACGCTCCAGACGATCGTAAGACCGACAGCCTTGAATTGCTCCATGAGGAGGCCCTCCTTGAGGCCCGCAACAACGGAGTTCGTTCCGGGATCGGCGAAAACACCAGTAAGGATTGCTCCGAGCGTACCGCCGACACCATGGATACCGAACGTGTCGAGAGCATCGTCGTAGCCGAGAATCTTCTTCAGATAGGCGACGGCGAAGAAGGGGACGATTCCGGCGATGATTCCCATGATGACCGCTGAGTTCGCCGTAACGAAACCGCAGGCGGGAGTAATCACTACGAGGCCGGCAACGATACCCGAACAGAAGCCGAGCACGCTTGGCTTGCCGCGGGTGATCCATTCCAATACTGCCCAGACAAATCCGGCAACAGCGGCGGCGAGGGTCGTCGTCGCGAAGGCGTTCGAGGCGATCGCGTCGGCTCCGAGGGCGGAACCGGCGTTAAAGCCATACCAGCCCACCCAGAGCATTCCGGTGCCGACCATACACAGAACCATGCTGTGGGGTGACATAGGCTCTTTGCCGTATCCTTTGCGCTTTCCGAGAATGATACAGAGCACCAGGGCGCTCCATCCGGAGGTCATGTGAACGACGGTGCCGCCGGCGAAGTCAATCGCCTTGATTCCGGCCTCGGGGTTCAGCGGTCCGCACATCAGGCCGGTTGTTGCCCACACCATGTGAGCGAAGGGGAAGTAGACGACGAACATCCAGATGGCGACAAAAACGAGCACGGAGATGAACTTCATCCGCTCGGCAATTGCACCGATAATGAGCGCCGGGGTGATGATGGCGAAGGTCAGCTGGAAAATGGCCCACATTGAGTCAGAGATCCAGTGGTAGCCTGCACCGACATTGCCCGGTTTGACTCCGTTTAGGAACGCATATTGGAAATCACCGATGATTGAGTTTCCTGCTCCAAAAGCGAGGCTGTAGCCGCAAAGCCACCAGAGGATCGTAACGAGACCGGCGCATCCGAGGCACTGGGCCAGAACGGAGAGAACGTTCTTTTTCCGAACGAGGCCGCCGTAGAAAAGGGCGAGGCCGGGGAGGGTCATGAAAAGCACCAGAGCGGAGCTTGTCATTTGCCATGCATTGTGGCCCGGGCCGGGGCCGGCCACTTTCGAGGATCCCGCTTCAGTGACGCGGGCTCCGTTGTTCATATAAGCCTCGATATCGGCCAGTCTGTCCTCAATGGACGGCTCGGCCGGGGCTGCTTCGGCTGCCGGAGCGGGTGCTACGGCCGCCTCTTGTGCGACCACGGTGAACCCGCTGATCAGCAGGAGCGAGGCGAAGATCGGAATCAGTCCCGACTTCCGGTTTGTTCGTATTGTTGGTTTTTTCATGGTTACTTTGGAATGATTTTCCTTCTGTTTCTTCGATCTCCCGGATCGCTTCTCCTCGGGAGTAGCGGTCCGGACATTCTGATCCGGTGCCCGGGGGCGCGAGGATCGGATTGAAGAGCTTCCGGGGATTTGATTTTGGTTGGATTCTCAAGTTGACCCGACGGGTGGGATTTCCTGAGCCGCCAAGCCCGGAGAAATCCGCCACGGCGGGATCACTTCACCACCGTCATAGCGGAAATCGTGCCAAACTCGTAAAGTGAATATATCGACACCCGCATTGAGGGCTCTCCTTATCGTTTGTTTCGTGGGACTTACGTTCCCGTGGCAAAAGACTGAAGGAGTGAGTCCGAAGGAACTCAAGGCTAGGAAATGAGGACGTTTTTCTGGCGTCACAGATCCGTAAATAACGGCAGTTTCGATTCCGATATCCCGCCCGGTTCCGTCAAAATGGTTGTACCGGAGCAGAGTCGGAAACAGATTTACCGGAAAAACTCATTCTTATGATTGAGAAATCGGTGTCTTAAATTCCTTGTCTCTAACTTTGCTTGAATGTCCTGAATCCGCGCCTTCAAGCACTACTAGTAAACAAGTTGCGTTGGGTGCCGGTGCGTCTCCATGCCGGGTGATCCCGGCTCCGACACCACAGTTGCTGCCGGTTTGGCCTCATGATTCTCAAGAATGTGGCACAAGTTTTCAAAGTTGGCATGCCTAGTGCTATGCCCAGTGATGAAGGAGAGCTGAGGCTTAAGAATGAGCCCCTTGCGAACTAACCCAAAAAAAAATGAGATACACATTCAACCTGAAAACCATGCTGCTGGTCGCGTCCGTCGCGATGCCACTACTGTTTGGAAACCTGATCGCGCAGGACGCGGCGCCAGCGCCGGAGGCTGCCCCGGCAGCTGAGGCTGATGCACCTGCCTACGCGAGCTATGATGAATTCAAAGCCGGGCCCGAATATATTGGCTTCCTTGCCAACAACCTGTGGATCATGATCGCTGCCGCGCTCGTGTTCCTCATGCACCTTGGCTTTGCCACGGTTGAGTCAGGCCTCTGCCAGAAGAAAAACACGACCAATATTCTGTTCAAGAACGTGTTTATCGTCTGCATTGGTGGCCTCGGATATATGTTCTACGGATTCAATGCCATGTACCCCGGTTGGGAGATGGGTGTTTCCAAGGACTTCTTTGCTCTGGGCAAACCAATCGCCAATGGATTTGATGAGGCTGGTCTCGTCGCCAACATGACGACCGCCTATGCCACCGGCCCAATGACCTATTGGACGGATTTCTTTTACCAGGCGATGTTCGCAGCGACCGCCGCGACGATCGTTTCCGGAGCTGTTGCCGAGCGCGTCAAGCTCAGCAGCTTCATGATCTATTCGACCATTCTTGTTACCTTCTTCTACCCGATCACCGGTTCATGGAAGTGGGGCTACGGATGGCTCAATACCGCCGGGTTCCATGACTTCGCCGGCTCCAGCCTCGTTCACGCCTTTGGCGGTTTCGCAGCTCTCGCTGCGGTGATCGTGCTCGGTCCCCGCACAGGTAAATACACGAAGGACGGTCTCAAGCCCATCCTTCCCCACAACATGCCCCTTTCCACTATCGGTGTGATGCTGCTGTTCCTCGGTTGGTTCGGGTTCAATGGCGGTTCAGTGCTCTCCGCTGATCCTCAGTCAGTTTCCAGAGTCTTCGTGACCACCGCGATGGCCGGTTTTGCGGGCGGTATCGGTGCGATGCTGACCTCGTGGATCGTTCTGAAGAAGCCTGATCTTTCGATGACACTCAATGGTATGCTCGCCGGTCTCGTTGGTATTACCGCGGGTGCCGACGATATCGCTCCCTACGGCTCCGTTGCCGTCGGCGCGATCGCAGGCCTAATCGTGGTCTTCTCGGTTCTCTTCTTCGACAAGATCAAAATCGATGATCCGGTCGGTGCGATCTCCGTCCACGGTGTTTGCGGTATCTTCGGCACGCTTGCCCCTGCGATCTTCGGGACGAAGTCGTTCGGTGTTCAGCTGATGGGAACTCTCTCCGTCTCGGCCTTTGCCTTCGTGGCATCGTTCCTTCTCTTCTTCATCCTGAAGCTCACGATCGGTGTTCGTGTCAGCAAGGAAGAGGAAAGCGAGGGGCTTGACGTGGCAGAACACGGTGCTCCCGCCTACTACCCCTGATCTTCCGGGGTTTTACTGTTCAAACGATTCAACCAAAGCGGCAGGGTGGAAACCCTGCCGCTTTCATTTTGATCCTGACAAAAAACACCCCATTTTTCATCTGAACTCGACAGTTGATCGCTTAATACCTATAATCCTGCCGTGCAAGAGTACGCCTACATCCACGACGAAGACGATATCCCGGCTCCCCTCCTCGAGGTTCCTTTCCTCGAGGCGTTCTCGAAGGAGCATCTCGATCAGGTTCTTCACGCCTCCGCCTTCATTGAATACGATCCCGGTGACGTGATTATTGCCGAGGGGGACGAAGCCTCCCGGATCTTCATTCTCCTCGCCGGAGAGGTGGCGGTGGTCAAAGGGGGCGAACAACTTGTGACGATGAACCAGTCGGGGGATATATTCGGAGAGCTGGCTGCTCTGGAGGATGAGGTTAGGTCAGCCTCGGTGGTGGCGGTCAAGGAATCCTTCTGTCTGGCGGTCGACCAGAAGTTCCTTCAACATATCCTTCCCAAAGAGGATAACTCCCCGTTCTATGCCTGTCTCTACGAGTTCATCGCGAAGCTCACGACAAAGCGGCTCAAAGCGACCTCGCAGTATCTGGCAAAGGTTGACCTCGAGCTGCGCGAATTGAAAGCCCGGCTTGCGAAGAAGAAGTGACCCCATCCCCGTGAAACGGGCAGTCCGGAAAATAGGAAAGGGAAACCCACGATCAGGTTTCCCTTTTTTTGCGGTTAACCGAAACCGCTCCGGTCAACCTTGGCTCAGTTGTTGGCCTTGGCTGCGGCAATGGCGTCCTGAGCCTGGGTATCGGGCTTGGCGGAGAGGTCGCGCCAGATCACCTTGCCGCCCTTGATGAGGAAGCTCTGGCGTGAGGCAAATCCCTTCGCGTTGGCGGGGACCCCGAATGCGGCGATCACTTCCCCCTTTTTATCGGCAAGGAGAGTGAAGGGGAGCTCGAACTTTTCAGCAAAGGCGAGTTGGTCTTCCGCCGTATCAGCCGAAACCCCAAATACCTTGATGCCTGCTTTGGTGACGTCTTCGAAGGCGTCCCGGAGATTGCAGGCCTGTTTGGTGCATCCGGGGGTGTCGGCCTTGGGGTAGAAGTAGACAAGGGAGATGCCCTCGCCGAGCTCCTTGCCGAGATCGACAGGATTTCCCTTTTGATCAATGGTTTTGACGGTGGGCGCGTCTGCCCCGACTTCGAGAGGTTCGGCCAGGCAGACGCCAATGGTCAAAAACGAGGCGGAGAGAAGAATGGTGGATAGAGAGAGTTTTTTCATGGGATGACAAATCAAATGCTTCCCCCTGAATACGCAAGGGCGCGCATCAGGGATCACCTCGGAAATACACTCCCAATGGGGACTAGGCCTCGACCAGGCTTGGCTTCGGATCCGCATTTCCGGCACTGAAGAGGAACTTCAAGTCGTCCATTTCGAGGTTTCGGGTAAAACCCTCCTCTCCGAGGACACTGGTCATCATGGCGCTCTTCTGCTGTTGGAGGATGCGGATCTTTTCCTCGACACTGTCACGCATGAGGAGCCGATAGGCGTTCACTTTGCTCTCCTGGCCGATACGGTGACAACGGTCGATCGCCTGATTTTCCACGGCGGGGTTCCACCAGGGGTCATAGAGGATGACATAGCTCGCCGAGGTCAGGTTAAGACCGCTACCGCCGGCTTTCAGTGAGAGCAGGAAGACTTTCGGCTCTTTTGTCTCCTGGAAGTCGCTGATGACCTCGTGGCGATTCTTCGTTTGGCCGGTGAGGTAACTGTAGGGGCGCTCGCGATCCTCGAGCTCATCCCGGATGATATCCAGCATCGAGACAAACTGACTGAAGACGAGCACCTTGTGGCCCTCCTCGTGCAACTGATCGAGGAGATAGAAAAGAGCGTTGAGTTTCGCGCTCTCTTCGTAGCGGTATTTCGCGTCGATAAGGCCGGGGTGGCAGCAGATCTGACGCAACCGCATGAGTCCTTGAAGAATGACAAAGCTGTTCTTGCGCAGGCTTTCGTCGTTCTCGATACCGAGCAGCACCTTCTGGATGCGCTCGAGTTCGGCCCGGTAAAGTTGCTGCTGCACCGTCTCCATTTCGGAGAAGACGTCCTCCTCGATCTTGGGCGGCAGGTCGAGGGCGACCTCGCCCTTGGTGCGCCGGAGCAGGAATGGCCGGAGCCGGGCGGTGAGGCGCGTCTGGGACTGGCCGTCCTTGCGTTTGTCGAAATTGTCCCGGAAATACTTCCGGTCGCCGAGGATACCCGGCATCGCAAAGCCCATCAGACTCCAGACGTCGAGAAGGCGGTTTTCGATCGGAGTTCCTGTGAGGACTAGGCGGTTCCGGCCCACGAGGGCGCGGGCCGACTTGGCGGCCTTGGAGTCGGGGTTCTTGATCTGCTGGCCTTCGTCGAGAATGATGCCGAGCCATTTCATCGATTTCAATTCCTCGGAGCAGGTCCGAAGTTGGCTGTAGTTGATCACGAGAAGATCCACGTCGACCCCGAGGCGATCCACCTCGAGTTCACTCTTATTGCGCAGAACCTGAACGCGGATCGACGGGGCCGCTTTCTTCACCTCGTCACCCCAGACGTCGAGGACGGACTTCGGACAAACCACAAGACTCGGCGGGACTTCATCGCCGCACTCCTCCCGCAGCCATAGCATCCAGGTGAGCGACTGGATCGTCTTTCCGAGACCCATGTCGTCGGCGAGAATGCCGCCGAACTGGTTGGTCGAAAGGTAGGCGAGGAAGTGGAAACCCTCGATCTGGTAGGGGCGGAGATTGACGTTGAGGCCGGGCGGAATCTCCGGGCGGACCTGGAGCTTGATGTTCTTGGCCCTGTCATTGATTCGTTCCCAGGCCTTGGCGTCAAAGACCTCCCTCGCGGCCGGTTCGGCAAGCTGAAGCGCGTGGAGGCGATGCACTTCGCCGGTGAGGTCAAAAGGATCGAGGCCAATGCGGGAGACGGCGATTTGTTGCTCCTCGCTGAGATTCATCTTCAGGCGGAGCCATCCGCCACGATCCATGCGGACGAATTGACCGCGAGCCTGGACGAGCGCCCGGATTTCCTCCTGGGTGAGATCCATGCCGTCAACTTTGACGACCACCTTGAGATCGAACCAGTCGATCTCTTCATCGACGACCTCGAAGGAGACCTGGGCTTCAACCGGATCGGCTTCGAGGGTGGCGAGTTCCTTGTCGGCGACGATCTCGATTTCCTCGGGGAGTGACTCGATCCACTCGGCGTATTTCTCGGGAAAATTCTTGGTAATCCGCGCCCGGTAGCACCCGAAATTTCCATCAAAGGTCGGCTGCATCGGTGAGATCAGGCGGCCGACCCGCCGTTGCAGGCTGCGGTCATAACGGTAGAGCACGTCGTTGCTGCCCTGCTGATGTTTTACCACTTCCCATCCCTCGCGACCGAGCACTTCCTCGCGGGAGCCATCGGAGTTTTTCGCGACGATTTTCATCAGCATGTGTTCGCTGGCAGCCCCGGTGGCAGTGGAAGAGATGCTGAGTTGGAAGACGAGATTGAGGGTCTCTTCCTTGATCTTTTTCGACAAATCCTCGGGGATTGAGGAATTGAGGCGATAGAGAAAAGCGATCCCCGCCTCGGTCTCGATGATGCTCCGGGGGATCACAACCCGGGGTTCGATGAGGGTTTCCGCCTTGACCCAGTGTTCCGGGCCCCGGAAGACCCATTCGTCGCTCATGTAGAGAGCCTCGTCGCCGGGGAGCAGTCTGACGGTGTGGGAGACATCACGGCCCTCGCCGGTGAGCAGTTGCACCTCATAATCGTCCGACCCCATGGAATCGGGGCGGCAGACCCACCGAAGTGGCTTCTCGGCGATGCGGAAGGGCAGTTCATCGAGATTGACGATAAGTCCGTCAAGTTCCGGTTGGTGGAAGAGGCGGTTGAGGAGGCGGCAGTTCTCGATGCGATCGAGGCTCAGTCCTCCATCGCTGGTACTTTCCTTGGCTGCGGCATGAATGAATTTGCTCCAGAGGATCTCCGAAGCGGCCTTCATCCGCAGTCCGCCGTTGGTGTAGCGCTCCTCAAGGCGGGCAAACTGCTCGACTTCGGAGATGCGCTCAAAGCTTCCGCTCTCGCCGGTGCGGATCATGAGCCGGGCCTCCCGGGTGCTGATGCGCAGGCGGAACTCGACGGCCTCAACGGCATCCTCGGGGGGGCGTTTTTCGAAAACTTCCACCTGGTAGCGCCACTCGCTCTCCTCACGGCGTCGTTCCCATGCCTCCATGCGATCCCGCGTCCATTCACGGTCGGTGATCACCTCGATGAACTCGGGGAAATCATAATTTCCCTTCTCGAAGACATGGGAAACGTAGTTCCAGAACTCAATAATGTCGTTCGGGGGCGTGGGCCAGAGAATGAGCGGCTCGAAGCTCTCGACCGGCCAGCGGGGCTGAAGTCGGACGAGGTCGGAGTCAAAAATCTCGCGCTCCAGTTCAAAGCGCCGGTAGCGACGCTCCAGCTTTCCGAGGTATTCATCCTCTTCACCGGTGAGCCCGCGCCCGAGCCTGTCCTCGATGATTTCGGTGAGCGATTTTTCGCCGACTTCGTTCGGTGCCTCGGGAAGATCACCCTTGCGTGCCACCTTCTCGAGCATGGTCGCATAGAGGGCGGCACGACCGGAATCACTCTTTTCGTCGGCTTCACCGACCCATTCATTGCCCTGCAACTGGATGCGTGTCCGGCAGGACCAATCCTCATCCTCAATGCGTCCCTGAATGAGGAGGTGATTTCCGAAGATCTGCGTCACTCCGCCCTCGTCGTGGAGACGCTGGCCCTCCTTCTTTTCGTCATGAGAGAATGAATTAAGGAAGTCGAGCGTCGCGCGATCTACGTTCATATACGGGAATAAAGGAGGAGAAGGGAGGGTAAAAAAATCGCAGAAGCACTTCCTGCGGCCCGCAATAAACACATACGATTCCGAACGGAGGGAGGGTTCGAACCGTCGTAAACGGGGACCGGTAACTAAGCCCACTCTTGAGCGAGCGTCAACCGTTCCCCTGCGGAGCCACAAATGATGCGGGGTAAAAACAAAAAACCTCCCTTGGGTGAGACCAGAGGAGGTTTTGCAGCGAGGGCACCGTGGTGCCCGCCCGGAGGATTGAATGAATTAGAGGCGGCGGTAGTGCTGAAGCATCACCTGCTCGCTGAGCTTGAGGTGTGACTCCACGTTGGTGATCACGGTGGGCTCGGCCTCAAAACGGACCTGAACGTAGTAACCGTGTTTCTGCTTGGCGTTGTTGGGGAAAATGAACTCTTTGCGGCCAACGCGCTCGACTTTCTCGAGTTTGGCTCCGTTCCCCTCAAGTTCCTTGGTGATTTTACCCACCATTTCATCGATGCCTTCTTCCTGACCCTGGAGTTTCAGGATGTAGACTCCTTCGTATTTGCGTTTCATGAGCTGTAGCGTGCTATTCAATCCGTGGTTTTTCCGGTTCGCTGGTTGCGAGTATTACGACCGTCGGTTGTACTGGTTCATGGCCGAGTCCAGACCGGCGGAGAGCGCGCAATTTACTCCATCTACAGCAATCGCGAGGACTTTTTCCATTTCTGCCCATTCTTCCTGCCCGAAACGGCCCAGAACATGGTCGGTGAGGGGCTCATTTCCGGGGGTCGCTCCGATCCCGATGCGCAGCCGGGGGAAGTCTTCGGTGCCGAGATATTCAATGAGAGACTTGATCCCGTTGTGTCCGCCTGCCGAGCCGTTGGCCCGGAAGCGGAGGGTCCCGATGGGCAGCGCAATATCGTCATAGACGATGAGAATCTGAGAGGGCAGGAGCTTGTAGTGACGCATCAGGCGGGAGACGGCGTTTCCGCTCAGGTTCATGAAGGTCAGCGGTTTGGCAAGAATCAGGCTCGAGCCGTCGAGCGCGATTTTGGCGCGAAACTTGTGCTCCTTGGCCCATTTCAGCTTCCGATTGGCAGCGATTAGATCCACCAGTTCGAATCCGATGTTATGGCGCGTTTTTTCGTATTCCGGTCCCGGATTGCCGAGACCGACGACCAGGCGGATGCCCTCTCCGAAGGCCGGATCAGGATCGGTGCGGGAAAGAAATCGGTCGAGGATGCTCACCCGGCAACTAAGGCGATTCGGGGACGGGTGCCAAGCCCATTTCTGCTTGCCTCGATCCCCTCGTTCTGGCGAATGATCCTGCGACTACTCCAGAATCCAAACTCCGAACCCTTTCCGACCCCGGTCCTTCGGCGGGAAGGGTGCCGAGGGGACTAAAAGGAGATTCCCTGCAGCCAAACTCGGCCCCCGCTGTGATCAGCTAGCCCTCATTTTCCAATTTCATCACCCTTTGGTTGAGGAGGTCAAACCGGTTCGACAGGGCATGAATTATCTGCGAAACCCAGGGGCTCAGCTTATCCAGTTCCGCATTCACCTCGGCACTCCGCATCAGGTAAACCGCCGTATCTTCCAGCGCAGTCGCTGTCGCGGTGCGGGGGAGGTCGGAAAAGACTGCCAGTTCCCCGAGGACATCTCCCGGTCCCAGCTCGGCGAGCACCTTCTTCGATCCCTGATTCTCTTTTGAAATCTCTATCCTGCCGGATTTGATCCGTATCGTAAAATCCCCGGGATCCCCCTCGCGAAAGATGACCTGTCCTGCGGGAATCTCCCAGAGGGGGAAAGCCTGTCCCGAAGTCTGCGCTGTCTGGAGGTCGTGAAGAACTTCGTGGGCACTCTGGTGGCGGTCCCCGGGTGCTTTTTGCATCATCCTCCCGACGATGTGGGAAAGCTGCATCGGGATATCGGGATTCAGCTCGTGAACGGGCGGCGGGATGAGAGTTCGGACCTGCTCAACGATCTCGTCCACGGTAGGAGCCGCGAACGGGCGCTGCCCGGTCAGCAATTCGTAAATGACCACTCCAAGGCTGAAAATATCAGACGCCGGGCCCAGGCCATTGCGGCTTAGGGTTTGTTCGGGTGACATGTACAAAGGCGTTCCGAGGATCCCGTCTCTGACCTCCAGTTCGATATTGGCCTCTGAAGCCTCCTTTTGAAATTTCCTGACGTAGTCCTCGTAGAAGCGGGGATCATAGAGATAGGCGTTCCCCCAGTCCATGATCTTGACTTCGCCATACTGCCCGAGGATGATGTTTTCCGGCTTCAAATCAAGATGGACCACTCCCTTGTCATGCACGAAAGCGAGAGTCTCGCATAGCCTGGTGAACATATTGATGACCTCAGAAAGGTAGTTCTCGGAAACCGCCTCCGGCTGCTGGTGATAAAGGAGGAACTCCTGCAGGGTTCGGCCCTCAACCAATTGCATCGTATAGCGCAATTGCTGGTCCTTGGTCAGATGGGTATCGTAGACCGTGACCACCCCCGGGTGATCCAGATAGCTGATCATTTTGACTTCCGTAATGAAAGCATTGAGAAGGTCCGGATCGGTGAGGAACTCCTCCCTCAATTCCTTGACCGCGATGACCCGGTTCAGGCAGCTATCGAAACTCGAGATCACCCTGGAGAGTCCGCCTTCGCCGATGTCGGCGATCTTGTGATAGCGTTCCTCTGAGGAGAAGGGCCTCAACAATTTTCGCACTGCGGGACTCGCGATTTGCTGGGTGCGCTTAATCAACATGGCTCAACCACCAGTCCATCAATTGTTTCTTCGGTCAAGGCCGGCAACCCGAGATTTGGTTTGCCGGAGAAAGAATCGCCAGGACTCTAGAGCAGGAAGACGGTGTTTTTCGAATCTCGAAGCGACAAGCTGAATCTTGGGGCCGGGCGCCGGGCCCATTTCCGCTTGCCTCACCATTTGAAAAACGCCACTTTTTCTCCATGTCATCCAGCCGTCCCTCCTCTTCACCCTGGGAGCCGCCCCTGCCTGAAGAGCTTCAGCGGATGCTGCCGCAGTATGAGATTACCGGCATTCTCGGGCGCGGAGGCATGGGCGCCGTTTACAAGGGACGTCAGGCGAAACTAGACCGCATCGTCGCGATCAAAGTGCTGCCCGAAACGTTCACGAAGGGCGAGGACCAGCTCAATTTCGCAAAGCGTTTCGAGCAGGAGGCCAAAGCCATGGCCAAGCTCGATCACTCGGCCATACTCTCGGTCTACGACTTCGGCGAAACGGCCAAGGGCCAACTCTACTTCGTAATGGAGTTCGTCGACGGGATGGACATCCATCAGTATCTCAAACACCACGGCGGAAAGCTTCCGCAGGAGCATGCCCTCTCCATCTGTGCGCACGTCCTCGACGCCCTCGAATACGCCCACGCCCATGGCATCGTGCACCGGGACATCAAGCCAGCCAACATCCTCCTCAACCGCGAAGGCCGGGTCAAGATCGCCGACTTCGGCCTGGCGAAGAGATTTGGCGACCACGCCGATGTCGATGCCCCGGCCCTGACGATGAGCAACGTCGCCGTGGGCACGCCTGACTTTGTGGCTCCCGAGGCCCTCGACAGTGATCAGACTCCCGATCACCGCGCCGATCTCTATGCCGTCGGGGTGATGCTTTATCAGATGCTCACCGGCAAACTGCCCCGGGGGAACTACCAGATGCCGAGCGAGTTGAATCCCGGGGTCGATCCGCGACTCGACGAAATTGTGAGCACCGCGATGGCGGCCAATCCGGACTATCGTTACGCGAGCGCGGGAGCGGTGCGCGCCGATCTCGATTTGGTCCTGAGCGGTCCCTTGGCGAAGGTAGAGGCCGGGGAACCCAGCGGGGCCGTGGAAGCCGTTGTGCCCGTGACCAGTTCCTTGCGCGGGAAGAAGGCCCCTAAAAAGTCATCCACGAAACCGCTGATCCTGGGTCTTGGCGCGGCAGCCCTTATCATCGCGGGACTGGTCGTCCTCCTAGCCGGGAAACGCGGCGAGCCGGAATCCCTTCCGGCTCCTTTGCCTGAGGTCACCGTGGACAAATCCACGCCGCTACCGGCAGCAGCGGTTGCCCCGGCGCCGCTGGCACCTTCGGTGAAAACTCCTGAACCCGTCGCCAAGGCCGAGCCGCCTAAAGTGGAAGCCAAACCTGCGGAAGTAAGCACCCCGCCCGAGGCGATGGTGGAAAAGAAGGCCGAAGCTCCCGCCGCCAAACCCGAAAGTCCGCCTCTCAGCGCCCCGGTCGCCCCGCCTGCCGACCCGCTCGCGACCCTGCCCGGATTGCAAACCCGGCTCAACGGCTACCTGACGGCGCGGAGGACGCAGATCACCGAACTGGCAACCAAATACGGACGCGGCCTCGACTCCCGACTCAACCAGGCCGCCGATGCCGGAGATCTGAAACTGACCGCCTCCTACGATGAGGAAAAGGCGAGGGTGGGAGCGCTTGTTTCATCGCTCACTGCGCCCGTGACCGATCCCCGCGCCGCCGTGAGCCAATCCATCGCCCTGCCCGAACTTCCCGCCGACGCGCCCGGGACACTCGTGACCCTGCGGCAGACCTGGACGAGCGAGTCGGAAAAGATCGTGAACTCACTTGGTGCCGCGTTGCAGCAGTCGCTGAAGGTGCTTGAGTTGGAGCTAGTCAGGGCACGTGAACTTGACAATGCGAAAGCTGTTGTCGCCTATCGGGATTCACTTCCCGAGACCAGTAATACTTCATCCCTGTCATCATTCGATAACGATAAAGCAGGAGTAGCGAAATCGAAACTTCCTCAGATCGAACGAAATATTCCAGAAGGAGCTGTCGAGTTTGGAGGTCATTATTACTTCATTTTCAAAGTCCCTCCTCGAAACTGGAACGATGCGAGGGCCCATTGCGAAAATCATGGAGGGCATCTCGCAATTATCAACGATTTGAAGGAACTCGAATTCCTTACCGACCTGAATAGTGCCGTCCTCGGACCACTCACTTGGGCCTGGTTGGGTGGCCACATGCCGGAGGGTGACGATACATGGTATTGGCTGGATGGAGACCGAATGTCTGAAAAAGATCCGTGGGAACACCAATCGGAGTTCAGCGTGCCACATCCCACAGAAAGGTTTCTCGTATTCTCTCAAATTGACAAATATTGCAGCTACAACGTCGAATCGGGGTTTGTAACGGGATTCATCTGCGAGTGGGGTGACGAGTAGTTTGGGGACTGAGAAACTTCCGGAGTATGTTTTCTGATTTTCTCTCCATCCTTGCCACTTGCTCCAACACAGGCACTCTGCGGATGTGACGATTCTGAGCGCGTCCAGACGTCTCCGTCGGGAAACGACATCATTACAGCCGCTCTACAGGTCCGGGAAAGAGCTCCTTGCGATGCTAAGCGGCAAAGCCCTGCGTTCCGGCGACTTGAACCCCTCTTCCTGAATCCGAACCACGGATGGGCACAGCTCACCCCATCAACGGATTCCAGACCATTAGGAATCCTTGTCCCTAGAAGTCTTTCGCATTGGACGTCGCAAATTCCTTGGCGCCGTGATGCCTCAGCGTTTGAGCCAGGCGCAGGTCGATGATGCGGCGGAAGGCGAGCCCCTTCTGAGCCGCTTGTTCCCAGGCACTCTCCATCACCGGGGCCGACTCAATCAGCATCCACGCATGATTCTTCCGATAGGCCTGATATACCGCCGCCGCCCGAGGGGCACCCAAGGGGCGGGAGAAGATTTTTTTCGTTTCTCAGCTTCAGGTGAAGTTCGGAAGAGACGGTCCCGTCGAAGCCTGGGATTCTTAATCTTAATCTTGTTCCTAATCTTGATCCCATCCTGCGAAAGACACGCAAAACGGGGCGACTATGAGGTCACCCCCACCAAAGCAACGGAACACCGGTATGGGTGACGTCCACGTCGCCCTTAGCCGAAGCCCAGCGCAAGGGACACAGCGCAAAAGACGGGCTATCTGTCGCGTGCGCGGGTTCCCCCGGGCCCGGCAGGGTCAGCTCTGGCACCCAACCCTCTCGACTCGCCCCCCCCGTATGACATGCAAATCGGTGGCAGGGGCCGCACTTGTGGTTTAGCCTTGCCGCCCCTCGAATTGGATGAGTGAAATCGGTAAAGTAGAAACGCAGTTCCAGACGATCGCGACGCCGGAGAATCCCTTTGTCTTCCGCAGCGGAGCCTCGCTTGACCATGTCGAAATCGCCTACGAGACCTATGGCACCCTGAATGCCGACCGCTCGAATGTCATTCTCCTCTTTCACGCCCTCTCCGGCAGCCAGCATGCGGCGGGGTTTAATCCGGCGGTCGGGGGGACTTCGTTCTGGACTCCCGAGTGTGAAAACGGCTGGTGGGATCTTTTCATCGGCAAAGGCAAGGCCCTGGATACCGAAAAATACTTCATCATCTGCGCCAACTACCTCGGCGGCTGTTACGGCTCGACGGGACCGTCCAGCCTCAATCCGGCGACGGGGAAACGCTACGGGTCGGCGTTTCCGAACATCACGGTGAATGACATTGTCCGCAGTCAGGCGCTCCTACTTGACCGGCTCGGCATCGGGAAACTCCTCGCCGTGGTCGGGCCCTCGACCGGCGGTCTCAGCTGTGTGACCTTTGCGACGCTTTTTCCGGATCGGGTGCGGCTTGTGATCCCGCTCGCCACCGGGGTGAAAACGACGGTCCTCAACCGCATCATTCTTCTCGAGCAGATTCTCGCGATCGAAAATGATCCGCTCTTTCGATCGGGCGAGTATTATGAGTCAGGTGCCCCCGAGACCGGGCTCGCCCTCGCCCGCATGATCAGTCACAAGACATTTGTTCACCTCGACGCGATCGAGCGCCGGGCGAGCAAGGAGGTCGTGCAGCCGGAGGATCGCTTCTCGTGGTATCAGGCGCACGATCATGTTGAGAGCTACATGCTCCATCAGGGGAAAAAGTTTACGGACCGTTTTGACGCCAACACCTATCTGCGGATCTGCGAAATGTGGAGCCGCTATGACCCGGTCATCGAGTCCGGTGCCAACGACTCCGTTGAGCTTTTCTCTCGGTCGCGCGAGGCCGGCCACCAGTATCTCGTCTTCAGCATTGATGAGGACTACTGCTTCTACCCCGAAGAGCAGGCGGCGCTCGTCGAGCAACTCAAGGGGGCGCAGGTGCCGCACCTCTACCTGACGGTGCATTCCGAAAAGGGGCACGATTCCTTCCTCCTCGAACCCGAGCTCTACACCCCCCACATCCAGGTGATGCTGCGCAATGCCAGCGAGGCAGCCGGGTAAGTGCGGGCCGAAAAAAGTGGCGAGTCGACTGTTGATAAAACGCGGGCCTTGTCCTAGGCTCCGCGCCATGGTCCGACACAACGTATATTTCTGGCTCGATCCGTCCCTCACCGACGAGCAAAAAACCTCCTTCGAGGGCGGTCTGCGCGCTCTTTTTGAGATCGATGTGGTTGCCGGAGGCAGCTTCGGGAAGGCGGCCGCGACTCCGGTGCGACCCGTTACCCAAAACACCTTTGATTATGCCCTCGTCCTTGAGTTCGACTCGGTCGAGCGCCACAACGCCTATCAGGTGCACCCCGAGCACGATGTTTTCGTCAAGGACTTCGGCCCCTGGTTCAAGGAAGTCAGGGTCTTCGATACGCAATTTTGATCCGAAGCGCTTTTTCGCTTAGACATTTCGCACCAGACCCGCACATTATTCCCACAACCGCATGCATTTGGAAATCCTCAACTCCTCCAAGGAGAATCTCGACTACGAATTTCACGGCGATCCCTCGGATACGTCGCTCCTCGCCATCATCGGACACGGTGTGACCGGGAACAAGGATCGCCCCTGGGCGATCGGACTTGCCGAGGCGATGGAAAAAGCCGGGTTCAACGCGCTTCGTTTTTCCTTCTCCGGGAACGGGAAGTCGGGAGGCAAGTTTGAGGACTGCACCATCACCAAGGAACTTAAGGACCTCAAGGCAGTCGTCGATGCGGCCGAGGAGGAAGGTTACCACCGGATCTGTTACATCGGTCACAGCATGGGTGCCGCCGTCGGAGTTCTCGCCGCAGCCAAGGATGAGCGGATCGAGTTGCTCGTTTCTCTCTCCGGGATGGGGAACACCAAGGAATTTGTGGCGAGAGAGTTCGGTGATCAGAAGCCCGGCAAAGGCTGCATGTGGGACGACAAGGCTTGTCCTCTTTCGCAGGCCTTTGTCGACGACATGAACAAGATCGACAATGTTTTCGGTAAAACCGAAAAAATCGAAGTGCCCTGGCTCATTGTTCATGGCGACGCCGATGACGTCGTACCGGTCGAAGAAGGCCAGAAGATGTATGCCAGCGCCTACGAGCCGAAGGAAATCGTCATTCTCCCCGGTGTCGACCACGTCTACAGCGGCGACGGACTCGGTCAGATGACGGAAGCAGTGGTATCCTGGGTGAAGAGTCATCACAGCTGATGGCTTCTCAAGACCGGGGCAGGATCGATCTTCTCGGACTGGGAATGTCGATTCTCGACTCGGTTCAGGTGCTTGACCAGTTTCCTTCCGATGCCGGGGTTACCCGGGTTTCGAATTCTGTCCTGATGGGAGGTGGTCCAGTACCTACCGCCCTTTGTGCGGCGGCGAGGCTGGGGGCCCGGGCTGCCATCATGGACCGGGTCGGAAATGACTGGCGGGGTGACCGGATCGTTGAAGACTATCGGAAGTTCGGGGTGGATACCCGGTATCTGCTCAACGAAGAGGGGCGGACCAGTTCCTTCGGGACGGTCCTGGTCAGAAAATCCGACGGCGAACGTCACCTGCTGTTTGAAGAAGGGGATTTTACGCCGCTCGAATTCCCGGAGTTACCCCGGGAGGCATTGATCTCGTGTCGTGTCCTCCACCTGAACGGACGACATTGGCCCGCCTGCCTTGAGGCTGCGAGACTGGTTCGGGAAAGCGGAGGTCTGGTTTCTTTTGACGGAGGGGCGCATCGCTTCGATCCGAAGCTGCTGGAGTTGCTCCCGCTCGTCGACATCCTCATTGTTGCGGCCGAGTTCGCGGATCAAGCGGTCGGACCGGGCGATCGGAATGCGCAACTTGATCGGCTTGCGCAGTGGGGAGCAAATCTGGTCGGGATCACTGAGGGTTCAAAAGGGAGCTGGTTTCGTGCTGCCGATGGCGCTCGATTTCACCAGGCTGCCTTTCCGGTGGCTGAAGTGATCGATACAACGGGATGTGGCGATGTGTTTCACGGTGCCTTTCTCGCCGCCTGTGTCCGGGGTGATTCCTGTTCTGAAGCGGCCCGATGGGCTTCGGCTACCGCGGCGATGGCGGCGACAGCTTTGGGCGGGCGCGGGTATTTGCCGGGGCAGGAGGAAGTGGAACGTTGGGTCTTGTTAAACGGTTCAAAACCATAACGAAATGTCGCCGAATTCCAAAACTCCCTTTGATCTAATTGATGAGGGGGACCTCGCGCAGCTTCGGGACTTTATTATTAAGAATCCGCCATCGATTTTAAACAGGTTGGACGGATGGGGCAATTCCCTTCTCTCCCGGGCTGTCTTAAACGGGGATTTGGGGATAGTGAAAGCACTCTGTAACGCGGGAGTCGATTTGCACGCTTGCGATCTCGACAAGGGTGGGGAGCCTGCTCTCATGTATGCGTTCGACTCTGGTGATGAGGCCATTATCGTTGAGCTGCTTGAACGGAGCCAAGGGGATTTTGAGGGCATTACCACGTGGATGGGTGTCCCGCTGGAGGAACGTGTTCGCGATTTCCTGTCGAAAAGAGCTGGAGACGGGCCGACCTGATCGGCAAAAAGCCTGATGTTAGGTTGGGAGGCAACGACCTTACTCAATCTTCCCGTAGCGTGCTCGGCTGATCTCATGTAGATTCCCCGCTTGGAACGGGCCGGAGATGATCGCTGTTTCCTTCGGGAGAGAGAGGAAAGTCCGGACACCGCACGGCAGCATGCCCGGTGAAAGCCGGGGCACTCCTTCGTAATGGCGGGGTGACGGAAAGTGTCGCAGAAAAGATACCGCCTTCCGAAGCCTCCGGGCCGAGGAGGGTAAGGGTGAAATGGCGAGGTAAGAGCTCACCGCCCCAAGGGTAACCGAGGGGGCAGGATAAACCCCATGCGGTGCAAGACAGAACAGGGTAAACGGGCAGCCGGTCCGGTTTTGCGGCTTCGGTCGCAGTATATTCCCGGGTATTAGTCGCACCCTGCTTTGGCGGGGAGGCCTTGCCTCTCAGGAGGTGAAGTCTAGATAAATGATCGTCCGTCCGGCTCGACTACGGGCCGGGCGAACAGAATCCGGCTTACGGCGGCCCGTTCCATCCCTTTTCAAGCCCGGAATATAGCCTGTTGTCGTTATTGCCAATTATTTCGCCTTGCCCGATTAAGAGGCAACACGAAATGCGAAAAGACAGACCGGCGATATCCCGCTCCCGGACCGGGGGATGGAGGAAGGCGCGGCATTGGCCTCTGCCTCTGCTGCTTTCGCTTGGCTATTCGGTCTCCCTTTCCTCCTGTTCTCCCAATTTCTACCAGACCCGCGCCGATCAGGAAACCTACACCGCTCTTTTTCAAAAGATGCCGGAGGTGGAGAATGTCGAACCGGTCGATGTGGATCTGGCGCCGTCTGCTCCCCTTGATCTGTCCGGCCTCCAGAATCGGGCAAGCTCGGCCGATTTCCTTGGGGAGATGGGGGAGTATGAACGCAATTCGAAAGTGCTCTCGCTCGCTGACGCGCTTGAAACCGGAATCACCTACGGGCGCGACTATCTCTCGGCCCGGGAGCGGGTCTTTCTTTCCGGTCTCGATCTGACCCTCGCCCGCCACCGGCTCGCGCCGACATTCTATACGGGCGGGTTCGGGGAGCTCGCGACTGACTCCCGGGACGCGGCGGTGCAGGTCGGAATGACCAAACTCGTCTCGACGAACACGTTTTCGCGGGTCCAGTCGACCGGCTTCAACTGGTTGTATCGAACCGGGGCGAGAATCTCCACGGACTTCACCCAGGATTTCCTGAGGTTCCTGAGCGGACATCGTTCCCTGAGTGACTCCGACCTTGCGGTCACGCTCATTCAACCCCTCCTGCAAGGCGGAGGAACGACCGTGACGATGGAAAGGCTGACTCAGGAGGAGCGCAATCTGCTTTACGACCTTCGCAGCTTCGCTGATTTCCGCCGGTCCTTTGTGGTTGATCTGGTGAGTGACTATTTCGGGGTCCTGCGGGCGAGGGACAGGGCGCATAACAACTATGTGGCCTATCAGGGATTCCTGAAGAATGTGGAACGGGAAGAGGCTCTCGCGGAAGAGGATAGACGGACCCAGACCCAGCTTGGAAAACTGAGCCAGGCAAAATTCAAGGCGGAAAGCCAGTGGATCGATGCCGTGAGGAACTATCAATCCCGTCTCGACGAGTTCAAACTTACGATCGGGGTGCCGGTCGACACGAAATTGATTCTCGATGACAGGGAACTGGCGAGACTTGGGATCGATGATCTCACTCTTACTCGTGAAGAGTCCGTCAAGATCGCCCTGGTGACCCGCCCCGATCTGGCTACCGCGGCTGATGTCGTCGACGATGCCGCCCGGCGGATCAAGGTCGCTAAGAACGGCCTGCTGCCCGGACTGGATATTGCGGTTGATTATAATTCGGTGAGCAATCCCGGAGACAGAACGCCGGCGCTCAACTGGGATCGCCGCCGCTGGTCGACCTCGCTCGATGTTGACCTGCCGCTTGATCGCAAAGCGGAACGCAATATTTACCGCGCCTCGATGATTGATCTCGACCGGGCGAAACGGGCCAAAGAGCTGGCCGATGACCGGGCCCGCCTGCAGGTCTATGACGCATGGCGTGCGCTTGATCAGGCGAAGCGAAACTACCAGATCTCCGGTCAGGCTGTCGACCTGGCGGCCCGACGTCTTGAAGAACAGACCCTGCTTGCCGAGCTGGGCAGAGGAGAAGCGAGAGATCTCGTCGACGCGCAGGAGGATCTCGTTGACGCGCAGAATCAGAAAACCTCCGCGCTCGTCGATCATACCTTAGCGCGGTTGCGCCTTTGGAGGGACATGGGGATCCTGTATATTAGCGGGGACGGCAGCTGGGTGGAAAAACTCGAACAGGAGAAACCCGGACCTGCCCTTTGAAGGCATGAAAAAATGGATCATAGCTGGACTGGCTATCGCAGCCGCCGTGGCAATCTTCCAGATGCTTTCCGGCCCGGGCGATGGCGGGGGAGTCGAGGACGACATGCCGATTGCCGAGGCGCAGCAGGGCGATCTTGTCATCGACGTTCTCGAGGGAGGCAACATTCAGGCGCTGAACTTTCTTGAGTTCCGCAATGAAGTGAAGCTGCCCAACGGAATCAAGGTTCTCGAAATTATCGACGAGGGTTATTACGTCACCGACGAGGACGTTGCCGCTAAAAAGGTGCTCGTCCGCCTCGACCAATCCGAGTTGGAGGAGGCGATCGTTGACCATGATGTGCAGTTTCAACAGACCGAGGCCGCCTACGCGGAGGCAAAGCAGAACATCGAGATTTCTGAAAGCGTCGCCCTGAGCGAGATTAAATCGGCAAGGCAGCAACTGCGATTTGCGCTCCTTGATTTTCAGAAATTTGTCGGCTTGCAGGCGGCTGAGGCGACCCTAAAGAAGCTGGGCCTGCCTTTCGATAATGAATCGCTTTCGGTCTACGAAAAGGAGGCCACCGCGCTGATTGCGTCGGCGTTTGATACCAAGCAATTGGTCGAGGAAGCCTCAGACGACGACGAGATCACTTCGTTTGCGATCGAGGCCGAGGACAGCCTCGCGGCCAATGTGAATTTTGGTTCCTTTCTCGAAGACGAACTGCTCGGGGACGGCGAGGCCGAGCAGACGATTCGCCGGATGCGGGACGAAGCTCTTGTAGCATCCTCGCAATTATCTGTCGTTGAAGAGTCGGTCGAGGGAGCAAAACGTCTCCGTGACCGGGATTTCATTACCAAGCAGACGCTTGAAAACGAGCTTGTTGGTCTTGATAAGGCCCGCCTCGCCCTGCAGCGTTCCGAGACGGAACTTGAGCTCTTTCGTGATTACGAGTTCCCCAAAGAGGCGGAAAAAATGCTCTCTCTGTATGAGGAGGCACTCCTCTCGCTCATTCGGACCAAGCGGGAGAAGATGGCGACGATGTCCCAGATTTATGCCCGCTACCGGTCTGCGAAGCGTCGCTACGAGCTGGAGTTGAAGAAGCGTGAGAATCTCGAAGAGCAGCTCGCCAGTTGTATCATCCGGGCTGAGTTGCCGGGCCTCGTGGCCTATGGCGGAGCGAACGACAACTATTATACCTCACGCTACTATGACGGCATTTCCTCCGGAGCGACGCTGAAAACCGGGCAGCCCATCATCACGATTCCGGATATGTCGAAGCTCGGGGTGGAGGTGAATATCCACGAGTCGCACATCAAGAAAATCGAACTCGGGCAGAAGGTTTTTATCACGGCTGAATCGGTTCCTGACAAGACTCTCGTCGGTAAGATCACCAAGGTGGCGGTGTTGCCCGACTCGAACGCATCGCGTTACAATCCCTCGTTGAAGGTCTATCCGGCGACAGTGGAGATTGAGGGAACCCATGAGTTCCTGAAGCCGGGCATGAGCGCCAAGGTTGAGATCATTGTCGATGAGCTCGATGACGTCACGTATGTTCCGGTTCAATCGGTTTTTGTTGAGAACAGTGAGCATTTTGTTTTCCTCAAAACGGTGGGCGGATACAAACGCCATCCCGTTGAGATCGGCGCGCATAACAATGAGTTCATCGAACTGAAAAAGGGCCTGGCCGAGGGTGACCGTGTCCTTCTGAAGATGCCCGAAGGCTACGAGCCTCCGAAGGTTCTGAAGTCGCGGGTCGCGGACGGTGAAAAAGGGCGGAACATCGAGGGCGGGGGGACGGGCCGGACGGTATCAGCTGAACCCGAGGTGGAGGTCAAGTCCGACGAGAAAGCCTGAGCTTCCAACGGACTGATCTCTTCTCATGGCAGCGCAATCCGATCTCGAACCGGTCATCGAACTCAGGGGTGTTGAGAAACACTACCAGATGGGTGACACGCTGGTGAAGGCGCTCAACGGGATCGATCTGAAGATCCTCCCCGGTGATTATATTTCCATTCTCGGTCCTTCCGGTTGCGGCAAATCGACCCTCCTCAACATTCTTGGTTGTCTCGATCAACCGACCATCGGTCAATACTTTCTCAGTGGTCAGGATGTTTCCCACTTGTCGGACGACGACCTCTCCCAGGTTCGGGGGAAAAGGCTTGGCTTCATCTTTCAGAGCTACAACCTGATTCAGCAATTGACCGTGCTTGAGAATATCGAGGTGCCTCTCTATTATCAGGGTGTCCCGGAGGAGGAGAGTCGTGAAATCGCAATCGATCTTGCCCGAAAGGTCGGACTCGAGAAACGTCTCGATCATCGTCCGACCGAGTTGTCAGGGGGGCAACAGCAACGGGTCGCCATTGCGAGAGCCCTGTCCAATGATCCGGCCGTGATCCTCGCGGATGAGGCCACCGGGAATCTCGATTCCAAATCCGGCGGGGATATTCTGCGAATATTCGATGAACTGAATGCCGAGGGAAAAACGCTCATTCTCATCACCCACGACGAGGGAATGGCCAAGCGCACCTCAAGGACGATCCGTCTGAAAGATGGTGAAGTTGCCTTTGACAGCTACCGGGAGGAAGACAAGCCGTGAAAGTCCACACACTCATCCGCGAACTTTCGCCTTTCCGGCTGAAGCGCTCCGTCCTTCTCGGCATCAAGAGCCTGTGGATGCACAAACTCCGCTCGCTCCTCACCGCGATGGGCATCGTCTTCGGGGTCTGTTCGGTCATTGCCATGCTCGCCATCGGTGAAGGGGCGAGCTATGAGGCGCAGCAGCAGATCAAGGATCTCGGGAGCCAGAACATCATTCTGGAGTCGGTGAAGTCGACCGACAGCACCACCGCCGGCGAGCAGGAGCGATCCCTGATTCTAGAGTATGGACTGACCTACCGGGATATTGCCCAGATCCGTGCGACCGTTCCGGGAGTGCAGGTCATGATTCCCTCCCGCGAGGTGAAGGATTTCCTCTGGAATGAAGCGTATAATGTCGATGGGGTTACCTTGGGAACGGTGCCTTGGTTCCCGGAGATGCGGAATCGCCGCGTCATCCGCGGACGCTTTTTCACCGACCTTGAAATGGCGCACAGTTCGCCGGTCTGCGTCCTCTCAAGGAGTCTCTCCCGAAAACTTTTCCCGCTGACGGAGGCGGTCGGTGACACGGTTCGCATATCGACCAGTTACTTCCGTGTCATCGGAGTGATTGAGGATGACATGTCGGTGGCCAATGCGGAGGCGGACACGAAGAACAAGGGTGACTCGAATGTGGGGATGGAAATGATGGTTCCTCTCTCAACGCTCGAGGATCATTTCGGGGAGGTTATTTTTAAGTATCGGTCAGGGAGCTTCGAGGCCGAAAAAGTCGAACTCAGCGAGGTGACCGTTCGTATCGATGATCCGACGCAGGTGATGTCCGCCTCCCAGGCGATTCGTCATATCCTTGAGCGGAACCACAAGAAGGTCGATTACAAGATGACCGTTCCGCTTGAGTTGCTGAGACAGGCGGAAAGAACCAAACAGATCTTCAATATTGTGCTGGGTTCCATCGCCGCGATCTCGTTGCTGGTCGGAGGCATCGGGATCATGAACATCATGCT
>DDSV01000023.1:165093-171392 GCA_002344215.1 Akkermansiaceae bacterium UBA2381
CACCGAACGGACCCGCGAGATCGGGATTCGCCGTGCTCTGGGAGCGAAGAAGAAGGACATCGTGATACAGTTTCTCATCGAAACGGTGATGCTCTCCGGAGTCGGTGGTTTGATCGGAGTTGCCGTGGGTCTGGCGATTCCTCTCATTATTACCCATTTTGCCGGCATGGTTACGATCATCGAGTTCTGGTCACCGGCCATGGCCTTCACGATTTCGGTGGTGACCGGAGTGCTTTTCGGAATCTATCCGGCCCGTCGTGCCGCGGGAATGAATCCGGTCGAGGCGCTCCGGCACGAATAACACTAACCGAAAACAAATCAGCCCGGCGGTGCCGGGCTGAAAGTGGGGGTAGTGATGATTTCGTTATCGGGGATCAGGCTGCGGTCTTATCCGCATCCGCCGGCTTTTCCTTCGGTTTGTCTCCTTCGGGTTTTTTATCCGGGCGGGGGCCTCCGCCATCGCGGGCATTGTAGACCTTCTCCAGCTCGCCTTTGCTGATCAGACCGTCGGCATCGTCATCCGCTTTGGAGAGCTTGTCCCACATCTCGGCAGGGACCTCGGTCTTCGACAGTTTGCCGTCCTTGTCTTCATCAAAGTGGGTAAACATTGCTCCGGGTCCGCCTTCGCCGGGCCCGCCGCGTTTTCCTTCCCCGCCCATACGGTCCTTCATCATCGCGGCCATCTCTTCCTTGGTGATGAGACTGTCACCATCCTTGTCGAGTTTGCTCATGCGCTCCCACATTTCCGCGGGAACTTCCTCTTTCGACAGTTTGCCGTCACCATTCTTATCGGAGCGGGCAAACATCTCGCCGCCTCCTCCGGGGCCACCCGGGCCACCCTGACCGAGAGGGCGCGCTTCCTCTTTGGAAATCGCCCCGTCCGAATCTTTATCCAGCTTGCTGAGCCGCTCCCACATTTCCGCAGGGACTTCATCCTTTGAAACTTTTCCGTCCTTGTTCTTGTCAGCGCGGCCAAACATTTCCTGTCCGCCGCCGGGTCCACCCGGACCACCTGCTCTGATTTCCTCGGCCGAGACCGCCCCGTCGCTGTTTTTGTCGAGTTTGCTGATGCGCTCCCAGGCTTCGGCGGGAACTTCGTCAGAGGTGACTTTCCCGTCGCTATTTTTGTCCGACCTTTTGAACATCTCGCCCGGGCCGGGCCTGTCTCCTTCGGGACCTCCGGCGCCGGGTGCGCCTCCTGGTTCTCCACCGCCGGGACGGGCGGCCATCATTTCCCGCATGTCGACTTTGCCATCGCTGTTTTTGTCGAGTTTGCCGAGACGTTCCCATTTTTCTCCGGCTTCCTCTTTGGAGATGGCTTTGTCATCGTCCTTGTCCATTGCCCGGAAAAAAGAACCGTCGGGTTTCCCGCCGGGTCCACCACCGGGTTTGTCTGCGCCGGGCTTGTCTTCCGCATTGAGAACTGAAAGCGCCAGAGCGCATCCAATCAGAGTCGTAATTTGGTATTTCATAGGGTTTCAGTGAGTTCAGTTCATGAAACACCCCGTTTCGCGTGCGGTTTCGCAATATTCTTCCGGATCGAAGACGGGGCCCTCCGGAGTGAGCGCGAAAAATCACGAGTCCGAACCCTGATTAATCGTGGCTTTGGGATCCCTGGTGAAGACCTTTCTGGCGATCTCGTCTCCGATCGCACCCGCGAGAATGACCGCGCCGATCACGGCAAATTCTATATTCTGGGGAATCTCATCCACCAGAGTGATCATGTTCCGAAGCAACTGAATCAAGGCGGTACCGATGATGACTCCGAAGATCGTCCCTGATCCGCCCCGGAGGCTGCACCCTCCGAGAACGGCCGCGGCAATGGCAAAAAGCTCGTAGAAATTGCCGAAGTCGACGGGTTGCGCCGAGTTTGTATCGAGCACAAAAAGAAGCCCTCCGAGTCCTGAGAGCATCGCACAAATGACATAGGCGATGATGGTCATCAGGTCCGTGTTGATTCCGCTGAAGCGGGCGGCTTCCTCGTTGTTCCCCATCGCCAGGAGATATCGGCCGTAGATGGTCCGGTTCAAAAACAGGGCGGCAAGGGTTGCGACCACGGCGAGGATGAGACAGGGAACCGGGAGGCCGAATTCCGCCGTGATCGGAATTTCCCCGTTGGCGAGCCATCGCAGTCCCTGCATTTCGTCTTTAAATCCCGCCGTCTGGTCATTGGTGAATCCCCGGGTGATTCCGCGGTAGAGGAGCAGTCCGCAGAGGGTCACAACAAAGGGCTGGAGCCGCAGCAAGGTGATGAGGATTCCGTGAGTCAGCCCGATAAGAAGACAGACGACGAATGTCAGGAGGAGTGCAAACCAGACCGGTTGATTCAATTCCACCGCGACCCAGGGGAAACCGACTCCGATGAGACAGACGACCGAACCGACTGAAAGATCGATGCCGCCGGTAATGATCACAAAAGCCACCCCCACGCCGATAATGCCGAAGAGGGCGGTTCTTCTGAGGAGGTTTTCCTGGTTGTAAGCCGAGAGAAAACTCTGCCGGCCCGTCAGGAGGTCGCTCATCACCCAGGTGAAAAGATAAACAACAATTAACAGAGTAAAAATGCCGATGATTCGCTTCATGGGGAGGAGGCTTCTTTCTATCGGTCGGAGACACCCGTGTCAACGTCCATGCACCCTCGAAAGGGGTCGGAATAGCGGGAAATCGGTCTTTGCGTTTTGCAGAGGGAAAGGCAAAGTCCTGCCATGGAAGAAGAACAGAACACCGGAGATGCGGGGCGGGGCGATCGCGGCTCACCGATTCCCGGGTGCCTCATTTTGGGGGCCATTATCGGAGTGTTCGGAGGCCTTGTGGTTCTCTACACGGTGGTGGGCATCTATCAGAACCGTGTTATCGGCGATTTCACCCAGGACACTGCCGCGCAAATTCAGGCCGTCGCGCCGTCCACCGGGCAGGTTGAGGCGGTCACGGCCAAGCTCGGGCTCATTGAGAAGGCAGTGAAAGAGAATCGGGCCGAGCGGGTGCTTTTCACGGCAGAGGATCTCAACGTCCTGATCGCGACACTCGAGGCGGCGAAGGATTTCCGGGGGAATACCTTCGTGGAAAGCATCGGTCCCGACGGGATCATAACAGCGATGTCCCAGCCTCTGAGGAAAGGGATTTTCAACAAGGGGTTCCGTTACCTGAACGCAACCTTTGTCCTTGAGCCGGAGGTTCGTGCCCGCACCATCGCCTTTAAAGTCCGGGACATCCGACCTGCGGAGGGAACGGTTCCGCAGGGCTTCATCGACAATTATTCCGTGATCGATTTTTTCCGCCTCGATCCTGAAAACGAAGCCATCAAGGCCCATATCCAGTCGCTCGGGGCGATTTACGCCGAGGACGGGAAACTGGTGGTCGAGACGATAATCCGTTCCAGTTGATTCGCTTGACCCGCTCTTTCCTTCCACTACCGTCATAGAACCTGCCCTCCGGCAGCAAACTGAATCACCCAAACCACACCACATCCATGGCAATCCCTGTTGGCACCTACGCCCCTGATTTCGAACTGACCACCATTGGCGCAAACGGCCCCGAAGTGGTCAAACTCGGAAACCTCCTCGGAGACGGAAATATTCTCCTCCTGTTTGTACCCATGGCCTTCACCGGCGGCTGCACCAAGGAATTCTGCTCAGTCACGAGTGAACTTTCCGAATACGCCGACCTCAATGCGAAGGTCTATGGAATCAGCGGCGACAACCCGTTCGCCCAGCAGAACTGGAAGGAGAAAGAGGGTATCGAGATCACGCTTCTGAGCGACTACGAGCACGAAGTCGCCAAAGCCTACGACGTGTCCTACAAGAGCTTCCTTCCTGAGAAAAACCTTCACATGGGCGGTGTTCCGAAACGCTCCGCTTTTATCGTCGATAGCGCCGGAATCATCCAGTATTCCGAGAGCAACGACAATCCGGGTGAAATGCCGAACTTTGAGGCAATCAAAGCGAAGCTGAAAGACCTCGGCTGAGCCGGAAATGACCTTGGAAAAGCCCGGAGCGATCCGGGCTTTTTTTCTACCTGAGACATGGTAAGTTTTCCCGATGTCTGCCGTTTCCTACAAGCCGCACTATTGCATCGAGGACTACCTCCGGTGGGAAGGGGACTGGGAACTGTGGGACGGGATTCCGGTGTCGATGTCGCCGGCTCCGAATTTTTTTCATCAGACTGTGGGGATGAAACTTGGAGCCGTCCTCGTGAATCAGCTGTCGTCATCCTCGTGCCCCGACGGGTGTGTTGCCGTCTACGAAAGCGACTGGCACGTTGACTCTACCACTGTCGTTCGACCCGATCTCATGGTCGTTTGCGAAAAGCCGCAGGGACAGTGGATCACCAATCGCCCTGAGCTCGCCGTCGAGATTCTCTCTCCATCGACCCGTCACAAGGACCTGACAGCGAAACGCGAACTTTACGCCACGAACGGGGTCCCGTTTTATCTCATTGTGGATCCCGAGGCCCGCTCTCTCGTGCTCCTCGAATTGGGCCAAGAGGGCAACTATCATGAGCTGCCGCCCGAATCGCCCTTTGAGATTCATCCGGGGGGGGGCCTTCAGCTTGAAATTGCTCCCCTGTTTGTCTGAAAACCCCTTGTTGAAGCGGCCCGCTTCATGCTTTACAGATGGGGCGAAATCGTCCGAATGCTGGAGCTCTCAGGAGTCAACAGGGTTCGGGCCTTCATCAAACCCTGTCCGTCCGCTGCGCCAGCGACCGGTTTTATCCCGAAATTCGAAAATTGACCTGAAAAGATGAGTTTTGACGTTGTCCGTTCCTTCACCACCGGTTCCGGAGCCGAGGGGAAATTTTATTCATTGCCCGCCCTCGCCGAGGCCGGCGTCGCGAAGAATCTCTCGCGCCTGCCCGTCAGTATCCGCATCGTGCTCGAGTCGGTGCTGCGTAACGTCGACGGTCGCAAGGTCAGTGACATTGACGTCAGCAATCTCGCGAACTGGAATGCGAAAGCTCCCGGCGAATACGAGATCCCCTTCACCGTGGCCCGCATCGTTCTCCAGGACTTCACCGGGGTGCCGCTTCTCGTCGATGTCGCCGCGATGCGGGACGCTGCCGTGGCCCGCGGGGCCGTTGCCTCGAAGGTTGAGCCGCTCGTGCCCGTCGATCTCGTTGTCGACCACTCCGTGCAGGTCGATTTCGCCGGTTCTCAGCTCGCCCTCGACCGCAACATGGCGATCGAGTTCATCCGCAACCGCGAGCGTTATGAATTCCTCAAGTGGGGCCAGCAGGCCTTCGAAACCTTCTCCGTCGTGCCTCCCGGCATCGGCATCGTCCACCAGGTGAACCTGGAGTACCTCGCCAAGGGCGTCCTTTCCAAGGATGGCGTTTATTACCCCGACACCCTCGTCGGCACCGACTCCCACACGACCATGATCAACGGCCTCGGTGTCGTCGGTTGGGGTGTTGGGGGCATTGAGGCAGAAGCCGGTATGCTGGGGCAGCCTGTCACCTTCCTCGTTCCCGAGGTTGTTGGCGTTTATCTCCACGGCTCTCTCGCCGAGGGTGTCACCGCGACCGACCTCACTCTGCGGGTCACCGAGATTCTCCGCGCCCACGGCGTCGTCGGAAAATTTGTTGAGTTCTTCGGACCCGGCGCGACCGCGTTGTCCCTGCCTGACCGGGCTACGATTGCAAACATGGCTCCCGAGTATGGCGCAACGATGGGCTTTTTCCCCGTCGACGGCGAGACGATCAGCTACCTCCGCGGAACCGGCCGGACTGACGAGCTCTGCACCACGGTGGAGAATTACTACAAAGCGCAGGGCCTCTTCGGAATTCCCAACAAAGGCGAGTGCGATTACACCGATCTGCTCGAGCTGGATCTCGCGAGTATTGTTCCCTGTGTCGCCGGTCCGAAGCGTCCCCAGGACCGGATCGATGTGCCCGCGCTGGGTTCAAAATTCAACGCGCTTCTCACGGCACCGGCAAGCTCGGGAGGCTTCGGCATTGACCCCGGAAACCGCGGCATGTCCATTCCCCTCCACCTCAATTCGCCAGCCGGCGAGTTCGAGAATCCGCTCGTGATGGGCGAGACGATCACGGCCATCAATGTCGACACCCAGCTTCGCCATGGATCTGTCCTCATCGCTGCGATCACGAGTTGCACAAACACCTCGAACCCGAGCGTCATGCTCGCCGCCGGTCTCGTCGCGAAGAAGGCGAACGAAAAGGGCCTCACCGTGGCTCCTTTTGTGAAAACCTCTCTCGGGCCGGGCTCGCGCGTCGTGACCGACTATCTTGAGGCGACTGGTTTGCAGAAGGAACTCGACAAGCTCGGCTTCGAGACGGTCGGCTAC
>DDSV01000023.1:171402-196869 GCA_002344215.1 Akkermansiaceae bacterium UBA2381
TTTCCGGCAACCGCAACTTCGAAGCCCGCGTCCACGGTTCGATCCGGGCGAACTTCCTCATGTCGCCACCGCTTGTCGTCGCCTACGCCCTCGCCGGGCGCGTCGACATCGACCTCACTGGCGAACCTCTCGGAAACGATGTCGATGGCAATCCCGTCTTCCTTGCCGATCTCTGGCCAAGCCAGGACGAGATCCGCAAACAGCTTGCTGCCGCCCTCAAGCCCGAGGTCTACGCCAAACTCTACGGCAACATCGATACCGCCAATCCGAAGTGGGCCGAGATCAACGGTTCGACCGGCGCGACCTATGCGTGGGACGAGAAATCCACCTACGTGCAGTCACCTCCTTTCTTTGAAACCAAGGTGGGCGGGAGCGAAAACATTGTGGGAGCGCGTCCCCTCGGGATCTTCGGCGACTCGGTCACGACAGACCACATTTCCCCGGCCGGTTCGATCAAGGAAACTTCACCTGCCGGGCAGTATCTGCTCGCGAACGGGGTTGATAAGGCCTCCTTCAACTCCTACGGAGCCCGTCGCGGAAACGACCGCGTCATGACCCGTGGTACTTTCGCCAACGTGCGGATCAAGAACCTGATGTGCCCAGGAATCGAGGGTGGTTACACCCAGTATTTCGGCGCGTCAGAAGTGGCCGCACCCGATACCCAAATTGCCGGGGCAGCTGGGGCCAAGCCGACTTTCATCTACAATGCTTCGATGGCCTACCAGGCCGAGGGGACTCCCCTCATCATCATCGGTGGATCCGACTACGGCATGGGCAGCAGCCGCGACTGGGCCGCGAAGGGCACGCGTCTCCTCGGCGTCAGTGCTGTCGTCACGAAGTCCTTCGAGCGTATTCACCGCTCCAATCTCATTGGAATGGGAGTGCTGCCGCTCAACTTTGCCGACCCGGCCTACTACGACAAGGTCAAGGATCTCGTCGACGCGACCTTCGACATCGTTGGTATCGCCGGTGAGCTGAAGCCCATGCAGACAGCGACGCTTGTGGCCCATCTTGTCGACGGGACGACCCTGGAGATCCCGCTCAAGGTGCGATTCGATACCCCTGCCGAGGTGGATTACTACAATGCCGGCGGGATTTTGCCCTACGTTCTGGATCAAATCATTGCGGGGTAAATGGGGTACACAAAAACAACCCCGTTCACCTTTTGATGGGTGAGACGGGGTTGGTCTATTCGGCAGGGAGTTAGTTCCGGTTGCGGCCTTTGCCCTTCTCCGGTTCTTCCTCGGTCGTGCCTCCGGAAGGAGGCGCTTGCGGCCTTACCTTTGGAGTATTCTCGCGCATCCTTCCCTCTTGCTGTGGAGGTCGTGCGGGTGCCTCTCTGCCTTCAGGTCTAACCTCGGGGACGCGGGGTGCCGGTCTTTCGGGAATAACCTGGCGGTCCGATTCTCTCATGGATGGCCGGGGCAGATTCGGCTGGGGCGAGGTTCGCTCCGGCTGCGTTTCCCGGGTGCGGGGTTCGCGACCGTCCGAGGGTCGACCCTCAGGTCTGGGGATCGGATTCCCGGGAAGAGGCATTTCAGGCCGCGGGGCTTTTTCCCGATCGGTCGGCATTGGAGCAGGGTCGGTCGACGGCCTACCCTCGGGCCTTGTCTCTGGATTCCCGGGAAGAGGCATTTGAGGGCGGGGGGTGTTCTCGCGGTCCGTCGGGCGAGGCGACTGACTGTCCGACGGTCTTCCTTCGGGTCTTGAGCCAGGCGTGCCGGGGAGGGGCATTTGGGGGCGGGGGGCGTCGTCCCCTTCACCCTCGCGGGGCATCGGAGGCAGCGTAGGATTGGTTTCGGGTAGCGGAGCGGTGGGCTCCTTCATTCCCGGTCTTCCTTCGGGGCGTTCCTGACGGGTCGGCTGGTCCGGTGCCGGATTCCCCGGAGCGGTAACGGGAGGGGTCATTGGCGGGGTCGGCTGGCCGGGAGTGACAGGTTCATTTCCGGGTTCCCCTTTTCCTTTTCCTTTTCCTTTTCCTCTATCGCTTCCGAGAGGGTTTTCTGTCAGGACCCCGGGGGAGGGCTCTATTTCAGTTGGTTTGACGAAGGTTGGTGTCTTCGGCAATTCGGCGGGCACTTCCGCCTGCTCTCGCATCTTTTTGCGTGTTTCACTGACATCATCCGCTGAACCGGCATTGCTCCAGCCCTTGTCGATGACGACTTCGGCATCGGTGACCCTTCGGGCAATCTTCTCAGGTTTTCCGGCCGGACCCGCCTCGATTGGCAAGGCCGCGACACTGAAGGAGTCACCTTCGACTCTTGATTCGAGTTGCTCGGCGGACTGGCGGCCATTGTTCCTGTCAATGCCCTGACGTCGATCCAGTTTATATCGTGAAATGGGTTCGCTGCTCTGCCTGACCACCTCGTCGTAGCGGGGGCCGCCATTGTGAATCACGTTGTTCTCATAGGTAATGTTCGTGATGTTGGTGGTCTGATTGATGATCGTGTAGTTCTGACTCCGATCAACGAACACCGTGTTGAGCCGTCGTGAACCGAAGTTGCGGCCCTCGACAAAGCGGTAGTGGCTCGGCCCGATGTCGTAGTAGTTGTCCACCCATGAGTTGAAGCCGATGGAGATGGAGAATCTGGCCTCAGGGGGGAGCGGAGCCCAGCCGACGTGGCTTGAGCTGTGGCGCCATGAAACCCAGGCCGGGCCCCATTCGACTCCGGGTACCCAGACCCAGCCGACATTGCGGACGTCAGCCCATCGACCGTAGTGGTAGACCGCCCAGCCATAAGGCTCCCGGGAGTCCCAGGTCCATCCGGCGTCGGTGTAGACCCAGCGACCGTCGCTGTAGGGACTCCAGTCGTCCCGCATTTCGTTGGGTTGCCAGCAGTAGCCGTAGTCGCCAACCTCAAGCCAGTTTCCGTGGGGTGAGAGGTTGTCATAGAAGAAGTCAACCGAGAGGGTGTCCCGCGCTTCCGTTGAGGGTGAAGCCATCCCGAAAAAAATCGCGATGGCCAGGGTGGATAGGAGTTTTTTCATTAATTCTACCCTGACCCCGCTGCCGGCCCGTCTCCATAGGGAGTAACCCTACTCGGAAAAAGTGTCGTGAACCGGCTTTGATCCGGGAGCCCGAAGGCCCCGGATCTCGTGATCTGAATATTTAGAGAACACGCCGACCTTGAATGACACGCACCAGCACAATGATGATGGCGACGACAAGCAGAATGTGGATAAGACCACCCATGGACGTGCTGGTAAGAAGGCCGAGCAGCCAGAGGACAATGAGCAGGATGACAATGGTGTTTAACATAATAGGTATTTTCTATGGTTGATTGGTTTTGCCTGTCCGGAACTCATTATGATTGAGTTCCAGTGAGGCGGAGGGTTGCTCCAGAAGGGAAGCGCCATACTTCGTGCTCAGGAACTGGAGCGAATCGCAGAACGATACTCATCGATGGCGCGCTCAACGGCTTCGCGTGATTCGCCGGTTCGTTTCTGGATTCGCCCGAGAAGTTCGTCCTGTTTGCCGTCGATCAGTTGGAGGTCATCATCAGTGAGTTTTGCCCACTTCTGTTTGAGGTTTCCCTTGATGATGTTCCAGTCGCCTTTTATTTCGAGTTTATTCATAGACCTCATCATAGGTCTGTCCCTCGAAGTCCGGCCATGGGGCAAAACCCTACTCGTTCCATTTCCATCGACTGAGCGCCCCTTGGGTTCTTGCGAAGTCCTGCCCCACCGGGTGTCGCGCATGTTGCCCCCCATTGCCCGGGCGGACCCAAGATCGGGGCAATAATCGACAATATAGGACGAGCGGATCGGGAGCAATCTGGTGACATTGATTGGAGGAACGGAAGCCCCAATTGAAGCTCGCATGAATCGTCGCCTGATTGTTCTCCTTGCCATTGCCGGTGCTGTATCCCTTGTCGGCCTGATACTCCTTCTCGTCTCGCCCCGGCTCTTCTTTTCCCTTTTGAACATTCTCGGAATGGTAATGCTGGGGGTTTCCGCGCTGGTCATGTTCCTGACCGTGCGAAAGTCGAAAACGGTCAAGCCTCTTGCGCTTGCCATCACCGCATCGGTGGGGTTTCTGACCGCTGTCGTTATTTCGACGCTGACTCCAGTGACTCCCGGATTTTTAGCGGCGTTCTTCTCCTTTTTCCTCGGCTTTATAGTCGGGGGTGGCTGGGGACTCACCAGCGAAGTGTTTCGTGAGGCAGGGGAAGTGCGCAGCCGCGGCAATGCGTGGTATCTGCTTGTCTGGGTGGCCACGATTTTGTTGAACCAGGGAATTGCGCTTCTCACCGGACGACCCCCGGCGGTTGGTTTTCTGCTGGTCTGGTTCGGGGCCGGTCTCGTTGCGGGACAGTCCGCCGTGACCTATTTCCGATACCGAAAGCTCGCGGCGGCGCCCCTCGCCAAATAGTCACCTCAGCCACTTGACTCCCCGATGAAGACAAACCTCGCCAAGTTCTCCCTTCTAGCCGGATTCGGTCTTTTTTCGATTAGTGTCGTTTCGGCTGCGGAACCGAACATTCTGAATGACGAGGAGCGCGCCGCCGGCTGGGAGCTGTTTTTTGACGGGCGCTCTCTCGACGGGTGGCGGGCGAGCGGGTCCGCCTCGTCGTTCCGCGTTCAGGATGGGGCCATCGTCGGCGAGGGGTCGCGCTCGCATCTCTACTATACCGGCCCGGTCGGTGGCGGGGAGTTCGAGGATTTCGAGTTCTCCGCCGAAGTGATGATCTCGCCGGGGACCAATTCAGGGGTGTATTTTCACACGCACTGGCAGGGGACGGGGTGGCCCGCGCTGGGCTATGAGGTGCAGCTCAACAATTCGGACCCGCCGGGTGCTGCCCCAGCCGCCGGCGCTTCGCGGAGCGGCAGTCTCTGGGGGGTGGCCGATCTGCGGGGGGAGACCGCGCGAGATGAGGAGTGGTTCACCCTGCGCATCCGCGTCGAGGGCAAACGCATCACCACCGAGATCGACGGTAAGGTTGTCGTCGACTATACCGAGCCCCTCGTCCTCGTTCGTCCCGACAAGCTTTCCGGCAAAAAACTCTCCAGCGGCACCTTTGCCCTTCAGATAGCCGATCCGGCGGGTAGTGTCCGCTTCCGTTCGGTCAAAGCACGCGTTCCCGGCGGAGTTCCGACCAGCAATCTTTCCGGTGGAGACGCCGACGATAGCGACTTCGGGTTGAGTTCAGTCACCGCCAAAACTTTCCGGATGCATTGGGCGAAGGGGGCGGATCGCGGTGTGATCGGGGAGGTGACCTTGAGGGCGGACGGCGGGATCGACGGTGCGCCGAGCAAGAACGAGACGCGTTGGAAAATCGATGATGACGGCAATCTCGCTTTCTATGGTCGCTCCGGCAAGGCGACCTCGGTCTTCGACCAGCATCAGCAGCGGGAAGGGCAATGGATTCTCTCGGGAAAAGAGTTGATTGGCGAGGCCCGCCAGGTCCGCCTCGACGAGAAGCTCTCTTTTCCCTTCGTGGAGGACGATGACACGATCAACCGCATCATCCGCCCCTGGTCGAGCCAGGAGGTCGTCGGTCTTGACTCCGGGGAGACGCACCCCTTCAAGATGAAGGACGGACGAACGAGAACGATTCGCCTCATCAGCGTGGAGGAAACCCGTGACACAGTGATGAAGCTTGTGCGCAGCGCTGCCGTGCGCGTCGAGATTGACGGGATCCCTCTCGATCTGGTGTGCGCGCCCTACGTCATGCCCACCGAGATCGATGGCCTGCGCATTCAGGCGGACATCACCTCGGGGATGTTACCGGAGTTTTCAAAACAGGTCTCTTTCTCCGTGTGGGACGCCGCCGATCCCATTGTCGATACCAAGGCTTTCGTCTACCCCTTGTCGGAGCACCGACTCTTTTCCCACGAGTTGCAGGCCTACGGTGAAATCGTGTGGCTGGGGGTCTACGACGGGGATCCCAGAGGTGTGTTCGCGCGGCACTCCTACGGGATCGATCTCGCCGCTTACGAAGACGGGGTCGAGGTGTTGGCCGTGGCCGATGGCGTTGTCCACGACGTCTATCCTGACAGCAAAGATCCCTATGCGGCTTTGATCCGATCGGACAACGGCGTCGTCTGGGAGTATGGGCACCTTCACACGCTCCTGCCGGAGATTCGCGAGGGTGCCGCGATCCGGGCGGGCCAGCCGATCGGGAGGGTCGGCAAGCGGGGGCGTTCCGGGAATTTTTCCCACTTCCATCTCGGCCTTCATCCCGGCGCGGCCCACCGCACCGCCGTGGTGCGCACGCAAAGGCTAAACTTCTACCCTTGGATCGTGGCTGCCTACCGGGCGAGCCATCCGGAATTGCTCATGGCGGTCGCCGGTCCCCATCAAGTGCTCCGGGCGGGAGAGTCGGCGACCTTCGACGGCTCGCACTCGATGGCTTTTGCCTCAACGATCGGCTCCTACCGGTGGATCTTCCACGACGGGACGAGCGCCACGGGAGCGCGCGCCGAGAGCGCCTTCCCAGACCCCGGAGTCTACGTCGCCGAGCTATGGGTGGAGGATGGCCAGGGCAGGAAGGATGTCGATTTCTGCCGGGTGAAGGTGTTCCCCGCGAAGGGGCGGGCCGATGGGATCCCGACGCTTTTCCTGACCCACCAGCCGACCATGGGAATCACGCCGGGCGCAGAGGTGGCGGTGCGTGGCTGGGTCCAGGCGGAGCAGGACGTGCCGATGCTCCTGGATTTCGGAGACGGCAGTTCCCCGCTGAGTTATCGGTCCTATGACGAGGCAACCCATCGCTACGAAAAACCGGGACTCTACGTCGTCACCGCAACGGCGACGGCGGGAGGTCTGCCCGTCACGGCGAAGCAGAAGATCCTCGTGACTGCTGATGGCAAGCTCGATACGATTCCCGGGGGTGCCACCGCCGCCGGTGAAGCCCCCCGGCCCGTGATGCCGGAAAAGGATGGTTCCTCCGTCGAATCCATCCTCGTGGGAGCGGGGCGGAACCAGGGCGGCAGCCTGGTAGATCCCGGTAAGCCCCTGCCGAAGGGTCTCGCCACGATCAGCGCCGACTTTGAGGTCCGGCATCTCGCGGCCGGGGAAAGGGTGCAGGCGTGGGTGGAAAAGGGCGAGAACCGGACCGAACCCATCGATGCGGTCGTCAGCGGCGAAGGTGGCGGGAAGGTGTCCTTCGACTTGCACTTGGGAGACGCCGATTTTCCCCCGGGCGATTACACTCTGGTGGTGATGCTAGGGGGGATGAAACGTTTCGAGAAGCCCTTTACCATCGCCGGCGCCTCTCTCCTCCTCAAGAATCGCTTTTAAACTGAATGACTGACTTCGAACCTCTTCTTGCCCCATCCCCAACCCCGCTCTGAACCATGCTCTACTGTGTCCAATGTGGAGCCGAAGTCGCGACCGAGGACAAGTTTTGTCCAAAATGCGGTCATCCCAATGAGGCTTTAGGTCCTCCGGCATCGCCGGGGGCTGGTGCGGGTGGCGGTGGATTTTCCCCGTCCGTTTCCGCCCCTTCCCCTTTGGCTTCGACGATGCCAGTCCCGCAATCCTCGACGGCTCCTGCCTCCCCGAAGAAACTCTCCGGTTGCGCGCTCGCCGCGATCACCGGAGGGGGCGTTCTCGTTTTGCTGGGTCTTCTGGTTGCGGGGGTGATCTCCCTCGCGTTTGTCCTGAGTTCCGGTGCCGTAGCGGCGATGGAAAAGCACCTCGCCCTCCTCAAGCAGGGAGAAGTCGAGCGGGCTTACGAAGGTACCTCCTCCGGGTTTCGCTCCGTCACCAGCCTGGAGGACTACCGCGCTTTTGTGAATGCATATCCCGCTCTCTCAAGAGTCAAGTCGTCCTCGTTCGGGGAACGATCGGTCGAGGACAGTATCGCCACCCTCGGGGGAACGATTCTTGACCCGGAAGGTCGCAAATCTTCGATCCGCGCCCGCCTCATCAAGGAAGGGGACGAGTGGAAGGTCATGGCGGTGGAGGTGTCCGGGGGGAGAGGCGAGGGCGGGGATCCTCTTTCAGGTGTCGCTGAAGGTACCGCGGTGTGGAGTTCGCCGGGGAAGGATACTACTTCGTCGGTCGAGGGAATCGGCATCCGATCGGGGAATATTTCCTCAGTCAGTCCGGTTTCTGTCCCGCCATCCGCGACGAGCGTCGGCGGGAAGGTGACCTCCTCCGACGGGGTGGAGGATGCCGCGGTGGAGGCGGCGATGGCCTCGGCCGATGCGTTTTATTATTGGTATCTCAACAAGTGGGAGGAGCCGGATCTGGAGCCCGAGTGGTTTGAGAAAAGCGAGGACTTGTCGCCCGGATTCCGCCGTGCCTGGAAGGAACTCCAGGATCAAAGTTACCGCGAAAACGAGGGTGTCGGTCTGGACTACGACCCCGTGGTGGGGTCGCAGAACATTCCCCCAGGGGGATTTCGCGCCGTGCACGGGGAACCGGCCGGGCAACCCGGGCTGGTGCGGGTCGTCATGCTCGGGGTCGGATGGGATTTTTTCCTCGATCTGCTGATGCGCCTCGACGAGGCCTCCGGCAACTGGCAGGTCGATGCGATCGACAACCTCAATCGCGGCGACGTCGCCTTTGACCCGGTGGAAATCCCGGCGGAACGACGGGCTGCGGTCACTCTGGAAGTCTTCCTCGAACTGATGGCCCTGGGCGAACCATGGCAGGCCTACGAACTGACTTCGACCGGCTTCCAGCGCCGGGCCGATATCGACCGCTTTCGCGCCTTTCCCGACCGCGCTTCCTTCCCGCCGCGGCGCACCCCCGCCTCCCGGCGACTCTCCGGCGACGGCTTCCGGCAGGTCTTTGCGATCGAGGTTGGAGAGGGTTCCGAGGCCCTCCTCATCGACGAGGCCGGCGAGTCGATCTGGTCGGTGCACCATCTCCGCATCGGAACCCATGAGATCGGCGTGCCTCCCGGCCCGGCCCTCGATGTGAAGATCGGAGGTGCCGTCATGGGGACGGGGCGCGACCCGTCCGGCGGACAGATTACCGGACAGGACTATGTCTTCGACGCGGCCGGGCGCGAGCCCGTCTCCGTGGACATCCCGCTCTCGAATAGCTTCCCGGGTCTGAGCCTGGAGCTGAGCGTGCTCTCCGCCGACTTCGGCCAAACCTTGCTTGAAACGGTCGTGCCCGTGCCCGCCGATGCGGGGGCGGAGACGGTGGTCCGCTGGGAGATGCCCCGGGCCGGCCGGTCCTGGCAGGGTGGCGACTACCAGCTCGTCATCCGCGTGCCGGACGGGCCGGTGAGAAAGGAGGTCTTCGGGTTGCGATGAGGGTGAGAAGACTCCAGCGCAACGGGTGGTTTCGGTGTTCGATGGATGCAGAGGCGGCCCCTCGTCCTTTCAAAAGGCATGGCCTCCTGCTTCTCCTGACTTTTTGTCTGGTCACACAGGCAACTCCCGCGCTTGCCCAACTTCGGGACCTTGGCCGGAGGTTGCAGACCACGTGCATTACATGTGGCAAGCCCGCCAGCGAATGCACCTGCGGCTCGCAAAATATTTCGTCTGCGCCAAACCCGGGTGACAACGACTACCGGAACCACTCCAACACCCCCTTGGTCCAGCCTGGTTCCAGTAGAGACGAAATCAACCAGTGGATCGAGGATTTGAAATTCAAGACTCCGCCGGATCGACCCGACTCCAATCGCCTCGAAGATGACGGCCTCAGTTCGCCGCCTCCTTACGAAGAAGATCCTCGCGACACTCTTGAGCGCGACAACCGCTGGATGCCCGAACCCCTGCCCGATGATTTCAGCTACGGGGACGTCGGTAGTGTCGCAGTCACGGCGCTGGGTTCGCTAGCCACTGCCGCGATCACCGCCCTCGGCGCAGGCCTCATGATGCTGGGCATGGGCGTCACCCCGCGCGATGTCGTCGAGGGCCTTCGCGACTGGGTCTCCGGCGGCCAGGCTGCGACGGACCATCGCGCTCGGCCTCCGATTCCGGACGCTTCCGCCCGTTCCCCCGAGGATATCCTCGCCGATCCACGCCTTGGTGAACATCTTACCGACACCGGGGGCAAGGAGTGGGTTTATTCCCGTCGCCCCGGCGACGCCGCCGGCGATGGCTGGGTCTCCGCCGAGGAGCACCGCCAGACTGTAGCCCAGGAAGCCAGTGGCCGGGTCTACAGCGACCGCTGGGGCTGGGCCACCCGCGAAGAGGCCCGGGGCTACGAAGCGAACTTGGAGCGGCAACGCGAAGCCGACCGTCTGGAAGCGGAATCCCGCCGGGCCGCGGAGGCGCGCTTGAAAGAACAGGTCGATGCGCAGCGCAGTGCCCTCGAGGCGGAAAAGGCGAGACTACGTGCCGAAGAGGCCGCCCTCGCGCGAGAGAAGATCGCCGCCGGGGAACAGGGTTACCGCGAGGCGATGGAAGACTACCGCTCCTACGACCGGCTCTATCATGGGGCCAAGTTCACCGGGAAAGCCTGCGATGTCGCCATCGACAAAATGGCCGATATCCTTAATGCGGGCAGTCCGGTGGGACCCGGCACGAAAATCAGAATCCTCTACCGCAGCCTTCGCGATGCCGGGGGTGAGATGGGCGACGTTTTTGCCAAAGGCGAGGGCTCCTACGGGCAAGCCTTTGTCAAAGGGGCAGGCAAAGGAGCCTACGATTCCCTTGCCGACATCGTGAGCGACAAGCTGAAGATGTCCGAGCAGAGCGGCCTGCGCAAGTTGGTCTTCAACGCCTACAAGGGTGCGGCCAAGGAGGGGCTGTTCGAGGAGAATCCCCGCGTCGAGGTATCGCTGAGCGAGGGCCTTTTGGACACCTTCCTCGATCCCGGTAGCGATAGTCCACGCGCCGGGGTGCTCAAGACCCTCTTCGAGTTCACGAAAGACACTGTCGGAACCTCCTATCGCGATTGGCGCAACCCGTCCTGAGGTCATGCCTGATCGCCCCTCGCCCTAACCCGAAACGACTTTTTCCGACGAACCCATGGACACCACCCTCATACCCGACCACCTCAAAGCCCTCGGCACCATGCTGCCGGGGAGGAAGAACCGCCTGTCCCCCTACACGTTTTCGCTGCCGGAGCGTGTCGGCCACCCGGCCGAAGAGGAAACCTCCGCCTCGGGCGCCCTCAAAGAGGCCGGTTTGCTGAACCACTCCGGCGACATCGTGGAGTCGGCCCGCCGCACCCTCGAGGTCCTCGCCCGTCCCTGCCTCTCCACCAGCCTCCGCTACACCGGGACACCCGAGCTCTTCGAGTATTTCCTCTTTGCGGCCGGGGACGGCGGTGCTCCGGTTTCGTTGATGCGAGGGGAGGGAGGATGGCGCATCGAGGATCCCGCGAAGCCCGCCGAAGTGTTGGTTTTTCTCGCCGATTGCCTCGGAAAAAGCGCCCTCAGTAGCGGCGACCTCGAGGTCACCCTCACGGCCTCGGAATCCTTTGCCCTGGCCGCCGTCCTCGACGCGCAGCGTCACGCCGGATGGGAGTCGCTGGCCCGGGGCAAGCCGTCGAAGCCGGTCCGCTTGACGGGCGAGGCGGTTCAGGCCGACCTGGAGGCCCCTGACCGTGGATCATCCCAGTGGTTCACCGGGATTCTCCGCCACCTCGCCGGGAAGGTGCCGGAGGGCTCGGCGCAAGCCTGCGACACGCTCTGCGATCGCGGCCTGCTCGAGCTCAAGGGGGAGGGCTACGCGCTCGGAGAGGAGGCTCTCGTGCTGGCCTCACGCCTGCTTCTCATCCAGGGGATTCTCAAAATGCAGACGGCCTGGCCGGATGACGACGAGGGGGTTCGATACTCCGAAGCGCTCGCGGTGCAGGGCGGGGTCTTCGACCTGCTCCGGCTCGAGGCGGCCGAAGACGAGGTCCGCTGGCGGAGTCTTTCGCCGCTGGAGTTCCTTGCGGAGATCGAAGAGATGCTGGAGATGACGGTGGTGGCCGGAATGGCGAAAAACGATGCGGTCCCCAAAGCGACGGGCGAAGTGAAGCCGTTGCTGGGAGACGCGTCCGGGGCTGGCAAGATTGCTCCGGCCCAAAAAACCTACTGCCCCAAGTGCGGCACCGCGATCAAGCCCGGCGACCGTTTTTGTCGGGAGTGTGGTTTTGCGTTCCAGAAATAAGAGGACTGCTCAACCAAACCAAGAACTCCCCGCAGAATTGAGGGTGCCACACCTGCAGCCAAGTCGCTCTCCGGATGCCGCTTTGAAATGAATTCGCAGCAGGTCTGGTTTTAAGGTCGGCCTCCTCGTTCAGGAGAACTTCCCGCTTCCGCAGTCCCCGCATCCACGCGCCTCCTTCTTTGCCCGGCGCTTGGCGCGGAAAATAAAGGCGACGATCGTCAGGACAACGATCGCGAGGGCAGTCCAGCTTTGCCAGTCGTGCATTCGATCAGGCCAGGTTGAAAAGACGGGCGATCTGATAGACCAGCAGCGAGGCGACCGCCGCGAAGATCGTCATGAAAACAAACTGTCCGACGGCCCATCTCCAGGAACCTGCTTCCCGTGCGACGACGGCTGAGGTGGGCAGACACTGCAGAGCGTAGATGTAAAAGATGAGCAGTGAAATCACCGCGGCCGGTCCGAACATGGGACGTCCATCGGGCCATTTCTCAGCGGCCAGGCTGTCGCGAATGTGGTCGCGGGTTTCCTGCTCGTCGTCGCTGACTTCGACTTGAAAGAGCTGTGCCATCGAGCCGACAAACACTTCACGGGCGGCGAAGGAGGTGAGGATAGCCGTCCCGGTGCGGCCGTCGAAGCCGAGGGGGCGAACGATGGGCTCGATGAAATGACTGACCCGGCCGACGACGGTATGAGCGAGGACTTCAGCCGGATCATCGCTTTCCAACTTCGGGTAGGTCGTGGCCGCCCAGAGCAGAATCATGATTCCGAGGATCAGGGTCCCGGCATTTTTCAGGAAGGCCCATCCCCGGTCGATCACGTGGCGAAAAATGTAGCTCCACTGAGGGAGGCGGTAGGGCGGCAATTCGAGGAGGAAGTGGCTTTTGATCTCATCGGGACCAAGCCGACCCCGGAGAATACGGGCCACGATGAAGGCGGTGAGAGTCCCGAGCACGTAGATCGAGAGGAAAACCAGCGCCTGTTTACTGCCGCCCTCGCTGCCTCCAAGGAGCATCGGAACGAGGAGCAGGTAGACGGGGAGTCGCGCCGAGCAACTCATCCACGGAGCAACGAAGATAGTAACGAGCCGTTCCTTCGCCGAATCGATCGTCCGCGTGGCCATGACGCCCGGGATGGCACAGGCGTAGGAGCTGAGGAGGGGGAGGAAGGCCTTGCCGCTGAGGCCGACCTTTGCCATGAAGCCATCCATCAGGAAGGCGGCCCGGGCCATATAACCGGAGCTTTCGAGCAAACCGATGAAAAAGAAGAGCAGCAGAATCTGCGGGAGGAAGATGACGACCGCCCCGACTCCGCCGATGACTCCCTGGGTAAGAAGATCACGCAGATCCCCTTCGTTCATTTTCCCCTCGACCTTCCCGATCAGGAAATCCTGGAGGCTTTCGATCCAGCCCATGGGGATGCCGGCAAAGGAGAAGATGGACCAGAAGAGCGCAAACATGATCCCGATGAAACACACCCATCCGAAAACCGGATGCAGGAGAATGACATCGAGTCTGTCCGAAAAATTGCTGCTGTGGAGCGTCGGGCGGCGGGCGGTGAGTTCGGTCACGGCGAGGCCGAAGGTCCTTCTTGCCTCCGCGTTTCCCGCTTCCCAGCGAGGTGCCGGGGGAGAGGGGAAAGGGTGACGCATCGCCTGCTTCAACTCGGTGAGCCCTTTTCCCCGGTTCGCCTGAATCGGGACGACGGGCACGCCGAGTTCTTCGGAGAGTTTCAGCGGATCGAGCCTGAGCCCCGATTTCTCGGCCATATCAACCATGTTGAGGACAACAATGACCGGGATTTTCAACTCGATGATTTCGAGAGCGAGTTGGACATGGCGCTCCAGATTCGAGGAATCGAGAACACAGACCACGAGATCGGGGCGTTCGTGTTTCGAATCCTTCCCGAGGAGAATGTTTGCCGCGATTTCCTGATCGGGTGACCCGCCCGAGAGCGAGTAACAACCGGGCAGGTCGATCAGGGAGAGTTTGCGACCGTGGGGGGTGTAGAATTCACCCTTCTTCACCGAAACGGTGACCCCGGAGTAGTTGCCCACTTTTTCAGCGGTTCCACAGAGGGCGTTGAAAAGAGTCGTCTTTCCCGCATTCGGGTTTCCGGCGAGAGCGACGGTTTCGAGAGTTTTCTCCATGACGGCGATCCCCTCAGGAATGGGTCACGGGACTCACCTTGATCTGATCCGCCAGATCACTGCTCACGGCCAGACGGGTACCACAGACGGAGCAAATCAGGTTGCGCCCGCCGGCGAGTTTCCGAACCTGGAGGGTTTCGCAAAATCCAAGGTTTCGAAGTTGATCGCAGCCGGGGCCTTCCAGATACCGGATCTGAAAATCACAACCCACCTGGGCCTGAGCAAGGCTCTGGAGGCTGTCGAGTTCGAGATCCTGGACTGTCGGGTGTGCCATCTACCGCATTGTGAGGTAATTGAGACAGAGTTGCAACAAGAAAAGCGTTCAATGAATGGCTTCTTCGTGTCTCTAATCCTTTGAACTTTTCGGATCCAGCGCATCTCTCAGCCCGTCGCCGAGAAAATTCAGGCTGAAGAGCGTCATCCCGAAGATGATCGCGGGATAGACGAGCAGCCCGGGATCGCTCGCCATGCGGTCGGCGCCCTCCTTGATGAGGGAGCCCCAGCTCGCGTCGGGCGGCTGCACCCCGAGACCGAGGAAGCTGAGGATCGCCTCAAGCCGCATCACGGCGGGAACGGTCAGAGTCGTGTAAATGATGACGGGTCCGACCGTGTTCGGAATGAGGTGGCGGAAGATGATTCGCCAGTTGGTGAGACCAAGACTGCGGGCCGCTTCGATAAATTCCTGTCCCTTGAGCGAGCGGACCTGGCCTCGCACGATACGCGACATCGTCAGCCACTCGACCGCCCCGATACAGACAAAGAGGAGCCAGAGTTGATTGCCGAAATAGGTCGTCAGAATAATGACGATGATCATGAAGGGCAGGGCGTAGAGGATGTCCACGATGCGCATCATGACCGAGTCGAGCCGGCCACCGATGAAGCCGGAGACGGCCCCGTAGATTACCCCGATGGTGAGCGAGACAAAGGTGGCGAGAAATCCCACGGCTAGGGAGATGCGGCCTCCGTAGAGCATGCGGGAAAAGATATCCCTTCCGAGATGGTCGCTGCCGAGAAGGTAGGACACCTCCTGTCCCTCCATCGAGGTAGCTTTGGAAAAGGCCGCCATCGACTGAAGGTCCGGATGGGTCACGTTGGGATCGGGGATGCCGGGGACCAGCGGCAGGAAGAAGCAGAGGAGCACGACCACCACAAAAAACCACAGACTTGCCATCGCGAGATGGTTTTTCCGCAGGCGGAACCAGGCATCGCGTCCCAGCGAGGTGCCTTTCTCAATCGTCGCCGGAGCGGTCTGTGAGTCGGCGGGCATTCTATTTCACGGTCCGGGTTCTCGGGTCGAGCCAGCCCTGGAGGATATCGACGAGAAAGTTCATGACGAGGATGAGTACCGCAAAGACCGTGACGGTTCCATTGATGAGCCAGTAATCACGATTGGTCGCGGCCTTGATGAAATGCTGCCCGAGTCCGGGGAGACCGAAGACCGATTCGACGACAAAGGAACCTCCGATGAGCCCCGCAAGAGCAGGGCCGAGAAAGGCGACGACCGGAGTGATGCCGCCGCGGAAGGCGTGTTTGAAGAGAACCTTGATCGGAGCCACTCCCTTGGCCCGGGCTGTGCGGATGTAGTCCTGACTGAGGACGTCGAGCATGCTGCCCCGGGTGAGCCGGGCGATGTAGGCGGAGTAATAGAGTCCCAGAGTGACCGCTCCGAGGACCCAGGCCGAACTGTCCTCCCAGAGAGCGACGTCAAACCATCCTAACTTGAGCGCAAAAATTTCTCCGAGAAGCGGGGCGATCACGAAGGTGGGCAGACAAATCCCCAGCATGGCGAGGGTCATCAGGCCATAGTCGATCATCGTATTCCGCTTCGCTGCGGCGAAGACTCCGACGGGAATGCCAATAAGCAGAGCGATAACCAGTCCGCTGATCCCGAGCATGAAGGAGACCGGAAACCCCTCGGCGATCACTTCGTTGACGGTGAATCCCTTGTTTCCGAGCGAAGGGCCGAGATCTCCCTGAATGAGCCGACCGAGATAGAGTCCGTATTGAACCGGAAGCGGTTTGTCGAAACCGTAGTTCCGTTTCATCTGCTCGATGAGATGCTCGGGCACCGCTTTCTCATCGAGGAAGGGGCCCCCCGGAGCGAGGCGGGCGAGAAAGAAAGTGATCGTAATGATGCACAGCAGCGCAAAGAGCGACTGCAGGAAACGTGAGACCACATAACGCAGCGTTTCCATCACTTCGCCTCCTCCTCGGCCGGTTTCAGATCGATGTGTTTGTAAGGGTGGTTGTCAAGGAGGAGCGGGTGCCAGTTCTTCACATCGGGATGGAGCAGGTAGACGCGGGTATACCAGTAGAGGGGAAGCACGGGGACCTGAACGAGGAGAATGGCTTCGGCCTCAGCCATCTTCTCATACCGCTTTGCCGTCTCGCTGATGAGCGCGCTCTCCTTCATGAGCCTGTCGTAGTCGGAATTCGACCAGCCCGTATTGTTGTTGGAATCCCCCGTCGTCCACATGCTGAGGAAGGTATTGGGGTCAACGTAATCGCCGATCCATCCGGCGCGTGAGGCATCGTATTTGAGGTCGAGCACGGTTTGCTGAAAGACCTTCCATTCCTGATTTTCGATCTTCACCTTCTCGATCCCGAGAGTTTTCTTCCACATGTCCTGAATCGCCACCGCGATGGACTTGTGGGCCTCGGAGGTGTTGATGATGATGGAGAACTCGGGCACCTCGGCACCGCTCGCGTAGCCGGCTTTTTTCAGGTATTCTCTGGCTTTGTCAGGATCGTAGCTGATCACATTCGGCGGGTCGTATCCGCCTTCGGACGGAGGAGTGAAGCCGTAGGCCGGCTGCTGGCCGCCGCGGGTGACGTATTTGACGATGATCTCGCGGTTGACCGCATAGGCGAGGGCGCGGCGGAAGTCCGCGTTGTCGGTGGGCGGACGTGTCACATTGCAGCGGAAAAAATAGGAGCCGTTGTAGGTTTCGATGCGCAAGGGGGTGTTCTCCTGATTCCGATAACCCTCGATCAAATTCTCGGGAGTTGTGTAGGTGTAATGGATGAGACCATTTCGGAAGGCTTTTTCCTCCGTGAAATTGTTGTCGATGGGATAGAAATTAATCCCGTTCGGCTTCACGTTGGCGGCGTCCCAATAGTGGGGATTGCGGCGGACTTTGATCTGGTCGTTGATTCGCCATTCGGTGAGCATGAACGCTCCGTTGCTCACCTGATTGCCCGGCTTCTGCCACTCGGTGTAGGAGTCGGTCATGGCCCCGAACTTCTCGATCGTGGCTTTGTGGACGGGTAGCCAGGTCGTGTGTTTGACGACGTCGGGGAAATAGGGCGCCGGGCTCTCGAGGGTGCAGAGGAGTTCAAAATCATTGATCGCCTTGACCCCGACCAGCGAAAAGTCTTCGATTTTTCCTTTGTTGAAGGCCTCACCGTTCTTGAGGAAATAAAGCATTGAGGCATAGGGCCCCGCCATCTTCGGGTGAAGAATACGGTTGAAGGAATAGACAAAATCGTGCGCGGTGACCGGGTCCCCGTTCGACCATTTGGCATTCTTCCGCAGGAAAAAGCGCCACTCGGAAAAATCCGCGTTCGCCTCCCATCGCTCCGCGACGCCCGGTTCGTGGAGCATGTCGTTTTCCGGATGGTAGGTCACGAGACCCTCGAAGGTTGCCCGGAGGATGTTTGAATCGCCGACCGACGAGACAATATGAGGATCGAGCGCCTTGGGTTCCCCCCCGTTGCCGAGAAGGAGGATCTTCTCCCGCGTGGCGACATCCACCTTGGACTCCCGGCGGCAGGAGGTGAGGCCTGCAACGACCAGTGCCGCGATGACCCATCCCCGCAGACCCGGGAGGGTCATGGTGGTGAGCTGACCCTGTCGGGTCGGATGGCGGGGGGAGCGAGGCATGCGGACCGCTAGTCTTTGCCCGAATGAGGCGGGATTCAATCTTGAAATCGTCACGCTTCGAGCTTTGATCCTTGAGGAAACGATTCTATTCTCATCGGAAAAATCATGAAAACCTGGCACTACGCGACTTCGAGCAACGAGCAAATTCAAGTGAGTGAGGCGGAGCTGCCCGCTCTGATCTCCAACGGCGTGATCACTCCCCAGACCCGGGTGTGGACGGCGGGGATGGCGAACTGGGCGGCGGCGCATGAAATGATGCCGACCCTTTTCGGAGGGGACCCGGGTTCATCGGGTCCTCCGGCGATTCCTCAGGGCAGTCCTCCGCCGATGGGTCGCCGTTCGCATGAGATCGATTTTGAGATCTTTGGTGACGACATGCAGATCGTCGAGGTCGAACTCGACCCGGGTGAAACCGTGATCGCCGAGGCGGGGGCGATGAACTACATGGAGGACGACATCACCTTTGTCGCGAAAATGGGGGATGGCTCGAATCCGGGTGAAGGGGTCATGGGCAAGCTCCTCGCGGTGGGTAAGCGTGCCCTCACCGGTGAGTCGATCTTCATGACCCATTTCACCCATTCCGGAACGAGCCGGAAACGGCGGGTGGCCTTTGCTGCTCCCTTTCCGGGCAAGATCATCCCGATCGACCTTTCGAAGGTGGGGGGCGAGATCACCTGTCAAAAGGACTCCTTTCTCTGCGCCGCCTATGGCACGCAGGTTTCGATCGCCTTCAATCGGAAACTCGGGGCCGGGTTCTTCGGTGGCGAGGGTTTTATCCTTCAGAAACTCAAAGGGGACGGAAAGGCCTTTGTTCATGCCGGTGGTACCGTCATTGAACGTGAGTTGAAGGGTGAGAAACTACGGATCGACACGGGATGTATTGTGGCCTTTTCTCCGGGCATCGAATACAGCATCGAGCGGGCCGGAAACCTGAAATCGATGTTCTTCGGGGGTGAGGGAATATTCCTCGCGACGCTGAGCGGTCACGGTCACGTCTGGCTGCAAAGCCTGCCCTTTTCCCGCCTTGCGGATCGCATCATCAAGTCCGCACCTTCGACGGGCGGAACTGCCCAGGGTGAGGGGAGCGTCCTCGGCGGACTCGGTCGGCTTCTCGACGGCGATAGCTGAGAGTCGGCTGATCACTCCTGCACGGTGAGCCGGGCTGTCTCAACAGTCAGCCCGGGTCCGAATGCGGTCGCCAGAACGTTTTCATCGTTTGCGGCGGTCTCGAGGAGCCGTTTCAAGACGAAGAGGACGGTCGCGCTGCTCATATTGCCGTTCTCCCGGAGGATCTCACGGGAGGCATCAAGGGAATCGGCCGGAAGTCCAAGCGCGGCGATAAAGCGGTCGAGGATGGATTTCCCTCCGGGATGCACGGCGAAACGATCAAAGGCAGCCGGATCGAGACCGAGGCGGGCGAAGAGGCCTCCGATCTCAGCCGAAAGTACTTTCGGGACATACCCGGAGAGGACGAGGTCAAATCCGCGATCGCCGATGCTCCAGGCCATGGATGACTCTCCCTCGGGAATCGTGGCCGAGGCAAAACCATCGAGACGGAAATGTCGGCGACCTTCAGGAGGAACCGGAGTCACGATGGCGGCGGCGGCCCCGTCGGCAAAAACGGTGTTGCCGAGGATGACGTCCGGGGAGGCGTCGAGTTGCATGTGCAGGCTGCAGAGTTCGAGCGCGACGACGAGCACGCGTGCCTTCGGATTGGCCTCGCAGAACTGAGCCGCCATGCGCAGAGCGGGAAAGGCGGCGTAACAACCCATGAATCCCAGTGTGAAGCGCTCCACGGAATCCCTTAGACCCAGATCCCGGACGAGAAAGTAATCGGGGCCGGGATTCACAAATCCGGTGCAGGTGGCGTAAACGACGTGGGTGATTTCTTCACGCGGGACCGCCCCGGGAAGGGAGAGAATTTTTTCCCCGAGAGCGACGGCGAGCCGGCGCGATTCGGTCGCGTAGACGGCGTTCCTTGCTGAAGTCGTCGCCTGTCCGTCGTTGTCGAAAGGGGCGTGGCCGAAGAAGCCCTCAACCACGGCATGACGTGTTTCGATTCCGGATTGGCGGAAGGCCTGTGCGACGAGGCGCCGGATACGGGTTTCCGAAAAACGGTCCTGAAGGAGGGTCGAGAGTGTCGTCTGTTCGTGGGAAAACGGAGGGACGATGGTTTCCAGGCTGTGGAGGTAGGCGGACAAAAGGGAAGGGTGGGGGAGAAAGGAGGAATGTAACCGGCAGATTAGGAACGATGAGAATGAGAATTTGTTAGGAGAGAAATTTACAAGGATCAACAGTCGACATTGAGACCCAGTCACAAGAAGTAAAGTTTCAGCTTATTTTAAGAAAATAACTAACAGGGTCTAATCGAGGATCGTTCTGAAGGAGTAACTTTTCTATGTCGCAACCTTTCGATGTGGCGGTGATCGGTGCTTCGGTATCCGGTGCTTCTCTGGCAATCCAACTCGGTCAAGAGGGACTCAGTGTCGCCCTCATCGACCGTGACGACTTTCCGCGCCGTAAAGCCTGTGGCGAGGGCGTTTCCGAGATTGCTCTGGAAGCTCTGGAGCGGCTCGGTTTGACCAAGGAACTGGCCGCCCTCGAGGCTCGCCCCTTTTATTCCTACCGCATCGACCTCGGTAAACGGTCGGTGGGTCTTTCCTCGAACCGCCGCCGGATCAAGGGGATGGGGATCCAGCGGTATGAACTGGATCGTCTCCTTTCGAATCATGCGGCGAAGCTTCCGACCGTTTCCACTTTCTTTGGCACGGCGGTGACTGGCATCCGGGAAGACGAGGGGCATCACTTCGTTTGTCTTTCTTCGGGAGAAGAAATCCGGGCACGACGGGTCGTCCTCGCGGATGGAGCGACCTCCCACATTGCGGCGAAGCTGGGAGTGCCCAAAACGATGTCAAAGTCTCCGCTCTGGGGAATGAGTTTTGTTCTCGAGGGGCAGTTTGAGAAGACGACGGGCGAGGTGCTCGTGCTACTCAAGGATGGCTTCGAGGTCAACTGTACGCCCGTGAGTGAGACGCGTTTGAATATCTCCTTTCTCGTCGAGAAGGCGATGGTGCCGATCTTGCAGGATCCGGCGGTTCGGGAACGGCTCCTTGACGAGGCAAAAGCGAAATCGTTTTTCCAGGGAAATCCCATCGGGAAACCTCTGCAGGTTGGCCCGGTCGGGGCAACAAGACGGCCATATTTCCACGGCTCGGTTCTTCTCGTTGGCGATGTGGCTGAGAGTCTTGATCCCATTGCGGGAATGGGAATGACGCACGGGATTCTCATGGCGGAGCTGGCAGCCCGTTCGCTCGTGGCCCACCTCAGGGAGGGCGTTCCGCTCGAAGCGACCCTGAAAGACTATGCCCGAAACGCCGAACGAATGACCCGGCCCTATCGCGGGTTTACCCACCTGACCGCGTCACTGCTTCGCAGTCCGGTGCGCGGGGTTCTCGTTCCGACACTGGCGTTCGCAAAACTGCCGGAGGTCATCCGCGGGTCTCTCGACGGCCGGGCCATCCGGGAGTCCGTGCTTTCGATTCTTCCCAATCTCCTGCTCTGTGTCGCCGGGGCCTGAGGTGGTTGCTCACGACTGATCAAAGGAGAGAATCCATCGCCGCTGTCTCCCGAACCGAGTTGAAGTTAGTCATCGATCGTCATTTTTTCTTCCGCCTGCTTCTTTGGCTCCCTTGAGACCGGGCACTCTCCTCTCATGAATGAAAAATTTAATCTGAAAGCAAGTGACCATCTCGACTCGGCCGAGGGTAAATTGTTTTACAATTTGAAGCACTTCGCCGAATCGGCTCCCCGCTATGACCTGGCGACTCGAGGGCTGTCCCTGGGGCAGGATGGATCATGGAAGCGGGCGCTCGTTGCGGGACTGCCGCGGAAAGAAGGAGCCTTCTGTCTCGACGTGGCCTGCGGCACGGGTGATGTCACCCAACTGCTTGCTGAAAAATATCCTGACGGTGAGATCGAGGGTGTCGATCTGACTCCCGAGATGATTCGGATTGCCGAGGAGCGAAATGCGAATCCCCGGGTTCACTTTGGTTGCGGGGATATGAGTCGTCTCGATCTCCCGGACCGGTCGGTGGATATTCTCACGGGAAGTTATGCCATCCGGAACGCGCCCGACCTGGAGACTGTTCTCGCCGAATTCGCCCGGGTGATGAAGGTGGACGGGAGCCTAGCTTTCCTCGATTTTTCGAAACCCGGTGGTCAGTGGCGACAGACGGTGCAGTACTGGGTTCTCAAATTATGGGGTGGATTCTGGGGGCTTGTCCTGCACGGAAATCCCGAAGTCCACGGCTACATTTCCTCCAGCATCCGAAACTTTCCCGACCGGGAGGAGCTTGAGAGCCTTTTCTCACGCCATGGCTTCCAGCTTGAGCGCTCCCAACCCTTTCTCTCCGGAATGATGAGGCTCTATTTCCTCCGCTTTGCGCCCTTGAGCTCCGGCGCCTGAGACACTGCTTTGATTCATCTCAACCCTCCAAACTCCATACCATGAAAACGAATTACCTCATTCAAAACTTCCTTGTCTCGCTTCTTCTCACCGGGAGTACGGGACTACTTTTTTCCGGAGAAAACGACTGGTCGGGAACCTGCCGGGTCACTTTCTCGGGCGAGTCAACACTTCACAACTTCACTGGAACGGTCGATGCCGAACCATTCACGGTCTCGATTTCCTCGGCCTCTGATCTGGCCAATGCCACGGCGTCCAGCCATGTGGTGGTGAAGGCCGCCGGGATGAATTCCGACAACAAGAAACGCGACAAGGAAATGTACAAATGCATGGAGGTCACGACCTATCCTGAAATCATCGTCGATCTCGACAAGCTGCCCGTCGCAGAAACAAAACCGGCTCTCGATGGTCCGGTGCCCCGCCCGACGGTGATTCCGTTTACGATGACTTTGAAGGGAAAGGAGCACCAGATGACCGGCACGGTCTCGAACTGGTCGTTTAAAGATGAATCAGTTGACTGTGTCGTCAGCTTTCCGGTTTCGCTCGAGAAAAGCGGGATCACTCCTCCGAGCGTTCTCGGTCTCGTGAAGATGAAAGATGAGATCAAGGTCACTGCCGTGCTTCACCTGAAGCACGGGTGATGCCCCGGTCACTTCATCGTGTTCCACCGCCCAATCCACATCAGTTCCCGCCTGCGCTGATTGTGATACCGGAGGATCCGTCGACGCCGAGTACGCCAAGTCCCTCCTGCACAGCGACTGCTTGGGCCGCAGTGATGAGGACGGCCTCAACGTAGTTATCGAGTTTGGTCCAGGGACTGCGGGGAACCCAGACAATGTCCCCGCCCTCCAGTTTGAGATCGGGAGCCTCTCCCTTCATGATAGCTTTGATGTTTACCACGGCCACTTTCGGACGCAGAGTGCCGCCGCGAAGGATGAGTGCCTTGGTGACGATCGCCTCGGGCTTGGGGCCTCCGGCAGCTGCGACGGCGGAGAGGACGGTGGCGTTTCGTTCGAAAAAGACAGGTCCCGGTTTGATGACATGGCCCAGAACATAATAGGATCGAGTTGTGAGTGAGGGCACAAAGATATAGTCGCCACCCCGCACATAGACATTCTGCGACATATTGCCCTCCCGGACGAGGCTTTCAAAGTCGACCGGAATAAGACTCCCGTCTCGAATGAGAATGGAACGTTCGAGGTCGGCGGCCTCCGGATTGCTGACTTCGGTGCCATCCTGATTGGTAAGGAGGCCTCCGCCATCCGAAAGGGCGGCGATGAGCGTGGTTGGCTTGGTAACCGGGTAGGCTCCCGGCTTCTGGACCTGCCCGAGCATCCAGAATCGCTGACTGTCCGCCTTGGACACGTTGACCGTGACGACGGGAGTGACGTAGTCATTTTCGAGGGCTTTCGAAAGCAGGGTCGAGATCTCGCTGATCGTCTTTCCCTTCACATTGATCCCGTCGGCGACGTCGTAGTAGAGCATGCCGTCGGGCATGACCTTGGTTTTGGCGCGGGTCGTTTCTATCTCCGCGACTTCGATATCGAGTTCATCACCGGGACCGACGCGGTAGGCACCACCGGGTGGCTGGAGGAGTCCCGCGGAAAGGGGGCGATGAAAGTCCAGTTCCTCGAACTCCGGATCTTTCGGAAGGTGCTTGAGGGCCTCTTCCGCCGTCATCCCGGCGCTGTCTTCGGTGTCGGTGTCGGAACCTCCGGCAAAGTCGGCGGAGGGTTCAAACTCGTAGTTCACCGGGCGCGTCAGCGCGCAGGAAGAGAGTGCACCGGCAAGCGCGAGCATGGCCGTGGTGCGAATCAGGATGGAAAGCCCTTGGTTCATTGGTAGATCTGTGGGTGAGTCGGTCAGTTCCCCAGGAGGATGGGGTCGTAGTTCTGATTCAGCGCCTCAGCTGTCACCGTCTGCATAAAGGTGATGATGGCGCTGTCGAGAGCCCGTTCGACGAGTTCGAAGGGACGTTTGTTAACATATATGATGTCGCGATTCTGAAGGGGAATGTCCTTCTCTTTTCCCTGAAGAATGTCTTTGATATTGACGATCTGCGTTTCGGGTTTGTGAATGCTTCCGCGAATGAGCAGAACCTTCATCTGATAGGCATACTCGTTGAAACCGCCCGCTTCACTGATGGCCTGCGTCAGGGTGAGCTTGACAGGCATTTTCCGGCGTCCCGGCTCTTTTACCTCTCCGAGGATGTAAACCTCGTTATCGAGATTCGAAGCGACATAGATGTAGTCGTCGGGCTCCAGATAGGCATTTTGACTGAAGTCCCCCTCGTAATAGAGGCGAGCCAGATCGACGCTCAGCTTTTTCCCGCTCCGGGCCACAAAAGAACGTTCAAAGTCGGCCAGTTCGAAGGCGGAGCCTCTCACAGAACCGATCTGAATGCCCTCGGCAAGGGCGATTGCCTCGAGAACCGATGTCGGCCGGTCGAGCGTGTAGCTTCCCGGCTTTTTGACGCGCCCGATGATGGAAAAGTCCTTACTCGCCACCTGTGCGGGGGTGATGATCACCTTGACGTTCTTCTGATATTTCGAGAGTTCCTCTTCGATCCGGTTTCTGAGCTGGTCGAGGGTCTGGCCTTGAGCCCTCACCGCCACCGCCTGGAGGTAGCTGACCGTGCCGTCGGGAGCAATCTGTACGCCTTCGCGCGCCAGATCGGCCCTGTCGTAAACGGAGAAGTTAAGAGTGTCACCGGGTCCGAGGGTGTATCGAGTCTGCCAGGCCGGGGTTTTGGAGGGAGTCACACGGACCTCCTTCAATTCAAGAGGCTGAGGCGCAACGTCGGACAACTCCTCCCAGTAATCAGCAGGGGACTCACCCACCGGAATACCACGCAGACGCTGCTCCTGAGCCCCTGCGATGATCGGCAGTGACAGGGTTAGGATCAGGGTGATAAGGTGAAATTTCATGATCTGATATTCGAGCTTCCGGGATGGTTAACAC
>DDSV01000052.1 GCA_002344215.1 Akkermansiaceae bacterium UBA2381
GGTGCCGGCGTCGACTTTGACGAGGCGACCGGCGCCACTGATGTTGCCGGTGAGTCCAAGTTCGCTGCCACTGGTGGCCCCGACGAAGGTGTCACGACCGAGGGCGATGGTGCCGGTAAGGCTGGATGCGCTTCCGCCGGAGGCGGTGAGGGAGACACTGCCCACGGTGTTCACATTGGTGATGGTGATATTATTGGCGAGGCTGGTTGCTCCACCCAGGTTGAGCCCGGTGAAGTCGTCGGCTCCGCTGACCCCCACGATCCCGAGGGTGACGGTGCCGGAGCCAAGCTTGCCATTGAGAGCCACGTTGAGGATGCCGTTGGCGATTTCGGTGTTCCAGCCTTGGGCGCTGTTGTTGGTCACGGCGAGGGTTTGGAGGGCTCCGTTGCCGTTGACGCGGAAGATACCGCTACCGGTGATGATACCGGCGTAGACGGCGTTCTGAGTCCGGTCGTTGCCCACGGTGAGAGTGTTGGTGCCGAGGGCCACGGTGGCGGTGAACGGGGTCGCTCCCGCCGTGGCGAGTGAGCCGATGGTCTGGTTGGCCCCGTTTAGATCGAGGGTGCCGGAGGAGGCGATATTGCCGTGGACGATGTGCCGGGAAAGGGCGGCGAGGGTGTCATCTCCCCCGCCGAGGAGAACTCCTTCGATGATGTGGGTGTCACCGGTGTAGGTGTTGGCGGTATTGTTGAGTTGCAGGGCGCCGGTGCCGGTCTTGCTGAGGTCGTCCGCGCCGGTGATGCTACCGTCGATCCCGGCGGTGAAGGTGGGGTCCACTTCCACGGTGCCGCCGCCGGCGCCGAGAAGGACACCCCTGTTCTGCGCGAGAGTGAAGCTGGCGAGAGCACGCAGGGTGCCGCCGGCGAGGGTGAGGTTGTCAGCATCGGCGTTAAGCGGGACAAAACCCAGGGCGGTGTCGATGGCGATGGCGATTTTGCCTTCTTCGATGATGGTGCCGCCGCGATAGCCGCTGCCGTCCGTCGTGCTGCCCAGCGGAGTGACCGGGGTGAATGTCAGGGTGCCTGAACCGGTTTTGCGGACACGGACGTTGCCGTCGATCGTTCCGCTGTAGATGGTGTTGGTGGCCTGATTGACGGTCAGGGTGTTGAAATCGAAGGCACCGTTGTTGATCGATCCGGCATCGCCAGAAAGGGAGGCGACCTCCTGATCGAAGCCGTTCAGATCGAACAGGCCGCTGCTCGTTTCCATGATGAGGTCAGTGCCGGTCGGAAGGGCGTCATTTCGTCCGATTTGGAGAATGCCATTTTCAATGGTGGTTGCCCCTGTGTAGGTGTTGGCCCCGTTCAGGAGTATAATGTCCTGGCCGAGCTTGGTCAGACCTCCGTTGCCCTGGATAACACCATCGATCTGGAGATAGGAACCGCGCAGGGCGGGATCAGTCGGGTTGGATCCGGTGGTGGTATTGATCTTGCCCTGGTCGTAGATGGAACTGAGATCCCAGAGCCCGTTGCTACTGGTGGCATAGGGCTGACCGAGAAAGGAGTCGGAAGTCAGATTGATGGTGATCCCGCTGCCGAGAGTGTGAATGACGGCGACCTGATCCCAGTCGCGCGGCAGGTAGCCCATAATGGACCCGCCGTTCAGGTCGATGGTCTTAGTCCCGGACTGGCTGTGCATGACTTGAAGGCTTACTCCCTGGGACAGGGTGTGGTTTCCAGCCCGGGCTCCGTCTACGGCCCATCGCTCAGCGGACCCCGCGTCCATCGTCATCGTGGCGACCGGAGCAAAACCGGCTACGGCGATTTCCAGCACACCTGTGGAGTTGACCTTGAGTGTGTTGCCCGCACCCCCGAAGGCGCCGCTGTGGAGAGCGCGGATCGATCCCTCACCCACGGTGATGGTGCGATTTCCAGTAAAGCTTAGGGTGTTGTCCCCCAAACTCAGCATACCGTCGCCCACTTTGCGGAGATCGAACAGGCCCTGGTTATTGAGTCCGCCAGTTCCCGCCCCCACGCCGAATTGCACGCCTGTGGTGGCACCCGTACCGAAGGTGCCTGATTCAACATGGATCAAGTAGTGGTCGTGCAAGGTCACGGTGCCGGTGCGAACAGTGGAACGCGATCCATCTACTTGAAAGAACAGGGTGCCTTCCTGTCCTGTGCCGGCAACCAAGTTGGTAGTACGCAGGGCTATATTCGAAATTTGTTGAAGACGATCGTTGGCCGTCACCACGTAGATGCGGTTGATATCGTAGGCGGTAATGCCGCCGCCACCCCAGGTGAACAGGTCGGGAGTGCCACTGTTGTAGTTGTAACGGACCTCAGTAAGGTTGGTGGTGTTGTCATTGTCCGCCATGTGGGATCCATTCAGGATGACCTGTCCGGTGCTGGCGGAATTCGGAGTCAGAAACTGGATGCCGCCGCCGTTGATATTCCAGTTTCCGGTGAATTGGGCCTGGTCGCTGCGCACGTTCAAGAAGGCCGTCCCTGATTTGACAACCTCGCTGGCAAAAATCCTACCGTTGATTTGGAGAGTGTTGTTGTTTGCCCAAACGAGCGCCTGGCCAGTGCCGTCCCCTAAGGCGCCAAAATACAGATCGGCATTGATCGTCGGGGTATTGGCCGCCTGCATCAATCCGCCGCTGCGGATAATGATCTGATTGAACTGGCCGTCCGCGCTGACGTTGATGTCCCGACTCACACGCAGTGCGTGAAGGTCTAGGTTGTCACCAAGAGTGGCCGGGTTGGCTGTGGCGTCGAGGATTTCGGTGCCGTTATTGAGCAGGAGAACGGAGGTATCCAGAGTTGTCGCCGCTGAACTGATATAGTTCGCCGGGGCCCCGCCTTCGGTGATGATCTGGAAGCCCAGGGTAGCATCGTATTTCAGGAACTGGTTCTGGGAACGGCTCACAATCCAGGGGTCTACCATGTTGTTGGTCACCGGCACCTGGCCGGCGGCACCACCGGCGCCGGAGGAAACGATGAAGCGGTCGGTATTCACAGAGCCGGCATCGCCGAGCAGGTCGGCGTCGTGGCGAAGCATCAGTGTTGCGGTGGAGGATCCCCGGAAAAGATTGCTGGTGATGAGTTCGGCTCCGAACCCGGTGTTTCGGCGGACCACAACCTCGGCGCCGCGGCTGACGGTGAGATCGCCGATAATTTCCCGGTTGGCTGCGTGATCAGTGTTGTCCCCTACCAGGTCAAGCACCGCGCCATCCAGGGTAATACCAACAGAATCAGCCCAACGCCCGCCGCCGCCGATGGTTCCCGCTGCTTGATTGCCAGTGGTTCCGCTGCCGGTAAAGGGAGTCTGGTTGTCAAAACGGATACGGGAGTTCGGGTGGAAAATCCAGGTGTTCGCATTCGTCAGACCACCGGTGGCTACCGCCGTACCGGAGGAGCCTTCAATGCGAACTTCGCCAAAAACATCCACGGTGCCGGTGCCCAGGGTCGTGCGAAATGTGGTGCCGGTTCCGATGGCGCCACCCTGGAGGGCGAGCACCGCGCCGCGATAACCCCCGTCCATATTGCGGGTTCGTGTGACCAGAGTGCCACCGCTGTAGCTGTTATTTCCGTTGGCACCGAATGCCACCGTGGCATAACCAAACACGTTATTGGCCGAGCCGATGACCATCTGATTGGCCCCGGCAAACTGGTCGCTGTTCGCGGTTGCCGGATTCAATGTGATGGAGGCACCACCGCCGCCGAGAAGGAACTGGGCGTTGCCTGCTCCCCATGGCGTCACGGAGTTTGCAGTAAGGTTGCCGTTTCCGTTATTCGAACCGAGGAACCAGTTGCCACCGAAACGGGCAGACATGTTAGGGTCAACAGTGAGGCTCTGGTTATTATCGATGGCGACTACTCCGAATCCAGTACCAATGAATTTGCCGTTGTAGCTGTCGAGGATTGATGTGAAATTCGCGATGGTTCGCACCCCCAGCACGGGCAGATGGGTGGTGTTCCGGGTGACGGAGGTAACACCGAAGCCCGTACCGAAGGCCGCCGTGCTATGCACCCCGAGGGCGGCTCCTGCGCGGATGACGATCGAACTACCGACGCCGCCGAGCGTATCGTTTGTTTGCTGCTGAACAACGGAACCACGCTGGAGATCCCAGATGCCGGAGAACCCCGCGTTGCCGCCTGCTGTATTCTCGTTCAGGTAAGTATACCAGATCCCGGCCTTGGTGAGTCGACCACCTCCCAGTAACTCTCCCTGGAAGCGGAGGTCGGTACTGTCGTTGTAGAGAACGGCGCTGTCGTTGATGATGAGATTGCTCTCAAGAAGGTGATCGTCGCCGAAACTGTCGGAGAAGAATCGAACGTGGGCGCCGTTGACGGTGCGAAAGAGATTGCCTCCGCCGTTGGCACCGATGGTCATATTGCGTTCGGCGGTAGCGCCGTTCCGGTTGCTCCCAAAAGAGATCGCTCCGGCGACGGTGATGTCCTGTCCCGCAGAGGCAAAGAAGGACCGTGCGGTATCACTCTGCATTCGGATCTGGCCGAAATTCAGGGTGTAATCACCGGTTCCGAACTGGTTGCCGGCATTAGCGATGGCGGCGATTTCACCTCTATTGAGAGTGACCGGACCTGTCCATCCGGCATTATCTCCCTCAATGCGGAGCTGGCCGTCGCCCGATTTGATCAGTGTTGCTCCGTCGGGAGTACTGAGGGTGCCACTGAGTTCTAGTCGCTGGGATTGAATGTGAAGTCCGAAAGCAGCGGTTCCATTGACTATGGTGGCTCCGCTGACTTCAATCGCGTGAACGTTGGCAGCGTTCGTTCCAGTGGAGTTATTGACGATGAGGGAGCTGCCCTGGAGGTTGTTTGATCCCAGAATAGTGAGGGTCGGAATGGTGACGAGTGATGCTGAGGTCGCAGTGCCGGTGTAGCGCTCGGCGAAGAGACGGGCGTAGGGCATGTTCGCCGCAAGAATGACCGCGTTGTTGAAGGTGGTATTGGCGTTGTTGTTGGTACGAAGTCGGATCTCCGCCATCTGCTGGCCGTCGTTGTTCTGGAGCCAGTCACCCGCTATGGTGATCGAGGCATTACCAAGGGTCCCCGCCCCGTCGGCAAAAAGGGTGCCGCCGTTCATCTGGATGTTTCCGGTGATGGCATTGGAGACATTGGTGAGGTGGAGCTGGCCGGCACCGTGATGGGTAAGGTTGTTGGCCGTCACCACCCCGCCGATACGGGTGGTTATTCCGTTCTGGTCGGAGAAGATAATGCCCTCTACTGCTGTGGTCCCGTTCCCGAAATAGAGATTGGTGGTGTCGAAGTTCACCCGGGCATTGTCCCGGTTGTCCACAATGAGTCCGCCGCTGTGGATATTGATCTGCCCGCCGGTGAGAGTGGTGTCGTTGCTTGCCGCCTCGTGACTGATGCGCAGGGCCCAGACATTGGCGGTGCCAGCCAGAGTGGCATCACCGGTGGTGATGTTGTAGCTCGCGATATCATTCGAGGTCAGCCCGGCCAGGAAAGCGGCTCCGGTGCCGACCGCTCCTGACGACTGGGTGAATGTTAGGTTCTGGACTCCAAAATCGGCATTGTATGTCAGAAAGGAGTTGCTAAAGGGATTGATCATCCACGCGGGCAGCATGCTCTGTGCGTCCAGCATGGAGGCTCCATTATCGATGAAGAATTTCTGACCTTGCAGGTCCACCCGACCGAGTTCATCGGCGTTGACCCGCACATCGAAGGTGGCCTGGCCGACGCGCGTGACGCTGGGCGTGCTCAGGACAATCTGGCCGTTGGTGCTGTTGCGTTCAAGGTAGACGGCGCTCCCCTGCTCTACGGTGATTCCTCCGACGCGCTCCTGATTCTGGCGCCCACTGCTATTGATAAGGTTGATGGTGGCACCCCTGAGAAGCATCGCCGTGGTGTCTCCCCATTTGTTTTCGTCGCTTTCGAGTCCGAGGTTGGAGTTGTCGAGACGGGAAATGAGCATGGTGTCATTCACGTCCATGCTGTAATCGAGGCGCAAATGTGAGCCCGGGAAGAGGTTTACGATATTGAACTGGCTTCCGTCGTCGCGGGTGGCACGACCGTCCCCGCGAAACTCAAGTCGTCCATAGACGTCGAATACCGGAGACTGGCTATCACCGAGGATACTCAGGAAATTGTTCGTGTTACCGGTATTGTCGCTTCGGAAGATGATCGTATTGCCGGTGTAGCTCTGATCACCGTAGAGGCGAATTTGGGCAGACGTATTTCCGAGGGCAAACCCGTTGTCATGCTGCGGGGCTCCCACCCAGAGGCTAGCGTTGCCTGAGAGGGCGTTACTCTGAGTAATGCCGAGGACCCCGTTGGTTCCGAGAAAGCGGAAGACATTGTCAACCCCGGCCCCAAGGGTGGAAGCGGTGTAGAATGTGGTATCCCAGGCCCCGATTCCCCACTTACCGTTTCCGAGGGTGGACTGGTCAATAGTCCGGGTATAGAACCCGTCGTGTAGACCTAGATTCAGCGCCCCGTCCCCGGTCGAGCGAAGCCCGTAACCAGTCAAAGGAGCATCCACTCCAATGTCGACCCGGGGGAGGTTGCCACGGAGGTCGCCGAAGAGCTGCACCCGTTGTCCCTGGCCGGTAAGAACATTGGAAGGCGCATTGATGCGGATGGAAGTGTTCCGGTTGATGACAATGTCACCTGTGCCAAGATTGGCGGTGGCACTGTAAGCGAACAGATTGGTTCCCGCCATGTAGCGGCTGGCATCCTCCGGCATACGGGTTCCGAAGAGTATAGTGCCGTCTGTCGCCACGGTTCCTCCGCTCCACGCCGAGTTGTCGGCACCGATCTCCAGATTGCTGCCACCCGTTTTGGTCAGGGTGTAGTTGCCGGTAATGGTGCCATTGAGGAGCAGTGGAGCGTCTGTCTGAATGCGTGCATGGTCGGCGAGAGTGGTTATTCCGTCGAAGCGGGGGTAGATTGCGTTCCCTCCTGTCACGAGGAAGAGTTGCTTGTCGAGAGTCAGATTTCCGAAAGCAAGGATCTTGTTCGAATTGCCGGCCTGAACACGGTTGGTATCCAGTGTCGAATTACCTCCCTGGTGGATAATGTTGTGCCCCAGTTTGATGAGCTGGAAGTTGCTGGTGTTGTCCCCGTTGACATAGGCTTCCCACTCCCCGCCCCGAAGGAGAATGGTGGTGGTCGAGGGAATGGAGTTGGCGAAGCCGGTCGGTGTCGCCCACGACTGATCCCCGAGATGCGAAAGCACAATCCCCTGGGCGATGTCGAGAGTGCCCAGTGAATTCGGCATCGCAGTGTCCCAATTGTCCAAAGTCAGTCGCCCGCCGCCGATCTTGATGATCGTGGATCCAGCTCCACCGGCTATCTGCCCGGAGAAGGTAGTACTGCTACCCTCCCTTCCCACAGTAAGAGTTGCGGTACCCAGGTTCAGGATTCCCCCCGTGTTCTGTACGACGCTGACAACGCTGGTTCCGGCGAGGTTTCCGAACTCCTGGTTGTGGTTGTTCAGCAGAACGCTGGCACCTGGCTGGATGGTGACGACCGATCCAGTCACGGCATTCAGATTGGCAAAAGTGGGAATAACGTTAGCGGCGGTGAGGCTCAATGTGCCCTGATTGACCTGGATGTTTCCCTGGAAGCTGTTGTTCGGATTAGAGAGCTCGAGAGTGCCGGGGCCGAATTTAATGAACAGGGTGGACAAGGTATTGCTGGTGTTCACCCGAAAGTTCGCGAGCGCGGAACCCAGAGTGGAAACCGCTGCGTCATCGGTGTAGACTGACAGCACATTGGTGCCGAAATTGACCGTGCCGCCGGTGACATCGGCTCCGCCGTTGAGGATCATACCCGCCTGGCCTGCCGTGCCGGAGTTCGGATTGCCAAGGTTCAGTACGAACCCGCCGAGGGCAACATTCCCGCCAGGTGCCGTGCGAAAGGCATAGACAGAGCGGTCGGCAGTGAGGGTGCCGCCAGTGATATCGAGGAGATCGGTCGCGCCAGCGGCACTATCGAGATCGACTCCCGATGCGGTATAGGTGGCGGTGACGATATTGCCGCCTGAAACACCGGCAAAATGGGCGGCATTGCTGCCGGAGTCCTGGATGGCGGCCCAAGTGCCGATGGTCCCGTTGCTCACGCCAGGCGCGGCAGTGAAGGCAACAATTTCGTTTGTGGCACCACCGAGCCCGGTTGTGATGCCCTTCAAAGTCAGCGTCGCGCTGTTGGTGCGCGCGAGAGAACCGAAGGTCAGCGTAGTGGTGTTGCCTCCCGCACCGGTGCTGTCGACGATGAGTGCGGCATTACCCGTCGTGATATTGAGTGCTCCCGTGCTGGCCGTCGCGTTTGCAGCACCCGTGTTATTGTTAAGACGCAAGGTGCCGTTAACAATCGTGAAGACGTTATTGGTTCCGAAGGAGTTGCCTGCGCCCTTCGCCTCGCCAATGAGGGTTCCGTTGTTGATGTTTACCCCGCTGGTGAAGGTATTTCCTACTGTTGGATTCAGTATGACGGTACCATTCCCCACTTTGGTGATACCCCCGGACCCTGAACCGCTGATGATTCCGGTAAAGGTGGTGTCGCCACCTGTTACCGAGACAAGATTCAGCCCGCGGGCGGAGAGGTTGACATTGCCGCTGAATGTCTTAGCACCCCCATCAAGACCACCGAGAGTCTGAGAACTGCCGGTGGCCGAGTTGATGAAATTGCGGCTGATGTTCCTGACTCCGGAGGCGAGTATCTGGGAGAAGGACGAAGAGGCAGCGAAGGTGATATTTGAGACCGCGGTTCCGAAGGCGTTGTCGTGGGCGGCGACCAGATAGCCGTTATAGATGTCGGTGTTTCCGGCGTAGGTGTTATTGTTAGACAGGATCAATGTGCCTTGCTCGGCCTTTTCAAGAGTATTGGCTGCTGCTCCGGAAACAACACCGCTCAGGGTGGTGATAGCCCCGCGGGTTCGGAAGGTGATGCTGCGATTCAGTGTGGTTGTTCCGGTCACTTCAAAGTCGTAACCGTCAAATCCGTCGAAGTAGATCGCGCTGCTGCCAGTACCGTTTGCGACATGCGCCCCCCCGTGGCCGATGGTCAGGTTTCCGTTGAGCCGGACAAGCTGATCCGCGGAGGATCCACTAAACGAGCCGACCGTAATCACGCGGGTCTCCCCTCCATCATTGCCCTGGGTGACGATGTTGTTCTCGTAGATGAACGGCCCGGCCCCGTCGATGCGAAACTCCAGATCCCCCCGCCGGTCGTTTGTCATCTCCATGATGATATTCGAGCCGACCCCGCCGGCAGCTCCGGTGTGATTGAGAACCAGACGCCCCTGTTCGATTCGGGTCTCCCCCAAATAAGTATTGTCGTTCGAAAGAACAAGGACACCGCCTTGTCTCTTCCTTAGATTTACTGCCCCGGCTCCCGTCTGACTGATAACACCGTTGAAAGTGAGGTTACCAAGGCCGGAGTGGAAGTTATTGTCGTCGCCCACATCAAAGTAAGCGCCGCGCGCCGTGGCTCCGTTCTCGAGAGTAACGGCCCCGTTGAAAATGGTGTTGATATAGGTGGTCCCGATGCGGTTGACCGTAAATACCCGGTCGGCGTCATCCATCCGCATGGTGAAGTCGTTGAGGGTCAGGTTGCCAAAATATCCGCCACCGATCGGAATCGTACGGAAAACCGCATTTGCACTTTTCACAAAAATATTGCGTGAAGCGTATTGAGTGTCGGTCTGCCCGAGGTGCGAATTGTTCGGATCAAGACCGAGCCGAATTTCCCCGCCTCGAAGCGAAATGTTATTGTCGGCCGCGTTGAGGGCGCCGTTCTGTCCGACCACGAGAATGCCCCCGCTGCCAATGAGGTTGCCGGCAGTAAGCGCAGTCCCCACAGTCTGGGAGACGGTACCGGTGTAGTTTTGCGCATTCGGAAGATAGACGACACCGCCGATGTTAGTGCGTCCGGTGTTGTCCTCCGCACCCACAATCAGGGGATAGACTCCATCCAGCACATTTGCGCTGGCAATGGTAAAGGTACCGCCGCCGGTACCGAGGCGGAACCACTGATTACCACCCGTCTTGGTGCGGCCCGTGGCAGTGATCGTCGTCCCGGTATAGGTGCCGTTGCCGGTGTCCGCCCCGAACCAGGCCTCTACGTCCGGTGCCACCGCTTTGATTTGTCCGGGCAAATCCGTGGAGAAATCATGAAGTCCACTGATCTGCACGGCCACACGATTACGCCGGTCATTCCCACTCTGGGTGTTCGCCAGCGTGATGTCATACGGGCCGGTCTGGACGATCCCGTTCTGGGTGAGCAGACTGTGAAACTTGATGTCACTCCCGTTGCCATAACCTGGCCCGAAGGCGATCGCGGACGCGTTGTTGTCATCCGCATTCTGCATGATGATGGCCTGGCGCGATCCGATGTTGGAGGGGTCGTCGATTTTCAGCCGCGCCGAAGGGCCCACTTCGATATTGTTGGAAATGACATTAGCACCAGCCGTGCCCGCGTTCCGGAGCCAAAGCTCCCCTTCCTGGATGTAGGTACCCGCCTCATAAGTCTTGGCCGCGTCGAAAAACAGCACCCCTCCACCCCGCTTGACAATGCCACCGTTGGTGATCGCTCCGGTAATCGTTCCCATCACCGCCCGATTGCCACCCGAGGCATTTCCATCGAGGCGGATGTATCGCTGCTCCCCGCCGAGGTCGAGCGAATTGACCATCGTCAGCACATGCGTGGCATTGCCCCCATTGAGGGTGAAAATACCGGGATCGAAAGCCGCAGTCCCCCAGGTGACCGTGGCACCGGCACCGCCGAAGTTCAGGTCGATGGGTGCGCCGTAAGCTCCGAAACCCGCACTGCCTCCTCCGATCCCACCACCTCCCGTGAGCTGGACTTCACCCACACCGACACCCAGGGCACGCGTAAAGTCGTTGTCATTTTCATACACCGCCTGGGTATTCGGGCTGCCAGTGATGTTCAGGTTGCCGGAGCCTAGCGCCTGCTGGTTCCGGGTTCCAACGATGTCCTGAAACATACCCTCGTTGATATAGGTCGTCCCCGTGTAGGTGTTGTTTCCAAGAAATCGAGTGGTGTTGGCGGCGGTTTTGACCAGTGAAACGGGATTTCCTCCGTTGTCAGCGATTACCGATCGAATCGTATTAAAGCTCCATGCGATGTCATATAGGGTGAAGTTTCCTCCTGCTCCGGCCGTCAATGTCGGGACAGAGATGGTGTGGCCGTCGTCGAGAGTGATGATGCCTCCGGACTCAATCACCAGAGTCGTCCCCGGAGCACCTCCTACGGTGCGGTCTGTCGCACCTGCGATTTTCAGGGACTGAATGGTGGTATTCAGTGTCAGGGTACGGTTGGCCGAATCCACAAAAATGTTTTGACCCGACGCCCAGGTTCCCTCCGCCGTATTGACCGCATTGTCCGCAGCAACGAGTTCGGTGTATCCGAAGCCGCCGGAGCCCGTGGGCACATACTTCAGGAAATCCGCTGCCGAGTAGGCCCAGCCACCGACGAAGGGAACGGTTCCACCCAGCTCAAGAACGGAGTTGAGGATACGGTGCTTCGCCCCAGTGCCGAGCGCCGCACCGATGAGGCTATCCACATGCAGTTCCAGAGTGGTGCCCGGATTTGGATTGAGAAGATTCGCAAATGTCAGCGTGACTGATCCGGTATCAGCCGACCGGAACCCGATGCGGTTGTGGCCGCTATTCATCGTGGTAACACCCAGGTTTTGGAGGACTGCGTAATCGAAGAAGACGGATGACGTGCCACTAAAAGAGGCATTGTCGATGAAGATCTGGCTGGCCGTCATGCTGATCGGTGCCGTGGTTGAAAATCGGCTGTCGGGGGTGCTGTTCGTATTGCCATCCGCCGTGGGGCTCCCGGCGGCGTTTCCGAAAGCCATTCGCAACCAGGAGTTTCGGAGATTCAGGGCGCTTACTGCCGAATACGGCTGGTTAGCCAGGGTATCTGAGCTGTAGTCGGAACGTATTTCACCGAGTTCCAAATTGATGACACCGGAGTACCCCCCCGCCGCCGTCACATTGCGGAATCGAATTCCACTCACCCCGAATTTATTGATGGTGGAGGCTCCCGCGACAGTGCCTGAAAAGTCCACGAACCCGGTACCACCGACGTTGAGGATTTGGTCGATGTTGATAGCATTGGTGATCGTGAAGGTGGAGTAGTCGCTGCGAATCCGCGTGTCCGAGGCCAGGTCAATGATGCCGGTGAACTGGGCTCCTTCCCGACCGATGTAGTTGCGGAGCGCGCCCATGTTGCGAAACCCCTGCCCGTTCAGCGCGATCGGCTCCGTGCTGAGACTGGCGAACCCCGTTCCGTTTCCAGCGCCAAGATTCGCCGTGCCTGCATCAGCGCGGTCGCTGTTGATCGCCAGAGTGGCACCTGAATTGACCACCGTCCCCTGCAAAGCACCGGTGGCCCCGAGCACGGCGTTGTCATTGAACGCCTGGGTGATCATGGTAATACCATCGTTGAGCGTGGTCACGCCCGTATTGGTGTTCGTGGCGGTGAGAAAAAGAACGCCATCGCCTTCCTTCGTGATTCCACCCGTTCCAGAGAGGACACCCGACAGGATCAGCCCTCCATCCTGCACATCGATGGTCACCGGATTGGCGAGTGAGACGTTCGAAGATATCACATCCGTTCCCAGACCTGTCTTGGTGATGGTTGCCGTTCCCCCGTTGTTAAAGGTCAAACTTCCTCCGGTTCCTGCGGCGATGATATAACTCTGCTGTCCGCTTGTATCCCCGATGTTCAGCACTCCAAGTGTCACCGCCCCGTTCAAATTGATCGTCTGATGCCCCAACAGATTCAGCAAATTAAGATTGGCGATGTCTCCAATCGCATTCGGAATTGCCGCCGGAGAAGAGTGTAAGGTGTTTTCATTCCAATTGAAGAGATTCTGCCACGAATAGATCCCCGGAAGACCAGTCTGCGAGACACCCCAGTCAGCGTCTGTCGCACGGACACCGGACCCCAAAAGCCCGAAAACAATGACAACGCATGTAAAGGCGAAAATCGATTGAGACGCAGATTTTCGAAACTGCGATCTTTGCTGATGGTTCATAAGTTTCAAAAAAGAGAAAGAGGGCCATTTTCCTGACAAAACCATTTTCCCCACCGCGCTGAAACATTGGGAGTATCTGGCACTAAGGAATCTGCGGCGGATACTGCACTGTGATGAGCCATCAGCGCAAAAGACTCCGCTTGTAGCGGAAACCGCTTCTTCTTCTGGATCTTGTAGCGAATTACCTGCTAAAGAAGATGACTGCAGACTTCGCTAGAAGAGCCAAATCAACACCGCAGGCATCCAGGAGGAATGACATCCTCTCAGAATCGGGGTAATTTCTGTAGATCTGCGAAGAACAGGGACAGGAGAAAAAATGTTTATCTCACGGTCCTCCTCTCGACCGGCTTAGCCGGAGAATTCTGCGGTCATTTCTTGAATTCTCGTGAAGATCCAGCCACATGACCTGACTCTGAAGGAGACGAGATGAACACAATACATCGACTGCGGCGGTCGCTTCGAGGGCCGGATTGTCGACTTCAGTTCCTCGACCATGATCCGGTCGCAACCCGTTGATCGGAGCCGGCCGTTTCGGAGCAGGCGTCAAGCCTTCGGCAGACCGGACGAAAGTCAACTCCCTCACCTCCCTGAAACAACGGACATCCCAATGGACAGGGATGATTCGATTCCTCCAATTTTATACCCGGAGACAGCTCTCCATTCGAGGCGATTTTCAAGAGAGGTCCCGTGACCCGGGACGAGGCGTTTGAGGTTCAACGGACTACCTATCCTCCGGCTCAACTGCCACGGGTTGAACGACAATATCATCCAGTTCGATGGCATCGTTTCCTCCATTCTGCATCCAGAGCAGCTTGCGCTTACCTTCTTTAAAGCCGGTTCGACTCAGCGTCTTCGTCCAGGCCGCGCCATCCAGGGAAACGGTCACTTCCTCGCCCCGGAAGACGAGACTCACCTCATGCCAGGCGTTTTCAGAAAGATCGACTTTTTCCATCGGCAGGATTTCATTGAGCCGGTAGGCACCGCTGAGCGGATCGGCGTCCTTTCCCACCTTCTGCCGCTGCGGATGATTTGGATCGAGCGAATGCCCGTCGACGTGGAGTTCGACTCCATGACGGAGCAGCTTAACCCGCAGAAGATGGTCAACGCTGCCAAATCCATCATCACCGTCGACAAAGAACCAGAGCCATCCGCCCGGTCCGGTATGACGGTAGCGAAAGGAAATTTCGAGGTCATCCCCGTCAACCGGCAGGTAGACCATGGGCGGGTATTTGCCACCGCTTTCCCCCTGCGTCCTCATCACTCCATCGCGGACTTCGGTGTTCTTGTTAGGGAGAAAGGTGCTGAACCGCTTCGGATTGAAATCCTCTCCGAAGGACTCGGAAAAAGCCGACAAAGCTGGCCCTTTCAGATGTTTCGCAAAAAAATCATCGGCCGCTTCGACACAATGATTGAAGGCCTTTTGCTGCCCGAGAAAGGCGTGTGGCGCTTCGGGAATGAGATTCAGACCAGTCGGAATGCCGAGCTTTTCCAGATCGGCACGGGCCTCAACGGCGTGCGTACTGGGGTCGTCGAGTTCACCTGCCATGAAGAGGAGCGGCGGGTCCGCTTTGTCGAGATGATGACGCGGCGAGGCGAGGGCATAGGTCGCAGGAATCGCAGCCTGCGAATCGCCGAGAAAAGTCCGGTAAAAGGGATCATCGGTTTTTCCGCTGAGTTCGGCGATGCGATCCGACTCCAGATCGCTCTGCGCGCCCATCGCGAGACAGGCCTGTACCGCGCTGGATTGGTCAGCATGACCGCCCTCTCCTTCCAGTTCCGGCACTCCCGCACTCGTCGCGAGGAGCGCGGCAAGATGCCCCCCCGCCGAGAGTCCCGTCACGCCGATTTTCGCGGCATCGATACCATAGGTCTTCGCTTCGGCTCTCAGCCAGCGGACCGCCGCCTTGGCATCCTGAATTGCCGCGGGGAATTTCGCCTCGCCGCTGAGCCGGTAGCTGATCGTCACCGCGACATAACCGCGCGAAGCGAAGGCCATCGCGAGATTTGTCATCGAGGACCGCTCACCCTTGAACCAGCCGCCTCCGTGAATGCAGACGATCGCCGGACGCGGAGGTCCCGCTGTCTTCGGCCGATAAAGGTCGAGAGACATTTCCCGATCGCCATAGCGGGCATAGATCAGATTCGGGTGGGACTCAAGCGAGGTCACGACCGCGTCAGGCAACTTCGTCAGAGCTGGCTTTGCCGGTGCGGGAGCCGTCTCCTGGCCGGCGACGTTCATCAAGGTAAGAAGAGAAAGAGCGACGAGGCGTTTCATAAGGCAGAAAGTATAAGTCAACGTTGGGTCGGAGCTACGATCTTGAGCGAACGGAATTCCAGCGCCCCGGCCTTTTCCCCCTCGGGACCACCGGAATCGCCACCGAGCCCGAAGGTGAGTTTCTCTTCGGCGATACAGTCGTGGGTTACCTCATAGGTCCGGCCGTCAACTACGGCGGTAAAGGTGGATCCGGCGAAAGTGATTTTGACCTCGTGCCATTCTCCCCTGGAAAGCGTGTTCGGCTCTTTCAGCAGTTCCAGCGTCTCCCCTTTCTTCGGATGGGCGAGGATACGCACGGTGTCCCCGGCCATAACGAGATGCACGAGATGACCGCGTTCCTGAGAGCCGTTGAAAATGATCCCGGCGAATGTCGCCCCCCGCTCCAGACGGAACGCGCAGGTGAGGGTTGCGTCTTTGAAAGGGAACTTCCGCATCTTCACCGGTCCGTGTCGGCGCTCCCCCGACTCGAATCCGCGGAGGATACCGTCCTTGACCGCCCAGGTGCCGAGGCCCCAGAACCAGTCCGGGGAGAGTTCAGTCGTGAACGATTCCTCGAGCAGGGCCTCGTCAGCCGCGAGGCCAGCGGGCGCGCAGAGGAGACAAACGAACAGGCAGATCAGTGGAAAAGACTTCATCGAGCCACTTTTCCTTTGCCGGCTTTCCAGATCGTCACCTCTTTGAACTGAGCCCCCTGCCCTTTCACAATCAACGCAACGAGGCCCTTCGCATCGGCAAATCGTTCGTGCCGCGCCTCAATGACATGACCGTCGATCTTCGCGCGGTAGTGGTCACCGCTGATCTCGATGGTGAGGTCGTGCCAGGCCTCAGGATCGATCGGGGTTTTCATTTCCGCGATCTTCACCGCCTTGGTTGTTTTAGAGATGCCCGACATGTGCTGGATCCAGATCGCGTCGGGACTGATGAAGGTCCGCGCGAGATGATGATGCGGAGCGATCGTGTCGCGGCAGCCGAAGGCGACATGTCCGGCCCCGCCGAGACGAAAGCGGGCCGTGATAACGAGGTCGCTCGCGTCGATCCGGTAGGTGCAGGACGAGGGGTGCTTGTCCTCGGGCAGCTCGTCCCCGTGCAGGGCGCCGTCATTGACAGTCCACTCGCCGATGGAAGCCTGCCATCCGCTGATATTTCCTTTGCGGGTCGCCGGAGTGTCCTCGTCAAAGGGTGTTGCGACGATCAGCTCGAGAGGTCCGGAGATTTTCGTCTCGGGAGGTGTCTGCGCATGAACCGGGAGCACGGCAAGCGCGAGCAGGAGAAATAGTGCGGACTTCATGGGAAGGGATGGATTGAAGATCAGGCGCCGGCCTTGACCCCGCTGATACGCAGGTTCCGGATTTTCACTCCATCACCGGCGGCGAGCCAGCTGCGCTTTTTGGCGGTGGCGAGGTAGGGATGCTCAGCGCTCAGATCCTTCCCGTTCAGGCTTGCCGCCATTTTGTCACCCGTCCACTCGACGCGCAGGCGATGCCATTTCTCCGGCTTCGCCTCGACCTTGAGAGTGGCGATGGTGTGGGAGGGCTTCACCGAATCCTCGGCGATGCTCATGCTGGACGCATTGATGACAACACGGCCGATATGCTTGTCGGAATCACAACCGACGAGAATGTTTCCCGGACCGGCAAACTGAAACTCCAGTTCGATGACCGCACTCTCAAGCCCGACGAGATGATGGAGCACCGGGATATGTTTTTCCTCGGGGAGATTGACCACCGAGATCTCACCGTCGACGGGCGTCCACTCGCCTTTGGAAATGCGGAAGCTCTCATCGAGCGGTGCCTTCAGGTCCGGCGACGCGATGAGGGCGGGCGCTTCGGAGAGAAGGAGCGGCTTCTCGTCGCGGGCTGAAGCGGCGAGGGTAATGCTTAAACAAAGGGCGGTGAGAGGGAAGTGTTTCATGGGGTATCTGCGGGTAACTTCCTCTCAATGACAGATTCCCGACTTTCAGGCAAGCACGTCTTTGATGACGTGGCCGTGGACATCGGTGAGCCGCCGCTCGAAACCGTTGTGGTAATAAGTGAGCCGCTCGTGATTCAGCCCGAGAAGATGCAGAATCGTCGCGTGGAAATCGTAGACCGTAGCGACGTCCTTGACCGCCCGGTAACTGAACTCGTCGGTCTCGCCGTAGCTGAATCCCTTTTTCACTCCGGCCCCCATCATCCACGTGGTGAATCCGTCAGGGTTGTGGTCGCGTCCGCTCGCCCCTTTCTGAAAGGTCGGCATACGACCGAACTCGGTCGTCCAGACCACAAGCGTGTCCTCGAGGAGCCCGCGCCGTTTCATATCCTTGAGCAGGGCCGCGCAGGGCTGATCGAGTACGGGGCCGTGCTTGCTGTACTGGTCAACGAGGGCCTTGTGGCCGTCCCAGTTGCTGACTCCTTCACCGCCGGTCTGATAGGCTCCATTGAAGAGCTGCACAAAACGCACCCCTTTTTCGATCAAACGTCTAGCGAGGATGCAGTTTTTTGCAAAGCTGGCCTTGAGCGGATTGCTGGTGTCATCGGCCCCGTATTCCTTGAGCAGGCTCGCCGGTTCGGTCGAGAGATCGGTGACTTCGGGCACACTCAGTTGCATGCGGGCGGCGAGTTCGTAACTCGAGATTCGTGCCGCAAGTTCAGTGTCACCGGGGAACTGCTCGAGATGGCGTTCGTTGATCCGCTTCAGAAAATCGCGCGACGCGAGGTCCGTCTTTTTGCTGGTGCCGCCGGGGATGTCGAGATTTCCGAGCGGCTTCAGGGCGTTAAACTCCGTGCCTTGAAAAGCGGCGGGAAGAAAGCCGGGCCCCCAGTTGTTCACGCTCGATTGCGGAGTTCCGCGCGGGTCCGATATGGCGACATAGGCCGGCAGGTTTTCATTGGCCGTACCGAGCGCCCAGGTCGTCCAGGCACCCATCGAGGGGAATCCATCAAGGGTGTATCCCGTCGACATGAAATTTTCGCCCGGACCGTGCGTATTCGTCTTGCCCGTCATCGAGTGGATAAAACACATCTCGTCGGCGAGCTCGGCGAGATGCGGGACCAGATCGGATACCATCTTGCCTGATTCACCCCGCGGCTTGAACTCCCACGGGCTTTTTGTCAGCATCCCCTGCTCACCCTGAAAGGTGATGATCTTGTCCGCGCCCGGCATCGGCTGGCCGTGGCGTTTGATGAGCTCGGGCTTGTAGTCAAAGGTGTCGATCTGGCTGCATGCTCCCGCACAGAAGATGACGAGCACGTTTTTTGCCTTTGCCGGATGGTGTCCATGGCGGGCGGCAAAGGGTTGTCCCGGGTGAATGTCAGGACGAATCGGTCCACCCGACGCGGAGGCGAGGAGCTTCTCATCCTGAAGCAAACTCGCCAGAGCGATCCCGCCGAGTCCGTGAGCGGTGTGGCCAAGAAAGTTTCTCCGATTCAGAAAGGTATTCATGGGATAAAAACAAACTCGTTTGCGTTCAGCATGACACGGGCAAACTGGACGAGGCCCTCCTGCTCGATAAATGACTTTGCATCGGCGATATCATCAGGGCCGGCATTCCGCTGAAAGCAGAGGGCAAAAGCGCGCCTGACACGGTCCTCGGTTGAAGTTGCTTCCCGCTCCAGGCGCTGAGCGAAAAATCCGGCCTGCTCCATTACAAAGCCGCTGTTGAGCAGATTGAGCGCCTGCAAGGGAGTGGTCGAACGACTGCGTTTCGGGACTGCCTGGCTCGCATCGGGGCAGTCGAAGGCACCGAAAACATGATCCTTCTCCTGCCTGACTTTCGTCATGTAGATCATGCGCCGCCAGTCCTCGGGACCATAGGCTTTTCTGGGATGATAATGCCGCACGTTTTCAGCCACGACTTCGAAGGCACTGAATCCCGGACCACCCTTCGCCTCGGAATCAAGCTTTCCGCTTGCCGCAAGGATGGCGTCACGGATTCCCTCGGCTTCGAGACGGCGCGGAGGAAAACGCCAGAGCAGGCGCGACGCCGCGTCGATCTCCATCGCGTCGGGCCGCGGTTTGTTATCCTGCCGCCAGGTCGCCGAGGTGAGGATGAGACGATGGAGATGTTTGAGGGACCATCCGCTTTCAATCAGTTCGCTTGCGAGCCAGTCGAGCAGTTCAGGATGAGTCGGGGCGGTGCCGTTTTTCCCCAGGTCACTCGGGGTGTCAACGATCCCCGTCCCGAAGTGAAACTGCCAGAGACGGTTCGCAATGACGCGTGCCGTTAACGGATTGTCAGGATTCGCGACCCACTCGGCGAAAGCCCGGCGGCGCTCCGATTCAGGGGCATCGGGCGCGAGCTTGAGCGAGGTGAAAACCTCGATCGCATCAGGTCCGACTTCCTCTCGTTTCAAATCGGGTTCACCGCGGTAGAGACGATGCACCGTTCCGGGCTGAGTGAATTTCCCGGCGTAAGCGAGGACGGGTTCGGCGAGTTTCTCCCGCCTGGTCCGCAGACTCAAGAGGGTTTGCTCCCAGGCCTTACCCTCTTGAATTTTTTCTTCGGGATGACCTGAAAAATCGTAGTGCCCGCGGACAACCGCTTTTGAACCGGGAGGAAGGCGGTCGGCGGAGTGAGCAACGAGTTCCCAATGCTCCGGCTCCAGTGCGACCTCGATGCGGTAGCCGGTCGCAAGCCTGTCCTTGAATTTTCCTTCGCGATCACGGCTCCACTCGATGCGCTCGATGGGGAAGGTCCCGGGCAGTTCCACTTGCACCCAGCCTCCTTTCGCCTGCGCGGAGATCCAGCTCTTTGCATTCCCATACTGACCATCGTTGAGATGGGCGAGCTTGTGGAAAGGATGCTCAAAATCTCCTGACGATGTTACCTTCGCGCCGTTGCTCGCGAGAGCGATATTCTTACCCCCTGAATAGATTTCCAGCTCGTCAATACAGGGCTGCCCCGAACTCGACTTGTCTATGGTGAAACGGACAAAACGCGCCGGTCGAGGCGAGAGTTGCTCGACATTGCGAACCGGATCGACGGGAGCGCGAAGTTCCGATGCCGCTTTGGGGGCTGTCGAGGCGATCGGTTCTTCGGAATGGAAAGGTTCAAGGTGCCGAGTCAGCTCAGCGATCCTGACATCGAGATCGGCCAGTTGCTTCGCTATCCCGGGATCCTTCGGCAGGTCTGTCTCCCCATGCTCCACGCCGGCGAAGATGGCCTGCATCGCATAATAATCTTTCTGCGAAATCGGATCGAACTTGTGGTTGTGGCAACGGGCACAACCGGTCGTGAGTCCGAGAAAAGCGGTTCCGGTGGTGTTGATGATGTCGTCGAGTTCGTTCATGCGCTGCATGATCCCGAGCTTCGGATCCTTTCCTTTGACGACGTCATAGGGGCCGGCGACGAGGAATCCGGTCGCGACCTTTTCACCGAGGACATCCCCGGCAATCTGTTCGCGCACGAACTGATCGTAAGGTTTGTCCCGGTTGAAAGAATTAATGACCCAGTCCCGGAAACGCCACGCGTTGGGACGCTCCCGATTCGTCTCAAAACCATTGGTCTCCCCGAAACGAACCAGGTCGAGCCAGAAGGTGGCCATTCGTTCGCCGTAGTGCGGACTGGCGAGGATTTCTTCGACGAGGAGTTGCCAGGCATTCTCACGGGTGTCGGCCAGGAATCGATCCACCTGCTCCGGGGTCGGCGGCAGTCCGGTCATGACCAGATGGAGGCGCCGGATCAGGGTGCGCCGGTCCGCCTCAGGGGAGAGGCCAAGTTCTTTTTCCTGAAGAGTGTTCCGGATGAATCCGTCAATAGTGTCGGCCGTCCCGGGGCGCTTCACGGGGACGAAGGACCAGTGGGTCAGTTCGACCTTCTCCTCAGCCGGACCATACGACTCAGGAGTTTTCGCCCCTTCCTTGATCCATTGCTCAATCAATGCGATGTCCGCAGCGGAAAGCGGATCTCCTTTGGGTGGCATTTTTCGATCCGGCTCCTCGTGGCGGATCACCCGCATTAGGAAGCTACTTACCGGACTCCCGGGCACCACGGCCGCCTCGCCCGAATTCCCCCCGCGCAGGAGAACCGCGAGACGATCAAGCCGGAAGTGCCCTTTTTGCGTGTCCTCGCCATGGCAATCGGCACAGTTCTCCGCAAAAATCGGCTCGATGTCCTGCTCAAAATCCACCGCCGGCGCAGCGCTGCACAAAAGCAAAAGGAGCACGTGGATGACGCGGAACATGATGGAAGAAACAAGGGAACGGTCTCGCCTGCAAGCAAATTGTATACAATCACGTCATTCCGCCATGGAGGATTCCCGATCCGCTCCGCAACAACAGGGCTCATCCTCCGGTTCAACGGTCCGTATCGTCAGGTAGGTCATCGTCGGCGTGAGATAGGTGATCTCGGCATGGCGCACCCCCGAGGGGATGAACACAGTCTCCCCCGGTCCGGCGACGAAGGTCTTTCCTCCAAATCGATATTCGGCTTTTCCTTCAATGAGGTAAAAGACCTCCTCGGAGACATGCTCGTGCTGATAGGGCGGATGAGCTGACGTGTCAGGAATGACGGTCCGGTGAATGTGGAGTCGGCGCGCGCCTTCGGCGTGACCGACGAGGGATTGGTAGTGCAGGCTCATGGGGTGATTCAAAGAATACCAGCGAGGCGATGGGACCTCAATTCCAATCCAACAGCCTAAATCTCCTTCACTCCACCTCACGCTCCGCGTAGGCCAGCGCCATTCGCAGATACCGGTGACTGTGCAGGGCAGCGAGCTCAGGAGTGAGGACTTTGCTTCTCAACATGTCTTCCACTGCGGAGAGACGCTCTTTAAAAAGAGGAGAGTCCTTTTCGTGAGCCACCTCCAGCAGAGCCGTCACCAGCCGTGCATATCGGACACTCTCCGCCGCCATCGAGACCCGGGCTAGGCATCCGGGATCGCCTCCGGTTCCGATGGCCTCACGGGCAGCGGCGATTTCGGTCTCGAGCGAGGAGAGCGCCTCCTCGCTGTAATACCGTCGCAGGCGGGCGGCATGTGGCGAACGCGGACCGAGTTCGGGATCGGCCCGGACCGCGTCGCTGATGAGCGCGAGCCGGTCATGATATCGCGCCATTGCCTCCGCTCCTGCTCCGTAGGCGCTCCGGCAGTAGTCGGCAATCCCGGCGGCAATGTCGAGATCAGGATTCCAGAGCGCCCTGGCGAGCAGGTAATAGTCAAGCCCGTGACTGCTCCAGTTCCCGTGTCCGTTGTCGAAATCAAAGGCAATGGCCTTGTGTTCCACCGCGAAGCGAACACTCTCAGCAAAAAACGCAGCCTGATTGCGGGGCAGACCGAGATCAACAGCCGGACCGAGATCGTTTGGCCGGATATAGAGCTTCGGGGCGATCTTCGACCAGGCCGTGATGTCGTCCCGGTTAAGTCCGACGTATCCAACAATCAGATTTGGCTCAAGCGGCCCGACCTTCACCGGCGGCGTCCGATAGACGGAATAGGCGTAGGCGACGAGATCGCGGTCGGGCCTTTCCCGTCCGACCCGCCTGGCGACCTCGTTGAAAAAAGTGAAGATGCGGTCACTGAGGGAGGGGTATTCGGGAAAGGGCAGACGGGTGACCGGATCGATCAGCTGGGAGTCGTTGAAGAGCTTCGGTGCGTCGACCGGATCGAGAGCACGACAGTCCTGACACATGCAGAATTTGTTTTTGCCTCCGTCGTTCGGCGAGATCGAGGCGGTGAGGAGACCGGGATCGGCCGCAAATTCGGCGAGCTTGACCCGGGCGACTTCGTCCCAGAGCTCCGGATTTGATTTGCAGAGACGCGGCCGCTCCGGGTGCTGGGTCCGGGTGCCGTCGGGCTGGAGGGCGAACCACTCGGGATGCGCATCGCCGTAGGTTTCCCACCAGTCGTCGAAAGCGTGGCCACCGTTGATCTCGAGGCGCTGTCCGAGTCTCATGCGGCGGAACCACGCGCCTGTGGCTTCGTGTCCGTGCGCGGCCTTCCATGAATCCAGAGGAATGCCCCATTGTTCCAGAACCGGGGCAAAGTTGTCTTCACGGGAAACGGCCACGTTGCGCAGCTTGCGTTTTCCCACCGGAGACCCGCCACGACGGTCGAGATGAGGAATGATCAGGGGGCTTCGTTTCGGCACCACTTCGCCGTGTTCACCGGGAAAAAGCCAGCGCACCCCGAGCTCGCGCTCAAGGAAATCATAGACGCCGTAAAGTGTGCCATGACAGATCGCGCCGCCGACGGCCTTGTCTCCTCCGAGGATGTGCAGATCCTTGCCCTGTGTACGAATGACAAACTCTTCGGGGCCGGGGAGCGCTTCTTTGAAAAGCTCCAGATTTGTCCGGCAGGGCCCGAGATAAATCCGCGAGGAGACGACGACGCCATTCTGCGTTTCGGTCGCCAGAATAGGCCTCACCCCGGAGATCTTCTCGAGATAATCCGCCAGTTCCACCGCGGCGAGGGGAACGGAGACACTGTCACCGGTGAGCCTTGTCGCCGGCATTTGCAGATACTTCCACTGACCTTCGGGAACAAGAATCGCGACCTCGGCGCGGCCGTCACGAACAAGCGTGATATCGGCAACGAGTGGTGAGGCAAATAAAAGGAAAAGGAGAAGCGCCGGGAAGAAGAGGCAGGACAGTGAGAGCTTGGGTTTCATGGCTTTGCTGGGGCTGGGTTCAAAGGCAGGGGAGCCAATATCTTTTCAACTGCCCGAATGCGCGCTTCGTCCGGCCTGCCATCTTTGCCAAGCGTCGGCTGGAGCCAGCCGCCTTCATCGTGCTCGTTCCAGGCATACATGAGGATGACATTGGAGGGATTGAGATCGCGGTTGGCCCGGGTCCATTCGATGGCTTCGCGGAGGTGAGTCTGAATTTCGTCGGGGGTGGCAGTGGTGCCGTCGATGAGTGGTTTTTGCAGCGCGGGAGGGGTGGAGTCGGGGGTGGCTTTGACCCAGGAACACCACGACGGGGGACGTTCCTGGCGAGGGCGAGTGTCCCAGCCTGCGGTGGCAAAAGTTATGCATGGGGTGCGTTCGTGCTTCCATTGGTCCCACAGCTTTTCGCGCACATGATAGGACGTGAGGCGGGCATACGTTTCGGGATCCGTGGTGTAGCCTTTGCCTGAGCAGGCATACTCGGATATGGCATCGAAGCCGAGGGACTCCCGGTCCTTGTCCGCCTCCCAGCCCAAAAGCACGAGGTAGGGTGACTTCAATCCCGCGTCAACGGTTTGACGCCTCAACTCGTCCCACTCGGCCTCGCCAAGCGTGGTGGTCTTTCCGAACAGAAAAAGTAGCGGTCGGCCATCTAGCACGGTCTGGTAATCGGGATGCCGAAAGTGCTCCACGAGACGGCTCCAGGCTTTGGTGCCCGCCTTGTCGAGTCGAGCCCCTTCCTCGACGAGGCAGTAGCGGACGCCTTTCCTGTCAGTCGCCGCGAGGTAGCGATTCAAGCCGATGCTCATGCCTGGCGCCTCATCGAGGTAGTCAAGGAAGGCCCAATAGCTCAACCCTGCCTGCGCCGCGTAAGCGATTTCCTGCTCCATGACTGCCTGCGAATCGCCATTGATGCTCACTTTGCCGTCGTCCATCACCTGAGCAAACCAGGGCAGACGAAAATGATACTTCGGCTGCCCCAGCGAAAACTCCATGGCCGTCACCACGCCGCCATCGCCATACCAGCCGTCCCAGCGAATCGCTCCGACAATGGGCGGATCGGCTGAACGTATCGTGATCGGGAGGGCGAACACGGAAATCAACAGCAAGCGATAGATCATGCCTGAATAGCAAAGAAGGAGGTGAATCGGGTCAGAAGGCGCTCGGACGAAACGATTCATACTCCAGATTCACCGCAATGAAAAAACTCGCCGTGTAAAGTCCGGTCCAATCATACTGTGACACCAGCTCCCGAATCGCGGTGGCGTGAGATGTGTTCAGATCCGGATCGTTCGCAAGCAGCACGATCCAGGCGGCAAAGAGCGGTTCACGCATCGTTTCGTCCTCCCACGGACTGCGCGGATTGTGCTCCGCCCAGAGCGGCAGTTGGGCCCGACCGAGAGCGATGGCTTCGTCGCAGTTGGCCTGAGGTTTCCAGGCGGCATTGAGGAAACGCCAGTCCACCTCGAAGGGCAGCTCGTTTTCGTGATCATAGGCCCGCCCGCGCTCAAGATAGGTCAACGCGCGGCGGGCCGAGGCCAGCAATGCCGCCCGGAACGCCTCGCGGGTCGCGGGGTCATCTTCGACATCGCTTAAAACACGGAGCGCGGCTTGGGACATGGAGTGAGTCCAGAGCCGGCTGTTTCCTCCGGCCTGGGCATCGAAGTCCAGCCCCTCGGCCAGATAGTCACGACGCGGACGCGGCACTTTCCCGATCGGCTCGTCGAGACGCATCCGGTATTCCTCCCTCCAGCTTTTCTCCCCGGTGAGCCACTCCATGGCGCGCAGGAGAAAAAGGAGGCGGGCGATATCATGCACGACCGGACGTAGGAAATCGCCCCGATAGCCGAACTCCGGCGGGCTGCAGGGAACCCGCCACTGATGGGCGGCGAGCGCACGACCTGTCTCGATCAGTTTGGCTTTGATGCGGGTCCGCTCCGCTGTATCGGGAAGTTCCGTGCCCAGATAGGACCACAGCCCGTAAAACCAGGGAAAAACCTGATCCTCGGAGCTGGCGGGGTAAAAAGACATCCCATCGGCCCCGATTCCGCGCGGGATGAACCCGGGAACCTTGCTGAAACCGGCGAGCGTCATCAGTCCGGCAGCAATGGATCGGGCCGCCTCCGCCGATTCCTCATCGCGCCTCGAGCGCCAGCGATTGCACAAGCCGTCGAGGAAGAGTCCTCCGAAAAAAGGTCCGTCCTCGATCGGAGTCGACCACGACATGCCGTTCGGTTTGGCCTCGCGACAGTCTTCGGCGGCGGGCAGGATGACTTCACCCTTGAGTCCCGCGTAGTGGAGTAAGAGGTTGAAACGTTTGTCTATAAAGCGCTTCCAGATCTCCGCCTTAGCCAGCTCACCCGGAGAGGTGACGGGCTCCGCGGCGCGCAGCAAAGCCGGGAAGGGGGCTGCTCCGGCGAGAGCAAGGAAATGGCGGCGCGGGAGGGAGTTCATGAAAGGTGAGAACTTCGGGCGAATCGCGCCGAAATGAGAAAATTCATCATCGCTGTGGGAATTTATCCCCCCGATCCAACCGAATTCACCTTGCGGAGTCAAGGCTGAGGACGGACAGTGGCGGCGCTCAGTTGCTTCATTGCCGATTCATCGAAGAGCGAGGGAATTCGTCCGGTTCATTCGGCGGGCGCCTAGCTTTTTTGTCCCCATTTGTCGAGAATAAATCCGGCAAAAGGGGAATTCTCGGTTGCCATCGGGCGGCTTTGATCAACTATACGCTCGAAAAAACGGTTCAATCCAAAACACCCAGGTAGATGACAGACCTCTCCAAATACAGAAATATCGGCATTTTTGCACACGTCGATGCCGGTAAAACCACCACCACGGAGCGAATTCTCAAGCTCACGGGTAAAATCCATAAACTGGGTGAGGTCCATGACGGAGCGGCCACGACCGACTTCATGGAGCAGGAACAGGAGCGCGGGATTACGATTCAGTCCGCAGCCACGACCTGTTTCTGGGACGGACACCGTTTCAACATCATTGATACTCCCGGTCACGTTGACTTCACCATCGAAGTGTATCGCTCGCTCAAGGTTCTCGACGGCGGGATCGGGGTGTTCTGCGGTTCCGGCGGGGTGGAGCCCCAGTCCGAGACCAACTGGCGTTACGCCAACGAATCGGGTGTTGCCCGGGTCATTTGGGTGAACAAACTCGACCGCATCGGTGCGGACTACTACCGTGTCATTGACCAGATCAAAAAGATCCTCGGCGCCAAGCCTCTTGTCATGGTGCTTCCGATCGGTATCGAAGATGCGTTCTGCGGTGTCGTCGATCTCCTCACCCGCAAGTCCTGGATCTGGGATGAAACCGGTCTTCCGGAAAACTACAAGATCGGCGATGTCCCGGCCGACATGGTCGACAAAGTGGAGGAGTATCGTTCCATGCTCCTCGAGATGGCCGTCGAGCAGGACGACGCCGTGATGGAGGCCTACCTCGACGGGGTTGAGCCGGACATCGATACGATCAAGCGATGCATCCGCAAAGGCACCATCGGACTCGATTTCTTCCCGACCTATTGTGGTTCGGCATTCAAAAACAAGGCGGTGCAGAACGTGCTCAACGGAGTCGTCGACTACCTCCCCTGCCCCACCGAAGTGCTCCCGCAGCCGGAAGTGGACCTCGAAGGAAACGAGACCGGCAAGTTCGCCATCGTTGACGAAAACGGCCCGCTCCGTGCCCTCGCGTTCAAAATCATGGATGACCAGTATGGTGCGCTGACTTTCACCCGGATCTATTCGGGCAAGATCAACAAAGGCGATACCCTGCTGAACACGTTCACCGGCAAAACCGAGCGTATCGGCCGCCTTGTCGAAATGCACGCCAACTCCCGGATCGATCGCGATGGCGCGGTTGCCGGTGACATCGTCGCCCTCGTCGGATTGAAGAACGTGCAAACCGGTCACACCCTCTGTGATCCGAAGAACCCCGCCACGCTTGAGCCGATGGTGTTCCCGGATCCCGTTATTTCCATCGCGGTCTCTCCCAAGGACAAGGCCGGTTCCGAGAAACTCGGTGAAGCGATTGCGAAGATGGTTCGTGAAGATCCCTCCTTCCACGTCGAAACCGACCCCGATAGCGGTGAGACCATTCTCAAGGGGATGGGCGAACTTCACCTCGACATCAAAGTGGACATCCTCAAACGGACCCACAAGGTCGAGGTCGAGGTCGGTGCTCCCCAGGTCGCCTACCGTGAGACGATCACGAAGCGTGTCGAGGATTCCTACACTCACAAGAAGCAGTCCGGTGGTTCCGGTCAGTACGGCAAGATCGACTACATCATCGAGCCCGGCGAACCCGGCACCGGTTTTGTCTTCGAGTCGAAGGTTGTCGGCGGCAACGTTCCCAAGGAATACTGGCCCGCAATTGAAAAAGGCTTCCGGCTTTCCAAGGACAAAGGTGTCCTCGCCGGATTCCCCCTCCTCGACTTCAAAGTCACGCTGCTTGACGGTGGTTTCCACGCGGTTGACTCCTCTGCGATCGCCTTCGAGGTGGCCGCAAGATCGGGCTATCGCCAGACCATTCCGAAAGCCGCCCCTCAGCTCCTTGAGCCCATCATGAAGATCGATGTCTTCACCCCCGACAACCATGTGGGTGACGTCATTGGTGACTTGAACCGTCGCCGCGGCATGATCAAGTCGCAGGACAGCGGCCCGACCGGTGTGCGCGTCAAGGCAGATGCACCGCTCAGCGAAATGTTCGGCTATATCGGCGATCTTCGCACGATGACATCGGGTCGTGGTCAGTTCTCGATGGAGTTCTCCCACTACTCGCCCTGTCCAAGGAATATCTCCGAAGAGATCATCGCCAAAGCCGCTGCTGAAAAAGCGGCTGCGGATAAGGCTCGTCAATAAGAGGATATCCTTAACGAAAATCTTGAAAAGGCCGGGCAAAACTGCCCGGCCTTTTTCATGATACGGCGTAACCTTCGGACAATCCGTTTCCAGAAAATCGCCATGTCCATTTACCCGGTCATCTGCCCGACTTGCTTTGAAGAGTTTATGGTCCCCCTTCCCGCGCCCGATGAGACGCCCTGCGAGGTCGACTACGATTGTGAAGTCTGCTGCCGCCCCATGATCGTGGTCTTCGACGAGGAGGACGGCGAGGTCTACGCCAGCGCCCGGGGCATCCACGACTAACGCGATTTAAACGCAAAGGTTGCCATTCGTCGCAGCGAGAGGAAGGGAGCGCGGGCACTCCTGCCCGCATCGGGGATAGGCTCGCGCAAAGAGCCTGCAGATTCGAGAGGCGGACAGGAGAACCGAAGGTAGCCGGCAGGCAATCCGTGCTCCTTTCACCTACCTATTTGGCTCGCGTGGATGGCGACGATAACAATCAAAACACCGCGGTGGAACGAGCGCGACTGGAAGTCAGGTCTATTCCGGTTTCGCTGGCGCGACAGCCGGGGTGGCTCCCGCGTCAGCTTTAGCCGGACTTGCCGCCGCCGCGGGCTCTCCCCCTGCGGGAAAAGGATTGGCGGGGGCTTTAGATGCATCCGATCCCGACAGGATCTGGGGATCCTCACGGTCCGTGACGATCCGGAACCCTGTCCAGAAGTTGCGTTCGCCCGGTGACTCCGCGGCGCGACGGGCGGTCAGTTCGAGACCTACCGCCGTGGCGAATGAGGCACCTCTTACCAAGGGAACCTTACGGTCGGGGAAATCAGGGTGGGTGTTCCAGGTCGCCGTCCATTCCCGCACGTTTCCGGCCAGACCGATGACACCGTAGCGGCTCTCATCCGCCATGAGCGCGTCAACCGGACACCAGTATTTGTATCCGTCGATACTCCCTGCTTTGACTTCGTCGGTCGTCTCGTGGTCGAGCCCGCTGTTGAAGTTCGCCTTTTCCAGTTCATCACCCCAGGGATAAATGCTGCCGGAACGGCCGCGCGCCGCCTTCTCCCACTCCTGCTCGGTGGGGAGTCGACCACCGCGCCAGGTCGCATAGGCGTAAGCGTCCCACCAGTCGACTCCGATCACGGGAGCGTTGGGGTCGATTTCACCTCCGAGAAATTTTCTCCCTTTTGTCGCCGCGGCATAATACTGATACCATTTTTCAGGCTCGTAGGAGGTTTTCTCCTTCGGCTGCTCGGCATGGCGGATGAGAAGCTGCTTCTCCGGATGAGCGGTGAGATCGGCGAGAAACTCGGCGTAGTCGGCGATGGTCACCTCGTACATTCCGATCCAGAATTCACCCAGCTCAACTTCCTCTCCGTTCTGAAAGGGGAATTTCCCGGCGGGAATCTTGGTAAAGTCCTCCAGATCCCGAACCTCCGGTTTGGCCGACATCATCATGATCGCCGCAATCACTCCAGCCACGATTAAAAGGCCGATCAGGGTCCCCACGACGAGTGCTTTGCGCGTCGTCTCCTTCTCCGTGATCTTCGCCAGTTCGGGAGCGGAAAGTCCCTCTTTTGGATCCGGCGGATTCAGGGCTTTTCTCAGCCCCTCAATCGAATTGATCGCATCGATCCGATCGGTTCCCATACGATCAATGATCGTGAAGAGACCCGGGTCGGTCACCGATCGTTTTAGAAAGGGGGTTATCGCATCGGCGAGGACTTCCATCTGACGCCGCTCCTCCTCCGGAGAAAGGGGATTCCCCCGGCCACGAACCGGATTGGCGATCCTCGGCTCCATCCCTTTGACGATGAGAATACTCTGGGCCGTGAAGAGACGATGCGACATACCGGCATCGCGAAGATAGACCAGCGCGCTGGAGGCAGCGGAGAGCACTTTCCACAAAACGGTGTCGTCAAGTTCACTCCGACGCCTGGCGAGATCGCTGAGACTTGGCGCATCGACCAGCTCAAGGGTGTAGAAGTTCACCCCCATTTCCTGGTCACACTCGTAAACGAGGGAGATCGCCGGATGGTTGACCGAGGCACGGGCACTGGCCTCATTCACGAATCCCTGCACCCAGTTAATGTCACGGCGGTGTTTGCGGTAGAGTGTCTTCAGCGCGACATGACGTCCGATTGAGGTCTGTTCCGCCTCGTAGAGGGCGAAGTCCGCATCCCGCTGGATTTCCCGGAGCAGTTTGTAATCGCCCAAGCGGGTTCCAACCGGAAGCGCCTCTTCGGGGAGCAGAACCGGAGCAGTTTCGTGAATCGGGAGAGATTCCGTCGCGACTTCCGTGCTCGGCTGGGTCGCAATCTCGGGCGGAGGAGAACTGACCGGTATCGTCGAGGTCGACATGGCATTCTCCTGAGTGGATTCGGTCGAGGCACCGCCCTCACTCGCTGCCGCCCCGAGTTCCGCCCTCATTCCCCCGCGGATGGAGTCGAACCAGTCGATCAGGACCCCCCGGTTTACCGGCTTGAAGAAGAGGCGCTCACGATCATAGACCCGCGCGTAGAACGGGGTCATGTCCTCGCTGCTGCAGAAGACACTGGGGAAAAAGCCGATTTCCTGATGGAGGTGATCGCGGAGATCGAAGATGTCTCCCCCCGTTTTGCTATCGACATTCGCAATCAGCATGGTGAGACGGTCGAGGCCCCGGGCCAGTTCCCATGCCTCCGCTGCCGTGGATGCTTCAAGAAAATTCTCCACCCGTCCCTCAAGAATGGAACGGATGATCTTTCGATCCTCTTCGGATTCGTCAATTATTAAAACCACGGCTTCTTTTTGCATGGACGGGACTAGGGGATAACAGACTTGGGGAACAAAGCATTTTCAGGGCCGATAACCCCTTCATCCTTATCCGGCTCTGCGGCCGGTTCAACTCTCAGTTTGGCAATGTCCTCGGGCATTGCCACTTTGTCTTGAATCTGATCGCGATAATAGAGCTCGATGGCATACCCGTAGTAGCTCCGTTCCCCGAGATCCCGCTTCTGGTCTTCGGTGAACACCGGTTGATGATAGGAGACGATGATTTCCTCCCGACCATCGACCTGCCAGTCGTAGGGCTCCGTGGGATAAAGGTAGGAAGTATCCGCCGTAGAGGGCTGCACGATGCCTCCGGTCACTTGATCGTAAAAGTAGACGAGCAGAGCGAGATCCTCCCCGACCGGGCGCTCCCCGGGGTTTGACTCCACGACGACCCGGAGGGTCACTTTCTGCCCTTCACTGGTCGGGGCCTCCTCCTCAACTTTGACGGCTCCGATCCGGAGTATCACGGCACCGGGAGAGGGTGACGTCGCCGGTGCCGAAGGCGGGGGCGAGGCCGATAGAGCCGGCTCTCCGCGCAGTTGTTGCCCCGCCAGAGGAAAATAGGTGCCGGCCGCAATTGGTCCGAGCGCTTCGACACTTTCCCAGTAGGCGCTGGCTTTGTCCTCAAGGCCCATCTGACTCAGGGTCGCCGCCAGTTCCGCGAGAACCCGCGGATTGGCGGGCAGGGCGGATTCAACTTCCCTGAAAGCCTGGAGCGCCCCCTGCATGTTGCCACTCGAGCGAAGTTCCGCCCCCGTGGCCAGCAGCCTTTCCAGTATGGGTTCACCCGTCAGGGCATTTTCTTTCGCCGCCTGTGACAGCGCGGCCGAGAGCGAAAGCGGTTCCGCTGCGGTCTCGGGACCGATAAAGGAAGGTTCAGGAAGAACCGGCGCAGTCAAGGGAGCGGAATCCGAAACCCCTCTCGTGACAGGAGGAGGCGGAGTCTCCCGGGGAACCGGTGTGACTCCGCCCGTGCTTCCCGGCTGAGCCACCGAGATTCTTTCCCGATTCGGCTGAGGCGGTCCCGGTGCCACCGGAGGAATCGGCTCGACCACCGGTGCCGGCGGGGAGACCGCAAGCGGGGGAGGCACGGTAACCTTGGCGACGGTACTGATCCCGGCACCCCGGGAATCCGACGACGCCCTTTTCATGATCGCAAGACTGAGGGCAAAAGCCTGAATCGTCGCAATCAAGGCAACCACCCACATGATGGTGTGAAAGGTCCGGCCATGAAGGGGCCGGTCTGATAAAGAGTGCTTTGTCATCACCTCACCAACCTGTTTCCAACAGGTTATCGATTCCCTGAACCCTGCATACTATTGCGTAATCTCATGAAGTCGCCAGCCTCATTTAAGGGCGTAAAACGGGGTTGAGATTTTTTTAAAAAAGTCTCAACAGCCTGACATTTTAGCGCTACAGTCTGCGCAGGGAGTCGATTCCGAGAGAGCGGCTCTTTGTCACCAAACCTTAACGCCTTTTAAACCGTGAGTAGCCATTTATCCAGCGACATCCAAATCGAAGGAGATCTCAATTGTTCGACCGATCTCATTTTCGACGGTTCCATCAAGGGGAACATCACCTCCAAGGGAAGCCTGACAATCGGTCAGAACGCCTCGGTAAACGGAAACCTCAAGGCCGAGAAGGCCGTCATTGAGGGTAAAATCGTCGGCAACGGCGACTTTAACTCCTGCCGTCTCTCCCCCACCTCGGTCATCTCCGGCTCGGTGAATACCGTGAGCCTCCAGATGGAGGAAGGTGCCTCTCTTGAGGGACAGTGCAAAGTGGGCAAAGCCAAAGCCTGATCTTCCCTGACATTTTCGCGGAGCGCCCCGGTCATTGATCGGGGCGTTTTCGTTTACACCCCCGGCTCCCGGACAAGAGTTCAACTCTCACGAAAAATCGTCGATGATCAGAGAGACCCAGATCACGATGATCACCAGCCAGGCGGCAATCCAGGCGGCGGACAAGAGGAACGCAAGCCACCAGACCGCTTTGCCCCGCGGAACAAATCCTTTCTGATCCTTGCGGTGACGGATCAGGAGGTAAAGAGCGAGCGGAGCGCTGAAAAGCGAGACCGGAGCGAGGAGAGTCACCAGAGCGAGAGCCCGTTTATCGTGTAAGCTGGCCCGGGCCAACAGGGAGGGTGACTTGTCGACCTCGCGAAGCCGGTGCAGACAGGGCAGGCACAGATTTCTCTCCTCCCAGACGGTCGCGGCACGTCCCGACATAAACGAGCCGCACTCCTCGCACTCCTTTTCGGCGCGAAGTTCGGGAAAAAATGAACAGGTCGCCTCGCCTTCTCCCGCCGGAGCGTCGAGATCCTCACGGGCAAAGGCACGATACAATCTTGGAAACAGGGTCAGTTTCACGCCGCTGCCGCAGACCGGGCATTTTTCCTCAACCGACCAGACCTGCCGGTCGACCTTCAACTGACTACGGCAGCCGGGACAAAGAAGGACCGCTTCGGGAGATTCCGTTGGAGGGGAAGGCATGGATTGAGTGTCTTATTTTTTCATCACGCGGGTCGACGCGATCCGGTCATGGAACGCCCGCTTCTCCGGATCGAGGCCCGCCATCCAATAAACCCCTGAGCAGAAAGCGAGCAGGGCGGCGTAAACAAAGAAACCCGTGAACATCGTGAGGACAAAGGCGGACGAATTCTCTCCACTTCCCTGCGATACTCCCACAAGCAGGCCGATGACGGCGGCGAAGCCCAGAGTGGAGGGCCCCCAGACGAGCAGATAATTGAGCGGCTTTTTGGCGAGCCAGCGAATAAAGGCCCGCTTGTAGGTCAAGCGGGTGCCGTCAGGATTCACCACCTTTACCCCGATGATGATTTTACCCAGAGTGCCCTGGTATTTCCCCACCATCCAGGTTTCGTAGAAGATACTCAGCGCGAGGACACCAAGAAGGCCCAGCCCGTAGGCGGCGAGCATCAGGGCGGTCCAGCTGTCCAGCCCTTCGATCACTTCCTCTCCACCCGAATTCGCCCCGCCCGCCACAGCGACTACATAATACGGGATCATACAGAGTCCGGAAGGGACCATTTTGATCATGTAGTCGAGAACCGAGGCGAGGGCCCGCCACCAGAATCCGGCGTAGGCCGGAGGCTCGTGCGAGGCGTCGGCAATCCCAATCGCCGCCGTCTCCATCATCCATTGCACGAACTCCTCCTTGTGCTCGGGACCAATGAGCGCCTCCCCGTAGGGCAACATCTCACGAATCGGATAGACCTGACCGGAATGGGCGCAAACCCCTATTTCGACCGCGCCCCCGCGCCCGGCCCGCTCGTAAAGGCCCGCTGCGACCGTCCGGAGCGGAACCCAGGCGGGCATTCCCTCCTGCCAGACAAGCGATTTGGCCTTGAGCGCCCCCTCCCGGCTCAGATCAAGGAGGGTTGGCTCATCAACCGGACCCTGTTGGGTCGCCTCCGTATCGGTGTAGAACCAGGTTGCCATCAAGATTGAGGTGAAGTGTTAATGAGAGAGCAGTCGATGTAAACACCAATTCAGGTGCTCCCCCATTTCACCCTCCCTGCACCGGTGGCATCAGGGCGATCTCGTCCCCGTCGTTCACGAGGTCATCGCGAGTCGCAAACTCCGCATTGATCGCCAGAAGGAGGCGGCTGTCCCAGCCCTGCAACGCGGGATAGTCGCGATATAGAGAGCCGAGGAGCGCTCCCATCGTCACCTGACCCGAATCAAGAGTGATCCTGAGGCTTTCCGCACCGACCAGATCGCGGAGAACCGAGAAGAAAAGAACCGTTGCGGTCATGATTCCGGAAGAATCCACTCCTTTCTCAAGACCCCGATCACGGGCAGGTTCCGGTATTCACCCTGATAATCGAGTCCGTAGCCGACAACAAACTCGTCACCGATCTCAAACCCGGTGTAATCCGCCTCGATGGGGACGGCGCGGTTTACTTTTTTGGAAAGCAGCACGGCTGAGCGAACACTCCGGGGCCGGCAGTCCTCCTGAATTCGACCCATGATCGCCGCCAGAGTCCGGCCCGAATCGAGAATATCATCAAGAACGAGGACATCGCGGCCTTCCACGTCAGGAAGGCGATTTTGATGAAACGTCACCGTTCCGGAGCTGGAAGTCCCCCCGTGGTAGCTCGCGACCGAGATGGAATCCATCCGCAAAGGCAGGCGAATCTCACGAATCAGGTCCGCGAGGAAAAGCACCCCTCCCTGGAGCACCGCCACAATGGTGAGAGACCCGCCGGCATAATCATCCGTGATCCGGGATCCCATCTCCGCAATGCAATCACGTATCTTCGCCTGATCGAAGAGAATGCGTTCAAGCCGCTCGTCCAGATTGCCGGTCCCGCTTAGCATTCCGTTCATCAGACATCGGACCAATTCATCGTTCAACCGGAAAATTTGACGTGTCAGTCGATTCAGGTTTCGTAATCTAAAAGGAAAGACGCGCTAGATCGTTCTTTGCTGATCCAATTCCGCCCTCTACCCCTATGACCGACCCCGCCTCCACCAGCATCGCCGAACTCCGTTGCGAGTATCACTCCGCGACTCTCTCCCGTGCGGATCTCGCCGATTCACCGATCCGCCAGTTCGCCTCGTGGTTTGCGGAGGCGGTGGAGTCAGGCCTGCGCGAACCGAATGCCCTGACCCTCTCGACCATCGGGCTCGACGGCCTGCCGACCTCCCGCACCCTCCTGATGAAGGACTTCAGCGAGGCCGGGGTGACGATTTACACCAACTACACCAGCCGCAAAGGCCGGGAACTGGAGGCCTCCCCCGTCGCCGCGCTGCTTTTTCTCTGGAAAGAACTCGAACGGCAGGTCCACGTCCGGGGCCGGGTGGAGAAAACTTCGCGGGAGGATTCGCAGGCCTACTTTTTTTCCCGTCCCTACGCGAGCCGCATCGGAGCCTGGGCCTCGCAGCAAAGCACCGTCATCCCGGACCGGAAATGGCTCGACGATCGGGCGGCGGAATTTGAAACCCGTTACCCTGATACCGGAGCGGCCGACTGCGTCCCCCTACCGGAGTTCTGGGGCGGTTACCGGATTGTTCCCGAGAGTGTCGAATTCTGGCAGGGGCAACCGGGACGAAAGCACGACCGCTTCCTTTACCAGCGCACGGCCGAAGGAGCCTGGAAGATCGATCGGCTCAGCCCGTGATTCCGGCCAAGCCGCCTCTCCAACTCATTTTATCCCTCTCAAGGGAGAGAAACGCCCCAACAAAAACGCTCCCGTTTGTGGCGGGAGCGTTCTCAAAATCGCTTCAGAGTATGGTTTATTACTTTCCGGTCAGCCTGACTGGTGTGTTTCGTGTCTGACGGGGCCGGAAGAGCACCCCGCCGGAGGAAAGGCTTAGCGGGAGGCGATGAACTCTCTCAGTTGCGAGTAGATGGGTTGGACAGCTTCGTCCGTTCCGCTTTCCTGAGCAGCCATCACCATGGAGATGCTGTCGGCAATAGCGTTGCGGAGGCGGCTGACCATTTCGATGCCCTTGCGAGTGATTTGAACCATCACTTTGCGGCGGTCATCGGCGGCGTGGAGCCGCTGGACGTAGCCCAGTTTCTCAAGTCGGTCGACGAGGCCGGTTGCGGCTGCCGTTGAATGACCCATCTTTTTAGAGATGTCGGTCATCGTCAGGTAGTCCTCATTGGCCAGGTAACCCAGCAGGAAAAACTGTGCGTAGGAAATGTTCCCCTTGTTCAGTTCTTTCGACAGGTCGAGTAGAAACGAGCGCTGGGCAAACATGATGAAGTCTGCCAGGCGGTCTGCGTTTTGCTCGACCTCGATTGTTTTGTCTTCTGTAATTTGCATGATATGACCTCCTTGCGATTTTGGTAATTATGGAAGTGATAGTAATTTAACACTATCCAAGAGGTTTGTTCAACCCTTTAATTAAATTTTTCATAATTATTAGGTAAAATAGCCTCTAACTCCGCAAAATTTTGTGAGTATTAGTCGCATATTTTTCTAATTTCGCAATCTCGAATTGTAAATTTGAGCTTAATTTCAAACCTGAGTCGAAATCAGCTGGCCGCATTATCCAATGAGACGAAGAGATAAACCAGCTTATTTTTCTGGAGTCCCTGTTACCTTTCCGTATCTTCGAACAATCAAAGGACCGCCTCGTTCAAGATTCTTGTAAGGTCCCGGTCCGACCACAAAATGCGCTTTATTCTATCAGACGAGTCCTGGATGCTCGACGCCCTCTCTCCTTCGGAATGGCAGTTAATCAGGGAGCTCCCGGATATCGCCTCGGGGCGCCATTATCATCCGGCGGCGAAGGAGCGACTTTACCCCTCTCCTCTCGCCGAAGAAGTCATCGCCGATGAAAGTACCCTGATGCAGGTCGAGGACTGGGACGAACTCATCCGCCCCGAACTTGAAGAGGCCTTTGCCCAGGCCCGATTCGCCGTGGAGAAGGACCTGAAAAACTGCCGCCTGCTCTCCATCGAGGATTTTTTCGAGGGAGACATATCGGACGAGGAAGGAGCGGCGGAGTTTGAATTCGATTTTCCGGAACTCTACCGGATCGAGGTCCCGCTCGATCACACCGAGTTCTGGTACAGCACCCTCAACCAGGCCCGCCTTCTCATGAATGAGGAATACGACATTGCCGGAGCCGAGGAGCGATTTATGGCGATGTCCCCCGGAATGCCGGGCTACAACGAAGAGCGCATGCTCCTGATCGCCCAGTATGAACTGTTTTCGGTGGTGCAGAGCATCCTCGTTGAGAATGTCATGGGTGAATAGAAACGCGGTCATGGAAACACCTCCCCCGCTTCTCTTTGAGTCTTCCGGAACCCGGTGGCGGTGTTTCGGCTTTGATAATGTGGACGAGTTCGCCGCCCGGAGCGGCAGTTTCGCCGATCTCCTCATTCGCGCGAGGCTCGCGCGGGAGAACGCGTATGCTCCCTACTCGAAATTCCGGGTCGGCGCCGCTCTTCTAATGGATGGGGAGCTGTTTTCGGGAACGAATGTCGAGAACGCCAGCTACGGTGGCACTCTCTGCGCCGAGCGCACTGCCATAGCCACGGCCGTCGCGACCGGCCGGCGAAAGCTAGAAGTGATCGCGGTGTCGACCGATGCCGCAGCGGGCTCAGCCATGGATATGAGGACTCCCTGCGGTCTTTGCCGACAGGTCATGAGCGAGTTCGCGACGCCGGATCTGATCGTGCTGCTCGATGGCGGAAACGACGAAGACGGGAGCCTGCTCGGGGAAGTGATCCGGTTTGAGGCTCTGCTGCCGTGGCGGTTTCGGCTATAGAGAAGGGAACCGTAGGGCCTGTCCTGAATTCATGGCCTCAATCACAAGCGCCGCAACTCTTCGCCTGGCCGGTTTCTAACCCTAGCTCCTCGCGCCGAATCCCGTTCTTGAAAATACTGTGAAACTTTGGAACCGTGAAAATGGCATGAAGAACATCACCGTTAGCGTTGATGACGAAGTTTACCGGCTCGCGCGCATTCGGGCGGCGGAACAATCCACGTCCGTTTCCGCTCTGGTGAAGCGCTATCTGAACAGCCTCACGGGCCGGGACAAGGAGGAAACTGAGTTCGTGCGCCTCGCCCGCGAAGAAGAGGAACTCCGCGCCGAACTCAACGCACGCCGCTTGGGGCTCAGCCCCGCCCTCAATCTCTCCCGCGCCGACCTCCACGACCGTGATGCGCTTCGTTGATACGAAAATCCTGATTTAATTCCTCGACCTGGAGCCCCCGGAGTCGGCAAAAACTGCGATCGCCCGGGAAATTTTCACTCACCGGGACAGCAGTATAACGGAGTGTTGGTGGTCAATCCGTTCATTGCGGGCGGCGGCCGTTCGGGAATCTAGAGTTCGACGGTCTTGCGCGTGCCGAAGCGCCATCCGCAAATTCACCGGGACGGGATCAACAATCCCCCATTCTCCCATTCAGCTCCCGCTCTCCCGTGACTCTGCCAGCGTCCTCGCACTGAGATCCTTATCCTTCAAGTTCGCGAACTCGACCCCACGCGAATCTCCCCCGGCTTGCCCGACCCGAAGGACCTCGGAGTCATCCACTTTTTCTAAAGGAGTATATCCCGGATGATGTGACTCCTTATAAGGATCGTTCGCCGCCGAGTTATAACAGCAGATCATCGCCCAGCGCGGGTTCTCGGAGCGATTCGGCCCTGAGCAATGCAAGGTATTGGCGTGGAAAAAGACCGTGTCCCCCGGTGCCATCTCGCAGTAGATCTTTTCGAGGCGCTTCTCCGCTTCGGTCACCCGTTCAAGATCCGCCCCGGCCTGATCACCCGAGAGCACGTGATTGATCCGGCCCATGCGGTGGGAACCTTTCAAGACCTCAAGGCAGCCATTTTCTTTCGTCGCCGCGTCCACAGCGATCATGACGCTGCAGAGATCGGGGAAAAGGAGGCCGTTCTGATACCAATATCCATAGTCCTGATGCCAGGCCCAGGCTCCGCCGGTGCGGGCGTCCTTGAGGATCATCTTCGAGTGGTAGTGATAGACTTCGCCGCCGAGAAGCTGCTCAACCGAGTCGACCATGCGCCGGCATCGGGCCAACATTCCGTAGATTCCATCGCCGGGATGATTCCAGAGTGAGAGACGGACCTTGTTCCCCGCTCCGTCGTCGCGCGCCACTGCCGCCTGGTCGAGGGCGTGGTCTCCATGCGCCGCCGCACCGAGCAGGGAGATCTCCTCCGCGGAAAAGAGACCGCGCTTGATGACATACCCGTCTTCGAAATACCGGGTCAGTTCCTCCGAGTCGAATACACCGTTCATCGGATCATTCTCTCGAATTTCCCCAAGCTTGTAAATCAGGAGCTTTTTCTCAGGAATGAGAATGATGGTATTTCTGCTTTCATTCTTGCAATTTTTATCAAAAACAATTATTAATTATGACAATTCAGAACAACCGCTGCTTTGCACTCCGATTTTATGAAAAGATTCCTGCTTTCGCTCGCCTCCCGGCTCAGTCTTTTTATTCTCTCCATCAGCGTCGGGATGGTCAGCTACCTGGTGGTGCAACAGCTGGGAGCCGACGAGAAGCCAGCCGACGGTTCGTCGCTCGACTCCGTCCCCCTTACCCTTCAGGATGAAATCGTCATCGACGCCGAGGCCTTTCTCCTCGCGAAGACCGAATCCCCCGTTGATTTCGCCGGAGACGCCCTCGGGGTATGTTTTATCCTCCAGAAAAATGGCGACATCGTCAGAGTCGCTCCCGAAGCCGGCGGAGGAACCAGCGCGACTCCCTACACCAGTCTCGGGCATTTTGAGATCGATCCCGCCCTGGGCTTTTCCAGTCTGGCTCTGCACCCCGATTTTCACCTCAAGGAGAAACCGGGCTATGGACGTTTCTATGTCATCGCCGCCGAAAAGTCGGGCGCGGGAAGCGCGGACTTCATCCCTGAGTTCGGCGGTGGAAAGGAACATCACCAGGATGTGCTCTATGAATACACCGTCGAGGATCCTCTCCTGCTCACCTTCCGGGGCGAAAAGCGCGAGCTGATGCGTTTCAGCCAGCCGGGCGCGGAAAACAACCTGAGCGGATTGACCTTTGACCCCTCCGGCCTTCTCTATGTGGGCGTGGGTGACGGAGCCTCCGCTGAAGTGGGGCGCAAGAGCCCGTCGCGCAATGCCTCTTCGCTCACCAATGCCTTCGGGAAAGTCCTGCGCATCGATCCTGTGGGCAATGATTCGCTCAACGGCTCCTACGGAATTCCGGAGGGCAATCCTTTCCGCCTCGTGACCGAAGCCCTGCCCGAACTCTGGGCCTTCGGCCTGCGGGCTCCCCACAGCCTTTCTTTTGACCCCTTCCGCCGCAGCCTTTGCATCAGCGAAAGCGGCTATCTCGGGGAGGAGGAGATCAACTTCAGCCAGATGGGCGGCGAGCATTTCGGCTGGGATATTGCGGTCGATTCAGCCAAGCTGAGTTCCGCGATGCGGGCTCAGCTGGCGGAGATCGTGACTCCTCCGGCCGTCGCGATCGATCTCAAGTCAGGGATCGCGGCACGAACCACGGGCAGTGTCGTCTACCGAGGTGAAAGCTTTCCCTCGCTGGCCGGGAACACCCTCTTTGCCAGTCACGACGGCCAGATCATGGCTCTTCGGTCTGATCTCGAGTCGCCGACCGGCAGCAAAGTCTCCCGGGTCGATATCGGCCGACTCGGCCAGGAGAAATTCAGCGCCCTGCGCACCAGTCCCCGGGGCGAGTTGATCATCCTTTGTGAGGACGGAAGTGTCTACGAAATGCGCAAAGGTGCCTCACTCGGCACCGGGGGTTCGAGCCAGCGCACCCTCTTTTGTCTTGTGCCCGTGATGGAAGGGCTGAAGGACTGAACGTCGAGGCATGGCAGCCCGATCCGGGAGCGCGGCCTCAATGGGAGGATAAGGATTCGAATAGGGATGGCAATTAACTCGAAGCGGGATCGGGCTTGTCCATCGCCGGTTTGTTAGCTTTGTTCGGTTGCGGAAAGCGATGCGACTTTTTCGATTTCGTGTGGATAGCAGAAGAAAGATGCTGAAGCCGACCATTCAATGTTCTCAGGCTGGCTGAATTCAAATCCCGAGAATTCAGCATCAATCTGAATAGTTCCTTTCGGGCCTGCTTTGCCGTTAAGGATAAATCGCGAATCCTTCGATCGCAGAACGAAAGAACCGAAAAGTTGCTCGTGCACGACTCTAATCTGGTCAAAAAAGGTATACAGATCAGATCTCGATATCGATACGTCAACTGAACATGAAAGTTTTGTGGCCTTGAGTACCGCCCGTCCTTTGAAAGTGTTTCGGTCTCCGGGCGCTTTGCTCGGAAGATTGACTCGAACATGTTCACTCCCTCCAATCTGGAACTGAATTTGGCCCATTTTTTGAAGCTAACGTTAGGTCGCAGGCGACGGCGAAGCCGTTGCCTGCCGACCCTGGTTAGGCGTTGCGTGGTTCGGTTTCATCGTGAGGCGTGGGTAGCTAAAAGTTCGACGATCTCGGGATGACTGCGCGCACGCGCTAAATCTTCAGCGGTCCGTCCCTGCTGGTCGCGCAGTCTAACGCTCGCCCCCCGTCCCAAAAGGTGGTGAACCGCAGGCAAGCAACCGAACCACGCCGCACTCATAAGTGGTGTGCAGCCGCTCTGGTCCTGAGCGTCTACGACTGCCCCCCGCTTCAGAATAAGGTGGACACACTCTGCTTGCTTCTCGGGAGTGGTAGAAGCCTCACCAACCGCGACATGAAGGGGAGTGTTCCCGTAGATGTCGCTTCGGTGAATGTCCGCGCCAGACTCTAAAAGAAAGGCAACGACATCGACACGGTAACTTCTGGCTGCGGCCATTAGAGGCGTGAAATTGACTTTATTGGCTGTGTCCACCGCGAAACCTTCGGTAAGGAAGCGTTTCACTGCCGGTAGATTGCCGTCGACGCAAGCGTTGATGAAATCTTGGGCAGCTTCCGGGTTCATGGTGAGTGTGTACCGCCATAGCAACGTTAAAGTCATCTCACACCTGACGGTGGGCGCGCTCCGACTTCTGGGTTGAAGGTTGAATGGTCATAAGGTTTTTTGACTTGAGGCGAGTCAGGTGTCGAGGTCGACGCCTTGTTAGCATCCGATTTCATTCAAGGCGCACTTTCCGTTCGGGACTGTGAATCGACGTCGGCGCTCCCCGGAAACCTTATTGGTATACACAATTTCAACCGTAATGTCGTCTTCGGAATTCCGAGGATAGGAAAGCTTCTGTTTCGCTCCTGCATCCCAGTAGGAAATTTCTCGTGAAACCTCCACACAATCTGGGACAACGAAACGGACATCTGCCACTGACGCGCCGTCGTTCAGAATATGAACATGGTGGTAATCAGTATTCGATCCGCCTCCGTTCGCCCGAAAGAAGGGCTCGGCTTTCTGGAACTCAATCGTCCGTTCGAAGTGCAACGCCTGATTCATTGTTTCCAACTGTGCGGAAATAATCTTCGTCTGGTTCGATAATTCCTTCCGGCTTGTTTCCAGCTCCTCGCGCTGGAGCTTCAGTTCATCCATTTGTAGGAAAATTGCATAAACAACCGAGAGGAGGGCCAATGCGGAGAAGAGCGCGTTGATGGATCCAAATAGATCCCCGAACTCACCAGCCGTCTTCGCACTCCCATAAGTTCCCTGAACGACGAATGGCGTAGAGATCCACGCGACAAGTAAGATCGCAAAAAGGGTGATGATTGTCTTCCGCCTTTTCATGATGCTAACGTCGAGCGCTGGCAACCCGCTACCGGGAGCGCCAAGCCGCAACGGGGTTGAGGGTTTGAGTTACGGGGATCATTCCGACTCGGGGCGGGGTAGCGGGTTGTCCAGCCGCGTTTTGTTCGGGCTTCGTCGGTCATTCGGAACCTCCGAAGTATAGCGCCCTCAATAAAATCTTGCCATCGCGAATGAACGGCCTTCTCCCTCCGACGAATCCAGATGAGCAAAGATTACCGGTCGCCGGGTCTCTAAAATCAAATGCGCATTCATCCCAAAGATCATCATTCTCGATTACTTCTTTTGCTTCAGCCGAACGCGGGTCGATCCGGTATTCGCGCCAGAACATCTCGACAAAGTCCCGATCAGAAAGGTCTGCCACCGCGTCTCCTTGGTAGAGCACTTCGGCGGCAAATGGCTCACCGAGTTCCTGCCCATATTTCCGGATTTCTGAGCGACGCTGAATCGCCGGCTTTACGAACATCCAGAGGATTCCGATACCGGCCGCAACTGAGAAAGCTATCCAATCCAGAGACATATTCTATTTCTCGCCCGAACGTCTTAGAGCACTCTGCCCTGACAAAGAGCGCAGGTTGAATGTGAATAAGACTCGTAAATCAGAAAAGCCATTTCGACTCGATACTGTCAGGGCTTGAGTGGCTCGGCTTGTTCGGCATATGGCTAGCTTGCGGTATTCATGAGATTCATTTGAGCCTGTCTTCAGTAGTTTCTCTCATCGAGTTCTTGTAGTCGTCCAGCGAATCATATTCAATAATCATTGAGATTGTGGTCACGGGAAGATAGCAGATCCGGTCCTTGATCCAGCTCAAATCAATATGCCTACCTTTGAGGCACTCGATTCCATGAAATTCGGCGGTTTCAATGTCCGTCAAAACATAAGAAGATCTTGAGGATGAATATATAGCGTAAACCTTCTGAGAAGGCTCGACTTTTGGTTTAGAGTCTTCCGATCGCAAAGAGATGGAGGACACGAAGAATAGAATCGTGAGGATTTCTTGAGGTTTCATGGGTGTAGTTTTCTCGCCGAACGTAGAGCGCAGGGGAGGGCTGCAAGCCCTTCCCTGTCGCGATTTGTTAGCGATCTCGGTATTCGATGCTTGCACGGCTTGTTTGGGAGCTGCGTATCCTTTCCTTCATAGGCTTTCCAGACCTGCGATGAATCAAATACAAGGAAATCAGAGTAACTATTAGCGCCAATAAAGAAAAGACACTGAACATGTTCACTACCAATTCTCGAAACTCGATACCATCGCGATAATCGATTGCGGCTCCGAGAGGATCACCGAAGGCGCCTCGGACGAATGCTTCGAAATAGCCCGAGAAGCTATCGGTCTCTTTCCTAAATCGCCCGAGTTCCCAAACTGAGAATGCGCAGCCAGCAATGGAAAAGAGAAAAATCAACGCCGATACGGTGGCCAGTCTTTTCATTGGATTAATTTCTTCGCGAACGTCGAAGCGCTGGCGACCCGCTACCGGGAGCGCCACGTCGACACAGGGTTGAAGTTTGAAGTCAGAAAAGTCATTTCGACAAGGGTCGGGTAGCGGGTTGTCCAGCCGCGTTTTGTTCGCTCTCATTAGCCTGCCCGGTTGCACGAATAGGCTGCGCGACCTTCAATGCCCGGACAGAAAGCACTAGGGCCACCACAGCGAGAATAGCGAGCAGTATTGGAACTCCGAGAACTTCGGTGAAGATAAATATGGGGCCAAGATCGTGATCGTCGATTATCCAGGACGCATTTAGAAGACGGGCGGTCAGTATCAAAGCTCCGAAAACTACCGCCGGGATGGCTGGGATTATCGGCACACGACCGTTTGAAAGTTTTGCAGCTGGTCTCGCTCTACAGGAATAAAATATTGCGAAGGAGAAAATGATCGAAGCCAATGATAGAAGGAGACAAATCTCTGCCAGCGGCGAAATCGGGGGAACTAAGGACATTCCAATCATAGGCTTCATTTAAAGAGCGAACGTAGAGGCCGCTCGCCCGATACCGGGGGCGCGGACACGATGGCAGGGTATGAAATCGAGCCACGGAAGTCAAGCAACTCGGGACGGTATCGGGTTGAGCGCGCCGGCTTGATAGGCTCTTCGGTCGGTTGCTTCATCCTTCACGGACATCGAGCCCTGTTTCGATCAACGCTGCGTCTAAGGTCCTCTGCAAGCGTGGGTGTCGACGCAGAGCGCAAAGAATTTGCTCCCGCTCCTCGAGGCCGTAATCGGCGAAGTGTGGATCCCGCTCGATCGTAACACGGAGGTCTTCGTCACCAACCAATTTCCGGACATCCTCGATCCAGTTGTCCGATCGCTCCTGATATCCGCGGTTCTCCCGCGTCGAGAGAATCCTGTATCCGATATTTGCTGCAACGGCTGGAACGATCAGACACCAGAACACTGGCTCGTCCGGGTTCGGGCGACGGAGCAGAAAGATGATCGCAAGAATCCCGACCGACGCGAGAAGGAACATCATTCTTGCAAATCGGGTTTTCATTTTCCTGGCCTACGATGAGGCATGGCAGCCCGATCCGGGAGCGCGACCTCGATGGCAGAATAAAGTTTCGAATCAGGGAAGTCAATCAACTCGAAGCGGGATCGGGCTTGTCCATCGCCGGCTTGTTCGCTGCCGCTTTACCGATGTCGCAACGAAATCGATATCGCGCCCGTGATTCGATCAAGCTTACAATCCCATCGGACATCAGAAGAGTCGCGGATCACCAAACTAAGCTCATCCGCCGAATCCCTTCGATCAACTACAGTCAGTTCCCCGTGAGAACGAAATTGCCGCTTCAAGATCTCTTGAGTTTGCGAGATCTGACAGTTCTCATCATATCCCGGGAGCGAAATGTCTTGGCGATCCACATACTCCATCCACGAACGAACCCGGTCCAAAACATGAGTTGTAATACCTTCGGTAATACCACCAATAATCGAGAGAATCACTTCGTGTATTGCACCGCTCGCTCCGCACTCTGTAATCGTCCTCGTGTCTCTTATCGAGTATCCGTCGGTTCCGTAAACGGGCTCAAGAAGTAGTTCGATAACATCTTGAGGATTTGTTACGACGTCGCCGGGGACCGAAATTACGAACACACTTGTCAGATCTCCTCCGATATCATCAGTGGAGGTTATCATGATTCGCCGCTCGTCAGCGTAATCGATATAGTCTTGAGGTGGTTTTTTCATTAGCGAACGTTGTTTAGCCACAGGAATTTGTGTACGAATCCGATTCGTACACAAATTCCTGTGGACGAATCGGACGCTAACCGTTCGAATGAACAGTTTCAAGCATGTTTCTAATGAACACCTTCGATTCTCCAAATTCCGCTCCCGAAGTCAAGCCCTGGGTCCGCCGCGAAACCTGTGCGAACTCCGACAGGCTCCCGGGAGACAACGCTCCTTCCCAATTCAGAAATCCGCCACTCCCGGGGTTCTCGGGAAGGGAATGACATCGCGGATGTTCGCGACACCGGTCACGAACATGAGCAGTCGCTCGAAGCCCAGCCCGAATCCGGCGTGCGGAACGGTCCCGTAGCGACGCAGATCGACATACCAGCCGTAACCGGATTCCTCCAGTCCGTGATCCTTGAGGTTGGCGAGGAGCACCTCAAGGCGCTCCTCCCGCTGACTGCCGCCCACGATCTCGCCAATTCCGGGAACGAGCAAATCCATCGCTGCAACGGTCTTTCCATCCTCGTTTTTGCGCATATAGAAGGGTTTGATCTCCTTCGGGTAATTGTAAACCGTTGTCGGGCAGCGGAAATGTTTCTCGGTCAGGTAGCGCTCATGCTCGGACTGGAGATTGAGCCCGTACTCGACGGGATACTCAAAGCTTTCCCCGCTCGCCTTAAGCAACTCGACCGCCTCGGTGTAGGTGACGCGTTCAAAGGAACGATCCCTCACGAATTCGAGGCGTTCGATGAGCCCCTTGTCGATGAACTGATTAAAAAAGCCGAGATCCTCAATGCAGGTTTCGAGCGCATCGGAGACGAGGTATTTGATCATGGCCTCGGCCAAATCCATGTCGGCCATGAGATCACAGAAGGCCATCTCGGGTTCGATCATCCAGAATTCCGAGGCATGACGCGAGGTGTGCGAGTTCTCCGCCCGGAAGGTCGGCCCGAAGGTGTAGATGTTAGAAAGAGCACAGGCGAAAGTCTCCCCCTCGAGCTGTCCGCTCACGGTGAGGTAGGTGGGTTTGGCAAAGAACTCCTCATCCCCGGTCTTCACCACTTCCCCGTCCATCGTCACGACACGGAACATCTCCCCGGCTCCCTCACAGTCGGACGCCGTGATGATGGGGGTGTGCACATAAACAAATCCCCTTTCCTGGAAAAAGCGATGGATCGCGTAGGCCATCCGGCTACGGACGCGAAAGACCGCGCCAAAGAGATTCGACCTCGGTCGCAGGTGGGCGATGGATCGCATGAACTCCATCGAATGACCCTTTTTCTGAAGCGGATAATCCTCCGGGGCACCTCCGAGCAATTCGACCTTTGACGCCTGGAGCTCCCACCGTTGTCCCTTGCCGAGTGACTCGACGATGTTTCCCTGGATCACCAGGGAAGCCCCCGTCCTCGCCGGGACCACCGCTTCATCATACCCGGCGATGGCCGCGTCCACCACCACCTGTAGATTGGACAGACAGCTCCCGTCATTGATCTCCAGAAAAGAGAAAGCCTTCGAATCACGCTTCGTCCGGACCCATCCCATGACGGTGACTGCTCCGGGTGGAGTTTCGCTTCGCAGGATCTCGGCGACGGGTGTTCTTGGCATGACGCAGTATCGAAACCACCGGCCGAATTTCAACCGGATTCAATCTGAACTGCCCGCGTCCTCAAGAACGTAGCGGAAGCCGTAGAACTCCTCCTTTGCCGAAGCCGGGACGGGGTTCCGGTAGCCGATCGAAAGCACTTCCTTATCCGACGAATTCCATCCACCGCCGCGCACGACCTGCAGCCCGTCGAGACCATCGGTAAAGGGGTCCAACACCCATTCCCAGACATTGCCGCTGAGGTCGGAAATCCCGGCTGCCGAAGCGGCAAAACTTCCCGACGGGGAGGTCCTGTCAAATCCATCGGTGTAACCCTCGATTACATTTCTCCCGAAATAGATCGACGCCGCCATGTCGGCATAATTCCCGGCTCCCGGAGGAGGCGGCCAGTCTGTGCCCCACGGGAAAGTGAGGCTCCCGGGACGATTGCGAGCCTCGGGAGTGTTTCCCTGCTCCGCCATCAGTCCCGCCATGCGGCTCCATTCGAGATCGGAGGGGAGCCGGTACTTCTGCCATGGCCGGATCAAATTCAGCGCCCGCTCTTTTCGAGTCAGCCAGTCACAGAAGGCAACCGCTTCCGCGTAGCTCACCCCGGTCGCGGGATGATTCAGTCCACCGGCAATCGGCGCCGCAGCGAGAGCCAGCGGAACTCCGTCGGAAAGAAACTCCCCATAGGCCCGCAAAGGCGTCTCAAAGGCCGCGACCTGAAGATTCTCAAATGGCACAAGGTCCATGCCCTGGCTGTTGATCCAGCGCTCCCCGAAGACAACAGAGGCGTCGCGTTCCATTTCCACGATCAAATCCTGCGCCTCGCTGCTGGCGAGGTCTCCCATTGCCACGGCCACTTCATATCCGGGTTTGAAGAGCTCCAGTTCAAACGCGCCGAGCCGCAGACCATTCAGTACGGCAGGAGTTTCATCGAGATAGACACCCCGACGGTAAATCTTGGCCCCGGGAGGATCGGTGTTCAGAATGAGAGTGCCGAAGCCCTCCTCAAGCGAGCAGAAAAAGGAGTTCTTTCTCGCATCATCCAGGTTCCGTCGCGGGCGGTAATAGCGCTTTGATCCGAGATGGCCTGTAGCCCGGTCCTTGTCCGTCAACCAGTCGCAGAACTCCCAGAGCGCGGGCTCTCCGGAGACCTGGACGATCCCGTTGACCCCCGCACGGGGAATTTCTTTCCCCGTCTCACTCAGAAACTGGTCAAAAAGGGTGATCGATACCTCATCCCGCGAGATGTAGCGACTTCCCTCGACAGGGAGAAACTCCATCCCGAGCGAGTTAATCCACGGGTTGCCGGGAATCGGCCCGCGATCAGGAAGCAGCGTCGCGGTAATAACCTGGGTTCCCTCCCGAATCTCTCCCCGATAGACATAGTCCTGATAGCCCTCCCTTTTCAGGGTGATCTCGACCGGGCCGACGTTGATATCGAGAAGCTTGTCCCCGGTAATTCCAATTTCCTCTCCGCCCGACCACACCGAGGCCGCGCCGGGCTGACTCATGATCTTGACCTGGCCCTGGGTGATCTGGTTTTCGAGCGGATTGGCCACAATCACCGATGGTTTTACTTCGGCGGGCTTGTCACCCTCGACGACCGTTTCTTTCATTAATGCCGCTTCCTCCTCCTTTTTCGGATCAGGTTTCACGGCCACGTCGTCACGGATAACCACCTCTTTCTCAATCCCCGTTTTGTCAGGGGAGTCGACCAGGCTGAATCCGTCTCCCTTGCCCTTTGTCTTCAAGGGTACGCCTTCGGACAATGGATCCGGACCGGTCTCTTTGTCCCCGCTCTCGACGACGATCTCCTGAATCGGAATCTTGGGACGCATGACCTGACGGTTTCCCTTTGTCGTCACATCCCCGTTCTCGACAAGAAGGGGCCCGTGCTTGTCGACAAAAGTCTGATTGTCCCGCCAAAGCCAGTAGGCACCAAAACCAACCGCCGAAAGGAGCACGAGGGCAAATACGCCGCCCATCACCGCGGTGAGCGGCTGCTGCTTCCCGCCGGTCTTTACGGAACTCGTTTCCGCACAGACACTCTGAAGCGCACGGGCCAGACTATGCGCGGACTCAAACCGCTTGCGCGGGTCGGGCGACCCGGCGCGGCAGATCACGGAATTGAGGGCCCGCCACTCATCCCGGTTCACCGTCGGGGGGATCTCCATGTTGGTCGGCAATTCCGGGAAATCGAGACGATCTTTGCCCGTGTGCATCTCGTAGAGCACCATCGCCAGCGAATATAGGTCGGCCGAACTCGTTCCCGGGCCCTCCGGCGGCACATAGCCTTCCGTTCCGACAAAGGTTCGCTGTCCTGTGCTCGCCACCAGCCCGACGTCGGCCAGCTTCGGCATTCCTTTGACAAAAATGATGTTGGAGGGCTTGACGTCGCGATGGGTCAGGCCCGCGTGGTGAAGATGACCAAGGGCCCCCGCCATGGACATGCCGAGGTCGACACACTCCCGCACGCTGCGTGTCCGTTTGCGCCGCAGATCCGAAGAGAGGGTGCGCGGCTTGTAGGTGTCGACGTCGATCTCGTGATGCTCTCCGCCTTCCTCATCGGCCAGCTCCATCACATAATAATAATGGCCGGCGGCATCGTCGCGTCCCACGTGAAGCACATCAACCAGGCCGGGATGATTCTGCGAGACTTTCTCGTACCGCTGGATGCCTTCAAATTCACGCTCGAAGGTCCTTTCGTATTCAAAATCCTCGCGCCGCACCACTTTCACGGCGCGATACATGCCGGTCACGGAGCGGGCAAGATAGACCTCTCCGTAAGCTCCTCCGCCGATTCGGCCGAGGATCTCGAAGTTGGGTATCAGGGGATTGTCGGAAGTCTTGGCGATATGCCATTGTAAACGACTCCAGCCCGTATTTCCATAGGGAAGAAATCCATCCCAGAAGAACCGGGAGACCTCTTAATGCTTCCCGTTCAGCCCTCCGCCCTCAAGGGTCCGGTCCTGACTGCCGAGCGCGGGAAGCTCTTCATGGATCACGATCTCAAATACCGTATCGGCCGGGATTTCGCGTCCTTCCCACCCGGCGGCCTGCAACTGCTCGACATCGGGAGCAGTCTCGTGAGCGCGATGCCCGAATCCCCAGCCGCCGTAAGTGAAACGGGTCTCCACCTCGTTGGGACACTTGTCCGAGAAAATCCCCAAATGCCGGGCACCATAAAAGAGTTCATTGGTTCCATTGAACCCCACCGGGTCACTCGTCTGCCCGTTAAAGAGGCTGGCGGTCCGGACCGGAGCGAACACCCTTTCCCCGGTATCGAGCCGTTTGATCGAGATCCATTGAGCCCAGGCTGGGAAATCAGTCACCGGGCGGGCCCGGCAGTGCGCTCCGCGATAGATGTCTTTGCCCCACAACTCCACGTTGTTGGAACAAAAGAGGATCAGTGAGCGACTTTCATCCGCCTGCGGTGATTCCGCTCCTGCTTTCTCCGCAGAGCCTGTCGATACGGTCAAGACCTCCTCCCGGGTAAGGTCGCGAAACCCTCGTCCAATTCGAAGCGGCGCTTTCTCAAACTCTGCCGGAGCGCGGAATTCCGTATCGGGAGTCAAGGTCGCCGACTCATCCCCGGAAGTTGCCTCTTCGGTCAGAGGCCCGTCAACCGGTGTCCCGTCGCCCGGTGTCCCGTCGAAGAAAGGAACCTCGGAGAATTCGGAAAGCTGAACTGCGGCTTCCTCCATTGCCACCTCTTCCGAAACATCGGGACCCGTTTCCACGCGTGACTGAGGTTCCTCCGCCAACTCAAGTGCGGCCATCGCCCCGGAGATTAATCCGGGAAGATCGATCCCGCCGGACCCGGAAAGGGAGGCCGTCATCGAACCGTCAATCAGGAGAATGTTCCGCACCGCCTCTAGCTCTCCGCTGTTCACGGGAGCAAGCAGGCTGCGAATCTGATCATCGAGCGCCTCTGTGGACGTCAACCACCCCTGAGGAAGGGTGAGCACCCGGCCTTTCAGGTTCATCAATTCACGTCTCAGCTCATTTCCCTCATCTGAAATCTCGCTCCTGGTAAGGACGCGCTCCCCGATCCGCAAGGCCTCATCCGCCAAATCGCGAAGTTCCTCCCGCACCGAATCGAGCAGGAGACACTGGGATTCCGCCATATTCCGGCAGGCCTCAACCGCTCCCGTCTCCCGCTCCTCCAGTCCCGTGATGCTTGCAAGACGGTCCCGCACCGCAACCATCCGGGAAAGATCCGTTCCCACCTTCTGCCTCGCTTCACGAAATCCCTCCGTGAGCATAAAGTGCCTCAACCGTATGAGAATCCCGATCGACGAAAGTTGCGGCGAGATGCCAGCCGCAAAACTTTCGAGACGCCCCTGCTTTTCGGCCTGCTGACGCTCCGTCAGAACCAGTTTTTCATGGCGCCACACCAACTCCGATAGCCCGTCAGCGCCGGGTTTGGTCTCCGTTGACGCCGGAGACCTGTCCCGCCCCCTCACAAGCCAGCCCACAATCAGTCCAAAGAGCCCCGCAAGAAGAATCGCGATGGAGCCGGGTTTTGAAAGAATTTCGACGACTTCAGGCCACGACTCCACGATCGAGGAGGCGAGCACCCTGTCAGGTATCTCGCTCATCAGCCAGAGATGAGGAGGGAAAGTCGGCATGACGAGATAGAATCTCTATGATCAGTCATACTTTTAGACAGTAAAGGGGAAGAGCCAAGACAATATTTCCGGAATGCGCCTCCCCTGACCCCTGCTTGAAAAGAGGACAGTCGCCACTAGCGTGAGCCCATGTGCCAACTTCGCTTCACGAGTCTTGCATTTTTGATCGGGGCATTCATCTCCCCTGCAATCGCCGAAGATCGAATCAATCTTCACCTGACCGGACCTGCAGGCCCCTACACTGTTGCCGCCTGGAAAAACGACTGGCCGGGGTGCGGTTGGCAGGATGGAGTTAAAGAGGGCAATGTCTCCGTCGTGGAACGTGCCAGCCACCTGAGGTTGCGCGTCGATTACCGCCCCGGAGAGATCGGGCCTGAGAAAAGCGGTTGTGGCTGGCGTTTCCCCGTGGGCACGCGTGAATCGGCGGAACTCCGCTATACCGTCCGCTTCAGCCCTGACTTTGAATGGGTCAAGGGCGGCAAGCTGCCGGGGCTTTGCGGTGGCCCCGAGAATGTCAGCGGTGGGCGTCCCGCCGACGGCACGAACGGGTTTTCCGCACGTCTCATGTGGCGGGCCGACGGAAAAGGTGAAGCCTATCTTTACCACAAGAACCAGCCGGACAAATACGGCGACCGGGTCGACTTCCCCGGTGACTTTCGTTTTCCCGTGGACACCGACATCAGGGTGAGGATGCGGGTGACGATGAACGATCCCGGTCGGAAAAACGGAAAACTTCAGGTCTGGATACGTACCGGTGAGGACGAGAACGCGCCCGAGCGGGAAGTCGTGCATCGCACCGACCTCGAATGGCGAACCGTCGACAGCTTCGGGATCGATTCGCTCTACTTTGAAACCTTCTACGGCGGCTCGGATCACTCCTGGGCTCCGAAACAGGCCTCATGGGCGGAATTCGGGGGATTTTCCGTCGACATTGGGGAGAAAGAATAGCGCGAAAGAGCCTTCCAGCCTTCCGCAAATTCAGGATTGTCCTCGGAAGCGATTCCCGATACGATTCACCCCCATGAAATCCCGCTTTCTCTCATTACTGGCTCTCTGCCTTGTTTTTTTCACGAACGTCTCCCGCGCCGTCGATCCGATGACGCCCGAGGCGATGGAATCCCTCAAGGCCCGCCTCAAGGTCATGAAGGAGACGCTGAACACCCACCTTTCAACGCGGAACTCCTCGGCCGGTCAGACTTTCATGACTGCATCAGCAGACCCAAGAGCCGCCGTCGAGCTCTACCTCAATTGCACCAAGATGGTCGAATATGACCGCGCGGGACGACCGGAATCGGACTTTCGCGCCTGGGAGGATTCTCAAAAAGCACGCGTCACCGACCCCAAGTTTATCGAATCGCTTCAGCAGCAACTCAAATATCTCGCGCTGAGCTGCCAGGCCGCTGAGACCGCAGAAAGGGCGGAGATTTTCGGACCACTCATGGCCTTTGTCGACGGGCTCAGTTATCTCAAAGAAATGCCGACCGGCAATCTCACTCAGTCCGTCGCCGGATCCGTCTTCGCCCGGGCCTACTACCTCGAGAACCTGCTCGGAAAAAGCCAGGACTGGGAGTCAGTTCCCATGAATATCAGTGGAATCTATTCCCGCACGATTCTCCCCTATCTGCGCAAGGAGAAACCCGACGCTCTCATGAACGCCTGGGATAAACGCATCGAACAGGAGACCCGGCTGGTCATGATGCTTGAAGAGAAAAAGCAGGAGGAACTGCGCGGCCTCGGTCGCGAGGAAGAGCGTCGCGCCCGCAACGCCCAGTCCGGCCAGGGTGGAGTGCTGAAGGATCACTCCAAAGACGAGTTCACCGCCCGAACCCTTCCACAGCTCCAATGGGGTAAACTCAAGGACATGTTTCTTCACGTCGACCAGATGAATGCCGCCAAAGCCATGGTCACTTTTGTGGAGGCGAATCTCACCCATGAATTGGGTGAGACCTTTTATGCCGAGTTTGAGAGCCTCATCGAAACGGCCCAGACTTCAGCATCGGCCGCCGCTGCAGCCGCCGCAGCCCCCGCGCCTGCTCCGGGTAACTCAGGCAACTGAGCCTAACCTTAACCGAAATGAAATCCCTCCTTCTCCCCTTTCTTATTTCCCTCACCTTTTCTCCCGGTTCCTCAGTCACGGCCGCCCCGGGAAGCGGGGAGGTCAAAACCCTTGAGATCGGAGCAAGCGCTCCGGACTTCACTCTTCCGGGTGTCGATGGAAAGAACCACTCGCTCGCCGAATACGCCAATGCGGAAATCCTCGCGGTGGTTTTCCTCTGCAACCACTGCCCCAGCGCCCAGGGCGCGGAGTCGAGAGTGAAAGCGCTCATCAAAGACTACTCGGAGAAGGGCCTTCAGCTCATTGCGATCTCACCGAACGATCCCCAGTCAGTCCGGCTCAATGAACTCGGCTACTCGATCTACGGGGACTCGCTCGAAGAGATGAAACTCCATGCCGCCGAGTATGACTTTAACTTCCCCTACCTCTACGACGGAGAAACCCAGAGCGTCAGCCTCGCCTATGGAGCGACCGCGACACCCCACCTTTTCCTCTTCGACAAGGAACGCAAGCTCCGCTACACCGGACGTATCGACGACTCCAAGTTCGGGGAGCCTGACACAATCACCAAACACGATGCCCGCGAGGCGATCGAGGCGATGCTCGCCGGCAAACCGGTCGCCGAAGCGGTCACGAGAGCCCACGGCTGCTCGACCAAGTGGGCCGCAAAGCGCCACCTCGTCGGCGAATACAACGCCAAATTCCAGGCGAAAGAGGCCACCATCGAAAAGATTGACGGCCCCGGTGTCTCGGACCTGCTGGCAAACCGCACCGACAAGCTCCGTCTCGTCAATCTCTGGGCAACCTGGTGCGGTCCCTGTGTCGCCGAAATGCCCCACCTTGTCGAGATCGGCCGCCAGTTTGAAACCCGCGGTTTTGACATGATCACGATCAGCACGGACGACCCCTCGGCACTGGAGAAGGCCGGCAAGTTGCTGAAACGTTTTCACGCCGCCATGCCCGACCTCACCGAGATCTCAGTGAAGGAGGAAGGTCGCCGCACCAACAACTACCTCTACGTCGGCAGTACTGATTCCCTCGCCGAGGCACTCGATCCCGAGTGGCAGGGCACCTTGCCGCATACCGTGTTGATTGCGCCGGGTGGAAAGATCCTGCACCGCTTTTCAGGCGAGGTCGATGCGAGAGAGCTTCGACGGGTGATCGTGAAGACGCTGGGACGGTGGTACTCGCCGGAGTGAGGGAGCAGGTCGACCGGGTTAAAGGCGACTTAACCGGGACGATGCCACCTCACCCGATCAGAGCCTTCAGATCCCAGCCCTCGCGGTACTCGCGCGTGAGCCAGCGATTGGCGTCTTCGTTATTGCTGAAGCGCATCTTGGGGGCATCCCACTGGAGCTTTGTCCCGCGATATCGAACCGCAATGTTTCCCAGCAAAATCGTCTCGGTGAGACGTGCCCCGTATTCGAAATCATCCGAGGGCTGCTTGCCTGACAAACACCCGTCGATCCATCCGTGGTAGTGATCCCTGTCATCCGCCATCTCATACTCGGTGCTGGCTTCCTTACCTTCGAAATAAAGCAGGGGTGCGGCGACGTGGGGAATAATGATCGTTCCTCCCTCGGCGATGACCATGGATCCGCTTGGTGGCAAAGCCTCACGCTCGGGCAGATGGGAACCCTTGATTGAGGGCATCAGTCCTCCGTTGTACCACGTAATCTTCAGTCGCTCGACCGCCGTGTATTCCGTTCCCGGCACGGTGAAGCTGTAGGAGGTCTGGGCCGGCCAGACTTCGTCATTCATTCCCGAGTGTTCGGCAATGAAGTCATCCGAGGGACCGGTGATGTTGAGGGCGGTGTAGACCGGATCAAGAATGTGGCAACCGAAGTCTCCGATAGCTCCGCCTCCGAAGTCCTGCCAGTCGCGCCATCCCCAGGGAGCGTAACATTTATTGCCCGAATAGGGCCGCATCGGAGCCACCCCTATCCATTTGTCCCAGTCGAGCGTTTCCGGAACCGGATCGGCCGTTTTCGGACGGCTGATGTGACCACTACGGCAATGTCCGGGCGTACCAACCCAGGAATGAACCTGCGTCACTTTTCCAATGCGGCCCGACTGGATAATTTGAGCCGCGGTGCGGTAAAACTGGTGCGAGTGAATCTGATTTCCCATCCGTGTGATGAGTCCTTTCTCCTTCGCCATCTTCGCAACCTCGCGGGCCTCCCAGACATTATGGGTGAGCGGTTTTTGACAGTAGACGTGTTTTCCCAGCTTCATCGCGCTGATGGAGCAATAGGCGTGCATGTGATCGGGCGTCGAGACGGTGACCGCGTCGATCTTGTCTCCCATCTGGGCAAACATCTCCCTGAAGTCCTGGTAGATGGGAGTATCAGGACTGATCTGCTTCACATTGAGGGTGCGATTCAGGTCAATATCGCAGAACGCGACATACTGCTGTTTATCGTGGGTCGACATCGCCTTAATGTCGCTGAGCCCTTTTCCATCCGACCCGATCGAGGCGAGTTGCAGCTTCGAGTTCAGGTTCTGTCCCCTCACGATGGCGGGAGCGGCAGCGAGAATGGAAGCAGCGGTGCCGCCTTTGAGAAATTTTCGTCTGGTAGTCATGATGACACCATCAAACCGGAGGCCCTTGAAGCGGTCGAGAACGAATCCGGACGCATTCGCGCTTGGCGCAAGTTCGTCACGATGAGCGAGGGGGGCAAAATGATTCCGGTCTTCCGCTTTTCGGCTCGCTACAAATCCCGTGATAAAATATAAGTGAGTCGACGCCGAATCGATTCCAGTCTTACCGCATGCATGCCTCCACCGCAGCCTCGTCCACCCGGCCCTGGAACGTTCTCGCAGCAAGCGTCCTCCTCCTGCTCGCGGGGTGGACCCTCGCCGCCGACCTCGCCCACAAGGGTCACTTTCTTCTTCAGGATTCCTTCAGTTCAATCTTCCTTGGCCTCTTTGCCACCTTGTGGATGTTTGTCGCCGTCGTCTTCGCCGGGTTTCCAAAGCGCTTCGTCATTGCCGCCATTTTGCTAACCACGGTGCGCCTATCCTTCGCGTGGCCCCTTGTGATCTGGTTCGACCTGAGAAGCGCCTCGCTGGTTCTCGACGCATTTATTCTCATCCTCGCCCTCGCCTACCTCGCAGTCTCACTCAAGAGCGGAACCCTCCGAACACGCCCCTGGTTGCGCTGGCAGCATTCGGTCGCGATGGGCGCGACCGCCATGGTGGCCTCCCTGCTTTCACTTCCCGTTAGCCTCCTGGGTCTCGCCAGGATCATCGAAGACACTTCTGCCGGCTACGTGCGCCTCACCCCCAGCGGCATCGACCTGACTGAGCGAATCTTCGAAAAAGAGGGTCGCCGCGTTCATCTGGTCGGCATGGCTCACATCGCCGACAGCGGGTTCTACGAAACCCTTAACCAAAGCCTTGCCGGGCCGGTCGAGGGTCGCCGCCTCGTCCTCCTCGAAGGCGTCTCGGACGCTGACAAGATCCTGCCCCGCTCCTTTGCCTCGGGAGACACCTACCGCGCCATGGCCGAAAAACTGGGACTTGCTGAACAGGCGCTTGGCTTTGCCGTGCAGTCCAATACGGAGCCGGGAAAGGACAGCAGATCAGAATGGGAGGCCCGCGGGGTCGACTTCCGGCGGGCGGACATTGATGTTCGGGAACTCGATCCGGAACATCGTGAACAGCTTGTCACGCTTCTCAGCGCGATGGAGAATCTGGATCTTGCCAGCTTCCTCTCGATGCCTGAGGGCATGTCCACTGAGGATCTGGAGAACCTCATCGTCGAGGGACTCGTCAAACGTCGCAATGACAAACTCATGGAGGTTTTTCTCGAACATGAAGCCCGCTACGCCGAAGTTTTTATTCCCTGGGGTGCGGCACATCTTCCCGATCTTGAGCGAAGACTCACCGCACTCGGATATGAGCGCGTGACCGAGAACCGGCGTCGCGGAATCGATTTTTGGAAGCGGTTTCGCTGACAAAAGGCAACCACCGGGACGCTGCCGGAAGGTGGCAAGCGACGCGCTTGCCCTACAAGCCATTGCCGATCGGTAATTTTGTAGGGCGGCCGCCCCGGCTGCCATCAAACGTCAGTCGCCGTAGTATTCGTAATCCGGCGGAGCGAATTCGCTCTTGATTCGCCCGACAATCTCGTCGCGTCGCCCCCTCGCCCACCCGGGATAACTTTCCCACTGTTCGGGTGAGGCAAAATAGATCACGTGATGCGCCGGCCCCATCAGCATTTCGCCGTCAATCATGATCTGCTGCCAGCTCCCTTCGCGGAATTCCTCGTAATACATACGGTCGCGCCCGGTATGTCCGACCCGCCAGCCCCGCGTTTCCATGTTCCGATCCGTGTTACTTTTCCCTGCCATACCCTTTTCTCCGGCCGACTTCGAGAACACGAATAACAAAAGGATGACCAGGATGGTTCCGGCAAAGATCCAGAACAGGGCCACGGGAGAAACGTCAACAGGCCTTCCCGATTTCATCATGGGTTTCCATCCATATTCGGATGCCAGAAAGAAGGCGCAAGCACCGGTGCCCGCAGCGAGCAATATGGAAAGAAAGAATCGCGCACCTCTCGAGGTAAACCAGGACTTCAGCACCATAAACAGAATAGCCGGTCCGAAGATCAACCCGGCCTGAATCGCGATGCCGGACAACGAGTGCATAGGCATTCGCCGGAAAGATCTGACTCACTCCGGAAAGACCCACTCGTAGGTATCCGTGTGAGAATAAAGCTCCTCACGAATATCACGACAAAGCCCGCCCATTCCGGGGAACATGGAGCGATGATCGATCCCCATGGTTGCCAATCTCCGGCGAAGGAAGGCCTTTTCAGCGGCAGGGATAACGAGCTTGGCAAGGGAAAGACGCTCGCTACCGAGTTCGAACAAGTCCTCAAAACTCTCGGGGCTCGCATCCTCTTTCGGAAGCGGGTGTGAAAGGAAGCAGGTTTTCTGGTTCAGCATCGCCGCACTGGGGCGCTGCGGACGGTAGAGACGCGCCTGCTCCGGAACCTGCTCGTAATCCTGTGAAATCATCAGGCTCGTGTCGCCGGGCATGAGGCGCCAGACCGCGCCATCCTCTCCCGCGTGTGAAGGATCGGTTGCAAAAAAGAGAGCCACGAGCGCATTTTCAGACCAGTTGGTGCACCGTGTCGGCAGACCATTCTCAGATCCCTGCGCCATCCACTCAAGTTCCGTGGACGGCTCGAAACCAAGTTCGCCACGGCCACGCTGCTTTAAGCCGATCAGAAAAGCCGCCTCAAGATCCGCCCATGACTTGAACTCGGTCTTCGCCACCGCTTCACGGAACAGAGTCGGCAGGAGTTTCCATTCGCTCGATGCCTGCCCGCGGTAGACCGGCATTCGCAAAAATCCAAGCGGGGGAACCATTTCCTGCAGGAACTCCTCGATCCCGGCAATCTCGACTGTTTCGATCTCACGCATATCGTCTCCTTAAGTTTTGCTCGCCCTTTAAAAAGATTGAGATAAATTTGTTGTCCATCCGCCCCGTTATGGCATCTTACTCAAGTTACCATCGCGAATATGACACGATTTCTCATTTCTGAGGCAAGTTAGCAAGTGAAAAATGTGTCCTTTTGTAATTTTCTTGATATAACTTGATATCAAAATGAGAACACTCGACCGAGACAGCCTCATTTCCCTGATTCCGGAGATGGATCTTCACGACCTGCTCGCGCTGGAAATGGCCGTGAAAGTCGCCATTCGTATGCGCACGCAGGGTGCTCTTTCCACCGACGGACCGGAACTGGTCACCCGGGAGGACGAGGGCCCCGGGCTCCATGACGAAGCCCGCCTCATCCTTGAAGATGTCGCCACCCACGACCTCACTCTTGCCGATCAGGCCATCCTTGCGGCCCTCATTCTAAGCGACGGCTACAGTCAGGACACCTTCTCGAGCCGTGCCCTGAACGATCTCATTGAAGAATGCGGGCGCCCCCGCTTCGTTCACGTGACCTCGGCAATCGCGGGTCTCGTAAATCGCTCCTTTCTCCGGGCCGAGGATAAATCGCTCTCGCTCACCAAAGAAGGCCGGGCCAAGGCGCGCGGCCTCATTGGAATGCTGAAGCGCCGCGCTGCGGCCGCGTGAATAAAGCGAAGCCCGCTGAACTCCGAAGCCGGGCACCTCAACCTGACAGAGCCTCTAAAAAGCGACAAGCAGCCGCCGAGGGTCTGGCCGGATGAGCCACGGAGTGAACGATGGCGCTCTTTCCTCTCTTTGAGAGACGAAACGGGATTCCATTGCCCGTGATGCGGTTCAGTGAGGCGGGAAGAATGGAGACACCCGCTCCCGCAATGGTCAATGCAGCAACCGCCTGGGCCCTCTGAGCCTCCAGAACCACGCGCGGCCGGAATCCCTCCCGCAGACAAAGATGGTGAACATGGGACGCATAGGCGGGAGCCGCTTCTGCCGAAATCATGACAAAGGGTTCATCCTTGAGATCCGCCAGGCGAACTTCCTTTTGCCGGGCCAAGAGATGATTCGGCGGCAAAAAAGCGAGAAGACTTTCCTCTCTCCACTTTGTCGCAAGGAGCCCCCGGGGAAGCTCCGGCGGAGCCACTCCAAGGAAACCCACATCAAGATCCCCCCGGGTCAGTGCCTCGAGTTGCTCGGAAGGGAGCAGATCATGCAAATGCATCCTTATGTTCGGATGACGTTTTCCGAATCGCGTGAATACATCAACCAGTTCAGGGGAAAGAACCGCACTGACGAATCCGACAGACACCTGATCAGTCTCCCCTTCCGCTGCGCGCCTCGCCGCTTCTCCCGCCCGATGCAGTCGCTGAAGAATATCCCTAGCTTCCGCCCTGAAAGCCATCCCTGCCGCGGTCAGGGAGACATGGCGCCGCGACCGCTCGAAGAGCTGCACCTCGAGCTTTTCCTCAAGCGACTTGATATGCCGCGAAAGCGGAGGCTGCGCCAACCTGAGTCGCTCCGCCGCTCTGGTAAAGGACAACTCCTCCGCCACCGAGAGGAAACACTCCACTTCCCGGAGAGAATATTCCGTCATACTGAAAAGGTATCACAGAATGGGTGAAATAGTATTTCCATCATCTTTGTTTTTCCGTCATCTTGTTGCTCCGTAACCGCTGGACTTCAACCGAACCAATCAAGCCATGCCTGCTCCAAAATCCTCCCCGAAGAAGAAAGCCACTCCCGCCCATCGTCAGTTTTCCTCTCCGATGCTGGACGGACCCGATCGCGCTCCGAGCCGGGCGATGCTGCATCCGGTCGGATTTTCGAACGATGATTTCAAAAAATCTATTGTCGGGATCGCTTCGACCTGGAGCATGGTGACCCCGTGCAACATGCACATCGACAAACTCGCCAAAGAGTCGGTCAAGGGAGTCAACGCCGCCGGGGGAAAAGGCGTGGAGTTCAACACCATCACCATCTCGGACGGCATTTCCATGGGAACCGAAGGGATGAAGTACTCCCTTGTGAGTCGTGAGGTCATCGCCGACTCCATCGAGACCGTGGTCGGTTGCGAAGGCATGGACGGCGTTGTCGCCATTGGCGGCTGCGACAAGAATATGCCCGGGTGTATCATGGCGATCGCGCGCATGAACCGCCCCGGCGTCTTTGTTTACGGCGGCACGATCAAGCCTGGCTGCCACAAGGGTGAGGACGTCGACATCGTCTCTGTCTTCGAGGCCGTCGGCAAACACAGTGCCGGAAAGATCGACGATGCCGAGCTCGAGGGCGTCACCGAAACCGCGATTCCCGGACCGGGCTCCTGCGGTGGCATGTACACGGCCAATACCATGGCCAGCGCGATCGAAGCGCTCGGCATGAGCCTGCCGAACAGTTCGGCCCAGGCGGCCGTGAGCGATGAAAAAATGATGGACTGCTTCGACGCCGGGGCTGCCGTGGTGAACCTCATCAACAAAAACATCCGCCCGCGCGACATCATGACGAAGAAGGCCTTCGAGAACGCCATCACCGTCGTGATCGCTCTCGGCGGCTCGACCAATGCGGTTCTTCACCTCATCGCCATGGCCAGTGCCGCCGATGTGAAAATCACCATCGACGACTTTACCCGCATCGGAAAGCGTGTCCCGGTTCTCGCCGATCTCAAGCCGAGCGGTGCGAACGTCATGATGAAACTCGTCGAGATAGGCGGGACCCTGCCGCTCATGAAAATGCTTCTAAAGGCCGGCCTCCTTCACGGTGACTGCCTCACCGTAACCGGGAAGACGATGGCGCAGAATCTCGCCAAAGTGCAGCCTTATCCCAAGGGGCAGACCGTGATCCGTCCCATCAGCAAGCCGATCAAGAAGGATAGCCATCTCGTCATCCTCTATGGCAACCTCGCCCCGAAAGGAGCGGTCGCCAAAATCTCCGGGAAAGAGGGCCTCACCTTCGAAGGCACGGCAAAAGTCTATGACTCGGAGGAGAAGGCGATGCGCGCCATTCTCGCCCGGAAAATCAAGAAGGGTGACGTGGTCGTAATCCGAATGGAAGGACCCAAAGGCGGACCCGGGATGCGCGAAATGCTCGGCCCAACCGGCGCGATCATGGGAGCCGGCCTTGGAAAAGAGGTCGCCCTCATCACCGATGGTCGCTTCTCCGGAGGCAGCCACGGCTTTGTCATCGGACACGTTACTCCCGAGGCCTATGTGGGTGGTCCGCTCGCCCTGGTTGAGAACGGCGATAAGATTTCCATCGATGCCGAGAAACGTGAGATGACCCTCCACGTTTCAGACAAGGATCTGGCAAAACGAAGGAAGGCCTGGAAACAACCGAAGCCTCGCTACACCCACGGCGTTCTCGCGAAATACGCCAAGCTGGTGAACTCGGCCTCGGAAGGTGCCGTCACCGACAGCGACTTGCACCTGTAATACCCGGACAGCTCAGCTGCCGATCAGTTCACGACGAGCTTGATCGTCATGGCGATATCGGCCTGAAGAACTTCGAACGAGCATGCCTCGAACTTCGGCTTTCCCTTCGGGATCTTATCGATCACGGAAAAGGCGAGGGGCTCTTTTGGCATGCCCACGAAGTTCTTGTCGAGAACACCGTTCTGATTCAGATCCTGAATCACCGCAATGGCGTAGCGCCCGGGCTTCACGTTTTCAATCGTTGCCGTGACCGGTTCCTGGGATGTAACGGTGATCTTGGGAGACTGAGGAAGCGGAGCCTCCGTAAACGATTCCGCCGAGTCATACAACCCGATGAGAAGGTCTCCCTGAACTCCGGGGATATTGGTGACGGTCACCGTGAGCGTCACTCCCTCTTCCGCCATTAAGGGAAAGGCGAGTGCTAGAATGAAAGCGATCAAAGAAGACTTCATGGCTTGGAATAGATGGTGATGACTTGGGCGCGGGAGATTGCCGATGGCGGCCCACCCCGGCTTCAGAAGAAACTGATCGAACGATACGCCTGAACTCGCCCTCAGGCGTGAAAAATTATCTTCTCAAAATCGTCACTCGGTCACTTCGCCTTTTCGCACTTTGACCCGCCAGTCCTCCGGCTTCGCGGAAATGTCACTGTCATCACCATACTCTACGCGGAGGGTCTCCAGCTGTTCCTTGAGTTTCGCGACCTCCGCCGCGTAGACCGGATTGTCATACTGACTCCGCTGCTCCTGAGGATCGGCGTCCAAATCGTAAAATTCCCATTCATCGAACTGGTAGAAATGAATGAGTTTGAAGCGGTCCGTCCTCACTCCGCGCTGACGCGCAACCATGTGGACACTGGGGTATTCGAAATAGTGGTAATAGATCGCATCACGCCATTCTGCCGGCTTTTCGCCTTTCAGGAGCGGGACGAGGGACTTGCCCTGCAGATCCTGAGGGATCTCCGCTCCGGCCATTTCAAGAAAAGTTGAGGCGTAGTCGAGGTTCTGAACCAGATCATGGTTGCGCGAACCCGGGGCCGTCACCCCGGGCCATTTGACGATAAGCGGCATTTCCAGGGACGGCTCGTACATCCAGCGCTTGTCGTACCAGCCCCGATCCCCCAGGTAGAATCCCTGGTCGGCCGAGTAGATCACGATGGTGTTCTCCGAAAGACCGAGTTCCTCGAGCGTCTTCATCATCGTCGCAACACTCTCATCGACCCCTTTGACGCAGGCGAGGTAGTTGCGCATGTAGCGCTGGTGCTTCCATCGCACGAGCGCTTCTCCATAGAGATTGGCCTCGTGGAATTCCTTGTCTTTCGGATCAAAGTAGGCGTGCCATGCCTCAAGCTGGGCCGGAGTCATCCGCTTCATATTCATCCAGGCGGAGCGATCCTGGGTTTTCTGGGAAGCCGGTTGATCAAACTCCGCCGTGAGATCGACGAAAAGATCGTAGTTGAGATCCATGTGCCGGTCGATTTCGAGTTCCTGATTCCGCGAGGGCGAGGCCTGGAAGCGATGGTCTGCAAACAAAGTCGGAGGTTCGGGGATTAGGACGTCGTCGAACGCTCCGAGATGACGTAACGCGGGCATCCAGTTGCGGTGAGGCGCCTTGTGCTGGACCCGGAGCATAAAAGGCTTCGTCGGGTCCCGTTTTTCCTTGAGCCACTCCACCGCCATGTCAGTGACCAGGTCGGTGCAATAACCCTCTTTTGTGATTTTGCCTTCGGCCGTCAGAAAGTCGGGGTTGTAATAGAGTCCCTGCCCCGGCAGCACCGCCCATTCGTCATAGCCCTTCGGCTTTCCCTCCATGTGATACTTCCCGTAGAGCACCGTCTGATAGCCGGATGCCTGGAGCAGCTTCGGAAAGGTCTGCTGGTCCCAGTTGAATTTGTCTCCATTCTGACGGAAGCCGTTGAGGTGACTGTGTTTACCCGTCTCGATCACCGCACGGACCGGTCCACAGATCGAATTCGTGCAAAAGCTGCGCTCGAAGACCATGCCCTCGGCCGCAAGCTTGTCGATATTCGGCGTAGGATTGACCGACTTCAGCCAGCGGTTGTAGGCCCCGATCGCATTGGGAGAGTGGTCGTCCGAAAAGATGAAGACGATGTTGGGTCGGTCGGCGGCGGCCGATCCGATTGCAAAAAGCATCAACGCCATCACCGGAAAAAATGATCTCCTCATAGCTCTCTTTATGAAGCAGAATAAACTGGCAGACAAGGAGTTTTGTCCGGCAATCCGGATCTGTACGTCATGATGCCCCCCGCCTCACCAAACGATTTTCCGTCTCCCCGCGAAGCGGAGCGAAATGCCCTCGTCGATTCCTTCCTGAGCGAACCGGGGTCCCGGATCTCCGATCCGCGCATAATCGCCGCGATGCGGGCAACCCCGCGGCATTTGTTCATTCCCCTGGACCAGCGATCAGAAGCGTATGGTGATTATCCTCTCCCTATCGGCTTCGGTCAGACGATCTCGCAACCCTCTCTGGTGGCTTTCATGACCGAACAACTCCGCCCTGGTCCAGGCGATCGCATTCTCGAAATCGGAACCGGCTCGGGGTATCAGGCGGCCGTTCTCTCCCCGCTCGTTGCCGAAGTCTACAGTATCGAGATTTTGGAGCCACTTGCCACCAGGGCCAAAGTGACTCTTGCCTCGCTCGGATATGACAACGTGCACACCCGCTTCGGAAACGGATACCTCGGATGGCCCGAAGAATCCCCCTTCGATGCCATCATGGTGACCTGCGCGCCGGAAGATATCCCTCACGCTCTCATCGAGCAACTTCGTGAAGGAGGTCGCATTATTATCCCGGTAGGTCCGCCAACAGAACCCCAGGAACTTTACCTTCTTGAAAAACGTGAGGGAAAAATGGAAAAGAAGGCCATCCTCCCGGTTCGATTTGTGCCCATGACCGGCAGCAACGAACGCTGAGGACACATCAGTCCGCAATCCGGACATCGCCCCTGTGAGCCTGTCCGGACGGGCTACCTCCCGAAGCAACGTGCTTGCCCCTGATCAGCGTGATCCGCTGCGGGAACGGCTGAAGGTGCGGTTTCCGCCGGAGTTGCTCCGGGGCGGACGATTTCCACCATTGCCACCTCCGCCTTCCGGTCTGCGGCCTCCGCCGTTTCCTCCGCCTCCACCGGAACGCCCGCGTCCCTGGTTTCCGCGCGAGGTGTTCCGGGCATCTTCACGTCCGTCGATCTCACACATGGCAAAGCCCGGGATATTCTCCACCGGGATGGGACGCTTCAACACTTTCTCGATATCCTTCAAGAGACCTCGCTCGTCCGCACTCACGAGTGAGCAGGCACAACCCTCCTCCCCGGCGCGACCGGTCCGTCCGATCCGGTGGACGTAATCCTCCGGCACGTTGGGCAGTTCAAAGTTCACAACATGAGGCAGAAGCCGGATGTCAATGCCGCGCGAAGCCACGTCCGTGGCGACGAGGACACGGATACGGTTGGACTTAAAGTCATCGAGAGCCTTGGTGCGGGCCGTCTGGCTCTTGTTGCCGTGGATCGCTGCGGCAGGAATCCCGTCGGTCCCCAGTTGCTCCGCGAGTCGGTTGGCACCGTGTTTGGTGCGGGTGAAAACGAGAACCTGGCTCCAGTCACCCTCCTTGATCAGCTTGGAGAGCAGGGTTCGCTTCTCCGATTTGGCAACGGGATGGATGACCTGAGTCACCAACTCGGCCGCCGTGTTGCGGCGAGCCACTTCGACGAGCACCGGGTTGTGGAGAATGCCGTCGGCGAGTTCCTTGATCTCGGAGGAGTAGGTCGCGGAGAAGAGAAGGTTCTGGCGGCGGGCCGGAAGCAATTTCAAGACCTTGCGGATGTCATGGATAAATCCCATGTCGAGCATGCGGTCGGCCTCATCGAGGACAAAAATCTCAACGCGGGACAGATCGAGTGTTCCCTGACCCACGTGGTCGAGGAGCCGGCCCGGAGTGGCCACAAGAATGTCGACTCCGCGGCGGAGCCGGTCGACCTGGGGATTCATGCCGACGCCTCCGAAAATCACGGCGGAGGTAAGTTTGAGTTCCTTGCCATAAGTGGCAACACTTTCACCCACCTGGGCGGCAAGTTCGCGAGTCGGGGTGAGCACGAGGCCGCGCGGACTTTTCGGACGGGACTGACCCGAGGAAAGTCGCTGCAGCATGGGAAGGGTAAACGCTGCGGTTTTTCCCGTCCCTGTCTGGGAACCGCCCATGAGGTCGCGTCCTTCGAGGATTGTAGGAATGGCCTGCGCCTGGATCGGGGTCGGCGTCTGATAGCCTTTGGCGGCAACGGCGCTGGAGAGTTCGGCAACGAGGCCGAGATCGGAGAATGGCATAATCGAATGGTTTGTTTGGGTAATTGGTTAGGACCGGAATGGTCCGAACGGCGTGACTTGAACAATCCGCAGATTTTCCTTACAGGAAGGAGCCGGGGAAGGAACGGGACATGCCGCGTGCGAAATAGAATCTCGCAACATCACGGGCTGACACATTGAAGAGACGTCATTCTCCTCCCCCGATCCATTGAGGTGGGCCGTAAACCGGCTGGCACCCGTGTTCCTGCCTGAGCGGGAACATGACTCGGGACAGAACACCCGATTAAGGGGAATGTCAAAGTATTCCCCACCCGGATGGGGAGAAGGAACCGGTCACCTGGCCTGAATCTCGCTGAAATCCACCGCGAACCACGGAGTCAACTCGGGTCGGAAAAAATCATCAAGCCGCGTCGCCCGGTTTGCTTCGCCATGATCCGCCAGGGGCACCAGCCGAAGCCGGTAGGTTCTCCCGGGTTCAAGACGGGCACCCGGTTCAAGTTTCCGTTCGCGAAAGGCCCAGAAGAAAACGTTGAGTTCGGTTCCCTCAGGCTGATCGCCACCCACCCTCTCAACCACTTCAAAAAGGGTTGAATACGTGGCGGCGGCGTAGGGAGTCTGCGCCGGGTCCTCAATGGTGGATTTCTCCCGGAGGGTGGCAATCACTTCGACCGCACCCCTCACCGATCCGGCACCGTTTGATTGTTCCTGATTGAAGGTGACAGAACGCCATTCAATCCCGGCCCGCCGCGCCGGGATTTCGGCGAGGAGGAGATCCCTTGAGGAGAGGACCCAGATCACGGTTTTTTTCGCCCGAACCTGATCATCGGGAAGACCGGCAAAGGCCTCACGCACTCCTGTGGCTCCACCTCCATTGATCGCGATCGTGTGCACGGTCTGCCCGAGGGCGGTGGCGAGATGAGAACTGAAGCCGGCTCCAATCGAGGCTTCCTTACCCTCACCGAAACCCAGGGCAGGGTCTTCATAAATGTTCACAAAGCTGTCACCGAGCACGACCACCCCGGATTGAGGATCAGAGGAAAGGGGCTCTCCCGTTTCCTCACGAAGAACCCGTCGCAGCGAGACACGCTCGGGCGGATAAAGTTGCTGCTTCTCTCCGAGATCGAGCATGCCGACGAGATCACCCCGGCTCTCCCGCTCAACCTTCTCCGCCCGGGTCAACAACAGGGTTCCGCCACCGCCCGGAGACGCGACCCGCAACGCCACCTCGCGAGCGGCCTCTTCCGCCATCGCGGGAGTCCAATGGGTGTCCTGCTTCAGGAACCGCTCTTCCTCTTTTGGTCTTGTCGTCAGGAGGGGAAACAAATCGACTACCTCAATCCCGGCTGTGGTCAGGTCTTCGACAACGCGGGAAAACTCCGGATGAGTAGAACCGGTCGCAGGAAGTCCGAGTCCCTCACGACAGATCATCGGCTTGGTCGGAACGGGGACGATGACCAGCCTGATCCCCCGGCTCGTGAGTTCCCCGGCAAATGCTTTGATCACGGGGACCGGTGATTGCCATGACCTGTCGAATCGTTCCCGGGCCACCGAAGCGGGCTCTTCGTAGTAGGGGCCCTTTCCGGTAATGGCATCAAGGTCGGAGCGGTAGTAGAGCCAGCCCTTCCGCCCGCCAAGAACCCTCTGGTTGCCCGCTCCCAGATAACGACTAAGTCTGGCCTGATCCACCTGTCGCCAGTGTTCGAGGAGGGGAAGCTTTTTTGCCCCTCCCTCCAGTCGGGTCATCCAGCCACGCAGGGTCGACGGAGAGGGTGAGCCGCCCGCGTCTTCAACTTCCCCATTACGATATTTAAAATCCAAAAGTGAAGCACCGGGGATAAGGAGAAGGAGAATAAAAATCACGATCCAGACAAGGAGCCCCCGCCGGCCTATCCGGATCTCGTCCTCCGATACTATGTCCGCATAGGGATTCTTCATCTTAGAACTGGAAATAGAGAAACGGATTGAAACCTTGAAGCCCCATGACCCTGACACTGACACTGATCAGGACAAGGCCGGCAGCGACCTTCCATCCGTTCACCTCTCTGAGCCAGGTTTGTGTATTCGGCAGGAACCATGCCACGGCGCCGCAGGCAATTAGCAGGGTGATATTCGTCGGTTCAAAAACGATGGCACTCAGAACCGACGCAGTCTCCCCGCCCATACTCATTCCGCCCATCGAGGACAAATAGTTCAAGGCAACCTCAAGGCTCTCCGCGCGGAAGAACACCCAGGTAATCAGCAAAACAAGGGTCGTCACCAGCCAGCCCAGCCAGCCCGGAAGCGGGATTTTCACCTGCTCCCGCCACCACCGCTCGAACGCGAGCGAAAGACCGTGAATGCCTCCCCAGAAAATGAAGGTCCACTGCGCCCCGTGCCAGAAGCCGCCGATCAGCATCACGAGGAGAAGGTTCGCGTAGGTTCGTCCGCGTCCCTTCTGATTTCCGCCGAGAGGGATATAGAGGTAGTCGCGAAGAAAAGTGGAGAGCGAGATATGCCACCTCCGCCAGAATTCAGTGAGGCTGCGGGCCTTGTAGGGAGATTCAAAGTTCTCGACAAAGCGGAAGCCCATCATCCGTCCCAGGCCGATCGCCATGTCCGAGTAAGCCGAAAAATCAAAATAGATCTGGAACGCATAGGCAAGCACTCCAACCCAGGCAAGCGGCGCATTGAGCGATCCCGCCTCGAAGCAGAGATCGGCAATTTTCCCCATGGGATTCGCGAGGAGGATCTTTTTGGCAAAGCCAAAGTTGAATCGTGTAAAGCCGGCGACAAAGCCCTCCGTTGTATGGGAGCGTTCCTTCAACTGATCCGCCACGGATCCATAACGCACGATAGGACCTGCCACGAGTTGTGGATACATCGACACGTAGCAGGCAAAATCGACAAAACTCCTCGCCGGTTCCGCATGCCCGCGATACAGATCGATCGCGTAGCTCATCGATTGGAAAGTATAGAAAGAAATACCTACCGGGAGAATGATGTGAGTCAGAAAATCCGGAGCCGCTATCGTCCCAAGTCCCAGGAATTCACCCAAACGCCCCACATTTTCGGAAAAGAAGACCGCGTATTTAAAGAATCCCAGCAGACTGAGATTGGATACCACCGAGGTGATCAGTGCCGCCTTTCGGGTTTTTTGTGACGCACCGGGGCGGGAGATGACCAGACCACTGAGGTAGTCAATAAGCGTGGAAACCAGCATCAGGATGGTGAACCACGGATTCCACCAGCCGTAAAAGACGTAACTCTGCAAGGTGAGAGTCAACGAACGCCAGCTTTTCGGCACCGCATAGTAGAGGAGCAGAGCGATCGGAAGAAACCAGAACAGGAAAATATGGGAACTGAAAACCACGGACCGGAATTATGGTGAAAAGCCGTGGTGCGACAAGCGCCTATTTCGACCCCGGCTATTTTCCCTTGGGGAAGGTAATATAGGGTGCTCGCAGATAGTGCGGCTCGAGAACCTGCGGAACGCCCCTTTCCAATTGAGTATCACCGAAGTGGGAAGCCAGTGTTGCCGCTTCGGGAAACGAGAGGACAGCATCGTCGACTAACTCGACCACCTTCGTGTCAGGAGTATGGATGGATAAGCCCCTTTCCCTCATCGGACGGAGGATCGATCCGATCTCTCCCACCTCCACCAGGAGCGGTTCCCCCTGAAGTTTTCGTTCGATGACCTCAGCCACAAAGAGAGTCCCCCGGCGGGCATCACCCACGACCAGGTAGGAATCCGAAGCAGCCTTCCATGCCTCCAGCGACGTTCTCCCCGTGACCGGCAGCCCCATGGCGAGAGCCAGGCCATTCGCCACGGAAATGCCAACCCGGACACCACCGTAGGATCCCGGGCCGAGTCCCACCACGATTCCGGCAAGACGGTCGCGAAACTGGTTCAGGATCTCCTCGACCGGCTCAAAAATCACCGCATTGTGAGCCCGCTCGGTGACAAAGATCCTCTCATAGACAATCGCACCGCTTTCCCGATCAAGGACCGCGAGGGAGGCTTCTCTCGTTGACGTTTCAATCCCCAGGATCATTTTCGTGTTACGGTATGGCTGCCGTCATTGTTGATGGTGAGCTCGATCCAGATTGCCGTTTGAGGAAGCAAAGCTGAGAACTTGTCAGCCCACTCGGCGATGATGACTCCTCCCTCATCGAGATAGTCATCCCACCCCAGAGAGATCAACTCCGCTCCGGAATCCAGGCGGTAAAAGTCGAAATGATAGACCGGCAGCCTGCCTGAGACATACTCCTGCACGAGGGAGAAAGTTGGACTGGTCACCTCATCCTCCGCCTCAAGTCCGGCAACGATTCCTTTCGAGAAATGAGTCTTCCCCGCCCCCAGCCCGCCGGTGAGAGCGACCACATCACCGGCACGCAAACCGGATGCAAACTCCACCCCGGCAGCAATCATCTCCGCATCGTTGTTCGTGGTGATGGAGGAAAAACTACTCATTTCGAAAGTGTTCCCAGCCTGTCGCGAGTGCTTCTTTTGTTTCCAACGTAATCTCACCGATCTTCGTCAGCGGAGTCTCCGGAAAGAATTCCTCCCATTTCTGAAGCAGTGCTTCGAAGACCCCGGGGGCAAAGGTCATCAGCAGTTCATAATCCTCTCCGTCCGAGATCGCCTGCTCCCTCGTGACACCGACCTGACAGGGTATCAACGTTTGATCAACCCGGTAGCCTGTTCCACTCGCCTTCGCGAGACGGGGAAGATCCGAGCCAAGTCCGTCACTCAGATCCATCATGGCAGTCGGTTTTGCATGCGTAACGAGCCATCTCGCCTCGGGCAACCTCGGCACAAAGCTCAAGTGACGACCGCTTTCAAACGACCCTCCCAGACGCCCCGTTACCGCGATAACATCTCCGGGCGAGGCGCCGGAACGAAAGACGCACTCACCGGGAGAGACGAGTCCTGTCATCGCAATGGATATGACCGCCCCCTGACAAGGCAGCCGTGAAGTTTCCCCTCCGGCAATTTCACATCCAAACTCTCCTGCGGCAGAGATCATTCCCTCATACCATCCCTCGATTTCCTCCATCGAACGGCCCGAATCGATCGCCAGCGTCACAAGAGCGTGCCTCGGCTCGCCCCCCATCGCGGCGATATCACTGATGACCCGGTTCATCGCTTTCCGCCCGACCTGTCGCGGATCGGTTCCCGGCACAAAATGAACGCCCTCAACAAGGCAATCCGTTTTGAGGAGTTGCCACCTGCCCTCACTGAGTTCCACCACGGCGCAATCGTCACCGGGACCGGCGATGAGAGTCGCTGATTCGGGGAGCATTCCAATGATCCTCCCGACGACCACCTCTTCACCGAGCCGTCCGACTCCATCCGGAGGCCCTGCGTCCTGTGTCCTGTTCTGCTGAGACATGGCGGGTCTATTCAACTGATTCCGGCAGCAGCATCAAGACGATATTCACCGCATTAAAAAAGACGTGCATTCCCACCGGCACCCAAAGGCATCCGGTCAGTTCGTAGGCCAGACACAACAAAATCGAGAACGCCCAGAGCGGCAGGAGCGCCGGCAAATTGCCGTGCACGACCGCAAAGAGACCGCCGATGATGACCGCGGCAAATAATGGATTCGTCAGCCGTCGGATGGTCCCGTACATGTATCCGCGGAAGAGAATTTCCTCGACGACCGGAGCCGCTATACAGGCCATCAGAATGGAGAGCCCGAGATGGATCACTGAGTCCGATTCCTGCAGCATCTTCACCGGCTCCTGCAGGTCGAGTTCTCCGAAAATATCCTCAAGGAAGAAATTGGAAAAGCTGCCGACTCCCCAGGCACACACGGCGAGGGACACGATGCCGCCGAAAATTGACAGGATGATAATTCTGGGAACACTCAGTCGACGCAATCCAAACAGATCAACGACCCGTCGATTCCGAATCCACTCGATGATGCCGTAGGTCATGATCCCCACGAAGGCGAAATATCCGATATTCACCAGCACGGCCCCGATCCCATTCTCGACCGGTTTGTCGGGCGTCTCCGGCGTTTTGTTTCCCGCAATGACCGCCTCGACGATGGGATTCATCAGGAACAAAATCGCCGGGAAAAACATCAGAATGAGATCAAAGCCATCGTAATCATCCAGCACCGACCCCTCAATGAGATCACCCCTCTTGAAGCGTCGAAAGATCCAATAAAAGAAGAGACCCATCGCGAGAGCGATGAGAGTAATCAGTTCGATATCAAGCAGCACCTGCTTGGCGGCGAGTTCATCCATTCAGGAACCGCTCGCCTAGACATGCCCCGGTGACAACCGCCAAATCTGCTCGGCGTACTCACGAATCGTGCGATCACTGGAGAATTTCCCGACCCGGGCCGTATTCAGAATCGCCTTTTTCGCCCAGCCCGGGGTGTCACGATAGGCCAGATCGACAAGGCCCTGCGTCTCCACATAGGCCCGATAATCCGCCAGGACAAGATACGGATCACCTCCATCGAGGAGACTGTGGCGGATCGAATCAAATGAACCTTTCGGGGCAAAGGACGAGGAACTCATCCAGTCAATGACCTCCTTGAGTTCCGGATCCGCCCAGTACTTGTCGATCGAGCAGTAGCCTCCCTTCCAGAGTTCATCCACCTCTTCGACCGTAAGTCCGAAGATAAAGATATTCTCATCCCCGACCTCCTCCTTGATCTCGACATTGGCGCCATCGAGAGTGCCGATGGTCAGAGCACCATTAAGAGCCAGCTTCATGTTGCCGGTTCCGGATGCCTCTTTTCCTGCCGTCGAAATCTGCTCGGAGATGTCCGCCGCCGGAATGATGATCTCCGCTGCCGTGACGCCATAGTTCGGAATGAAGGCAACCTTCAGTTTGTCGCTGATTCTCGGGTCATTGTTGATGACATTACCAATGGCATTGATCGCGTGGATGATCTCCTTCGCGAGCACGTAGCCCGGTGCCGCTTTCGCCCCGAAAACAAAAACCCGGGGTACGACATCGAGATCGGGATTCTGGATAAGGCGACGGTACTGCGTCAGGATGTTGAGCAGATTAAGGTGCTGCCGCTTGTACTCGTGGAGGCGTTTGATCTGCACGTCGAATAGCGCCGAAGGATCAACCACGATACCGCAGCGCTGTTCGATGAGTTTGGCGAGACGCTCCTTGTTGCGGTGCTTGATCGCCATGAACTCGGTCTGAAAACCCGGATCGTCTGCAAAGGCCTCGAGACCGCGAAGCCGGTCGAGATTGGCCGGCCAATCCGTGCCGATGCTGCGATCAATGAGCGAGGAGAGACCCTCATTACAGGCCTTGAGCCAACGCCGGGGTGTGATCCCGTTCGTTTTGTTCTGGAACCGTCCGGGAAACAATTCGTAGAAACTCTTGAAGAGATTTCGCTTCAGCAGATCGGTGTGCAGGGCAGCCACCCCGTTGGTGGTGTGACAACCCACGACCGAGAGATAGGCCATGCGGATCATTTTCGGAGCGCCTTCCTCGATGATGGACATCTCGGCAAGCTTACTCACGTCTCCGGGCCACTGCTTCGAGACATGGTCCTCAAGAAAACGACGGTTGATCTCGTAAATGATCTGCAGGTGACGCGGCAGCACTTTTTCAAAAAGCGGCACACTCCATTTCTCGAGCGCTTCCGGCAACAGGGTATGATTCGTGTAGGCGAATGTCTTCTGGCAGATGCCCCAGGCCTGATCCCAGGGGAGAAGCTCGTCGTCAATGAGAAGTCGCATCAACTCGGCCACGGCGATGGACGGGTGGGTGTCGTTGAGCTGGATGGCCGCTTTGTCAGGGAGGCTGTCCCAGGTGTTGTTGTGGATACGGTGGCGACGCACGATGTCGCGCAGCGAGCAGGTCACAAAGAAGTACTGTTGAATCAGACGGAGTTCCTTACCGGCCTCGGTCGAGTCGTTCGGGTAGAGAACTTTCGAGACTGATTCGCTGACTGATTTCTCACGTACCGCTTCGACATAGCCACCGCGGTTGAAGACATCGAGGTCGAAGTCATGAGAGGCCTTGCTTTCCCAAAGGCGAAGATAATTGACCGACTTTCCTCCATAACCGACCGCAGCCAGGTCCCAGGGAACGCCGAGAATGGAGCGGGTTCCGGTCCAGACGGGACGACCCTGACCAAGCTCGTCGAACTGGTTCTCGACCCAACCGTAGAGGGGGACATCGACCGCATACTCGGGACGACAGATCTGCCAGGGACTGCCGAAGCGGCGCCATTCGTCCGGCGACTCGGCCTGCTGACCGTCGATGAATCTCTGGCGGAAAAGTCCGAACTCGTAGTTAATCCCGTAGCCGACCGCCGGGTAGTCGAGCGTCGCCAATGAGTCCATGAAGCAGGCGGCCAACCGTCCGAGACCACCGTTGCCCAGACCGAGGTCGGGCCCCTCTTCGGCGATGTCCTCGAGATCCTGCCCGAGTTCGGCTAGCGCGCCGCGACATTCGTTGAGTATTTCAAGGTTGACGAGATTATTCACGAGAAGACGCCCCATGAGATATTCGAGCGAAAGATAGTAGGCCCTCTTCACATTGGCCGTATTGCGGTGGCGGCGGACATCGCAGGCGAGCTCCATCATCCGACCGCGAACGGTGAGACTGACGGCACGCCACCAGTCACCGCGGGTGGCGGTTTCCGCATCATGGGCCTGATCACGAATGAGGTGGGTCAGGATTTCCTCCTTGAGGATCTCGATCTCGCGGCGTTTCTCGTCGGAAATGTCAGCAGCGGGGGTGTAATTTTGGGTATCAGCGTGCATCGGGGCGGGTGTTCTCGGTCTCTGAGCCGGATGGGCTCGGAATCTGAATAAGTTCGTTCTCGGAAATTGCAATCAGTTCAGCAGCAGGGCGTTTCGCCTGCTCTTGACTCCAGTGATAGCAGGGACGGTTCCATTTGCGTGTAAAATCGCGGGATTCTCACCATCCTGATGGCAAATCCGGTAAAAATCGATCCATTCACGGTGCCAGCACTGACACGAATGCTCCCCGGTATTCTCCCGAACACTATCTCCCGCCCAGCAGCTCGAGGAGGTCGCCCGGCGCATTGATGATCGCTTCCGCCCCGGCCTCAAGGAGCTCTTCCACGGGCCGGAACCCCCAACTCACCCCGATTGCCCGCATCCCGGCATTACGGGCGGTATAGATATCGACATCGGAATCTCCGACAAAAAGGCAATCCTCCGGTGCCACGCCCAGCAGGGAGGCCGCCTCAAAGGCTCCCGTCGGATCGGGTTTCCGCTCAATCCCGTCGCGGGCCCCGAGGACAACATCCCAGGACCAGTCGGCGAGGAAGGCGTCAACGCACTTGATGGTGAAGTCATGAGCCTTGTTCGAGAGCACCCCGATGGGAACCTGACGGGCCTTCAATTCGTTGAGCAGGTCCGCAATCCCCGGGAAAACAACGGTCGTGTTTTGCCAGTTCCGGGCATAGGCCGCCCGATACTCGAGCAGCATCTCCTCGGTCTCGTCACCCTCGGCCGGACGATGTCCCTCCGGAAAAATATCGCGGACGAGATTCAGCATCCCGTTGCCAATGAAGGTCCGGTAGTCCTCCGCTGCATGGATGGGGAAACCCCGGGCGGCAAGCACGGCATTTCCCGAATCTGCGAGATCCTGGAGGGTGTCGAGGAGCGTGCCGTCGAGATCGAAGATAACGGCCAGTTTAGCCCGGGGATGATTCATAGGTAGAAAAAGTGGACCGCTGCGGGGGATAGAAATGGGACCGCTGATAAACGCTGATCTGCGCTGATTTTTTTGTAGTTTTATGCGGGGCTCATTTGGATGGGGTTTCTGTTCGGCCATTTTCAGAGCGGGCATTTGCCATCAGCGAAAATCAGCGTTTATCAGCGGCCCCCCATTTTCGCTACTTAGCGTGTTGCAGATTCCATGCCGAGATGAGGGCCTTGAGGCCGGCCATCTCGATGGAGGGATCGACGCCGCATCCCCAAAGGAGCCGTCCGCTCTCGATATCCTGGATCTGTACGTAGGCGGCGGAATCTGCGTCTGAGCCTCCCCTGAGAGCGTGGCTGCGGTAGTCGGTGACTTTGAAATCCTTGTGCCCGGCCCCGTCCAGAAAATGGACGAAGGCATTGATCGGGCCATTGCCCGTACCACTGCCGCGCATGGTCTCGCCGTTCACTTCAAGGGTGACATGGCAGATCATCTCTCCCTTCACCGCGGTGTTGTCGAGCTCGAACTCGATGAGGTTCATGGGCGACTCGAGGTTGACGAATTTACCGAAGAAAAGGTCGCGGATCTCGTCGGCGGAGAGTTCGCGGCCAAGGGCGTCGGCGTGGTCGTAGATATACTTGCCCACCTGCGGGTGCATCGTCTTGGGCAGGTCGTAGCCGTGCTCCTGATCGAGGACGTAGGCGATGCCGCCTTTGCCCGACTGGGAATTAATCCGGATGATGGCTTCGTAGGAGCGGCCCACATCCTGCGGATCGATCGTGAGATAGGGAACGCCCCAGGGGATCGAGGGGTCTTCCTTGACCTCCCGATCGCGACGGTCGAGACCTTTTTTGATGGCATCCTGATGCGAGCCGGAGAAGGCGGTGAAGACGAGTTCGCCGACGTAAGGATGGCGCTCGCCCACGGTCATGCGGGTGACACGCTCATAGACATGACGCAGGGTCGTCAGGTCCGAAAAGTCCAGTCCCGTGGCGATGCCGTGGCTGTTCATGTTCAACGCGACATTGACGATGTCGAGATTGCCGGTGCGCTCGCCATTGCCAAAGAGGGTACCCTCGACGCGATCGGCCCCGGCCATCAGACCGAGCTCGGTCGCGGCGGTGCCGGTGCCGCGGTCATTGTGGGTGTGCAGCGAGACGAGCAATGACTCGCGGTTTTTCAGGTGGCAGCACATCCACTCGATCATGTCGGCGTGGACGTTCGGCGTGGTCCACTGGACGGTGTCCGGCAGATTGATGATCATTTTTTTCTCCGGTGTCGGCTGCCAGACGTCGATGACGGCGTTGCAACACTCCAGCGCGAAATCGAGTTCAGTGTCCGAAAAGGATTCGGGCGAATACTGCAGCACGATTTCGGTCTGAGGAACGGTGGGGACAAGTTCCTTCACCAGCGTTGCACCCTCGATTGCGATATCGCGGATCTGCTCGCGCGTGGCGTCGCCGAAGGTGACGCGGCGCTGCAAGGGCGAGGTGGAGTTGTAAATGTGGACGATGGCGCGCTTTGCCCCGGCGATAGCCTCGAAGGTCCGGCGGATGAGGTGATCACGCGTCTGCACCAGCACCTGGATCGTGACGTCTTCAGGGATGCGGTCCTCGTCGATGAGGCGGCGCAGGAAGTTGAACTCCGTGTCGGCGGCGGAGGGGAACCCCACCTCGATCTGCTTGAAGCCGACCGAGCAGAGCACTGCAAAAAATTCGAGCTTTTCCTCCACGCTCATGGGCACCGGGAGGGCCTGATTTCCGTCGCGAAGGTCAACACTGCACCAGATCGGGGCATGCGTGATGGTCCGGTCCGGCCACTGCCGGTCCGGCAACACGACCGCGGGAAACGGCCGGTACTTTTGGATGGATTCAGGTTTCATGGGATTTCTGCTACGACTAAAGGGGAAAAATGACGGGGCGCAATGAGCCCCTGCGAAAAGGGGCTGGAGCCGGGAGGAGAGACAAGACCGGGCAGATCAGCCCGGTAGCACCCGCCCGAGTTCGGGCGCGAGGAGGAGTCGTCGGGTGCTGAGTGTCGTGATTTTCATCCGTCGAAAGATAAAGTAGGGTCAATCGGCGGGCTGTCCAGCGTCATTGTCGGAGCCTGCGGCGAAGCGCTGGCGTGAGGCCTTCAGGCCTTTCGCGGAGACTTGGCTCGGAAGAAACGGCTGAAGCCGTCACTCCAGCTTCCTTTGCATGAGCACCTGAAAGGCTTCGCCGACGTCTTTGCCTGCCAGGGGATCCATCCCGACCCCGAAACGCTGGAAGAACTCCGCCTGCGTCACTAAACCCACCGTTTCCCAGCCACGTTCCTTCCCCCAGCTCACCAGATCGGCAAAATTCACGTCAGCAGTGAGATCCTGGCGGCCGATGCGGGAGTAGACACCACCCCCCTCGATGCGCTCATGGCGAAAGTAGGCCCGCATCGTGCCGGCGGGACGCCGGTGGTAGACTCCGCTCGCGTCGGGGCTGCCGTAGTCGATCGTCAACATTGCCCCGTTCGTCCAGTGGAGGGACAGGTGATTTATCCAGCGACGAAAGGCGGGCAGAATCTCGATGCGCTGGCCGTCAGGACGGTTCGGCAGGGCAATCGCGGAATAGGTCTCGGGATTAAGGTCAGGCGGGCAGGGGCGAAAGACTTCTTTCAATCCCGTCGCCGGATCATAACTGACGAAGATCTCCTCCCAGATGCCCGCCCCCGCATTCCAACGCAGCCATTTCGCGGGAAAGGCATCGACGAGTTCGTTGGAAAAAATGAGGGCCTTTCCCTCCGCGTCGATCAGGGCGGAGGTGATGTCCCGATGCCAGGTGACGTGGTAGTCGGCGAGGGCCTCGCGCTGTTTTTCCTGCAGCCGGGGCGAGATCTCAACGAGGTGGTAGCGCACCCGTCGCCGCTGCCACCAGCCGAGCGATTTCATGACCATCGCGGCAAGGGCCCCGCTACCGCCGCCCACTTCAATGAGGTGGACCGGGCCTTTTCCTCCCAGGAGTTTCATCTCCATTCTGACCCACCCCGCGATCGCTTTTCCCAGCGCATCGGACAAGCTCGCTGAAGTCGCAAAGTCACTCCGCCGTCCTCCCACGTCGCTGATGCCGGTGGTGTAGTAGCCGATTTCCGGATCGTACAGCGCCATCGCCATGAAGTCCTCGAAGGACATTTCGCCGCCGCATCGGGCGAAGGTCTCATCGAGGAAGCGGCGGAGATCAGGCATGGCTGCCACGAGTAAACAGGGTTTGCCCGGGCATTCAAGGGGGTTGCGTCGGGACCGGAGAATTGACACCACAATTGAATGATGTAAAATTTACATCATGACACGCACTCAGATCCAGTTGCCTGACGATCTCTATCAGAGGGCGAAGTCCTTTGCAGCGGAGCGCGAACTCTCTCTCGCGGAGATCACGCGCCGCGGGTTGGAACTCTTCCTCGAACGTTACCCGGAGAGCAATTCCGCCAAACGGAACTGGACCTTACCGAAAGTGAACGGTGGCGGCATCAAAGTTCCTCTCTCCGATCTCCGGGAGATCGCGTCAGAAGAGGAAACCATCCGGAGCGCCCGTCGGTGATGCTGTCGATTGACACCAATCTTCTGCTCCCGGCAATCGAGTCAGCGAATCCGGAGCACGAACCGGCCGCCGCCTTTCTCAATTCGCTGGAGAGTCGCGAGGACGTGGCTATTTCCGAATTCGTCCTGCTGGAACTCTACAATCTACTCCGCAACTCTGCGGTTCTGGCGCGACCGCTCGGAACGGCGGCAGCGGTCGATGTGTGTGAGGCCTTCCGTCACCATCCACGCTGGCAACTGATCGGCTTTCCGCCGGACAGTCGCGCTTTTCACGATGCCTTCTGGCCGCGTCTACGCGAAAAAGATTTCGCTCGCCGGTCCTACGATTGGCGGATGGGTCTGTGCCTGCTGCGTCAGGGTGTAACGGAATTCGCCACGGTGAACATCAAAGACTTTAGAGGGGTCGGCTTTACGAGGGTGTGGAATCCGCTCGAAGCTTGAACTCAGGAAAAATTCAGTGCTTTTCGTTGTGAACTCATCCTTTCTCCCGCTCATCCTCTTTAGCGCTCTCGTTCTCACCTCCTGCGGGCCCGAGGAAAAAAACGACACAACCGCAACGCCGGTGTCTTCGCCCTATCATCCCAATCCGCAGGCGACCTTCGCGGGGCTCGAGAGCTGTAAGTCGTGCCATCAGGATCAGTATGGCGAATGGCTCCAGAGTGACCACCACAAGGCAATGAATCCGGCGACGGAGGAATTTGTCCTCGGTGATTTCAATAACGCGGAGTTCGATCACTTCGGCCAGGTCTTCCGCTTTTTCCGCAAAGGTGAGGAGTATTGGGTCAACGCGCCCGATGAGACAGGCGAGCGCAAGGACATGAAGGTGGCCTATACCTTCGGTCACAGGCCCCTCCAGCAGTATCTCATTCCTTTTCCCGACGGACGCTATCAGGCGCTTCAAGTCTGTTGGGACACGCGTCCGGCGGAGGAGGGCGGACAGCGCTGGTATCATCTCTACCCCGACGAACCGGTCCCCCCGGAAGACATCCTCCACTGGACGCGGCGTTATTTTAACTGGAACTACATGTGCGCCGACTGTCACTCGACGAATCTCGACAAGGGCTTCGATGCGGGGACACTGTCCTACCACACGACCTGGTCCGAGATGAACGTGAGCTGCGAGGCCTGCCATGGACCTGGTTCGGAGCACGTGAAGTGGGCTGGAGCAAAAGCGAAGGCCGAGGCGAATCCCGGCGAAACGGCAGCGGCTGCCGACTTCGCCGCGCTGAAGGACTATGTGAATTCGAAAGGGCTCATCGTTACCTTGAAGGAGCCGGGGGAGAACGCCTCTGAGTTCCCCTGGATGATCGATCCGGTTTCCAAAATGCCGAAACGCACCGTGCCGCTGCAATCCAACGTGCAGATCGAGACCTGCGCTCCCTGTCATTCGCACCGCACCCTCCTCGACAAAAAACTGGAACAGGGGCAACCCTATCATGACACCCACACGCCTTCCATCATCAGCGAACGTCTTTACCATCATGACGGCCAGATCAAAGAGGAGGTCTACGTCTACGGATCCTTCGTGCAGAGCAAGATGCATCACGCGGGGGTGCGCTGCTCGGACTGCCACAACCCGCACTCGATGAAGCTCGTCGCTCCGGGCAACGCCCTCTGTGTGCGTTGTCACCAGGCCGATCCCTACGACACCCCGGCCCACCACTTTCACCCCGTCGGCAGCACGGGGGCAAGTTGTGTGGAGTGTCACATGCCGACCGAGACCTACATGGGAGTAGATGCTCGACGCGATCACAGCCTTCGCGTGCCGCGTCCTGACATTGCCCAAGAGATCGGCGCTCCCGATGCCTGCACGAAGTGTCACACCGATAAAGATCAGAAATGGGCGGCCGACTTTTTCAAACAGTGGTGGGGAAGCGGTCCGCGCAACGCCCACTACGGCGAGATCCTTGCGGCGGCCCGGCGCAACCAGCCGGGTTCTCTCGATAAACTGATCGCTCTCGCCAATGACCTCGAACGCCCCGGGATCGTGCGGGCGGCGGCGGTCGAAACGCTCGGGCAAAAAACTCCCTCGCCGGAGACGACACGGGCGATCGCCGGACGGCTCACCGATCCCGCCCCGACGGTGCGGGTCGAGGCCCTGCTCGCGCTCCTCCCCTACCCCGCCGATCAGCGCCTCGCCCTCGCCGGCAACTCCCTTGATGATGAATCACGGTCAGTGCGTACCGAGGCGGCCCGTGTCCTCGCCGCAGCCCACCGCGGCTTCAGCGAGACTCAGAAGACGGCCTTCGCCAAAGCTTCCGGAGAGTTCGTGAACAAACAAAATGCCATCGCCGATCGGGCCGCCGGCCACATGCTGCTCGCCGCGTTTTACCTCGATCTCGGAGACTCGGTGAAGGCGGAGGCTTCCTACCGTCTTGCCCAGAAAGTAGAGCCCGAGTTCGCGCCGGCCCGACTCAACTTCGCCGAAATGCTCGACGGCCAGAACCGCCCTGCCGAAGCCGAAACGGAGTTCCGCAACGCCATCAGTTCCGCAATGACGGATAATGACCGGGGTCTTTCCCATGACTCCCTCGCCCGCTTCCTCATCCGCCAGAAGCGCTATGACGAAGGAGTCGGCGCGCTGAAAACGGCGACGGAACTGCTCCCGGAGAATCCCCAGACCCAGTACTTTTACGGCGTCGCCCTGAACTCACTGGGACGTTTTCCTGAAGCCCTTCCCTATCTCGAAAAGGCGCATCAACTCGCCCCCTATCATCTCGAATATCTCACCGGCCTCGCCACCGTCTGCCGCGACGCGGGGAAAACGGACCTTGCCTTGAAGTATGCGAGAGAGGCGCTCAAACTCGAACCGGACAATCCGCAGTTGCAGCAACTCGTGGGGAGTTTGGGCGGGTGAGGGAACGACTCAACAGTCGACTTCAATTCTCACGCGTCGACAAAATGCGCGGGCTTGCGCACGGAATACGGAATCAAGAGTCCCTCTTCATTCCACGACTCGACCACCTCGACTTGTACCCCGCGTCGAGTGTGTTCGAAGAGGAGGGGACCGATACTCTGGGGCAGGCGCACGCAGCCGGCCGAAGCGGGATAGCCAGGCAGATCACCGACGTGCATTCCGACGGCGGTTCTCCCGAGACGCATCCAGTAGGGCATGTAGACGTGATAGATGCTCGACACTTTTCCCGACTGTATTTTCTCGCTGATCGAAAAACGCCCCCGGGGAGTGTATTTTCCACTACGCGCGGTCGAGACCGCCGTGTCGATCGCAACGAGGTCGTTAATGATGAGGAAGGCGCGCTGCCTCCCGATATCGATGACAATGCGCCGATTTCCGTCCACTTCCCCCTCGAGCAAGCGCTGATTGATGTAGGCATCCTCATGCACGTCGAGATAGTAGGACCGCATCTGCGGTCGAGGACGGGGCTGCTGCGCTTTCTTTTCCCGGGCGAGTCGTTCCGCTTTCTCCCGCTGATTTGTTTTAATCCGGTCAATGAGACCCGCGTCAACGATAGACTCCGTCATCAGGAACAATACGATGAGGAGACCCGCCAGCGTTCGTCCGGATCGACCGGAACCTTGTCGCCTGAATTGACCGGATCTGGCGGTTGCATTCATGAAAGGCAAGATTCTCGAAAAGTCAGGAATGTCCACCCCGTGATTGGTGACAGAATGGCGAAACGGAGCACCCTCCTCCGATATCCTCCCCTTTCACTTTTCCGATCCGCGCACTGGACGAATTCAGCTCCCCGCCTACCCTACCGGCATGAGTCAAGATTGGACCGATAAAATCGTAATAGTCACCGGCGGCGGCGGCGGAATGGGACAGGCGGCGGCTAGGCGCTTTGCCGAGGCAGGGGCAAAGACCTTTGTCTTCGGGCGGACCCTCGAGTCGCTTGAAGAAACCGCAGCCCTTTCCCCTCTCATTGTTCCGGTCGTCTGCGACGTGTCCGATCCCTCCAGTGTGAAAACAGCGATGGAAACCGTGCTCCAGGCGGGCACGCCTCTCGCCCTCATCCATACGGCGGGAATCAATACTCCTGACCGTTTCATGGCCCATTCCGATCCGGCGCGTATTGCAGGACACGAAAGCTGGCAACGCGTCATGGACATCAACGTTCTCGGGGTCGTGAACATGATGCAGGCCCTGACCAAACCCATGGCCGAAAACGGAGGCGGACGAATCGTGGTCGTTTCCTCGACCGCCGGCCACGGATTTGACTCCTTTGCCGGGGTTCCCTACACCGCCAGCAAATGGGCCGTACACGGACTCCTTTTCACTGCCCGCCCCCAACTCGCCGCCCACGGCATTGTCGTCTCCGAGTATGCCCCGGGCGAGGCTTATACCCCGCTTGTGGAGAAGCGCCCTGTTCGACCCACCGCCGAACATTGTGACGCGATGATACAAACCGGCGATTGCGCCGAGACCCTTTTCTTCATCGCCTCGCAAGCGCACAGCATGAGCGTGATCCAACTCCCCGTTTACCAGCCCTTCGGAGGAATGCCTCCGCAGATCACGGCTCCGTGGCTGGAAGGTCTCGAGATTAAAGCGAAGAGCTAGGGATTGCAGCGGGCGCTCCTCAGGAGAGTTCCACCTCGGTGACCCAAATCGGCGACGGGCCTTTCTTCTGACCGTGATAATAAAAGAGGAGCCATCGGTCACCTTCGAGATGAAGGAGCCATGGATATCCGAAATCGTTGTTCAGGTCGTCCCGCCCGACTGCGGGGAACTCGAGGATGACCCGCTCGCGCTTCCAGTCGAGTGATTCAGCCGTTCCACGCCAGAGCCAGATCCTGCCACCGGACGCCTTTCCCGAAGGCCGTTCCGTCGTCAGCACCAGAATCTCGCCGGGGCGATCGGGATGCTCCACCGCGCAGGGAGCCGCGAGACGGGCGCTTGCGGGGTCTGCGGCATCGAGCACCGAGAGGGCGGTGTCCCAGGTCTGCCCCTGATCCTTCGAAACTCCCACGTATTGGCGACCCTCGGCGGAGTTTCCTTCGGAACTGGAATTCTTCGCCCCGCGGAAGAAGCCGATCAGTTTTTCCCCCGACTGGATCACGACGGGCTCGACGGCATAAACCTCCGAAAGACAACGGGCCTCACCCCAGCTTCGTCCATGATCCATCGACCCCGCCATCCAGATTCCCCTCGTCAGGGGTGTAGAACCAATTCGATAGTGACCAAAAACAACAAGCCCCTGTCCGTCGACGGGAAAGACATTTCCAAAGACGGACCCTGTCTTGTTCGGACCCAGCATGCGAGTATCTGTCAGGGTCCAGGTGAGACCGTCATCCTCCGAGCGCCATCCGAAAATATGATTCGCCTCGTCCCCGGTGTAGGCCATCGCGAGGAGGACGATGGCTCCGTCCTCGGCGACTCCGAGGGCAAGGTTTCCACAACAGGTGTAGTCAAGACCGGGACCAAACTCGCGCAAGACTTCCGGTGCCGAAAAACTCGCGCCGCCATCCAGTGAACGGGACACTGCGGGACATCCGCCGCCGTGATAGCCATGGAACTCCCCCGCGACACAGGCGAGAATGATTGTGCCAGCGGCAGTTCGCACGACTTTGTTCCAGGAGAGGTGGGCAAAACGCGACTCCGCCGGCGAGGGCAAAGCAACCCGAACAGGCTGGCCTGATGGATTGTTTGCCGCCTGATCAACCGTCTTTTCCCCTTTTCCGGCCAGGGCCTTTTCAACGGTGGCGGCGACCGCCCGGGCAAGCAAGGCCGACCCTTCCGTGGAAAAATGGACATCGTTCGGATTCTGCAGGGCCGCGACCTGCGGAGCGATGATGCCATTGAGATCGTTGATGAGAACGCCGTTTTCCTCCATCACTTTTCGAGCAATCGCATTGTATTGACCGATATCGCCAAAGCGCCGGGTCGGAGAAATGACACCTCCATTCGGCACCGGAGTGGTTGTCGCCCAGACAAGTCTGGCACCGCTTGCCTTCAACTTTTTCACCAGTTCGCGGAGGTTCTTCTCATACACCTCCGGGGGTGAGTGGCGTATCCCCTCTGGTGGAAGCTTCGCATCGTGAAGCCCGAAGTTGAAATGGACCAGATCCCATTTCCCTTTACCGAGCCACCCATCAAGATTTCCAAGCGCGTTTCCAGTGGAACTGCAGTTCACCGGAGGTCTGAGGACATTCGCTTTCCCCTTGAGAAGTTCCCGCACCGGCAGGGTGTAGCCCATGGAAATTGAGTCGCCAAGCAGGAGCACCCGCGGGAGTCCGGCGACCTCCTCGATCGGCGCGAAAGCCGGGTTCACCGCCGGTGCTTTTCCCGGATCGGCGGCCGGGACCGCAGTCCAGGGAACTAGAATGGCAGTAAAGAAAAAGAGACGCTTCATCAGATCGGTGATTGCGATTCAAGACAGGTTTCATCTGCTCCCGTAGACCGGTGCCTTCCAGTCCGGCGGCAACTTGCCCTGGGGCTTGACCCCGTAGGCATCGGCAGGAATGGGATGATCCTCCGGTTTCAGGAGAGGCAGGGCATCGGGGAGATGTTTGATCCGGAAATCCTTATATTGGATTTTCATTGCCGGCCCCACATGAACCTGCACCGCAAGGACACCCTCGAGGGCACGTCCCTTGGCATCGAAATCAATCAGGTCAGCCGTGGGGTGTCCGTTGATCCAGTGACGATGATGATTACCCTCGACGAGGATGCGGTACTCGTTCCACTCATCAGCCGGGAAGGTTTTCACCTCCATTTTTCCGACCACCCAGGGCTGCCCCTCCGGATCGATGATGACCTTCTCTCCGGTGTGCGAGAGGATGCGGCGTCCCCTCTCCTCGTAGAGCATGCCGTTGTAATCAGGATTGTCGGCGACGACATCACACTGGTAACCGGAGACAATATCGAGATCGACTTCAGGACGCGAAGCTCCCCGATACTGGATGCCGCTGTTTCCTCCGGCGGTCACTTTCACCTTCACCAGGATCTCAAAGTTCCGTATCGTCGAGGCGGTCCAGGTGATGAATCGATTCATCTTCAGCGAACCGTCCGTCTTACCGGTGAGGGCACCTTCCTCAACCGACCAGTATTGCGGATCTCCCTCCCAGCCCTTCAGGCTCTTTCCGTCGAACACCCTGACAAAACCATCCTTGTCCGGCTTCGTTCCGACGGCTGCGGACGCTACAGGGTGGGCCTCGGTCGAGGCCTGAAAGCCACCTTCCAGGGGCGGAAGTTCTCCTCCCATTTCCGCGACGACCGCAGCCGTGCGCTCACGCATCGTCTTCAAGGTTTCGGCATGGGCGGGATCGGTGGCGAGATTTTTCAGCTCGTCAGGGTCGTTCTTCAGGTCGTGAAGGAACTCGTAGTCATGATCAAAGTAGCGGGCATACTTGAATTTCTCCGTCCGTATCCCCTCCCAGGCGGGAATGCGATTGCGCACCGCGAAATGTTCGTGAAAGGACTCGGTGCGCCAGTCGGCGGGCTTCTCCGCCTCGACGAGAGGCCGGAGGCTGCGGCCCTGATAACGATCCGGCACGGTCACCCCGGCCCAGTCGAGGAACGTGGAAGGCAGGTCGAGATTGAGAGCCATCGCATCCGAGACTTTTCCCCGCTGAGCGTCCGCGACACGGGGATCGGCGATGATGAGGGGAACGCGGATCGATTCCTCGAAGTGCGACCACTTTCCGGAGAGGCCCCGGTTCCCGAAGTGATAGCCGTTGTCGGCCGAGTAGACGATGATGGTATTCTCCGCGAGCCCGGCTTTCTCAAGTTCCTCGAGAAAACGCCCGATCTCCCGGTCGATCCCGGTAACCATACGGGAGTATGCCCGCAGGTTTGTCTGATATTTCTCCGGCGTGTTCAGCGCCCAAAAGTAGCGCTCGCGGGACAATGAGGTTTTGTAAAACTCCGGGAGAGCCTCAAAAATCGCCGGGTCATTCAGCTTCGGCGGATACATTTCGATGTCGTCGTAGAGACCGTCGACCGATCGCGGCCACGCGTAAAAGCCGATCCCGGGACGGCGATCGCTGTCCTCGGCGTGACAGGCGTTGAACCAGAGATTCAGGGCGAAGGGTTTGTCTTTCGGCTGATCTTTCAGGAAAGCGATCCCGCGATCCACAATGACTTCAGTTTCGTGCCGGAGAGTGCCATCGGGTTGCTTTTTGTAGTAGGGATTTCGTCCAATGTCCTCGAACTCGTCGAAGTGAGCGGAAGGTTGGTATCCTTTTGGCATCTTGGCGTGCCACTTGCCGTAGAAGCCGGTGCGGTATCCGGCTCCCCGAAGGAGATCCGGATACAGGGTCTCCGCCGCATCGGCCCGGGTCTGTTCGGGAGTTTCAGGGGTCCCGTAGCTGCGCCCGGTGAGACCCGTTAGGATCGTGGTTCGACTCACCCAGCAGATCGCCTGACTGACCGTGGCGTTCTCAAACCGCACTCCCCGGGCAGCGAGCGCATCGAGCGTGGGAGTCTGAACGACGGCATTCCCGTAGCATCCGAGCGAACTCGAAGTCTGGTCGTCGGCAAAAAGGAAAACGATATTCGGCCGGTCGGCGGCGCAGGAAAAGACAACAGAGAGGTGAAACCAAAGGGCGGTAAGGAGGAGGCGTTTCATGAGGACAGGGTTGCGGGCAGGCGATCTTGAACCGGGGCGTGGGGGTTAGGGGTTCCGCGGAATTAGATCAATCGACTTGCCGGAGGCATCTTGCAGAGTAAAGCCGGTGATGGCAAGCTTTCCAGGGGCACTGGCCGGATCAAGGCGAATGGCCGTGATCTTTTCCACCGGGAGTTTGATCAGATAGTCATGAGCCGTTCCATCGTGAGTGACGGCAAAAGAAACGGTCTGTTCTTTGCCGAAGCGCGGTGACTCGGGCGTCGTGTAGTAGACGAGAGCGTTTCCCTTTGCGGAACTGCTCATCCGCAGGGTGAGAGCGAAGGGCCCGATGGTAGCCTTGGGAATCGCGGTCGTACTAATCCAGGGATCACCTCCAGATGAAGTGAGGTGAAGTTCGCCCTCCTCGATTTTCAGAGTGGCATCCTTGCCCGATTGCCATCCCTTCACCGCCGGTCCCGGTGACGGTGTTTTTGCCCTGCCTTTCGGTTGCTGTTTGCCCTCAAGTTCGGGTCGGTACTTGGCGGTATCAAACGCGGGATTGGGGATGGGTACAACGGCTTTGGTTTCCGCGAGAAATCCCTCAATGAGTCCGTCGAGATCGCTCACGAGAGCGGGTTCCGTTGATGCCAGATTGGTGGTTTCACCAGGGTCCTTCGCGAGATCGAAGAGCAGATGACGGTGCGCTTCTTTTTCTCCGCCGTGAAAAATCCGGATCAGCTTCCAGTCACCCCGGCTCACCGAGACACTCGGCGGCAGCCAGTCGGGCACGCCGGGATCGTGAGGAAAATAGCGGAAGAGCGGACGCTCTGCCATGGCCTCGCCCTTTAGCGCGGGGAGGACACTGACCCCGTCGCCGACTGCACCCTCCTCGGTCGACAACTGAAGACCCTCGAGCAAAGTCGGCAGGTAATCCTCGCTTTGAATCGGCGCGTCGCTGCGTGAGCCCGGCTCGGTCACTCCGGGCCACACGATCACTCCGGGCACCCGCACCCCGCCCTCGAACATCGACGCCTTGCCACCGCGAAGAGGGCGATTGTCCGTCGGGGTAGTGCCGTCGATCTCGTTGTACATGTTCCCCCCGTTGTCCGAGGTGAAAATCACGATGGTATTATCCGCGATCCCGAGACGGTCGAGGGCATCGAGAAGAGTACCGACAGCATCGTCCATCGATTCAACCATCGCCGCGTAAGTGGGACTGCGCTGGCCATCCGCTGGATCGACGCGGGAGCGGTGCTTCTCGATGAGCGCCTCCTTCGCGTCGAAGGGCGAATGCACGCTGAACATCCAGTAATTGAGGAAGAAGGGCTTCTCCCGATTTAGCTCCATCCAAGCGACCGCTTCGTCGGCCATGCGATCCTCGATGTGTTCGCCGGGCGCCTTCTCCTTGAAGTCCGGATACTTCCAGGGAGCGACGTAACTCCCCGCCGGACCGGGGCCCGGGTGGTGCGGGACATCGACATCGAATCCATGCTCCAAGGGCGAATAGGGCTCGGGGCCAAGGTGCCATTTGCCGAAATGCCCGGTCGCGTAGCCCGCCTTCTTGAGGGTTTTTGTCAGGGTGGGGTAGTCGGTTTTCAAACGCGTCGGAGGAATCGGCGCGATGGACTTTTTCGACGGAGGTGCGGACTTCCCCGTCGTCGCCGCGAGGACGACCGCAGGCTCGTGGCAGTTCGGTGTCGTGATCCCCGTGCGCGCCGGACTGAGCCCCGTGAGAATCGCCGAGCGCGTCGGCGAACAGAGCGGACTCGCCGAATAGGCGCGCGTTAGAGTCATGCCCCGGGCGGCGAGGCGCTCGAGGTTGGGCGTTTGATAGAGTTTTGTCGTGCCGTAAAGCGTCGTGTCACTCCACCCGAGATCGTCGGCGAGGATGAAGAGGACGTTGGGCCGGTCTGTTGGAGCCTCGGCGGAGTCGGGTTGGGCGAAAACGGACGAGTTCGGTGTTCCCACCGCCCATACGGCGAGGACCAGCATCGCGAAACGAATGCCGGCGCTAAGGCACGAGTGATTCGACGCGAATGACGAACCGATCAGGAAGCAACGATACGAATTACGGCTCATGGAAGAGGGTTTGTGAAGTTAGCATTTACCGGGAAAGGAGGTCCACACATACTTCCCGTAGGGCCAACCCCAGCCTTCCCCGGCTTCCCTCCGGAGCATAGACCTCGGGATTGATATTGAAATGGATGAGCTGGTAATCGCGCGAATCCTCGGAGGCGGCGGCGAGTTTGGGCATGGCCTGCTTCATCGCAAGGACGGCGGCGAGCAGTTCGGCGGCGGTGACGCGGACACTGATGGGACGATCATCGGAAAAAGGCTTGTCGGTGAACAAGGCGGAATCCGGGCCGGGATGGAGCCACCGGCTATTGTGATTGAGTGCGGAAAACAGGATAGGCAACTGCGTGCCACCTTCCCAATTGTCCACGTGCACGGTGTCGGGAAAGCGGGCTTCGCCGCGTGGATCAAAGATGATCGCGGCGAGCCACAGTTGCTGCTCCGAGCGCGTGTCGCGGAAGAGGAAATTCGTGGTTAAGTAGGGAACGGCTTTGCCGTCGGCAAGCGCGGTGGGCACTTTGAGATCAAAGGACATCGCCAACTCGCGACCGGTTTCCTTGAAAGGCATCGGCGCATGGCCCGGGTCCCACCACCAGTAGGCGGGCGTGATCGGCAGGAGCGAGCCGAGCGCGGGCCGGGGATGATCGGAATCGATCCAAATGCCGATCTCGCGTCCATGTAATTGAACCGCCGTGCTTTCGGCTTCGGGTGAAAGACCGCGTTGAAATCCGGCAGGAACCGACAGGCCGGTGAATCGCTCCGCGTCCCAGGTCTGCGACACCAGCGGCGTTGTCTCGCCATAGTTGCCAAGGCGCACATAGAACTTCTCGCTGCCGGGATGCACCTCGCCGATCACCGAGGCCTCGGCGGCAGCAGTGTCATTGAGTTCGGGCTGATGGAAAAGGGTTTCGATGAGGGTCTGTGCTTGCGCCGACGGTAGCGCCGTGAAGAAACACACCAGGGTGAGAAGGCATCGGATCTTCATGGGTTGCCGGATTCCCGATGCTGAAATTGTAAAGGTCTCACCGCTGCCTTGAAGTAGCCATCGTAACGGACTCGCAGTTGCTTAACGATTTCGGGCTGCTCGGCGGAGAGGTCTTTGGTTTCGCCGGGATCATCACGCAGGTTGAAGAGCTCGATTTTGTTTTCGGAACGCGTTTCCTTATCCGACTTCTTGCCACTCTTTTTTCGCTCGCCGGTCTCAAGATCGACAGAGGGCGTGACGCCGTCGTTGCCATTGAGGATGAGTTTCCAGTCGCCCATGCGAATGGCTCCGTCATTGGCGGTGATCGCGTTGAGGAGGATGTCTTCGTGCGGCGAAGGTTTGCCCTCCGTCAGGACGGGCATGATATCGCGACCGTCGAGGGGGAGCTTTTGCTCCAGGCTGCCGCCTGCGGCCTTCACGAAAGTGGGAAAGAGATCAACGATGTGCAGGGGCTCGGTGATGACGGTGCCTGGCTTGATGTGACCCGGCCAGGCGGCGAAGGCGGGCGAGCGGATACCTCCTTCGTAGAGCGAGGACTTGAAAGCCCGATAAGGCAGATTGCGTCCCGGTGGCATGCCGCCGTTGTCACTGCAGAAAACGATGAGCGTGTTGCCGCGGCGGCCGGTTTCATCGAGCGCGGCAAGGATCCTGCCACAACCCTCATCGATTGCGGTGAGCGCGGCGGCGAGAGTGGCACGCGGCTCGTTCATCGCGGGCTGATACGCGGCAACCGCTTCCGGGTTCGGGGCTTGCAACGGTCCATGCACTCCGGTGAAGGGCACATAGAGGAAGAGTGGTTTGTCAGCTGGCTGTTTCTTGATGACCGACGCCGCTTCATCCGCCTCCAAAGTGGTCGCATAACCCTTTTCGACGACGAGCTCACCGTTCCGACGCCAGTCCAGCTCGCCATTTTTGAAGTAATTGTGGTGCGTGAAGTAGTCGATGCCTTCCAGGTGGCCAAGCCAATGATCAAAACCCCGCGCATTCGGCCAGTAGGCCTTGTCGAAGTGCCCGACATGCCATTTGCCGCAGATGGCGGTGGTGTATCCCTCGTCCTGCAGGGCATTCGCAACGGTCCGCTCCTCCAGCGGCATGCCGTACTTGGATTGCGGCCGCAGCACGTTCAACTGCATGCCCGATCGGATCGGATAACGGCCCGTCAGAAACGCCACCCGCGTCGGGGTGCAAACCGGCAGCACGTAGAAATGTTCCAGCTTCGCCCCGCTCTCGGCGAGTTCGTCGAGATTCGGCGTCTTGATGTCACTGCCATGCCAGCCGACATCGGCATTGCCGAGATCATCGGCGAGCAGAAAGACGATGTCAGGCTTCGATGGCCCGGCTGCTTGAGTGAAACCGCTGAGGACACCGAGGAGCAAAGGGAGGAGGATGGGCTTCATATCTGCGAAAAATCAATGAGTGGTGACTGCTTTGAGATGAGCCGCGAGCCTTTCGCGCATGCGGGTCAAGCGCTCGGCATGTGCGGGTTGCCTGGCGAGGTTGTGGAGTTCAACAGCATCCGTGCGCAAATCATAGAGAAGTTCTTCACCACCCTCCCAGGCGATGTAGCGGAAGGCATCGGTGCGCAGGCTGCGACCGGTTTGTTTCGTGTGCGGGGCGATCATCGTGCTGATGGCCACCTGACGCCCTTTGACGGCGGGATCATCGAGCATGGGCTTGAGGCTGCGACCCTGGAGGTGCTTCGGCTTCGGCAATCCTGCGAGGTCGCAGAGGGTGGGGAAAATGTCCACCTGCTCGACAAGTCCGCTGCGCGCACCGGGATTCACTCCGGGTGCGGCGATGAGGAGCGGGACGTGGTTCGCCCCTTCAAAAAGCGTCTGCTTCGCCCAGAGACCGTGTTCGCCGAGTTGGTAGCCGTGATCGCCGGTGAGCACAACGATGGTGTTTTCAACGAGATTCAGTTCGTCGAGCTTCGCGAGGACCCGGGCGACCTGGGAATCGACGAAGCTCGTGGAGGCAAGGTAGGCCTGGGTCGCATCACAGGCTTCATCGCGGGTCGGTGCGCCGTAACGGAACACGTTGTTGTTGGGCCGCAGTGATGCTTTCGGGATTTGCGCAAGGTCTTCACCGCCGTCGCGATAAAACGGCGGCAGCGTGAGCCGGGTCTTGTCGATGGCGTCGAAAAACGACTTCGGAGCGACAAAGGGCGTGTGAGGGCGGATGAAGCCCACAGCGAGGAAAAACGGCTTCGCTTTGAACTGATCAAGAGTCGCGATGGCATCGTCAGCGATCTGGTAATCAGTGAAATCAGCCGCCGGACGCGATGAGGCTGCGTAGGTGCGGTTGTAACTCTCGCCCTTGGCGTTCGTGCGCGGTTTGTCCTCCGGGTCATTCGCCGCTTTGGCCTCGGCGAGGATCTCGTTATCTTTGTGAAGCGTGGCGCCGAGTTCGACATCGAGCTTTGTCTTTGGATCGGGCACATGAAAGACCTTGCCGATCCGCCCCGTGACATAGCCATTATTTTTGAAATGCTGCGGCAGCGTTACCACGTCGGGCAGCGCCTGGCGCAGGCTCGTGCTGAGATCCATCACTCCCGTCTTCTCGGGATAACAGCCCGTGAGAAACGAGCATCGCGAGGGATTGCACAAGGCGAACTGCGTGTAGGCCCGATCAAATCTCACCCCACGCGCCGCCAGGGCTTCCATCCCCGGCGTGCGCACGTGCGCATTGCCATAACAGCCGAGGGTCGTCGTGAGATCGTCCACGATGATGAAGAGGACATTCGGCTTGTCCGTCGAAGCCTTGGCGGAGTCGGGTTGAGATGCCAGCAGCGACCAGCCGAGGGCGCAGAGGAGGCCGAAGAGGAGGCGTGTCATGAATGCTTTTTTGGAAATGGAACTGTTGCAGATCATCCAGGCAGGAAAAACATCGGATAAGATCAAAGGTGACAAGGCAGCCGGCCAAAACCTACCTTTCTTCAACGCTGGTCCACCAGCGCGCCTCGTCAAAATCTGGATTCGGCGAGGGAAGCACGGCTCCGGTGCGTTTGAGCCAGGCGTTGAGGGACTTCGTGAGATGCGCGGTCTTCTTCGGTCGGTCGGCCGCGAGATTATTGCTTTCGCCGAGGTCATCGCGAAGGTAGTAGAGTTCGGTGCGCGGTCCGACGACGAGTTTGCCGTAGGGTTTGTCATCGGGAGTGAAACCCGTCGTGTCGAGGTAGTCACCGAACCAGTGGATGAGTTTCCAATCGCCTTCGCGAATGACGGCGCAGGGCGTGCGGCCGAAGTTCGTCGTGTAAGTGGGCATGTGCCAAAACAAGGTGGTTCGCTGAAGGGGGCCGCTTTGAGTAAGCAGAGGCAGAAGGTTCTCGCCATCGAGCGGATGATCCGCAGGTAATGCGGCTCCGGCGAGTACGGCAAAAGAGGGATAATAATCGACGGCATGCACCGGCACCTCACACTCGCTGCCAGCCTTCACTTTGTCAGGCCAGCGCACGATAAGCGGGACGCGGATACCGCCTTCGTAGGGAGCTCCCTTGCCTTCACGAAGGGGTAGGTTGCTGGTCACGCGGGAAAGGCCGCCATTGTCTGAAGTGAAGAGAACCACCGTGTTTTCCGCGAGTCCCAGGTCATCGAGTCTGTCGAGGAGACGGCCCACTTCGTTGTCGAGGTGCTCGAGCATGGCGAGGTAGTTCGCGATCGGACGCTCGGTCGCTTTGCCTTCATTGGTCGCGGCACGCGTATACCCGCGGGCTACGTGTTTGGCGATGAGCGCTTCGGGCGCTTCCAGCGGCGTGTGCGGCGTGAAGTGAGAAACGAAGGCGAACCAGGGTTTGCTCTGATTCGACTCGATGAAGCCGATAATGTCATCCGTGACGGCGGTGACAGCTTTGTCATCGTTATGATCCGCTCCGTAGGCCGTACCGGCGAAATCGAAACCGTAGGAGTCGAAGTATTTGCCATCACTTCGCTTCTGCAGCGGGGCCACGGAGAAATTGTTCGCGATGTGCCACTTGCCGCTGATGCCGGTTGTGTAGCCCGCTTGCCGCAGTGTCATCGCCAGCTTCGCCACGTCAGGCCCCAGTGCCGCATTCGCCTCGGCGGAGCGCATCGGTGCATACGAAGGTTCTTTCTCGTTGAGCACTTTGAAGACGCCGGTGCGCGCGCCGTATTGCCCGGAAAGGAAGGCGGCACGAGTGGGCGAACACTGCGCATCGGCATAGGCGTTGGTGAAACGCATCCCCTCCGCTGCGAGACGGTCGAGATGCGGGGTCGCCATGTCCGTATTGCCATAGCAACTCAACGCGGTCCATCCCAGGTCATCGGTCAGGATGTGGAGGATGTTGGGTTTGTCGGCGGGGGCGGCTTGCACCGCAGAGACGCAGAGAACACAAAGGAGAAAAATGAGTTTGGAAGTCATGCGCGGCGCGTTCTGTCCCCGGTTGAAATCTTTTACGCACGATCTTTTCTCCACACTGGCCGCGCACCCGCCCCGATGGCGGCATCCAGTTCGAGCATCCGTTGGCGGAGGTGCTCGACAAGTTCCGGCTCATCCGCCACGCGGTTATTTTGTTCACCGAGGTCATCCTTCAAATTGAAAAGCATCACCTTCGGCTCGCCCTTGAGCTTGAGTCCCTTTTTATCTTCCGGGTATTTCACGAGCAGTTTCCAATCCCCCTCACGGATGCCCTCGATGCGGCCGCCTTTGTGATAATAGAGAAATTCCTTTCGCGGAGACCCGGCATCGCCGGTCAACAGCGCGGAGATGTCAAGACCGTCGATGCCCCGGTCTGCGGGAAGCGGGGTCCCGGTAATCGTCGCGATGGTGGGAAGTAGATCGATAGTCGAGGCGAGTTCATTACACTCCGTGCCGGCTGGAATGCGTCCGGGCGCCCACATGATGCAGGGAACCCGCTGGCCGCCCTCGAAGCTCGTCGTTTTTCCATCGCGTAGCGGACCGGCGGAACCGCCGTGATGTTTGAAAGTGAGCCAGGGACCGTTGTCGGTCGTGAAGATCACATAGGTGTTTTCAGCCAGTTTGAGTTCACGCAGTTTATCGAAGACCCGCCCCACCTCGGTGTCGAGGTGCTCGATGGTATTGATATAGGCGCGCTTGGGATCGGGATCACGCACGTCATCGGGCACGTAGAGCGGGATGTGCGGCATCGAGTAGGGCAGGTAGATAAAAAACGGAGTCTCCCGGTTTTTCTCGATGAAGCCAATGGCCCGGTCCGTGCAGCGACGGGTGATGGTGCGCTGGTCCACGGGGAGTTCGACGATCTTCCCGTCTTCCATGAGCGGGGTCTGCCATTTTGTCAGGCTGGACTCCGGATCATTCCAGAGTTCGTCCATCCCCTCCGCCCCACCCTTGGGTTTACCCTCGTTGTCCGGATGGTTCATGTCGTTGGAGTAGGGTATGCCGTAGTAGGTGTCGAATCCGTTCGCGGTGGGAAGCACCTCGGGATGATGTCCGAGGTGCCATTTGCCGAAGCAGGCGGTGGCATAGCCCTGCTGTTTCAAGTGGTCGGCGATGGTGTGTTCGTCAGGGTGCAGTCCGGTCGTCGAGGTGGGAAAAAGAACCCCTTGATGCATACCGACCCGTTTCGGATAACAACCGGTCAGCAGCGCGGACCGAGAAGGCGAGCAAACCGACGAGGCGACCATGAAGCTGGTGAATTTCCGCCCCTCTTTCGCAAGCTGGTCAAGATTCGGAGTGCGAATCGTCGTCGAACCAAAGGAACCAAGATCCCCGTAACCCTGATCGTCGGTGAAGATGAGGACGATGTTGGGCTTTGAGGAGGCCCCGGATACCGACAAAGCGGAAGCGCAGACCAGGAGGAGGAGCAGAAGTTGTCGGTTCATGATAATAGTGTCTCAATATTTCGGAAACATCGCCGGGGTCGGGAAGCGCTCTTCGAGGTTATCGTTGAGGTATTCTTCCCGGGGCACGTTGACGATGGGCCAGGCACCGGGGCGGATGCGGATCGTCCTGCCGGGGCGGATGCCCTCGATGATGAGATCGGTCTCGAAACGGATCTGGATGCCACTGCTGCCGAGCGGAACTTCTCCGGATGTCTTTGTAACCTCGATAAGGGTTCCTCGTGACGCCATGTGGGCGGGACCATAGGCTCCGTGGGTGTGTTTCAGCGTGTTCTCGACCGGATTCATCATCGCGGAGGAGCCTTTCACGAAATCGGCATAAAGGGATTCGTCCATGCCGCCGAAGAGGGTCGCGGTCACGGTGGCGCGTCCAAACTTGCCATACTCGACGGCATCGATCGAGGCACCCATCCAGCGGCTCCGAATGAAGGTCTTGTGCACTGCCGTTTGATGGTGCGCGGCACGTTGCATAGAGACCTCATCCAGCCAGATATCGGAAAGGTGGAAGCGGGTGAAGATCCCGTCCGGGGTGGGCTTCCAACTGATGCCGAGCAGAACGGACTGACCTCCGAGTGATTTTTTCCCTTCCTTGGGCCATGCGCCCTCGGCGATGAATTCCTCGACACTGAGGCTTTCGCGGCCGCGCCAGATCCGGGTGGCGGCATCGAAGGTCATTTTTTCTTCGCTGGCCTTGCTGTCTCCGCCCTGCTTTGGTTCGCGGGTTGCAATGATCATGCCTTCGTTGTTTTTGATCTCCACTTCCTTCAGCTTCCAGACCAATCCCTCGCGCTGGCAGTAGCTGGGCTCGTCTTCGAGAAGAAGGACGTGGTTCTCAGCGGGTGCAATGCCGGTGCCACGATTGTGGTTCGCGTCGATCTTCTTGTTATCCACCGGCAAGACAGGCACGGCGGAGATCTTCGGATCGGGCGGGAGAAAGGCGCGGACATGCAGCACGGTGCCGAGCGGAATGTCCCGCAGGTCCGCCGGTGCGCCGTGGTATCGCACGATGCCGTAGGGAAGCATCGCAAAGGGGTGCGGATCGTTTCGGAAAAACATGCCCGACCCTTCCACGCGAATGCTGCCGCGGCGGTTGGCATGATCCACAAAGACGAGTTCACCCCGGTAGGAGTGCGCTTTCTCCAAAGGAGGAAACTTGCCCGCCTCGGGGCGGAAAGGCACAGCTTCGCCGGTTTTTTGTTCTTCGTTCTTCGTGCCTGGTTCTTTGTCGGCGGCGTACGCTTGAACGACAAACGAACACGCCAACAGCAACAAGCGTGAGTGAACGAAGAACGAAGAACGAAGAACAAAGAACGGTTTCATAAAAAGATCAGTATTTCGGAAAGATAGCCGGGGTGGGAAATCGCTCGTCCAGGTTGGAGGACCCGCCGTTGAGATATTCCTCTCGTGGCACATGTACATCGGGCCAGTCGGCGGGACGGACACGGACGACTCTTGCGGGGCGCAGGCCTTCGGTGATGAGGTCGGTTTCAAAGCGGATCCGGATGCCGCTGCTGCCGAGCGGGATATCACCGGGCACCTGCGTGACATCGAGGAGTTTACCGCGCGCGGCCATTTGTGTGGGACCGGCGGTGCCACCTTCGGTGTGTTTGAGCGTGTTCTCGACTCCATTCATGAGGGCCGGGACGTCTTTTTTGAAATCGGCATAGAGAGAGGGATCCATGCCGCCGAACAAGGTCGCCGTCACCGTGGCTCTGCCGAATTGGCCATACTCGACCGCATCAATCCACCCGGGCAACCAACGGCTGCGGATGAAGGCCTTGTGTGTCTCGGTCTGATGGATCGTCGCGTTCTGCATTGCCGCGTCGTCCAGCCAGATGTCCGAGATGTGGAACTGCGTGAACACACCCCCCGGCGTGGGCTTCCAGGTGATGCCGAGCTGGACAGCCTGGCCGTCGAGAGCTTTCCTGCCACGGGTAGGCCACACCCCCTCGGCGATCAGGTGCTCGATCCGGAGGCATTCGCGACCGCGCCAGACGCGGGTGGCGGCATCGAAGGTCAGCGTTTCCCCGTCGGTCTTGCTGTCTTTACCCAGCTTCGGTTCACGGCTGGCGATAATGGTTCCCTCGCGGCCCTTGATCTCTACCTCTCTGAGCTTCCAGACCAAACCCTCGCGCTGGCAGTGACTGGGCTCGTCTTCGAGAAGAAGGACATGGTTCTCCGCGGGGGCAATACCGATCCCACGACTGTGGTTTGCATCCTTCTCCTTATTGTTCACCGGCAGCACCGGCACGGCGGAGATCTCCGGGTCCGGGGGGAGATAGGCCCGGACATGCAGCACGGTGCCCAGCGGGATGTCACGGAGATCCGCCGGAGCACCATGATAGCGGACCATGCCGTAGGGGAGCATGGCGAAAGGATGGGGATCGTTTCGGCGAAACACACCGATGCCCTCCACTCGTAGGCTGCCCCGGCGGTTGACGTGATCCACAAAAACGAGTTCGCCACGGTAGGAGTGCGCTTTATCCAAAGGAGGGAACTTGCCCGGCTCGGGGCGGAAGGGCTCGCTTGCGGCAGCCAGAGCTGTGGTGAGCACGCACAAAAGAACGGTGAGGATGCGGAAAAGCATGAGTTTTCTGTTCTTCTTACTTAGTTGGCGGCTATTTGTTCTTCGTTGGGTGTATTCACTGAAACGGCCAACAAACCGGAAACAGGAAAACGGGAACTTTTACGGAGTGAACTTCACCTCGACCTTTGGCAGGAGGGCTTTGATTTTTGCCTGTGTCTCGGGTGAGTAACGTTTCGGGAAATAGAACTTCAGTTCTTTGAGAAAAGAAAAGGCCGACAGTTGCGGCAGATGGGCTTCAGGCTGCTCAAAGCCGCCGAGTTCGAGGGATTCGAGCTGCGTCATGGTCGCGAGCAGCTCGAGATCGTCATCGGTGGTGGCCTTGCAGTTCGTGAGAGTGAGCCGTTTCAGCGTTTTGATCTCCTTGATGATGGGCAGTGACTCAGGCTCGTCGAAGCCTTCGCCAAGCTGGAGGTTTTCAATCGGCAGCGAAGTGATGTGTTTCAGCGCGGCAGGCGTGGCGTGGGCTCCCAGTTCAAGGCTCTTGAGCCTGGTCAACTTTGCAAGGTTCGGAGCCCCGGCGTCGGTAAATTTCGCGTGCGCGAGGCTGATGCTTTCGAGGTTTGGCAGGTGATCGCAGAGATTTTTCAGGCCCTCGTCGTCGATGCTGCTGCCGCGATGGCTGACACGGGTGAGTTTGGTGAAGCCATCAAATTTCGCATACGCTCTGCCGGTGATAGCGGTGCCCACGAAGGAAAAGCTCTCCAGATCCTTCAATCCGGCCAGCTGCACCATGCCTGCATCCGTAAGCTTGCCGTTGTTGGTGAAACGCAGGGTCTTGAGATGAGTGAGCTTCGCGATGTGCGGTATCCACTCGTCGTTGAACCTGGTTGAGATAACGTTGAGCGACTCAAGCGTGGTGATGTGGCCGAGATGCTCAAAAAAGGCCGCATCATAAGGATCGTCTTTGCGGTGGTCATGCGGGCCGGTGTTTGGCACGGCGAGATCGACGAGCTTGAGGCTCTGACCGTCTTCGGTCTTTTCGACTTTGCCTTTAGCGGCTTCGACGGTGCGAATGACGAATTCAACATGGGAGTCGAGGGCGGCGGCCGCGGTCGAGAAAGCGAGGGTCGTGATTGCGCAGAATAGCGGTGTGACGGGTGGCATGTCGTTAGTTGTTGGTTCTTCGTTGGCGGCGATGGCGTGAACGCCTGTTAGGAGGGAGATGCCGAGGCAAACGGTCGTCCGCTTCAGTTCTTTGATCCTGATTCTTCGATCTTCGAGTTTGTTTCCAGCCGATTCAGGGAAGCCAGAAGATGAAGACAAATCAGAAACATGCTGGTAATCACCCTTGGAACGACAAACCGTTTCACAGCGCGATGACCTTGTTGCTGTCACCAAACTGGTCGGCCTCCACCCCCATCCGCTGAGCCATGAGGAGAAGCAGGTTGCTCATGTGGGCATCCGTGTTCACCGGGCGGCTGCAGAGCTGGTAATGGGCGGTGGTGAGTGCTCCGTCAGGGCCGAGGGCGTATCCTTGGAATGCGGCGGCATCCTTGTTCAGGTCGAGGTGGCTGCCGTGTTTCAGACCGAGGTCCGAACCGCCGGCAAGCACGAGCGGGAGGTTCGCATTGCCGTGGCTGTGGCCGTAGGACATGCCGCTGCCGAAGAGGGCCATCGTGGAGCCCAGGAGAGATTTGCCATTGAGATCCTTGGTCTCGGCAAGGCGGCTGAGGAAGTAACCGAACTGCTCGATCGCGAAGGTGTCGTAATTGGTGAGCTTCTCCATGTAACCGGCGTCGCCGCCGTGGTGGCTGAGCTGATGGCGGGACTCGGTGATTCCGATCTCGGGAATGGCAAAGGCATCCCCTTCCCCGCCGAGGCTGAAGGTTGCCACGCGGGTCACATCGGTCTGGAAGGCGAGCACCATGAGGTCATAGACCGTGCGGAAATAATCGCCCGCCATTGTGGCGGCGATGTCGCGGTTGGTCCGCTGGCGATCGGCCTCGGAGACGGCGGGCAGCGGGGTGTCGAGCCAGGCATCGGCCCGCCGCGTGCGGATCTCCGCTTCACGGACTGAGGTGAGGTATTGATTGAGGCGCCCCTTGTCCTCGGATCCCATCTTTTGTTCGAGCTGGCGCACTTCCGCGAGGTTGGCGTCGAGCACGCTGCCTTTGCGGCGCAAGGCACGACGTTGGGCTTCTTTGCCTCCTTTCGGCTCTTCGAAGAGGGAGGCGAAAATTTCGCTGCAACGACGCAGTGCGGGCAACTGCACCCCGTCCGCGGTCCAGGCGAGGGACCCCTGCGTGAGGGCGACCTCCATCGAAGCGATCCGGGTGTGCTGCGCCGTGACTTCAGCCATCTTCTGATCGACCGAGATGGTGTTCCGATCCGATGGACCGAGCTTGCCACCGGTGAGGAAAATATTGATGCAGTTGTGGTGGTGGCTGAGGCTACCCGGATGATGCAGCCCGCTGATCGGCGTGATAACCTCGCGGTGTTTTTCCAGAGGTTTGAGCGACCGGGAGAACTCGTAATCCCTGCCCGGCTTGGTGATCTGGTAGTTGAGCGAATGCACGCCATTGGCAAGATAAATGAAGGCACTGCGCTTAGGCGTAGTGGTGGCTTTCTCAGAAGCGCGTAGCGGAACCATGCACTCGAGCAAGGGCAGCGAAACGAAACCGCCAAGGGCTCGGAGGGCGTGGCGACGGTCGATCAGCCAGGATTGGGAGAGGTAGTTCATGGAGTGGTGGGTAGCGGTTAGCTTTTAGCTTTTATTGGATTTTTCTGAGGTCCTTAGCTTTTGAATGAAGGCGTTGAGCATGCGCTTGATTTCGGTGAGTTCCCGGTTCGTCGTTTCGTAGGCTTCGATGGAAATGTATTCCAGATCATGAGCAAGGATAAGTTGATATTCGAGTTCGGAAGCCGAGCCCATGGCGTTGTCGAGGAATCTGGCAAAATCCTTTTCGGTGTTTCTTCCGCAGCCTTCCGCAATATTGGTTGGAATCGACGATACCGAGCGGCGCATCTGGGTTACAAGGCCGTACGTTTCAGATTTCGGAAATTCCCGCGTGAGCCGATAAACCTCAAGAGTGATTTTGTGTGACCGTTCCCAAATCTGCAGTTTCCGAAAGTTTTTCATTAGCGGTTAGCGGTTAGCGGTTAGCGGTTAGCGGTTAGCGGTTAGCACGATTGGCGGTGTAAGTTCTCGAAAAAGCTAATCGCTAATAGCTAACCGCTAATAGCTCCACGCTTCACCGTTTCCTCATCAGCTCAGAGACCGCCACGGCGTGAACCATCTCCTTGATGCGGTAATCACTTTTCTTCGCCTCGGCAGCGATGGCGTTGATGTCTTCCTCGTCGTCGAAAGTCAAAACTCGACGAATCCCGTAGGTGCAGAGGTGTTCGATGAAGGCCCGGGCGACCGTGTCGCGGTCTTCGAGCAGCAAACGTTTGAACTCGTTCGCGTCCTTAAAATCTCGTCCATCAGGCAGTTTTCCGGAGGGATTGACCAGCGGGTCCTCACCAACTCCCGCCGCGACCTTCTCGTGGGTGCGCCATTGGCCGATCGCATCGTAGTTGTCCCAGGCGAGACCGAGGGGGTCGATCCTCGCATGGCAGGCGGCGCAGTTCGCGTCGTTGGCGTGGGCCTCAAGTTTCTCGCGGAGCGTGGCCTTGGGACTTTTAGGCGGATTGGGCTCGATCGCAGGCACGTTTGCAGGCGGGGGCGGCGGTGTCTTGCCGAGCACCACCTCGCTGAGCCAGACACCGCGGTGAACCGGGCGTTGCCGCGTGCCGTCGGAGGTCAACCCGAGCACCGCACCCATCGTGAGCAGGCCGCCGCGCCTATCCTCGGGTTTGAGCGAGACCCGCTGGAAGTCGCCGGTCTTCGGCTCGGGCAAGCCGTAGAAATCGCAGAGCCGGGCATTGGCCACGGTCCAGTCGGAATCAATAAATCCATCGATTGGCAGGTTCCTGACAAACATCTCACGGAAGAACTCCACCGGCTCCGAACGCATGCTGGCTTCCAGCCACGCGTCGTAGGCGGGGTAGAGCTTTTTGTCCGGCGGGAACATCCCGACGCGGTGCAGTTGCAGCCACTGCCGCGCGAAGTCATCGATGAAGCGGCTGGCTTTGCTGTCGGTCAGCATCCGATCCACTGCTTTCGTGAGGCCATCACCATTCAGGGTGCCGTCTTTGGCTGCGGTGAAGAGCGCCTCGTCGGGCATCGAACTCCAGAGGAAATACGAAAGCCGTGAGGCGAGCTCCGGATCCGTGAGTCGTTCGCGGGCCACGGTGTCACCCTCGACAAGGTAAAGGAAGTGCCGGGAGGTCAGCACCCCCTGCAAGGCGACACGATAGGCGTCCGCCATTTTCTCACCCGCCTCGCGCTCCTCGCGATAGGATTCCATATACTCCGACAGCTCCTCCTTTTTCACCGACCGCCGCCAGGCGCGTTCGGCGAAATGTTGCAAGTGCTCCGCGACCACTTCGGGCGTGGCGTCATCAGCGGGCACCACCTCCTTGCGCCGGGTTTTTTCCGCATCGGACACCAGCGGTCCCTCCCATTCGATCCAATCGAGCAGCACCGTGGAGAAAAGGCCGTTTCCCTTGTCGTCAAACATCTGCGGCGCGTTCGGATTCAGGAGCAGGGTCTCGCTGCTGTGCGTGAAAATGTAGCCACTCCGGCTGCCGAGCGCATTGCGGAAGGCCGCACCCTGTCTGCGATCCACCACATCGGTGGCCACCACGCAGAAGTCCAGGGTCGCGGGCATCTCGAGAAACACTTCGAACTCATAGACCTGCGGTTTGTCCTCCGGTGCCGTGAGATCAAACTCGATGAGACCGTCCACCGTCTCCTCGCCCGTCCGCTTGCCGATACTGAGGTGAGCCGGTTGACCGCCAACCGGACGGATCCCGCTCGCCTGAATTCGGACCTTATAGAGCCCGCTGTGCTCCGGTCCCGTTTTTCCGAACCAGTGGGGCGCGAGCGCGGTCTGGGTGTTGCCGGGATAGAGGAGATAACGCAGCGGCCGTTTGATTCCGAAACGGTCCAGCGCCGCCTGCTGATCCTTCCCGCCGCCATAACGCAAGTCGGCCGCCGTCTGGCGGACCTTGCGAGCCTCGCTCGACGACGTGGCGGGAAAGGCGCGATCCAGCACCAGTTCCGCCGCGCGGTAATAACGATCCACATGCGACGGCGAGAGCGAAAGCTCCGACCCGATGCGCTCAAACCCGTGCCAGCGCGTATCCTCGTTCAGTTCACCCGGCTTGGTGGGATCGTAACGCACCCCGAGCAGGTCATAGACCGTATTTTGATATTCCTTCCGGCTCAGGCGATAATGCGCCACCGCCGGGCGCGCCGCCATCCGCGCCGCGCGTCCCTCTTTGATGCGTGAATCGAGACTCGTGACAAAGGCCGCCATCTCTTCCTGCGTCGGTCGCTTTTCCTTTTTGGGGGGCATCTCGCCGGAATTGACCTGTTCGATCACCTCGGCCCAGTGATGAGTGTCCTCACCGAGGGCGAAATCGCGCGAAAGCTCATCGATCCGTAAATCCCCCTTCTCCTTTTCCGGACCATGGCAACTGAGGCAATGCGTCTCGAGGAAGGCATCAAACGGTTCCGCCCCGCGGACCGCACCCGTCAGGACAACAGCGCTGGCGAAGATCGTGCAGGAGCAGCATAGAGCTCGAAAGGTAAACATGTCGCTTTGATAGATGGTCCAGAGCATAATAGATTTCAGGAGTTTCCTAACTCACGCGAACGCGGAAAGGTCTGTCATCCGTAAATCGGGAAGCTTGCCAGGCAAGTCTACGATTTTATGATCCAAATCTCAATGGAGGCTGGTGATGAATCCTGCAAGAGAGTCGAACTTGAAACGCGACCAGAAACCTTAGCTCAGCTTGGGATCGGAGCGATAAGACGGTAGAATTTCAACCGGGAGACGTCGACTCTTTTTCGAGAACCAGTCTTCGCTGTCTCAGATGATGAGGCCAAGCGGTCCCCCGGGACTGCTTGAACCGAGGCTTGCCTTCGCCGGTCGGGCCATCCATCCTGCCCCGATGAAACCCCTCTTTGCCCTCGCTTGCCTCGCTCTCTCCGCTGCCGCCGCTGCGGCGGATCGGCCGAATATCATCTTTATTCTTTGCGACGATCTCGCCCAGGGCGACCTCGGGTGTTACGGACAAAAACTCATCAAGACGCCTAACCTCGACCGCATGGCTGCCGAGGGGACGCGTTTTCCCCAGCTCTACTCCGGCACCAGCGTGTGCGCGCCGTCGCGATCCTCACTGATGACAGGCCTACACACGGGGCATTGTCCGATCCGCGCGAACCGCGAGATCAAGCCCGAGGGGCAGAAACCGCTGCCGGACGAAACGGTGACCGTCGCGCAGATCCTGAAATCCGCCGGCTATGCGACGGCCTGCTTGGGGAAGTGGGGCATGGGCATGTTCGAGACGACCGGCAGTCCGCTGAAAAAAGGATTCGATCATTTCTACGGCTACAATTGCCAGCGTCACGCCCACAGCTACTTTCCGAAATACCTCTGGAACGATGAGCAGCGGGTCGAACTCGACGGCAAGACCTACGCGCCGGAGTTGATCCAGCAGGATGTCGAGGGCTGGGTGCGGGCGAATGCGGAGCGTCCCTTCTTCCTGTTTTATGCCATCACTCTGCCGCACGGAAAATTCGAAATCGACGAGCTCGGCAGCTATGCGGACGAACCGTGGACCGATCTCCAGAAATCCTACGCAGCCATGGTGACGCGGCTCGATAGCGATGCCGGCCGCCTCTTCGCCTTGTTGAAAGAACTCGAAATCGACGACAACACCCTCGTAATATTTTCCGGCGACAATGGAGCATCATTTGATCCGGAGTCCGAGGTGGGGCGGCTTTTTGATCAGGACATGGGCGGCAAACTGCGCGGTTACAAGCGCGCACTTTACGAGGGCGCACTGCGTCAGGCGGGGATCGTGCGCTGGCCCGGCAAGGTGCCGGCCGGTGCCGTTTCGGAAGAGCCGTGGGCTTTTTGGGACTTCCTCCCGACGGCCGCCTCGCTCGCGGGAGCAACCCTGCCCGAAGGCCATACCTTTGACGGACTCGATATCTCGGCCCTGCTCATGGGCGACAAGGAGCCGCAGCGCGAGTCCTTTTACTGGGAACTGCACGAGGGAACCTCACTCCAGGCGGTGCGCTTCGACGGGCATTGGAAGGCGGTGAAAAACGGACCCGGGGCAAAGATCGAGCTTTACGATCTCTCAGTCGATCCCGCCGAGGCAAACGATCTCGCGGCAACACATCCTGACAAAGTGAAAACCGCGGCCGCCCTCATGGCCTCGTCGCGAACAGAGCACCCCGACTGGCCTCTCGTGGAAAAACCCAAAGGTAAAGGCAAGGGAAAAGGAAAAGCGAAGTAACAGGCAGACCTCACCGCTGCACCACGACCAGCCAATCCTCGTCCGCATTGGCGGACGCCTGACCGAGCTAAAAAGGGCTCAGTTCGGTGTCACGCTCTCTTGCGAAGGGACCGTCGAGGGTCAGGGTGACCTTGTGCCACTGCTTCAGTTCGTCGGTGATGGCGACGGAGTCGTTGGCGTCGATGCGCGAAGACAAGTGCCGGATTCTTCGTAAGCTATCAGACCATGAAACGCCGCACTTTCCTCCACACCACCGCCCTCGCCTCCCTCGCCGGTCAGGTCGATGCCCTGCGCGCGGCCACTGTCGGCATGCAGATCAAAATCGGAGCGTGTGACTGGACGATGAAACTCGCCGCGCAACCGGCCGCCCTCGATCTCGCGAAACGCATCGGACTCGACGGCGTACAGGTCGACTTCGGGAGCACACCCGATGCCGAAGGATGGCTGCCGCTCTTCGACGAAAAGCTGCAGGACACCTACCTCGCCAAATCCGCCGAGCTGGGGATCGCAGTCCCCTCGCTCGCCCTCGCCGTGCTCAACGGAGTGCCGCTCAAGAGCGAACCCGAGGCCGAGAAGTGGGTCCTCGCGAGTCCCAACGTCGCCCAACGCCTGAAGGCGCGCTGCGTGCTCCTCGCCTTCTTTGGAAAAGGCAGCCTCGCCGGCGACGAGGCCGGGATCGAAAAGGTCACCGGCATTCTCAAGAAACTCGCGCCCCTCGCGGAGGAAGCGGGCATTATCTACGGCATCGAGTCCACCCTCAAGGTGCCTGTGTTGGAAACGATCCTCGACGCCGTCGCTTCGCCTCACATCCAGGTCTGGTATGACGTCGCCAACATGGACAAAGAGGGCGAAGACTACGGCGAAGCCATCCGCCGGCTCGGCAAAGAGCGCATCTGCGAATTTCACGCCAAGGATTTCGAAGGCCTCTACGGAAAGGGCAACATCGACTTCGCCAAGATGCGCGACGCCATGCGCGACATCGGATGGCACGATGCCTGGGTCCACATTGAGGGTACCCAACTTCCGAACGGGGTGGAGCCGGATGTTCGCTATGACGCGGAGTATTTGCGCGGGGTGTTTGGGGGGTAAGGGGATATGCTCCCTGCAAATATTGGGCGGTGAAGAATGTTGGAGCTGCTTTCAATTTTTTACCGCCCCTCTTTTTCCCGACTTCCCGAGTGCGTTGAAGCGCGAAGCCCCCTCCATCAGAGAACATGTTGCAACCTGCCGACTCTCCGGAGCCCAAACAGGGTCTGGTCTAGCAGCGAACAGGGTCAGGCGGAGCGGGGGAAAACGGAGTGCGGCAATAACCTTTGAGGTGTTACGGTTCTGGATGGTCTGGGCTGATATAAATCCCGATCCGCTGCTTCGGGAGGCGGGCGTTAGGGGCGACAGGATTCAGACAATTCTTGATTCCCGTCCCCTTTCGCTGCGAAGGATGGGAGGCAAATTCTAGACTCTAGGACCGACCAGAAACTAGCGCGCCCACCTCCACTCGACTGCGTCGATGCTGTGGCTTTCCTCCGGGAAGGCGAGCTTGGTACCAAAAAACCGGAGGAGGCACACCCTCCCGAATACTGAAGCCAAGCGAAAGCATGACCGAAGAGCGGATCGCCATAACGGGTGAAGCGGCCAGAAATGTGCTCACCGCCCATTGATACTCAGGACGAACCCGAAGAAGGCTTGGAGCCAACAGGAAATCGTTTCGGAGGCATTAGGCGCATGGTTAGCGAAATCTAACTAGATCTCTCGTCCAAACAAACGTCCTCGTAATCGTGTCCAAAATCCCTTTGATTCAGATCCGAGAGTGGTAGGCTCAGGGGGAAGATGTGCTTGGGGTGGCTGCTCGAAGAATTTTCGCTTTACGTTTCGATCCCGCTGGCGTCCCTCAGAGACCTGATCCGCCGACCAAGGAAGAGCTTCGATGGCTTTCCCCTGTTTAATAATGTAGTGAGATCGACAAGGGAAACTCCAGTTCCCGATGGAAGGCCAGAGGGTGATTGTCTCTCCGTCGAATGTCATCTTCCAATCTGTCGGCGAGAATGGGGTTATGACCTCCTCGCCGCATCCACAGCAGCAGGAATGTGCCGCCGTCGCGTATTCCATGGAGACGTATAGTACGCCCGAATCGAGAAGGTCGGGAATGTTCTCCACGAAACGGTGTTCCAAGCGATCGTAGTTCATGGCTGGTGGTCGGCGTTAAGGAGGAGGTTTCCATCCGTGGTGTAGGTGCTGTGGTGCTCCCGCTCGAAGTCACGATAGAAACCACGAATCTTCTTCCACCTGTGGACGGCGAGGACGGCGTTGAACGCGTTGAGATCCGCTACTTGAATATTGGACGAGTAGAGATCGCCGTCCTCATTTTGATCAACGGGGACTCGACCCTGGAAATGATCACGCATTTCGGGGGTGCTGGTCGTAACACGGAGAATTCCACCCAACGAGTCACCATCGAGTTCAAGGCCCATGCCCATGTCGATAAAAGAAACGTTCATCGACTCCAGCTTCGCGATAATCGCACGCTTCGCCGCCCCCCCAGGCATGGAGAGGAAGGCGAATGTGATGCCGTCCAACAGGTCGAGGTTGTTCTGATTGAGATAGACCGGATGGGCGACAATTCCCCGATGCATCTTCGAGTAGATCGCCTTGTAGTAGTCGACCTTCTTCGGGGCCTCCCGCAGCTCTTCAATAGATGGCGCGCCGGGCGAGCGGAAGGCGTTGTGCTGAAAGTACAGATCACCATCGAAAAGCCGGATTTCTGGAACTGGGGTTTTCGCGACGAAATCCAGAACGTAGGACCCGGTACCGCCAAGCCCGATGATGGCCAGTCTATCGAAAGACAATCGATCCGTGAGGGTGCCGATACCCACTCGATCGGAAGCGGTCTCGACGTAGTTGAAAACACTTTCATCTTCTTCGTCGGGCTCCCGAAACGTTCGTGCGGTCACTCCCGGCTGAAGAACCGCTGCGTGACCTGCGAGCAGTGCGGCATATGTCGTCATCTTGTGATAGTAGTCCGTGTAACCCTCGGCAGGCTTACTGGAGAACTGGTGATCTGCCCTCACCCCGTTACCCAGATCGAATACCTTGCTGGCGATCGTTATCTTTGTCAGCGGAGCCCCCTTGGCGTTGCAAGGGTGCGCGCCGTCAAAAAAGGCGACATGGGTGTCGGGTGTTTGGGTTTTATCACCTGCGAGCGTCAGGCTCGAGATCAAAGAACCAGTCTTGATCTCACGAGCAGCGTTGACGTAGGGCACTTCCCGCATGACAAGGAATCCCCCGACCACTTGGATGAAAAACCCCTCATCACGGAGCCGCTTCAGGTCAGGGCTACGATTTATCAGTTCTCGTGACATTGAAGATCGTTCCTTTCTTTTTTACTTTGACCCGACCGCCCTCGCTGAGTTCTCCAGCGAGAGGTCGCGAGGCGGCGTTACGATAGGTCATCGAAAAGCAGATATTGGGACCCCCACCCCCAGGGAACGCGAGTTCGACTACCTGTTCATACGTGACATCTTCACTTTCCACTGTCCGCGGCCGAGAATTCACAATTATCTCGTAGGTAGTGACGGGCTTCGGGCCGATGACGAAACGTTCCACTCCCGGAGCCGTCAAATCGATCAAGTCATCCCGTTCGACGAGCTGGTCCTCGCCACCACGCATCTCTAGGAAGACAGCCTTGTCTTCGCCAACTTCCGCTAACTTATAAAGCGCTGCTCCCGGAATGGCCGGCTTACCCCACTCCAACTGCCGGTCGGCGAGGTTCAGTTTGTAATCTCGGTCGGCCTGAAAGGCGACGAATCGTTCGGCCCCCCGACCGCGGAGATCAAAGGGTTCGTCGAGACGGACATCTTCGAAATCCCCGCCTTCAAGGATTGCGAAGAGGCTGTAGTCGTCCCCGGAATCGAGGCCAGCGCTCTCAAGAATCTGCCGTCCGAGAGGAACCGGATCTGCCACCGTGAGAGGCCGGAAGTTGAGATCGCCCAGAGCGAATTGGAAACGATAGTTTCGTGCTCGGCGAAGAGGCCGATCCTCGCGTAGGGCTTCGCCCACATCATCACAATCAATTAGTTGCTTAGTCGTCATAATACATCAGTCGTTGAATTTGGCGCAGGGGAATCCCGCGTTTAATGGATCAATCGACAGAAGGAATGACGACCGGTAAAAAAACTAAAACTTTTTCTCCAAGACACCCGGAGGCGTTGGACCGCAGATGAAAAATGAGGGACACCCTGGACAAACGCGGGCCGATGGGGCAGCGGGGAATCTGCCCAATCGGATGTCATCGAGGAACCCGGTCATCTTCCCACGTCGATTCTCAAGCATCCGCGCAGAGAGCGTAACAGCTTGGGTTGATTGGTCGGAAAGATGGACCAATTCGACAGCCGAACCTGGGAAAGCTTCTTGTGCAGCAAGAAGAAACGCAGCGGCCAACAGATCATCCGAATCGGTGGAGCGACGATGACCGGTACGGATTCGGCGAAGCGTTCGACGTCCGTCCGGAGCCAATAGAACATCATCGGGCTTAACAAATATCTTTCCGCTTCCGACGGAAATGGCAAGGACTGTCGGATCCTCGCTAGTATGTCCTTCACGAGTAGACACGAAGAACCGAAGCATGCTTAGAGCAAATTGCCGATATTCAACGGCGTAGCCATGGCCTGCTAGTCCTTGAAGCTCGAACGCCCTATCGACTTGCTCCTCAAGTAGGGTGAGGCTTTCATCTCCAACGTTGTCGGCAATCGCACTTTGAAAAACTGCATGAACGGCATCATGCATGCGCATAAATGGCGTAGCGGTCCTCCGACCACCCACTTCAAGTATATGAGTATAGAAGAAACGGCGAGGACATTTCTCGTAGAGCGTGATTTGTGACCCACTGAAGAGCAGGCTTCCATCAACTGAGAGCTGAATTTCACCAAGCTCCGGAGCGAGTGGAAGAGAACGCACTGGAACAACATCTCGCACGTGGAGTCGTGAGCCGAGGACGTCGACGAACGGCGAAAGCGATCGGTTATGGCCGTTTGATTTTTTGGTTGGGGCGAAGAGAAAAAGCCGATCGCGGGCACGTGACAATGCAACATAGAACAGGCATTGCTGTTCTTCCAAGTGAGCGACCCGAAGGATTTCGCCAGCACTTCCCTTGCCCCCTTCGACCATTCCATTTGGTGGAGGACAAGGTGGCGAAGCCGGAGTCCTGGGAATCGTGTCAGCATTGATACCAGGAAGATGAACCACGGGGAACTCCAGACCCTTCGCGCCGTGAATCGTCATCAGGCGGACGGCATCGATTGCTTGGGCAGCTGCTGGTAACTGCCGCAGGTCCCTGTCATCTCCCAGCCGCAAGAGTCGGCGAACACGATTCAGCAGCCGCGCTATCGGGAGGCCTTGCCCAGCAGGTTGAACCCTCACGAAGTTCATGAACTGCCAGATCGCGATCCCGCGCGCTCTTTCGGGAATTTCTTCGGACGACGCGATGTCGGCAGCGCCCCGCGTTCGATCAAGGAGGATTCTGGCTAGTGCCTCCCAAGGGGGGGAAGTCTCGTCGAAGCCAGAAAGAACGGTTGCCACCCGCCGCAACGTTGCTCGCCCTTGTTCCGTCAACTCGGAAATCGCTTCAAGATTCTGAAGCCAACCTGCCGGAGCGAAGTCCTCTTCGCGGAGATGGGCAAGGACGGCAGCAACGTCTGACATCGACATCTGGAACGTTGGCCAACTGGCAACGCGGACGAGCCCCATCGCGCGGCGATCCGTTAATATGCTCAAAAAAGCAAACAAGTCTTTAACCTCCGGACGCTCAAAGAGACTACCGAGAAAAAGAACGGGAACTCCGAGGCGCTCAAGATCTTGTCCGAGAGCGGAAAGCTTCTCGTTGCCCGTGCAAAGAACTGCTTGATCACGATACGTGTAGCCGGCGTTAAACATCTCCTGGATAGCGTCCGCAATGGCTACCGACTGCTCTTCGGCGCTTGCAACTTTCCTTAGTTCCGGGTTCTGGCCGCCGGATCCACGAATATTCTCTAATCCGCTTTCGGGATCTCCGGCTAACATCTGTACGGAGAAAGTAGAAAAGATGTTAACTATCTCCTCAACGGAGCGATAATTTCTCTTGAGACGACCGCGTCGACCGCCTGCAAAGTCTTCCGTTCCAAATCTTGAAATATTAAAGGAGGAGGCTCCTCGAAACCGATAAATCGATTGCTTCGCATCACCGACTGCCCACAAGTTTTCCCCATCTGGGCAAAGCGCCTTCAAAAGGCGCACGCTGCTTCGATTTACATCCTGATATTCGTCAACCAAAATGTGCTGATACTGTTCTTGAAAATGCGCTCTGATTGTTTCATTGTTCTCGAGCAGTCGGACCGGCATAGATACCAGGTCGCCAAAGTCCACGCAGCCAGCGCCTCGTTTCAGTGATTCATAGACTTCGAAAACCTTTGCGACCTCGAGTGCCCGTTCGGCATCTTCTTTCTCTCCCTCCGTGCCAGCCTGCCGGAGCATTTCATTCGCGAGTTCAGCATACTGGCACTCGTCAACCACCTCATCTTTCGCCCGGGAAATCGCGCCGAGAATGTCGGAAATATTCTGAGTCGGGTCGTAGAGGTCTCTATAATGGTTGAGTCCAAGTTTTGGAAACTCTTGCTCAAGGAGCTCAACCGCTTCAGTACGATCTAGCATGCGGGGATCTTTGCACAAACCCAGTTCGGCATGAAATCGGCGAATGAAATCGAGCCCGAATGCATGAAAAGTGCCTATCCACATGGCAGCCGCAGCGGAAGCATGTTTGAGTGAGATTCGGTCACTCATCTCGCCTGCCGCCTTATTTGAGAAAGTCAGCAAGAGAATCCGGCGGGGATCGATTCCGTCGTTCAACAAGGCTTCGACGCGGGCAACTAGAGTTTGAGTTTTTCCCGTGCCCGGACCAGCTTCGAGTAAATAAGCCGGACCACGATGATTTGCAGCGTCGGCTTGCAACGAGTTTGGTTCGTGCGCTTCGGAATTCTCGTTGGAATCTGGCGCGATCGACGGCAACAGCAGAGCATCAAAGAGCTGCTGAGCAACGATCTCGAAGGGTGCCTTGAAGCGCTCGGCGATTTGCGACGCAGTATACCGACCCTCGAGGTGCAGAAAGCGAAGCACCTCCCTCGGCAGGAGGAATTCTCGGGCGAATATGTCCATTTGGATCTCGCGCCGTTGTCGACGGCCATAATCGACGACGCGGTCCATTCCCACCGGAGACGGCTCCGCAGATCGTGCAGGATCAATTTCCCGAACGGGTTCGCCCTGAGGATCATCTCCCAGTTCGGCGTGTCCGATCTCGTGTGCAACAAGGAAGGCCTTGTCGAATTCAGTGCCAACACTCTCATGAATAATCAAACGGTCGAGCGACGAAAAAATCGCACGCCCACCATTCAGGATGGCTGCGCCAGGCGCGGCCATTTCGACGTCAAGGTCCCTCCGAGATGCTTCCGCGATAGCGAAATCGTAGGGCTTCGCGGGATCCGCACCACTGGATACCGCTTGCCGATGGAGTTGCGCGGCAATTTGCCTGGCCAGTTCGACTGAATCCATCTCATTCTTCTTCCGTCAAGAGTTGGACTCGATCGTCGTCAGACACACCGGCCTCGATCAATAGCTGCTCAAACTCCACGGTCTCGCGGATTCTTGGCTTCTCGTCTGCCTTGTGGCTCAGCGCAACCGCGGATGAAGGAGATTGCTCTAGGTAAGCGACGATCTCGTCGAAACTTCGTTCAAGGGAAGCGGCAAGGTGTTGTAGGAATGGTTTTGGAACCGAGGACACGACCACAATTCGATCACGAAAGGCGGATAGTATTTGCCTGGGCACATTTAGGGACTTTGCAACATGGCGAAGCCTATCCAGCGACAAAGATGTAAATGGGTCGGCAGAAGCCGCGGCCACGGCAACGCAGTATTTTTCCCAAGAGGACTCGATGAGAGTTATTTCGGAATCGGAGAGCGAATCATCAAACGATGTACCCGGGCGCGACAATTCCAATGAAAGGTCAACGAGATCCGGAGCGTATTCGGGAAAACTACGAAGATAGTTTTCTAATGTTTCACGCCCTGGATCAGGCTCAACGGCAAAAGCATTGAGAACATCATCCAGTGAAGGTCTATGTGGAACAGAACTCATTGATCTTTATCCTCCTTCAATGCTGCCCGGAGCGAAACGAAGGCTGCATCCCGGTAGTTTCTTATAGTTTTTTCAGATCTCCCCAAAGATTTTGAGATGGTCACTGCATTGGGGTCGTTCGAATCGATGGGGAAGTTCTTCAAGATCATCTCAATTACCCTTTTTTGTTCTGGAGGTAATGTGTCAATCGCTGAATAAAGTTGGCGCCGGTAAAAATCTTGATCAAGTTTTTTTGGATCGAAGGGATCAAAGCTTCCGGCAGCCTGTTCAACGGAGGGCGGAAGATCGCCCGTTTCATCATCGACCTCGATGGGAGCATTCCTATTTTGCTCCCGGTAGACCTTTTCCATAGCATCCCTTCGGAGGTTGGCCAAAGCACCGTCGAAACGGACTTCAAAGTAGTCGAGCCCCTCTGAGTAATCGTCGCAATCTTCACCGAGCAGTGCGATAAACCGGTAAACGACCTCATCGCGAATGAGGCTGTTGGTGAGATTGATAGGATCGTCACCTCGACCGTCTGCGCGAGGTAAACTCCTGACAATACGCTCTGAAAGGAGGCGATAGAGGCCTTCGAAGTAGGGGGTGGTGCTATTCTTGCGGTTGGCACGCAAAACACTGAGGAGACACTCGCTAGGAATATAATCCGCATCGTCACGCGACTTTATAGCCGCTCGGGCCAAAAACTCATCAGGGGCAAGGGAATCCACGCTTTCTAGGAGAGACTGGATTGTCGGGGGGCGAGTATAAAAATCGCCCTCAAGAGTTTTCTTCCTCAGTGAGGAAATTGAGTTCTGTTCTGATTGCTCAGAACCTCTGGAGTTTTCGCCGGCCATGAAAAATCTAAGAAACTGGTGCTCTGAACTTCCTACCATACAACGAATTCGACTTGGTAGCGAATGTCTTCGCTGACGATGCCTCGATGCCGAGGCTCACGCTCGAAGGTTAGTTCTACGATATCGCGAAATTCACCGATTTGTCTATTGCTTGATGCCTAATCCGTTTCGGCCTGAAAAAACTCTTTGGTTTGCGTTCCCAGAACGGGATTCGTTCTCCGACACTACTCACGCCTTTCGTGGATCAGGCGGGTCTCCCGTTTACACCGTCCGCCCTCGGTCTCAACCCGCCAACCGGCCAGAAATCTAGAACAACCGTTATTTCCTCGCGCGCTGACACGAATCTCCGCGGCGAATGCGCTGGCGAGTTTGCGTTGCCGTTCCACAACGCGGGCCCGTGTCAGTTGTAAAATTACAATCTCGCCACTCCCACGATCTGCTTCGGAGGTCACGAGGCGTGGGTCCTATACTTTAAAACCTCCCCCACTCCCCCCACCCGTTCCCAGAGTCACTAAAGCCCCGGGATTCCAGAATTGCCCCCAACTCCCGAAAAACGGTCTACCCTCTATCCCCTAAGCCCCGCCCGGCAATCCAACGACAAAACGACACTTCCCTTCTTCCTCCCCGAATCCACAAGGCGATAGGCATCGACGATCTCCTCGAAGGCGAAGCGCCGGTCGATCATGGGGCGCAATGCTCCCTGTTCTGCCAACTCAGCCACCGCCATCAAATCCTCGCCTTTCTCGGAGGCGGGACCGGCGATGACGCGATGCGATCTCGTGCGCCCGGCGAAGGCGGCACCGAGCATGGCGGGAAGATCGGCGACCACAGCTAGCAATCGTCCGCGAGGCGCGAGGACGTCCTTCACCCGGGAATAGGGCGCATTTCCCACACAATCCATGACGACGTCAAAGGGCGCTCCTCGGGCGGCGAAGTCGCGGGTGGCGTAATCGATCACTTCGTCTGCGCCGAGCGACCGAACCAGTGAGGCATTCGTGGCGCCGCACACCGCCGTGACGTGCGCTCCGAGGTGTTTCGCGAGCTGCACGGCAGCCGATCCGACGTTGCCGGAGGCACCATTGACGAGGACGCGTTCGCCCGCCTTCACCTCGCCGCGTCGGAGAAAGTCGAGTGCGGTCATGCCCCCGAAGGGAAGCGCCGCCGCCTCCTCGAAGCTCAAGTTCGCGGGCTTGGGCGCGATGCACCCATCCTCGCGGATCACAAGAAACTCCGCATGGCCTCCCATGGCGATGCCGGGGAACGCGAGTACCGGATCACCGACCACGAACCGAGTCACGCCCGGGCCGACCGCATCAATGAGACCCGCCGCGTCGGTTCCGAGGACGCCCTTCCGCGGACCGCCGAATCCGAGCGCAAGGCCCCGCAGCACGCCGAATCCGCGCGGTAAGACGCCGCTGCGGATCCGCCAATCAGCTGCCGTCACCGCCGTCGCGAGGACGCGGAGGCGCACTTCTCCGGCTCCGGGCGTCGGCGCGGGCATCTCGCGGAACTCAAGCACCTCTGGAGGACCATAGCGGGCGACAAAAGCGACTTTCATGGCGGCGATTCTACGAGCGGGCAGGACTGATGGCCAAACCTATTTGCCGGGAAGCGCCAGGACACCTGCCTCGCCAAGTTGCGCGACGCGATGCGCGACATCGGCTGGCACGATGCCTGGGTCCACCCAAAACGGTGAGCACTTGCCATTCATGCGCCAAAAACCGTAGACTGCCCGCCATTCCCCCGCTGTCCCGACCGCCCATGAAATCCCCTCACCTGCTCTTCCTCCTCGCCGGCCTATGCATCGGAGCTGCCATCCCCGCCTCCGCCTCCGAAAAGCCGAACATCGTCTTCATTCTCGCCGACGACCTCGGTTATGCCGACATCGGGCCGATGGGGGCGAAGGACATCGCGACTCCAAACCTCGACCGTCTTGCCGCCGAAGGCGTGAAGCTCACCGACTTCCACTCGAACGCCCCGGTCTGTTCACCGACGCGTTGCGGCTTCATCACCGGCCGCTGGCAGCAACGCGTCGGCTTCGAATGGGCTCTCGGCTTCTCCGCCGAATCGGAGAAACTCGTCGAAGGCGAGTGGATCAAACCCACCGACATGCATGGCGCGATCGGACTGCCCGCGACCACGCCCGGCATCGCGAAGATGCTGCGCTCGGGAGGCTATGCAACGGGGGCCTTCGGAAAGTGGCACCTCGGATTCGCGGACGAATACAATCCGCTCCACCACGGCTTTGAAGAATACTTCGGCGAGTTGCTTGGTCATGCCGACTACTACCGACACGAATACTACGACGGCACCCACGCTCTCCGCGACGGACTCGATCCAGTGAAGAAGGAAGGCTACTTCACCGACCTCATCAATGAGCGTGCCGCCGCCTTCGTGAAGAAACATGCCGCCGCCAAGCGCCCCTTTTTCTGCTACGTGCCGCATCTCGCGGTGCACGCGCCCTTCCAACCGCCGGGACGACCGGAGCCCTCCGTGACCAAGGCGAACATGTATGACGGCAGCCGCGCCATCTACGCCGCGATGGTCGAAAAGATCGACGAGGGTGTCGGCATGATCCTCGCCGAGCTCGAGGCGGCCGGTGTCGCGGAGGACACCCTGATCGTGTTCTCGAGTGACAACGGGGGTGAACGCTGGTCCGACAACCGGCCGCTCTTTCATCACAAGGCGACTCTCTGGGAAGGCGGCATCCGAGTCCCCTGCCTGATGCGCTGGCCGGCCCGGCTGCCGAAGGGAAAAGAAAGCGCCCAGCTCGGCATCACGATGGACCTCACCGCCACCTTCGCCGCCGCCGCCGGGGTGGCACCGCCGGCCGGACATGTCTTCGACGGCATCGACCTCGTCCCCCTTCTCACCGGCGAAGCACCGGCCGCCGATCGCACGCTCTTCTGGCGCATCGACCGCTCGAATCGCAAGATGCGCGTGGTGCGCCACGGAAAATGGAAATACCTCGACGACGGCGGCACGATGGACCTGCTCTTCGACCTCGAAGCCGACCTCGGCGAGCGGCACAATCTCCACTACACCCATCCCGAAATCGTCGCCGATCTCAAGGAACGCCTCGCCACATGGGAAGCCGAAATGGAGCGCGAGCCGAAGACATTCCGGGTGCGGTGAGGAGTCAACAGGGTCACCTCGCCTCCCCTACCCTGTCGGGTCGATGCCAGCGTTTCACCGCTCGACTTTGCGATAAAGAAAGGCGTCGGAAGTGACGAGCGACGTGATCAGCGCCTTCATGCTGCCTCCGTTGTCGCGATAGGCACGATGGGCGGCTTGGAGGACGGGGGCGTCATGGAGCGTTTCATTCCGGCCCATCCAGAAACGGAAGGCATGGCGGACGAAGACCTGCTCGACGCGTTCGCTGTTGGCGAGTTTTTCGATCATCTCGATGGCGTCTTTGACGGGACCGTCGAGCGCCGGGTCGCCCGATTCGATGATCTCGCCGCTGGCGTCAACGGGCTGGTCCAGCTCGGTCGTGCGGTAGAGACCGGCGTGATTGTACATTTCAAAAGGAAGGCCGAGCGGGTCCATCTTTTCATGGCAGGTCCAGCAATAGGCTTCCCGCGTCACCCGCATGCGTTCGCGCAGGGTGTTCTCCGGCTCGGCCGGTAGCTGGGCATCGACGGTGATGGGCACGTCGGGAATGCCGCCGCCGAGGAGCCGCTCGCGGATCCAGATGCCGCGGTGGATGGCGTGATTGTCCATCGCATCGGATTGCGAGACGAGCCAGGTCGGATGAGTGAGGATCCCGAGGCGTTGACCCTCGGGGACGGTCGCGAGGATACGCTCGGGCTTCATCGATCCGGCACCGAAGGTGGGCCGGCTGACGCGGGCGTAATCCGCCGGGCCGGTCAGATTTGCCTCGGCGACCTCAACGTTGTCACCTCCTCCGCGCTTCCGCTCTTTTTGCGCCGCCTCGATCCGCTTCTCTGCGTTCGCGAGCGTCTTCTTCTGACGATCGAGGGACTTCAGCACCTGTTTGTCATCGGGATTGGTTTTTACTTCGGCTTCGAGCCGGGTCAGCTCCTCCTTCAGTGAGGCGAGCTCGGCGACTTCTTTCTCTTCCTGCTCTTTCTGGGCCTGTTTCTTCGCGGAAACGGCGAGAGCCTGCTCTTCTTTGGTGTGTTTTCTGCCGAAGTAGGTCTTGTCCTTCGGACCAGCGACGACGCGGTCGGTGGTGAGCAGTTCTTTGAGGACGTCCTTGTCCTCCTCAAGGATGATTTCAATGAGCCGGTCGGTGCTCGCGGTGGCGTCAAACATGGCGCTGTAATGATCGGTCCCACGGTTCGAGACACCGGTCGCAGCGAGGGCGCGGGTGTCCTTGCAGATATAACCGCCGAGGTCGTAGTCGAAGAAGTCGCGGAAAAATTGCAGCACCCGCGGTTTGCGGATGCGGTCGTCTTCGAGCATCCGGGTGACCTCGCGCTGAACGTCTTCACGCGTCCGCATGCGACCGTCGAGTATCGCCTGACGAAGAGTTTCGTCGGGCTTAAGGTAACGCAACGCGTGATTCACGGCGAGGCCGAGTTCCCAATCCTGCAGCAAAACGCGTCCATGCGCGTCGGGCTCGCCCGATGCCGCGAGCTCGGGCCGGAAGAGGGCGTCGCGATCGAGAAAGAGGGACGACAGCCCCATGAAGACGCCGTCTTCCTTGCCGACCTTGGCGATGCTGTCCTTCACGATCTGCACGTAGTCACCGGACTCCTTCTCGGTCGGCGGGCGGAAGGTGAGGGCCTCGAAAAGGTAATCGACGGCGGCGCGGAGACCTTCGTCGGTGACCTCGGGCTTTTCCATCAGGTCGAGGACGGGAGTGAGAGGACGGACCACTTTCGTGTTGTAAACGATGGCGGTGGGCAGGCCGCGGAGATCGCCCGGCGGTTTCACCTTGTCGTAGGTCTTCGGATCGTCCGTGATCTGTTCGGGCATGCCGACGAGACTGAGCGGTCCGTAGGCCATGTATTGCAGGATGTCTTCGGCCTTGCCGAGGATCTGCGTCGCTTCGGCACTGTTGACGGTGGAGAAATCGGGGTAGTTCTTCAGACCGTGCTTTCGGGCCGACGAGAGGACGACTGGCACGCTCTTCACCGCCGTGGCATAGGCCACCGTGCCGCCCACCACGCTGGTGATGCGGTCGATGCCGAAGTAGAGTTTCAACTCGCCGCCGTGGTTGATGGGAACGACATCGCCATGAGTGCGCAGGCCGGGCTTGGCGGGATCGTAAGCCGGTTCGGTATTGATAAGTTCGTTGAGCCGCGTGATGTGCTCCTGCGGCGTGACGCGCCAGATCCGGGCGGGCGAGGAGGTTGGAGTGAGAGTGACGCCCTCGGGCAGTTCGCCGAAGAGGAGATCGTGATCGACGAAGTTCCCCTTCTTCGGATCGAGATGGGCATGGAAGCCGCCTTTGTCCTTCATCGTCGTCTGCAATTCGCCAACGATCCAGTCGGCGAACCGGAGCCGCTCGACGACCGCGGGCTGCTCCTTTTTCTTCGGCGGCATTTCCCCGAGCGCGACCTGCGCCCAGACCGACTTCCAGACGGCGGCGTTCGTCTCGTCGACGGGTCCGAGGTCGAGCAGGTTGAGGTCGCCCTTGGTCGTCTCGTCGTCGTGACACTCGAGACAGTGTTTGTCGAGAAAACCTTGAGCCAAATCCTGGAAGTCCGCATGAACGGGCTCACCAGGAGTGTAGGTCCCGGCGGAAGCTGGCAGAGTCATTCCCGCAATGGCCATCGTCACCAGGAACGAGATCCCTCCGATCGCTCCCGGACGCGCGGGGACCATGCGGGAAAAGACGGTTGGAGAAAGAGTTGCCCAGGTGATCATGTCAGTAGCAGCGTATTTAATTTTCGCCGATGCAAAGAACTTCCTTCATCGTGTGCATCCAGAGTCGGCCATTTGCATAACTAAAAGAGGCAAGGGTCCAGGTCTCGCCCGCAGTTCCGAGGTCATTGATCGCGATGAGCGCATTTGCATCGAGCGTCCCGGCGAAGGCATCGATGACATAAACGGTGCCGTTCATGATGGGGAAGAACAGGTGACGATTGACCAGAATCGGACTCGCGGCGGAGACGTGCCCCCATCCCGTGCCCTTGGCGCGTTTGTCCGTCGCGATGTCGATCCCGCGGGAGTTCTTCGTGTCATTCGCCATCGCGTCGCCCTTTTCCCAAATCCGCTTCGGCTCCGGTCCGGCGACCCACTGTGCCGGGACGCGCAGGTATTCGGTCTTGCCGGTCCCGATATGCACGCGGCCGATCGCGGTGATGTCGTGCGCGAGAAAATAGTGCCATGCACCGACCACGATGTTCGACTGGTTCGTGAGTGGCATCCGCTTGCCGACCTTGAGGGCGACACCGGTCTCGCGGGCACCGGTTTCCGCGTCCGTGTAGTCCACGTTCGCGCTGACGTCCTGCGTCCGCAGGACTTCGCCCGTCGCACTGTCGAGCACGAGGTGGTTGGTTCCCTGAAACCAGAACACATGCCCCACGTCCCATTGCGAGTTGAACGAGCATTCGCCGTGGATTTCGCGGCTCCAGAGCGTCTTGCCCGAGTCGACGAGAGTCATGCTCACCCCGTAGGGCTTTTCCAAAGGATCGTGCCCGCCGCCCCGTCCATGCACCACCGCCCAGCTCCCGTCCGCCAACTGCCCGACCATGGGCGTGTTGTGGACGGAGGTTCCCGCCTCTTCGACCCAGACGATGTCTCCGGTCTTCTTGTCGATCGCGTGGAGGTAGGTCCAGACATCGCGAGGTTCGACGCCGTCGGGAACCGGCTCGTGCCGCTGCACCTTCCCACCGGCCTCCTTGTTGCGAACCTCAACCGTGAGGATCTTGTCGCCGACGAGGACGGGTTCGCACTGGCGGTTGGTGTGGCGGGTGAGCGGGCGGAAATCACGTTTCCAGATCGGTCTGCCATCAAAGTCAAAGCAGCCCATCGAACCGCAGCGATTGAAAAACCAGACGAGCTCGCCATCGGCGATCGGCGCAAAGACCGTCGCGTCACTGAAAATCCCGGCGGTCTGAACCGGGTCCGTCCCGGGAAGGTCCACCGTCCAGAGAATCCGGCCGGTATTGGCGTCGAGGCAGTAGCCGACGAGGTTCGGCTCGAGCCGATCGCTGTTTTCATCCATCGGACGGTGCGTCGTCACAAAGGCGCGATCACCGTGGATCGTCACCGCGCTCTGCCCGCCCTCCGGCAGGGTGGTGCGCCAGAGAATGTTTTTCCCACCCGCGACAGACCATTGCAAGGGAGGCTCGGGACCTTCCGCTTTCCAATTGAAATTCGGCCCGGCCGCCTGTGGCCAATCCTGGGCATAGACCACGGCCGCGAAGGTGAAATGACACAGGCAGAGAATTCGAATCACGTCAGGATTTCTTTGAGGGGTCCGCTGCCGGAGTCGAATTTGGCGGCCATCTTCCCGCTCATGTTGAAACGCTCGCACGGGACACCGGAAACATTCAGGAGGCTCGTGTAGAGCGCGTTGATGGGACGTTTGCCATCCAACTGGGTGAAGCAGCCCGTCTTGAAGATGCCGCCGCAATTGCCCAGCAACATCATCGGCCAGGTCGCTCCGCTCGTGTGCTGCTGGTCGGCGTTGTTGCTGGTGTAGACGATGAGGGTGTGGTCCATCATCGTGCCGCTGCCCTCGGGCACGCTTTCGAATTCCTCCATCAGCTTCACCAGCATGCTGGTGTTGTATTGGCGGATCTTGATCCAGATCGGATTGTCGGGCTGCTCCATGTGGCCGAGGTTGTGACCCTGCTCCTGCACGCCGAGTCCTTTCCACGCGCCGAAGATCTCGCCGCGACCGGATCCGATCGTGAGCACGCTGGTGATGCCGGACTTCAACGCCGAGATGCCGAGATCAAGGAGGACGTCGTGCCAGTCGGTTTCAAACTCCGGTGCGGTGTAGCGCTCGTCCACGGCGGGTGCGAATTTCCGCAAATGGTCCGAGACGCCTCCGAGGCGTTCCCTGAGCCCGTTGATGTCTTCGAATCCGCCCACGAACCGTCCGTAGCGCTGCTGGTCCGCGACCGGCAGTCCATCTCCCTTCGCGGCGGCGAGTTGCTCGATGCGATCGAACATGCCCGAACGCGCCTCGTGCTGCGCACGGATGTTCCCCTCGGAAATGCCGCCGTAGAGCATCTCGTAGAGGTGGTTCGGATTCGAATGCATGAAGATGGGCTGACCCGCGCCGCTCGCCGAGAGATTCGCGACGGTGGGTTTGGCCTTCATGTTCTCCATCGAATCCATCCCGATACAGAGATGCGGCAGCAGGGTCTCGGGAAGCACTTTGCTCAACTCGTAATCGATCGTCGAGGCGCTCGGCGGCACCCCGTCGCTGCCGCGGTAGCCGCCGAGGGCACCGAAGAAGGCGCTGTGCGAGGGACTCGTGTGGAGACCGTGGAGGCCGTTGATGATGTGGAGACGCTCTTTGAAAGGCTCGAGCGCCGCGATCGGCTCGGGCAGTTTCGCCCCGGCGAGAGACCCGCTGTGTTTCATCCCCGCCGGAATGCAGGTCGCCGGATCGAAGCCCTGGTTTTGGAGGAAAAAGATGATGCGTTTTGGCCCTCCGGAAACGGACGAAGCGGCGCGGCCGATGCCGGGAAACATCGAGGAACCGAAAGCAGCGCCGAATCCGGCGGCGAGGGTGTGGAGGGATTGGCGGCGATTCATCGTGGTGGGAGAAACGGATTGCCAGATGGCATGAGAAGGCGACGCGAGGTCGGATGATTCCACCCGACCCGATAAGAAACCCAAGATAGAGAGAAAAGTTGCGTTACTCCATCCCGCGATCAAGCCGAGTATCACAATACCAAGAGAGATGCTGATATTTCTCCGGATTTCCGATATGGTATCTAGATTCATGAAACGCCACCATCGCAGGGTGCCGCCTGTGGAAGCCGGGCATCGTGCCACGGGCGATGCCGCCGCTGCCATGGATGAAGATGAGGATGGGCAGCTTTCGCCAGTCCGGATTCTCGGTCGCGTGCAGCGCGGCGAGCAGCAAGACGGTGAAATGGATCAGGCCGTGTTTTACGGTCGGCGCCTCCCGTGTGCCAGGTCCGCCTTCAGCGCAGCGAAAAGTTCGATCGCCTTGTCCGGCTCTTGAGCAAAGAGATTCGCGGCCTCACCGGGATCGGTGCGGAGGTTGTAGAGCTGGAACTTGCTATTCGGGCCTTTGCCTTGGGTTTCGACCAAGTGGTCCGGGGTGACGGTGCCGTCCTCCACGACATAGACGTCGGATGGCAGGATGAGCTTCCAATCACCCTCGCGGATGGCGAGGGAGTAGGAGCCGTAGTTCACGTGCACCATGCCCTTGCGAATGGGCACCGAGGGCTTCTCACCGAGCAGCAGCAGCGAGATGTCGAAGCTATCCTCACCGGCATCGCCCGGGAGCGGATCGCCGAGCAGTGAGGCGATGGTGGCCAGCATATCGGCGAAGCAAATCAGCTCGCCGCACGAACTGCCCGCCTGGATCTTGCCCGGCCAACTCGCGATGAAGGGCATGTGATGTCCGGCTTCGGTGAGTGAGCCTTTCATGCCGTTCCACGGGCCGGCGGCGCGGTGACCGAACTTCTCGATGTCCTGTGGATACCAGACCGGACCGTTGTCGCTGGAAAAAATCACGAGCGTTTCGTCCTTGAGTTTCAGCTTGTCCAAAGTCGCCATGACCTGGCCGATCCTCGCGTCCACTTCCATCACGAAATCGCCGTATTGTCCTGCGCCGCTTTTGCCCTTGAACTCACTTGCCGTCGCCCACGGTGCATGAGGCGCGGGGATGGCGTAGTAGAGGAAGAAAGGGGCTTCGCTCCTGGATTGCTTCGCGAGCCATTCGTCCGTCTTGTCCGCGAGGGTGGATAGGTAGCCCTCGAACATCCATCCAGGCGCGGCCAAACCTTTGCGCCAGTGCGCTCCCTGCGTCTGCGGATTCGCCACGCCTTCGCCGGGATGATCCTCGATCATCTCAGTCGGGGCCACCACAAAGCGTTTGTTTTCGATCCATGCATACGGCGCTTGCTCCGGCGCATCGAAGCCGAAGTAGTAATCGAAGCCGAAATCCACCGGCGTCATCTTCAGCGTGCCATCCGCCTCGGCCTTCGATGACATACCCTGATGCCACTTGCCCACACAAGCCGTCGCATAACCCTGCCGCTTCATCAGCGTCGCAAGATTCAGTCGGCCCGGCTCATGTTGAAGCTGCGGCGGCGGAAAGTGCTTCTTTTCCGAGGCGTTCGGATCTCCCTTCCGGGACGGCTTGGCCGACGTCGCATTCCAATTGCGATAGGGCATCCGCCCGCTCAGCAGGCTATACCGGCTCGGCACGCAGATGGACGCGCCCGCATGGGCATCGGTGAACCGCATCCCTTCCTTCGCGAGCCGGTCAATGTGCGGGGTGGCGATCTTTGATTCAGGGTTGAAGCAGCCGGGGTCGCCATAGCCCATGTCATCGACCAGGATAATGAGGATGTTGGGCTTAGGTGAGTTTTCACCGTTTGCGGACGAAAGGCTCAGAAGGAAGAGAGCAAGGAATTGAAGAATTGGCCTCATGGCTTTGACGTGAATGCTGTTAGTTTTTGAAGCCGGGCACTGAGTTCAGTGATGACATCGGCGTGTTGCGCGGAGACTTCGTGCAACTCCTCGGGATCGCTCTCGTGGTCGTAGAGCTCGACCCGCCCATCGCTCCAGCTGGTGAAGCGCCACCGGTCCGTGCGGATGCTTTGGGCGTGGAGTTTCGGGCTGCGGGTGATGAGGGTGAAGGCGGCGTCCTTGATGCTGGCGGCGGGGTCGACTAGAACGGAACGCAAACTCGCTCCAGCCGCGGGGTGAGGCATCTTCAACCCGCAGAAGTCGGCGACCGTGGGATACAAGTCGACGAACTCGACAAGGGACTGCGACGTCCGGCCGCCTTTCATACCTGGAGCGGCGATGATGAGGGGTGCGCGGCAACTGCGCTCGAAGAGGGTGTTCTTGTTCCACCACTGCCGCTCTCCGGTGTGATAGCCGTGATCGCCGACGAAGATGACGAGCGTCTTTTCCCAGAGTTGATGCCGGTCGAGCGCATCGAGCACGAGTCCGAGCTGGGCGTCCATGAAGCTGGTGCCGGCGCAATAGGCGCGGAGCAGCTCGCGCCAGTCCTCCTCGGTGAATTTGGCAAAGGCGGTGCCGTAGTCGCCAAAACCCACGCTCTCCCTGGGCACGACCGTCATGTCGGCGGGATCACTCCAGGGCTTCAATGAGTCCGGCGGATAGAGATCGAAGTATTTCTTCGGTGCGATGAAGGGATCATGCGGCTTCATGAAACCGCAGCCGATGAACCAGGGCGTGTCGCCGAGCTCCTCGATCTTCGCCACGGTCGCGGCGGCGATCTGTCCGTCCGGCTGATCGTCATCGTTTCCGTCCGCCGCGCCCCACTGGCACCATTTCAGCACGCCGTCGGTGACATCTCGTCCTTCGAGCATCTTGCGTCCGGTCCTGGTCGCTTCAAAGGACCGGGCAGTGTGCCAGGACGACCCCTCGTCCATCCAGCGCCGCCTTGCTTCCACATCCTTGCCGCCTCCGAGATGGTAGAGCTTCCCAAAGGCGTGCGACTGCCATCCCGCCTCTTTGCAGAGCTGAGGCAGCGTGACAACCTCCGGCATCTTTTCCCGCAAAGGGATGTCATTGCCGGTGATGCCCGTCTGCTCGGCACGCAGACCCGTCATCATGCTGCTGCGGCTCGGATTGCAGACGGGATATTGCACATAGGCTCGTTCAAAGGTCGTGCCGCGCGCACGGAGACGGTCGAGGTTCGGCGTCTTCACGACCTCCTTCGTGAACGCCCCTCCAAAGTCCCGCAGATCATCCGCCATGATGAGGAGGACGTTGGGCTTGCTTTCGGCGAAGGCGGTCCCGACATGGACCTGAAGCAAAAGCGCGCAGAGGGCGATGAGGATTTTCATGGTGAAGTGGATTTGGCGGCAAACATGCGGGCTAAAAGCTGACTCGGCATCCGGCATTTTTACCGCCCCTCTTTTTTCGGTTCACTCGTGATTCGAGACAGATCCACAGCCCGGACCTCGACACCTGTGAACTATGCCGTCTCCGTGATCTTCTGCATCTGCGTGTCCTTGCGGCTCGCCCGAAAATCGCGGCACTGCCATCGGAATGACGGAGACGAAGATTTTCGGGCTAGATCGGGTAGGCACTGCCTTTGCCGCCGGTGAAGGTGACTCCCTGCTTGCCGAGCGGTCCAGATGGCCCTCTCAAATCCCGTCTACGCCTCCAGCCCCTTCAGCGTCCCTGTGCTGCTGGAGAAATGATCGGTCTGGGCGCCGAGCGTTTGCAGCATCGTCACGAAGAGATTCGCCAAGGGCGTGTTGTTCGCCTCATCGAAGGCGAGATGGCCGCCGTGTTTGAACCCGCCGCCTGCGAGGAGGATGGGCAGATTCCGGGTTGAGTGCGAGTTCGCGTTGCCGAGGCAGCTGCCGTAGAGGATCTGGGTGCGGTCGAGCAGGGTGCTGCCGGACTCGGAGACATCGCGGAAGGCCTGGAGCATTTCGGCAAAGGCCACCGTCTGCGCCTCCTCGATCCTGCGGAGCTCGGCAATCTTCTCCGGCTCGTTGCCGTGGTGGGTGAGCCCGTGGGTCTCGTTTTTCACGCCGGGCACATGCGGCACGACGGAGAAGGTGCTCAGTGAAAGGGTCACGACGCGCGTGCTGTCGGTCTGCAGGGCGAGACGGAGGAGGTCGAACATCAGCTTCGAGCGCGCGATGATCTGGTTCGCGTCGGCGATGTCCCTGGGCTGCGGGTAATCGACGGCGGGCTTGGGGCGTTTCTCCCATTCGATCTGACGCTGGAGACGGGTCTCCATTTCCCGCACGCTCTGGAAGTATTGGTCGAGGCGGGCGCGATCTTCGGGTGAGGTGGTGCTCTCGAGTCGTTTCGTCTTTTCAAGCAGCAGATCGAGGACGCTGCCGCCGGCTTCGATGCGGCGCATCGTCGCGGCCGTTTCCTCCGGCGTGCCCGCGACAAAGAGGCGGCAGTAGAGGCGCTCGACGCTCGTCTCGGAAGGAATACTGACGCCGGAACGCGAGATCGCGATGGAGTCGGCATAATGGTCGCCGTTTTTTACCGAGAGGCCGAGATGGGGAAAGCGCGTCTCCAATCCAACGGTTTCGGCCGCGACCTGGTCCATCGAGAGGCCGTTGCGGAAGGTCGGTTGCCCCGGATGCGGCGCGCCGGAGAGAAAACATTGGCCCGCATGGTGATTGCCGTTCACCTCGGGGTGGGAGAGGCCGGCGAAGGTAGTGAAGTGCGAACGGTGCGCGGCGAGGAGATCGAGGTAGGGACTCGACGTTTCGCCGGGCTTCGGGAAAAAGAGGTCGGGCATCATCCCGAGCGGCACATGGATCGCGACGAGTCGGCGTGGCGGGAGCGACTCCGCCGCCCGGGCGATCACGGGCAGGGCGAGAGAGGCGCCGGCGGCGCGGAGGAAATGGCGGCGGGTGATCATAGGGGAGAACTCGTTATTCAGGATACGGATTTCCTCGACGAAACACGACATTCACAGGTGGACCGATCAGTCCCCCAGGGTGATCCGCGCCGAATGAATGTCGCTGTAGAGCCCGCCGGTCGAATCTTTCTTCTGCGCCCAGATCGCTACAAGGGTGCCGTCAGGCAGTTCGGTGAGCGCGGGATAGCAGATCGACCAGCCGCCCACGTTCTCGGGACGATCGGCGAGGAGCGTGGGCTCGCTCCAGGTCGCGCCTTCGTCACGCGAGGTGCGGATGAGCAAGGGGAAGCGATGCGGAACGGGGCCGGGATTGTAGGTGAGGACGAGGGTGCCGTCGCGGGCGCACAACAGATGCGAGGCGCACGAGGTGGAGGCGAGGCCGGTCTTCTCCGCCGCGCTCCAGGTTTTGCCTTTGTCACGACTGATGGACCGCCAGAGCTGGCCGTCCCTTGTGCGCAGGATCATGTGAATCGCGCCGGACTTCGTCTCCGCGATGGTCGGCTCGCCGCCCTGGCCTTCGGGATTGGCGACCGCGCCGAACCGCTCCCACGTCTTGCCGCCATCGTGCGATTTCATGACCCCACCGTTCTTCGTCCCGCGCAGGTGCAGTGGCACGAGCAGCTCACCGGTGGACAAGCGGATCCCATTGGACCGGGTCGTGTGATTGACTTGACCCACTTTCACCGGATCGGACCAGGTCATCGCCGAGTCACCACTGCGCCGGAAATAGACGTCGAGTTTCGGATGGATCGCGGAGAAGAATAGGAAGGTCTCCTTCCCGGCAACAAAGAACGACGGATCAAAGTCCGCCGCGCCACCGAAGTCCTGCAGGATCGTCGACTCGCGCCAGGTGCGGCCTCCATCGGCGGAAAAGGCCTGCACGATTCGCTGCGAGACCGCGCCCTCGGACGGGGACGCAAACCACGCGGCCATGACCCGTCCATCCGGAAGGGCGGCGACGCTCGGTCCGAAGTTGTATCCCGAAGTGTTCGCCGGATCTTCCGGATCGGTGCCCGTGTGCCGGAAGACGACGGCCCGGTCGGTGATGGTGATCGGTGATTCAGCGCGAAGGGCAACCGGGGGTGCGATGAGAAGGGCGGTGAGAGCCGGGCAGAGCGAGACAACTCGCCCGATTGAATTCAAAAGTGTGCAGCCTGCGGTGATTACGGGTTTCATCCCTTGATTAGTTCCTCGACTTTTGCCTGCATGGCCTTCGCCCAAGCCTCATAACCTTCGGCGGTGAGGTGGATGGGAAAAGGTTTTTCGTCCATGAACAACCGTTTCAAGAGGGTGCCGTCCGGCTCGAGGAAGTGTTCGCCGAGGTCGAGCCAGAAGACCTTCTGGTTGTCGGCCAGTTTCTCGATCTGCCGGTTCACCTCGTCGTTGCGCTCGCGTTTGATGGCTTCGCCCCGGGGAAAAATCGCAAGGAGGAGGATTTTGGCGTCGGGGGCCTTGGCGGCGAGCGTGTCGAGGATCGCGCGAACGCCCTGGGCGGTGTCGTCGGCGGTCTCTGAGCCGAAACGATGCCCGGTGTTGTTGGTGCCGATCATGAGGATGAAGAGCTTGGGCTGGTAGCCGTCGAGCGTTCCGGGGAATCCGAGACGCCAGAGCACGTTCTCCGTTTTATCCGCCGCGATGCTCAGGTTCAGGGTGCGGTAGGCGGGAAAATGTTTCGCCCAAAGCTCGGCCGGGGCGCCGCTCTGCCACCCCGCGGTGATCGAGTCGCCGATCAAGACGAGATCCCATTGACCGGGTTTGGCCGCCGCCGCCTGCCGCTCGACGATCTTCATCCAGCCGGGATTGTCCGTTCGCGGCGTCGGCGTGATGGCGAGCGGCTTGCCTGGAGTCGGCGCGGGTGGACTCGACCGGGTCGGAGGGGAGACCGGAGAGGGTTGGGTCGGGGGTGCAGGACTGGCGGCCGCCAAGGCAAAATCATCCGTGCGGAAGGGCGAGGCGGGCAATCCAGCGCCATTGGCGAGGCTGTAGTCGGGCCAGTCTTTCCACGCATAGCGGACGGCGACAGGTTGCGCGACCTCGGGGCTGCTGACGATGACGGTCTCGCCGACGATCTTGGCTTCGGCGGGCTTCCATTGCTGATCGGCAGCAGCGATCTGGAAGCCGGTGAGTGGACCGCCGGTGATGGATTTGAGCCCGCCGTTGGCATGCTTGAACGAGACGGTGATGGCATTACCGCTGACAGTCGAGCCGGCGGGCAGCGGGCCGCTGGTGGCAGGGACGTCTTTGCCATAGACGGTGCCGAGCGCCCAGTAGGAAAGGCGTTTGCCGACATCCTGCTTGTTCTTCGGATGGATGTCCTTCGCATCGCCGAGGTCGATGGTGATGGCCATGCCGGTGTTCGGGAGCGCGAGGGTTTTCAGCATCGACTCGCGCACGCGGGGCCAGCCTTCACCGGGCGAGGTGTAGTTCGGCAACTGCACCCACGCGAAGGGCACCTCATCATTCCAAAGCGCGCGCCAACTCGTGACGAGCTGGGTGAGCTGCGTGTGGTAGAGGCCCGGATTGCTGTTGGCATTGCCTTCGCCTTGATACCAAAGCATGCCACGCAGGGTGTAGGGTGCGAGATTGACGACCTTGCCATTAAAAAGACCGCTCGGGCCTCCTTTGAGCTTATACATTGCCAGCGGATCTTTCGGCGGAGGAACGACGAAGGGCGTGCCGGTGGCCTTGGCCTTCTCGGAGGCGGCTTTCCAAATGGCGATCTGCTTTTCATGCAAAGCGGGAGCCTGCGCAGGATCAAACTTCCGGTGTGCTTCCAGGCGCGTGTCGTAGTTCGCCTTCGTCCCGGGATCGGAGGACTGCACCTCGGCCGCGACCCACGACTCGATCGGCGTGCCACCGACGGAGGTATTGATCAGGCCGACGGGCACGCCGACTTCCCTGTGAATCTCGCGGCCAAAGAAATACAGCGCGGCGGAGAAGCCTCCGACGTTGTCCGGCGTGCATTCTTGCCATGCGCCTTTGCCTTGTTCCTGCGGCTGCTCAGCCGGGCCAGAGCTTTCGCGATAATGACGGATCAGCGGAAACTTCGCCGCCGCCTTCTCCGCATCGAAGTGATAGCAACCTGCGACAGTCATCGCCATGTTCGACTGTCCGGAGCCTAGCCAGACCTCACCCACAAGCACGTCCTTCACCTCGACCTTGCGCCCCTCCTTGCCGGAAACAAGAAGCACGCGCGGCTCGGCGGAAGCGGTGAGGAAACCGAGCTTCAACGACCATTTGCCATCCGCGTCCGTGGTAGCTGACTTGGTCTGCCCGGCAAACGAGACGGTCACGGATTCGCCCGGATCAGCCCAACCCCACACGGCGACGGGTTTGTCGCGTTGCAGGACCATGTGGTCAGACAGGACGGAGGCCAGCTTCAACTCGGCGGAGTGAAGCGCTGGTAGCGGCGCAAGGAGAAGAAGGGTGAGGAGCGAAAGAGTTGGTTTCATGATTTGTGGGAGGTCCTGGTTCGTAAAATCAGCGTGCCAATGCTCCGCTCACGGCTTCCGTGCGGGGGCGATCTGCGAGATCTGTCTTGAGTAGATATCGCGCATCGGCCCGGTCAAGGGGCGCAGCCGCGGTCGGCCGGGCATCGTGCTCCGCAGCATCCCACGTCACCTTCGTGAAGTCCTCGAGCCCGCGTCCCGGCGAAGTCCCTTCCTTCGGCCCATGACCGACGATGACGTTGCCGGCGATGACGACCCCGTCCTTTCCATTGGCGAAATGCAGCGCGTTCTGGTCACGCGAATAGAGGACATTGTTAGCCAGCACCATCCCCTTGCGTCCCTTCCACGAGCCACCGCTGAAGGCGTGTCCGGCATTGATGATCGTATTGTGAATGACCTGGAGGTTCACCGTCTTCCCCTGATGATCGGTGCTCGCGAAACCGGATCCCTTCGCGCTGATGAGGACGTTGTTCCGCACGATCGCCTCACCCTGCACCTGCATCGTGTGATCGTCGCTGCGCCGGCAAAGATTGCGTTCGATCACGTTCACCGGCTTCCCGGCGGTGCCGTAGACGGTGATGCAGGGGTATTGGGTGTCGTGGACATCGTTTTCCGCGATGAGGTTTCCCCACGATCCCTGCTTCACCTCGATGCCGTCGCCCTGCGACCCGCGGCAATCGTGGATGTGATTCAAGGCGATGACGCTTTCGCTCATGATGAACTCGCCTTCGTTGGCTCCGAGATACATGCCCTCGCCATGGCCGCCGCCGTGGTGAATATGGTTGCGGGTGAGAAAAAGCCGGCTCGTGTCGGCGCTGTTGGCGCTGAGGCAGACCTGCCCGGTGTGGTGGATGTGGCACCGGTCGATCCAGACCTCACGGCAACGGCCGAGCCGCAGGCCGTGACTGCCGCCGGTGATTTCGACGCCGCTCAGACAGAGGTATTCCACCGCTCCGCCCTGGCCGATGTTGACGATATTCTGCCGGTCATCGGACCGGGTCAGCACGACCTGCGCACCCTCCGCGGCCACGATCCAGATGGGAGCCTCCGCCGTGCCGCTGACGCGGATGTCCCACATTCGTTCAACTCGGTAGGTGCCGGCGGCGATTACGAGCTGATCGCCCGGCTGCAAGGCCGCGATCGTCTTCACCAATGACTCACCATCGGAGGCAGGGTGTTGGATGACCCGTTTCGGCGCGACCTCCGCCCAATCCGGCGAATAGGGTGTTTCAGCCGCAATCAACGGGGTGGCCGAAATGACAAGAGCGAGAACAAAAGAGACGGCGGCGAACTTCATGATCGTGGGAATTGTGGTCCGCACGTCGGATTTTCACTATCGTTGAAACATCCGGCTTTGCGCCAAGGCTTGAATCAACGACCGCAGACCGTACCCCTTCCCCTTCGTCCCTTCCACGATCCTCGCGATCTCCGCGCGGTCGGCGTAGTTGACCTCTGCGCCCGTCGCATAACGCGAGAGATGGGCGACAAAGGCGCAAGCGAGTTTGTCGGGATCACCGGAAAGCAGGTCGTTGAGTGCCGCAAAGCCGCCGAAAGCGCGCCCGTCCGGCAACGCGCCGGAGGCATCGACGGCGGGACCGAGCTTGTAGTTCACCCGCCACGTGGTCTTCCCTTTTTCGGGCGGATCGTCGCCTTTTCCATTCGACCGGTAGCGCTCGCGAAAGCCACCGACCGGATCAAAACTCTCCAGCGCGAATCCCGCCGGATCGATCTTCGCATGACAGGCCGCGCAGCTCACGTCGGCACGGTGTTTGTCGAGCTGCTCGCGCACGGTGGTGGCACCGCGGGTGTCGGGATCGATCGCCGAGACGCCCGGAGGCGGCGGCGGGGCGGGATCGTCGAGGAGCCGGTCCATCACCCAGACGCCGCGCGTCACCGGCGAAGTGGTGGTGCCGTTCGCGGTCAGCTTGTGGATCGCGGCCTGCCCTAACAAACCTCCACGAAGGCTCCCCTCGGGCAGCGCAATCTTCCGCACCTCGACCCCGCGGACTCCGGCGATGCCATAATGCTCGGCGAGCCGCTGCGTCACCATCGCGAAGCCGGGCTGCAAGAGCGCCCGCGCCGGAAGGTCGTGGTCGATCAGCTCGCGGAGAAAAGCCCGCGGCTCTTCCGCGATCCCTTCATGCAGGAGAAAACGGTATTCCGGATAGAGCTGCGGATCGGGCGTCGTCTCGGCGAGCCTTCGCAGTTCGAGCCATTGGTCGGCGAAGTCGGCGATGAACCGACCGCTGCGCGGATCGGCGATGAGCCGGTCGACCTGAGCGGAGATGCCCTCGTCGGTCCCGAGCGTTCCCTCGCGGGCCGCGGCGAGGAGCGTCTCGTCGGGCGGACCGTTCCAGAGCCAGTAGGAAAGGCGTGAGGCGAGGGTGTAGGCATCCTTCACCGTCCCGTCCGCGCGATGGAAAAGGAAATCCGGCGAGGTCAGCACCGCGACATAGACCCGGCGCATCGCCTCCTCGAAGCAATCCTTCGCCGCGAGGCGGGATTTCAGGAGCGCCAGGTAAGGCTCGATCTCTTCGTCCGTGACCTCGCGCCGAAAGGCCTTCGGCAAAAACGCGGCGAGCAATTTTCGCGCGTCTTCCACCGGCTGCGCCGACTGCACCGTCTCCAGGATCGGCTTGCGTTCCTGCGGGTGAGATCGAAATGCATGCTCGGCACATAGCCGCCGATGCTGCGCACTTCCTCGCGCGGCGGCGGCACGACCTCGCTTCCCGGCGGCAGCGCCTCGATCGGCAGATCACCGAACAAACGCCGGTGGCTTTCCGGCGGCCAGATCGGGTGGATCGGTCCCTCGATCTCGAACCAGTCGATCGCCACGCCCGGCCCGACATGCTTCGCCGCCCGACCCGCCACCTGACCGATGCGCAAACCGTTCCACGGAATCGAAACGGGATCGAAGACGATGCTCTCGTGCGCGTCGAGCCACTCCGTGATCTCTGCCACGTTCGACTGCATCGAGGGAGCGGTGAAGGCCCGCAGCAATCGCCCGCCTTCCTGCTGCTTGCCTTCCTCATGCGCCCGCAGCACCGCGGCCTGGGGTGCCGCGCAGGGCTCCGGCTTGCCTTGATTCCAGTGAAAACCCCAGAGCGAGAGTTTCATGCGATAGAGACCCGGATAGATCGGCGACACGTTCATCGCCGCCTCTTAACCCGCGAGATTGGGATTGAGCAATCCCACCTCGCTCTCGTTCTTCGCGGCGACCAAGGCGGCGAGTTGCTTTTTGCGCTCCTCCAGGTCCGGCCCCGCATCGCCCACGTGTCCGGTCTTGTCCTCGAATCCACCGCGCACCGGGAGGGCCGGATCGGGTTGCTTGTCTTTCAAGAGCACGAACTGGCCCTGGACGAGATTGCCTCCGAACTTGAACAGACCGGCCGGGTAAATGCGTCGCTGGAAGACCCGTGGCGGCTGCGAATGTTTCGCGATGGCGGCGTCGAGCGCCTTTTCCACCGCCGCCTCGTAGGCCTCGAGATGGGCCGGGGAAATGTCGAGCGCCCCAGCGATCTTCTCGTAGCCTCCGATGCGGCCGTCGGAGGGGAGCATCGCGAGGATGTCGAGCCGCGGCAGGGCGAGGAGATCCTGGAGGGTGTTCTGGAACTCCGTGCGCGTCATGCGTCGCAGGCGGATGCGGCCGTGCTCGGCGAGGCGCGCCTCGTCCGCGGTGGTGAGCTGCTGATCGAGCCACGCGGTCATCCTCGCGATCTCGTCCGCGGGGGGACGCGGTTTCTTTTTCGGCGGCATCTCGCCCTTCCCGATAGCGTCGTGGACCTTTACCCAGATCGCGAAGCTCCTGCCATCCGCAAAGGCGGTCTCCAAGGCCGTGAGATCGAGCCCGCCCTTTTTCAAATCGGCATCGTGGCATTCGACGCAGTGTTGATCGAGGAAGGCGGCGGGATCGGCCGCAGGAAGTGCGGACGAGAGAAGGAGGAGAAAAGCTAAAGCGAGGGAACGCATCGTCGGGTCTATCCGTTAACTACGGACAGGAGCGGAAAAACTCGACAGCGAAATACAAGGGATTCGGCGCTTTGCCGGACCTATCGCTTCCACCACCTAACGCACCATTGCCGCCCGTTTGAGAGCCCGAATCAAAATGTGAGAAACGTCACTGGAGATCGGGAATCGGCCCATCAACCGCTCCGAAAAGTCCCGCCGCCGCCTCAAAGTGGCGAACCTCAATCCCATCACTAAGGACACGGGGATCGCCGCTGTAGACGAGCGCCCCTCGGGCGAAGTGGGGTACGGTGTTCCGGAAACGGCCGAGCCCTTTCAGCAGGCTCATCGAAAAGGTCGAGGCGGACTTGATCTCCGCGGCGGCCAGGGCCCGGCCCTCCTGCCAGACGAGATCGACCTCGTTGCCGTTGCTGTCGCGGAAGAACCAGAAATCGGCCGGTTCGCCGCGATTGTAGCGCGCCTTCACACATTCCATGACGACGAGGTTCTCGAAAATGCCACCCACGAGAGGATCGCGCGACACCTGTTCGGCGTTGCGGATGCCCAGCAAGTGGCAGAGCAGACCGACATCGGTAAAGTAAATCTTTGGCGATTTGATGGCCCGCTTGCCAAAATTCTCGAAATAGGGTGGAAGTCTGAAAAGCAGGAAAGAGGCCTCCAGAATCGAGATCCAGTGACGGATCGTTTTGGGATCCACACCCACATCATTGGCCAGCGAGCTGTAGTCCAGCAATTGCCCCACGCGTCCGGCGAGAAGACGCATCAGCTTTTCGAAGAGGGAGGCATCCTTGAGCTGGACGATCTGTCGAACATCGCGTTCCACATAGGTCTGATAGTAGTTCGACCAGGCGGTGGCCGGACGCTGTCCCGGATCGTGGATGCGTGGCAGGAAACCGTGAAAGGCGTAATCCGCGAAGGAATCGAAACGAATCCGGGCTCCGGACAGCTCGGCGATGGAGAGCGGCAGCAGGTTCAGGATCGCGGTGCGCCCGGCCAGCGACTGGGTGATCGCCTGCCTCACTTCCAGTTGGTGGGAGCCCGTGAGGATGTAGCGCCCATTCCGGGGATTCTCATCCACCTCGACCTGGAGGTAGCTCAGCAGTTCGGGGACGTGTTGAATTTCGTCGATGATGACCTTGTCCGGGAACTGCGCCAGATAAGCCTTCGGATCGGCCCGGGCGAATTCCCTGATCTCGGGCGATTCGAGATTGGAATAGGCGAAACCCTCCACACCGAACCGCGCCAACGTGGTTTTCCCCGCCTGCCTCGGCCCGAGAAGGGTGACGACCGGGTATTCTCCGAGCAGGGCATGCAATTCGGGCGTAATGGCTCGCGCGATCATTCGAGCAGGACGATAATTTATGCAATTCGGGAGTTCAAGTCCTGAATTGTATAACTTTTCCGGTATCTCGCTCTCTGCGGCTTCGCTTCACTTCACCTCCCCCACCCGCTGAAACGCCTGCCAGTCGGCGGCGTAGGCGGCGTTGACGAGCCATGAGGCGGCGCTCTGGTCTCCAGAGAATCCGGCGTAGGGCGCGATCGTCAGCTTCTGATAACCGCCCTTCGCGGACTCCCAGTTTTCGCCGAGATAACCGCTTTCGGGCGCGGGCGTCTTCAGCTCCAACGGTCCCTTCCGCGGATCGGCGTCCGCGGGCACGCGCGCGGCGAAGGTGTGGCGGAGAAACGAAAACACGAGCGGCCAGGTCTTCTCCCCGGGACCATGGCCCGTCTTCGGCTCGACCGCGATGTTCCACAGCGCCCCGTGCTTGTTCCGCAGGGCGGGAACGACGGCGAGATTCTCCTCGCGCGAGGGACGGGCGAAAAAGGAGTCGTCTTCCCCGAAGATGACCAGCCCCGGCACCTGCGCCGCGCCCGGCTGATAGACCTGGAAGGTGATCCCCGGCCGCATCGAGACCCAGCCCCAGACGCGCTCCGGCTCATACGCGGGAAAGACGGCGGAGAATCCCGTGCCGTTCGAGTGACCGTAGAGGAAAAGCGGTGCCTCCCCGATCTCCGCATGACCGCTCCTCGTGCCGAACTCGCGGAGACGATTGAAGAGCAGGCTCCGCGGCCAGAAACCGCGCTGCATCGGATTGCCGGTGAACTTGAACAAGCCCAGCCCCAGCTCCGTCGCGAGGGCCCGCAGATCGGCGCGATGGAAGAGGCCCTCGCCGCTGCCGTGTCCTGACATCACCACCATTCCCTTCACCACCGCGAGGCCCTCGGGCAACCAGAGATCAAAACGCACCTCCTCGCGCGAACCTTCGCCTTTTTCCTTCACCGCGGCGGCCCAGGCCTCGTCGCTGATCTTCCAGTCCCAGTTCCGCGAGACGACCTGATCGGGCGAGGGCGTGCCCCACTTCGCCTCATCAAGGACACCGTTCCAGCTCTTCGTGTCGCGCGAGGAGACGTTCGCCCCGACCCAACCGATCGCGTGGCTCGCGGGGAGCTGGGCAAAGTCGGACCACTCTGTGCCGCCCGCGGCTTTTCTAGGTTCGGTCCATTGGCGTTCGATCCAGGGCAGGATCGTTTCGGCCCATTTCAGGCCGTGCTCGCGCAGCCCCTTGCCGGAAAAATGGACCCCCTGCCCGTTCCGCTCGCGCAGGTCACCCTTCAGGGCATCCGAATCGGGACCGGCGAGGGCGATGCCGTCGCGGGCGAGGGAAGCCTGCGCCGCGCGGATGTCGTCGCTGCCCTCGTCGCCCGGCACATGGTAACTCGCCTGCGCGACGAACCAGGGAACCTCCCAGCCGATCTCGCGACGCGACTCGCGGAGGATCGTTTCGAGAGACTTCCGGTAAAGATCCCCCGGCAGGGTCCGGGTCGCATCCTTCTGATTCGCGTCGCTCTCTCCCTGATGCCAGAGCACGGCGCGGAAGCCGCGCGGCCCGAGCGGCTTCATCCGGGCAAGGAAGGTTTGATAGGCATCGCCCTTGCTCATCCAGAGACCATCGGGACGCTTCTCGACCCGGCTTTCGATCGTCGGCGGATTCGGAAAGGTCGCGCCCTTCGGCAGCCATTCACGCACGCTCGTGCCACCGATGCCGCAGGAGACGAAGCCGATCGGCACACCGAGTTTCCGGGCGAGCTCATCGCCGAGCGGCGGCAGGAAACTCCCGCCATTCCCCGCCGCACCCGGCTGCGGATCCTCGGCGAGGCGCCACGTCTTGCCGTCGAAGGAGGCGACGAGACCGGTCTGAGGCGTTTGCTTTTCTTCGCCGTGGTTGGCTGAATTCGACTGGCCCGCGACGATGAAGACCTCGCCGATGCCGACCTTCCCGACGCGGCCGGCTGCCAGTTCCTTCCCTTCGCGAGTGACCCGCACCTCAAGCGTCCACCAGCCACCCGCCGGAGCCTCGACCGTGCCCGAGAGTTTTTTCCCCGAGATCGAACCGCCCGCGCGCTGCCACCCAGTCGCTCCCTTTTCGCCGACGAGGCGCGTCTCGATTGCCACGTCCTTTCCGGAAACCTCTTCCGACAGTTCGCCCGCGATTCGCAGAAGTCCCTTTCCGGGACTGGTCCGCTGCACCACCTGATGCTCGAGCGGGGCGGTGAGGGTCAGGTCGGCGGCGGGGGCGACCGCCACCATGGCCGGCAGGAGGATGGGGAGAAGGAAACGGACTGGACTCATGAAAGGTCGAACCTTACAGGACCGATCCGGCTTTGGCAGCCTACCGGTTTGCGGCTCAGTTTGGACGGGAGATCTCCTCCAACAACGGCCGCAGCTTCTCCGCATACACCGCATATCCCACCGGCGAGAGATGAACATTGTCGGGGGTGAAAAGGTCATTCTTCAAGCTGCCATCGGCATTCGTGAAATTGGTCGTCAGATCGAGAACGCGGACCATCGGGTCGCTCTCGAGCTTGAGGAGATCGAGGGCGGTGTTGGTGAGCTTGATATCCTCGTAGAAGCGATTCCCGGGCGCGTGGGCGGGAAGGATCTTCGCGACGACAAGAGGCGCATCGGGAAACTTCTCGCGGAGGTTCTTCACGCACATTTCAATTCCCTTCGCCGCCGCCTCGATCCCGGTCTCGGGGGTGAAGAACATGTTGTTGTTCCCGATCATGAGCACGATGGCCTTCGGCTCGAGTCCTTCCACCCCGCCGTGGTCGAGACGCCAGAGCACGTTCTGAGTCTTGTCGCCGCCGATGCCGATGTTAACGGCCTTCCGATCCGGGAAGTGTTTCGCCCACGAATCACCCCACTGGATCGTGATGCTGTCGCCGACGAGGAGCACGTCGACAGGCCCTGCGTCGGCCTGCACGGTCTTCACATGGGCCTCGTGCAGTTTCAGCCACGCGTCGCCCCCGAAATGACCGGCGGTCGGGACGACAGGCCAGAGTTGCGGGAGGTGTTTCCCGATCTCGCGACCAGGACGACGTTCGTGCTCGGGCTTGTCGACGACGTAGGCGCGCTCCTCCGCCGTGAGCGGCCAACCGGTCTTCTGCGGCTCATCGGTGACGTGCGGGTAGTCGAGGGCGCGGGCGGTGAAGACGGCCAATGTGAGCAAGGGGATGATGGGGAGAAGGCGTTTCATCATTTCGGATTTCGGATTCTCCCTACTCCACCACCTTCACCGGAAGATCGGGCCGGGTCGTCAGGGTGAGCTCGACTTCATCGGCGTAGAGTGACTCGAGCGCGGCGGGACGGAGGTTCGGACGCGCCCCGAGCTGGATCACAGCGAAATCGGCTCCGGCCGGGACGAGGCATTTGGCGATGACACGATGCCACGCGGCACCCGCTCCGCCGTTGGTATGAACGAAGGCCGCGCCACTTGCGAGGGCTTCCCCAAGATTGTTCGGCCAGGACTCGTGCAGGGCCGAGGGATCGCCGGAAAACAAAAAGATCTGCCCCATGAAGGTGACCGAAGGCTGAGTCCCGGCCGCACGCCCATCAAGGAAGCGGACCGACAATTCCAGAATCGCCTCGTCCTTTTTCCCCGAGGCGCCGCGCAGCGAACGGAGATCGACGAGTTGGAAGACATCACAGGAAATAGCGCGTCCTCCGGGGACGGTCGCGTCGCCCCCGGGATTGAGAAATTGAAGCACTTTTCCCCCTCCGGCAGCAGCGGCACGTTCAACGATCGAGGCCTCGTCGCCAGCCCAGAGACTGGTCGCGCGGGGAAAGCCTGCCACGATCGGACCCGGCGAACCTTCCTCAAAATCCGCGTCGCCGAGCCCCGCCACACGCGAGGCGGTCGCGACCCAGTCAGGCGTCGAGATCGCCCGGACAACCGAGGCACCGAAAAGCCCGATGACGAGTCCCGCCGCCGCCGCAAGGGCGGGGCGCGGTTTCCACGGCCGTTGGGTCGAGGCGGTGGCACGCTCCGGAGTGCGGTAGGCCTCCTGACGGAAATGATCGTGCAGCGCCATCGAGCGCAACTGCATCGCGGCGAATTGTTGGCGACGCACGGGATCGTCATTGAGGGCTCGCTCCAGCGATTCGATTTCGGCGGAGGAAAGCGCTCCGTCTTCGTAGCGCACGAGGGTTTCGAGGAATTCGGGATCGGTCATGACGAGGCCTCTTAAGCCATCCGGTGTTTCACGCATTCGCCCAGAATCCGGTGAATCCGGGTGAGGGCCTGATAAACGGTTTCGATCTTTTTGCCCATGATCTCCGCGACTTCGGGACAGGGACGGCGCTCGAAATAGCGGAGACGGAGGAGTTCACGATTGTTCGGCGTGATTTCAGTGAGGCAATGGCGGAGAGCCTCAAGCACGGGGCTGGCCTCGGCCTCGTCCGGCCACTCCGCCGCAAGGGTGGCGAGCATGGCTTCGCTCAGGCCGATGTAGCGCCCGTCGCGGGCGCGGAGCAGGTCGATGGAGCGGTTCCGACCCGCAACGCGGGCCCAGTGAATGATGTGTGCGGGTGACTCGAACTCCGGCGCGCGTCCTACCGCCTTCACCGAGACTTCCTGAAAAACATCCTCGGCGAGATGGTAATCCCGCGTGACGCTGGCGAAGTAAGCCGTGAGCGGCAGTCGTTCGGCGAGCAGGGTGGCGGCGATGGATTCGGGCGGGAGCATGGAGGTTCCGCAGAGAATACGGGAAAGAAGACGGAATCTCGACAAGGTGTTTTTGAGGCAGGAGGGTTTGATGAAAGACCCTGGAGGGTAAGATCCGGATGTGCTCTCTGTAATTTCACCTGCAGTTCACCCTGCGGTATCGGCATCATAACAATGCCGCACCGCTACCCCATTTCGTCTGCGGCTCGAAGACCGGAGAGGTAGGCACCGTGAGCGCTGGCGAAGAGCGTCTTTTCGGTGGCTTCGCCGGCGAAGAAAAGGCGTCCACCAAGCGGGGCGGCCAGCGCTGAACGCATGGCAGGGGTGGAGTTCACCGCATTGAAGGAGTATGAACCCCGGGCGAAAGGATCGGAGTTCCAGCGGGTGATCTGATACTCCACCGGGTCAGGAATGGCGTCGCCATAGATGGTCCTCAGGACGGCCATGGCCCCGGCAACGATCTCTCTATCGCTCAGAGTCTCCATCTTCTCGGCGACATCGGCAGCGAGTAAACCAAGGAGCACGGGTTTGCCGGTCGCCTTGGTAAAACTCACCCACTCGGTCCATTCACCATGGGTGGCAGGAATGTACTCGATCCAGTCCACGTCATCCGGCCAGAAGGCGGACGGGAAGCGAAGGTAACATTTGTTGAGCAGGCCCATGCCGAGATTGGCAATCGCCTTTCGCTTGGCCGCAGAGAGGGGCGGAGTAAAAACGGGCCCGCCGGTTTTCAAAACGCCCAGAGGCAGGGTGACAAGAACCCCTTCCGCCGTGTATTCGCCGGAGGCTGTCACGACGCGGACTTCGGGTTGGCTCCAATCGATTGCGGTGACGATTTTTCCGGTGAGGATGTTCAGTCCGGCACTGAGATGATCCACCAGAACGCGAAAACCATCGGCGAAGAGTTGATCGGGACCGGAGTACCCATCCGCATGGTCATACCAGTAGGTGGAGAGCTGGTCGGCACTGCCGGAATACTCGGTCTCCATTTCGCTGCTGAGGATAAAATCGACGAGCCGACGCGTTTCGGCAGGAGCGCCTGAACCGACAAGACTCTTGAGTGCCTGCCGCAAGGTCTGATCCGCCCCGGTATCCTGCTCCACTTCAAGGATTTCGTAGACCCGGTCCCGGAGTTCATCGAGGAGCCTCTCGTCAGCAGCGGTCCATTCGGATCCGTCCGTGTGGTAGCCAATGGAATCATCGTAGCGGGTCGTGAGAAGCTTCGCCCCGAGCTCCGCCGCCAGCGGGGTAAGAGGATTGCCCTTGGACTCATGAATCCAGGAAGCACCAAGATCGACGGGGAGGTCGCTCCATTGCAGGCTGGTGTGGGTGCGTCCGCCAATGCGGTCGCGCCCCTCCAACACCAGCACCTCGTGGCCCAGTGATTGGAGCCGTCGGGCGGCGGCGAGTCCGGAAAGTCCCGCTCCAATCACGATAAATCGCCGACGTTCTCCATTACCATCGGCGGCCCGTGCATCGGACGGCAGGGTCAGGGCCGATCCGCCGAGAACAGCTTTCAACAAAAGAGTGAATCTGCGACGGTTCATTTATTGGAAGGTGACAAAAATATCCCGAGCGAGCCACCTCTGTCCAGCATCACCTGCTGCTGAATCAACGGATCGGGCTAAACTGACTGTATGAAACCGAACCTTCAATCACCGCCCCTCCTTTCTTTCTTCCTTATTGCCATGGTGATGCTGTCCACTGTTTCTTGCTCACGGCATCCGCGGGTCACCGTCACTAACGAGGCGGCTGATCCGCTCGACAATCTCATCGTCTCCGGACGCGGCTTTTCCGAATCGCTCGGCACGCTCGCACCGGGAGAGCAAAAGTCGGTCGAGGTGAGGCCCTCCGACGACACGGGACTGACCCTGACTTTCGAAGTAAAAGGCACGACCCATTCACCGCCCGTGGACGGGTACTTCGAGGCCTCGGGATTTTACCGGATCCCGGCAACAGTGCGGCCGGATTTCAGCGTGAAGGTGGAGAGTGGAATCCGGTGAGAACGGGTCCTCACTTTCGCCCAAAGACCTCGCTTGCGACGAGCGCCATGACGAACTCACGGATCGCGTAGTCCCTCGACTTCGCCCGCGCAACAATGCCCCCGGCGAGTGCTTCGTCGGTAAAGCCATAGGGCCGGCCGAGGGCATACTCGATGAGCGCCTCGGTGAAACCCCGCGCAAAGTCTTCCTCGCGGGCAGCAACGAGATCGCGGAGCTCGAAGTAGTCTTTGAAGGACAGACCATTGTGAATCGCTCCCGCCGGATCGATGGGCCATTCCTTCTTCGTCTTCGGATCGTAATCGACCTCGCGCCACTTGCCGGCGGCGTTGAAATTTTCCAGACCGAAGCCGATGGGATCGATCTTGCGATGGCACTGGAGGCACTGAGGCTCCTCCTGGTGGGCAGCGAGGCGCTCGCGCGGGCTGATCGGCTTGCCGTTGAGGCGGTCGAGCTGGGGCACGTTCGGCGGCGCGGGCGGCGGCGGATTGTGGAGAAGATAACGCAGCACCCAGGCGCCGCGCTCGACGGGACTGGTGCGCTCGCCGTTGCTGCCCATCGCGAGGACCGCGGCCATGCCTAACAAACCACCACGAGGCGAACCCGCCGGCACCTTCACGGGACGGAAGCCGTCGCCGCTGACGCCCTCGATCCCGTAGTAGGTGGCGAGCAGACCGTTGACGTGGACTTCATCGCTCTTGAGGAGCCGGGAAAGACTCCCGCCGTTCCGGAGGAGGTGAGCGAAGGTCTCGTAGACCTCGCGGCGCGCCGCGGCCTTGGTGCTCTCGTCGAAGTCGCGGAACTGCTTCGTGTCGAACTGGAAGAAGTCGAGCCGGTCGAGGTGGAGCCACTGGTGGACGAACCCGCTTACGAACTCATCAGCTTTCGGGCTCGAGAGCATGCGGTCAACCTCGCGGGACAGGATGTCCGGATCGGTGAGGTCGGCGGCGAGGAGAGGTGCGTCCGGCGGGGCGCTCCAGAGGAAGTAGGAGAGGCGGGAGGAAAGCTCCGCTTTCGACAAGGAGAATGCGAGAGGGGGAGAGGGGGAGATGTTCTCCTTCTCTGATTGGCTTTTGGTCTGGTTCACTCCAATCTCCTGAATGTAGAGAAAGCCCGGCGACGCGAGGATCGCACTGAGCGGTTCGCGGATGGCGAGGTCGAACGAATCGCCGGCGGCGATGCGGGCGTCATGGAGAGCGGTCAACTTGTCGAGGTAGGCCGCGGAGGGCGTTTTGCCGCGAAAGGCGCGGGCCGCGAATCGTTCGAGCACGGCGCGGGGATCCGCCTCGCCACTGGACAGCACCGGGGGAATGCGGGTCCGAACGTCGGCGCCTTCGAGCGGCCCCTCCCACTCGACCCAGTCGATCCACAGAGCGGACGGCGGGCCGACTTTCGTTTCCTTGCGGGCGACGGTATAGAGTTCGTGATCGAGTTTCACGTCGCGCTTCTCGCGCAGGACAAAAGTGCGAGGACCGTCGGCAGAGATGCTCACAGGCAACTCGATGATCTGCGGTGCCCCGGTCGTGCCGCCGATCTGGAAGGTCTGCATCAGGGTGAAGTCATCCGGGCCACCCTGACGGCTGCCCAGCTCGACAAAATGCCGGTCCTTGGGCGTACCCTGCACCGCACCGATGCGGAAGCGCAGCACATACTCGCCCGACTCTGCCTCTTCGACCTCGTGTTTCGTCTTGAGCCAGCCCGAGGGCTGGTCGGGCGGCAGAGTGATGAGTTCCTCGGTGTGGACGTTGTAGATCGTGAGGTAGGCGCCCGTTTTCGTGAGCGGATCGTTGAGGTAACGCTCGAAGCTCGGACCGTTTTCCTCGAAGGCGCGGACGCGGAACTTCGCCTCCTGCTCATCGGCGATGCCCTTCTGCGGCTGCCTGGTCTCGAGGAACTTCTTCGCCTCCTCGTGGCCACCTTTGAAGTAGCCGTTGTAGGTGCCGCCGACCATCGCGTTGGCATGTAACTCGACCTCGCGCCGTTGCTTGATCGATTTCACAGGCGGCTTCGCCTCCCCCGCCCTTTCCACCTCGATCCAATCGATCCACAAGGCGAGCTCGGGACCAACGCCGTTTCGCTGCCTCGCTTCGGCAAAGAGGTGGCTCGCTCCGGCATCCGATTCGTGGGAACCGCGCTCGCGGAACATGAAGAGACGGTTTTTGGAATCGGTGAGCCTCAACGGGATCTCGAGGAGCTGGGGTTGCGTTGCCGTGCCCGTGATCTCATGGGTGCTGCTGACGGTGCATACTCCGCTGGGGTCCTGCGGACCAAACTCCACGAAGCGGCGTTCGCGAGGAATGCCATCCATCACCGCGACGCGCACGCGGATGACGTATTCGCCCGGTGGCCAGTCACCAGGCACCTGGAAAAGTTGCCGCGAGTTCACGTAGGCATCATCTATGGTGAGGAAGCTGCCTGTCCTGGTCAGAGGATGCTCAACATACGCGCGGTGATGCGGCACGAAGTGTTCCCAATCACGACGTCCCATCTGCTCGGCATGAATTTCATCCGTGAAACCAAATGCGGTGGGCGAAGGTGAGCCTTTGATCCTGCGCCATTGACTATGGAGGTGTTTCGGATCGTCCTTTTTCCCGGAGCGAATCTGTTGGGCCAGCAGGGCGTTCTCTGGAGTGGCCGCCGCCGCTTCCACCGCCGCCGTCCATTTGAGGTAACGCTCCCGGGCATCGGTGCGTTCCTGCAGCCCTTTGACAATCCGCTGGTTGGTTCCCTCGGTTTCGATACGGACCTTCAGCGGCTTCGCCGGCGGGGCCTCGACATAGCGGGCAAAGTGTTCGTCGAGCGCCTGACCTCCAAGCGCGAGGTACTGCTCGAATTGATCGCTCGACATGAAGAGCGACGAGCCAACGGTGTCGAAGGTGCCCGCGCCTCCATCGGCGGGCAACTCCCTGGCATTGATATCGACGCCGAGGAGGTCCCGGATCGTGTTTTGGTATTCGCGCCGGTTGAGACGCCGCATCGCGATCTCTCCGCCCGAGTCGCCGAGTTGATCGCGCGCCGCCACGAGCATGCGGGAGAGGTCGTCGAGAAATTCAGTCTTGGAACCGGCGGGTGGTTGGGGTTCATCCTCGGGCGGCATCTCGCCGGAATTGATCGAGTTCAGCACCTTCTGCCAAAGGTCAGCCCGCTCCACGGTATCCACGGTAAAGGCGATGTCATCGAGCCGCACTTTTCCCTTCTGCTTCGCGGCGTTGTGGCACGAGAGGCAGTTGTCTTTGAAAAAGGCGCGATGCCTGGCATCAAGCACGGCCTGGGGTGGCTCGGCGGCATGGGCAGCGGAAAGAAGAAGGAATGGGAGTAAGCGTCTCACTGGGATGATAGATAATCTAGCCACAGAGGCACCGGGAAGACAGATTGCGGGGGTCCGTTTTATCCTCTGCACGCCCTTTCTCTCTTTGTTTCACATCAGATGCGTTCAGGCCTGCAACTCCTTCACCACGCCAGTACTATCGCCATGGCGTTCGACTTGTTTCGGATCGAGACCGAGGCCGTGGAGCATCGTCAGCCAGACGTTACAGAGCGGTGTATCCTTTGGCAGGACGAGGTGGTGCCCGAGCTTAAGTTTGGCCGCGCCACCGGTGAGCAGTGTGGGGCAGTTGTCGAGGTAGTGGATCGTGCGGATGTTACTGCCGTAGGCGAGGGCGATATGATCGAACAAGGTGGTGCCATCGGCTTCCCTGGCAGCTTTGAGTTTATCGATCAAACCGGCGAGCAACTCGCTCTGTATGGCATCACGTTTCTGCGAGGCGGCCATGCGGTCGCCGGGGCTGTAGTGGCTCATGTCGTGCGGGGCGACTTTGGTGCCGAGGCTCTGGAGCAAGGTGCCGACGGGCTGGCGGTAGGTGAGGACGCGGGTGCTGTCGGTCTGAAGAGCGGCGACGATGAGGTCATACATCACCTGGATCTCCTCCCTGCCCGCCAGGCCGGGATCGGGCTCGGGGATCGGCGGCTTGCCCTTCGGCACGTTCAGCCATTGCTCATCTTTGCCGAGGCGGGTCTCGATGTCGCGAATGCTCTGGAAGTATTCGTCGAGCTTGTCAGTGTCAGTCTTCGTAAGGCCGTTCTGGACGCGTTTGGCATCCTCCAACACGGCATCGAGCACGCTGCGTTTTTGGGCAAGCATGGCCTGACGTTCCTCCAGCGACGTGGTTTCATTCGAGAAAAGGCGATGAAAGGCCGCGACCGGGTTTTCCAGTCCAGCCATCGGTTTTCCACGCATGTCCCATGCCATCGACAATCCGGGGCCGTGGCCGGAGTTTTGCACATCCGGTGTGTTGAGCTGGATGGAAGTATACCGAGTGTCTCTGCCGAAATGAGCCGCAGCGACCTGATCCGCACTGATGCTGTTCGCGAAGCTCTGGCCGGGCTGGGAATAGCGGTTCGCCCCGGTGAGCCAGAAGGTGCTGCCCCAGTGTGCCTCGTTGGCAAATTTGTTTGAGCAACCCTGCACCACCGTGATGTCCTTCTGGTGCCGGGCGAGCGGAGCGAGCCCCTCGGGCAGGTTCCAGGTCGCGCCGGTTTGTTTCACATCGGGGAACCAGGTCTCATTCGTGACGCCCCACCCGAAGCCAAGAAAGACAAGCCGCTTTGGCGGAGTGACGACTCCAGCCTGGGAGAAGCGGCGGAAGCCAATGGACTCGAGTGCCGGCAGAGCGATGAGTGTGCCGGTGCTGCGGAGGAAATGGCGGCGGGTTTTCATGGGGGGCGGCTAAGAGTATCAGCTCTTCCGTTATCTTCTTCAAGATTGATACATCCGAAGGAGCAGGACGGCCGGGTTTTATGAGTGAGACACCAAATGCCAAATGCTCGCAAGGGATCAGTAGAACTCCTCCAACCGGCCTTACCCACCCTCATGATCCCCCTCACCCCGCAGCAGGGCTGCGATGATGGCATTGATCACAAAACATCGGGATTCCGGATTCACCACTCTCTACGGTCCCGCTCTTCTCGATTCTCACCACCTCGACACGCCAATGTGCGGCGCGATGGCGGAGCAGGCTAGACGCGACCATTGCAGAATTCAGATCGACGGAGCCGGAGCATCCTTCACCGTTTGCTTCTCCTTCTTCTTTTTCTTCTTTTTCGGCTCAGCCGCTCCGCCTCCCTCGAGTCCAACGCGTTTTGCTCCCGCCTTCACGGGTTCAGCCATCCCGGAGAGCCACTTGTCGTGCAGCCCGGTAAGCTCGGCGACTTTTTCGGGATTGGCTTCCGAGAGATCGTTTGCTTCGGAAACGTCCCCGGCCAGATCAAAGAGCGACACCTCGCCTTTTTCGCCCACGAGCTTCCAATCACCCGAGCGCACCGCCCACCAGCCGCCCTCGCTGCCGGAGGACCAGAAGAGATCACGGGATGGCGGGGGCGTTTCACCGGAAAGGAGAGGCAACAGGTTCACGCCGTCAAAGGTGGTTCCCTCGGACGCGGTGATGCCTGCGGCGGCCAGCGTTGTGGGCAGGATGTCGAGGGCGGAGACAGGGTGATCGAACTCGCCCGGGGTCAGTCGCCCAGGCCATGAGATGAGGAAGGGCACCCGGATGCCACCCTCGAAGTCGGTGTGTTTTCCTCCGCGCAGAGGGGTGTTCACCGCGCCCTGGGCGAGTGGTCCACCATTGTCACTGAGGAAAACGATGACGGTACGGTCCCGGACTCCACCCTGTTCAAGCGCGGCGACAACACGCCCCACGGCATCGTCGAGACGCTTACCCATGGCAAGGAGGGTGTTGCGGTTGACATCGCCGGTGTCGAATTTCTCGATTTCGTCATCCGGTGCCTGGAGAGGCGCATGCACCGCATTGAAGGCGAGATAGGCGAAGAATGGTTTCTCCTTGTTTCTCGTGATGAAGGCGGCGGTCTCCTCGCCGAGGCGGTCGGTGAGATAACCCTTTTCGGAAACGATTTCAGTCCCGCGATAGATCGGGTCCTCCGGGTCGTCGAGCTTGAAGTAATCGTGGGCACCGCGTCCGAGGAAACCAAAGACCTCGTCGAATCCGCGCAACGCGGGACTCCAGGCGGGGTCGGGACCGAGGTGCCACTTACCGAACTGGGCGGTCACGTATCCGGCCGGTTTCAGGTATTGGGGAAAGATCGTCTCGTCCATGGGCAGTCCGCTCCCGGCCTCGCCTCCGGTGTAGAGACCAAGGCGCTGCTGGTAGCGTCCCGTCATTAACCCGGCCCTCGTCGGCGAACAAACGTTGCCTGAGACATATCCCTGCCGGCACACGATGCTTCGCTTCGCGAGATCGGCGAGATGCGGGGTTGAGACTCCGTCCGCCGGCTGCGGGTGGAAAAGCACATCCGCGTAGCCGAGATCATCGGCAACAATGAGGACAATGTTAGGGAGTGAATCGGCGGCGGTAGCCTGGAGGCCACCAAGGAGGACTGAGAGAAGAAGAAGCTTTTTCATGGTGCGGCGGGTTTGAACTGGAGAATGCGGAACTGCGCCCCGGATCCGGGGGGGTGCACGCGGAGATGAATGACCGGAGCGGTCGCCGGAAGAACGAACTCCCGCATTTGCCAGTCGTCCGATTCATCGAGGGTGAACGTGATGCGATTGTCAGGGAGAAAATCCTTGTCGCCCTCAACCCGCCAGGCAACCGATCCGGTGCCGGCGGAGGCCTTGAGTTCGAGCCGCACGGCCACGGGCCCGGCCAGCTTGGTGCGGGATTTGGTGAGGAAGCCACCCTTTCCTTTCTTCTCCGACGTGAAAATGATCACCCCGTCCTGCTCGACCAGCGTTCCGCCACGGGCTTCCCACCCGCGCACGGCGGTGGACGAGGGGAGCCCTTTTTCGGCAGGAGGAGCCACGGTCTTGCCCTCGAGATAGTGATCAAAGTAGTCGTTCCAGGTCTGCGCCATCGGCCCGAGCGCGAGACCGGGGGGATCGAGTTCGGCGCACCAGGTGGTGAGTTTTTCGCGGAGACTGGTGGCTTTGTCAGGGTGTTCGGGGGCGAGATTGCGTTTCTCCCCGGGATCGGTGGCGAGATCATAGAGGTATTCGCGTTCACCGCCTCGCAGGAGCTTCCAGTTCCCCTCGCGGATCGCGCTCTGGGCCATCCACCTCCAGTGGAGCGCCTCGTGCGGCGGGGTTGTCACTTCACCCTTGAGATGCGGGATGAGGTTCACCCCGTCGAGATCACCGGGCTTCGTCCCGATTCCTGCGATGGCCGCCGCGGTCGCAGCCACGTCGAGCGCGCTCACGGCAGGATCGTAAACCTGACCGCCGGGAATGGTGCCGGGCCAGGCGATGAGAAAAGGCACGTGCATGCCGCCCTCGGAGAGCATTCCCTTTTCGCCGTTCATCGGTTCATTGATGCTTCCGTCCCAACCTCCTGCATCGCCCTGCAGAGGCGAGTCGATCTGATGGATCTTGAGCGGTGCGCCGTTGTCACCGATGAAGAAGATGAGCGTCTTTTCGGTGAGGCCGTGTTTCTTCAGGGTTTCCGTGATGAGCCCGACTCCGTCGTCGATCGCCGCGAGCATGCCGAGGGCGGCGCGACGGCGCTCGGGCATCTCCCCGGGAAAGCGATCCTTGTAGGACTGCGGCGCGTCGAGGGGCGTGTGCGGGGCGCGGTAGGCGAGGTAGAGGAAGAAGGGCTGATCGTGGTAACGCTCGATGATCGCGGCGGCGGACTGTGAGCAGGCATCAATATGGTACGAAGTCGGCGGCAGATCGCCCATGGGTCGGTCCTGACCGTCGAGGGTGATGTTCGCGGAGAAGGGCCTTTGCGCGTTTTGCGAAAAGACGTGCTTGAACCCATGCACCGGGATCTCCGTGGTTGGACCGAGGTGCCACTTCCCGAACTGGGCCGTCTCGTACCCCGCGTCGCGGAGGCGTTCAGCCACGGTGGTCTGTTGATTGAAGCCGTCGAGGGGTGAGTTATTGCTGTCGAGACCGAAGCGCCCCTGGAATCTCCCAGTCAGCAGACCACCCCTGGAGGGCACACACTGCGGCGCGGTGCTGTAACCATTTTTTGCGACAACACCGCTGCGGGCAAGCGCGTCGAGGTGCGGGGTTTTGATGTCATCACGGACCCCGTGAATCCCTAGGTCGGCGTAACCGTGATCGTCGGTGTAGATGAGGATGAGGTTCGGTTTCTCCGCCCGGCATATGACTGTGATGGACAGCAGCGGGACGAGGAAGTGGAGAATGCGTTTTCGAATCATGCGTGAGTTAAACACCGCATCGAAGCAACCCGACTCGAAATTGCCGAAAAATTTGCGCCGGACTCAACTTTCCCCGGGGCGGAGTCACCCGACGCTTCGACGCAAATAGCGCCGCAGCTCAAATTCGTCGTCACGATAGATCACTTCGGTAAGCTCAAACTCCGGCTCAAACTCGAATAATGACGTGTCACCCTCGTAGGGATGGAAAACATAACTCAGGAGCACTTCGTCGCACCACGGGATCATCTCGCGATAGATCTGGGCACCACCGATGACCGAGGCCTCCTCCGCGCCCTCGAGCAGGGCCAGCGCCTCCTCGCAGGTGCCGATCACTTCAAAACCGGCCGGGACTTCGGTGAGAGTTCTCGATATGACAATGTTCCGGCGCTTCGGGAGAGGCCGCCCGATGGACTCCATCGTTTTTCTTCCCATAATGATGGGATGGCCGAGGGTCATCTTTTTGAACCACTTCAAATCCTCCGACAAACGCCAGGGAAGCCCTCCGTCCCTGCCGATGACACGGTTCGAGGCCATCGCGACTACCGCTTTGAGACGGGGACGACTCATATGGCGATGGGTGCCTTGATCGCCGGATGCGGGTCGTATCCGACCAGTTCAAAATCGTCAAAGGAAAAACCATCGATCGCTTTGATCGCCGGATTCAACTTCATTACCGGCAGCGTTCGCGGCTCGCGGCTGAGTTGCAAACGGGCCTGCTCGAGGTGGTTTTGATAGAGGTGAAGATCTCCGAAAGTGTGGACAAACTCCCCGGGCTTGAGATCACAGACCTGCGCCATCATCAGAGTGAGGAGGGCGTAGGAGGCGATGTTGAAAGGCACTCCGAGGAAGAGATCGGCGCTGCGCTGATAAAGCTGGCAGCTCAGTTCGTTCGTTGAGGTATTGACGTAGAACTGGAAAAGGGCATGACAGGGAGGCAGGGCCATTTCGTCGACGTCAGACGGGTTCCAGGCACTCACGATGTGACGGCGGCTCGTCGGATTCTTTTTGATCGATTCCACGACCCTGGCAATTTGATCGATCGTGTCCCCCGTCCCGCCGGAGGACCAGGACCGCCACTGCTTCCCGTAGACCGGTCCGAGATTTCCCTCCTCGTCGGCCCATTCATCCCAGATGCTGACTCCGTGATCCTTGAGATACTGAATGTTGGTCTCGCCTTTCAGAAACCAGAGCAATTCGTGAATAATGGAACGGAGGTGCAGCTTTTTGGTGGTGAGACAGGGGAAGCTCTCCCGCAAATCGAATCGTGCCTGCGCCCCGAAAACACCGATGGTCCCGACTCCGGTGCGATCCCCGCGCTCGGTGCCGTGGGCGAGGACATGTTCGATGAGATCGAGGTAGGCTTTCATGATCGATAGAACGAACTTGGACCACGACGGGCCGCCTCTTCAAGTTTTTCGAGGAGGGAGGAAATCGAATCGTCGGCGACGAGGTTCGCGGCATCCTGTGCGCTGATAAAGCCCCCGTCCACCTGCGTTTTGCCGCAAAAAGAGATCAGTTCGTCATAAAATCCCGCGACATTGAGGATGCCGCTCGGTTTCGTGTGCACCGCGAGACGAACCCAGGTGAGCATTTCAAAAAGCTCGTCGAGCGTTCCGATACCTCCGGGCAGGGTGATGAATCCCTCGGAAAGCTCAGCCATGCGGAGTTTTCGCTCCAACATCGTCGGAACCACCTCAAGCTGAGTCACCCCGCGATGACCCAGTTCGAGGTCCATTAAAAACTCCGGAATGACTCCGATGACCTCGCCTCCGGCTTCAAGGCAGGCATCGGCGACGGCACCCATCATGCCGACGCTGCCGCCACCATAGACAAGACGGATGCCCCGTTCGGCGAGAGCCAATCCGGTCGCACGGGCGGACTCGAGGTAGGCGGGATTCGTTCCGGACTGGGATCCACAAAAAACACAAAGGGAGGTGAAGCGGGTCGACATCACTGGCGGAGCAAGTCGGCAAGGTGAATCACCGCTGTCGATCCGCAACTGAATCCTCACTCCGGCCCGGCCGATTCGCCGGGATTGCAGTTTCCCCGCAACCGCTCTAGTATCCCCTGAAGATGAGCGGAGAGAATATCCGGATAGAAGATTTGCTGAAGGAGTGCTCCTCGTCAGGGCTGAGAAGAACTGCGGCCCTGGAGGCATGTCTGCGTGCTCTCGCCAGTGCGGAGCAGCCGATGACCCTGCAGCAGATCGCGGCGAGTTCCGCCTTCGATGTTTCCTGCGATCCGGCGACCATCTACCGTCTCGTGAGCCGGCTCGAGGAACGCCGCATCGTTCGCCGGATCGGATTCCACAGCCGGGCGGCGCACTACTGCCTGCGGGAGAGTCACCATCAGGATTATTTGATTTGCCGTGACTGTGGCTCAGTTGAGGTCCTCGATATCGCCTGTCCGGTGGAGCATCTCGAGAAGAAGATCGCTCAGGAGAGCGGTTTTTCCGATCTCGAGCACGAGCTCGAATTCTTCGGGCGCTGCGCCAATTGCCAGGATTGATTTCCGCGGGCGACGCACCTGATCCGGCCGTCGAGGCCATTCTCATAATTGCGATCATTTTGCAAATTCGTCAATTTTCGGATTTTGGTATTGAGTGAGGTGACGAATTTGATATAGTTGGCAGCACTGATTCGCATGAATGCGAATCACGGTGTCCGCTATCATGAAATTATCCTGGAATCGCCTTGCCCTGACCATCGGTGCTTTTATTCTCGCGTTGATGGCGATCGACGGATTGATCCGGATGCACAACGCTGAAATGGCCAACTTCGGCTTTGGCGTTAGCCCTCTGGTCGCCGCTGACAGCGCTGCCGCCCTGTTTCTGGTCGGATTGATCGCCGGGGTCGTTCTCGGGATCGGGATTTTCTTCGGCTATCTGGTCTGGCGCGAAAAACGATATGCGGAGGAGCCGGATGATCTGGCCATACTCCTGAACGAGATTGCCGAAGACGAGAAGAAGAGCGCGCTGTGTCTGGAGGACAACACCCCCGAGGATAAAGTCGAGTCACTTGACCCCTGGGAACGCCCCGCCGACTGGTGGAAAAGCTCCGACGACGACTGATTCGCGATCGGAGATCGCCGGTTCGCTCTACCCGCGCGGATGGAAGCGCCGGTGCACGTCACGCAGGTGTTTCTGATCGACGTGAGTGTAGATCTGAGTGGTGGCGATGTCTGCGTGGCCGAGCAGTTCCTGAATGACCCTGAGATCGGCCCCGTTGCCGAGGAGGTGGGTTGCAAAGGAATGCCGCAGGAGGTGCGGGTAGACATTCGACTCGATGCCCGCGAGGCGGGCCCGCTCTTTCACAATCTGCCAGACACGGGTAGTGGTCAGTTTCTTGCCGTGTCTCGAGAGGAAGATCTCGCTCCCGCTGAAGCGGCTCACCAGTGAAGGCCTTTCCCCCTCGAGATAGAGCCCGATCGCTTCACGGGCGGCGGAACCCACCGGGACGATGCGGGTTTTGTTCCCCTTGCCGGTGACGCGAATGGCGCCGTCCTCCAGAAAGAGATTCTCAAGGCGCGAGCCGGTCACCTCGGAGACGCGCAAGCCGCTCGCATACATCAGTTCGAGCATGGCCCGGTCACGGCGTGAGAGCGGCAGGGTATCGTCAATCGACTCGAGAAGTTTTTTTACGGTCGGCTCGTTGAGTGTCTCGGGAAGGTACTTTTCAAGTCTGGGCGAATCGATCTGATCCGCCACATCCGCACTCACTTTGCCGCGCGCGGCGAGGTGGCGGAAAAAGATTTTCAGGGCAATGAGTTGGATCCGGAGACTGGACGCCGCCAGCCTGTCCCCGAGGCGGCGCTCGGACAGGTAGGTGGTGAGGTGAGACAAATCCACTTTCTCCGGATTCTCCACCCCGTGCTCGTTTTTCAGCCATTCGGCGAAAGCCTCAAGGGAGCGCCTCACTGAGAGCTGGTAGTTGAGCGACAGGCCCTTCTCAACCGCAAGGAAGCGAATAAAACGGTCAATCTCGCTCTCCATGGCGAGGCCCTAGCGGAACCATCCTTCGGTCACGTATTCGGTGATGAGGTAATGTTTGACCCCGTGCTCGAAGGGTTTTTCATCGAGCGTGATGATAACCGCGAGGGGTTCGTCATTCAGACCGACGACAGAATCCAGTTTCTTCGCCACTTCGGAATCCTTTTTCACAAAGGCGTATTCGGAAAATTCGTTCAGATCACCGTAAGGCGGGTTGATCTGATAGACATTGTAGGACGCCAGGTCCTTGAATCCTTCGCGATCACTGCCGTAGTAGTCCGAGACCCTCTCAACAACGACCCGGAAGGTCGACGGTCTCGGCATTTTGCCATCCCGGAATCTGACAAAGTGCCGGTCGAAAAACTCCGAGTAGATCTCCCAATCAACCTTCAGGTTGCCATCCTCCACCCGGACGATCAGAGGAAAGCCCTGGTCCTGATCACTCGTTGAAACCAGATAGACCCAGAAAGGGCCGCCGAGCGAGGCCTCTTTCTCCATTTGAAACAACTGGAGAGAGAAACGGTCGATCTTCTTGTCCGCCCATTTTCCGTAATAGTCTCCGATCGCGGAACGCAGACTTTCCCCCTGGTAGGTGTATTTGATCCGGGTCTCCCAATCCGGTGCCCGCAGGAATGCATCGATCAGGTCATTCGTGTTCCGCAGGGGACTGTCGCCGGCCGCCGGTGCCGCAAAAGTGGCGGGAGGATTGTAGTTGGCCGCCCCCCCCGGAGTCGCCGCAGCGGGATTTGCCGCGGCCCCTGGTCCAGCCTCACTTTGTGTCGGGGAGGCATTCGGGCTTGCTCCTTTGAAAGAATCAATGGCGCTGTCAACGGGATCCGGAACCGGCGTTTTGACGGCGGGCTCGGCGGGAGCTTCTGCAGCAACGAGCGGATCGCTCCCATTGACGACCCGGGCTACCCGCTCGTCGAAGGACAAAGCAGGTGTTTCCGCGACTGCGGCAGGTTCTGTGACCGTTTCCTGCCCGATCTCAGGTTTCGGAATGGCAGCCTCGGCGGGAGGCGGCGGAATCGCCCCGGTTGAACGCACCGTCGCGGCTGACTCCTCACGAAGCATCGCGACCGGGTCGATCACCGGGGGAGCACCATCAATGGAGGGCTCCTCCACCACCGCGGGTGACACCGATCCCTTTTCCCCGGCCACAGGGTCACTGCCCTCGGTCTGGCCAGCATATGAGGCCTGCGGATCGAGTCCGCCCATGAGATTAATCAGAAAGACAACCACCACAGTGGCGATGACGGCCGCCCCGCCTATTCCGCAAAGCATCACGACCGCTGTTTTGCTCATTCCCTTTGAAGCACCGGGAGGCGCGCCAAAAAGTTCGTCGAGAACATCACCTTCGTCCTTCAAATCAGAGGTTTCGACCGTCTCACGGGTGAAGTCCGGAGCCCGTCTCTCAGTCGAGGGCTCCTCGTCGGGTTGCCGGGCAAAAAGCTTACCGACAGAACCTTCGTGAAGAGAGCTACCCTCGAACTCTCCATTGGTGAGACCTTCCGCCTCGTCATATTTTTTTGCCTTTAACGATCCCAGCGTCGGAATCGGCTGGGTGTCCATGCTTTGCCAATCGGTCGACAAGGTCCGGTAGCCGGTCTCCTCGTTGCTTCCGGAGCCCGGCTGGACACTCCATGGAAGATCCTTTGCGACGGGAGCTTGACTGACAGGAGCCGCCTCATTTTCAGCCCAATTGGGCGCGCCGGCACTGTCTCTCGAAAGCGGAGTGCTCTCCAGATCCGGGAAAATCATCTCACCCTCGGCATAGCTCTCACTGAGATCCGATCCGGCGTCCTCGACGTGGGAAAGCGTATCCTCAAAGGAGGGAAGCTCGATCTCGTCGAGAGGTATTGGCGGGAGTTCATTTCCGAAATCCTCGAGACTACCTTCATACGCAGCGGGATCCGCTTCACCGTAGGCCTCCCCGGATTCATGCGGGGTGAGATCCTGTTCGACCTCCGCCTGTTCTTCGGGAACGGCAGGAACGGCCGGAACGATAAAATCAGCCGGATTGAATTGATGTGCTCCGGCTCCCGGTTGCGGAAGTTTCACCACCATTCGACCGGGCTGGCTGCCCTCCTCTGCAAAGAGGAGCGAGGAGATGCTGCCTGAATCCTGCCCGGCAAGGGAAAAATCGAGTCTCGGCAGAGGAGACGCGGAAGCCGCAGTCTCGGTTCGAATCTCCGGGAGAAGCCCGGAACGCTGATTTACCTGAATCGGCTGGGTGATCGGTGCCAGCGGCGGGGGCTCCTCGATCGGGACATTCAACACCTCGACAACCACGTAGGGATCTTCCTCTTCCGGCATCGGGAGGACGGCGGGTTCCGGGGTGGGCTGCGTTTCCGCCACGGGTACCGGTAGCTCGCGTTCCAGCTGTGGAGATTGCCCGTTTGCGATGGGCTGAACCGGACGAGCCTGCCTGAGGGGAGGATGGGCGGAAGTTTCTGTCTTTACTGCGGGCTCGGCAACCGCTGCCGCCGCCATGGGAGCGGACACGTGACTTCCCCCGGAAGAGGAGGAATAAGACCCCTGCCTTGGCCGGTGACTTTCAGAGGAAACGGAGCGACGCACTGGAGCATCATCCTCCACCGCCTCTGAGATATCGGCGGGCGCGGTAATCGTGGCACCGCATTTTGGACAAGGCGCGGAGACACCCGCCAAATGGGTTGGTACTCGCAGCCTCGCCTGACAGCTGGTGCAGGTGAATTTGATCTTTTTCACTTCCTAAAGCCTCTAATGGGTTGAGAACGATGAGCGACTCCGTCGGACTGAATCTCTGATTTACAGACGAACGATCAAATGCGGGGATTAGACAAATCTGATGGATCGTGTCAGAGCCCATTCCGGCTGGCGACAAAAAATATTAACATTGATACGCACATTCGCAAGAAATGTTTCCAATATTTTAAAATTAAGGGAATGTTTACTATCAAGATTGAGAAAATCCCCCGTTCTTTTTAAAAATACCATTGAATTGAAGCCAATTCTCACGCTTCAACCCGGCAAGGCACGAGGATCGCGTCGCGCATGCCGTGGAGGATTTTCTTATCCGACGGACATATCGTCGCCAGCACTCCCCCCAGCTTGACCGCCCGGGTGAGATCATCGACGAAATAATAGGGACACAAACGCACCCGGCCTTCCATCATTTCGACCTCACCTTTCTCCTCGTTCCACCAGGGATGGGAAATGACCCGTCCCGTATGAAAACGCTGCAGAACATAGGGAGCGGTCTCAAACGATGTGATGGCCTCATCGATCGCTGTGGCCCACTCCGTCTGCGAGGCATCCTGACCGATCGTGACACTGCGGCTTCCCCAGGCGCGCTCATTAAAACCGCTTAACTTCAGCACCAGTTCTCTCTCGCTCTGGGAGAACTGTTTCATCTCTGCAAAACTCTGGATTTCCAGACCCGGGATGGCCGCGTGATGGGGAACTTTCGCCGGATCAACGACCCAACTCCGCGGGAAGATCTCACGAAGCCGTTTCCAGTTGCCGTCCCGGAGTTCACGGCGCCAGATCTCACGCAGCGGGTGGGACCAGAACAGGGCCGACCACATTTTCTCCTCAATCCAGGGTTTGAACGGGCTGCTCACCTCGATCTGCCCGGAGGCGGCTGCGGCCATCAATGACTCGATCCCGGGAATATTCGGGAGATCGAACAGTTCAAAAAACCGGTACACATCCCGGTTCCCTATCGTGTAATTCTCGGCTGACTCGACCCGCCAGTCGCCCGGCAGTTGATCGGCCAGCCACTGCATTTCGGGCCGATAGTCGCCTGATTCAGTTGAAACGAGAATATCCGCCTCGCCCCGGCGAAAGATTGAGGCAAAGCCATCGAGCATTCCACGGGCTCCGCCTACGATGCGGTGACCGGGATTCATCGACGCATAAATTCCTCCGAGCCAGGCCGTGAGCCCGATTCCACCGGGGACGGAATCGAGTTCCGTGGCTGAGAACCCGTCTGCAGTGAGGATCAGATCAGGACGGATCACCCGGGGAGTCTCCTCGAGAGTAGCGGGCGAGAATCCGGCCTCGAGCAGGCCGGCTGGCTTTCCCCGGTTGAGGTAGTCGGCGATCCAGGATGGCAGGGATCCATTCCGGCTTCTCCGGTAAATGAGGTCGCAGGCTTTCTGGAAGCGATAGAGAACGGGGCCGAGATTTTCGAGCACCTTCACCTCCTTCGTGCTCAGGACAAAAGGTTCCGGGGAAATGCGCCAGGCTTTCTCCGCAAAGAGCCCTCCCGTGGGCAGGGCTGCCTTAACTCCTTCGGCTTTGCGTTGCCAATCCTGCATTCGGTTGCTTCCAGTCGAGACGGTCATCCCTGTAGTAGTCGCAGGGCGGCCCGCAACATTTCATCCGGTTTTGTCAATTCCACCGGAAGTTTTTCGATCGCCTTCTGAGCCTCGACCTGCTTGTAGCCGAGTGAGATCAGCGCAAGGAGCGCGTCATTCTTCGCCGCCGCTTCGGGGGTGAGGGTCGATTGAACGGACTGGGCCTTCCAGGCGTCCTTCACTCCGACCTTGTCGCCCAACTCGAGGACAATCCGTTCGGCCGTCTTTTTCCCGAGTCCGCGGATCTTTGAAAGGGTGAGAATGTCCCCGCCCACCACGGCGTCTTTGAAGTCCGATGCCGCCATTCCACTGAGAATCGACATGGCCACTTTCGGACCCACTCCGGAGACGTGATTGATGAGGAGACGGAAGAGGTCACGGGCAGATTCGTCGGGAAAACCATAGAGAGTTTGTTCCTGCTCCCGGATATGATGATGGGTGAGAACCCTGACCTGTGAACCGATCTGGCCGAAGATCTCATCTCCGAAGAGAGGGACCGTCACCTCGTAGCCCACTCCGGCGGCACAAATAACGAGCCGACCCGGCCAGCTTTCCTCGAGGGTTCCTTGTAGAAAAGTGATCATCCGCGTTTAGTTTCACCCAACTCCTTCCCTGCCCGATGGCAACTGGATTTCAGATGATACGTTTGCCCGCCATAGTATTCCTTGCCGCAGCCCTTGCAATCCCGCTTCCCGGAGAGGAAAAGGATGCTCCGGCCCGTCGTATCGGGGTGATTTTCGAAGGTACCTTTGAAAAAGTCGATATTACCCTGCCAATCGACGGTGCCCGCAAGACGCAACTGGTCGGCTACTACGAGTGGGACTTTGGAGTTCGCCCCTTCACGGAAAAGGTGTGGAACGAACGCGGGCTCACCCGCAAGAAATTGATCCCCCTGGCGAAAACCGTCGCCAAAGAGCTTCTCCAGACGGTTGAGTCTGAACTGGTAAGGGACTCACGCGGAGTCATCCTCTATGCCATTCTCACCGACAAGAATCCCTTCCTGACGAGCGTCCTCCTCTCGCCCGATCTGATCGAACGCTTCCGGGAAACACTCGGCGATCGCATTCATGCCGTCATCGTCGAGCGGCACCGGATTTATCTCTTTCCCGCCACCGGGGGCCTCCTTCAGGAATACGGCCCCGCCCTTGTCGAGGAATTCCAGCGCGCCTCCCTCCCCGTCAGCCTCGAAGTGTTCCTGATTGATGACGACGGCTACCGGGTCATCGGAGAACTGGAACGCCCCGATTCGACGGAGCAATAAGTCGCTCTTTTTCCTACTGATATTCAAGCCAGGCCGTGACCCGCGCAGGTTGATCGGAACGAAACCGGACCCAATAAGCCTGAAACGACGGGGGAAAGGAATATACTTCCGGCGTTCCCGCTTCCATCGCAAAGTGACGGTATTCAACCCAGTCACCCATTCCCGTGAGATCGACCTCGATGCGGATCCCGGTCTCTGCCGAAGCAGACAGGGTGAGTTCTTTGCTGTCGTAGCCGGTCATGAGGTAGGGATCAGAGACTTCGTCGGCTTTCACCTCAGTATCCTTCCACGGTCCGCCCGAACCGACGGGTTTACCGAGTTCCCAGAGATCGTCGATAGCCCCGACCCAGAGTCCGGTCTTTCCGTCGCTGCTGCGGATGATGTGCCGGTTCTCCCCCGCCAGGGCGAGGTCGACACCGGAAACAACAAGGAGTCCCCGATAGCTGCAATAATCCACGATTCGCAGTCCGTGGGTGGCGACGGGGCGAACCCGGCTGAAGCCGGCCGCATTTTCGGCGGGCAGTTCAAAAAAGGTACCGTGGCAATTGAAAAGGTCGCGTTCCGTCGCGACCTCGCGGCAGAGGCGCTCCCCTCCCAACGGACCGGCCCGGTCGAATGCGGCATTGCCCCGGGGGAGGCGGAATCGTTTCCCCGCGTCGTCCGTGTAAATCACGGATGCGGCATCGGTCGTGATGACTCCCTCGCGTGAAGGAATCGCGGCATGCTTCTCGAGCCAGCCAAGTTCCTCCGGATTGGTTTCCGGTGTCAATGTCAGGGTATCGGACAGGGTATAGAGCCCGAGTGAACCCTCTGTGGTCTTCGCAGCGAAATGGAGGTTGCGTTTATTTTCGCTCCGGGCGCGAATGACACCGCCGGAGCGAGCAGACGATTCTCCGTCCGAGACGGAAGATATTCCGGCGAATTTCAGAGGCGTTTCGCCCGCCGCCGCACGCTCGTCGTCACCTTTATTCGTGAAGGCGGCGGTCAATCCGGTGGCATCAACGGAGGGAACCAGACGGATCCAGACACCTGTTTCATCGTCCTTAAACCCGGTAAAGAGGTAGCCATTCGGCGGAATCACCTCGGTGCGCAGCGGCTCCCAGATCCCCTTCCCTTCGCGGTCGACTTCGAGGGCAAGACTCAATTCAGCGGCACCGGTATGAACCAGATGGAGGGCACGATTTTTCAACCCGCCGAAGAGATAGGGATCGGACTTTGTCCCGGCAGCGACGTCTTCCTTCAGCCACACCAATCCGCGCCCGAGGACGGGTCCAAGGTGGTCAAGTTTTTCCGGATCGACAAACCAGAGGTTCGACTGCGACTGGGGTGCGGCGACCTCTCCCTTGGCACGGCGTTTGTTGAGGAACTCACTCTTCGCCGTGTCATCGCATCCGAAAACAAGGCGGTCCTGCCAACGGCAGAAATCTCCGATGACCTTGAGGTAGGATGACCTCGGCGCTATGCCTGAAGTATTGGCGAGGGAGAAGTTTTTTGGAAAGCGCCAGAACATGCCGTGCATGGTCATGAGCAGGTCATCCCCCTCCCCGATCTCCCGGATGCGCGGCCACTCGGTATTCCATCCGTGGGCCCCATCATAGCTGTGACTCGCTTTCGGAAGCCGGTAGGAATGCCACTCTCTCCCGTCGAGGAGCATGAGAATAAGCGACTTCGCGTCCCATCCGATGCTCCAAAGCGGATCCGTCGCCGGATTTTCATTTCCATAAATCCCACCGGGACCGGTCACCTCGGTGAACTGGGTGCGACGCACGACCTTCCAGTCCTTACCGTCCCACTCCGCAAGCACACCTGAATCGATGAAGGGATCCCGGCGTGCCTCGGCGGAGTTTTCTCCGTTATTGGCATACACAAGCCGCCCCTGGCCGGAATACATTCCCTTGCCATGATAACCCGGCAGATCGGCCTTGGGACCCGGGGTTTTGTCCTGTTCGTCGCGGTAGAGCGGGGTGACGGCGAGTGACTTCACATCGATCTCATAGAGGGCTTCCTCCATCGAAGCAGAGTATATCCTGCCAGCCGGATCGCTGAGATGCCGGGCATTCGCGGTGGGCCGGCCGAACATGGCGCTGTAGGGAATCACCCGCACGATCCCCTTTTCATTGATGACGTAGGGCCCGATGAAGAGCTGATTTGACTCCCGATGGATCATTCGATTTGCCGGCGTTCCTCCGATGGACTCGGGGCGGACCTTCAACTCAAGGCCGGGAGTAATTTCATAGAGTTTGTCAGACGACCCTTTCGGCATATGTGGCGCATAGGTTAGGGCCCATAGACTGCCCGCCCAGGGAACAACCGCTCCGGTTCCGCATTCGCCCTCATCGTTAAAAAAAGCCAGGTGAGGATAGATCCCGCTCCAGGATTCCTGCGCTTTCGAAGAGCAGGGGAAAAGCAGGGCCAGAGAGAATAATGATATCTGATGGCGCGGAGAGATTCTCATAAACAAGGACTTAGGACGAAACAGGAAAACGGGGAGACAGACACAGGATAAAGTCATTTTCGACGACGTTCGGACAGATTTAGTTCGAATCACTCGCCATCAGCGCCCAAAACCGCGACCAAAACGTCACCACAATATCTAACAAACGGAAAAACCAGTTCTTGTTTTTTTAAAAATAATGGTATTTACTACTATTTATGAAACCGCACCGCAATCGAGGCCTGTTCAAAATGGCCCAACCGCAGAGCAAAACGGCGACCGCTCCGGTCGGCGTTTCTGCGGGCGAGTCGAGGGTGCAGGCGATCCCTTTCCGGGGAAACAGCAATGCCGAAGAAACGATCCGGCAGCTCGAAAAGGTGGTTTCGGAGTTCATGATCCAGTATCCGAGTCATACGCAGCGGCTCCCCACCCTGCGTCCCGGAGACAGTCCCCTGATTGCCTTTGTGCGCTCCATGGCGGCCTCGATGGCGGCGAAACAGGAGCACCTTGAAAAACTGAATCAGGACGTGATAGAAGCGGCGAAGGAGAAGGAGCGATTTTTGGCAAATATGAGCCACGAGGTCCGGACTCCGATGAACGGGATCTTCGGCATGGTGAACCTCATGCTCGAGATGGATCTCGATCCTATCCAGCGTGACCACCTCGAAGCGATTCACAGCTCCAGCGAGTCCCTCCTCAACATTCTCGATGACATCCTCGACTACGCGAAACTGAACGCGAAGGAGATGCAGCTGAAGCCACGAGCCTTTGAACTGAACCGCCTCATTCGTGAGGTGCTCCTCGTCTACAAAGCGACGGCCGACTCGAAAGAAATCAACCTCTCCGCGACGATCTGCGAGTCTCTTCCCGAAAAGTTCGTCGCCGACGATCTCCGTTTGAAGCAGATCCTCTCCAATCTGGTCAGCAACGCCATCAAATTCACCGATTCCGGGGAGGTCTCCATTACCGTTCAGGGAATCCGCAAAGCAGAACGGGATCAGTTGCTTTTCCAGGTCAGAGATACCGGGATCGGAATCAGCGAGTCGGCTGGAAGAACCCTCTTTGCTCCTTTCCGGCAGATCGATTCCGGGGCCACACGCTCCCACAGCGGAACCGGCCTCGGCCTCGCAATATCGAAAAATCTTGTCGAGCTCATGGGCGGGCGGGTCTGGTTTGAGAGCGAGCCGGGGATGGGAAGCTCCTTCTTTTTCACCATCAACTACGAGACACCTGCTGTCGGCCTCACCGATGACGACCTGGTAAGCCGCAAAAAACTTTCCCATCCCGAACCGCATCACCACCGGGACAAAAACCGGATGCGGGTCCTCCTCGTTGAGGATAACAAGGTCAATCAAAAGGTCGCCCTTCTGACACTTCAGCAATTGGGCTGTGAAGTCACGGTGGCGTCGAATGGTCAGGAAGCGGTCGACCTGGCGGAAGGCCCCCTCCATTTCGATCTCGTCCTGATGGATGTGAATATGCCCGTGATGAACGGGCTGGACGCAACCGGAGCCATCCGCAGACTGGACCACCCCAATGCCGGCATTCCCATCATTGCCATGACCGGGATGGTCTTCGATGAGGACAAATTGCGCTGTTACGAGGCCGGAATGAATGATGTGATCACCAAACCTTTCGACCTGAACACGCTGCGCCACCGCATCGCAGGGCTGCATGCGGGGGGGAATTCCGGCGTCGCTTTGAGCTCGTAAGCCTGACCCTCACCACCCCTCGAGCTACCGGAAGGCTTCGGGCGGGATATTTCACTGGCGTTTTTGATCGATTTCGCGAGGATTGGGGCGCATGCAATTTGATCGCCTTCGTATTTTCAGTGGAACCGCTCATCCGGAGCTGGCTGACGAAATCGCCTCCTACCTGGGTGTGAGACGTTCCGACGCCACCGTGAAACATTTTCCGGACGGTGAAACCTTTGTGAAGATCAACGAGAACATTCGCAAGCGCGACATCTTCATCGTCCAGCCCACGTGTCCGCCCACCAACCAGAACCTGATGGAACTGCTCATCATGGTCGACGCGGCGAGGCGGGCCAGCGCCGAGAGCATTACGGCCGTGATCCCCTTCTTTGGCTACGCCAGACAGGATCGAAAGGACCAGCCCCGGGTCCCCATTACCGCGAAGCTTGTCGCCAACCTGCTCACCGCTGCGGGGGTATCCCGGGTCCTCACGATCGATCTCCACGCCGGACAGATCCAGGGATTCTTTGATATCCCGGTGGATCATCTCTATGCCATGCCGGTGCTGATCAAGTATCTGCGCGAAAAAGGAGTCTCTGAGAATCTGGTCGTCGTCTCACCGGACGTCGGGGGAATGAAGATGGCCCATGCCTATTCCAAGGCGCTCGGAACCCCGCTCGCCATCGTCGCAAAGAACCGGGTGAGTGATACCGAGGTCGAGGCGATCAGCGTGATTGGAGAGGTCGAAGGGAAAAACGTGCTCCTTGTCGATGACATTTCGGAAACCGCCGGAACCCTGACCTCCGCCGCCAAACTCCTCCAAAAGCACGGTGCCAAACGCATTTTCGCCGGCGTCTCCCATGCCGTCCTCAATGATCAGGGGCGAAAACGCATTGCCGAATCGGATATTGAAGAGCTGATTTCGACAAACAGCACCCCCTATGCGGTTGGCGAGAAGGTCAAAACCGTGAGTGTGGCGGAAATTCTGGGTGAAGCGATCCGCCGAATTCACCTCGGAGAGTCTGTGACATCTCTTTTTGACATTTCCTGAGTGCTCGCGTAGATTTCGCGCCCTCATCGGAGGGGGGATCGTGAGAATACCCGATCAGAATCAAGAAACACACCGGAAAGATGGCCAAGCAAGAAACACTCCAAGCTGACAAGCGTGACGTCAAAGGAACGACCGCGTCAAAAAGACTCCGCCGCTCCGGTGTGGTTCCTGCCGTGATCTACGGCTCCAATCAGCGTGAATATACCATTCAGCTCGATTCCAAGTCCTTCTTCGACCTGGCGAGGAAGCAGACCAGCCACAACTTCCTTGTAAACCTTGAGATTGCCGGTGCCAACGAGAAAACCAAGCTGGTCATCGTTCAGGATATCCAGCGTGATCCGCTTAACGGTTCTCTCATCCATGTCGATTTCCGTGCCGTCAGCGAAGGCGACACGATCCACGCGGTGGTTCCGATTGAACTCGTTGGTGAAGCCATCGGCGTGAAGTCGGGCGGTCTCCTCGAGCAACTTGTGCACGAGATTGAAATTTTCTGCCGCCCCTCGGATCTTCCTGATTCCATCGTGAACCATGTTGAAGCCCTTCAGTTGGGTGAGGCGCTTAAAGTTTCTGAATTGAATCTCCCCAAGGGCGTTTCGGTGAAATTGGACGGCGAAGTTCTCGTTGCCATCGTCACTCAGACGAGAGCCTCTGTCTCGGAAGGGACGGCCACTGCCTCCTGATTGGCGTTCCATCGAACATTTTGATCTTTTGAAAAACCCCGGTGAAAACCGGGGTTTTTTGCTTGGTAACCATGTCGACCGCTTCGATATCAGCCGTCATGCCGGCCCGAAACGCGGCGACGACACTCGAGGCGGCCATTGTCAGCCTTCGGACCCAGGACCTGGAAGACCTTGAGATCGTCCTCGTGGACCACGGGTCGACGGACGATACCCACCGGATCATGCTGGAGCAGGCCCGGGCGGATTCACGCATCCGGGTGCTTCAATCCCGGGGGACGTTTGTCGAGGCAGCCAATCTTGCCTGGAGCTCCGCTTCGGGTTCCCTCATCGCCCGAATGGACAGCGATGATCTTGCCCTGCCCTCACGACTTCGACGACAGCGGGAATTTCTCAGTGATCACCCTGAACTGGCCGGCTGCGGCTCACACGTCGCGATTTTCAGGCGGACGGAAGACGATCAATTCACTCCTCCCGATGGCGGCTATCTCCGATACGAGAAATGGATCAATTCGGTCAACTCCCCCGGGGAGATTGCCGCCCAGCGCTTCATCGACAGCCCGCTTCCGAATCCTTCGACCATGGTAAGACGGGCAGCCCTCGATGCGGTCGGAGGATATCTCGATCCACCCTGGGCCGAAGACTATGACCTCTGGCTCCGGCTTCTCGAACAGGGATACCGCCTCGGGAAGGTTGAGGAAACCCTGCTTCACTGGCATGACGGACCGGGCCGCGCCACGAGAACACACTCCCGCTACTCCCTGCATCGTTTCCAGGAGGCGAAGGCTCACTATCTTGCCCGGATGCCCGGCATCCTCGACTCCGGAGTGGTGGTATGCGGGGCCGGTCCGACCGGGAAAGAAATGGCCTCGCTTCTCCGTGAAGAGGGGGTCAGGATCCATGCCTTCATCGAAGTGAACACCCGGCAGATCGGGAACATCATCGCGGGCATTCCTGTTCTCGGCACGGGCGAACTCGCCTCTTTCTGCGGACGGGCCATCATGCTCGCCGCAGTCGGTCGAGTGGCGGGGCGGGAGCGGGCTCGCGACAGCTTGCGGGAGGCCGGATTTGTCGAAGGAGAGAGCTTTTTCTGCGTCGCATAGTGTCGCTAGTTCGCCTATCGTCCCCGAATGAATTTGCCCGATCGCGGGCTTCCCTCTGTATGAACCGGAGAACCCAATTTCGACCCTGTATTGATCTCCACGAAGGCAGGGTCAAACAGATCGTGGGCGGAACCCTCGACTCGGCGAATGAGACGCTGAAGACGAATTTTGTAAGCGATCACCCGCCCTCATGGTTCGCGGAGCTCTATGCCCGGGATAATCTACGCGGCGGTCACGTCATCAAGCTCGGCCCGGGAAACGACGAAGCCGCCAGAGAGGCCCTCGCCGCTTTCCCCGGCGGACTTCAGATCGGAGGAGGCATCACTCCGGAGAACGCCCTCGAGTGGATCGAAGCGGGAGCTGCCCAGGTCATCGCCACCTCATCTCTCTTTAGCGCGGATGGCCACTTCCAGGAATCCAAACTCGAGGACCTCGTCTCGGAAGTCGGTTCCGAAAGGCTTGTCATCGATCTGAGCTGCCGGCGCTTCGAAGATTCCTGGATTGTCGCGATGAACCGCTGGCAAACCCTGACTGATCTGACGATCACCGCGGAAACGCTTGATTCTCTTTCCGCCTCCTGCGCCGAATTCCTCATTCACGCCGCCGATGTGGAGGGAAAGTGTGAGGGAATCGATGAAGACCTCGTCTCCTTTCTCGGTCAATGGGGCGTGAGACCCGTCACCTATGCGGGCGGGGCGGCGTCCCTGCGCGATCTCGAACTGGTCGACCGCCTCAGCGGCGGGCGCGTTGATCTTACGATAGGGAGTGCTCTCGACATTTTCGGCGGTTCCGGCGTAAGCTATGCGGACTGTGTCGCCTACAACCGGAGGCGCTAATTCACCACTTGCCCTTCTTCAACGTGAAGGGATCATTCTCCCAGACAAAACTCTGCCTTTCAGAATCCCCTACACCGATGATTGTATCCTGCCGTCTTCCCGCCTGCCTCCTCGCCCTCTTCACTGCATTTCTCTTTGCCCAGGCGCCGGTCACCCGCGCCGCCGACGCCGTCCCCCTCGCCCACGAGGGAAGCGACATCAAGCCCGATGCCGCGGTGAAATGGGGTATCCTCGAGAACGGGCTGCGCTACGCGATCCTTCCCAATGCCGAGCCGCCGAACCGGGTCAGCATGCGCCTCTTCGTGGACGCCGGTTCCCTCATGGAAAACGATGACCAGCAGGGACTCGCCCACTTTCTGGAGCACATGGCCTTCAACGGGACGAAGAACTTTCCTCCCGGCGAGATGGTCGAGTATTTCCAGCGCCTCGGGATGGGCTTCGGCAACCACACCAATGCCCACACTTCGTTTAATGAAACGGTCTACAAGCTTGAGCTTCCCAGCGCTGAATCGACCATGATCGATGAGGGCATGAAGCTGTTTCGCGATTACGCCGACGGCATGCTGCTGCTCTCTGAGGAGATTGAAGACGAGCGGGGCATTATCCTGAGCGAGAAGCGGGTGCGTGATTCAGTCAGTTGGAGAACTTTCGTCGAGCAGATGAAATTCGTCTTTCCGGAGCAGCGCCTCAGCGTTCGCATGCCTATCGGAACCGAAGAAGTGATCAGCAAAGCCCCTCGTGAGCGTTTCGTCGAGTTTTACGAAAACTGGTACACCCCCAATCGTATGGTAGTGATCGTCGTTGGTGCGGTTGAGCCGGCCGCCGTCGAGGCGCTCATCTCGTCCCACTTTGCAGACATGCCGGTCAAAAAGCGACAGCCGGAGCCGCCCATGGGTGAGATGGCGAAGCGGGAGTTCGCCACCCACTATCATTTTGAAGAGGAGGCCGGGGAGGCCACTATTTCCATCGAGGTGCTCAAACCTCGCGTCGATCCTCCGGACAACAGTGAGCGTCGGGAGTATGACCTTCATCTCATGCTCGCCGGCCAGATGATTGACCGGCGCCTTGAGCGCATCGCCAAGGCGGAGGACTCGCCCATCAGCGCGGCCAGCATGAGTGCGGGTGATTTCTTTGATCTCAATTTTGCTCTCTACAGCTCCATCGAGGCAGACTGCAAGCCGGAGAACTGGAAGAAGGCCCTCGCCGTGATTGAGCAGGAACTCCGCCGGGCCATCGAGTTCGGATTTACTCAGTCTGAGCTCGACGAGGCAAAAGCCAATGTCCGCCGGATGTTCGAGGACGCGGCAAAACAAATGGGAACCCGCCAGTCGCGCGACCTCGCTGATCAAATCGCGAGCCGCCTCGGTTCCCGGAGAATCTTCACCAGTCCTGCCGATGATCTTCCCCGGGTCACCTCCACCCTGGAAAAGATCACACTGCAGACCTGCCTTGATCATCTCGCCGGTCTCTGGGAGACGTCCAATGAAACACTCGTGCTGGTCTCGGGGAATGCGAAGATAGACGATCCCCTCGCCACAATTGAAGGCGCCTACAAAGAGAGCACCGCCGTCGCAGTCACCGCTCCCGAAGAGAAGGCAATCGGTGAGTTTGCCTATTCAAAGCTGCCTGCACCGGGAAAGATCGCCGAACGCAGTGAAGTCGAAGATCTCGAAGTGACCAAACTGCGTTTCGAGAACAACGTTCGCGTCAATCTGAAGGTCACCGATTTCGAGGACGAGACGATTCACGTCAAGGCCCGGATCGGGTCCGGTCTGATCAACGAACCGGTGCCCGGGCTATCTTTCCTTCTGGGGAGCACCTTCTCCAAAGGAGGACTCGAAGCACATAGCTTTGACGACATTCAACTGCTCTTTGCGGGCAAGTCGGTCGAGGTCAATTTCACGGTCGATGATGATGCGTTCACTCTCTACGGTCAAACCACTCCGGATGCCCTTGCCGATCAGCTGATGCTGATGAGGGCCTATCTCACCAACCCCGGATTCCGGGAGGAATCGGCCACGGAATTCATGCGCGGGCTCGATTACATTTATCAGCAGCTTGAGCGAACCCCGGGCGGATTTGCCCAGTATGAGGTCGCCCGCTTTCTCCATTCGGACGACGCCCGTTTTGGATACCCGAAACGGCAGGAAGTTGAGAACCTGAAAATGGAACAGGCGAAGGCCTGGATCGCCCCCGAACTTAAGTCGGGTTACCTCGAGCTGACCCTGGTGGGCAGTTTCGACAAGGAAGCCGCGATTGAACTGCTCGCGGGGACTTTTGGCAATCTCGAGGAACGGAGTTCGGCAAAGCCTGACAGCAAGGAGGCCCGCCTCGTGAAGTTCCCTGAAGGCACTTCCCGCGAGTTTGTCTTTGATTCCGAGATCCCGAAAGCAATGGCCGTCGTTCACTGGCCCACCACCGATATTTTCGAGATCGAGAAAACCCGCCGTCTCGGGATGCTCTCGGCGATTCTCGATGATCGTCTTCGCGTAAAGATCAGGGAGGAGCTTGGTGATGCTTACAGCCCCTTTGCCCATAATCTCCCCAGTGACACCTGGACCGGCTATGGCTATCTTTTCGCTTCGGTCACCGTTGACCCATCACAGTCAGAGGCGGTCAACAAAGTCATCTCCTCCATCGCCGCGGAGCTTGCCACCGGCAAAAGTATCACCGCTGACGAGCTCGAGCGCGCGAAGAAGCCACTCGTGACCTCGATCGAGGAAATGCGGAGAACCAATCGTTACTGGTTGTCGAGTGTTCTCGAATCTTCGCAGGAATACCCCCAACGATTGGACTGGTCACGGAGCTTTGTCGACGACAACAAAAACATCACGGTCGAAGAAGTGAATGCTCTGGCGGCTGAGTTCCTGAAGGCGGATAAACAGGTAACCGTCGTGATCAAGCCCGGGAAACCCGGGTGACGACAGGTCGGGGTCACACTCAGCGCGGTGCAACGGGCGGAGCGGATTTCTCGCTCCGCGCGAGCTTCCAATCCGCCTCTGCCATCAGCGTAACCAGATCGCGGAAGGTGACCTTGGGTTTCCAGCCGAGGACACGCTCGGCCTTGGCGGGGTTTCCCAGCAACTGTTCGACCTCAGCCGGCCTGAAGTAGCCGGGCGAGATTTCAATGATCGTTCGCCCTGATCTCCGGCAGATACCCTTTTCATCAACACCGCCGCCTTCAAACCTCAGGGGAATCCCGACCGCATCGAAGGCATGCTCACAAAACTCACGCACCGTGTGCATTTCACCCGTGGCGCAGACGTAATCTCCCGGCGTTTCCTGTTGCAGCATCCGCCACATCATTTCGGTGTACTCAGGGGCATAGCCCCAGTCGCGCCGGGCATCAAGATTGCCGAGGACCAGTTTATCCTGCAAACCCTCCGCGATGCGGCCGGCGGCCCGGGTGATTTTTCGGGTGACGAAAGTCTCGCCGCGGCGGGGAGACTCGTGATTGAAGAGAATGCCGTTTGAAGCGTGAATACCATACGACTCACGGTAATTGACGACAATCCAGTAGCCGTAAAGCTTGGCCACTCCGTAGGGAGATCGCGGATAAAACGGAGTCGTTTCCGACTGGGGGACTTCCTGGACCAATCCGTAGAGTTCGCTCGTCGAGGCCTGGTAAAAGCGCGCCTGCTTTTCGAGTCCGACTTCCTTGAGAGCGTCAAGGAAGCGGAGCGTGCCAATAGCGTCAACTTCGGCCGTATACTCCGGAACCTCAAAGGACACTTTCACATGACTCTGGGCACCCAGGTTATAGATCTCACTCGGACCGATCCGCTCAAGAAGACGATTCAGGTTGGATGAATCGGTGAGATCTCCGTAGTGCAGAAAAAAGCGACCCTCTTCGCGCAGACGTTCATCATGATAGAGATGATCAATCCTCTCCGTGTTGAAGGAACTACTCCGTCTAATCATTCCGTGCACGACGTAGCCCTTCTCAAGCAGTTGCTCGGCAAGGTAGGAACCATCCTGGCCGGTGATTCCGGTGATTAGGGCAATTTTCATGGGGTAGATTCTAAAACGATCGCTAGATACCGGACTACATTTTTTCGGAATGCTCAAGGAAATCGCAGTAGGCGATCTTCAATCCCTTTTCGAGGGAGGTGGACGGACTCCAACCGAGCGAACGAATAAGCGACGAGTCCATGAGCTTCCTCGGTGTCCCGTCGGGTTTGCCCTGGTCGGTATTGATCCCGCCATCGAAACCGGTCGTGCGGGCGATCAAAGCAGCGAGTTCAAGAATGGTGATATCATTCCCCGCTCCGACATTCACCAGCGAGGGCGGATCCGTGAGGGAGAGCAGGTGCAGGCATCCCTCAGCCAGATCATCGGCAAAGAGAAACTCACGCCTCGGAGTTCCCGAACCCCAGATCGTTACCGCGGAATCCCCTCTTTCTTTGGCCTCATGAAAGCGGCGAATCAGCGCGGGAATCACGTGTGAGTTCTCGGGATGATAATTGTCCCCTTTGCCGTAGAGGTTGCAGGGCATGACGGAATGGAAGAGCGCCCCGTGCTGACGGCGATAGAATTCACAAAGCTTGAGCCCCGCGATTTTGGAAATCGCATAGGCCTCGTTGGTCGGTTCAAGAGCGCCACTGAGGAGAGATTCCTCCTTGATTGGCTGAGGCGCAAATTTCGGATAGATGCACGAACTTCCCAGAAAAAGCACCCGACCTACCCCGTTGCGATAGGCTGCGTGAATCAGATTCGCGGCAATCATTAGATTGTCGTAAAGAAAATCCGCCGGGTAGGTGTCATTGGCGAGAATGCCGCCGACTCTCGCGGCGGCAATGATCATGACATCGGGACGATGAGTGGCCACAAAATCCAGGGTCGCAGCCTGTTCCCTCAGGTCGAGCTCCTCACTTCCCGCCGTGACAGTGCTTTCGCAACCCGCTTCGGCGAGTGCACGAACGATGGCGCTGCCGACCATTCCCCGGTGGCCGGCGATGTAGATTTTTTTCCCGGAGAACTGGGCCATATCACATTCAATGCTGCGGCCGGACTCGTCTCTCAGACGCTGAGGATCGCGCTCGCCACCGTGTTCAGGTCCTCCTCCGTCACATACGGGCTCATCGGAAGACTGATCCCGGTCGAAGCAATCTGCTCGGTGACAGGAAAATCCCCCATACGGTGATTCAAATCGGAAAAGGCCGGCTGAAGATGCAGCGGAACGGAGTAATAAGGAACCGAGGGAACTCCGCGGGCACCCAGCTTCGATTGGAGCGCATCTCTCTCAGGCGTTAGCACGGTATATTGAGCATAGACGGAGGTATTCCCTTCCGCCACGAAGGGAAGCTGGAGGGAAGCTCCTTTCAGCCTCTCATTATAACCGGCCGCCACGGCTTGCCGAAGGGCGATCTCCTCCTCAAAGAGATCCATTTTCGCCAGGACCACGGCCGCTTGCATCGTGTCGAGCCGGCCGTTGATTCCGATGATGGGGTGATAGTGCTTTCGCTCCTGCCCGTGGAGCCGGATCCATCGCAACCGTTCGGCGAGTTCATCGTCATCCGTGAATAGCGCACCGCCATCGCCGTAGCCTCCGAGCGGTTTCGAGGGGAAAAAAGAAGTGCTCCCGACGAGGGATAGCGCTCCTGAACGCCGGCCATGATGGGTGGCCCCGAAACTCTGCGCGGCATCCTCGATCACCGGAATCCCCCCGGCCTCAGCGGCGATGCGGTTGATTGCCGTCATGTCGCTGGTCTGTCCGTAGATCCCGACCGGCATGATTGCTTTTGTCTTGTCAGTGATTGCCTCAGCGACGAGTGCCGGATTGATGTTCCAGGTGTCTTCTTCGATATCCACAAAGACGGTTTTCGCGCCAAGTAATGCAATCACCTCGGCCGTGGAGATCCAGGTGTAGGGAACCGTAATCACTTCGTCCCCCGGCCCGACTCCCAGGGCCATCAGTGCCATCATGAGCGAATCGGTTCCCGATGAGACACCGATCGCGTGCTTGCATCCCAGGAACTCGACGAGGCGGGATTCCAGTTCAAACACTTCCGGGCCCATGATGTATTGACCATGATCGAGCACTGCGGCGATCCGCTTGTCGATGGATTGCCGGATCCGCTTTTGCTGACTCTTTAGATCAATAAACTCCATAAGTTGGGCGGTAAGTTCGGGGGACTTGGCGCTCAAGTCAACGCCGACGCCATCTCTAATCCGTTTTCCCGCCTTCGAGGCCCTCGGAGAGGAGTGAAAGGAACTTTTCGCGGTGCCCCGGATTCGCCCCGTCAAAATGCTCCCCCGCCGCCTGGAAAAGAGAATCCAGCCGGGCGTCCCGATTGAGTGGCTCCTTTTCAAGAATTCCCGTCCGCGACGACCCTTGAAACCGCTTCCAATCAAGCATCCACGCCACCAGGGCCGGAATGAACTTGCCTGAAAGTCGATTCATAACATACCGCCAGGCAACTCCGCACTCACCGTCGACGAACGATTCAGCCGGCGGCTCGACGCGCAATTTCACCTCCCACGGTGGCCAGGCGGACATATCGCCGTTCAAAAGAGGCTCCCAGGCGTCCGACGACGAGCCTCCTTCCAGGTGAATCTCCACCTGCCACGGGGATAAAAGGACAAATTCGAACCCGGCGCTCTCAAATTGCTCCATCGCGCGGTGCAATTTTCCCGTAATGAGCAGCAATGCTCCACAGGTAACGCCATCAAAAATATTCAGGAGTGAAGGAAGGGGCAAACCCGGGGAGGGGTCACCGAACAGGACGGTAAAATTCTCATCGCAATAGACGGAGCGAACTTTGACGGAGTTATGGTGGGATTTGAGAAAGGGGTGAGACAGCCTCCGGTTTACCGGATCAACCAGAGACGTTTCAAACCAGTGTTCGGGAGGTAGCAGGTAGCCCAGTCGATCAACCGTTTCCCCTCCGGAGGAGGCTTCGACCACAAAGGGAGAAAAGCAAGGACCCTTGGGAACACCTTCCCTGCGGGAGGAGATTTTCCCGGGATGTGCCCGGGAAAATTCGTTCCTTAGGTAGTCAGCGAGTGGACCAATGGGCATTTCTCCCGACGAGATCGAGAATTCGAGTCGTTTCCGGGTTCCCTGAACCCGTTCGATTTCAGACTCAAGCAGATGAATAATCTGGCGAATCCGTTCGACCAGACTCTTCTCTCTGCCCGCCTCAAGGTCTTTCAGGAGACTGCGGAAAGGCTTGCTGTCGCCTGGCGAGATACCCTCGAACCCGCTCTTTCCGCTTTGCTTGATGAACACAAGCAAGCGGGCCATCAGCTCGGTCCACTTTCGCGCGATTTGATAATCACTGAGCGGCCGCTCTTCCCGGAGCAGGGAAAAGGCAGGGCAAAACTTCACCGCGAGTTGTACGCCGTCACGTGCACAGATCCGGAAGTCTTCAATTTCCACATTGGAAAGGACCCTCGGCGCTCCGGTGAGCGGCAGGACAAATCCGAGCATATCCATCATCATCTGAATCGCGTGTCCTTCCGGAATCCTCTCAAGCCGCGCCAGATATTTCAGGAGGGGTTCACCTTCGCTCGCCGGACACCGCAGAACAAATCCGTCTCCAGACTCCTCATTCAACACGACCGGAAGATTCAATTCCGGCCAGTTGATCCGCTCCAATAGCTCGAGTCGCTGGTGAATCGATTCGGAGTACCCGCGCGGCAGCGAGTCCCCTCCGGAAAACTGAAATCCCCAATCGATCAGGGACTCTCCTCCTTTGCGGCAAAAGAAAGTTTTTAATGACCGGGGCACAGTACCGCTCTCTGTGGTCCCGTCGTGAAACTCAGCCAGAAAATGACAAATCTCGAGAGTGGCTTCCGGCATCTGAAAGAGGACTCCGGGATCAACGGATCTGATGAATATTCCCCATCCCCATCGGGGCCCTCCGGCCGGGCCTCCACCAACACCCCCCGGGCAGCGCGCTGAAAATTACTGCGTCTGCCAGTTTGAAATATACTTGGACGCCTCATCCGGATTATCGGGATTGGCGTCGGTAATCGACCAGATATCGTAGGTGGGATTGTAGGTTTTTCTCTTTTTCGGATCGATATTCGGCGGCTGGGCAAGATATCGAATCGGATTGCCGTAGGAATCGATAACCATATACTCACCGCCGATCACCACTGAACGGCCCTCTTTCGACTCCCGATTACTGAAGTAGTCCAGCTTGGGGACGTAAACTTTCTCGTTATTGTCAAAGTCGACCTCGCCGTTCAAATCCCAGTCACCCGAGAGGTGTTTGTAAAGAACCGCCGAGCCCTCGACACCCGAGGCGTCGTCGTGCTCACCGGCAGGTTCATTGATGGGAAATGACCCGTTATCGATCTGATATTTGGAGAGACCGTTCTCCAACTCTGCGATAAAGGTCTCGACCTTACCCCGGTTGATCTTGCTCATGATCCCCGGAAGCGAGGCGATCAGGAATCCGGCGAGAATGGCCATGATGGAGACCACCACCATGAGTTCAATCATGCTGAAGCCGGAATTCCTTTTCGAGGGTTCTTTACGTTTCATAGGGGGATCATATCAGAAGGTGCCCGACCGAGTCAAGACTGCATGAACTTCGGGCACCTCGACGCTTCCGCTGTCTTTCTCCTTCTCAACCGGACTGGTTGTTCATCTCGGTGATGATGGAGATCATCGGCATGAAGAGCGCAATGACGATCGTTCCGACAATCACCGCCAGAAAGACGATCATGATTGGCTCGATCATCGAGGTCATTGCATCCACGGCGTTGTCGACTTCGTCATCGTAGACGTCCGCGATCTTCAACAGCATGTCGGGGAGCTGTCCGGTTTCCTCACCCACGTCGACCATACTGATCACCATGGGAGGGAAGATTTTGCTCGCTTCGAGCGGAGCAACCACCGACTCACCTTCGCGAACCGCCTCATGGACCTTCTCAATCGAGTTGGAAAGGATCACGTTACCAGCAGTGTCGCGGGTAATATTAAGCGCCTGAAGGATGGGAACGCCGCTCGTCACGAGAGTTCCCAGCGTTCTCGTGAAACGGGAGATACCGCTCTTCAACTGAACCGGACCGAAGACCGGGAGAAAAAGCTTCGCCTTGTCGATGGTCTGGCGTCCGACCTTGGTCATACTGAACACTTTCCAGCCGGCGTAACCGACCGCACACAGAATGATGACGATGAGCCATTGATCCTGAACCCATCGACTGATCCCGATGACCACCTGGGTGATCTTCGGAAGCGGCTTGTCACCGAGCATCTCGGCGAAAATCTTTTCGAAGCGGGGAACGATGACCGCCATGAGGAAGACCAGAATGGCGACCGCGATGACGATAACGATGATGGGATAAACCATCGCCGCGACGATGCGGTTTTTCAGCTTCTGGGCCTTTTCCTGATACTCCGCGAGACGGACAAGGACGAGTTCAAGCACACCACCGAGCTCGCCGGCTTTCACCATGTTCACATACAATTTATCAAAAATCTTCGGATGCTGGCCAAGGCTTTCCGAGAAAGTCGAGCCTCCCGCCACCGAGTCGGCAAGATGGTTGATCGTCGCCGCCATCGCCTTGTTTTTCTCCTGCTTTCCGAGCACGGAAAGACCGCGCAAGAGCGGCAGACCCGCATCGACCAGAGTGGCCAACTGCCGGGTGAAGATCATCAGAACCTTCCCGTTAACCCGGCCGCCCGCAGCACCCGCCTTGCGGTCCTTCTGTCCCTTTTTAGCGCGGCGTTTTGCGTTGCTTGAGACACCTCCCTTACCGGCCGGAACGACCTGAGTCGGGTAAAGCCCGCTCTTGCGGAGTTGGATGATTGCATCCGCCTCGTCGTTTGCCTTGATCGAACCCGTCGTTTCCGCTCCTTTTGCGTCCAGGGCAATGTATTCGAAATTTGCCATACTATTTACTTATCGTGTTTTCGCCGTCGAATGTTCCAAGATTAACTTTACCCTGACAAACCTGTCGATGGAAAAAGTGTGAGAGTTTTGCTTTAAGTGTACTTCAGCACCTCTTCGATGGTGGTGATCCCTTCAAAAATATTTCTCAGTCCGTCCTCACGGAGTGTTCTCATGCCGAGTTCCTGGGCCTTCTGCTTCAGAACCACCGTGGCGGCCCGTTGCGCGATGAGATCGCGGATCGGATTGGACATATCGAGAAGCTCAAAAAGGCCCTGCCGTCCCCGGTAACCGGTATCATTGCAGGCGTTACAACCCTGACCGGTGAAGAATTCCTTCCCGCCAATATCGGAGGCGGTAAGTCCAAGTTGCTTCAGCACGGCCGCAGACGGCTTGTAAGCCACCCGGCAGTCGGGACAAATCCGGCGCAAAAGCCGCTGACCGAGAACTCCCTCGAGAGTGGCGGCCACCAGGAATGGCTCGCAACCCATATCGATGAGTCGGGTCACCGCACCGGGTGCGTCGTTGGTGTGCAGAGTGGAAAGTACAAGGTGCCCCGTCAGGGAGGCTTGAATCGCAATCTGCGCGGTCTCAAGGTCGCGCATCTCGCCGACCAGAATGCGGTCGGGGTCCTGACGCAGGAAAGCCCGCAGCACCCTGCCGAAATTGAGCCCGATCGATTCGTTGATCGGCACCTGCATGATGCCGTCCATGTCGTATTCGACCGGATCCTCCGCCGTGAGGAGCTTCGCGTCCTCGGTATTGATCTTCCGGAGGCAGGCGTAAAGGGTGGTGGTCTTTCCGGCACCGGTCGGCCCGGTGCAGATGAAAATGCCATTGGGCTTTTCGATGGTGTCGACGATGTACTCGTAAGTCTCCGCCGGAAGATTTAACATCTCCAGGTTGAGATTGACGTTCGAACGGTCAAGCACCCGGAGCACAACACTCTCCCCGAAGATCGTGGGCAGCGTCGAAACCCGCATGTCGATCGGCTGACCGTTGATCTCCTTGGTGATACGACCATCCTGGGGGAGACGGGTTTCCGCGATGTTGAGGGACGACATCACCTTGATCCGCGAAATGATCGCCTGCTTCAGGTGTTGTGGCGGCGGCGCCATTTCGTAAAGCGCCCCGTCGACACGATAGCGGATCTTAAAGTCATCCTCGAATGGCTCGAAGTGAACATCCGAAGCCTTTTCCTTGATCGCCTGATAAAGGACGAGGTCAACATACCGGATAATCGGGGCGGAGTTGGATTCCTCCTCCAGATCCTCGTTCGCCAGCGCGGCCACCTCGGCCCGGATTGAAGCGAGGGCATCGCTCTCGCCGGCAGGCCCCTTGTTTTCACCGGCACCCGTGCTGCCGCCATAGTAAAACTTCTCAATCAGGGCCGCGATCTGCTCCGGCGGAGCCACGGCGGGAATAATCTGCTGATTGAGCGAGAATCCCAATTCTTCGAGATTCTGGGGATCGAGCGGATTGGCAATCGCGACCTGCAATCCGTGATCCAGAAACTGGATGGGAAAACACTGGTAGAGTTTTGCGGTTCCCCCGGGCACGGCCCGAAGCACCTGCTGAGCCGGTTCAAAATCGGTCAGATCATAGAATTCCCCGCCAATATCCTGAGCGACGAGTTGGAACAACTGGTCCCTCTGGAGGATACCCATTTCCTCCACCGCGTAGGTGATATCATGTTCGCTGCCATAGGCGGCAGCGATGGTTTCATCCCGTTGGGATTCATCCACCAGGCCCCTTGAAATCAGAAGATCGATTACACTTTCAACCGTCATATACACTCAAAAATTGTTGAAGTTTCCCCTTGGTCCCCGCCTTATTCCGCGTCGGACATGGTCACGCGAATGACCTCGGAGGCAGTGGTGGTACCGGCGAGCACTTTACGAACTCCATCCTCCCGGAGGGTCCGCATGCCAAGTTCGCGAGCCCTTTTACGCAAACCGCTGGTGGACTCGTCGCCATTGATGAGAAGGCGCACCTCCTCAACAATGTTGAAAATCTCAAAACACCCGATACGGCCTTTGTAGCCCGTCATCCGGCAGGTCCGGCAACCCGCACCCTGTTTGATCTGGGCCTTGGACAACTGCTCTTCAGTGAGTCGCAGGGCGCGGGTATCTTTCAGGGAGATTTCACCCGGTTGCGCACAGTCCCGGCAAATATGCCTGACAAGCCGCTGCGCCATGATCGAACGGACCGCGCTCGCGATGAGGAACTTCTTCACCCCGATATCCGCAAGACGTGCTACCGCCGAGGGAGCATCGTTGGTGTGCAGGGTACTGAACACAAGGTGACCGGTAAGACTCGCATTGATCGCGATTGAGGCGGTCTCAAGATCCCGGATCTCCCCGATCATGATAATGTTAGGCGCCTGTCGCAGAATCGCCCGAAGAGCGGCTGCGAAGGACATTCCGATCGCCTCCTTCACCTGCACCTGATTGATCCCCGAGAGCAAATACTCCACCGGATCCTCAACCGTGATGATTTTCCGGTCCGGTTTGTTGATCGAGTTAAGACAGGCGTAGAGGGTGGTCGTTTTCCCCGATCCGGTTGGGCCGGTCACAAGAATGATGCCGTCGGGAAGACGAATCAGCTCCTCGAAGATCGCCTGATCATCACTGAAAAACCCGAGCTGCGGAAGCCCGATCGTCAGCGAGCCCTTGTCGAGAATACGCATGACGACACTTTCCCCGCAACTGGTGGGAATCGTGGACACCCGGAGATCGAGATCACCACTGCCGAATTTCGCCTGAATCCGGCCATCCTGAGGCAGCCGCTTCTCCGAGATCGCCATGGTGCCGGTCATGATCTTGATCCGGCTGACAATGGAGGGAAGAAGCTGAAGCGGGTGACTCTGCACCTTGTGAAGGGCTCCATCGATGCGGTAGCGCACCCGCATCTCCTTCTCGGTCGGTTCGATATGGATATCCGAGGCGCGGTTTTGATAGGCCTCCTGGAGGATCTGGTAGACCATCTTGATAATGGGAGCGTCCCCGCCGTCCCCACTGCCCTCTCCCGTCACCGAGATCGCCTCCGCATCAAGCTTGGCGATCTGCGACGCGTCGAGCTGGGAGCTGTAAAAATCAAGGAGGCGCTGTTTGATGGCACTGTCCGAGGCCACCACAAACTCCGGTTCGACTGAAAGCACGTGCCTGACCGAGTCCAGCGCATCAAAATCAAGCGGATCAGTTACCGCGACGACCAGAGTCCCGCCGCCCTCGGCAACAGGCACAATGCGGAAGCGCACGGCAACGTCCGCCGGGATGCGCGAGGCCACCGCCGGATTCACATCAAGCCGCTTCAAATCCACATAGTCCATCCCCGCGTTGGCGGCAAGGGTCTGAGCAATACTCTCGTCGGAAAGGAGATTCAGCGAGATCAGCGCCTCGATGATCGATTCCTGAGATTTTTTCTTGTGGTTGACGTCTTCCAGGGCCGCTTTGGTGACCAGTTGGGCTTCCTGCAATAGTTCAAGGAGATAGGATTCGTTCGTGTACAAAACTGTAAGGGGAGTTTACAGGTGATTTAACCTCAGACACTCCGGGCCGGAAAGCCCGAAATGACGCCGACTGCCGACGTTGTCGATCAACGTCCGGGGCGGTGAGCCTAGAGGAATCGGAGTCGGACGGGAAGAAAAAAAGACGAAAACCTTCAATTTTCACTCTCCGGAACGAGGAAAGTGTAACGCCCTCCGGAGACGACAACCCCGGGCGGAAGACGGACGTTCTCGAAGTAGTCGTACCCTTCCTTCAAATTTATCCAGAAATCGAGCCACCGCGGACGCTTGTTGACCACCTGATCCATTCGTGAATCCGTCATGCGGAAGGGAAAAATGTTAAAGGAAATCTTTGCCTGGCCCTCCTCAAGCCCCGCTTCAACAAGGGCGTAGAGGTCTTCCATCGCTTCGCGGGAGAGCGCGAAGGCCCCGGCCGCGTGAAGTCCGCCGTGTATCATCAGATCACTGCCGGTGTAGCCATGATAGACATCGTACTCATTCGGATACCCCAGGTCGATTCCGAGGTGGTGTTTGGTTTCCGGTCGCAGGCTGCGAATCGTTCCGGAATAGAATCCTTCCGGGGCCTGACTATCCCCTTCCCGTGATTTTGGACCGGGAACCCCGGCACTTTCCGCAATGCGGTAAACCTTGAAGAGCTTGAATTCCGTTTCGCCCTCCCCTTTCATCCATACCTCCAGCTCAGCCTCCTCCTTGAAAAGACGAAGGAAAACCGGATCTCCCGCCTGCAATTTCTGACGTTCCAGTTCCGGCTTCAACCGGGCACGAGCCTGCCCGGAGATCGCCTGAGAGCGGGGCGTAAATGAGGGCGGTGACGGATCCAAAAACGGAATCTTTTTTCCCGAAGGATGGGTGAAACCCTGCATCATTCGGCGGGCCTGGGACGCAAGAGGGTAAGGCTCCCGCTGCAATTCACCGGTCTCCGCCTGCGACACCGCATTGGCATCACTTTCCTCCTTGAGCTTTCCTTTCAGCTTCGCGGGAAAATCGGATAGCGCCGTATAAAAACGATCCGCCTGATCCGCATCTTCCTGTGAATTCAGCCAGTCCTGCACCAGCCAGGGCGAGCCGATGCCAATACCAACAAGGAGGATGGAAAGAGAGATCCGGACAAACATTTTAAAAATTTTAGCCTTTTTGTATAAATAATCAAGCTTTCTTAACAATCTCACTGGTTTCAAATCTCTTTCGAAATGGCGCTTGGATTCAGTAAATTCCCTTCTAGCTTGCCGGGCGTATGACTGACTCAATTCAATCTATTCCCGCCATTGGAGTCATTGGTGGCTCCGGACTTTACGAGATTGAGGGGCTAACCGACGTAAAGGAGATCAAGGTGGACACCCCTTTCGGCCCCCCTTCCGACACCATCGTGCAGGGAATCATGTCGGGGCGCCGGGTCTGCTTCCTTCCTCGTCACGGCCGGGGGCACCGCATCCTTCCCACCGAACTGAATCACCGGGCCAATATCTGGGCCCTGCGATCACTCGATGTCCGCTGGATCATCGCGGTAACCGCGGTCGGCTCTCTCAAAGAAGAATACCACCCCAGGGACATCGTCCTGCCCGATCAGTTTTTCGACCGGACGAGCCAGAGAGCCCACCACACCTTCTTCGGCGAAGGCATCGTGGCCCACGTCGGCTTCAGTGATCCCATCGCCTCCGGACTGCGCCAGCTTCTTTTCGAAGCTGCCACCCGACTGGGGAAAACGGTCCACAACGGTGGCACCTATGTGAATATGGACGGCCCCGCCTTTTCAACCCGGGCCGAATCAGAGACCAATCGCAAACTGGGATTTGACCTCATCGGGATGACCAATCTTCCCGAGGCGAAACTCGCCCGCGAGGCGGAAATCGCCCTCGCCACCCTCGCCATGATCACCGACTACGACTGCTGGAAGGTCGAGGAGGAAGCGGTTAGTGCCCATGCCGTGATTGAGCATGTCCAGGCCAATGCCAACACCGCGAAGGCCATCCTTCAGGCCATGATTCCCACGATCCCAACGGTGGCCGACTGGCCCGAACACAGCGCACTCGATGCTGCGATCTTTACGGATGAACGCTTCTGGCCCGAGGAAACAAAGAAGAAGCTGTTCCCGATTTTGGAAAGATTTATAAATTGTTAACTAGTTTTGCATTTCTGCGTTGCAAGATTATAAATTAATATTAAGTTTGAGAAACATTGATTTACCAACCACTTCCACACGCTCTTGAACTCCATCCCACTTACCCGTCGCGCCGCTCTTCTCATGCTGGGTGCCGCAGCAGTCACCCCTTCGTGCACGACGACCGGGAAAAAAGATAAGGGCGCGAACGTGGCCGCCCCCACCGGGCCATCGGCGGCACCCGGACCACTTCCCAGTTCGACAGGAACCCAGAATTCTTATAACCGGGTAGCGACCAGCATGCCCTTTATCGCTCTGACCTTTGATGACGGTCCCCACCCCACGAACACCCCACGCCTGCTGGATCTGCTCAGGCAGCGGAACGTGAAGGCCACCTTCTACGTTATTGCGACGAATGTGAAACGCTATCCCGAAATCATGCGCCGCATTATCGCCGAAGGACACGAGGTCGGGAATCACACCGTCACCCACGGAAATCTCGCCAAAATGCCCGACGAGAGAGTGCGTCAGGAGCTGCGCGGCTGTCACGAGGCCATCATCGCTGCGACCGGGGTCGCACCGAAAACGATGCGCCCCCCGTACGGTGCCATTACCTCGGCGCAAAAAGCGTGGGTACGGCGTGAGTTCGGATACCCCTCTATTCTCTGGTCGGTCGATCCGGAAGACTGGAAAAAGCCCGGTTCCTCCGTGGTCAGTTCACGGCTGGTCTCCGGAGCCACTCCCGGGGGGATCCTCCTGGTTCACGACATTCACGCCCCGACAATCGATGCCATGCCATCCACTCTCGACCAACTTCTGGGCAAAGGATTCCAGTTCGTGACCGTGACCCAGCTCATTGCGATGGATGGCAAAGGGTGATGGGGTGAAGAGGAGCAGCAGACTCCTCTTTCTTTCGTCAATCCAGTTCTCAGCCAGGGATATCGCCTGTGCCCTCTTTCAAGCCGGGCTTGGCCGTGATCCTTGCCAGGTAAAACGGCTGAAGCCGTCACTCCAGCATTTCGGCCCCACTGATGAGCGATCACTCTGACAGGTTCACCCTTGCTCCTCCGCTGGCCGAATCCAAATGGTTGGAGTGAGGGCTTCAGCCCTTTGCGCGCGGACAACCGCCGGGCATTCACCCGGCAGGAGGCTGAAGCCCTCACTCCGCTGTATCGACCCTACCCTGTTAAGCGATCTACCTAACAGGGTCAAACTTACTAAGCCGGGGCCAACTCGCCGGGGAAATCCCCTTCGCTCTCCTTCTCCTTCTCCACGGGACGCTTTTTGGGCTCTGCTTCCGTGGGAAGCTCCGGAGGAGTGGGCTTTGAGGGTGGATTCTGGATATCACCAAACTCCATGATCTCGTGGATGTGCTTCGCGTCGAGGGTTTCGTAGACGAGAAGCGCCTTCGCGATCGAATCCAAATTGGCCCGATGGGAGAGAATCAGCTCGGTGGCTTTCGCGTAGGCGTTGTCGATGAGCCGCTTCACTTCCGCATCGATCCTTTGAGCAGTCGCTTCGGAATAATTCCTCGGCGAGCCCATTCCACGACCAAGAAAGACATGCTCCTGATGTTCGCCATATTCGATCATGCCAAGATCGTCACTCATACCCCACTCGCAGACCATTTTGCGAGCGATCGCCGTGGCCTGCTTGATATCTCCACTTGCTCCGTTGGTGACGTCTCCGAAGACCACTTCCTCGGCCACACGACCGCCCATGATAACGACAATCTGGTCGAGCAACTCGTTCTTCCGGTTCGTGTATTTGTCCTCCTCGGGAAGCCACATGGTGGAACCGAGCGAGGGTCCGCGAGGAATGATGGTAACCTTGTGGAGGGGTTCGGTGTGCTCAAGCAGGCAAAGGAGAATCGCATGTCCAGCCTCATGGAAAGCGGTGTTCTCTTTTTCCTTTTCGGAAATGGCGAGGCTGCGGCGCTCCTTGCCCCAACGGACCTTGTCGCGAGCTTCCTCAAGCTCCGCGAGAGTGATCGCCTTGAGCCCTTTGCGGGCGGCCAGGAGAGCGGCCTCGTTGATGACGTTGGCGAGTTCAGCCCCGGAATAGCCCGGAGTTCCACGGGCAATGACCCCAAGATCCACCCCCTCGGCGAGCTTCACCTTTTTGGAGTGAACCTTCAGAATCTCTTCACGACCGTTCACATCGGGAAGGCTCACCGTGATTTCCCTGTCGAATCGACCGGGACGCAGCAGGGCCGGATCAAGGACGTCAGGACGGTTCGTCGCCGCAATGATGATGACGCCTTCCTGAGTGTCGAAGCCATCCATCTCGACAAGAAGGGCGTTGAGGGTCTGCTCACGCTCATCATGCCCGCCCCCGAGGCCGTGCCCGCGGTGGCGACCAACGGCGTCGATCTCATCGATAAAGATCAGGCAGGGAGCGTTCTTTTTACCCTGTTCAAACATGTCACGAACCCGCGAGGCACCGACTCCGACAAACATCTCGACGAAATCCGATCCACTGATGGAGAAAAAGGGAACATCCGCCTCACCGGCGATGGCGCGGGCAAGGAGAGTTTTACCGGTGCCGGGTGATCCGACCATAAGAACGCCCTTGGGGATGCGTCCGCCGAGGCGTTGAAATTTTTTCGGGTCGCGGAGGTATTCGACGATCTCCCAGACCTCTTCCTTCGCCTCTTCGACGCCGGCGACGTCCTTGAAGGTGACCTTGCCTTTGTCCATCGTCATCAACTTCGCCTTGCTCTTGCCGAAGCCCATCGCGCCCTTGCCGGCCGCCTTGATCTGGTGACGGAAAAGGAAGTAAAGAAGAATGAGCAGGAAAAAGACAGGCAGATAAAAGGAAACCATCATCATCCCGAGGCCATCCGAATCCGTTGGGAGATCAGAGATCTCCAGATTCTTCGAGGCCAGAGTGGCTTTCAGATCCTCGCCGACATATTCGAGGATAACCGGAACGGAGAACTCACGATATTTGCTACCGGCATTCTCCTCGGGCTTTTCGACCTCGTACCAACCCGTCACATACTGCTTGGAACTCCCGTCGTGCTGGACAAGACGGAGGAGCTTCGGCGGCTGGGCAGCGGCATCGACGTGGATACGCCCTCCCACCACGAGTTCCTTGAACTCCGAGTAATTCAGCTTTTTCGAGGAATCAGAGAAGCTCTTCGACCAGATCGCGAGACCAAAAAGCCCCATAGCCACGGACAGGAGGATCAGACCTTTCCAGTTGAAACCGCCTTCGCCACCGCCGGGACGGTATTCGTTCTTTTTCGGGTCTTCGTTTTGCATCAAATATATCGAGTTGAGGGACCGGGAGCGCCCGGACTGTTCAGGCTAGCACACGGGATCATTCCGCGCAATTGACTCACGCTCCCATTTTGACCTGCCAACGCGCGAGATGTTCAGCCGCTTTCTTGAATTGATCACGATTCCTCCAACTTCGGCGGGGGAATCGCAGCCCACTGCGATCTGGAGGCCCGGATAGGCGGAGTCTTTTCTAATGAAGCGTCAGTTGACCATTAGAAAGTCTTATCAAATATCCGTTTGATTGATTATGAGGCTAAAATAAGTTTTCCTCATAATGATAACCCAATCGACTCAAGGTGTGCCTTACGATGATGTCGTCGACGGAAAAATGATCGAGGGAATCATGAACGGGGATCGCGAAAGTTTTGATCTCCTCTACGAGCGCTATGCCGGGCTTCTCTTCACCACCATTCAGAAGGTCCTCAATGACCGGAGTGACACCGAAGAAGTGCTTCAGGAGGTCATGAACTCTCTCTGGCAAAAGGCTCACCTTTACCACGCCGGCCGGGGAAGACCGGTGACCTGGCTGGCGTCGACGGCGCGGAATCGGGCGATCGACCGGCTCCGGGCCAAAAAGCGCCAGTCGAAACTCAAGGACGCTCTTTCGGAAGACGGAGGCGCGAGCCAGCGGGAGATCGCCCCGGTGTCGGGCCCGGAAGCGGCGATCCGGAGAGATGCCTGCCGGGCGGTTCGCTCTGCCGTGTTGGAACTCACTGATATCCAGAGAGAAGTGATCGAAAAAGTCTATTTCGAAGGCTTAAGCCAGCAGGAAATCGCCGATCAACTGGGAGAACCTCTCGGAACCGTCAAAGCCCGCATCCGCCGGGGTCTGGCGAAGCTGAGAATGACGGTCGATCCGTCTTAAAGGGCCTTGGCTGAGAGTCAGTGAGTCAGGAAATCCGGGTGAGCAACTCGACGTTGGCGGTCGGATCAAAGGAATCGAGCGCCTTCTTCTGGGCGGCGACCAGCTCCTGAATGCCCTTTTTGCCGAGTTGCAGCATTTCAACCATCTCCTCCTCGGTGAAAGTCGCCTCCTCGCCCGTTCCCTGAACTTCAATGAGGTTCAATTCCTCCGTCATCGCATAATTAAAATCCACGGTGGCGTCCTTATCCTCGTGATAATTGAGATCGAGACACGCGCCTCCGTCCCAAATGCCGGCGCTGACGCCTGCCGCGAGCTGACGCATGGGAGAAACGGTCATTTTCCGGGCGGCAATAAAGCGGCGGAAGGCCATTTCCGCAGCCACGATCGCCCCGGTGATCGATGCGGTCCGGGTTCCTCCGTCGGCCCGGAGCACATCACAATCGACCCAGAGGGTGCGCGCGCCAAGCCCTTTCAGGTCGATCACGGCCCTCAGACTGCGGCCGATGAGCCGCTGAATCTCGGAACTGCGGCCGTCGAGCTTTCCCCGGCTGATATCACGCGGCTTCCGCTGCAGGGTGGAATAAGGCAGCATGTTGTATTCCGCCGTGAGCCAACCTCCCTGAACTCCCTGGAACTTCATCCAGCCCGGCACTCCGGTTTCTAGAATCGCGCTGCAAATCACCTGGGTTTCGCCGAAACTCACCAGAACACTGCCGTGGGCAAGGGGCGCGATATCGAGTTGGAAGCTCACTTCGCGCATTTGATCAGGAGACCGGCCGTCGATTCGATTCATCTGTAGGCAATGGTCTAAGAGAGGGGCTTTTGCAAGCGTTCACATTCGCGGTTGCTTCCCGGAGTGATTTCGCGACCATTAACGCCCTTCGTTCAGACAGGCCATGCGGGAAACTCAGGAGAAGCTGGAACAATTTGTCATCGACGTCATCCTTGACCGCCGTCAGGGAGTCCGTGCCTTTCTCATGCGCGGTTTCCTGGTTTGCGTCTCGAAGGTCTACGAGGTGGCCGTGAGCACCCGACTCTCCCTCTATCGCAACCGCATCCTTCGTGAGCGCAGCCTCGGATGCCTCGTCGTGAGCATCGGCAACCTCACCCTCGGAGGCACGGGCAAGACTCCCGTGGTGGAGAAATTTGCCCGATCTCTTCAGGACGGCGGGCGGCGGGTCGCCATCCTCAGCCGGGGTTACAAATCGGTAAAACAACCCTTCCTGAAGCGGCTTCTCGGAAAAATTCAGGGAAAAAACGAGATCGATCCCCCTCGCGTCGTCAGTGATGGCAAGTCCCTGCTTCTCGATTCGAAAACCGCCGGTGACGAACCCTACATGCTCGCGGCGAATCTCAAGGATATCCCCGTGGTCGTTGACAAGGACAGGGTCAAAAGCGGCAAACACGCCATCGGCGAACTGAACTGTGACACCCTCATCCTCGACGACGGGCTTCAGTATCTGCGCCTCCGCCATCGTCTCGATATCGTCCTTGTGGACCGCTGGGCCCCTTTCGGAACCGAGCGGCTTTTCCCCCGGGGCACCCTTCGGGAACCCCCGCGCAATCTGAAACGGGCCTCCTACATTTTCATCACCAAATGCAACGGAGAACCGAACGACGAACTCATCGAGCGCATTCGCAAATACAACAGGACCGCTGAAATCATCGAATGTGAGCATCGGCCCCGCTATCTCCAGCATATTGAGACGAGGGCAACGATGCCGCTTGAAGCATTGAAAGGCGCGCGAGTCGGCACCATCAGCGCGATCGCTGTTCCGGAAAGCTTCGAGGACGGGGTCCGCAAGCTCGGGGCCACAATCGACGCGACCTGCCGATTCATGGATCACCACCGCTTTACCGAGCAGGAGATCATCAGCTTTATCAATTGCTGTGTGGAATCCGAAGTCGACATGATCGTGACGACGGAAAAGGATGCGGTCCGTTTCCCCCGACTCGGAAGACTGGACGTGCCCATCAACTTTCTGCGCGTGGAGATTGGAATTCTCAGCAACGAGGAAAGTTTCGATCAGTGCATCGCCCGGATCTGCCAGCCCCGCGAGGACTCCTCGGCCAGGCGATTTTTCTGATACGGAGGATTTCCTCTTCAGTTATGCTGGCGGGAGGGAGGCTTCGGCTCCATAGTTGAGTTCGAATGAATCCTGTCATCGCCGCCTTCTTCGACTCTTTTTCCGGGGATTCCTTTTACGCGGGGACTCTGTGGGCCGTGGTTATCATCCTGATGGTGGGGGGCTTCCTTGGTACTTTTCTCCCGGTGCTTCCCGGCACTACCCTGATTCTTGGCGGCACTTTTCTCTTTTACTTTACGATGGGGCGGGAAGCGTCCGGCCTCGCCTGGCAGGGACTGGTTTTCATCGGGGTTCTTTACCTGCTCTCGATCCTTCTCGACTGGGTCAGCGGCGCGCTCGGGGCGAAATGGTTCGGGTCGAGCAAGTGGGGTATCATCGGAGCGATCGCCGGTGGAATCATCGGTCTGTTCTTCGGTCTGCCCGGACTAATTATCGGCCCCATCGTGGGGGTCTTTGCGTTTGAAATTTTCTTTGCGAAGAAAGAAATCAAACAGGCCTCGAACTCCACCTTTGGAACCGTCATTGGCGGCATCGCGGGCATCTTCGGCAGAGTCATCCTCGCGCTCGGGATGATTGGCTGGTTCATCGGCGACGTATTTTTCGTCAACTAGTCAGGCAGGCCGAAAACACGAAGCACGTCGAAAACGGCGATTTTATGAGTTGTCCGCTCAAGGTGGCTTATTTGTAGCTTGATAGCGGGGTCTTCCTCGATTCCCGATTCTTTTGTTTATGTCCCACCCGCAAGACAACCCCACCGGCCCCCTGCCCCGCCGCATCAAACTTGAAGTCGCCATTCTCGGAGGCGGATTTGCCGGCGTCTACTGCGGCCAGAAGATCGCAAAAACGATCAGGCGCGCGGGACTTGAATCGGACCAGGCGATCATCGTCTCGGACCAGAACTACATGGTCTTTCAGCCCATGCTCGCCGAGGTCGCCGGAGCTTCGATCGCCCCCCGCCACGTCGTGAACCCGATTCGCCTACTTTGCCGGGGAATCCAGGTACTGCGGGGGAAAGTGCTCCACATCGATCCGTTTAAGCGGGAGGTGCGCATCGACACGGGGAAATTTTCGGCCGGAGTCATTCTTGAATACACGCATCTCGTTCTCGGACTCGGAGCCGAGATCGATCTCAGCCGCGTCCCCGGGATGCCGGAGCACGCCTTCGTCATGCAGAATGTGGGTGATGCGATGATCCTGCGCGCCACGATCATTTCACGGATCGAAGAAGCCTACGCCGAAAAGCGCGAGGACGTTCGGAAGCGACTACTCACTTTCGTTGTTGTGGGCGGAGGATATTCCGGAGTTGAAACGGCCGGAGAGATTCTCGATTTGCTTCACGAGTCCGTTCGCTACTACGGAGGGCTCTCCAAAGATGACATGAGAGTCGTTCTCGTCCACAGCCGTGAACGCATCCTGCACACGCTCGGGGACTCGCTCGGGGATTACGCAGCCAAGAAACTCAGAGGCCGCGGTCTTGAGATCCTCCTCGAAGAAAGGGTTCGTGCAGTCACCTCGACCCGGGTCTACCTCCAGTCCGGAGGAGTCATCGAAACAGCCTGCGTCATTTCGACCGTCGGCAATGCGCCGAATGCCGCCATCCGGGAACTCTGTGATTCGTTCGGAATGGCGCACGAGTGGCACCGTCTCCACACCGATGAGTTCATGCGGGTCAAGGGTCAGGAAAACATCTGGGCGGCCGGTGACTGTGCCCTCATTCCCCTCGCGGAAAAGCCCGGGGAAACCTGTCCCCAGACCGCTCAATTTGCGATGCGCCAGGGAGTCCGGGTGGCCGAAAACATCGGACTGCATCTGGAGAAAAAGCCCCTCAAACCTTTCACCTTCAAGGGACTCGGCGAACTCGCCTCCATCGGTCACCAGACTGCCGTGGCGAGCATCATGGGAATGAAGTTCTCGGGCTTCATCGCCTGGTTCATGTGGAGGTCCATCTACCTTTCCAAACTCCCGGGAATCGACCGCAAGCTCCGCATCATGATCGACTGGACGCTCGATCTCTTTTTCCCCCGCGATATCAACCTGCTCAGCCCCCGCTATACGAAACTGCTGCAACAGGTCCATCTGGAGCCCGACGACATCCTCTTCAATCGCGGTGAACCGGCCTTCTCGCTCTACGTGGTGCAGAGCGGCGAGATCGAGCTGCGCAATGAAAAAGGGGAAGTCGCCCGGACCATCGAGGAGGGAGATTTCTTCGGAGAGCGGGCCCTCGTTCACGGAGGGGGCTACCTCTACGATGCCGTTGCCCGCGGTCGCACCGAACTGGTTTCTCTCAGTGGTGAAGTGGCCCTGCCCTTCATCCAGAGCAGCCGACGCTTTCGACGTGTCCTCAGCAAGACCACCGCCCAGGGTTCCGCTGAAGGAGAGATCGAGGCGGTGATGCGAAAACTTGACCCCGCCGTTCTATCCCGCCCCGTTCACGAAGTGATGCGAACAGATCTCGCCACCCTGAAGACGACCCAGACCCTGACAGAAGCCCTCAATGTGTTCCGCGAGAGGCGATTCAGTATCTACCCCCTGATCGATGAGGAGGGAAAACTCACCGGTGCCCTCGCCCGGGAGGATGTCTTCGATTACCTGAAGCGCAAGGACGTCGCGAACGACACTCCGCTCAGTGCCATCGAATCAACCAACCTTCCCCAGTGCACCGGCACCTGTGAAGTGCGGGAGGCGTTGGAGAAGATGATACGCTGCGGCCGCTACAAATGCTTCGTCACTGATGCCGACGAGAGACTCATCGGTATCATCACGGTGATGGACCTGATCGGCACCGGGGTGGGTGAAACGCCTGGCTAGCCTCAGGCAATGCCGTCCAGCAGAAACCCGCGCAGATCGGAAATCGCGATCCGCTCCTGCTTCATCGAGTCGCGCTCGCGAATTGTCACGGTGTCCTTCAATTCCTCGCCGTTTTCGCCGATGGTGTCGAAGTCGATCGTGACACACCAGGGGGTGCCGATTTCATCCTGGCGACGATAGCGGCGACCGATCGCGGCGGCTTCGTCGTAGAAGACGGTCATGAAGGGCGAGAGCATTTTCTGCACTTCGCGCGCCTTGGCGACGAGTTCGGGTTTGTTCTTCAGCAACGGGAAGATACCAACCTTGATCGGGGCAACCCGCGGAGAGAACCGCATCACGACACGAGTCTCCTCCTTGCCTTTTTCGTCGGCCACGGTCTCCTCGTCGTATGCCTCGCAGATGAGGGCAAGGACGGTACGGTCGCAACCGGCACTCGGTTCGACAACGTGGGGGAGAAGCTTTTCCTTCGTCTCTTCGTCGAAGTACTCGAGCGATTTGCCCGAGCCCTTCTGGTGCACTCCGAGGTCGTAGTCGGTGCGGTAGGCAATGCCCTCGAGTTCCTGAATACCGAAGGGGAATTCATATTCGATGTCGTAGGTCTTCTGCGAGTAGAAGGCGCGCTCGCCATCGGGGATATCGAGGACGTGGAGATGCTCACGCGGAATGCCGATTTCCTCATAGAACTTGAGGCGAGCCTCAAGCCATTCGTCAGTGAGGCGAAGACCGTCCTCGGGTTTGCAGAAAAACTCGATCTCCATCTGCTCGAACTCGCGCGAACGGAAAGTGAAATTCCGGGGATTGATCTCGTTGCGGAAGCTCTTCCCGATCTGGGCGATGCCGAAGGGCAATTTCACCCGTGAAGTCTCAAGCACGTTCTTGAACTGCACAAAGATGGACTGGGCCGTCTCGGGGCGCAGGTAGGCGATGCTGCTCTCGTCATCTTCATCGGACGAGGCACCCATGCGGGTCTGGAACATCAAATTGAAGGCGCGCGCCTCGGTGAGGAGCGATCCGTTTTCAGGATTGAAGCGGGTCGTTTCCTCGACCGCCTCGGTCCGCTCGCCGACGAGCTCGAGAGATTTGGGCGAGATCTGTTTGTCGGAGAGGAACTGGGCGAAATACTGACGCGCGGTCTTGCGGGCCTTGTTCTCGTCCTCCCCTGCCTTCACGAGCACGGCATAGTCACGCGTGACACTCCAGCCGGATTCAGCGTGGGAAGCGCCGGTGAACCAGTAGGCAGTCCCCGATTGAGGCGCGATCTGATCGGCACGGAGGCGGGCCTTGCTGAGAAGACAGTCACACATCGGATCGGAGAAGCCGCCGACGTGACCCGAGGCCTTCAACACAGCCTGGTGGGTCAAGATCGAACCGTCGAGCCCGACGATGTCATCACGCTCCTGCACATTCTTCCGCCACCAGTATTCCTTGAGGTTGCGCTTCAACTCGGCCCCGAGCGGACCGTAATCCCAGCAACCGTTGAGTCCGCCGTAGATTTCCGCGGATTGGAAGATAAAACCGCGCCGCTTGCAGAGGCTGACGATTTTTTCCATCAGGGCGGTATTTTTCTCGGGGGAGGCGTCGCTCATGGTCGGTGATTCAAAAATTTAAAAAGGGCGGGCACAAGATAGCCGCCAGTGCCTTTCCGCAAGGGGAAAGTCCGCACGGGCGGTTTGCCCCGTCCCCGGCAGTCCCGCAAGGCCGGACTTTCGTATTTTTCCTTGACCAACGAGGATTTGTGCGGACATTGCCCGCCCCGCAGTGCGTGGCCGGTGCCGACTGAATTTTGCCCGTCCTGACTGCCGGTGAACCCTTTAACGGATCCGAAAGATGTCAAGAGTTTGTAAAATTACCGGTGCTAAAGTGACTTCGGGCATGAAAATCCACCGTAGTGGACGTGCCAAGAAAAAGGGTGGTATCGGCCGTCACGTGACTGAGACCGTTAAGCGTCAGTTCAAGCCCAATCTCCGTCAGAAGCGCGTCTGGGTTCCTGAACTCGGCAAATTTGTTCGCGTCAGAGTGAGCGCTCGTGGTCTCAAGACCATCGACAAGAATGGTGCTTTCAAGACCTTGAAAGAAGCCGGCCTGATTTGATTTGGCCTCGGCCCCAGGTGTCGGATGCCTGACACCCTCCATCTTGCTGATTCGGACGACGCCGGAGGTTTTGCTCTGGCGAGACTGATTTCCCGCCTTGGCGTACAGCCCCATACACCGGCCACATTCCTCTGGAATGACCGGGGCGAACTCTCCAGGGCCTGGTCAATGTGGCTGGAAAACTGGTTTGTCCCCCACCTCGCGGGCACCTTTGTGAAGGTCTACAGCGCGGCCGCTCAATTCCGTCCCGAGAACGTTCAGGCGGCGGACAAACATCTCGACACGGTGCTGACCGCCGCACTGCGAAAACGAAGCCTCGTCGTCGCCAAAGCATTCCTCGAAGGAAAGTCGGAAATGCGCGCCAACCGGGAGTGGACCCGCTTCGTTGAACGGATCGGGCGCGGGGATTCCCCGGGCCACGCCACCACTCTTTTTGCCCTCCAATGTGCCCTTTACCACCTCCCGCTTGCTCCCGCTCTGAGCGCCTACGCCTGGTTTGAACTGGAGTCCGGGCTTCCCCAAACGGGCTACCGTGATCGCGACGGCAGCGCCGGGGAGGTCCTCGCCGTTTTTCAGACAGCCCTACCGCATGTCTCAGTTGCCTTGCGCGGCGTTCACGGCGAAAATGACGGAGACGATTCCCGCCTGAGGGCGATCTGATTCCACACCCCCCGATGACCCCGGACATCGACGAAATCACCATCACCGAGACGGAGACCGAGACTTCTCTCGACACTCCCTGGAATGTGATTGTTTACGACGATCCGGTGAATTTAATGAGCTTCGTCACCCTCGTTCTGCGGCGCGTCTTCGGCTACACCCGGCAAAAGGCGGAAGCGCTCATGATGGAAGTGCACAAGAGCGGAAGTTCGGTTGTCTGGACCGGCGAGCGGGAAAAGGCGGAGCTTTACGTTCAGCAGTTACAAACCTATCAGCTCCTCGCCGCGATGAAGAAGGCGTGATACCGCCTTGCGGCGGGTACTTCGTTCCTGGTTCTTCGTGCTTCGTTCAGGCGCTTGCGGGGTGGTAGCGGTAGTGACCTACGACCGTCCACTGTTTCAGGCCTGTCTCGAGAACCGGACCTGCTCCAATGTTGTGGACGAAGGTTTCGGGACCAACCACGATTCCAATGTGCCAGAGGCCGTTGCCGTTGAGATCCCAGGTCACGAGATCGCCGGGAAGGAAGGCTGCGTCCGCTTCATCCACCTTCCCGCCGTGGCGCTTGAAAAAGGTTTCCAGATTCGGGACGCGCCGGTGATCGATGTTTTTGTCCGGGCGGGTCAGACCCCAGAGTTTCGGGTAGGCGGAGAAGGACGCCTTCATGTCCTCATGCACCAGCGGCTGTAGGTCGATGCCGAGCGCCCGATAGGAACGGATCACGACATCGGAGCACACTCCGGTGTCTGCCGGCACATCGCCGCCCGGATAATCGAGAACGACGTAGGCGGGATCGTATCTTTCTGTCTGCGTCGTGCGGAAGAGGGCTGCCTCGACCAACCGATCCGCGAACGTGTCCGCATTTTCGATCTGCTCCTGCGATGCTTTCCGGTCGGCCTCTCCGGTCACGGGCGCCTGCGCGGAAAGGACCTCCGTGAGCACCCAGATACAGAATAAGCCCAGCGAAATGTAGTTCATGGCGTCCTTTTACGATTCGACGCCCGGGAGTCTTTCAATTTGCAGAGAAATTGAGAGGAGGCAGGAAATTATCCACCCGGGGGCATCAGAGCGCCAGCTGAAGAAAGGGGGTGCACCAAACTCAGGGACCTAACCCGACAGGGTTAACTCACCGACCAAACTCTCTTGATCTCACTGCGACCTTCTCAGAACGGAATGTCGTCGTCGTCATCCACAGGGCGCGAGCCCTGATGGCCGCCGCCGCCGTGGGAAGGTGCCGGAGAATCCTGCCTAGAGGGTGCCGGATGAGAGGGACGATCATGGTATTCCTCCTGCGATCCGCCGCTCTGGGATGACGAGGAACCTCTGGACTGAGAGGATTGACCTCCGCCGCCGTCTTCCCTACCGCCGAGGAATTGGAAATTTTCTCCCACCACCTTGAGGCGGGTGCGCTGCTGACCGGAGGTCTTGTCCTCCCACGAATCCAGGTTCAACCGGCCCTCGACATAGAGCGGCCGCCCCTTTTTCATGTACTCTCCGATCACCTCGGCCTGGCGGCCCCAGAAGGTGATATCGACGAAAGTGGTTTCCTCACGGCGCTCTCCGTCGTCTCCGGAGTAGGTGCGGTTGATCGCGAGACCAATGTCCGTCACCGCCGTTCCTTTCGGGGTGTATCGCACCTCGGGGTCCCGGGTGAGGTTGCCCATGAGCTGAACTTTATTGAGATTCGGCATAGGGGAACCTTATAGGATGACGGGCCAAAATATCCAGCGATTCTTTCAGGGATGGTCCCCTGTCCAGAAGGAAAGCGACAACCCTTCCGCGCCGCCAGTGGACGCTGGAGTATCCGGACCCGGGCAAAGGACCGTGATCCGCGACCTTGGCCGAAGGGCGGGAGACCTCAGGCGCCCGCTTTTTTGGCAGGAGCCTTTTTCTTCACGGCGGCCCCGGAAGAAGCCGTCTTCTTCGTGGCCGGAGAGGCGGATTTGGTGACCTTCTTTTTCGCGACAGCGACAGTCTTTTTCGAAGCGGCTTTTTTCGGTGCTTTTTTCCCGGATTTTTTAGAATCCTTTTTCTCCAGCGAGTCCGACAGTTTGTCGAGAGAGGCGGCGAGGCTTTGTTCAAGCTTGGTCAAAGATTTGGTGAAACTGTCGGCACGCTTGCGCACCTGCTTGAGTGCGGAAGCCCCTTTCTTGCGGAGGCCAACTTCGCCACTCTGGATCCACGCATCGAGAGCTTTGCGGGCGGCAGCGGTATGGGTGGTCGTATCGTTGAGTTTGGTTTCGAGCTCGTTGATGAGCTTACGGGCTTTGTCGAAATTGACTTGCATTGCTGGTAGATGGGTTATTTCCGCGCAAGCATCGCCCTTCGGCACCTGATCGGTCAAGTGACGTTTCGAAAGTGTCACGCTTTGGGATTGGAAATCTGAGTTTTTGCGCATCGCCGCACGAAGATTAATCCTCTCACGCTCAATTCCGGAGCGATAGGCTCAGGGTCTCTCCGGGCGAGGGAGACGCTCGAATCAGTTGAAAATCCGATCCCTCTCGTTATCGATTACTCCATGTCAGTCGATCCGACTTCGTCACCAAAAACCCGGAAACCCTCCAACCAGCTCCGGCTCGCCAGGATTTTTGCCCTCTTCTTTTTCCTCGGTTGCGCCGGCCTGATTCCGGTGATCCGGCAGGCAAACCGCGATTATCGGGTCGCGAACATTTATCTGCAAAGCGAAGCCGGGATCATCGAAGCCATCCCCATCAACAGCGGTTACCGCACCCGGCCCGGCCAAAGGCGGGAACCCTCGACCCGGCCCTCCTTCGTCTTCCGTTTTGCGACCCGGGAGGGGGAGACGGTGACGACTCGCGGCTACGATGCCTACGGAGGACGCGAGGCCCCTCATGCGGAGTGGAATTTGATCAGCGCCGGTGATCGTGTCCCCTGCTGGTACGATCCTTCCAATCCCCGGAACGCCGTTCTCTCCCGCCGCTTCAATCCCCATTTTTACTGGCTCCTCGCCCTGCCTCTCGGAATCATGGTCTTCACCGGGCTTCTCCTTCGCGAGTGCCTCCGCCGCGCGGCTCCTCCTGTCCTGAAGGGAATTCAAAAAGGCAGACGCCTTGCCTGGCGCCTCCCCACGGTGGCCTCGCAGCGCGCCATGACGGGTTGCCTTGGAGTTGCCGTATTTCTCTGCGCCCTTCTCGCGGCCGCCTTTGTTCTCGCCGCCCTCGATTACCAGGTGCCCGTCTACCGCTACCGGTGGATCAGTCGGGTCCTCGGGTTCAATATGAACGGGTGGTGGATCGTCGCCCTCTCAGCGGCCCTCGTCGGAGGCCTTTTTCTCTGGGCGTTCCTGGTCAACCTGCGCTGGATCGTCGTCCCCGAACCCGAAGTCGAGGTTAACGCGACCCGTCTTCTCCCCGGCCAGTCTACCGCCCTTTACCTGAAGCAGGCTGGTCCGCTCACGGCCGAGTCCTACAAAGTCTCGCTGATTTGCGAGATTAACGGCACCCCCGGTAAACCCCCGGCGATCCAAAAAACGATCTTCGAAAAAACCAATTTCAGCGCCGGTCCGGACCGTGAGGGAGAGGCAGTTGAATTCTCCGCTGAAATCGAGATACCTGAATCCGCAGGCCACACCTGCCACTCCGTACCGATGAAGCAGACCGGAGCAAACGCTCCGCGCAATCTTGTTGCCTGGTTCATTCGCGTCGAGCGCAAGGTCTCAGCGAAGACGACGCTCCAGAGCGACTTCGAAATGCTTGTGGGTCCCGAAAGAGCCTGACAACATCCTCATTCACCCGCGTTATGAGCCGACATTCCCGCCTCATCCCCTTCATTCTCGTCGCGGCGACGCTGGTTCTCGGCATCGTTGTCATCGTCCTCTCAGTCTATTCGAACCGACTCCGCCTTGAACGCGAGACCGTTCTTGCGGCCGCGAAGTACGATGGTGAGGCTCTCATCGCCCTGCTGAAGGAGATGCCCGCGACCTCGATTGATTTTCTCGAGATGGATTCCGGACCGGATGACCCGGACCTCCGTGAGGCCAATCAAGCCTGGACCACCTGGACCCAATCCTTTTCCACCACCGCAGGTTTTTCCGAAATCATCGCCTTGCACCGCACCCGGCTCGAGCCGCTCGGATGGGTCGCCGGCGAGGCTGAAAATCCTGACAGAACCACTTTTACCAAAGGGGAATGGAGTCTCACCCTCGTTTCCCTTTCCGATACCAATCCCGCTTCTTTCCGACGCCAGATCCACTGGCGTGTCAATTTCTAGCAAAGTTGTTCCGGCTTCCTGTGACCCGCCCCCGGCAAGGGGTGCCCTTGCCCTACAAAATTTCCCGTTGATCATGCGATGAAGACACAACTGCGCCCCTTTCTTGGAATCATCCTTATCTTTGCTATCGGCGCAGGCCTACTCATCTTTCAGCGGCAGCACATCCGGAAGCATCTTCCCCTCATCAGCGCCGGGCTCGCGGACGCGGAGAAAGAAGGGCTCAAAATCATCGAGCGTATCGGCGTTCCTCCGGGTTCAACGCCCTATGAGGAGGGATCAAAAACCTTTCCCGCCGAATCCCGCAACAGTATGTGGAGGGGAGCGAAGATCCGGGTGACCTGGCGTCGCGAATGGCAGTCACCTGGAAACCATGAATCGGTCGAGCAATGGTATCGCGAACGGCTCGAAAGCCTCGGTTGGCAGCCCTTCCTGATCGGAGTTCCGAGCACGGTCGAAAAGTCGTTCTGGAAAGACAAGTGGCTCCTCACCCTGCAGCGGGGCGCGGACTTTTCGACCGATCGCGAACCCTACGTGCGCTACACCCTCGTTCTGGAGTGGGATTACTGGCACAATCTGGGGCGTTAAACCGGTCCCGATTTCAGTTACCAGGTGCGGGTTCCTCCGCGGCATCCTCCAGATTGCCTTTTGACCCGCTTGCCTCCTCAGGCGTTGCTTCAGCTTCGGGTTCGGTTGGTGCGGGTTTCGGGGCGGCCTTCGTCTCCGCAGGCGCAGCCGCAGCCGGTTCCGTTGCTTTGGGTTCCGTTGTGGCGGGTGCGTCAGGTGCGGCAGTTGTTGTCGCCTCTTCCGCCTTTTTCTTTGCAATGAAATCCTCCCATTGATGCAGGGAATAGGCTTCCCCGATCCCGCCGATCTCATCAAGCAGGGTCGAACATTTCTGATGCCACTGCGCGAGATCGGGTGGCCCTTTGGTCGCTTCAGCACTACCGGGAAAAATGAGGTAGGTGATGGTCAGATCGCTGACAGGACGGTTGTAGGGAGATGCCTTTTCGTTCAGCTGGCGGGCGATTCTCAAGGAGGCCTCTCCGAACTTCCAACTCGGTCCCGCATCGCCGGCAATGGCGGGATAGAGTTTGTCGCCGTAAACCACCACCGCGTAATCCCCGATCGAGGGACCAAACTCATTTTCCTCGGTACGGCCAAGAAATGAGAGTGGAATCACAATGAACGGATCCGCCTCCGCAATCAGATAACTGCGGGACTTCAGGTCGGCGACCTGAGGTTTGTATTGATCAATCTGCTGCCGGAGAAAGCGGTTTCGTTCAATACTGAGGCCGGTCTGGGCGAACTCCTTTTCGTATTCCTTGAGTTTCTCCTCCCACCGGGAGAGCAGCGGATTCGGCACCGTGGAGCGTTTTGCCCATCCGTAGCTGGTGAAGGGCTGATAGTGCTGGGACATGGAGATGTAGTTGTTCAGCTCGGGCCAGCGATCCCCGTCCGACCCGTCGGAGACGACGTCCATCTCCCCTTGGACGAGGAGCAGCTTCCGCCCGCTTTTCGGATGCTTGATCTGAAGAGCTGTCTCGAGATCGTAGAGGTTGTGACGGGAAAGCAGCTCGTCAATCCGGGTGACGTTCTGCTGGGTTCGCTCCGTCTTGAGCTGGTAGAGATAATGGAAAAACGGAGACACCTCCGCCGCTGTGATCAGCGTCTCGAAGTCTTTCAGCATCGTCGGGAGATGGGAGTTGATCGCCGCCAGTTCGGCCGACGACTGGTTCGGCTTCGGCACGGTGAGATTCACCTTCATCTCGATCTGATAACTTTCCTCCCTGACCCGTTCTTTGACCGCCGTGTCGCCCTGGGTCGTGATCACTTCGGTCTTCACCGGAATCTCGCTCCACAACTCGGCCACGTCAGTTTTCTGCCAGTCCACATACTTGGACGGCATGGGCGGCTTGACCTCGACCTTGACGATTTTTTCGACCACCTTCTCAACGACTTTCTCCACCGGAACCTCGACCACCTTCTCGACGATGAGCGGTTCCTTTTCCTTCGCCAGAACGGGAGGGCCACCCCCGAGAATCGCAATCAGCGACCGTTTCAAGGCCGGCCCCGTGCCGCTCACCTTGATCAGGGCCAAAGTCGCAAAAAGGAAGATCACCCCGAGAAATACCATCCAGAGGAAATGGGTGAAAAAACTGCCCCCTCCCTTTTTTCGGGACGAGCGTTTGTCGCCGCCCCGTTTTGGCACTTCGAAAAACTCTTGTTTGTCGTTCATTTCCGGGATTGATGGTTGCAGGGTTTCGCGGATTGGACAAGTGGATTGCAATCCTCAACCTTAAATTTAATACTCTCTAAACCTCACTCAAGCGAACTTAGACCGTGATGATCGTCAAGCAACTGGCCGAACAAAGTCCCTTCACCACGGCCGATGGATCCACCATTCGCAGTATCCTCGACCGGACGAACGCCCCGGTTGATCATCAAAGCCTTGCCGAGGCCAGCCTGGCACCGGGTGCGTCGACAGATCGTCACTACCACCGCCTGAGCGAAGAGATTTATTTTATACTTGAAGGCGAGGGAGAAATGGAATTGGACACCCAAACCCGTCGCGTCGGCCCCGGGGATGCGATCCTGATTCCTCCGGGCGCCTGGCATCAAATACGCTGTGCTTCAGAAGTGAGACTCACCTTCCTCTGCTGTTGTTCCCCGCCCTACTCCCACGATGATACGTTTTTCGCGTAGAAATCCTGTCAGGTTCGCCTATGGTCGGCGTCTGCCCGAACTTTATTCCTTTTCCTTCGACACCTGCGAAACATGAACCGACTACTCTATACCGGACTGATTTCTTTGACCCCGATCTTATTTTCCTCCTGCACAACGGATGGCAATGTCACCATGGGCGGAGTTCCCGCCTGGATCGCTTCCGGCGCAAAGTTTGACGACGAACCGGCCGCCTACAAACCGGACCCCGCGATCATTCACTTCGACTCGGAGTCCGGCCCTCTCGAATTCGAAATCGTTACCGATCAACGCGAATACAAAACGCCGAAGGCCACGACTAAGAAATCCTCCACCTCGTCGACCAGAGATCCGATCGAACGTGGACGCGACTCTCGCCTGAAGCGATTGCTGCGCTGACCAGGTCCTCCCGCCAGCCGCGGGTTTCCCTCTGAATGACCGGGACCGTTTCGCCTCCCGCAGGCGTTTAGTTACTCGTTAAGTGAAGTCCTTTCGAATGCCCGATTTCACCGCATTTAAAAGCCTTGTCCCGGTGCGTCCGGACGACATCGACATGAATCGGCATGTTCACAATTCCAAATACAACGATTACGTCCTCGCCGCCCGCTACGACCAGATGGAGCGATGCTACGGGATGTCGATGGACGCGTTTATCGAGCGGGGACTCAGCTGGGTGGTGCGGGCTTCCTACATCGAGCACAAACGCCCGCTCCACATTGGCGACACGGCGGAAGTCGAGACGCGAGTTGAGGAAATAGAGGGGCGCAGTGTGAAGGTCGGCTTCCTTATCACGAAGGAAGCGGACGGCAAGGCGGTTGCCAAGGGCTGGCTCGACTATGTTCTGGTCTCCCTTGAAAATGGGCGGCCTCAAACCATTCCCGAAGACATCGTCGCCATCTATTCTATTTGAAAACCCAGAGCATGACACGGGAAGAAGCCATTACCAGGATTGAGGGAGCCTGCAAGACGATCGCCCTCGAGATGATGAAGATCACCCCGGCCGCCCGGCATCTTGATGATGAAACGACCACCGGCGATATTGTGAAAGCGTCCTACCAGCTCACCATCGAGCTGGAGATCATCAAGAAAAAGCTGATTCAGCTCAAGGGACGGGACGATTCGACCTTGCTTTGAGTCGCCGGCGCAGGATTTTCGGGGCGTGCCCTCCCCGTGATTTGACGAGCCATGAACCCTTCGCATAGACCATGGGGCGAACTCGTTCTCGCCATCTGCCTCGTCCTGGCAGGGGCATGGTTGGGTTGGCGATCATTGTCATGTTTCGACGATGCCGGCCCCTTGTGGCGGGGCCGCATCATGGGCACCTATGTTGAAACGCAGGGGCAGGTGGATCGCGTCTTCCTGAAAACGATCACGGAAGCGAAACGGCGCACCGTTGTCAGCCGGCAAATCATCATGGAAGGGCGCTTCACCGCCGATGGCATCGAACGTCCCTTTTCCGGAATCGACCGTGTGCTCTATCACAACAACGAAGCTGAAGCCGTTTCGATTGTCGAAGAGATCCGCCGGACCCGGAAGCAAACGACCGTTTTGTTCGATCCGTTGACCCCCGGGAACCACGTCCTTCATCGCGAGTTTCTGCCCGGCGCCTTCAAGGTCTGCCTGATGGGCCTTCTCGGATTGTTGATCTTCCTGGTCGGACTGGCCTTGATCGCGATCGGCGGAAACCTCGTCCTCACCTGCATCCTCCCCGCAGCCCTGCAATGGAAACCAGCTCCCCCTCCGCTAATCGGTGATCCGTTGAGGGACTACTATTCCGGAGCCCTCGATGCCCACGCCTGGAAAAAATGGGATGGATACCGGTGCCGGATTTTCCTTTTGCCGGACCGAACCCTCATTGTTATTCACGATGAATCCACCCATCATCGCGCAGAGAGATGGAGCCTCACGGAAGCGCTCTCAGGGAGGGCCGGCATCCACTTCGATGAGACCCAGGAGGCTGCCCGGAGTGAATTCTTCGATTTGATTCGCGAAGAGGAAGTGGGATCAAGCTGATGGGACGGAACGATTCTGCGTTGCGTTGAAGAGCACGCACGGTTAGAAAGTGGCGAATCAACCCCTTCCCCATGTCTAACGCCTTTCGCTCGCTCCTTTTCGCCGGCCCTGTCCTTTGGTCAACTCTCCTCACCGCCCAGAACCCCGCGACTCCGGCGGCGAAGCCAAAACCCACTCCGCCTCCCCCGGCGGTCGATCATCTCGGCATCAAGCTCATTCCCCAGCCGGGTATCGCGATTTCAGACAGTGATCGGGCAGCCCTCGAGGCAGGTGTCAGTGCCCTCGGAAAGGAAATCGATTTCCTGCGGGATACCCTTAAGGCGAATCCCGAAGCGCTCGCTCTGCTTCCCGATGTCGTGATTTTTCACAAGGCAGTCGATTGGGCACTGCGCTACAACGAGTTCTTCGAACCGAAGCAGATCGATGTGGCCAAAAAACTGATTGATCTCGGAAATCAACGCGCCGCCGAACTCAAGGCAGGCACACCGTCCTGGCTCAAGGCGACCGGACTTGTGGTGCGCGGCTATGTTTCGAAAATTGACGGCTCTGTTCAGCCTTATGGCATGGTTATTCCTGATGACTGGAAACCCGGCGAAACGACCGGACGCCGCCTCGATTTCTGGGCCCACGGCCGCGGGGAAAAGCTCAGCGAGCTAGACTTTATCAATCAGCGCCTCAGCAGCGTGGGCGAATTCAACCCGCCCGGTGCCTTTACCCTCCACCTCTACGGGCGCTACTGCAACGCCAACAAGTTTGCCGGTGAAATCGATCTCTTCGAAGCGCTCGACCAAGCCCGTCGTTACTACCCCATCGACGGGAACCAGCTCGTGATGCGGGGATTCTCCATGGGGGGAGCGGCGGTCTGGCAATTCGGGACACACTTCGCCGGAATGTGGGCGGTGGTCCAGCCGGGCGCGGGCTTTGCCGAGACTCGCGAATTCAACAAGGTCTACGCTGAGGGCAAGACCCCGCCGACTGACTGGGAGGAAACGCTCTACCGCTGGTATGATGCCACCGATTACGTCGCGAATCTCAGTAACACGACGACGATTGCCTATTCCGGCGAAATCGACGGACAGAAGCAGGCTGCCGACATCATGATCCGTTACGCCCGCCAGGATGCAGGCAACGCCAACCCGCCCGTCGCCGAACTAAACAAGGTCAATCCGGGAGATGGTTCACCCAAGGCCGACGAAGCCCGTGTCACCGGCACTGCCCCTGATCTGGCCTTTTACCACGTGATTGGTCCACAGACCCCTCACAAGATCCTCCCCGAGGCGAAACCGGAGCTCGAAAAATTGATCGATGGAGCCCTCAGCAAACACGATCCCTCTCCGGCAAAGGTGCGTTTCGTCACCTACACCCTAGTCTATCCCGAACTTCAGTGGGTGCGTGTCGAAGGCCTCAAGAAACAATGGGAGCGCAGCGAAGTGACTGCTGAGATTCAAGGCGACTCGATCATCGCCTCGACCACGAATGTGAGCGCTCTCCGTTTCTCTCCCGAAAAACCGGTCAAGTCCGTTGTTCTCGACGGACAAACGCTACCCGCCTCAGGAGACAAGGACGGAGCAGCGTTTCATCAGGAAGGCGACAAATGGGCTGCTGGCGCGACCCCGCCGCAGGCCTCCAAACTAACAAAGACCCCAACTCTCTGTGGTCCGGTCGACCACGCCTTTATGTCCTCCTTTGTTTTTGTCCGCCCGACCGGTTCCGCCTTTCACGAAAAGACCGGAAGCTGGGCCAAAGGTGAACTCGATCACGCCATCAGTTTCTGGCGCAAGGTCTTCCGCGGTGAAGCTCCCGTGAAGGACGACACCGCGGTCACGGAAGCGGACATCGCCAATTCGAATCTGGTCCTTTGGGGCGATCCCTCATCCAATGCCATACTGCGGAAGATCCTTCCTGAGCTCCCGCTTGGCTGGGATCAGACCAAACTCACCCTGGGCGGCCGGGAGTATCCGGGTGGCGATACCATGCCCGTGCTTATTTTCCCCAACCCGCTCAATCCCGCAAAATACATCGTTCTAAACAGCGGGCCGACCTTCCGTGAGGATGCCTTGCTCAACAACTCCCAGCAGATTCCGAAGATTCCCGACTGGGCGATGATAGACGTGAACACCCCGGCTGACGGCAAATGGCCCGGCAAGGTGGTGAAGGCGGGATTCTTTGATGAAGGATGGAAAGCGCCCGGCGAATAAAAAGCTGACAGTCAGCCCCTTCCGAACCACGCTTTCGTCTCTGGTTTTAGCCAGAAGATGAGAAGCGGAATGCAAAGCGGTACAAAGCACGCGCTCGTCATTCCGATGCAAATCACGATAAGGTCAAAGGTCCAAACCCAGGGCTTCGGACGAACAATCAACGGCAGGGCTGATAACACAAACAGCCCGAGCCCCATCAAAAGAAAAACCACCCCCATTGCAATCGCTCCCGATCTCGGCAATTCCAGCTCCTCGGGATCGCCGAGAAAAAACATGAGCGAAGCGGCGGAAACGAGAAGGTAAAGAAAACAAAGAACCCAACAGTAGATCTTGAACCAGAGGATTACCCCCGGTCGAGTTGACGGCAGGATCTCCGGAGGAAGCGGTTTCAGGACGGGTTCCATTTTTGGCTCAGGTTCGGGTCTTTAGTTGGCTTTCGGTAGTGACGCTTTGATCATCTACTTTAGTCGGAAGCACGGACCGATTTTTCCCATTTCGCGATTTACTCCCGAATGTCACCAGACTTCGCTCAGTTAGGCTGGCCAGGGCACCCCTTACCCCCGGATCCGCCCCAGCACCAGTTCGGTCACTTGCTTTGGATTGGCCTTGCCCTTGCTGAGCTTCATGACCTGACCAACGAGAAAGTTTGCCGCCTTGTCATTACCTTCGCGGACCTCACCTACCGGACCGGGATTCGCGGCGATCACTTCGTCGACAATGCCCTCAATCTCGCCCGAATCGGCAGGCTCGAAGCCTTTCGCTTTCGCGACAGCGGCAGGAGACTCACCCGGATGATCAAAAAGATGGGCAAAGATCTCCTTCGCCTGGTTGTTTGAAATTTTACCCGATTCAACGAGGTCGACGAGTTCGCCCAGCGCAGCTGAACTGACGGGACAATCAGCGATCGTCAAATCGCGTCCGTTCAATTCAGCGAGCAGGTTGTTGATGACCCAGTTCGCCACCTTTTTCGGAGCGGAAGATCCGGAGGCGGCGGCCTCGTACCAATCGGCAAGAGCCCGATCCGAGGCGAGGACGGAGGCGTCGTAATGGGTGATCTGGTACTGCTTCTCAAAACGCTCCACCTTTTCGTGCGGGAGCTCGGGCAAACGTTCACAGACGCGGGCGACAATCTCCGCCGTGCGAACCGGGAGCAGATCAGGATCGGGAAAATAACGGTAGTCGTGCGCGTCCTCCTTGGTCCGCATCAGTTCGGTCTGACCGATCTCGTCATTCCATCTCCAGGTCGCCTGGGTCATGCTTCTCCCGGCTTCCAGTTCGCCGATCTGACGACTGATTTCGTAATGGAGCGAACGACGAACCGCCGAAACGGAGTTCAGGTTTTTCAGCTCGATTTTCGTCCCGAGTTCCTTTTGCGTTGAGGGTCTCACCGAAACATTCACGTCGCAGCGCATCTGCCCCTTTTCCATGTCGGCATCCGAGACTCCGCTGTAGACGAGGATCTGGCGCAACGAATTGAGGTAGGCCACCGCCTCCTCCGCTGAATCAATGTCAGGCTCGGAGACGATCTCCATCAGGGGAGTTCCGGCCCGGTTGAAATCAATCGTCGTGTAGGTCGAATGATGGGTCGACTTGGCCACATCCTCTTCCAGGTGAATGCGGGTAAGACGCACCCTTTTTCCCGGTGCGGCGATATCTTTCTGCGCGTCCTTTGGATACGCGAGTTCGTAGAGGGGGACCGAACCATCAAGGCAGAGCGGCAGATCGAACTGTGAGATCTGATAGTTCTTCGGCATGTCCGGATAGAAGTAGTTCTTGCGGTCCCATTTCACGATCTCCGGGGTAGTGCATCCGAGAAGCCGGCCGGTCAGAATAGTCCGTTCGATCGCCCCGAGGTTCAGTTTCGGGAGCGCTCCCGGGAGACCGAGGCAGGTCGGACAGGTCAGGGTGTTGGGAGGCATGCCAAACTCGACGGCACACCCGCAAAACATTTTGCTGTTCGTCTTCAGCTGGACATGAACCTCGAGTCCGATGCTGGTGATGTAATCCTGTGCGGCCATTCGATCTTCCTACTCTTTCAAATTTGCGGTGCGGGCGTAACAGGAGTTACAGGCACAATCGATTTAACAAACTCCACCAACGCCGGCCTCAAGTTGAGGCTTTTCAACTCTGCCCCCACAACAGGATCCCCGGTTGCTTTCTCCAGGGCCGGAGCCAACACGAGCCCCACCCGGTCGAGTTTCCGGTTCGCGTCACTGATCGCCGGATCGGCAGCCAGCACCGCCCATCCCTCTCTTTCCATGAGCTTCATGGTATCGGGATGGTCGAGCAAAGTCACTTTCAGGTAGGTGGATCTTGAGGCGAGGACGAGTGCGGCCGCGTTTCGATTCTTCCGATTGCTGAAGGGATCACACAAATCCAATACTTCAGCCACCCCGGGAATGCTCTCCACGCCACTGCGCCAGGAGGCCGAGAACGGGTAGGCGGGGATACGCCCCCCCATCTCGCTGATGGCATCCTGAGCGAGGGAATCCACATAGTTGAGCTCCTGCAGGGTTCCCGCGATACGGATGCAGGTGAAGAGAAAAAACACGACCACCGCACTCGGGAAGAGGGAGAGGATGCCGCCGGGAATTCCGTCGACGAGGGAGTGAAACCATCCGTCCCGATTAAACATCCTGCTGAAGATCATTCCGCAGATGATACGGCAGATAACATAAACCAAAAAGGCGAGCCCCGCTGAAAGGACCGCGGTGACTTTCCAGGTGAGTTCGATCCCCGCGAACGTTTTGGCGAGGACCGGAAGCAGATGCACTCCCGCCACGAGTATCGCGAGAGAAGCCGCCGCCGCCGCCCCTGAACTGAGCAGCTTCACGACACCGTTTCGCATCGCCGAAAGAAACGCGATCACCACAAAGAGAAAAACGATAAATACTCCGGTGAAATCACTCATCATGAAAACGCTTCTGATCCGCCAACGAGCGCCCGCTGTCGAAGCATATGATCGACCAACACCAGCGCAGCCATCGCTTCGACCATGGGCACGGCCCGGGGGAGGACACAGGCATCGTGACGCCCCCGCCCCTTCAGTTCCGTGTCCTGAAAATCAGTCGTGACGGTATCCTGAGAGGTCATGATCGTCGCGGTTGGCTTGAAGGCGACGCGGAAAAAAATGTCCTCACCATTCGAGATACCGCCCTGCACCCCGCCGGAGCGATTGCTTGTCGTGCGGACCCGACCCTCCTCCATGCGGAAGGCGTCATTGTGTTCGCGTCCTGTCATTGTCGTTCCGCTAAAACCGGACCCGATCTCAAATCCCTTCGTCGCCGGAAGACTGAGCATCCCTTTTGCCAGATCGGCCTCAAGCCGGTCAAAGACGGGCATCCCGAGACCCACGGGCACGTTGCGGATCACACAGGCGACCACGCCCCCGACCGAGTTCCCGTCACTGCGAACCTCCTTAATCAAGTCGATCATCGCCTGGACCGCATTCGGATCCCCCGTGCGCACGATATTTGACTCGATCATTTCCCGGGTCACGGTGGCCGTATCCACCCGGGCTCCTATCGTTCCGATCGACTCGACGTAAGGAAGAATTTCAAGGTTCGGTGCAAAAAGGCGCGTGATCACTTTTTTTGCGATCGCGGCAGCAGCGACGCGTCCGATGGTCTCCCGCGCACTGGATCGCCCGCCCCCCTGCCAGTTGCGTATTCCGTACTTGGCCTGGTAGGTGTAGTCCGCGTGGGAGGGTCTGAACTTCTCGCTCATCTCCGAATAGGCTTCGGGACGGGCATCCTTGTTCCGCACGAGAATAGCAATGGGACTGCCGAGAGTGCGCCCTTCGAAGGTCCCTGAAAGAATCTCGGCCTTGTCCTCCTCGTTCCGCGGCGTTGTGATTTCGCTCTGTCCGGGGCGACGACGATCAAGATCGATCTGGATATCCTCCTCGGTGAGCGGGATCAACGGAGGACATCCGTCCACGACAACCCCCACTCCACCCCCGTGGGACTCACCCCAGGTGGAAATTCGAAACAGCTGACCAAATGCGGATCCCATGAAATTCCCCGAATGAACGGGAATCGGGGAGACAGTCAACCGACTTCGTCACCGGAGTTCAAGAGAAGTCAGCGACAGAGACCCGATTTCCCCCTGTTATCGGTTGAATAGGGCCAGTTCGCGGTCCACTTCGCGGTTGTGGGCCCGCTCTTTCAGATCCTGGCGCTTGTCACGCTGGTCTTTGCCCTTCCCGATGCCGATCTCGACCTTGACCCTGCGGTTCTTCCAGTAAAAACGGAGCGGAACGATGGTCAGCCCCTGCTGTTCAGTAATTGCCTCCAACCGCCGGATCTCTCGCTTGTGCAGGAGGAGCCGACGGTGCCGCAGGGGAACGTGAACCTCGTGGCTGGCCTGCTCGTAGGGCCGGATATCGCAGTTATAGAGCCAGAGCTGGCCCTTGTCGACGCGGGCATAGGACTCGCTGATGTTGATCTTACCGGCCCGGATCGATTTCACCTCGGTACCTTTCAACTCGATTCCGGCCTCGTATTTGTCCGAAATGTGGTAGTCGCGCTTTGCCTTGCGATTGGTTGCTATTTCACTCATGTCGCGAGCCCTCTCGAAATTCTCCGCCCGCCGGATCGGACCGGCTTCAGCAGCGGGACAGGGAATCTACTCCGCATCGGACCGGGATGAAACGGGAAAGCAGAAAATTTAAGGAAAATTACGTCACACCCGCAGCCACCGGGACAAATCCCGGAGAAGCCGATTCGTCGTTTTCTAAAAAAGTAACCCCGGTGCCGCTTTCGCAGCACCGGGGCCCTCCTCCTTATAAGATCAAACGGGGCCTCTCAGTCGAATGCAGGACCCCGTTCTCACGATGACGTTTGTAGGGAAAACTTGATAGAGCGGCAAGAAAAATCACTTCTTTATTCGCTCCCTCCGGTTCAAGCGCTTACGACAGCTTGCGAATCCTGATATTTTTCCAGAATACTTCGTAGGGACCCGTCCCGGCTTTAATGCCGTGAACCTGCAGCCCGATGTGGCCTTTGGGATGGCTTTCAAAAATGACGGCCTGGCTGAGGTCAGCGACCGGCTTTCCGTTGATGAAGGTCTGGATGCGAGGTCCTTTGGCAACGATGCGAAAGGTGTTCCACTCTCCGTTTTTCATGTGTCCGTGAGAATGGGCCTCGTCCTGGGGCTCCGGAGAGAGCCAGCCAAAACCGGTCGCCTCTCCGTAAATATAACCCGCCTGGCCCGGAGAAGCTTCGATCTCAACCTGGGGACCAAAAAAGCGGTTCAGGTCTGTCGCCGGTTTTCCGTCTTTACCGCTCGTGAGAAGATCCGCCTCGGTTTTCTCCCGGGACCGAACCTGCACTCCCGAGTTCAGGGCGTCGTCGACCTTGACTTCAAACTCGAGTTCGAAATCGCCAAACTGTTCCTCGCTTAGCAGAAAGGAATTTTCGCTGCCCTCGACCGTGACTCCGCGAATCGCACCATCGACGACGGAATATTCAGCCTTGCCGCGGGTGGAGTGCTTCCACCCGGCGAGGGATTTTCCATCAAAAAGACTGATCCACCCATCGGCGGAGTCGGCAGCGAAGACAGGGGCGCTGAGCAAAAGCGCAACGGCAACAGAACAATAGGTCAGGGTGTTTTTCATGATCTTGAGGCCCTAATCTAAGACTTCTCTCCCCGCTGTCGAAACCCTCTTCGCGCCCGAACCCGGGCGGGATCAGTTCTTGACCGAAGGCAAGCCGGATCGGGAAAGACTTCGGGCACCGGGGCCTGATTCCACGATAGGTGTCCCGTTGAGCGTCGAAATTTTATCTCAATGGCGACTTGATTCGCTTCAAAATCAACGTACAGGTTGCCCTCCGTATAACTCCGTGGTGTAACGGTAGCACAACAGATTTTGATTCTGTTTGTTCAGGTTCGAATCCTGGCGGGGTTGCCACTCAATCCGCATCTCCAGAGGCCCCCCGTCGGGCTCTTTCGATGCAGATCAGGATTCTACACACGGTTAACGCTGTTCGCGCTTCCCGGCATTCTCACTCGCCCAGTTTCCCCTTCACGTCGTCGACGCTCAATCCTCCCACGGGGAGATCGTAGCCCAGGGTGTCACCGTTCGGTTTAAATCCACCTCCGTCGACGTCGATAAAGATGGGGTTGTTGTAGGCGATCGGCTGCAACTTCGATTGACCGCTGCTGCCGAAGCCTGTCTGGAGGGTGTGCTTTTCCCCAACCGCGACAACGATGAGATGGGCGTCCTGCTGGAGATTCAACTTCAGCGTCTGGTCAAATTTCACGACACCACTGGCGAACATGTCAGGATTCTTCTCCCGGGTGTAATTGTACTCGGGCGCCTGCCGCCCGTTTACGAGAACCTGGACCCTGTCAATATCAAGCCAGGTGTTACATTGGACGCGGACTTTAAGTTCGATATCTCCGCCGACACGGTCAAGACCCCCGGCGATGATGCCACTGCCGGTTTCAACTTCGAGGTAAGGTCCGGTCGAAAGGATCATGCGCCCGGCCTTGGCATTGCGGCTCATTTCACGCCAATCAATCTTTGCGGGATCGTCGGTCGAGCTTTTCACATAGGTCCGCCAGCCGCCGACACCGTTGCCATGGACATGGTGAGCGTCCGCCACGGCAATGGCGCGGGGGGATAGGCCCTGGTTGAGCAATTGCAGCCAGATAAATTCGCGGATCGGGGCGACAACACGCCCGGGGCCACCGCCCCTGGCAGCAGAGATCTTGTAGGGGGCTCCGGCAAGAATCTCACCGGCGCTGTAATTTTGAGATTCCAGTCCATCGATTAATCCGCCGAAGTAGGCAAATCCCCCGTCGGCGCGGCCGTCTTTATCCCGGTCGATAAAGTTCTCGATCATGTCGGGATGGTTCACGTGGATCCATCGGTCGGCTTCGGCTCCCTGCCAGTCACGCAGGGTAATGGCGTTGAGCCGCGGATCTTTTTTCCAGACAGGAGCGCCGCCGTCTTGTTGCGACGGACTCGGACTGAGAGGGAAGGTATTGAAATGCGCTCCGGATCCAGTCAGTTCCATGCCGGGAACAGTCTTGAGAAAGGGAAGGAGACCCAGCCTCTCGATGTGAGGCAGCCAGTCGTAAAGCCGATTGTGCTCCGTCGTCGGGGCGAACTCGATGTGCTCGACAGCGAGGTTGATGAGCCTGTCGTCAGTGCCGCAAGTGTTATCACCACTGGGAGTGGAATGATTGTGAAAATCAGTCGCCACCCAGCCGGGACTGGAAACGACACGCTTCAGCACACCGCTGATCGCATGAGTCGCGCCGGACTGGAGCTCGATCTCCTCGCGAAGATGCGAGTGCTCGGAACCCCGGGTGACGATGATCTCGTATTTCCCCGGAGGAAGCGGCACGGTGAACTTCCCGTTCTCGGAATGATATTGATCCACGCAGCCGCGGGCACGGTCCGTCGGGCCGAGGTTCACCTTGGCCGTATCGCCGAGGGCGTTGAACTGGGCTTTGCATGGAATACTGCGACCTTCCTCGTCTTTGATGTCAAAGGCGATCGCGGCTTCGGGACCGAGGGCAAAGTCCTTTGTCAGGGGCTGGCCTGCGACAATCTCGATAGACTCCTCAATGCCCGCGCGTCCGATGTCCTCTACGGCGAGAGTATAGGCACCTGCGGGAAGACTAATCGAAATGCTGCCGGCCTTGTCCGGGTACGCCACAATGGTTTTGTCAGGGCCCTCACCGATGAGGACCCGACCGTCGCCGAGGGGCGCTCCGCTCTTTCCGTCTTTCAGAGTCACCGCAAGAGTGCCGACCGCAGCGGCCTCGCGGCGAGAGGCCACAATCCCGGCCGCCTCGGCGGGAGAGCCTCCGACCGCAAGAAAACGAGCGACAGTGATCGAAGCTCCCGGAGCAAGTTCGGTCTCGGCTTTTTCCGGGATCGTGGCCCCGGCCTCGGCGACCCAGGCTTGGGCATAACCGGCCTTGTCGGCGGGATCGATCGAGTCGCCCCAGTTCACTCCCTTGAAGATTCCTTTGCTCCGCATCGGAGTCCACTGGTCCGCGAGAGGGACCTTGGCGGCTTCCCTGCCTTCGTTGGTGATGGTGGTGACAATGAGCACCCCCTGCCATCCGTCCTTGAGCCGGTATTCGTGACGACGTGAGAGACCTCCCGACTTCGCCGCGGAGACAACCGTCTCAATGATCGCCTCACCCTCTTTTCCGTCGCTGACAATGCGGACGTAATTGATCGCCCCGCGTTGCCCGGAAGGAGAGAAAATGGTGATCTGATCGTTGTCGGCATCCAACAGGGTCAGGTCATAGAGGCAACCGGGTGTGATCCCGTCATCGCCATAAAAGGTGCTCATATTCGCCCGGCGCAGGGGAAGGTTGCCGGAGACGACAGCCTCGACTTTGTCATTCCTCAGCACAAAATCACCCACAATGGAGTCGGCCTCTTTGCCCTTCGGACGTTCTTCGAAATTAGCTTCCCCAAGTTCGAAAACTTCAGCGGCGAAACCGGTCACACTTAGAAATAAAATCACGCCGGCAAAAAAGGTAGATAGAAATGAGGGGATCTTCATGGCGCAAAGATTCCGGAATTCCATCGCCCTCGAACAGAAAAAAGTCAGCCTCATCTGCGTATCCCTGCGGACAGGATGTCCCCAAAAAGAACAGCGCTATTGGGTTGACGGGTCGGATGCCCCTTACGCTAGGATAGTTGAAACACATGATACTCCGCCTCCTCGTTGCACTTTTCTTCGTGCTGGATTCTCTCCCCTCCCGCGCCGCCACCCTCGAAGCGGACATCTGCGTCTATGGCGGCACCTCAGGGGGAGTCGTCGCGGCGGTCCAGGCGGCACGTATGGGCAAATCCGTCGTCCTGCTCGAACCGGGAAAACACCTCGGTGGCATGACCTCGGGCGGGCTCAGCGCTGTCGATATTGGCGATCCGCGCAGCGTCGGGGGCATTGCCCGCGAGTATTTCACCAGGCTCGCCGCAACTGTCGGCGTGACGCTGGCCTGGGACAAGGCCTTCAAGAGTGATGGCGGCGGCGGACCTGCAACTGGCGGCGCTTATGCGATCGAGCCGCATAAGGCGGAGGAAGTTTTTAACGAAATGGCGAAGGAGGCCGGCGTTCAAGTTCACTTCCGAGCGCGCCTCGCCTCGGTGAAAAAGGAGGGGACCCGTATCACGGAACTCGTCCTCGAAAACGGGGATCTTGTCAGGGCGAAGATCTTCCTCGACACGACCTACGAGGGCGACCTGATGGCGAAAGCGGGTGTCACCTACACCCTCGAAAGAGAAGGAAACGCGAAATATGGCGAGACCTACAATGGAATTCATTATGCGGAAAAATACCACCCTCGCGCCAAGCACCTCAAACCCGGTCCTCACGGTCGTGTCCCCGGTGGTCAGGGGGTGTGGGATCGCGATTTCCCCCTCGACCCCTATGTGAAGAAGGGCGATCCGACGAGTGGCCTTTTGCCGCTCATCCAGGAAGGTGAACCCGGCAGTCCGGGAGATCCCGCGCCGGGAGTACAGGCATATTGCTTTCGCCTCTGCCTCACGACGGATCCCGAAAACAGCCTTCCCATAGCGCCGCCGACCGACTACGACCCGGACCGCTATGAGATCGTGGTCCGCTTCATCGAAGCCTGTCTCGGGATCGGAGACGAGATGGACCTGCGCTGGTTCTCGAAGCACGATCCCCTGCCCAACGATAAATGGGACTTCAACACCGCTACCTTCGGCGGCAATCTGCCCGGAGCGAGTTGGGCCTGGCCCGAGGCGAGCTACGCCGAGCGCGAAGTCATCGCAAAGGCGCACGAGGACTACCACCGCGGTCTCCTCCACTTTCTCGCGACCGATCCGCGCGTGCCGGAGAAGGTGCGGACTGACATGAAGCGGTTCGGGCTTCCGAAGGACGAATTCCCGGATACCGGCGGCTGGCCGCATCAGATCTACGTGCGCGAAGCACGACGCATGGTGAGTGATCTCGTCCTGACCGAACATCACACTTTCGGACGAAAGATTGCTCCAAAGTCCGTCGGCCTCGGCAGCTACGGAACCGATATCCATGAGATCCGCCGCATCGTGAAAGACGGCGTCGTCACCCGCGAGGGCAAGGTCGCCGGCGGACGTGGTGGTGCCGGCCCGTATGCGATCGGCTATGACGCCATCATACCGAAACGATCCGAATGCGAAAACCTCTTCGTCACCTTCGCCCTCAGCGCGAGTCACAGTGCCTTTGCGAGCCTGCGCATGGAGCCCGTCTTCATGGTTACAAGCCAGAGCGCGGCGACGGCCGCCTCTTTAGCGATCGACGCGGGTGTTCCGGCACACGGTGTGGACTACCTGAAATTGTGTGAACGCCTTGAAGCCGACGGTCAGGTGCTGGTGTGGGGGCGATAAGCTGCGATCCCGTCACGCTTCTCGTCCAATACTTCAAGCCTCTAAGGCAACATAACCGTCGGTGTCTGAAATCCGAAACTCTCCCTTTCCTCGATCCAACACTCCCCGACATGAGCAACACCCCGCGCCAGATCGAATGCACCATTCCCATCCTTCCGGTATCGCACCTTCAGGCCGCCATCGTCTTCTACACCGCCATACTAGGTTTCAAAGCCGACTGGGGTTGCCACGAAGGGAGTTCCATTGCTTCGGTCTCGCGGGATGGATGTTGCCTGATGCTCTCACAGACCGGCCCTGGGACGCCCCGCTCCCGGGTCTGGATCGGACTGGAAAATGAATCGCTCTTCCACGATTTCAGAAAGGCAGGAGTGAAAGTCCATCAGGAACCGCGCAACTTCTCCTGGGCCTACGAGATGAAGTTCGAGGATCCCGACGGCAACGTCCTCTGGCTCGGCACCGAACCGCGCAAGGATCTACCTTTCGAAGATGCCGATGTTTAGAAAATCAGGATCACTTTTTGCATCTCCCGCATCCTGTAAAGTTATGAGGCAATGCAGGGCAGGAATCCTGTCAATCTTCGGTGATACCGCTACGATGCCAAGCTCCCCGCTTTCTTCTCCCATGCAACGAACCCTCCTGACTCTCCTTGGATTCTCCCTGACGAGCCTCTCCGCAAAAGTCCTCGCCGAACCTCTGCCCGCCGCCCCCGCCGGGCACATCCTCGCCCTTCCCGGCCTCGTCGCCTTCTGGGATTTCCAGGAAAACGAAGGATCGCCCCGCGTCTCCCGCGGTCCCGCTCCGCTCGCCTTGCAGGAACAGAATGGCCCCATCGTCCGGGTCGAAGGGGGCGTCTTCGGCACCCACGCCGCGAAAATAGCACGCGGCCAATGGTTTATCATCGAACGCAAGGACATCGGTCCCCTGAACCTCCACGGAAAGGATGCCCGGGTTACCGTCGTCGCCTGGTTAAAGCGAGAGACAAAATCGCAGTGGCAGGCCATCGCCGGAGTCTGGGACGAGACGCGGAAAAAGCGCCAGTACTGTCTCTTCCTCAATGCCGCCCGCGGCACCCGCGCCGTCGAGATGAAACGCTACCCTCTCGCCAACCGCATCCACGGCCACGTCTCCGCGATGGGCGGCCCGACTCCGGGAGACGATTTCTGCATCACTTATTCGAGCGGCGCCACCGAGATTCCGATGGAGGGGTGGCAATGTCTCGCGATGAGCTACGATGGCGAAACATCGAGGGTTTATGTAAATGGAAAACTCGACGAGTGGGAACACTACAATCCCTTCCCCTACCCCGACGGTCTCTTCGACGGGGGTGAGGATGGAGCCGACTTCACCGTCGGTGCGGTGCATCGCGGCGGGGAGTGGGGAAATTTCTTCGGCGGCGTCATCGGTGGGCTCGCGGTGTTCTCCCTGGCCTTGAACGAGGACGAAATGGCGGGGCTGGCCCAACCCTGAGGCACTAATGACGATCATCCTCCGCTTCCTCATCCCTTTATTCCTCGGCGGTGTCACTCTCACCGCCGCCCCCGTAAAAATTCTCTTCGACACCGACATGACCACCGACTGCGACGATGCGGGTGCCATGGCCGTGCTCCATGCCCTAGCTGATCGCGGCGAATGCGAGATCCTCGCCACGGTCACGAGCGTGCGTGACCCCCTCGCCCTCGCCACGGTCGATGTCATTAATCGCTATCGCGGGCGCCCCGCGCTGCCGCTCGGCTGGGCCAAAGGCGAAGGGGTCCTGATGCCCTCGAAGTTCACTGCCCGGATCGCCGCCGAATTTTCCCATCGCGTCACCTCGCCCGGGTCCTTCCCCGACGCCGTCGACGCCTATCGGGAAATCCTGACAAAACAGCCTGACCACTCCGTCATCCTCGTCACCGTCGGCTACCTCACCAACGTGAGCCGGTTTCTCCAGTCTTCCGGTGGAATGGAGATCGCCCGGTCAAAAGTCGTGAAGTGGGTCTGCATGGGCGGAAACTTCATCGGCAGCCCACCGGAGGATGACCTCAAGCTCGGAAACGTGAACTTCCAGCGCGACGCAGCTTCGGCTTACTACGCGATTCACCACTGGCCCGGAGAAATCGTCTTCGCCGGACGCGAGGTCTGCTCCGTGCCCAGCGGGCTTGCCATCGGAGCCTCCCTGACAAACACCCCGGCCGACAATCCCGTACGGCGCGCCTACGAGCACTATTTCGGCGGAACCGCGAAAGACCGCCATGTTGCCGACCTCGCCACCGTCCTCTTTGCCGTGCGCGGATTGAATGACTGCTGGGATCTCTCCGCTGCGGGGCGGATGGACCTGCGCGAGGACATGACTTTCGAGTGGAATCAAGATCCGACGGGGCGGCATCGGTATCTGTTAAAGAAGGAATCGAATGACCTGCACGTCGAGAGGGTGCTGGAGGCGCTTCTCATTGCTCCTCCCCGCCGGATATGACGGAGATCCGCCAGCCGACCTCGACAACATCGGGGCAATCGCCGTCATTGCGTCGGATTGGTTTTTTCACAATCGCCACGTAGAATGCCTCTTTCAGGAGGGTGCCCAATCTCAGTTGAAGCCAACACCACTCGTTGCCAATGAAGTCAATTCCCCTCATGCTGCTTCTGATGCTCCTCGGCAGCACCTCCTCCGCCGACGAAAAACCTACCCGAATGACAGGATCACGCCAGCTTCCGGCGATGCCTGAAGAGGCATTCACCTTTGTCATTATCCCGGACACGCAGACGTATCTCGGCAGGGACTGCAAGGCCACCCCGGGCAGCAAGGATCCGGTCACGAATCCGAATCTGGAAGCTCAGATCAACTGGATTCTCGAGCATCGTGATGATCAGAATATAATCTTCGTCAGCCACGTGGGCGACATCGTGGACAAAAACAAGATCGAGCAATGGGCCGTGGCGAAACAGCACCTGGATCGACTGCATGGCACCGTTCCCTTCAGCCTTACCGTGGGCAACCATGACATGACCTCAAAGGGCGACGCGAAACTCTTCCAACAGCATTTCCCTGCTTCCGGCTTCGCCGCCTACCCCTGGTATCTCGGCAGCTACGATCACTCCCGTCCCGATCAAAATGTGTCGGCGAACAATGTGAACAGTGCGCAACTCATCAGCGCCGGCGACCTCGATTTCATCCACCTCAGCCTTGAGTGCAACGCTCCCGACGACGTCCTTGACTGGGCCGATGGTCTGCTGCGGGAACACTCCGGCCGCCGCGCCCTGATCACTACCCACATGGATCTCGGCATTCGCGAAAAGCCGAAGACCGAGGAAGGTTACATTCATGATCCCAAGGGCCGCATGAACTGGACCAAGATCCACGGTAAACGCGGCAACTCAGGCGAGCAGATGTGGGAGAAACTCTATCGCAAACACGCCAATCTGGACTTTATCTTCAGCGGCGATCAGAGTCGCACCACCGCATTGAAACTGACCACCACCGGGGACCACGGCCAGCCCGTGACCGCGATGCTCAGCGACTATCTCTCTCAACCCGTCCTGCGACTCCTCCGTTTTGTCCCTGCCGGTAATCACATCGATGCCCTGACCTACGATGTCGTCCAGAAGGTACTCGTCGACGACACTCCCTATGTCCATGAGCTCGAACAACACCAGTTCACTCTTGAGTATCCGATGCAGACAGGAAAAGCGAACTAGAGTGATCCCTCTCGCATCCATTTCCCGACCCTCTATGATGAAACCTCTCAGTCTCCTCTCCATTCTCCTCCTCATGAACACTCACACCTTTGCGCTGGAGATCATCGCCCATCGGGGATATTCGGCGATCGCTCCGGAGAACACCGTCGCCGCCTTTAAGCTCGCCTGGGAAAAAGGGAGCGATGCCTGCGAACTTGATCTCTATCTCACGGCCGACAATCAGATTGTCCTCTTTCACGATGCCGATACCAAACGCACCACCGGCATTGAGGGAAAGGTGATCGAAAAGACCCTAACCGAACTACAGAAACTCGATGCCGGCTTGTGGAAGGGCGAGACGTGGAAAGGAGAGCCCGTCCCCAGTCTCGCGCAAGCTCTCGCCACCCTGCCGGAGGGAAAGCAGCGCTTCTTTCTCGAAATCAAAGACAGCGCGCGAGTCGTACCCTTACTCGCCCGTGAGCTCGAAACCTGGAAGGAACGCGCCGATCAGCTCTGTATCATCGCCTTTGATCGAAAGGTGGCGCAGGAAGCCAAGAAGGCAATGCCATGGATCGCGGTATACCGACTTTCCTCCGGTGAAACGAAGGACAAGACCCCGGTCGATCTTACTCAACTCATCCTCGACACCAAAGCCGACGGTCTCGATGGACTCGATCTCGGACTCAAATTCAACTGGACTCCGGAGCTTGTGGAGCAGGTCCGCGCCGCCGGACTGAAACTCTACGCCTGGACGATCAACACGCCAGAGGACGCCCGCCGTCTCGCCGCGCTCGGTCTCGACGGAATCACCACGGACGATCCGGTGATGCTGCGCGAGTCACTGCGATAAGCGGTATCATCAAGACCCCGTCCTGGATCATCATGAATCGCTTTCTCACCTGCTCTCTTGCGCTTGTCCTTTTTTCTCCGGCGTCCGGGGCAGGCGAGGGAGAAGTGGTGATCGAGTCAGCTCAACTCCATCTCGGAAAGCCGGGGCAATGGGAGTGGGAAATGTTCAAGGATCGCCCAGTTGATACGGAGCGATGGGAACGGCGGTTTCAGGCCAGGGCGAACCCGTCTGAAGAAACCCTGCGACTCTGGCAGAGCGATGTGAAGCTCACCTGGACTGTCCTCCTCAACGATCGCAAGCTCGGCACTCTCGTGAATGCGGAAACCCCGTTGGAGTGTTTGCTGGTCATTCCCCCCGGCACGCTTCGTGATGGTGAAAACCATCTCGTCATCCAGGCTCCGACCGGTCTCGACGACATTTTGATTGGCCCCGTTTCCATCGTGAGGAAACCGGGTCGGGATTTCCTCAGCGGAGCAAAGATCGAGGTTGCGGTAAACGACGGAGAGTCCGGAAATGCGATTCCCTGCCGTCTCACCTTGACCCGTCCCGATGGCACCCTGCAGCCGCTCCGCGCTGAACCGGAAGACAGGACCGCCGCCAGGGTCGGGGTCGTTTACACAGGCAATGGACAGGCAACGCTGCTGGTTCCTCCCGGAGATTTTGTGCTTCATGCCGGACGCGGGTTTGAGTGGAGCGTCGAACGCGAAGAGTTTTCTTTGAAGGCGGATGAAACCCGGCAGGTGACACTTAAACTCCACCGCGAAGTGCCCACGGAGGGATGGATCGCCGCGGACAGCCACATTCACACGCGCACCCACAGCGGCCATGGCGATGCCAGTGTGGACGAGCGCGTCATTACCATTGCAGGAGAGGGCATCGAACTTGCGATCGCCACCGATCATAATCATCATGCCGACTATGCCCCCGCGGCTCGCGGCATGGAGGTGATCGATCATTTCACCCCCGTCATCGGCAACGAGGTGACCACCAAACGCGGACACTTCAATGCTTTCCCGATCTTGGCAGGAGCGAAGGTGGTGAATCATCAGGAGGAAGACTTGTCCCGCTTGATTCCGGAGATCCGGGCGACGCCAGGAGTGGATGTCATCACCCTGAATCATCCGCGCGATCTGCACAGCGGCTTCATTCCGCTCGGCGGCTTTCAGTTCAATCCGGAAACGGGACAACATCGCCAGGCCGCCTCACTGGACATCGATGCGCTGGAAGTGGTCACCTCGGCAGCGATGCAATCCGATATCCATTTGCTTTATCGCGACTGGTTCGCCCTGCTCAACCGCGGGCACCGCATTGCCGCGATTGCCTCGAGCGACAGTCACGATGTGAACCGCTTCATCCTCGGCCAGGGCCGCACCTATGCGGCGGCGAAAGACAGCGATCCGGCGAAGCCCGATCTCGAGGAAGTATGGCGAAGCTATGAGGAAGGTCGTCTCCTCGTCAGCCTCGGGCTGATGGCCCAATTGAAAGTCGACGATCACTTTTCGGTCGGTGATCTCGCCACCGGGCTTTCCGGGACGATCAAAGTGGAAGCCACCGTCTATGGCCCCTCGTGGACGCAGGCTGATCACCTCGCCCTCTATGCGAATGGTCTCATGATTCGGGAAGAGAAGATTCAGGATAATCACCTCGCCGGAGAAAAGGCCCGAATCACCTGGCAGATCGAGAAACCTGCCCACGACGTCCACCTGGTTGTCATCGCGACCGGTCCCGGAATCACGGAGCCATTCTGGGAAATTCCCCGTCCCTATCAACCGAACAGCAAAACCCTGAATCCCCGGGTCATCGGATCCACCAATCCGATCTGGCTCGATGCCGATGGCGACGGGACCTTTCAGTCCGCCTTTACCTACGCAAAACGACTGGTCCATTCCCACGGCGGCGATCACGGGAAGATCCGGGAGGCCCTGAAGAGTTACGATGAGTCCGTTTCCGTTCAGGTTGATTCACTGACCGCTTCCAAGGTGGAATAACGTTTCATTTTCATGACACCCCTGACATTACGACATTTTTCAATCGCGACGGTCGCCCTCCTTCCCTTTGCTTCCGCGCTTAGTTGGAGCGAAGCACCTCACATCGCGATCACCAAAGCCGCGCTGGGAGTGTTGCCGTCCTGGCAACAGGAACTCCTCGGCGAAGAGGCCGCCAGGCTCGGCAGCGCCTATTGTCTGATTCCTGATCAGGTCTACTCGGACAAGGAGAACGCGAAGTTTGCGATGAGGGAGGACAAGCCCGGCGAGGTCTATCTCCTGAATCTGCACCTGCCGGCGCAACAGGCCGAGAATCTGGAAACTCTGCGCTATTTCATGATGAAAGCGGTTGAGGCGCTTCGGTCAGGCAAGATCGGCGAGGCGGCGCGATTCATGGGCACGATCTGCCATCAGCTCGAAGACTATGGCAGCCCCTCACACACGGTGCCCGGCGATAACATGTTTACCCTGCTCCAGCAGTTCCTGCCGCCAAGTGAAGCAATGAAGGATAAACTGCTTCATAGCCCGATCGAAAGCGGTGAGTTGGATATTGCCATCGATGACTATCAACCCGCTCTCCTCGGACTCACCGTGGAGGAAGCATCCTGGCGATTGATGCATCGCCTGCACGAGGCCGTCATCAATGCCCGAAGCACGACCATTCCCATCATCCAGGCCCTCTACGCGGAGGACGCGGAGTCTGTCACCACTCATCAACTGAAAGCCGCCACCGAGGATGCAAGGGTCGTGGCCGATGCCCTCTATACCCTGATCTCCCTGGGTTCGGAAAAATTCGAAGAAGCAGAGCGCGCCCCTCTGAAAACGGTGAAAATTGGAGCCTTCTTCCCGGTCGAGGCGGCGAGCCTCTACTACCCGCAATCCCAGTTCTTCGGCCAGCCGCACTGGGGACATCCCCGCAGCGGAGTTGTCCTCGCCGGAGGGACTCAGGCCATGCCGCTCAAGCTGCGACTGGAGTCCGGCGAAAACGAATTCACCAACGGCATCAGCGCGGGCATGGGGAAGACCCTGACCTTTCCTTTGCCGGAGAAGGTGTATGCCAGATTCACTGTATTGGCGGGCCTTCATCCCGAACTCGGCGAGAAAGGCAGAGTGGAGTTCACTGTCTCCGGCGACGATAAACCTCTGGCCTCCGTTATCCTGAACGGCACCGATCCAGCCCGATTGCTCGAATGTGATCTCTCCGGAGTTTCCCGAATTCAGCTCACCCTGACCTCGCGGGGACTCGATGCCAGGAGCAACTATGCCATCTGGGCGGACCCGGTGGTGACGAAACCGTGACTCCCGGCCCCATCTGAAGCCTCCGAATCCGAACTTGATCCCAAAATCACCCCGGGGTTAAGCTCTGCCCGTCATGCCAGGTTCCCCTCCTCCACTGAATCCGACCTCCTGTCGCGCCCGGCAGGAGAAACTGCGCCATTATCTCGCCGCCAACGAACTCGATGGAGCGATCTTCTTCAACCGGCACTACATTTACTCCCTCTCCGGTTACTGGCACGCACAACCGCTCACGCCGGTGAGCCTTCTCGTGAAGCGGGACGGAGAGGTCAGCCTCGTGACCCACGATGAGTCGCCCGATGCTCCGGCAGCCGATCAGGTGATGTCCTACGTTCCCAATCATCTCTGCACGCTCAAGCCCAACCTCAGCGCCTGTGTCACTGAAGTGCTCTATCCTCTTCTCTCGGGGCTCAAGGTGGTCGGAACCGATGAGCAAACCCCCGCCGCCCTCATTTCGGGTCCGGCCTGTCGCGATATCACGGAGGACTACCAGTATTTGCGGCGTCACAAGGATGCCGACGAAGTCGCCGCCCTCGAATTCACCATCACCTGTGCCGACAAAACCTACGCCGAGGCAAAACAACTCCTCGAACCGGGTATTGGGGAGGTCGAGGTAATGTCTGCGATGCTCGAGGTCGCGACCTATGCGGCGGGAGAATTCCTTTCGGGATGGGGACAGGATTTTCAGGCGGGATCACCCGGAGGTTTCGCCCGCCCCCGCCGTGAAGTCCTTGCCGGAGAATTAATGCCTCTCGATATCGGTGTCGGGGTCCGTGGTTACCGCTGCGACCTCTGTCGTACCTTCGCCGTCGACGGTCAGCCCACTGACGAGCAGGCCACCGCCCACGCCCGCGTTCTCGATGTCATGAAGCTGGGGGAAACCTTTCTCAAACCGGGTCAGTCCTGCCGCGAGATGTTCGAGGTCGTCCATCGCGAACTCGATGGATGGCAGGGTTACCAGTTTTTCCATCACGCCGGACACGGAATCGGACTCGACGCCCACGAAGTGCCCCGCATCAATCCGGGATGGGATGACACCTTTGAAATCGGTGATGTCGTGGCCTTTGAACCCGGCCTTTACGGAGGAAACCTGCGCGCCGGGATCCGACTCGAAAACAACTACCTCATCACTGCGGAGGGACACCGGCAGTTGTCACATTTCCCGCTCGATCTCGTCTGAATCATCCCCGCAACGCTGCCTTGACGGCGGGGATCTGCTCGCGAAGCTTCACGGTCCCCGTATTCACCTATCCCTTATGTCCCCAGAACCTGTCCTCATCGCCGGCAAATGGCGCGAATCCGAAAGAACCGGCACCTTCCAGGCAGCCAACCCCGCGACCGGAGAATTTCTCCCCCCGCTCTATCCCGTCAGCTCCTGGTCAGATTGTGAAGCCGCCCTCAATTCCGCTCATGCCGCGTTTCTCGAAATGCTGTCTATGCCGGGCGAGAGAATCGCAAACTTTCTGGAGGCCTTCGCCGTGAAAATCGAGGAACGCTCCGACGCACTCGTCGAACTGGCCCATCTCGAAACCGCCCTTCCGAAAACGCCCCGCCTTGCCGGAGCTGAACTTCCCCGCACCACAAGTCAGTTGCGCCAGGCCGCTGCCGCCGCCCGGTCAGGTGGCTGGAGAAATCCCGTGATCGACACGACCAACAATATCCGTGCCTGCTTCGGCCCGATCGGACCCGTCGTTGTTTTCGGCCCTAACAATTTCCCCTTCGCCTTCGGCAGCGCCTCGGGCGGCGACTTCGCCGCGGCGATCGCGGCGGGCAACCCTGTCATTGCCAAGGCCAATTCCTCGCACCCGGGAACGACAAAACTCTTCGCGGAGGCGGCCCATCTGGCGGCAGAAGAAACCGGCATGCCTGCGGGAATCGTCCAGTTAATCTACCGGACGAGCCACTCCATCGGTGAGCAACTCGTCACCGACGAGCGCATCGGAGCGACCGGCTACACCGGAAGCCGCAGTGCCGGCCTCGCCCTGAAACAGGCCGCCGACGGAGCCGGAAAACCGATCTATCTTGAACTCTCGAGCGTGAACCCGGTGGTTTTCCTTCCCCACGCCCTTGATGAAAAAGGTGATGCCCTCGCTGAAGAGTTTTCCGGAAGCTGCCTCATGGGAACAGGCCAGTTCTGCACCAATCCCGGCATGGTCCTGCTCATCGACGGCGAAGCGGCGGAACGATTTATCACTGACATCACCCGGCGATTTGAAGGCGCCGCCGTTGGCACGCTCCTTTCCGACTCGGTCCGCAAGTCCCTCCATGAGAGCCATCGCATTCTCAAAGAAGCCGGTGCCCAGATTCTCTGCGGAACCGGACCCGGAAGCGGTGCCGGCTGCTGTGTCGCGAACACGCTCTTCCGTGTTTCCGGCAACGCCTTCCTCCGCGATCCCGAGACCATGCAAACGGAGGCCTTCGGTAATTCCTCGCTTATTGTCACCGCCTCTTCACTAAAACAGGCGGCCGCAATTCTTGAACACCTCGAGGGTAATCTCACCGGTTCGATCTACTCCTCGGCTTGCGGAAAGGACGACGTCGCCTACGACCTCCTCGCGCCCATTCTCCGCCAGAAAGTCGGGCGTCTCCTGAACGACAAAATGCCCACCGGTGTCGCCGTTTCCCCGGCCATGAACCATGGCGGTCCCTACCCCGCGACCGGGCATCCCGGTTTCACCGCCGTTGGCATCCCCGCCGCGATGACACGTTTCGCCATGTTGCAGTCGTATGACAATGTCAGGCCGCACCGTCTCCCCGAAATTCTCCGCGACGACTACTCCGGCCCCGCCCAGCGGCTCATCGACGGCACCTGGACCTGAAACTCTCAATCCCTTCCCTAATGCAAACCCGAACCATCACTCCTGAAGATCTCGCCCGTTCCGTCATTGCGGTGCCTCCGATGGCCCGCGATCAGAACCTGAAATTTGACCGCGCGGAGAATCAGAAGCTCATCCGTCACATCGAAGCCGGCCAGGTCACGACGCTGCTCTATGGCGGCAACGCGAATTTCTACCACATCGCTCCAAGCGAGTACGAGTCCATCCTCGGTCAACTCGCCGAAATCGCCGGAGCCGACACCCTCGTCGTTCCCTCGGCCGGACCCGCCTACGGAGTCATGATGGATCAGGCGGAGATTCTGAAGAACACCGCCTACCCCACCGTGATGGTTCTTCCCCATCAGGGCATCACCACCTCCGATGGAGTCGTTTCCGGATTGAGGAACTTTGCCCACAAGGTCGGCAAACCCATCGTCGTTTACATCAAGTATGGCGACTACATCAGCGTCGAGGGAACGAAGCAGCTCGTCGACGAAGGTCTCGTTTCCTGGATCAAATACGCCATCGTCCGCGAAGATCCCGCCGATGACCCCTTTCTCACCCGTCTCGTCGATGTGGTCGATCCCGCGATCATCGTGAGCGGTATCGGAGAACAACCCGTTATCGAGCACCTTGTCGATTTTGGCGTCAACGGTTTTACCGCCGGCTGCGTCTGCATCCGGCCGGAATTGAGTGATCAACTCCTCAAGGCGGTCCAGGCCAACGACCTCGACAAGGCCAGAGCCATTCAAGCCATTTTCAAACCGCTCGAAGACCTCCGCAACGGGATCAATCCCATTCGTGTTCTTCACGAAGCCGTCCGCCTCGCCGGCATCGCCGAGACCGGTCCGCATCTGCCGCTCCTCAGCGGGATCACGGAAGCGCAATCGGAGCAGGTGAAAGCGGCGGCGTTGACACTACTCGCTGCAACGCTCTAGAATATCGGCAACGGCAACCGGAGCGGTCGCCCTGCAGAAGCGCCCATCCTGCAGGACGGGCGCTCCGCCTGCCGTTTTCACCTAACATGACCACATGAATCTGACCGGAAGACACCTCATCGGGAACAGGGAATCCGCCTCGTCCGCCAGTTCATTTTCTCCGGCTAATCCCTCCCTCGGCACGGCACTGGAACCTTGCTATTTTGAGGCCACCGAAGTCGAGATCGACGACGCCGTTACCCTCGCCGTCGCCGCCTTCGACCCCTTTCGTCGCCTCATCGCCGAGGCACGTGCCGATTTCCTCGACGCCATTGCGAACGAAACACTCGCCCTGGGCGATGAACTGCTTCAGCGCGCCTCCGCCGAGACCGGGCATCCCCTGCCGCGCTGCGCCTCCGAGCGCGACCGGGCTGTCCTCCACACGCGTCAGTTTGCCGAATTGATTCGTGAAGGATCCTGGGTCGACGCCCGCATTGATCTGCCCGATCCGACCCGTCAGCCTCTTCCCAAACCCGACGTTCGCTCGCTCATGCAGCCGGTCGGACCCGTTGCTATTTTCGGCGCGAGTAATTTTCCCATCGCCATCTCCGTGCTCGGAGCCGACACCATGTCCGCTTTCGCCGCCGGGTGCCCCGTCATCATCAAGGCCCATCCCGGTCACCCCGGAACCTGCGAGCTTGCCGCCCGCGCCATCCTGCGTGCCGCGGCCTCCACTCGCATGCCCGAGGGGGTCTTCTCTCTCCTCCACGGGAAAAGCAACGAGGTCGGGACCCGTCTTGTCAGTCACCCCGGCATCACTGCGGCCGCCTTCACCGGATCACTCGGAGGCGGACGAGCCCTCTTTACGGTCGCCAACTCCCGCCCCGTTCCCATTCCCTTTTACGCGGAGATGGGCAGCGTAAACCCGGTGTTTGTCCTCCCGGGAGCGCTCAGGGCAGGGGCGTCACGAATCGCAGAAGGATTCGTCGCTGCTCTCACCGCCGGAGTCGGTCAATTCTGCACCAACCCGGGCCTCGTCCTCGGTCTGGAGTCCGAGGAGTGGGCCGACTTCTCCGAACTTGCCCGCGAAAAAGTCACCGCCTTCAAGCCGGCCACGATGCTCCACGCCGGCATTCACGGCGCCTATCAGTCCGGCATTTCCGATCTAATGACCCGGGAGTCAGTCGAGCTCCTCGGACACTCGGCGATCGATGCCGATCCGGCGAAGTGCGAGGCTGCCGCCTACCTCTTCCAAACGACTCAACAGGGTCTTCTGGGTGATCCAACCCTCTTCAATGAACTCTTCGGCCCCGTCTCGACGCTGGTAAGTTGCGGAGCTCCCTCGGACATGATCGCGATCGCGGAGAAACTCGAAGGATCTCTCAGCGCCACGATCCACGGGACCGAGAACGATCTCGCTGAATACCGTGAACTGGTCACCGTGCTGCAGCGCAAGGCCGGCCGACTCATCTTTAACGGTTATCCGGTCGGTATCGAGGTTTGTCACAGCATGCACCACGGGGGGCCGTATCCGGCGACCACCCACAGTCATTTCACCAGCATCGGGACGCGTGCAGTGAGTCGTTTTGTCAGGCCGGTGTGCTATCAGGACTGGCCCGATACGATGCTGCCGATGGAATTACAGAATGCCAACCCGCGAGGGATCATGCGCCTGCTCAATGGAGAGCGGGCGCGGGATGAGCTTGCGTTTTGAGGGGGATGTAAAAGAACGGGGGCATGCGGAGAATGCCGATCATCTCCATCCGAAGTGCCGTTTGGGCACAAGGACGAACGCCGGGACGGGAGACGACCTACCCCGATCGCGGCAGTTTCGGCATTGACGAAACCGACACCGGTCTGGCTTTCTGTGCCTAATCATGAATCGACGTCACTTCTTCTCCCAAACGGCTCCCATCCTGGGAGCCTCCGCGCTCTCTCCGGTCCTCCTTGCCCAGACGACAGCATCCGCTCCAGCCAGTGGTAGCGCCGCTCCTGAAACCAAATTGACAGGGCGAATCAAAAAGGGCGTGAAGTTCAGCATGCTGAACGAGCCGGACCTTTCTCTCGTCGATCAGTTCAAACTCTTAAAGGAGGCCGGTTTTGACGGGACGGAACTGCGCACGGAGAATAACACGAATCTCAAAGCCTACCTCGAAGCCGTCGACAAGTCCGGGCTCATCGTTCACGGAATCGTCAACGCGGACAAGCCGGACCTGGAAACTGCCGTCAAGTTTGCCCACGATGTCGGAGGTTCCTCAGTCCTCTATGTGGCACGCTACGACCAAAGCCGACCGCTCATGGAGAGCTGGAAGGAAACCCAGGAGATCATCCGAAAGGGGCTTTCCGCCGCCGAGGGCTACGGAGTAAAGATCCTGCTCGAAAATGTCTGGGCCGGATTCATCATCAGTGCCCTCGACATGGAGCGTTATGTCGATGAGATCAACCATCCGAACTTTGGTGCCTATTTCGATATTGGAAACAATGTCAGGTGGGGGGTTCCCCAGCACTGGATCGAGATCCTCGGTTCCCGCATCGGTAAACTGGACGTGAAGGAATGGGATGAGCGAAAGCACAAGAGCGAGGGACTCAGTGCCGGCTTTGGCTCCGAATTGGGGGATGGAACGATCAACTGGGAGGAAGTCAGGAAATCATTGATTGCCATTGACTTCGAGGGCTGGGCGACGGCGGAGGTCGCCGGGGGCAAGCGGGAACGTATGGTGGATATCGCCAGCCGCATGGACCGGGTCCTTGGACTTGTCTGAGTTTCTCGACAAAAAATCCGGTAAATGGCGCAATATTTTCTTGGAAAGAGGTTGGTTTTTCTTAAAAATGAGGAACCCTAGACTTGGTCCTACCCGGGCTTCTATGTTCACTCTCTGGCAATTCGATTCTGACCACGGTCACCCGTTTTTCCCGGACAGAGACTCAGCCGCTTGGATAACTGAGGGCCTGCAACTGGTTAAGAATCGATGAAATTGTATATTGGAAATCTGTCTTACGACACTACGGAATCCGACCTGCGCGAGTTTCTCGCTGCCTACGAGCCTATTGTCGATCTACACATGCCTATCGACCGCGAAACCGGTCGTCAACGTGGATTCGCCTTTATCACCCTCTCCAGTCGCGAGATGGGTGAGGCGGCGGTCGCCCAGCTTGACGGGGCTGACCTCGGTGGACGCAGTTTGCGCGTTCGCGAAGCAGAAGATCGTCGTGCCACCGGTGGTGGTGGCGGCGGTGGCGGTG
>DDSV01000021.1:0-235 GCA_002344215.1 Akkermansiaceae bacterium UBA2381
GACGATGGCGCGGTCGTTCATCCACGAGCCGAAAACAGCTCCGGCGGCTCCGAGAAGCTGCTGCCACGGATCGTTCGGGAAACCCTTGCCGGTGCGTTGCTTGACGAGGGCCTTGAAACGCTTCACGAGCTCCTTCTGATCATCAGCGGTCAAGTCGGAATCGATGATGTCGCGGTGATACTTCGCGTGCTTGAACTCTTCGATGACCACTTCGAAGGGCTCGTGGTCTTCGCCT
>DDSV01000021.1:319-61663 GCA_002344215.1 Akkermansiaceae bacterium UBA2381
GATCGTGTCCATCATGCCCGGCATCGAGTCGCGGGCACCGGAGCGCACGGCGACGAGGAGCGGCATGCCCTTGGCGTCACCGAACTTGCAGCCCATGATCTTCTCCATGTTGCGGACCCCGGATTCCATCTGGGCGCGGAGCACGGCAGGGTAGGTTCTCTTGTTGTCGTAGAAATAGGTGCAGACCTCGGTGGTGACGGTGAATCCGGGAGGCACGGGCAGACCGATGCGGGTCATCTCGGCGAGGTTCGCCCCCTTGCCGCCGAGGAGGGCCTTCATTGACCCGTTGCCGTTCGCTTTTCCGTCGCCCCATGTGTAGACATATTTGGTCGGCTTGGCGGCGACCGTTTTGGAAGCTGCTTTCTTCGCGGCGGGCTTCCTTACAGGAGCGGTCTTCTTCGCGGCGGGCTTTTTGGCGGCGACTTTTTTAGCGACGGGTTTCTTGGCGGTTTGCTTTTTGGCCATGGTATTGGTTTGGATCCGGGTGGTTTGTCTAGTTAAAGGATAAGGGGGCTCAGAGGAGATCCTTAGCGGGAGGGGAGAGCGTCCCCACGGGGGTGGAAGGGTAACGACAGCCTCCCGGGCAAGGGCGGGAAATGTAAGCGAGCAGAGAGGAGTGTCAACCGTGATCACGGTCGAAGGCAAGATGGCCACCGCTATTATTCGCTTCGCTGTAAGTGGAGGAATTCCTCAATGCGCCTCGATACGTCTCCCCTTGGGCTGGCCGATCTCGACGAGGAGATTGGTGAACCAGCTCTCGTCGATATCGAAAGGTTTACCGCCTTTGATGCGGGGGAACGCGATCGTGCTCATGATATCACCGTTGTCCTCGTCAAGTCCGGCGACGCCGCTGATTCCCTCAAGGGCGGATTTCGCGGCCTGGGCACAACTGGCTTTGATGAGCTCAAGATCATCCGCGTTCGGCGCGGCGCTGCGGGCGAAATAACCACTCTTCTGCACGAGGAATTTCTCTGCGCCGAGTTTGTCCTTGAGTTGGCTCGCGAACCATTGACCGACGTTAACTGAGTCAAGCCGGTAGTGTCCGAAGGCATCCTTGGCGGGCTCCTGTCCCTTGGATTTCATCTCGGCGATGATGTTGTCGAGACCGGCGCCTTCGCTGAGGAAAATGTTCACGCTGTCGTGCTCGTCCATCTTGGCATTGAGGCGGTCGATTTCCTCTTCCATGTTGATCTCCATCTCGGGAACCCAGACGGCATCCACGTCCCATCGCAACTGATGGAGGAGGGCCTCGGGGAGCCAGTCATACTGGTGAAGGCTCTCATGGTAATCGTAGGCGGCGCGGGCGGTGAGCCAGCCGCAGTGGCGACCCATCACTTCGTGAATGATCAACTGGCGTGCACTGGTGGTGTTTTCGTTTGCCACATTGCGGAAAAAGCGGGCGCTCTGGTGGGCCGCGGTCCAGGCACCAAGAGTTTGTTTGATGGGGTAGACGTCGTTGTCGATCGTCTTGGGCAGACCGACGACAGTGAGGTCATAGCCGTGTTCGTGAAGGTATCTTGCGAGATCGGCTGCGGTCGTGTTGGTGTCGTCTCCGCCGATGGTGTGAAGAATATCGACCTTGTCCGCCTGCAATCTTTCCGCCGCCACTTTGAGCGGGTCCTCGCCGGGTTTGACGAGACCACGCTTGGTGCAGTCATCGACATTGGTGAGCTTTACCCGGCTATTGCCGATCGGACTGCCGCCGAAGTTGTAGAAAATGGCGGCATTGTCCCTGACCTGCCTGGGAAAGTGGTACGAATTGCCGAGGAGGAGACCCTGGTATCCGTTCAGGTAACCCATCAGATCGGCGTCCGGGGCAAGTTTGTTATATTGTTCGATCAGGCCTCCAATCGAGGCAGAAAGGCAGGGGGCAATCCCGCCGGCGGTCAAAAAGGCAATTCTCATCAATTAGTTCGCAGCTTTATTAAGGGGGTTTCCTTGGGCGTCATGATCCGATGGATCACCTGGAAGTCAAGGCAGGTGGAATCTGAATGAAATTTACTAAAGGTCTTTTAATTATTGATATTTATGAAGCTTTTGGTAATATTGATTAAATCTGTTTTATCTGATGATTCGCATTCCATTCTCAAACTCAACGCCGGAAGCCAGATTCGTCCCCGAACGTTCCCCCTCGATTCTCCGTCAGGATGGGACACCCGCCTCGGAAGAGGAGCGGGTTCAGATGATCGAGGCGAGGCTCGCCACCCTTGAGCTAAAACTCGTCACCCACGCTGAGGAACTCAAGGTGCAGGTGTCGGAACGGGTGATGCGTATTCACAGCCGCCTCGAAAACGCGATGAAGTTTTTCCAGTCATCTTCTCCCGGTGAGGATAGCGAAGCTGATTACATCGAGGAAGCGGGCAACGTCCTTGAATTCTCCGCGGACCTGACCCATCTCCATCATCTGCATGCTTCGAATGCCCGTGAGGCGATCAACGAACTGAACCAGACCATCCGCCTTACCCGCGAGCACCTTGAGGCACTCGCCGGTAGCGTGGACAGGATGCGTCAGGCGGTGGCGAACCGCTAAGTCTAAAGCGCCTATTTCTTGCTCGCTTCGACCGCCTTTTTCAGCTGGTTGAGTGCGGCAGTCGTTTCGGTCGCAAGGACCGCTGCTTTCTCAGAAGCGGCTTTAAGTGCCTCAGCCCGCTTCGTGGCCTCGTCAACGGCCTTGATCGCTGCATCAAAATCCGCCTTCGCCTGTGTCGCGCGCTTCGATGCTTCCGTTGCGGCCGCTTGGACCTCAGCGATGGCCTTGGCAAACATGGGATCAGCTGTCGGCGCTGCCGCCGGAGCCGGTGCGGGGGTCGCTGGCTTTGCTGTCGGTGCGGGAGGCGTCGCCGGTTTCGCAGGGGCGGGAGCGGGTGGAGTGGCAGGCTTGGCTGGAACCGGAGCGGGTGGAGTCGCAGGAGCGGCTGCGGCCAGGGCGACTGGCTCTGCTTGCGGTGCCTTCCACCCGGTATTGATGTCGACCCCGGGAATCGTGGCGGCGAGCTTGGCTGCACCGGCGTCGGTTGCCTTGGTCTGCCAGATGAAAAGCTTTTTCAAGTTTTTGAGCCCGGCGAGTTTGGTCAGGCCGGCATCAGTGACCTGGGTTCCGTAGAGGTTGAGATACTCCAGATTCCCCAATCCCTTTAGGGCATCGAGTCCTGCGTCCGTGATTCCTGTGTTTTCGAGATGCAGGCGGGTCAGGTTGGTCATGCCGGACAGGTGCGCGAGGCCCTTGTCGGTGACTTTGGTGCGGGCGAGGTCGACCCACTTGATCTGAGCGGACACCGGTTTTAGGCCGGCGAGTTGCTCGTCGGAGAATTCCTTGCTGACGTTCAAGGCGCTGAAGCGCAATTCAGGGGTATCCTGAGCGATGGCCATGAGCGAGGCACCGGTTTTTTCAACCTGGCCTATGGTATCGGCAACAAGTTTCGCCATTGCGGGATCCACCTTTGGCGTGTCGGCTTTGGCAACTTTTTCCGATGCCTTGGGCAGGTTGCCCAGGACATGGGTGACGGCGGCGAGAGTTTTCTCGTCGGGCTTGAGTTCCCCCACGGTGCCGGTGCCTTTGGCGCCACTGCTTACCCAGAAGGCCAGTACGGCGGTTTCTTCCGCGGTGAGCTGGGTCTTATCCTCCGGGGGCATATGCTCATCGTCATCGAGTGGCAGATAGACTCGCTGGAGCAATGGACTCTCGTCGAGTTTGCCAGCGACGACCGCCGCCCCCTCATTGCCGCCCTTCAAAATCGCCTCAAGAGAATCGACGCGAAGTTTGCCTTTGGGCTTCTCCTCACCGTGGCATCCGGCGCACTTGGCCGAGAGGACGGGGACGACGAGGTCCTTGTAGAGGTCACTCTTGAGTGCGTCGGCAAATGCGGACGGTGAGGCAAGAAGACACGAACTGAGCAAGCAAAGGAGGACGGGTCGATTCATATTCAGGGGAGTTTTTATAAATTCTTGGATAAGCTATTGCGGTCAGGAAGGGGAAATCAAGTCTCAATAGGGTAGGTGATCATGGTAAACGGGGTTCATGGGTATTGTGTGGTTGCCTCCGTTATCAGGAGAGAGCAACTTCAGGATTTTGTATGAGTGGAGAGGAACAAACCATGGAGGTCATTGTCATGCAGGCGCTGGGTGAGGCGGGATTCGCTTCACTCACCGCAGCGTTCTATCGCCGGGTCAGGGAGGATGACCTGATCGGACCGATGTATCCGCAAGAAGATTGGGAAGGCTCGGAAAAGCGGTTGAGTGACTTCCTGATTTTTCGCTTTGGAGGTTCTGACCGCTACTTGATCGAGCGCGGACACCCACGCCTGAGACAGCGCCATATGCCCTTTGCGATCGGGGAGGCGGAGAGGGATCGCTGGCTGGAACTGATGAACTCCGCCATGGATGAACTGGATCTTCAGGGAGATGCCCGCTCTCATCTTGCTGCTTTTTTTGCCCAGGTTGCCAACTTTATGCGCAATCAGGGTCGCTGAAAAATACTAACATTAACGTAAAACGAATGAACCTCCGCATCATCCTCGTGCTTTCCTCCCTCATCAGCCTCATCAGCCTCATGAGCAGCTCTCCAGCTGCAGCCGAAGAGAAGACCGTGGTCCAGTCGGTCAATTACCCGCTGTATTATTTTGCAACCCGACTGGCGACCGATTCATTTGAGGTGAATTACCTCGTCGATCCCGAGGTTGATCCGGCCTTTTGGAAACCCGACGATAAATCGCTGATGGCGTTTCAGAAGGCTGACCTCATCATAAAGAATGGCGCTGATTACGAAAAGTGGATGAAGACGGTATCTCTGGCCTCAGCAAAGATGGTCGACACCTCAAAGGAGTTCTCCTCCACGTATATCAAGACGGCGGGATCGGAACACCGTCACGGCAATGGCACTGTGCACTCTCATGCGGGCACCGCATTCACGACCTGGATTGACTTTTCCCAGGCGGGCCGCCAGGCCGAGGCGATTGCGGCCCGGTTTAAGGCGCTGCAGCCGGCCGACGCCTTGAAAATCGATGAAAACCTGACCGCGCTGAAATCGGATCTCGACGCGCTCGATTCCGCAATGAAGGCGTTTGGCGGGAAATGGGGTGGAAAACCGCTCGTTGCCTCTCATCCCATCTACCAATATTTTGCCCGGGCCTATGACCTCAAGATCGAAGCGATCGAGTGGGAGCCCGAGATGGAAATCACCGACAAGGATCTCGCCGACCTGAAGAAAATTCTCGGCAAACACAAGGCCGAATGGATGATCTGGGAGGATCAGCCAACCGCTGCGAATATTGCGGCGATCTCCGCTCTCGGGCTGAAGAGCGTTGTTTTTTCTCCCTGTGCCAATATTCCGGGAGAGGGAGACTGGCTCGCCGAAATGAAGCGGAATCTCGCGAATCTGGAGGGACTGCTGAATACAGCTGAACCGGCTCAAGAGTAGGCGCGATTAGGCGCGATTAGGCGGGTGACGTGAGTTCTTAAAAATCGATAGCCTGGTGAGGTTCGATCCTGACAGGCTATGACTGATGCATATTCTTCCGGCACTCTGACGTCGTATAAACGGCGCGAGTTTCTCACTTCCAGTATTGCCGCAGGATCGGGAATCCTGCCCCTAAGTTTCGCGGGTTCCGCCGCTGCAGAGGAACGCGGCCTGCGGATCGCACCGTTTCGATATGACGTCACCCCGCCGACGGGTCATCCGCTTTGCGGTGGGTGGATCACCCCGGTGAAGTCGGTCGTTGACCCGCTCGAGGCGATTGGTTTTGTCCTCCTCGGGGCGGGGGATCCAATCGTGATCTGCGCAGTCGATTGGACGGGCCTGCTCAACGACGCCCACGTGCAATGGCGCAGCGCCCTCGCTGAAGCCGCCGGGACTACCCCCGACCGGGTCGCGGTGCAATGTGTGCACCAACACGACGCGCCCTTTGTCTGTCTCGAAAGTGAAAAGCTCATCGCCGAACAGAACGCCGGGATGCAGATCGTCGATCTCGCCTTTTTCCGCGACTGCCTCGAGCGGGGCAGGGCGGCGGTGAAGGAGGCACTGACCCAAGCCCGGCCGCTCACCCACGTCGCCGCAGCGGAGGCGAAGGTCGATCGAATCGCCGGGAATCGCCGCGTCGAGATCGGGCCCGATGGCAAGATCGTAAGGATGCGGGGAAGCGCGTGCCGCATTCCCGAACTCATCGCCCTAACGGAGGGACTCATTGATCCTCAATTGAAGACGGTGGCTTTTTACAGCGGTGAGGAAAAGGTCGCGTCGTGTCATTATTACGCCTGCCATCCCATGAGCCACTATGGAAAAGGCGCGGTCAGCAGCGATTATCCGGGGTTTGCGCGGAAACGGCTCCAGGCTGCCGAACCGGGGTGCACCCATGTCTATTTTACCGGTTGCGCGGGTAACATCGGGGCGGGCAAATACAACGACGGCTCACCGGAGGCCCGCATCGAACTGACCGACCGCCTCCACGCCGCCATGGTCGCGGCCTCGGCGAAGCTGGCTCCCGTGCCGCTGACGAAGGTCGCTTGGGCTACCCACGACCTCCTGCCCGAGGTGAATCCCATCTTCACCGAAGAGGGCGAACTCGCCAAGGTGCGCCACGGCGCGAGTTCCGCCTCAGACCGCATCCGTCCGGCGATGCGGGTGAGTTGGATTCGGCGGGTCGCGGCAAAACAGCCCATCATCCTGAGTGCTTTGCATCTCGACGGGATTACCTTACTGCACCTGCCGGCGGAGAGTTTTGTTGAGTATCAACTCCGCGCCCAGTCCCTCGCTCCGGGACGTTTTGTCGCGACGGCGGCTTATGGTGACGGCGGCACCTGGTATGTCCCGACGAAGGAGGCTTTTCCACAGGGCGGGTATGAAGTGAGCGTGGCGAACAGCGCTCCGAGCATGGATGATGGCCTTAGCGCGGGGATGCGGGACTTGCTGGAGAAGGCGTGAGCAAAATCGGGCGACTCTCCGAAGAACTCACGTTCTTCGCTACCGGCGTCAATGATCGCGAACGGGGTAGCGAAAAACGTGAGTTTTTCGGGGCGTCTCGTTTTGACGAAATACGCATTCCCGTGAGATCGAATCGCTACGGCCGGGGTTTCCTATTGCCAATCCTTTCCTCATCCGCTTTCCTTTTTCACCCCATGCTCCGTAAAATCTCCCGCCGCCTTAGCTTTAAGTTCCTTTCCTCTCTCGCCGTCTTCGGGATCATTCCGCGGCGGGACGTCGAGGCTCAGGATTCTTCCGACCGGCTTGACCGGTGGGATCGCACCGGTGATCGCGTTTTTCTCGGTGGAGATTTCTGGGCAAATCCGATGGAGGACTGGCGCATCAAAGACGGCTGGGCCGAGTGCCTCGTCCGCTCGGGTAATCGCAGTATTCATTCACTCACGCACCAGATTGGAAACGCGGAGGGTTCATTTACGCTCTCGGTGCGTCTCGTGAGACCGGCCGGACTCCCTGACGAAGCCGGTGCCGGTTTTAAAATCGGCGTGCGAAGCGATCTCAACGAAGTGAAGAGCAACTGCTTCGCCTCCGGCGGTCTCGTCGCCGGCATCACCGCGGGGCAGCTCGTCCTCGGACGCGAGTCGGGTCCGCTCACGGTGCCATTTCCCTCGGGGGAATGCCTCCTCGTCCTAAAGGGTGCTCCCGGTGAGGGGCCCCGCTACGATCTCGATCTTAGCGCGCAGTCGCCCGACGGAACCGTGCTCGGTTCACTGAAATTCTCAGCGCAAAAGCAATTCGTTACCGGCAACATCGCGCTCGTGAGCCAGTTCCACGCTCCGCCCAAAGGCCGTGAGGAGTCCGCCTCGTGGCGCTTCACCGAATGGCGGGCTTCGGGCGATGCGCTCACAGTAAAAAAGGAACAGCGCTTCGGACCCATCCTCTGGACGATGTATTCGCTGAGCGATTCGCGCGGTGACGAGGGTTTTGTGATGAAGCTCACCGCTCTGACCGGACCGCTTGCAGTGGCTGGCGGGGAAAAAGTCGAACTTCTCGTGGAGAAGGGCGGCGCGTGGCAAACCATCGGCGAAGCCGCGCTCGACACCGATGCCTGGGTCGCGACCTTCCGCCTTCCGAACTGGGACGAAAAGAGCGAGGCCGCCTACAAGGTGGTCTACCGGGAAAAGCTGAAAGACGGCAGCGAAGTGGTCGATGAGTGGAGCGGAAGGATCAAGGCCAACCCGGCAGGACGCCCCCTCCGCATCGGCGCGCTGACCTGCCAGAACGACTATGCCTTTCCCTACGAACCCGTTGCGAAGAACCTCGTCAAGCTCGACCCCGATCTGCTCTATTTCTCGGGCGACCAGCTTTACGAAAATCACGGCGGATTCGGCATCATTCGTTCACCCGCCGATCCGGCGATCCTGAACTACCTGCGCAAGTTCTACCAGCACGGCTGGGCCTTTCGCGACGCGATGCGCAACGCCCCGACGATCTGCATTCCTGACGATCACGACGTCTTCCACGGCAATTACTGGGGCGAGGGCGGCAAGGCCATGGTCCGATCCGAAGAGGACCGCGGCGCTTCATCCAAGGGCGGTTACATTCAGCCGGTGAAGATGGTCAACGTCGTCCACAAAACAAACACCTCGCACCATCCCGACATCTACGATTCGACGACGATCGAGCAGGACATGAGCGTTTACTACGGCGACATGGTCTACGGCGGGGTCGGCTTCGCCATCCTCGGCGATCGGCAGTTCAAGAGCGGACCCGAGCACGTCACCGTCGATGGTCCGCGCGCCGATCATGTCGTCGGGAAGGACTTCGACACGGCTTCGCTCGACAAGCCCGGCCTGATCCTTTTGGGGGAACGTCAGGAAAAATTCCTCGAAGCCTGGGGCGACGACTGGCGCGGCCATACCATGAAGGTGCTCCTGAGCCAGACCCTTTTTGCCAATGCCGCGACTCATCACGGGGATTACGACGGCTATCTCAAGGCCGACCTCGATTCCGGCGGGTGGCCGCAGACTCCGCGCAACCGGGCCGTTTCCATCCTGCGCAAGTCCATGGCCCTGCACCTTAACGGCGATCAGCATCTCGCGACGATGGTCCAGTATGGCGTCGACAAGAAGCGTGACAGCAACTGGTCCTTCTGCACTCCGGCAATCGCGGTCGGCTACCCGCGCTGGTGGAGGCCCGACGAGGTCGGCATGCCGCACGAAAATCGTCCCCGCCATGGTCTTCCTGAAACCGGCGAGTATCTCGACGGCCTCGGAAACAAAAACTACGTCTATGCCGTGGGTAATCCCGAGGTCGGCAAAGCCCCGCATCGATACGACAAAGCCCATCAGAAAGGGAGCGGCTTCGGGCTCGTCACGATCGACCTCGTTGCGAAGACCTACCACTGCGAGGCCTTCAAGTTCCTCGTCGACGCCACCGACGGGAAAGCGGACAATCAATTTCCCGGATGGCCTCTCACGATCCATCAGACGGAGAACCGCGGGGAGAATCGGGTGGGGTAGGAAGATTATGAAACTGGATTCACAAACGATTCGATTGGCGGCGCAGTTCGTCCTCACGTTCTGCCTGAGCCCGCTTTGTGTCCACGCTCAGGACACAAAACGCCCGCCCAATATCCTCTTCGCCATTGCCGATGACTGGGGCGCCCATGCCGGAGCCTATGGTACCCCCTGGGTGAAGACGCCGGGCTTTGACCGAATCGCAAAGGAAGGTGTCCTCTTCACCCGCGCCTACACTCCGGTCGCGAAGTGCGCCCCCTCGCGCGCCATCGTCCTCACCGGACGTCATGCCTGGCAACTCGAAGAGGCGGGAAATCACATGGCTGTTTTTCCCCCGAAGTTCCAGAGCTGGCCCGAGACCCTGATGCAGCGGGGCTGGCATGTCGGCATCACCGGCAAAGGCTGGGGTCCCGGCATCGCCAATGACGCCGACGGAAAACAGCGTCTGATCACGGGCAAGCAGTTTAACAAACACAAACTCGAGCCTCTCACGGCGGAGATTTCGAAAAACGACTACGCGGCGAATTTCGTCGATTTTCTCGAAGAAGCTCCGGCTGATGCGCCCTGGTGTTTTTGGTACGGATCGACCGAACCGCATCGCGGATATGAACATCAGTCCGGCGTCAACAAAGGCGGAAAGAAGCTCACCGACGTTGATCGCGTGCCTGACTACTGGCCCGACAACGACACTGTCCGGCACGACATCCTCGACTACGCCCTCGAGGTCGAGCACACCGACAACCACCTCGTGCGCATGATCGCGGAACTCGAGCGTCGCGGCGAACTCGACAACACTGTTATCATCGTCACTGCCGATCACGGCATGCCCTTTCCCCGGGTGAAAGGTTACGCCTACCATGACTCGAATCACATCCCCCTCGCGATTCGCTGGCCCGGCGGGATCGGCACGCCCGGTCGGATCATCGATGACTTCGTCAACTTCACCGAGATCGCCCCGACCATTCTCGACCTCGCCGGGATCCCTCAGGAAAAAAGCGGCATGGCGGCGATCACGGGTCGGAGCTGGCGGGAGATCCTCGAGAGTGATCGCTCCGGTCGGATCGAAGAGTGGCGCGACCATGTCCTCGTCGGCAAAGAGCGCACCGACATCGGTCGCCCCTATGACTGGGGGTATCCCATCCGCGGGATCATCCGTGACGACTTTCTCTACCTGCGGAACTACGAGCCCGACCGCTGGCCCGCTGGCAATCCCGAAACCGGCTACCTCGACACCGACGCCGGCGCAACGAAGACGGCCATTCTCGAGGCCGGGCGTCGCGATCGCAATGACCGCCACTGGCAACTGAATTTCGGGATGCGTCCCGCTTCGGAGCTCTACGATCTCAAGGCCGATCCCGATTGTGCGGTGAATCTCGCCGCCGGAGAAGATCAAGCCGCTCATATGGCCCGGCTCGAGTCCGAGATGACCGCGCGTCTCGAAGAACAGGGCGACCCGCGCATGTTTGGAAAAGGATACCTCTTTGACGAGTATAAGATTCACACCGACGCCACGCGGAATTTTTACGAACGTTTCATGAACGGCCAACTCGACCGCAAGTCCGCGGGTTGGGCAGATGAATCCGACTTCGAACCCGAGCCAATCCCTCAAACTCCTTCTAAGCAACCATGAAACTCTCTTCCCGCACCTGTAGCGAAACTCGTGAGAGTTTTGTCCATCGACCTGCCCGCCTCATCCCGCTCTTCCTCATCGCGTTCCTTGCCGCCTGCCTTCCGGTGAAAGCCGAAAAGCCCAACATCCTCTTCATCGCGATCGATGATCAGAACGACTGGATCGGGCACGTCGGCGGGCATCCCATGGCGAAGACTCCGCACCTCGATGCTCTCGCGGCGCGCGGCACCACCTTTCTGAACGCCCATTGCAACGCTCCGCTCTGCAATCCCTCGCGCACCAGTCTGCTCATCGGACTGCGCCCGACCACGACGGGAATCTACGGACTCTCCCCATGGTTCCGTACCGTACCCGGTTTCGAAGATCGTGTCAGTCTGCCGCAGCACTTCGCCGCGAACGGTTACAAGACCCTCGCCGCCGGGAAGATCTACCACGGAGGCACCGGGAGTGGTGCTGGCGGGGGAAAAGGGAAGGGGAAAGACAAAGCCAAAGCCGCTCCTTCTCAGGAGCCCGCCCCGCCCGTGGAGTTTGACGTGCGCGGTCCCAGTCCGGGTGTTGGACCGAAGCCTCCAAAAAAACTTATTCCTCCCGCTCCGATGGGAGATCATCCCGCGATGGACTGGGGCGTCTGGCCCTTGGACAATGATGACACCGGTAAAGGCGATTATCAGGTCGCGAGCTGGGCTATCGAGCAGATCGAGGCCTCGAAAAAGGAGGAGCCCTTTTTCCTCGCCGCCGGATTTTTCCTCCCGCATGTGCCCTGCTACGCGACACAAAAGTGGTTCGACCTCTACCCCGACGACGACAGCGTTCTCCCCGTGATCAAGCGAGGAGACCGCGACGACACGCCGCGTTTTTCCTGGTATCCACACTGGAGCCTGCCCGAGCCGAGGTTGAAGTGGGTCGAAGAAAACGGGCAGTGGCGGAACCTGGTTCGCAGCTACCTCGCCTGCACCAGCTTCGTCGATGCGCAGATCGGTCGTGTCCTCGAAGCGGTTGAGAAAAAGGGGCTCGCCGACAACACCATCGTCGTCGTCTGGGGCGATCATGGCTGGCACCTCGGTGAAAAGGCGATCACCGGTAAAAATACGCTCTGGGATGATGGCACCCGCGTGCCCCTAATCTTCGCCGGACCCGGTGTCAGCGCCGGAGGCCGCAGCACGCAGCCGGCCGAGTTGCTCGACATTTATCCGACGCTCATCGATCTCGCCAGCCTGCCGGTCCGGGATGATCTCGAGGGGCTGAGCCTGCGCCCGCAGCTCATCGATTCCGCGACTCCGCGCGAGCGCCCCGCCGTCACGAGTCACAACAAGGGGAATCACGGGATACGCTCGGAGAATTGGCGCTACATCCGCTACGCCGACGGCAGCGAGGAACTCTATGATATGAAGAAAGATCCCAACGAGTGGACCAATCTTGCCGCTGATCCCGCCTTTGCCGAGGTGATAAAGGAACACAAAAAATGGATTCCCAAAATCGACAGCGATCCGGCTCCCAATAGTGCCAGTCGGGTCCTCACCTATGATCCGGTGACCGACGAAGCCATTTGGGAGGGAACCACCGTCAAACGCACCGATCCCATTCCGGAGTGAAAAAAATACAAACCATCCATGAACCGTTTCTTTCTCTCTCTCTTCCTTTTCCTGACCTCGTCAGTACTATTTTCCGCTGACGAGGCACCCGCCGCGAGGCCGAATGTGCTCCTCATCTGTGTCGACGATCTGAAACCGACTCTCGGCTGCTACGGGGATGCCCATGCAAAAACTCCGAACGTTGACCGCCTTGCGGCCCGATCTCTGCGTCTGGATCGCGCCTACTGCAACCAGGCCGTTTGTTCGCCCTCGCGCAATGCACTCATGACCGGACTGCGTCCGCAGACGCTCGGTATTTACGATCTTCCCACGAACTTCCGCCATTCCCGCCCTGATGCGGTCACGGTCGCCCAGTATTTCCAACAGCACGGGTATCGGACCGAGGCGATGGGAAAAATCATGCATGTCGGTCACGGGAACGGTGAAGACGAAAGGTCGTGGGATGTTCCCCATTTCAAGCCGAAGGTGCCCCAGTATGCGGTGAAGGAGAACAATCCCCCCGCCGGTGCCAAACGCGATCCGAAAAACCCTTCCAAGGATCCCAAAGGAGCGGCGACAGAGTCGGCTGATGTTCCGGACGATTCCTACGGCGATGGGCAGATTGCGATCGAGGCCGTGAAGCGGCTCAAGACAGCAGGGAAGTCGGGTAAACCGTTTTTTATGGCGGTGGGCTTTCTCAAGCCCCATCTCCCCTTTGTCGCTCCGAAGAAGTACTGGGACATGCATGATCCGGCGAATCTCCCGCAGCCGGAAAGACTCACTCCGCCCAAGGGAGCGCCCGACTATGCCCCCCAGTTCGGAGGCGAGCTTCGCAGCTACAAGAATATCCCGGGTGGGAACACTCCGCTCGACGAGGCGACTACCCGTCACCTCATCCATGGCTATTATGCCGCGACGAGCTACATGGACGCGCAGTTAGGCAAGGTGCTCGATGCCCTGGATGAAACCGGTCTCGCGAAGAATACCATTGTTGTTTTCTGGGGCGACCACGGGTGGCATCTGGGTGATCACGGAATGTGGTGCAAACACACGAACTACGAACAGGCCGCACGTATTCCTCTCCTAATCGCCAAGCCTGGCGGCGCGGGTACTGTCTCGTCCGCTCTCGTCGAAACCGTGGACATCTATCCGACCCTCGCTGCCCTCGCCGGACTGCCGGCACCGGCGGGTCTCGATGGACGAAGTTTTGAATCGCTTTTGAGTAATCCTGTTACGGCTCATCGGGACCATGCCATTCACGTCTACCCCCGGAACAAGCTCCTTGGCCGGGCGATCCGGACGGATCGTTACCGCCTTGTCGAGTGGAAGTCCTTCGGCAGCGATTCCGCGACCGCCGAATTCGAACTGTACGATTACGAGGAGGATCCCGGCGAAACGAAGAACCTTGCCGCCGGGCGACCCGAGGTCGTCAAGCAATTGCAGGTCCTCCTCGCCTCCCACCCGGAGGCAAAACCCCAGATCAAAGTCGATCCGGCCAACGGAGAAGAAGCAAAGCCGGCCTCCAAACCAGCGGCCGCATCTAAAGATCGCGGGGCCATGTTTGAAAAGCGGGACAAGGATGCCAACGGCTCGCTGAGTCGGGAAGAGTTCCTCCTAAACCAACCTGATCCCGAGGAAGCCCCGAAGCGATTTCCCCAGTTCGACGCAAACAAGGACGGGGTGCTCTCAAGAGAGGAGTTTGTGAAGAGCGGGAAGATTTGAGGGCGAAACCCATTATGGTGTCAGGTTCATGAACCCGTCCTCATCAAGCGGCAGGCCCGGATTCCAGGCGACCTCCCAGTAGTAGCCGTCCGGGTCAGTAAAGTAGCCACTGTGCCCGCCCCAGAAAGCGTCCTGAGCAGGCTTTACGACCTTGCCTCCGGAGTTCTCCGCAAGAGCCAGCACTTCCGCAACTTCGTCCCTCACACGAACATTGTGGGCCAGAGTGATGCCGCCAAATCCTTCCCGTTGTGGTTTGATGTCTGAGGAGATATCGGCCGCAAGGTGCTCGATCGGGAAAAGGGAAAGCCGGGTTCCCGAGGTGTTGAAAAAGGCAACTGGATCCCCTTCAGCATAAGTCGTCGGCCACCCGAGCCCATCGCGATAAAAGCGGACGGATCGGGGAAGGTCCGATACGCCGAGGGTAATCAGGGTGATGCGCGGATCCATCGGGCGAGAATTGTAGCAGGATGGAGTCGACTCGTCTACATCGCGCTTCGTCGAAGCCTGTCCGCTTTACGTAAAAGGGCGACCTGATGGTCGCCCTCCACGGAAAAATGAACTAGCGCTAAACAGCTAAAACGCTACCAGCTAAACAGCTCCCCTCAAAACTTGGTCGAGACCTTCAAGCCGCCGCAGTGTGCCGTCACATCTTCGCGGAAGAGCTGGGTCTGGTAGTCGAGTTCGAGATCAATACCACTGTTGGTCAGCAGGCGCAGACCAAGCCCGAGATTGAGCCAGTCGGTTCCGGGACCGGCGCCGACTCCGTTGAAGGGGACGTTTGGATCGGCGACAAGAGTGCCGCGGGTCACGCCATCTTCGGGTTGATACTCATGATCCCAGGAAGCAGAGCCCTGCACGGTGAACAGACCGCTATTGACCTTCCTGGTCTTCGAGGCCTGCCAGCCGAGGCTGCTGATGGTGGATTCGAAATCGCGATCGGCAAAGGCAAGAGGAAGCGCGCCCGTCTCGGTGTAGGCATCGACCGTTCCGGTGGTGTGATCGATTCCGACGGTGGGACCGGTCACGAGGCCGTTGTAGACAAAGTTCTTGCCTGCATTGACACTGAAGGTGTGGGCATCCGAATCGGTATTGCCGAAGGCATTGCCACCGCCGGTGTTGCGGATGAGTTCGTGATCGAAGGCACCGTAGCTGTAGAGGGCGTCGACATAAGCACCGTCTTTGAAGTAGGTGGCATAGACAGAGCCGAGTTGGCCCTCGATATCGGCACTGCCGAGATTTTCGGCGAAGTCGGTGTCACTGTCGGCATACGAAAAGGCGGTGCCGACATTGAGGCGATCGGAGACGAGGTATTCCGCGCCGATTGAACCTGCGTAGGTGCGGTTGCGGTAGCCGCGGTTGACGACATCAAGAGCATCCTGATCGACATCACCGATGTCGCCGACGGCATAGACTTCCCAGCGCTCGGGTGATTCGAGGGGAGCCTTGGGATCGATAGGCTCCTTGGAGTGGCCGATGGAGATTCCCATCATGAGGGGGGCGCTGCCACCCGCGACGGAGGAGGAGACCGGAACGTCCTCCAGACCGAGAGCCTGGCGCATCGTGATGCCCTGATTGGCGGCGAAATTGAGGTAGTTGGGGAGGGCGTGATCCGCCGTGACCCAGGACTGGGTGTCGATGAGGCGGGGGTTGATCAGGTGCGAACGGGCCCGGACGATGCGTCCGTTGTGAAGGCCGCCGGTGATCGTGTTAATGAGGCTATTGGTTGCTGAGGCATTGGCATTGCCCATGAACACCCCGGTGGTATTGGCCGAGTCGAGAGCCTCCTGGTTGGGGTTGCCCTTGGACGCCATGACCGAAACGGTGATCTTCTGCGGGGCACTATTTGTTTCCTGTGGGGCAACTGAATTTTGAGAGGTCTGGACAATACTGGGGGATTCCTCCCAAATGACTTCGGCGCCTTGGTTGAGGTTGGCGAAGTCGAAATCGATCTCAACGATCACATCGCTGAAGCTGACCGTTTCGCTCTGGCTCGCAGAGTGAATCCAAAATACACCTTCTTGGTAACTAGCGTCGTTATTAAATAGCGACATTTGGAACCCAATTCCACCATTCGAGTATGTCTCATTAAGTTGAGTGTTACTCGAAAAGTCTATCGGCCCATTATAGATATCCAGTAAAGATCCGCTAAGGAGTCCCATTCTTAGTTCATGGGTATTTAAATACCCGGAGAAATCCGAGTTGGACGACACACTCAGCGTGCCATTTGTAGGTCCCTTTGTGTACTCACTGAATCTGATAGAAGAGGTATCTTGCAACGCCCACCCACTTTCTCGGCCACCCGACGCGGTAAGCGATCCGCTGAAGCGTATGGCCGTTTTCCCCTGACTGACCTCACTTTGGAGAAAATCGATGGAGAGATCCGCTCTGGCCAGACCCATGGCCGCGAAAAGAACGAGTGGAACCAGGAGATGGCGTAGTTGGTTTTTCATCAAAACGTCTGTATTCGAGCGGTCGGATTGACTAAATCGAGATGGGAATAATACGCTGGAAACAAAGTAGCAAAATTCCTGCCATTTGAATGGCAGAATAGACAAGCGGTGTAGCGGTTTACATGACATAGAAGAGCCTGTCAACCGCATTTTTGTGACGTGCCGGAATGGTAACGGACACGTGGGAAACACCTTAAGAATGCCCGGATCCAAAAAACACCCCGTCTGCCGGTTTGCCAGAAGCGCATGGGCCCGGTGTCGGGCCCAAATCCCTCCGCTAGCGCAGCAGGGCGACGTGGCACGCGGTGCCCCCACCACAGCAAGAGCTCCCTACGGAAGAATGAGCCGACGTCTAAAGCTAAAAGCTAATAGCCAAAAAGCTAATAGCTAATAGCTAATAGCTAATAGCTAATAGCTAATAGCTAATAGCTAATAGCTAATAGCTAATAGCTAATAGCTAATCCGCTCCTCAAATCACCCTATCATTCCCACCATCCACTGGCACCTGAGCCCCGGTCGTTTTTCCGAAGAGGGGACTGGCCATGGCCGAGACCATGTTGCCGACATCGCGGGAGGTGATCTCGGTTTTGAGCAGATTTCGCGTTTTGTATTCCTCCACGGTCATTCCGTAGCGCTCGGCGGAACGTTTCAGGTTCTCCGGCGTCCAGAGCTTCGTATCAAAGACGGCATCGGGATGAATGATGTTGCATCGCACACCGAAGGGAGCGAGTTCCAACGCCGCAACGCGGCAGAGCTGAGTGAGTCCCGCCTTGGCGCAGGAGTAGCTGGCCGCCCCGGCCCCGGGTGCATTCACATTGCGGGATCCGACAAGGACGATGGCCCCATCGATGCCGTTCTTGAGGAAGGGAATGGCGTGCTTCAAGAGGATCTGGTGGCTCGTTAGGTTGACGGCGATCGACTTGTCCCAGTTGCTCTGCTCGAGATTCTCCAGGTAGGCTCCCGCCGTGAAGATTCCCGCATTGCTCACGAGGATGTCGAGACCTCCGAACTGACGCACGACACCCTCGACCGCTTCCTTGACCTTCTCCTCGTTGGTCAAATTGGCGACGATGCCGATCCCGCCGATCTTTGCCATTTGCTCTTCAATCTCGGGGCTCAGGTCGATGCCGATGACCTTGGCTCCGGAGTGGGCCAGCGAAGCGGCGCAGGCGAAGCCGATCCCGGCAGCCGACCCTGTCACAATGGCGACCTTACCCTGATGGGTGTGGACGGCGCCGCCGGGGGCGTGGCCGCTCTTTTTCAGCTTGGCCTGCTCAAGTTCCCAGTATTCGATCTCAAAAAGTTTTCCGGCGGGGAGAGCCTTCCAGCCTCCTTCGAAGGCCGCTTCGGTCTGTTGAATGGTGTGCCAGGTGTGGGTGACAATGTCGCGAAGGACGCCTGCCTCGGCCTCGGTCGCGCCGAAGCTGATCACTCCATGACCCTGCCAGACCGCCCAGCGGGGATCGGGGGGAAGCATGGTTTCACCTTTGTTGTATTTCTCAAAATAAGCCTCGTACTCGTCAGCGAACTTTGCGAGGGACTTGCCGGAGTCCGCTCCGATCACCGCCGGGACACGTTTCGTGCGGATGGTGTGATCGGGGGTGAGGGGACCGCGAGTGGCGAGTTTGGCGACGTCCTTGCGGCTCGCAAAGCCGACGGCGTCATCCGCCTGATCGAGGGAGGCGATCACGGGAACGCCGCGCAGCGCGGAGACCTGCTTGCGGATGAGGGACAGGCCAAGGAGATCTTCCTTCGCTTTCGCTTTGGGGAAGGAGAACGATTTGCCGAGACGGCTCGAGAGCAGGATCTCTGCTTTGGTGACGAGTTCGATCATGAGCTCGTAACTTTTCCGGGCATCGTCATGCATTGTGAAGATGCCATGGTTCATGAGGATGAGTCCCTCAAGTTTGTAGGGATCCACTTTCGAGAGCGCCTCAACGACCGCCTTCGCGAGATCGAATCCGGGCATGACGTAGGGAATGATGGCGACGCGGTCTCCGTAGAGATCCTCGATCGTTTTTCGTCCGTCGTTGTGATTGGTCAGGGCAACGATGGCGTTGGCGTGAGTGTGATCGACGAACTTCTGCGGGATCACGGCGTGGAGGATGGCCTCGATGCTCGGGTTCGGTGCTCCCGGATCGAGCATGGCGGCGCGCTGCTGTTTGACCATTTCGGCGTCGCCGAGGGTCCCGAGTTTCGCCATTTTAAGCAGGGCATTCATCCGGACCGGAGCGAAACCGGCGGCTTCAATCGTGCCGAGATCCCATCCCGAACCTTTCACGTAGAGGACATCGACGGAGTCACCAAAGAAATCCTTCTCCGAAATTTTCACGGAGGTGTTTCCTCCTCCATGGAGGACAAGTTCCGGATTCGCCCCGAGGAGGCGGGAGGTGTAAACCCGCTTTGCGAGAGGGCCTTTATATTTGCGGGCGTCGGAATCGGACCAGAGGGATTTCATGGGGAAGCGGTTTAGCTGTTAGCTGTTAGCTGTTAGCTGTTAGCTGGGGATTCTGTGAACAGGGGGGCGGGGGAAAGGGAAAGGGAAAGGCTCTTAATGGTAGACTTTGTCGGGGTCGTAAGATTGATCAGCGATCTCCTGACCCAAGGCTACGGGGTTGCCCGGCTTCTGTATATTTCGGTAAAAGCAGGATCGATATCCGGCGTGGCAGCAGCCCGGACCGTGCTGGCGGACTTTGAGGACGAGGGCATCCTGGTCACAGTCGGTAAGAATCTTTTCCACGGTTTGCGTATGACCCGAGGTGGCTCCCTTGTGCCAGAGTTGCTGACGGCTGCGGGAGAAATAGACGGCCTCGCCGATTTCGAGGGTCTGGCGGAGGGATTCCTCGTTCATGTAGGCGACCATAAGGACCTCGTTGGTGTCGGCGTCCTGCGCGATCGCGACGATGAGCCCGTTTTCATCAAATTTCGGGGAAAAGGTGAGTCCTTTCTCGAGCGCGACGCGGTCATCGCGGGATCCGAAGGCGATTTCAGTTGAACTGGACATGGGATACGTGTTTGAAGAAAGGGGGATTTTGCGGGACCAATCCGCTTAAGCATTCTTAAATGGAATCACCTTTGATGCAACGCGGGAAATTCATCAGTTTTGAGGGCTCGGAGGGCTGCGGCAAATCGACGCAGATCCGGCGCTTTGTCGAAATGCTGCGGGGAGAGGGGCGCGAGGTCGTCCTCACCCGCGAACCGGGCGGGACCGTGGTGGGCGAAAAGATCCGCCATCTCCTCCAGTACGACCCCGAAGCGGCCAATCTGACGGACGAAAGCGAACTGCTTCTCTTTGCCGCGAGCCGGGCGCAACTGGTCCGTGAGCTCATTCTTCCCGCCCTCGAGGCTGGCAAATGGGTGGTGGCGGACCGGTTTTGTGATTCAACAACGGTCTATCAGGGAATCGCCCGCGGCCTCGACACGGATTCCGTTCGTCGCATCAACGCCTTTGCGGTCGGAGACGCTCTCCCGGATCTTACCCTTCTGCTCGATCTCGATGCGGCGACCGGCCATGCCCGAGCGGTGCACTCAAGCGGGCCCGTGGGGGATCGTATGGAATCCCAGCCTCTTGCCTTTTTCGAGGCGGTTCGGGAGGGGTATCTTACTCTTGCCCGCAGCGAACCCGAACGTATCGCCGTGATTGACGCCTCGGTCGGAATTGACGAGGTTTCAGCCAGAATCGATCAGGTCTTTAGAGAGCGGCTGAAACGGTAGACAAATGAGTTTTAGATTCGAGAAAGCAGTGGAATTGCTCGAACTGGCCCACGCCAAGGGACGGCTTGCTCATGCCTATTTGATCATGGGGCCGCCCGGAAGCGGCAAGGAGCAACTCGCGATCCGCATGATCGAAATGGTCAATCCGGCTGACAAAGCGAAAGGAGCCGCGAGTCTGGATGACCTCAGGTCGAGCACGACCAGCGTCATCAGCCCTGAATCAAAGTCACGTCGTATCACCGTCGACGCAATCCGAACGGTGGAGCATACCCTGCAGATGGCCGCTCCCGCAGGGGTGACAAAATTCGCGGTGATCCGCGACGCGGACCGCATGGGACCGGAGGCCGAAAATGCTTTCCTGAAAACCCTCGAGGAACCGCCTCAGGCGAGCCGTCTCCTTCTCATCACAGCTCGTCCGGAGATGCTCCTCGAAACGATCCTTTCCCGTTGTATCCGGGTGACCTTGACGGGGGCGGCGGTTCCGGCGGATCTGAGCGAGTGTGAAAGAAGCTTTCTTGAGGCTCTCAATCAACACGCCCTAAATGCCCGTCGGGGGCTCTCGGGAGCGCTCGGTCTCCTCTCCGAGTTTTCAGGCATTCTCAAGTCGGAAAAAGCCGCGCTTGAGAAACAGAATGAGGCCGCCGAAAGGGCGGAAGTGGCGCATTACAAGAACCGGACGGAAGGCGACTACCTCAAGCAGCGTGAGGAATACTTCAAGGCTCTTGCCGCGGCGGAATATCTTCAGACCCGGAATCGCCTCATCGAGTTTCTCGTCATGTGGCTCGGCGATGCGATGCGCCAGCAACATGGTTCGAGGCACCTCGATCTTCCCGGGTTCGCCCCGGCCACGGGGAAGCTGGCGGCAACGTTTTCCATCGATGAACTAAGCCGGAGGCTTGATGCGGTCGAAGATTTGAGGGTGAATCTAAACACCAACGCGAACGAGTCGCTTGCTCTTGAGGTGGGTTTTATTCGCGCATTTGCCTAAGGTTTCAAATGCAACGAAATCGCAGGGCAAACGGTTTTTTGAAGAGGGGCCGTCTTTCTCAACTCGACAAGCCCGGGATTCGGAATATGGATGAAGGGTGATGGATTTTGCTTTTTCAGGCGATGCTGCAATCGGCGGCGAGTGCCGGAGGATACTGTTGGGTGAGGCGGAAGGAGCCATCGCCCGTCTTGCTTCATTTGACGCGAACCCTGATCTCGCGATCCACGAAACGAGAAAGCATAACAAACGGATGCGGGGGATTTTTCTCTTTGCCCGTCCTGTCCTCAGCTCCGATGACATCTCGCAGGCCAACCGTCTCGTCAGGGATGCCGCCAAGCGTTTTTCCGATGCCCGCGATGCCGTTGTCCTGCAGGAAACCTGCGGAAAACTTGTCGACCACTTTGAGCTGGGTTCAGAGAACACTGTCCTCGCGAAGGTTCAATCCCGATTGGCAACCCGCCATCAGCGTCTTCTCAAGGAACCCGCTCTGGCTGAAGATGTCATCGCAGCGACAAAGGACTTTCGAGACGCTTCCCACCTTATCGAACATTGGGATTGGGATCAGGTAACGCTCGAAGTCGTCTTCAGCGCGGTCGTCTCCAACTACCGGCTTGGACTCGATGATTACGAGAAAGCCCGGACCACCCGCGACCCGGATGAATGTCATGAGTGGAGGAAGCGCGCCAAGTTTCTATCCTATCATCTCAACTTGCTCAATTTTCTCGATCCCGCTCCGATGTCCGAATGGGCTCTCGGAGCGGAGGAACTCGCCTCCTGGTTGGGAGAGCATCACGATCTCGCGGTTCTGGAGCAGACTCTCGGCAAGGGTGGAAATCTGAGGATCAAGCAGGAGGACACCCGCTTCCTCGTCAAACTCGCCGAAGAACGCCGTCGCGAACTTGAAAGTGCTGCCTTTGAACGCGGAAGAATAGTTTACCGGGAAACTCCGGAAGACCTTCACCGCAAATTCGCCGACCTCGTCTCCGCCGTCGCGTGACCGGTTTCAGTGATTCAAGCTTCAGCTTTTTGTCAGCCCCATCGCCTTGATCCACTCACCCGCGAGGGCGGGCCATTGGCGGATCTCCTCCTTGGTGTTGGCAAATCCAAAGCCGTGTCCGCCTTTGCTGAAAATGTGAAGCTCACAGGGCCGTTCTTTGCGTTTCATTTCAATGTAGAAGCGGGCACTTCCTTCGACAAACTTGGAGTCATCGTGGGCCACGATGAGAAAGGCGGGAGGAGTTTTTTCGCTTACCTTGAGTTCGGATGAGAGTTTGTCAGGATTGGCATCATCAAGCAGGTAGGCCGGATAAACCAGCACGGCAAAATCCGGAACACAGCCCGGGGAATCGAATTGTGCGTCGGTTTCGTAGGATCGGGTTCCATCGGAAGTGAGAGCCATCGCTGCGAGATGTCCCCCGGCGGAGAAGCCGAGAATGCCGACCCGCTTCGCGTCGATCTTCCATTCCTCAGCGCGGGTGCGCATCATGCCGATGGCGCGGTGCACATCCTGAAGGGGGGCGACATGCTTTTCAAGAGCTTCGCGACGGGGGACGCGGTATTTCAAAAGCCCGGCGGTAATCCCGAGGGAATTCAGCCATTCACAGACTTCGGTTCCCTCGTGGGAATAAGCGAGAATGTTATAGCCTCCTCCCGGGCAGACAATGACGGCGGCCCCGTTCGGGTTTGCTGCCGGATAGACGGTGAGAGTCGGACTACTGACATTCGAGAGAATCTGAATCTGGTAGTCTCCTTTTAGCTCGATGGCCTCATCGGGCAGTTTCAAACCGGCTTCCCCGGGGACACCCCCGGGCCAAAGTGGAATCGGTTCAAGAGGACCGGCGGAGGCGAGGGCGTGCATCGTAATCAGGGCGAAGGTCAGCAGGGGCGTTTTCATTGAGGGGGATTCTAGCGGGTTGAAGCCAGTTGGGCGAGCGCACTTTTCAGGGACAAAATCTCTTCGAAATGATGTGCCGCGGAGAGAGTCACCCTCAGTCGGGCTGATCCTTTGGGCACGGTGGGGAAGCGGATCGCCGGAACAAGGAAACCAAGGGTAAGAAGCCTTGCTGAGGCCGCCAGGGCCGCTTCATTGTCGCCGATGATCACGGGATGGATCGCGCTGGTCGAGTCTGCGGAGAAGGTTTCGCGATTGCGACGCAGATCATCCCGCAAGGCATCACCCCGGGGACCACAGACAAGATCGAGGGCATCCCTCAGCGTTGCCGCAAGGGCGGGAGGGGGAGCGGTGGTGTAAATGAAGCTGCGCGCCCGATTTATGAGGAGATCGACGATGGACCGGGAGGCGCAGAGGTAGCCCCCCGATAAACCGACTGCTTTACTGAAGGTGCCCATCTGCAGGTCGATGCGGCCCTCGACCCCGGGTTCCGCCCCGAGTCCACGACCGCCGGGACCGAGCACCCCGAAGGCATGGGCCTCATCGACGAGGAGAAGGGCCCTGTAACGTTCCTTGAGATCGCAGATTTCGTCGAGGGGAGCGAGATCTCCATCCATGCTGAAAACGGACTCGGTAACGACGAGAATGCGTCCTCCGGCTCCCACACGTTCCGAAGCCCACTCAAGGTGAGACTGCAGTCGATCGAGATCATTATGAGGAAAAACGCGGAGGGTCGCCTCGCTGAGACGGGCTCCGTCGATAAGCGAGGCATGACAAAGTTTATCGAGAATGAGGAAATCGTCTTTGCCACAGAGAGCGGGAAGAACTCCTGTCGCCGTGGCGAACCCTGAGGTGAAGGTCAGAGCGGCTCCGGTGTGTTTAAGTGCGGCGAGTTTCTCCTCAAGTTCAAGATGGACCGCCATGGTTCCGCACACCAGACGTGAGGCTCCCGACCCGACTCCGTAGTGGCCGATGTGTTTTTGATAGAGTGACTTCAGCGAGTCATCCGTCGAAAGACCCAGGTAGTCATTGGATGAAAAATTGAGGCATTCTCCGACACCGCTGAGCTTGACCCTGATCCCCTGGGGGGACTCGATTCGGCGCAGATGACGGAGCAGCCCGCTTGACTGAAGCTGGCTCAGTTCTTCCTCCGGATCACGCATCACCGCCGGTCTTTTTTTCCCGACTTGAGGAAGCTGGTGGTATCGAGCAGGTCGACCGCCTGTTGCAGCGTTTTGTCCTGGAGCGGGGGCCTGTCCCAGGGGGTTGCCTTGTTTTGACTCAGGAGAAGGTAGTAGTCGATCTCAGGATCGGTGCCTGCAACGAGGGCCGCTTCATTCATGCGGGGGCGTTGTTTTTGAAAAAGGAAGTCGCTGAGGGGGGTGCCCTTTGCCACGGCATTGTAAATGTCGTATTTGGTTTTCGGAACGGTCGCGGAGACGATGTCCGGTTCCACGCCTTCCTGAAAAATGGAGGTATCATCCTCAAGCACAACTTCGGCAATGGCATAACGGAGAATGCGGTCCTCGCCGACCGGAACGTCGCGATACTCGACCGCCAGTCCCTGGGTCCTCTCCCCGATAATGAGACAGCCGGTCTCACGTTTCAGCACAGCCGCGATGATCTCGCCGACGTTTCCGGTTTCGCTGTCGACCAGAAGAATAAGCTTTTTCCGCCAGGTGGCCGGCGATGCGCTCGAGACAAAAAGACTGGGACGGTCATTTCCGGGGCGACGGATTTTGAAGAGCAATTCGTTCGGGGCCTGAAAGCGACTGAGAATCTGGGCAGCGATGGAAAACTCCGCCTGAGCCTGAGGGGAGCGGAGATCGAGGATGAGGTGGGTGAGTTCCTTCTCTTCGTTGAACTCGCGAATGGCAGTGTCGAGCTTCCCTATTTCGGCCTCGCTGTATCGTCCGAAACGAAGGTAAGCTATTTCGCGATTGATCTCTGCATGATGGAAATCGAAAGGGGAATCCCGTTCGGAACGGGTTTTTTCCGTCAAAAGCATCGCCCCGAAATCGAGTCGGCTGAGCATACCCTGAAGCGCAGCCCGATTGACCTCCAGTGAATCGAGTTTGTTGCCGTGAATGTAGTCCTTCGTGAGCAGCCGGAAGGCTTCCTGCATGGCTGACTGATCGAGCGTGTCGATCAATTCACGCAGGCGCTGCGGTTGGGCCGCGGCAGGAGCCGTCGGCTTGGGCGGGACAGGAGCAGCGTCCTGCGCCATGGAAGTGCCGAGAAGAAAAAGCGTGAGGAGGCCCCGGATCATGATCTGGAAAACTCTACCCCATCCGGAAAATGGTTCAATGCCTCGATTGAGACTCCGCCTGAAGACCACGAGAAGTGCTGTTCCATGCAGGCGGCAAGATATCGGGTTGCTGCGGAGATGGCAGTTGTGGTGTCGTGACCTAGAGCAATCTGCGCGGCAATCGCGGCAGAAAGGGTGCATCCGGTGCCATGGAGGTCGGGAACGGCAAGCCGCAGGCGGGAAAAGGTCCGGGATTCGCCGGCGATCCAGGCATGATCGGTGATGATTGATGGATCCCCTTCGATAAAATGACCGCCCTTGACGAGGAAATCGCAGCCATAGCGCTGGTGGAGCCGTTGAGGGGACGTGAGGAAAGCCTCGGGAGTAAGGATGGGTTCACCCAGAAGAATTTCCGCTTCAGGGAGGTTGGGGGTGACGATACGGGCGAGAGGGAGGAGTTCTGTTTTCAAACGCTCCAGTCCTTCGTTCGAGAGCAGCAAATTTCCCGCACCGGCGCGGAGGACGGGATCAACGATGAGCGGAAGTTCCGGATGCTCTCTCACAAAACAGGCGACCACAGCAACGAGATCGGCTGTGGCGAGCATTCCTGTTTTTACGGAAAATAGAGAAAAAGCAGAGTTAACGCTCTTTATCTGAGTTTCTAAGAGGGTTGAGTTGACGGCTTCAATTCGGGCTACTGAGCCTGGAGACTCGGCTACCAGAGCGGTGATAGCGCAAACTCCGTAGACTCCGTGGGCGGCAAAGGTCTTCAGATCAGCCTGAACTCCGGCTCCGGCGGAAGAGTCTGACCCGGCGATGGTCAGGGCCACGGGTGGGGAAAAGGGACTGTCTTTGGAGAGCTTGTTCAAACGTAGAAGGTTGCATGAGACCTTGCCAGAGAGGCGGCACGAGTGCAAATAAGAGAGTGAACGCCAAGGCCCCCTACCTGAAGTCCATCTTTGCGAGCAATCTGACCGAGCACTCGGGAATCACCGAGTTGATGGACGATCTCGGTGAGGCTCTCACGCTGGGACGGGGACGACTTCGCATGTTGGGGGGAGGCAGTCCCTCTCATATCCCGGCCGTTCAGGCGATTTGGCGGGAACGGATGCGGGAACTCCTCGTTGAAACCCCGGATGAATATGACCGCGTCATGGCCGACTATGATCAACCGGCCGGGAGCCCTGCCTTCCGTGAAGCGGTCGCCGCCTTCCTGAAGCGGGAATACGGATGGAATCTTTCTGCGCGCAATATCGCGGTGACAAACGGAGGTCAGACCGCGTTCTTTTTCCTTCTGAACCGCTTTGCCGGAAAAATGGTGGATGGAAGCGTGCGCAAAATTCTGCTTCCGCTGGTCCCTGAGTATATCGGTTATGGCGACCAGGGGGTCTCCGAGCATGACATGTTCGACAGCCGGCGGCCCCTGATTGAATTGATCGGGGAGAGGGGCTTCAAGTATCACATCGATTTCGATGCGCTTGATTTGAATGAATCCCACGGGGCGATCGCCGTCTCGCGTCCGACCAATCCGAGCAGCAACGTTTTAACCGATGGGGAGATCGGGAAGCTAAGGAACCTCGCTGCTGAAAACGGCATCCCGCTTATCATCGACAACGCCTACGGATTACCCTTTCCGGGTGTGATCTTTCGCGAGGCGACTCCGGTGTGGGATGAAAACATCATTCTGACCCTCAGTCTCAGCAAGCTGGGGCTTCCGGGAACACGAACCGGCATTGTGGTGGCCCGTGAGGAGGTCATTGATGAGATTCGTTCCATGACCGCGATCGTCGGTCTTTCCAACAACAATATCGGTCAGGCCATGGCGCGGCCGATCATTGAGTCGGGAGAAGTGCTTCTCCTCGCACAGGAAGTGGTGAAGCCCTATTATCAGGAGCGATCTCTGCGCGCCCTTGAGCTGGCTCGGCAGCATCTCCCCGGGGAAGTACCCTGGAGAGTGCACGAAAGCGAGGGGGCCTTCTTCCTATGGTTCTGGTTCGATGCCCTTCCGATCAGTTGTCGTGAACTGTATGCCCGACTGAAAGCGGCCAATCTCATCGTCGTCCCCGGAGAATACTTTTTCTACGGACTGGACAGCACCGGATGGGATCACGCCTCGCAATGCCTGAGGGTGAGCTTCACCCAGCCCGAAGAGATCGTCGCCGACGGATTCCGAATCCTCGGAGAGGTGATTCGTGAGGTTTACGAAGGGAAAAGCCGCCCGTGATCTCAACCCTCCACTTTCACTGCCGTCGGGGTCCCGGAAGCATCGGCGGAAAGCGACATTTTCAGATTCCAGTGATTGGCAATGCGCTTGAGCAACTCGCGACGAGAGACTCCGCTGCTGGCGAAGTTGAAGGGCGGGGCAGAGGCCGGAAGATTCTTGGTCTCGTAAAAAATGTCGTTGAGAGGCACTTGATCGAAGATCAACTGGGGCGTCATGTGCTTGTAGTCTACTTCGAAGCGTTCATCGAGCCACTTGGTGAGAGGCTGGTAATCGGTCTGAAGAAAGCCCGCCGTGTTGACCGATCCGGCATCTCCGACGACCGCTCCCGAATTACTGCCAGTCGCGCTTTTGTTTTCTCCCGCACATGATCCGAAGAGCAGGGCGATGCATGAAAGTGCAAGAAAAGGCAAACATTTATGGAATGTCATGGAGGGTATAATAGCGAATTATTACAAAATGTCTTTGAAAAATTTTAGTATTTTCGCTCAGGATAGCGGTTATTTGAAAGTGTTGGGCCAATAATTTATGAAAACAGCGATCTACCCGGGCAGTTTTGACCCGGTTCACAATGGCCATATCGATGTCATTGAGCGTGCCTCCAAGCTTTGTGACCGTATTATCGTGGCCGTTGCGGTAAATTCCGCCAAGAGTGGTCTTTTCTCAATGGAGGAGCGGGTCGAACTCATCCGGCTTGCGGTTCCGGACGTGAAGGGGCTGGAGGTGACCTCGTTCGATGGCCTCCTCGTCGACTTTGCCCGAAGGGAAAATGCCGACGCGGTGATCCGTGGTTTACGGGCGGTTTCTGATTTTGAGTATGAGTTTCAGATGGCTCTGATGAACCGAAGTCTGGATGAGAATCTGGAGACGATTTTTTTGGTGCCTAGTCAGGAGAGTATTTACCTTAGCTCGCGTATTGTGAAAGAGGTTGCCAATTTGGGCGGAAACATTGATCGCTTTGTTCCGGCAGTGGTGAGAGAAGCGCTGATAAAGAAGATGGGGTAGACCGTCCATGCGGATTGCCGTATTTCATAGCGGCTCATTCGAAAGTGTCACTTACCCCGACAGGCCACGCCCGCTGGACCTACCGGCACTATGAAAGTGTTTATGCCGGATGCGACGTAGTCTCTACCGACCTCTCCGGAATCAGGACCCTGCTGAGGTGCCCCCTCATTGTTTTGAGATGATCCCTGACCACCAGCCTGTTTCCCCGTCAGTGGAGAAAGTCCTGAGTTATTGGAAAGACCGGGCGCCTCTCCACGAGGCCGCCCTTGAGTATCTTGAGAAATTCCTCTTTCGCGGCCGCTTTGATGTCCGTCGACCCGCGATATTTGAGCAGTTTTTGGCTCAGGTGGAGGGGGATTGATCTGACAAATCGAATTTGGAGTTACTGCTAGCCGATTAACGAAAAAATCGCCCCCCTTTTGGGAGTGCGATTCGGAAAACGAGCCGGTGGTGAATACCGCCCGAATTTGAAATCGTGAACGACTCAGAAAGAAACGCTCAAACTGACACCTCCATGAAGGCTATCCTCAAGTGCATCGAATGGGGGGATAACGAAAGGTCTGAACAACTGATCACCCTGTGAGATATGATATCCAATGTATGGCGTCAGGACGGTCCTGCAGTTGAGCTGAATGGGAAGTGAAGCCCGCAGATAGTAGTGGTTCCACCCGCTTTCCCGGGCTGTCAGCTTGTCTGAATATCCGGCACCGCCGGCAAGAACCAGTGAAATGTTATCGGTAAGCCCGATTGACTTCTCAAGTCCGAGTTCATGGTACCAACCTGCATCGTTGAAGAGATAGTTGCTCTGGGCCACGAAATCAACAAAGCCAAGACTGCGACGCACGTCGAGTCCGACTTCACCCAGGCTGCTTGAAGGTGAGAACGGACCTCTTCCCTGCTCGGGGTAGAAGTGGTGCGAGTAGCCGACATTCACCTCGAAACCGGCGAAGGTCCCGACAGCGGCGCTGACGTAAAGTTCACCCTGGTCCGTGTTTGGGAAGATGGAGTGCGTATCGATCCCGTTCACATAGAAAACACCGACCGTGACTGGAACGGCCAAGCCCTCGAAAGTGTAGTTTACGTCCGCCCAGACAGACGAGTCGGCGAACTGGAATCCTTTGTAGTAATACTCGGACATCCAGCCCACACTGATCTCACCGCCGAGATCGACACACTCTTCGATGGGGGCCTTGCCGACAGGGGCCTTTCCCCAATCGCCTGCCTGTGCGCCAAACGTTAAGGCACTGACGGTGGCCAATAGAATTGCTTTTTTCATCATATCTTTAATGGGAATAGGGTGATTCGGGTAGATCTCAACGGCCACCTTTTTAGAAGTCACTCCCCTTGATAATGGCGAATTTGATTTCAGGCGCAACTTATTTAACGCGAAATGCTGAGTCAGCTTGATTCTGTCTCTCAAGCTTTCGCGATACGCAGAACCTACTTTTTCGTAGTCGCCTTCTTGGTCGCTGCCTTCTTCGTTGTGGACTTTTTCGTCGCCGCCTTCTTTGCCGGTGCCTCACCTGTCGCGGCCTTCTTCTTGGCCGGTTCGCGTGGAGGGAACTCCCAGCCGAGCATTCGCTTTCCTTTCACATTGCAGGTCAGTGCCGCCTGAAACGGGCGGCCCTTTTTGCTGATCCACTTGTCGATCAGATCGGTTTTGCCCTCGGTGAAATACTTGATCGCCTGCTCGCGCGGGATTTCGTATTTGCACATTTCCCGGGCAAGGCGGGCCTTGCACCCCTCACCGGAAACGCGATGATCGCAGATATAACTTCCGGGAGTCTCGTAAATCGTTCCGCCCGTGCAGGCGGGGCAGGGGCAGAGTTTATTCTCTGGTCGGATGGCCTCTGCCTCGGCTTCTTCTTCGGGTGATTTCTCGAATAGAAACGAGGCCTTTAGTCCGGTCTTTTTGTCCTCCTGCAATTCGATCGCGGCATCGAAGGGCATCTTGAAGCGGTTTACAAATCCGGTGAGCGGGCCGACCAGCTTTGTCGTTAGAAGCGTTTTTGCTTCTTCAATGGAGAAGGGACGGCTCGCGACCACTTTTGAAAGAGAGAATTTGCAGTCGGGCTGACGGCATTTGTAGCGACCGTCATCCTGGGCCAGACTGGGGGCTCCACAAACGGGGCAGGGCACCGGGAATTCGGGCCACTCGCGTTCGACTGCATTGCGGGCATAGTCGCGTGCAGTCTCGACCACGTTGCCTGTCATCGCCTTGACTTCGCGCATGAAACTTGGACGATCGAGACGTCCATGCTCCATCTCCTTAAGTTTGTATTCCCATTCGCCTGTCATCTCCGGCGACGTGAGAATGCCAATCTGCATGTTGTGTAACTGCTCAATGAGGCGCATGCCCCGGGTTGTTACGAAAAGGTCGCGTCCGTCGCGGGTGATGTATTTGTCGTTGATGAGGCCTTCAATCGTTGCGGCGCGTGTCGCCGGGGTTCCCAATCCGCGTTCGGACATGGCATCACGGAGATCTTCATCATCAACCCTTTTGCCTGCCGTCTCCATGGCGGAGAGAAGCGTGCTTTCATTGTATCGGGCCGGGGGGCGGGTAACCTTTTCGAGGGCTTCGACTTTTTCCGCGTTTGCGTTCTCGCCTTCTTTTACCGGGACGATTTGCCGGTCGCCGTTGCTGCGCTTGCCCTCATCCTCCTCCTCGTCCTGGATGGCAGAGGTCTCGGGAACTCCCACGTTCTTTCCATAGACCGCCAGCCAGCCCGCTTCGACGAGAATTTTTCCATCGGTTTTAAAGGAGTCGTCGCCGATTCTCGAAATCCGGGTGGTATTCTCGAACTCGGCCTGCGGGTAAAAGGCGGCGATAAAGCGCCTCGTCACCATGTCATACAGTTTCTGTTCGGCCTCATCAAGGCTGGCAGGTATCTGACCGGTCGGAATGATGGCAAAGTGGTCACTCACCTTGGCTCCATTAAAAACGCGGGAGTTCTTGCCACTGACCCAATGGTTTTGAATCGCTTTGGCGGCATGCCCGGGCATGTCAGTGACCGCCCTTCCCGAGGCGGCGGCAATTTTCTCCAGGGTCGAGATCGAAGTGCCGACATAGTCATCCGGCAAATAGCGGGAGTCGGTTCTCGGATAAGTAAGGGCCTTGTGTCTCTCATAGAGGGACTGGGCGAGTTGCAGAGTACGGCGGGCGGAAAAACCGAAGCGGCCGTTCGCTTCACGCTGCAGACTGGTGAGATCGTAAAGTTGGGGAGCGATCTGTTTGGTTGGCTTTTTCTTCTCCTCGACTGTGGCCGCCTTGCCCTGACAGCGGGAGACGATCGCTTCGGCAAGAGCCCGGTTCCAGATCCGCTCGGCACGGGCGTGTGGTTTGTCGTCCGACTTCTTGAACGAGGGATCAAACCAGCGCCCCGGATAGGTCCCGGCGGAGACAAGAAAGCTTCCGTGCACTTCGAAGTAATCCTCGCTCACAAAATCGGCGATTTCCTGTTCACGCTCGGCGAGGAGGGCGAGGGTGGGGGTCTGGACCCGACCGACCGGGGTCTTGTTGAATCCGCCGAACTTGCTGTTGAAGGCCGTCATCGCCCGGGTCGAGTTGATCCCGACGAGCCAGTCGGATTCCGATCGGCAGTAGGCCGCATCGGCAAGCGGGCGCATTTCCTCGTCACTGCGGAGGTGCGCAAAGGCTTCCTTGATCGCTCCATCGGTCATCGATTGCATCCAGAGACGGCGCACCGGTTTGTTGACCTCGCAATACTGCACAATGTAACGGAAAATGAGCTCTCCCTCGCGCCCGGCATCACAGGCATTGATGAGTTCGGTAACATCCTTGCGCTTCATGAGACGCTTCAGGAGTGTAAGCCGCGATTTGCCTCCCTTTTGTTCGCTGGGTTCAAGGGCAAACTCGGTGGGGAGAACGGGAAGGCACTCAAAGTTCCATGGCAGGTTCTTACCTTCGGCGGTCGTCGGGAGTGCCTGCTGGACGAGGTGGCCCACGGCAGACGAGATAATGTAGCGGTCGTTCTCGTAGTGCTCGTCGGCTTTTTCGAACTTTCCGATCGCCGGATCCTTGCCCAAAACACGCGCGAGGTCGGTGGCGACACTGGGCTTTTCCGCAATAATAAGGGTCTTCGACATGGAGGGGGAGGGAGAATTCGGAGTGATGGAGTGCCCCGCTTTCGGGGAAAGGTCAAATTTGTTTCGTGAAGATTTTACCCGGAAGCTGCTTGATGAGGCTCTTCAACTCGAGTTGGAGAAGGGTCGCCCCGACCTTCCCGGCGTTGATACCAGTGGCCTCGGAAAGCGAGTCGATGGTGGAATCGCCCTGAGCCAACTCCGTGAGGATTTTTGTTTCGGCATCACTCAAATCGAGCTGTCGTTTTGGATTTTCACCCGACTTGCTGGAGCTTTCCCTCGTTTCGGGAAAGAAATCGAATGCCAGTGAGTTGATCTCCAACCCCAACTCGTCGATCACATCCTGAACCGTGCAAACGAGAGTTGCACCTTGCTGGATGAGACGGTGGCAGCCTTCCGAAGTGGGCCGGTCGATCGGGCCGGGAACGGCAAAAACCGACCGCCCCTGCTCGAGTGCTTGATTCGCGGTGATGAGGGATCCGCTTCGGACGGGGGCCTCGACCACCAGCAGGCCCCTCGAGATGCCGGCGACAATTCGGTTGCGGAGCGGAAAGGATTGTTTGTCCGGCACATAGAGCACGGGAAACTCGGACAGAACCGCACCGCTTTCGGCAATGCGGTCGGCCAGAGCCTGATTTTCCGGCGGGTATAAATTACCGATGCCTGAGCCGAGAACGGCAATGGTGCGCCCTCCTGCGGCCAGGGCGGCCTCATGAGCGGCGGTGTCGATGCCCCGGGCAAGTCCACTGACTATACAAAAGCCGGCTTTGGCGAGCTGAAAGCTGAGCTTTTTTGCCTGATCCCGTCCGTAGTGGGTCGTTCGGCGCGAGCCTACCACCCCGATGGCCGCATCGTCCGCCGAGGTGAGACTTCCCTTCATATAGAGGAGAAAGGGGGGATCGTGAATCGTGCGTAACGCCGCCGGATAGTGATCATCCTCCAGTGTCAGAAGGGAAATTCCGTGTTCGGTGATACGGCGCTTTTCCTCGATGAGGTCGATTCTATTCTCCCAATCGCCGATCAATTCGGCCATTTCCTCTCCAATTCCCTGAACGTCGAGTATTTCCCGACGTTTCGCTGTCAGAATCGCTTGTGGATTCTCGAACCTCTCAAGGAGCCGCCGCACCCGGATCGGCCCGATACCAGGAAGCAGGTTCAGGGCTAAATACGCTTCCTTCGGTGTCATGGCGCAGTTAAATACACTGGATCATTTGAACAGTCAAATGGCGATATCTGTTGGTATAAGTGCGCCGGGGAATTTCAGGTCGCGGAATCCGGCATCTCCGGCTAAGATCGCTTTTACGTTGTTATGGGGGAAAAATGGACCTTGGAATCTGCTGCACGGGAAAAGGCTCCCGGACTTCATCCCTTTGCGGGGGCGAGGCTCAGGGTTTTTTTGAAACATGCCCTTTTTACTCCCGGGCTTGACCCCCGGACGCGCTACCAGCGCTTTATTGCCTGGGTAGGGCAGATTCTTCGTTTCCCTCTCTCCTCCATTGAAAAAGTGAAATACAACGGGGCGATCCACCGGCAGACCCTGTCAAAGCCTCCTGTTTTTCTCATCGGTCACTGGCGCAGCGGAACCACCCACCTGCACAACCTGATGTGCCGGGATCCGCAGTTTGGTTACCTCAAGTTTTCCGAAACGGCGATGCCGCTCGACATGCTTGGCCCGAAGGTTCGCATCGCCCGTCGCATCATCGACCGGGCTCTCCCGAAGACACGTGGATACGACAACGTCAAACTCGCCCTCGACGAACCGCAGGAGGAGGAGATGGCGCTCGGGAATCTGAATCCGGTCGGTTATTACAGCATCTATTATTTGCCCGGGGACATGGCGGGTCATCGGGATCGCGCTCTCTTTTTTGAAGGCCTTTCCGAAAGTGAGGTGGATCGTTTTCGGAAGAATTACGAGTTTCTCATCCGCAAGGTCAGCTATGTTAAAGAGGGGCGGCAGCTTCTCTTTAAGAATCCTCCCTCTACGACGCGCATGGAGATGATTCTCAAGATGTTCCCTGACGCAAAGTTTGTTCATATCGTGCGAAATCCCTGGCCTGTCTTCAGTTCCACCTGCGGCAAGTTTCCCCGCCTCTACAATGCCTTCGCGTGGCAACCCTTTCAGAATGTGGATATTCCCGGGTTTACCCTGGAAACCTACGAAAAGCTGATGCGCCGCTACCTCGCAGATAGGGAGAAACTCAAACTCCCCGCCCACCAGCTTGCCGAGACGACCTACGAAAAAATCACTGCCGATCCTGTGGGTGAGATCGGTCGGATATACGATCAACTGGGACTGGGAGGCAAGGAGAGCGGGTTGAAAGAGATCGCCGCCTATGTCTCCACCTTGAAGGATTACAGCCGGAATGTCCACCGGATCGCTCCTGAGCACGCCGAGGCGATCCGCCAGCGCTGGCGCTTTTCCTTCGAGGAATGGGGATATGATCTTGAGCCGCCGGAAGACATTTCAATCGGGTAACCGCCATCTGTTTCTATTTTGAAAACGCTTTTTCTTGTCGCCGGAGAACTCAGTGGAGACATGCACGGTTCCGCGCTCATGAGGGCGCTTCCCGAAATCGGGGAGTGGTCACTCTCGGGGCTCGGAGGCCCGGGAATGTCGTCCGTTTCTCCGGAGGTGGAGAACTGGCTCGGGGAGTCTGCCGTTCTTGGTCTCTGGGAGGTCTTGAAAAAGTATGGCTATTTCCGGCGGAAGATGGACGAAACGGTCACTCGCATTCATGCGGAAGGTCCGGACGGGGTGGTCCTCATCGACTATCCGGGCTTCAACCTCCGTCTCGCGAAGCGGCTTCGGGAGGAGGGCTACCGGGGGAAGCTTATTTATTACATCAGTCCTCAGGTCTGGGCCTGGAAAATGGGGCGGGTCAAGATCATGGCGGAATTGCTCGATCTGGTGATCTGCATTTTCCCCTTTGAGCAGAAACTCTATGAATCCTCGGGTTTACGCGCCGTTTTTGCCGGACACCCGCTCATCGACTCACTTGAGCCGATCAAGCAGGTTGACCTGAAGCGCGAAGAGGATCTCGTGGCTCTTCTCCCCGGATCAAGGGAAAGAGAGGTGAGCAAGCTTTATCCCCCCATGCTGGATGCGGCGGCGATTTTGTTAAAACGACATCCTCACCTGAGGTTCGCGACTGCGGGAGCGACCCCGGCGTTGACGGAGATGCTGCAGGAGATGACTCAGGCCGCCGGATTGAGCGGAGCCATTTCGATTGGAGCGCAAACCAGTCATGAAATCATGCAGCGGGCCACCGTCGGAGTGGTGGCCTCCGGAACGGCGACTTTGGAGGCGGCCTGCCTCGGATTGCCTTATTGCCTGACCTACAAAGTTGCCTGGCTCACGGCCAAAATCGCGCTGAAGGTGATGTCTCAGCCCTACCTCGGGATCGTGAATGTGATGGTGGCTCGAGAGGTGGTGAAGGAGCTACTTCAGGAAAAAGCGACCGGCGAGAGGATCGCTGCAGAGTTGGAGCGGCTTCTAACCTCACCCGAGGCGCGTTCGGCTCTTCTCTCGGAGCTCGCTGCGGTCGTCGCGCAACTCGGGAGTGGAGGTTCCCATCGACGGGCTGCGGAAGCGGTGGCGGCTGCGTGGGAGGGGGAAGCGTAGTCTTTCAGGAAAGAGACCGATCCATCGGCTTCCAGCCCAGCCAACACCATGAGAGAAGGTTTTTCGATTCGTTTCCTGATTGTAGCCCTGCCCGCCGGGCTGCTCCTGTCCGGCATCCTTGCGGTGCTCAACACCCACTTCGATCAGGACAAGGAAGTGGTGGACCCCAATGAACGGGTCCGGCTTGAGGCGGCCGCACTCAATCGGCAGCCGGTCAGCACGGCGGATCTTGCAAACTCTCTGGAAATTTTAACCGGGCGCATTGGCGAGCGTCACCTCCTCGTGCCCGAGAAACTGGAAAGTGCCGCTGTCTGGATTGAATCGACGCTCGGGCCTGGAAATATCGGATATGTCGTCGAGCGGCAGGTCTTCGAAGCGAATAATGTTCAGGTTAGGAATCTCATTGCCGAACTTCCCGGAAAAGACCGGCGGGACGAGATCGTCGTGGTGGCGGCTCACTACGACACGGTTCCCGGCAGTCCCGGAGCGAACAGCAGTGGCTCCGGGATGGCGGCACTTATCTCCCTCGCGCGGGCTTTTGCCGGTGATTCCCAGTCGAGGACGATACGCTTTGTTGCTCTTGTGAACGAAGAATCTCCCGAGAGGGAAGGGGGCGGAGCCGGTGGCCGGGAGTATGTCGCTGCGTGTCGGGCGAAGGGGGACAGGATTGTCGCGATGATTAATCTGAGATCTCTCGGGTTCTACACGGATGCTTCCGACACTCAGAAAACTCCGGCAGGAGTGGAGGGCGAGTCGTTCGGACCGGTCGGTAATTTCATCGCTTTCATCGGGGAAAACGATGACCGCTTTATGATCGATTCGGCAAAAACCGCTTTCGCCGCTGCCAGTGCGGTGCCTGTCGTCGGACGTATTTTTGCACGGGGGACGGCGGAAGAAATTCAGTCAGTAAGCGAAGCTTTTCGTGAAGCTGGAGTTCATGCCCTGGTGGCTACAGATACGGCGTCGTTCCGTTATCCACATCACCATCAGGCGACGGATACCCTGGAGAAAATCGATCTCAAGAAGCTTGAGTCGGTCACGGTCGGACTAAAGGTGGTTCTCGATCTGCGGGCCAACCCTTGATCTAAATTTTCCGTCTACTCACCGACGATCATTCCGGCCCGTTCGTTGAGCATTTCGGCAATCCCATTCTCTTTGTCACAGAGGACGACTTTGGGTTTAACCGGTTTGTCAGTGATCTCAAATCCCATGATGATCACCTTCTCTCCCGCATTGATGAGGTGGGCGGCCGCTCCGTTGATGCCGATGACACCGGATCCGGCCTCACCTTCGATCACGTAGGTTTCGAGTCGGGCGCCGGTGGTGGCACTGACGACGAGGACCTTTTCCCCGATCCAGAAGCCCGCCGCATCAATGAGATCCCTGTCGATGGTGATGCTGCCTACATAATCCACATTCGCCTCAGTGACGGTGGCGAGGTGAATCTTTGATCTTAGGAGACTTCGCATTGGGATTTGGCGGCCAAGGTTTCGCATAAAGTCAGCAAATGCAAGAAACCGTTCTGCTCGTGCGCGTTCGATAGGGTCATGAAGAGATTCCGGTTCCGGACTCGATACTTCTCGTCCGACGCACGGCCTCCTTCCATGCCTCCAATTGCCCCTGAAGCCGTTTTTGGTCGGGGCCGGGCTCGAAACGTCTGTCTTCTGTCCATTGGGCGGCGATTTCCTCCACATTTTTCCACACTCCGGTGGCGAGTCCGGCAAGGTAGGCGGCACCCAGGGCGGTCGTTTCTGCCACTCTCGCTCGTACCACAGGAACCCCGAGCACGTCGGCCTGCATCTGCATGAGCAGACCGTTCATCGAGGCCCCTCCGTCGACACGAAGTTCTTTGAGGGAAATCCCCGAATCCTCCATCATTGCCTTTATGACATCGTGGGTTTGATACGCGATCCCCTCAAGAGCGGCCCGGGCGAGGTGGGCCTTGTTGGTTCCCCGGGTCAGTCCGCTGATCGTGCCTCTGGCGTAGCTGTCCCAGTAGGGGGCTCCCAGGCCCGAGAACGCCGGCACAAAATAGACTCCGCCATTGTCCGGGACAACCGACGCAAGGGCTTCAATTTCGTTGGAGGACCGGATGATTCCGAGTTGGTCCCTCAACCACTGCACGACCGCCCCCCCGATGAAAACACTGCCTTCGAGAGCGTATTCCGTTTTTCCGCCGATTCGCCAGGCGACCGTGCTGAGAAGCTGGTGCTTTGATCGGATGGGAGTGTCGCCGGTATTCATCAATGCAAAGCATCCGGTTCCGTAGGTATTCTTGGCCATCCCGGGAGAATGGCATGCCTGGCCGAAGAGAGCCGCGTGCTGATCCCCGGCGATGCCCGCGATGGGAATGGCACCACCGAACAGATCGGGCTCCGTCTCTCCGTAAACTTCACTGCTGTCGCGAATCTCAGGCAAGAGGGAGACCGGCACTCCCAGTAGCTCGAGCATTTCTTCGCTCCAGGTGGTCGTGACAATGTCACAGAGCATTGTGCGGGAGGCGTTGGTGGCATCGGTGAGATGAAGGCGCCCGCCGGTGAGATTCCAGACCAGCCATGAGTCTATCGTGCCAAAGGCTAACTCGCCGCGCTCAGCCCGATCCTTCGCGCCTTCGATATGGTCAAGCATCCACCGGACCTTGGAACCTGAAAAATAGGCATCAATGACCAGCCCGGTAACCTTCTGTATTCGAGCGTCATGACCGGCATTCTTGAGATTCTGGCAGAAGTCGGAGGTTCTTCGGTCCTGCCAGACGATCGCATTGCCAATAGGTTCCCCCGTTTTCCGGTCCCAGATCACCGTGGTTTCGCGCTGGTTGGTGATTCCGATACCGGCAATCTCTGACGGTTTCAATGCCGCGAGACGGAGCGCTTCGCGTGCTACCTGAAGCTGGGTGTGCCAGATTTCTTTCGCGTCGTGCTCCACCAATCCGGGTGAGGGGAAAATTTGGGAAAATTCCTGCTGGGCAATGGCCACGGGGTTGCCCCGCTCATCGAAGATGATCGCCCGGGAGCTCGTCGTTCCCTGGTCGAGGGCGAGAAGGTATTTTGCCATAGACTTGAAACTACCGGAATCCTCCTCCCGAATAAAGATTGCTCTTCCGGAAAATGAACTGCCGGGTGAATAACCGAGCGCGGAATTCTTTGAATAACGCGTGCAATCGGTGAATTTACACCCTATTATTATGGTAATTATAAAAATGGAGAAGAACCTTTCCAATTGGCTGGTGCGTCTCACCCTTTCCGGGTTAGGGGTGATTCTTCCTCTGTTTACAGGTTGTGCCTCAAGGGAGATACGGACGTCTTCCGAGGTTCTTCCGGATTCCGGGATCAGCTCAACCGAGATCTCTCAGGTCCTTGCTTTCCACAACCGGAAGCGTCAGGAGGTGGGTAGTCCGAATCTGAGCTGGTCGTCCGAGATCGCCCGCTACGCTCAGAGCAGGGCCAATTCGATTGCCCGATCCGGTCGGTTCGGCCATTTACCCCGTGGAATGAATCCTTACGGAGAGAACCTGGCTGAGGGAGGTTCGACCCGGGGAGCGTCGGGATATTCGGTGCTCGATGCCTGCCAGGCCTGGTATGCTGAAAAGAGTCTGATCCCGGCTGGGGAGAGAATCCTGAGCAAAAAGCTCTTCAATCGCGGGGTCGGGCACTACACCCAGATGGTCTGGAAAGGCACCACAGAAATGGGTGCCGGCGTTGCTCATTACCAGAAAGGCGGCTACAACGTGACGGTGGTGGTCTGTTGCTACAATCCCAGGGGAAATGTGATCACCGAGGCGATTTATTGAGGGGGGGAAGGAATTGAGGAATTGAGGTGTTAAGGTTTTGAATTGCCTCAATCCCTAAAAACCTTAACACCTCAAGCCCTCACAAGAGCGTCTCAATAAACTCGTCGGGGATAAAAGGCTTAAAATCCGCTGCCGTTTCCCCGGTGCCGATAAAGCGGGTGGAGACCCCGAGTTCGTGTTTGATGGCGACCACGCTTCCCCCCTTGCCCGACCCGTCCAACTTCGTGACGATGACTCCGTTCAGGTCGAGGGCGGACTGAAATTCGCGGGTTTGCGAGACGGCGTTGGAACCTGTCGTGGCATCAACGACAATCCAGCGTTCGTGCGGGGCGCTTTCATCCTGCTTGGCGAGGGTGCGTCGGATTTTCCGGAGCTCCTCCATCAAATTGTGGCGGGTGTGAAGCCGTCCTGCCGTGTCACAGATCAGATAGGCGGCTCCGGTAGCGATTGCCTTCTGATGGGCCTCGAAACATACCGCCGAGGGATCGCCCTGATACTGGGTCGTCACGATAGGCACGTCGAGCCGCTCCGCCCAGACCTTGAGCTGTTCGATGGCCGCGGCGCGGAACGTGTCAGCTGCGGCCAATACGACACTGTGGCCCTGAGCCTTGAGGAAAGCGGCCAGTTTCGCGACGGAGGTGGTTTTGCCGACACCATTAACCCCGGCGACGAGAATGACGGTTGGCTTCCCGGGCTGACCCGGCGGGGGCAGGGGGAGAGGTTCGCTCCCGATAATCGCTTTGATTTCCTCGCGGCAGGCCTCGACCACAGAGTCGGCGTCGAGGGTGCCTTTGCGCTTCCGGAGACGGTCGACGATCTCGGTAGTGAGTCGGATTCCAAGATCGCCGGTAATGAGAGTCTCCTCGAGATCATCCCAGTCAATATCGTTTCCCCGGAAACGTGAGAGGATTGATTTGAACAAACCCATGAATCAGCGCTTCAAAATCTTGTCGAGGATACCGTTGACAAAACCGGCCGACTCCTCGGTGCCGAATCGTTTCGCAATCTCAATGGCCTCGTTGATCGCTGCCTGTGGGGGGATGTGAGAAGCATAGCGAATCTCGTAGGCGCCCAGACGCAGAATGTTCCGGTCAACGGCAGCGAGGCGTTGGAAGGAATAGTTCTCCAACTGGTTCCGGATCATGGTGTCGATCTCGGTGGAATGTTCCACCACTCCCCGAATCAATTCCGTCGCGAATTCCCGGGCAAACGACTTCGCGTCGCGGAGACTCCAGAAAGCCTCAAGTTTCTCCGGAGAGAACTCAATCTGACCCTGCACGTCGTTTCCGTACAGGTACTGCACCGCCGCTTCACGCCCGTCGCGACGGGGTGAGGGAGCTTTATTTTTCGTTTTCTGGTCCCTGTGGCTTGAGGAATCCATCGGTGCGGGTGAACACTTCTTGACCGTCGTGGAGGGTGACGATCTGGCATTCGATTCCTCGTTTATTCTTGATGAATTGCAAGCCTTCCTTTACTCCCAGAAGGACCACGGCAGTGGCGTAACTGTCTGATGTGGTAGCGTCAGGGGCGATGACACTGGCACCAATTCTTTCTGTCAATCCAAGCCCGGTGCGGGTTGAGACAATGTGGGAGTAGCGCACTCCGGCGATTTCAAGATAACGGCGAGTGTCACCCGAAGTCGAGATGGCCTGATTCACCAGGGTCACGGTCTCAAGGTCTTTCAAGTCGTGTCCGATTTCGAGCGTTTCGATGCCTATTCTCCAGCCCGCTTTTCCGGGAGGGGCCTCGCCAACGACAATGTCGCCGCTCGCGGCGACCAGAGTCTGAGGAAACCCGCCGTCCCGCAGAATGGTGAGGGCGGCGTCGGCGGCATACCCTTTGGCGATGCCGCCGAGATCAAAGAGCATGCCATCGACCCTTTTTGTAATGGTCCGTTTCTCGGCATCCAGTTTCAGATGATGAAATCCGGTCCGTGCTTTCGCCGATGCAATTTGGTCAGCCGTCGGGAGCGATCCGTTCTTCCGCCCCATGCGCCACATCCGAATGAGGGGTCCTGCGGTGATGTCAAAGGCACCTTCGGACTCGTCGGTTAGGGCTCCTGCCGATTTGAACAGGACAAATAGGTCTTCGCTGACGGGGAAGGGGACTCCCGCCGGAGCTTTGGCCAGTTGATTGATCTCCGACTCGGGGAGGTAATCGGAGAGCGTCCGGTTGAGTTCCGCGACACGGGCAAAGGCCTTCCGGGTTAAGAGGGTCAGGTCATTGAGTTGACCCTCTTCGGCCCAGGAACGGATCGTGAACTCCGTTCCCATGTGCGGCTCTTTGAAGGTGAAAAGCTGCTTCTCTCCCGCGGTTGTCGCCCCTGCCAGGATAAGAGCAAGAAGAGAGGGAATGAAAAAAAGGCGAACCGGATGGTTCGCCTTTCTCTGCTTGGTCAGTGATGGACCAATCTGGGTCATCGAAGTTTTCAGCCGCCGATGCGACCGAGGTTCCAGAGCTCGTTCATTTTCTCCACCTCAGGAACATTCAAGGGGCGCACGATGCGGAATCCCAGCCAATGGGCGTCGGTGTGATACCAGATCGACTTGGGAAGTTGAGGGTCCTGAACCTTCCAGTTTTCGTCCGAGAAGATACGTCGGGCGGAACGAAGCTCCTCCGCCGGGTCATACCAGGAACCACCCCGCGCGACGCGCGGGTAAAGGGTCGTCGGAATAGCGAGAGGGTTTTCAGTGGTTTTGCCCTCGCGACCGGCATAGCCGTCGGCAAGATACTGGTCGAGGCACCATTCCATGACGTTGCCGTGCATGTCGTAAAGCCCCCAGGGGTTTGGCTTCTTGGTTCCCACTTTTTCGTAACCGACGCGGACCTGCTCCGGATCAAGGACCGCAAAATCGGCGAGTTGGTCGGTGGGGCAGGAGAAGGGACCGGTGGTCCCGGCACGACAGGCGTATTCCCATTCCGCTTCGGTGGGGAGACGGTAGTAGTGTCCGGTCTGGGCACTCAGCCACTGGCAGAATTTACTGGCGGCATGTTCGGTCATACAGATCGCCGGAAAGCCGTCAGTGCCCATGCCGAAGCTCATCTCGGTGTAGGGAGTGGTGGGGCTGGAAACCACATCCACCGGAGCCGAATCGGCCGGAATGTTTTCAGGCGAACCATCCTTGTTCCGGGCCACCCCCGTGATCATGAATGGCTCATACATGTTCCAGGTGACTTCGTATTTGCCCATCCAGAAAGGATCGACTTTAACCTTGTGCTGGGGACCTTCGTCCTCGAACCGGCCTTCCTCATCGGCGGGGCTGCCCATCATGAATTCTCCGCCTTTGATCGGGACCATGTCGAACTTCACTCCGGTCTTTGGAATGGTGGAGGTGTACTCCTTCATCTCCGTCTCCGACTTCTCGGTGCTGGTGGCGACGATGTTTTCGCGGATGGTTTTCACGAGGGCGAGATTGTCGGCGAGACCTCCCGCATCGGCTTCGCTGCCGCCAAGTTTAAATTTTGCCGGCCAGACGGCTCCCTGCTCAACCCAGAGGCGCAGCATGGTTTGCTCTTCGGCTTTGAAAGGTCCACCCCGGCTGAGGAGCGGAAGCACGTTCACTTTGAAATCCATGCGGGGCTTTTCCTCAAGCACGACGCCATCGGGCCAGACTGCGCCTTCGGCGATCCAGACTTTGAGGATTTCCTGCTGCTCAACGGTGAGCGGCTTTTTCGGCGGCATGACGTCGTCGCTGTCGGCCGGTTCAGTCGTCATCCAGTAGACCGGACTGGCCTCGTGGTCTTTTGGGATGATGGTTTCCTTGGCGTAGGTTTCACCGCCGGCGAAGGCGAACTCCTTCGTATCCATGCGGTATTCGCCCTCCTGTTTCTTGGCGCCGTGGCAGTGGATGCAAGTCCCCTCGATGAGCGGCTTGACCTGAGTCATAAAATCAACAGTCTCACCGTTGGATGTCAGCGGCAGGAGAACAGCTCCAAGAAACAGGGGGATGGTTCGGTTACGCATGGTCAATTTTCGTGAACTCGGAACAAAGCAAACAATCGCGGGTGAATCAAGAACCGTCTTCAGGGCTTTTTCAGAGGAAAATGAGACAAATCCTGATCGCGGAGCGGCAAAGCTTGGATTCGGTTGACGCAGGGCAAGGCGGGGCTTTCGTTCCGTCGATGTTTCGTTACCCCCTTATTTGCGCTGCATTATGCGTGACTAGCCTCTTCGCCGCCCGCGGCTTCGCGGCCGAGGAGCCGATTCGGGGGTTCATCAGTATTGAGCCATTTGAGTTCAGACTCGAAGCTCTCGTTCGGGTTGGGGCCTTCAAGGAGGCGTGGAGAATGGAGACAGATTCGATCGGACCGGCTGAGAGGCAGAGGGTGATGGATAACCTCCTGACTTTGTTTGAGTCAGGGGTGAATTTAAAGACTCCGGGAGAATCGCTGACCTACACCGAGCGTAGTGTCCGATTTGTCGTTCCCGATGTGGAAAAAGGTTATGCCACCGACGAGCGCGAAACGATTCCGCTCGATGAGGCGCTCGTCGGTTTGACCCTCTCCGCGACGACCGTCGGAATCGACGAAATGGAGTTCGAATGGCTCTGGTTTGCTCCAGGGCAGGAGAGGCTAATCGTCGAAATCGCAAGCCGGGGCAAACCCTCGGCACGGGCGTTGACTCCTGCGGCGAACAAAGCGCGATGGAAGCTGGATGAGAATATTTCGCCACCGGCTCTCCTTCCAGTTCCGCCGGTCACCCGCGTCGAACATCACCCGTTCCGCTATCTACTTTACCCGGCCCTGGCGATGATGATCTATGCCGGAATCATCGTGACCCGTCGAAAGACCGAATCACCACCCTGGTCGGGATGGCTCATTGTCGGGGGTATCGTCGTTTGTTTCGCTGCTCTGAAAATTCGGGGATCAGAGCTTGTCCTACCCGTCGATCAGGAACGGGACGATCTCGTTTATGCGCTTTTGCGCAACACCTACCACGCGTTCGATTACCGCGATGAGTCTTCCATTTACGATACCCTCGAGGCGAGTGTGACGGGGCACTTGCTGGAGCAGGTATACCTCGAAATGAGGTCATCCCTGGAACTCGAAAACACCGGAGGACCGAGGGTCCGCGTCAACGAGATCGCCCTGCGCGAATGTCGCGCTTCGGAAAGTCCGGGAATCCCCGAAGGATCGTTCAAGACCCGTGCCGAGTGGGTAACGATCGGGGAGGTAACGCATTGGGGACACACCCACGAACGTACCAATAAATACGAGGCGGAAATGACGATTTCTTCTGAGAATGAAGTGTGGCGAATCAGCGGACTGGATCTCCTCAACGAAGAGCGGATTCAAAAGATTTCCCGCCGCGTTATCGACCCGGAGCCATGATTGTTGTTGAGAACGTGCGCTTTTCTTATCCCTCCGAGTCTTTTGAACTGCGGCTGGATCAACTGCGGGTAGAGGCTGGAGAAACGGTTGCTCTGGTCGGACCCAGTGGTTGCGGGAAAACGACCTTGATGAATTTGATCTCAGGGATTCTCGTTCCGGCTGCGGGAGAGATTCAAGTGAATGGAGTCAAGGTGGGGGAACTCAGTGTTGCGGCTCGCCAGCGCTTTCGCCTAGAGACGATCGGGCTGGTGCCGCAAAATTTCGAATTGCTCGACTACCTCACCATCCGCGAAAACATTCTCGTTCCCTTCCGGATCAGCTCGAGCTTGCGCCTGTCACCGGAGACCCGCGATCGCTGCGAGTTCCTCGCGGAGAGGTCTGGAATCTCCCGTCATCTGGATAAATTTCCCGGCCAACTCTCGCAGGGGGAACGCCAGCGGGCCGCGCTCTGTCGGGGCCTGGTGACCTCTCCCCGCCTCATCCTGGCGGATGAACCGACCGGAAACCTCGATCCCGAGAATCAGGACCGCATCGTGGCCCTGCTCCTTGAGGAGGCGAAACATATCGGTTCGAGCGTGGTGATGATCACTCATGATCCCGTTCTTCTCCCGCGTTTCGGGAGGGTCATCGATGCCCTGCAATGGCGAACTGCGGGAGGTAACGCATGAACGGAAAAGGGATCGTTTTTCTGGGCTTCCGCTACCTTCAGCGAAATCGGGTCAAAACCCTGCTGCTTGTGGCCGCGTTTACGCTCGTCTGGCTGTTGCCGTCGGGTATCGGCCTGATCGTCTCCCGGGTCGAGGTCCAGCTCCGCGCCAGGGCGATGGAGACTCCCTTGCTTCTCGGGCAGGCCGGCAGTCCTCTGGAACTGGTTTTTAACGGTCTCTATTTTACGAGACCCGATCTTGCGACACTGCCCTCCCGTGAGCTTGATACCATCGCGGAGAGCGGACTCGCTTCGGTCATCCCGCTTTACGCGAGGTTTTCGGCCGGAGGGCATCGCATCGTCGGAACTTCGCTCGACTATTTCGATTTTAGAAAACTGACCATCCGCGAAGGGCGCCCTCTCCTGTGGTTGGGAGAATGTGTCGTGGGTGCGGATGTGGCGGAGAAGAACGGAGTTCGTCCCGGGGACGCGATCGTTTCCACCCCGGAGACTCTCTTTGATCTTGCCGGAGTCTACCCGCTAAAGATGACGGTCGTGGGTGTCCTGGAGAGCAGCGGGTCGCCGGATGACGGAGCCATTTTTGTCGATCTGAAAACGGCCTGGATCATCGAGGGCCTTGGGCACGGGCACGATGAGGCGGAGAGTCTCGGGGATGACCAGCGGATCAAGACGGTTGAAAAGGAATCATCCATCCGGCTCAACGCGTCGGTGGTGGAGTACAACGAGATCAATCCTGATAATGCCGATCAGTTCCATTTTCACGGCGATCTCTCAGATTATCCGGTGACCGGTGCCATTCTCATTCCCGCCGATGCCAAAAATCAGGCACTTCTGAAAGGGCGGTATACCGCGCAGGGTGGCCTGCAACTGGTCTCGCCGGCAGAGGAGATGGACGAACTCTTTGCCACAGTCTTCAGTGTGCAGCGTTTTGTGCTCTGGCTGCTTTTTGCCATCGGGCTGGCGACGATTTTGATTGGCGCTCTCGTCTTCCTGCTTTCCTATCGCCTGAGGAGGGATGAGTTCCTCCACTTGAGGCATATCGGGGCGGACCCTGTGACCTTGAAGGCCCTTGTCGCGTTTGAAGCCGCGTTTGTTGTTCTTTCCAGCCTCGTTGTTAGCAGTCTATCGCTGCTGGTGATTCAACTGGCTGCCCCCGGTGTTATTCGGCACTTCCTGAACTGAGAGAGCAAAGTCAGTCCCTCAATGCGACCGGGGTATCGAGGATCTCTTTCATGATGAGAGCCTCCCTCAAGGTGCCACGGGTCTTCAGCATGCGGCTCAAATCGCCGGAGGTGTTTCGAGCCACTTTTCGTCCCTGATGAGCACGGGAAGAGACGGGTGGCTTTATCTCCGGCAGGGGAACGGCGGTCGCAGCGACTGGCACTTCGGCTCGAGGCGCAGGTGATACCGGCAGAGGTGGTGGAGCGGATTGAGTGGCGGAGGGCGGTTCCGTTTGGCCAATCATCTGATCCTGGAGGACCTCAAACAGTTCTCGAAAGGTTTTTGGCAGTTCCGGGACAGGCGCATCCACTTCTGTGCTTTCCCGGACGACTGGCCTGGAGTGCGGGACCTGAGGTGAGGGATGAAGATAGGGGGAAACAGGGGAAGGGAGCGAAGTTGAGCGACGCTCCGTCTGAGCGGCCTTCTTCTTGAGAGCTTTGACACGGCGCATCTCTGCGGCCTCCTGGAGACGGGCCCGGATCCAGCTGACAAAGGCGATGAAAATCATCGCCACATAGACCCATGGAAAATCGCTGTCCATCTTCGCGCGGTCGTCCCCTTAGACGTTATTGGAGGATCCCGAAGCGTCCTCTTCCTCTTTCATTTCATTCGCAATGCTGGTCCGCATTTCGGTGTCGGCAACAACATTGCGGTAGCGGGCGTAATCCATGATCCCGAGATTTCCATTCCGGAACGCTTCTGCCATCGCAATGGGAATGAGCGCTTCCGCCTCGACGAGTTTGGCCCGCATCTCCTGGGTGCGGGCTGACATTTCCTGCTCCGTGGCGACAGCGGCGGCGCGTCGAACCTCAGCCCTTGCCTGGGCAACCTTCTTGTCGGCCTCGGCCTGACTCGCCTGGAGAATGGCGCCGATGTTTTCACCCACGTCGACGTCGGCAATATCAATGGAAAGAATCTCGAACTGGGTATTGGCATCCAGTCCGCGTTCGAGGACTCGCTTCGAAATATGATCGGGATTTTCAAGGACGTCCTTATGCGAAGCCGATGAACCGATCGAGGTGACGATGCCTTCATTTACCCGGGCGATGATCGTTTCTTCAGTAGCACCGCCCACGAAGCGGTCGAGGTTTGTTCGCACCGTAACGCGGGCGCGGGCTCTCAGCTGGATGCCGTCGCGGGCGACCGCGTCGATCTTGCCTCCGCCCCCGGGGCAGTCAATCACGGCGGGGTTGATTGAGGTTCTCACCGCTTCGAGGACCGTTTTGGAGGTTCCCTTAACGGCGAGGTCAATTGCACAGGCGCGATCAAATGAGAGAGGGATGCCTGCTTTGTCTGCCGCAATCAGAGCGAGAACAACGTCAGCAACATGGCCTCCGGCGAGATAATGGGCCTCCAACTGGTCGGTCGTGAAGTCGAGACCCGCTTTTGCCGCGGTAATCCGGCTGTCGACGATCAGAGAGGTCGGAACCTTCCGGATCCACATTGCAACAAGATTGAGGAGCCCGATCGGAGCGTTCGAAACGCGGGCTCGAATCCAGAGGCCGATAAACTTCGCCAGAATCAAAAAGGCGATCAGGATGACGAGGATAATGAGGCCGATGATGATGAGTTTTTCCATGGATTCGAATTGGGTTGCCTGAGTGCACCTCTGGGACAGCAAGGAGGAAGATTATGTTCAATTTATTCCGAGTGCTTTTCGGAGCACCGGTTCAATCGCGTCGGCCTGACGCATAAAGCCAAGGTCATTGGGATGTGATCCGTCGGTGGCGCCTTCGGTGTCGTCTCCGAGGAGTGGTTCTCCCTCAAGATAGTGAAGCCCTTTCACACCGGATGATACGAGTTGATCAAAGGCACGGATGAGGGCGGCCCGGCTTTCAATATGTCTATCCCGTTTCGTTTTAAAAATCCATGAATTGGTGTAGGTCCGATCTTCGACAAGGATGATGGGAGTGTCAGGATGAATTTCGCGAATTTTTCGAACGAGCGGTTCGGCGCGCTCTGCAACTTCGGGCCCGAGCATGTTCGGGAGACAATCAATAACGTAAACGGCGGCGTCGATTTCGGAGAGCAGCGCGGCCATCTCGGGCTCCATCTTTCCATTTCCCGAGAATCCGAGATTGACGACGGGGCGGTTGAGGCGGCGTCCCAGAATCGCGGGATGGCACATTCCGGGGCGCGAAGCAGAAGCCCCGTGGGTGATGGAGGTGCCGTAGAAGACGATTGGTTTTTCCTTCCTCGGGGCAATGGGTTCAAACTTCGTACCCCGCGGTACTCCGATGGAGATTTTGGTGGTGGAATTGTAAAGCGGCAGATAGGCCATGTAGGTCCGCATTCCCGGGTCCATTCCGGAGATGGTGTAGGTCGTTTCAACCTTGGCCGGGCGGGTCACATCCACCCACTTCCATTTCTCCCCGTCGAGAGCATAGAGGTCGACGCCGCTGACTCCGGTCGCCGGCATGTGAGGCAGAGCGAGATTGCTGTCGCCGACGGTGTAGCTGATTTTCAGCTGGGTGGAATCGGCATTGAAACGAAATGCCATGCCGGCGCTGTCGCGGCTGAGATCCCAGACCGGAGGACGGACAATTTTCTCAGCCTTGGCCGGAAGCCTGTCGTAGCGGGCTTTCAGATTCTCCGCCGCCCAGCCCTGGCCCTCTACTCCCCAGGAGGAGACATCGTGCCAGACAAAGTCGTCTTCCGCTTTTGGGGCCTGTGCCTTACCTGCGCGGGGGATGGTCGATAGAGTGAAGACTGCGGCGCCAAGAACGAAAACAAAGAGAGGGTGGTGGAAAGTCGGCTTCATAGGATCGTGAGCAATACACACAAGGGTAATGGAGACAGGCAGAACCGGATCGTCAACTACCTATGCCGGCGCACTAAGGGACCGAAGCATAGCACACTCTCAGGATCGGGAAGATGTGATTCGGCTTTCCAGCCAGGCCATCGCTTCTTCTTTCGAGGTCAGGACCCCTTCAAGTTGAAGGTCCTGCGCCTCGGTGAGGATATCTCCGAAATCAGGACCCGGGGACATCCCTCGAGCGATGAGGTCGCCTCCGTTGATGAAGCGGGGAGGGACGAGCGGGGCACTCTCAAACTCGTGCTGCTTCTCCCGGACAAAGTCGTAATTCTCAAGAATACCGTTGCTGCCGAGACAGTCGACGCGATGGAGTTCGAGTTCGTCGTCAAAATGCTCCCGCGCCATGAAGCGCCGGAGTTTCGACAGGCGCATCTTTTTGACGTCCTTGAACATCATATGATGTGCAACGCCGGAGACAACAGCGTTGATGATCGCATTGGAATACCGCAAGCGCTTAAGAATAAGCTCGGCCATTTCAGCACCCGTTTTTTCGTGCCCGGAAAATCGAATTCTGTCCTCTTCAGGGTTGTAGGAGAAAGTTGCGGGCTTGCCGATATCGTGAAGCAGTACCGAGAGAACGAGGGCGAGTCCGGCGTCGGCTGGCAGCAGGGAAAGCATGAGGCGGGTATGAACAAAGACGTCACCCTCCGGATGCCATTGCGGTGGTTGTTCGCAGCCTTTCAGTTCGAGAATCTCCGGCAGGATCTGTCCCATAAGTCCACTTGAGACAAGCAGATCAAAACCACGAACACGGGACTCACTCAGCCAGATGCGGTCCATTTCCTCCCGTATCCTCTCCGGACTGATTAGACTGATCTTATCCGAGACCGACTCCACCGCGCTCCAAGTCACGGGTTCGATGGTAAAATCAAGAATTGTGGCAAAGCGAATCGCGCGGAGAAGGCGGAGATAGTCCTCCTGAAACCGATTCTCGGGAACGCCGATGGCGCGGATCACTCCTGCTTCCAGGTCTGCGGCCCCGCCCACATGGTCGATGAGCCGGTCCGCCACGGGATCAAAAAACATCCCGTTGATGGTGAAATCCCGCCGCTTTGCGTCCGCCTCGCTCGTTGAGAATTTGACCGAGGCAGGGTGTCGGCCATCCTCATAAACGCCATCTTCTCGAAAGGTGGCGATCTCAAAGCTGAATCCGCCCCGGCGCACGAGGATCACTCCAAAGTGGGCACCAATCGTGTCACCCCGGGGAAAACGTTTCAGGATTTCGTCAGGTGAGGCGCTGGTGGCGATGTCGTAGTCCTTGGGCTCGACGCCGCGAAGATGGTCACGCACACAGCCTCCGGCAAGATAGGCGTCGTGACCCGCACTCTGAAGCTCGCGGACGATTCTGACGGCTTCGCTCTGCATCGGACTCAGATCAGGGCATCGCTATTCCAAGATCGGCGGCAGTGACATCACGAATGCCTCCGCGGGCATTCATGTCGTCAAAATGCCACCACTCGGATTTAATAACCCGGAATCCCGCCTCCTGCATCGCGGTCTGGAGCAGGGTGACACGTTTGGCGATTTCGGGATCCCCACCCGAGTATTTCGAAGCGGCGCGCGATGAGAACTCGTCAAACTTTGAGGGCATCTCAACGGGTTTTCCATCCAGAGTTACCAGAGTCAAATCGACCGAGATCCCGTAGCAGTGCCACGAGAGCCCTTTGCTCGGCGGAACCACATAGTTCGGGTCCTTTACCGCGTCCCAGAGCGCCTGATGAGCCTCCGGAGGGCGCCATGCGTCCCAGATCATGAGAGCGTAGCCGCTGGTCTTAAGTGCTTTCGATACTTTCTGAAGCTTTTCTGCAGTGGACCGATGCACGAGACATGGCATGTCATTGCGATAGAGGGGCTTTCCCGATGCCGAAGTGATTTTATATCGCATATCGATAAAGACCCCCGGCACGGCTTTCTCCACCGGGACAAGATTATACTTCTTCGCTTTGCGATAGATTTCCGCGTGAGCGTCCCGGCTGAACATGCCGCTTTGACCGCCCGTGATAAGGGGCATGCAGATCAAGAAAGCAAAAAGGATGGCCGATTTCCGGGCGTGAGATGTCATGACTGCTGAAAGATTAGGTCGATTCCACTACTTCGCAAACTACTCAACATGGCAAAGGAGTCATGATTGAAACTTGTTATTCCCGAAACGCGGTCTTAGTCTGAATTCCTATGAGTATGTTTTCAAAATTGATGGGCCGGATTTTCGGCACGAAAGAGGACGATGTTGCCAAGACTGATGAGGTGGCTCCCACCCCGGCTCCTGAGCCAGGAGCAGCTCCGGCGGCTGCAGTGCCTGTTGCAATAACCGTGATTGATGTCGAAGCAAATCTCGCGGAAATGGCGAAGTCCAACTCCGAGGAACTCGATTGGAAGCGCTCGATTGTCGACCTGATGAAACTCGTGGGCATGGACAGCAGCTACGGGGCTCGCAAGGAACTGGCGCTTGAGTTAGGCTACAGCAAGGAAGATATCGATAGCAAGGGCTCAGCAGAGATGAACATGTGGCTTCACAAAGAAGTGATGAAGCAACTCGCTGCCAACGGCGGCAAAGTGCCTGCCGATCTGCTCGACTAGGGTGGAAGGTTACCGGACTTCCTTTAAAGTCAAAATGCGTCCGTTTGCAACGGGCGCATTTTTTTGTGCCGCGTTGCAGGGCCTAACGTCGGTGGACGGTGTAAAACGCCGCCGAACTCAGGAGTGTTTCGCCTTTTTCCGAGGGCAGGTTCTGGCAGACTACCCTCAGCACGGTTCCGGCTGAGATTGCATTCGTCTTTAGGATGACGGCTTTTCCGTCCGACTCAATAACGGGGACGACGGCGAGGGTCGTCTCGCCGCCATTCAGAGCGATGGCTTTGACGGAGTAGTTCTCCGGTTTCGAACCTTCGAAGCGGTCTATCGAGCGGTTGAAAAACAGAATGACTCCGTCTTTCGCGAGAGTGATCCGCATAATCCGGTAAGGTTCACTGAGACCACTAAGTGGCACGAACCCTTCGGAACCGCCTCCGAGGATGACGCCTGATGACATTTCAACGATCGACTCGACTGGTCGTTCCGTCTTTCCTCGAAGAAGAATTGATCCCTGCCAGATGTTACCCAGTTTCTCGGGCAGGATCTCAATGAGATGCTTTGATTTCGGGCAGGGGAGGAGAAGCTTCTCCTTTCCGCCCTCATGGGCAAAACAAAGCTGCACCGGAGGGTCGTTCTTGGTCAGCTCCGCCGGAATCACGAGGGAGGGAAGCGTGAATGGCATCGGATCCGGAGAGGCATCCGGCTGTTTCGAATCAAAAGAGGGAAGGTCTGTCAGGGAAACAAAATAGCCATCCTTGTAGTCAGCCATGTGGAGTCTTGAGGCGACGAGTCCATCGCGATTGATCGCAAAAGCATCAATTAGCAATTCGCTTTCCGTCACCGTGACAAGCTTCTTGTGCTCCGGGTGCCAGGCGACGAGCCGGGCCCTTGCCGGCTGACCTTCATTCAGGGACCCCGGCGAGAGTGCCAGAATGATTCGACCCCACTGATCCGCGACGGGGCCAGCGGTGATCGTGACACCTTTGCCCCGGCCGGGCCAGTCCTGAAGGAGGGCCTGGAAAAAGTCGAGTTGAGCATTCTTGTCCGAATCAAAGGCCTGCGTTAACTCATTCTCCGAGGCGGTGAGGATCGAATAATTCGGACCGAGGGCAAGGGAGGGAAGCGCGTTTAACTTGATTTCCGAGTAAAGATCCCAACCGATCTGGCTCAGGCCCGGGCTGAACTTCGCCGCTCCAATCTGGCCGCGATGATTCAGGAAAAACACATTTGCCCCGTCCATCGGGATGATCGCTCTGACCTGCGGAACCTGATCCGTTGGGTTCAGCGTGACAAACGGGCGCTCCTTGCTCTCGGGTGGATTGGTATCGACGGCCGTCGAGTCCGTTTGTGAGTATCCGGCATACGGAAGTGACGCGAGGACCAAAGCCGGAAGCAGGGAAAGGATTCTTTCCCGCAGAAATGAAATGGGATATCTCAATTGGAAACAGCAGGTTCAGGTTCCCGATCAGTTAGGCGATAGGTAAGGATCACTTCGCCTGCCGCTTCGGCCGGCACGGTGAGAGTTTCATTCTTCCACGTTCCTGCCGAAACCGCCACGCGTTCTTTCCATTCAGCAGGTAGCAGAATCCGGAACCCCTTTGCCGCGTCGCGGACCGAGAACCGCTGTTTCAGCAAGGTCCCGCCCTCCTCGAGCCAGATCCGTTCTTCAACCGCGAGAGGCCCCGAAGTGTAGAGAAACTCCGGCTTCCCGTCGATGAGCCGGAAGCCGAAATAGACCGGTGTTGCCGGGCTGCCGGTAGGTCCTGAAAACTGAGCCGGCCCTGAGGCTTTGAGAACATAGGGGGAAGGGGCCGTCTTCACCGTTTCGTCACCCCCGGAAGGTGGCAAAGGGGCAACTGATTCCGCCTCTCCCGGCCGGGTAATATCGAGCACGCCGAGAAGGCGGCACGAAAGGCTGTCCCAAAATACCGCATAGGGAACGCTGCCGGAGCCGATCATGAAAAGGCCGGTCAACTCACCAATCGTTCCGTCGGGGGATCGGTAGGGAGAAAGCGCAGCTTCGTCGGTGAGAAAGTTCTTTAGGCTACGGCGTGAGATATCCAGTTTAACCGGAATGGAGACGGGAGGACTGCTCGTTGCCTGAGGAGGGGGGGCGTCCTGGCCCGGGAGCACCGGGCAAGCCAGTAGCATCCCTCCCGCAAGGACGGAGATTTTCAAAAAGGCTGACGTTGCCGGAACCATGGCGGGAAATGGGGAAGCTGAGTATCCGGGATTGGAGTCCAGAGTTATATCCGTGGGGATCACATCAAACATCAGCGGGGATGAGATTAAAACGCAGTCTAATTCGAGGCCAGTGAAACCTCAACCAAGACGATCGGAATCCTTGGACAAAGTTAATAAAATTTTAAAAAATGAAATAAAAGGTTTTAAATTTGTTTAAATTGATTAAATTTATGGAAATCCTTCCTTTTAAGTTGCGCCAATGCCTTCCGTCACCACCTTCTTCCTTACTTTTCTGGCTGCATCGCTTTCTGTGCTCCTTCTGGTCATTTGCATTAAAGCTCCGGAGCTTTGGCGTTCGTATCGCCGATTCTCGCGTCAAATGCAGGCAAGGAAGACCCGCGGGGAGCGAATGTTGGCCGATCTGGAAAAGCTCAAGGCAGATGCGAGAAAGCTCGAGGGAGTTTACCGCTTCGACAGTCCTGATCATCGATCGATTGCCTATTGCAACGCGGACAACGCGGCTTCAGTGCCGGTTGCTTCCAGTGCTCCGCTGAGATAGTCCGCGGCGATATCCTCAAGTTCACTGACTGAATTCACGGTTGAGAACCGAAGTCGGAGTATTTTGCCGTGTCGTAGCCCCTTGGAGTAGGCCATTAAGCGGGAGCGCAAGGCTTGCATTGCATGACGCTCGGTCGGGAATTTGCCCCATTCGATGAGAAGACGGGTATGTCGAAGGATAAGATCCCATCGTTCCCTGCCTGAGACGGGTTCGGGGTGCTTCCCGGTCAGAAGATACTCTTTGGCGTCGCGGAAGATCCACGGATACTGCATCGCTGCCCGTCCGATCATGATACCGCTAACAGACGTCGTGTTTCGCCGGAGTTCGACCTCTGCCCCCGAGGTGATATCCCCGTTACCGATCACCGGAATCGAGACTGAACGACTGCACTGATCGATCACATTCCAATCGGCTTCGCCGGAGTATCCCTGGGCCCGGGTCCGGCCGTGAACCGCGATGGCCTGGATTCCGCAATCTTCGAGGATGTGACAGACTTCCGGGGCATTGATGAGTTTCTGATCCCAACCAATGCGGATCTTGGCTGTCACCGGTACCTGATCACCAACGCCTTTGGCGATGGAGGCGGCAACCTGAGCCAGGATGGGGCAGTCTTTCAGCAGGGATGAGCCGCCATTCTTGGAAACCACTTTCTTTACGGGGCAGCCGAAGTTGATGTCGATGAAGTCGGGCTGCTTCCAGTCGATGATCTTTTTTGCCGCTTCCGCCATACGTGGGCCGTCCGCACCGAAAAGCTGCACCCCGACAGGGCGCTGCTCGTCATCGAACTCGGTATAAATGCGGGTGCGTTCATCCGCCTGCATGATTCCCTCGGCCGAGACAAACTCGGTCACCATGACATCGGCTCCGAGTTCCTTGCAGATCCGGCGAAAGACCAGATCCGTGACTCCCGCCATCGGGGCGAGGTAGAGGGGGAATTGATTGTTCTGGAACCAGGGAAGCATGAGACGAGGGACACCCTAGCGCTGATCCCTGCCTGCGGCAAATCGACTACTTCTCAGCAGTCTTCTTCTCCATTCCGTCGTAAACCCCGAAATCATTGAACCAAATCCGTTTCGCCCAGCGGTAAACGGGGTGCTTTTCGGGAATTTCCTCGCCGGTGGGCATCCATTGGCTGTTGCGGGGTGTCATCGCCTCGAGTTCCGCCATCGCTGTCTTCCGGATCGTGGTGTCGGACGCGTGGTGTTTCTCGGCGAGCGCTTTGACGAGGTCGGGGCGTTCGAGGACGATGCAGCCGCGCGTGTGCTTTGCTGCGGTCTCGCGAAAATCCTTCATGAACTCGGACTTCGTGAGGGTGTCGTAGATGGATCCGTCGCGGACGTTGTCGGTCGCAAACTGGATGATGGGGCAGGGTTCGATGGCACCGGTTGGCGAAATGTGGTGGGAGATGCCGTTTGCCATCGGGCAGAGGGCGCGTCCTTCACCGTCGTAGTAGGCGTCGATGATGCCGAGGGGCAGCTTTGTCCGCATATTCACGACAAATTCCCGGACCCGACGCGCCTGTTCGGGGGTGAGGGCGAGATCCTCGTTTGGCTGCGGTCCAACGGGGCGGTAGGTGTGATACCAGGCGTAGTGCACGCCCCGGTCGATCAGTTTCCTAAGCCAGGACTCGGTGAGAAGGTCGTCGATATTCGTCTGGCAGAGGCTTGTCGCGACCCCGGTGAGGATCTTGTTCTCAAGGCAGTGGTCGAGGCCTTTGAGGGTGCGGTTGAGGACGTCCTTCCCTCCACGCCGTTCATTGGCGACGAGTTCGGTGCCCTCAATTGAGATCAAAGGCGTCGCGTTCCCGAGCTGGCGGAGCTGTTTCGCCTTCTTCTCCGTGATCATCTGACCGTTCGTGAAGACCTGAAAAAAGCAATCCGGATGTTCGGCCAGGAAATCCAGTAACTCGCTGTGCATGAATGGCTCACCGCCCAATATGCCGAAAAATGAGTTCCCGTGAGACTTGGCCTCGTTGACGATTTTGTTCAAATCGGCGAGGTCGAGTTTGACCTGCGGTTTGTCGACATCGACCCAGCAGCCCTGGCAGCGCAAATTGCAACTGTTGAGAATGGAGATATAGATAAAGGGAGGGAAATAGATGCCCTCCTTCATCCGCTTTTTGTAAAGATTGACCGAGTGAATCCCTTTGACCCCGAAGTTCCACATGAACTTCGCCAAATGACGTTTGTCAGCGGTCCGAAGGACCCGCCCCGCATATTGAAGGCTAGGAATAATCATGGAGGTCAACTGGCCGGCATCTCAGAATGTCAGCCTTTCAAAATGTCAGAATTTCAGGCGAGGCATTTCAGGGCCGAAGCCACTGTCGCATCATCATGAACCACGGCATGGAGCGCGGCGGCGATTTTGGCGGGTTTGGGGTGCTGCCAGACGTTACGTCCCACCGCGATTCCAACGGCACCACCATCGATCGCTTTTTTCACCATGGTCAGGAGAGCCTCATCGTCTCCCATGGCGGATCCTCCGAGGACAATGACGGGAACAAAGCAGGCTTCGACAATTGCCCTGAATTCATCGGCACTTGCACCGGTCGGGAAGGCAGTCTTGACGATATCAGAACCCAGTTCGGCCGCCGCGCGCACGGTGAAACCGATGTTTTCGAGGGTGTAGTCGTTCGGGCGTCCGATTCCAAAGGGTAGGGCCTCGAGAATGACAGGGATATCCGCGTCGAGGCTCTCGGTGATGAGTTCGGCGGCTTCGCGGAAAATGCCGACTTCGTTTGAGTGATGCGTGTAGAGCATGTTCATCACCGCGTGGGCTCCGACGGTGAGGGCTTCCTCGGCCCCGTAGAGACGGTAGCTGCCTTCATCGAGATTGTTTCCGTAGCGTGGCTTGTAACAGTCGGTTCGGAGGCATATGCCTTTACCCTCGAGGGCGTCGGCGGCAGCAAGGGCAAGCCCGAGATTCACGACGTAGCCATCCACGACAGGGTTGAGTGTCTCAATCAATCCTATCGGGTCTTCGAGGCCGGCTACCGGAATGGCGGTGCCGTGGTCAATCGGAAGAATAACGGTGCGACCGTCGGATTGGAGAAAGCGGGAGAGGTTTTGATCACGATCCATGATCCCCTAAGGGAAACGTGAATGGGGCAAAGATCAAGGTGCGGGTTTGGTGCTCTCTGGATTGTTAATCGTTAGATAGGGTTTCACCTTCTCAAGCGTGGCAGGGCCTATGCCTCTGATTTCGAGGAGGTCTTCGATGTGGGAGAATGGCCGTTTTTTGACGACTTCATCCGCGAGAGCTTCCCGCAGACCGCTCCGCATCAGCTCATCAATGGAAGCAGTGTTTAGATCGATGGGTGAAGTCGGCGGCGTGACGGTCAATGCATCATCGATGGATTCGAGGAGACGCATTTCCTCGCGTTCCTCCTTCCGCATCGAGACAATCATTTCCGGGTTCGAATGACCCCAGATCCCTTTTCCCCTGATCGCGCTGGATAGTTCGATGTCCCGTAGGAAGTCCGACCAGTCGTCGCGGTGAGTGCCGTCGGGAGTTTCGCGCCCGATTCCGACTGTTCGTGCGAGACCGTTCTCGATGAGAAGCCGGCCAAGGTCCTTTCCTTCAGATGTTCTGATGAATGCGTAAAAGCGCGGTTTGGCGGATCTGCCCATCGCGCTCGCGAAATTGGTGTGAACGGTGAATGGCTTACTGAGAGCTTTTGCCGTGAACTCTGCCGCTTTGGCACCATGTTCCAGGGCGATCTTGATGTCCTCGACACCGAAATACCGTGATTGCTCTCTCAAGCGGCGCTTGTCGGTGAGGTCATTTGCCGACTGTTCAATGCAATCGACGAAATAGAGCCGGAAGACCTCTTGTTTCCCCTCGGGTAGCTTCACAAGAAAGGAATCTCCATCCGCCCAATCCGAAGAGACATAGGTGCACGGTCCGAATTCCTGGAGTTCATCAGATCTTCCCGTCGAAACTAAATGCAAAACAGCGACAGCGAGGCAAAGCAGGGGTTCAACTCGTGTCTTCGGGAAAACGTTTGCCATTGAGGATAGTAAATTCGTTTGTCGGCTCTCGACAATTCGAATTTTCGCGATGTGAGGGTGCGGGTGGTGAGCTTCGGGGGTAGAGTGTTGGTTTTCTCATGGCTGATGTGGTGAACGAGAGGGAGGCTGAGCGTCCGTGGGAGGAACTGGTCGAATGTGTCGAGTCGAGCAATGCGGCGGGATTGAGTGAAATTCTCGATTCTCTCACGCCCGATGAGCAGCGCTTCGCGATGTCCCGCCTCACGGGGGAGGAGCAGGCGGGGATTGTCGAACTGCTCGACCCGGCCGCGGCGGCCGAGCTTCTCGAGATTCTCCCGGAGTCGCAAGCGGTTGATATTCTTGAAGAAATTCCGCCGGAGATCGCCGCTGACATCGTCGAGGAACTTCCGGAAGGCATCGGGGCCGATTTCCTCCGTGAGATGCACAAGGCGGAAACCGAGGCACTTCTTGCCGAACTCGATGACCCCGAGGAGGCGGATCATCTGCGGGAGCGTTCGGCCTATGAGTGGGATACTGCCGGGGGACTGATGAACGAGTCCTTTGCCTCATTTTCAGAGGAGGCGTCCGTTGGCGACGTCTTGACGGATCTGGGAACCAAGGCCGAACACTACAGCGACATGGATGTCCAGTATGTCTATGTGGTGAGCGGAACGGGAGTGCTCAAGGGTGTCCTGAGATTGAGAGATCTGGTCCTCACCCCGCGGGACCGCTCCGTGGTGGATATCATGATCGCCAGTCCGGCCATGGTAAATGTCAGTGACAATTTTGAGACTCTCCGGAGGATTTTTGAGGAGAAAGAATACATCGGCCTCCCCGTCGTTGATGAAGACGGGGAACTCGTCGGGGTGGTGACCCGGCAGGTGGTGCGCGAGGCAACATCGGATCACCAGACCGAGGACTACCTGCACGCCAGCGGTATTCTCGGTGGCGAGGAACTGCGCAGCATGCCGATGATGGCCCGTTGCGGGCGGCGTCTCGCCTGGCTGGGGCCGAACATTATTCTCAATCTCGTCGCAGCGAGTGTGATTGCCGCCCATGAGAGCACTCTGGAATCAGTCATCGCCCTCGCGGTTTTTTTGCCCATTGTTTCAGACATGAGTGGGTGCTCGGGGAATCAGGCCGTGGCGGTGAGTATTCGAGAGTTGACCCTGGGATTGATCCGGCCACACGAGTATCTTCGCATCGTCTGGAAAGAGGGGATGCTCGGGATTTTCAACGGACTCGTTCTCGGGATCGTCCTCGGTTCGATGGCGGCGATCTGGAAAGGGAATCTCTGGCTCGCCCTCGTCATTGGCGGTGCGCTTTTTCTGAATACGGTGGTTTCCGTCCTCATCGGCGGATGTGTTCCCTTGCTGCTTAAAAAGCTGAAGGTCGACCCGGCCCTGGCGTCCGGGCCCATCCTGACCACCTGCACGGACATGTGCGGGTTTTTCCTCGTCCTCAGTCTTGCCTCAGGCTTCATCTCGAAGCTGTCGTGATCCGTTGGCAGGACCCTTGGAAGACCGAAAGGGCGGCGGGGAAAACGGAATGGAGCATAGCGGATTTGAACCGCTGACCCCCTGCATGCCATGCAGGTGCTCTACCAACTGAGCTAATGC
>DDSV01000025.1 GCA_002344215.1 Akkermansiaceae bacterium UBA2381
GAGAACGACTTCGGCACGCAGGGCACCTTTCCCACCCATCCCGAACTCCTTGACTGGCTCGCCCATGACTTCGTCGCGAACGGCTGGTCCATGAAACGGCTCCACCGGCACATCGTTACCTCCGCGACCTACCGGCAGTCCTCCCACGCCCGACCCGACCTCGAGGAAACCGATCCGCTCAATCACCTCCTCGCCCGGCAGAACCGCCTCCGCGTCGAGGCCGAGATCGTTCGTGATGCTGCTCTCTCCGCGAGCGGACTGCTTCATCCGAAAGTCGGCGGTCCTCCGGTGCGTCCCCCGCAGCCCGAGGGTGTCTACGCCTTTACTCAAAACAAAAAAAACTGGACCGCCGCCGACGGACCCGACCGCTTCCGCCGCGCCCTCTACACGCGTTTTTACCGCAGCGCCCCCTACCCGCTCCTGACGACCTTTGACTCGCCCGATTTCCAGAGCGTGTGCACCGGTCGGGTTCGATCAAACACGCCCCTGCAATCGCTCACCCTCGCCAATGACGAGAGTCTCTTCGAACTCGCGCAGGGACTCGGGGCGCGTTTGCTGAAAGAGGTGCCCGCCGATGATGGAAAGCGGCTCGAACGCGCCTTTTTCCTCTGCTACTCACGCCCCCCATCCGATTCGGAACGCAACGCGGTGGCGTCCTTCCGCGAAACTCAGTTGGCCTCGTTCCAAAAGGACCCGGCCGCTGCTGCGGAAGTCGCGCCGAAGGGCTCGAAGGATCCAGCCGTGGCCGCATCATGGACAACCGTAGCACGGGCCTTGATGAACACCGATGAATTTATCACGAGGGAATGAACGTAGCATGAACCCTGACCTTCCCCCCCTCCATCAACAAACGCGCCGCCACTTCTTCGAACGCTGCGGCCTCGGACTTGGCTCCATTGCCCTGAGCGAAATGCTCGCCCGCGAGAGCGCCGCCGCCATTCCCACCGGCGACCCGATGACGCCGCGCCACACCCATCATGCGGCCAAGGCAAAGAACGTCATCTTCCTTTTCATGGCGGGCGGGCCAAGCCAGCTCGAACTCTTCGAGGACAAACCGCGCCTCCGCGAATTCCACGGACAGCTCCCGCCCGAGTCGCTCGTCGCAGGGAAACGTTTCGCCTTTCTCCCCAAAAACGCCAAGCTCCTCGGTGGCCAGCGCGAATTCGGCACCTACGGCGAGGCGCGCATGACCCTGAGCGATCTCCTCCCCCACCATCGCAAGATCGTCGACGAGGTCACCTGGCTGCGCGGGATGAAGACCGATGTCTTCAACCACGGACCGGCGAAGCTTTTCATGAACACCGGCTTCCAGGTGCCCGGCCGCCCCAGCATGGGATCATGGGTTACCTACGGAATCGGGAGCGAGTCGCGCGACCTTCCCGGCTTTGTTGTCCTCCAGTCCGGCCCCCGCGGACCCCGCGCCGGGAATGCTCTCTGGTCGGCCGGATTCCTCCCCTCGAGCTACCAGGGCGTGCCCTTCCGCGGCAGCGGCGATCCCATTCTCAATCTCGCCAATCCCAAAGGCATCGACGCGGCACGCCAGGGTGAATTTTTTGATCTCGTCGGCACCCTCAACCGCGAGCGACTTGGCGTCACCGGTGATCCCGAGATCGCGACGCGCCTTTCCGCCTACGAGATGGCCTACCGCATGCAGAGCAGCGCGCCCGAGTTGATGGATCTGTCAGGCGAAAGCCAGGCCACCCTCGATCTCTACGGCGCGACGAAAGGCGGAAACGGCTACGCCAACAACTGTCTCCTCGCCCGTCGCCTCATCGAGCGAGGAGTGCGCTTCGTCCAGCTCTACCACACGAACTGGGATCACCACGGCGGCCCCACCGAGAACCTCGACAAACATCTCCCCGAGATCGCCCGTGAGATCGACCAGGCCTCCGCCGCCCTCGTCCTCGATCTGAAACAGCGCGGACTTCTCGAAGACACCATCGTCGTCTGGGGCGGTGAATTCGGACGCACCCCCATGGGCGAAATCCGCGACGGCGGGGCCGGAGGACGCGATCACCACATCGACGCGTTTACGATGTGGGTCGCCGGCGGAGGTTTCAAAGCCGGGAAGATCCACGGAGCGAGTGATGATTTTGGATACGAAGTGACCGACGGCGCCGTCCATGTGCATGATCTGCACGCGACGATTCTGCATCAGCTAGGCTTTGATCACGAGCGCCTCACGCATCGGTTCCAGGGACGGGATTTCCGGCTGACGGATGTGCACGGGAAGGTGGTGCGGGAGGTGGTGGGGTGAGGTTTCTCGATTGCCACGAAATCATTTCCCCCTCCCCTCCGCCATCGCGCCTCCCGCGACCTTTGACAAAGAGCCTCCTTTTCCGGCATGAAGACAGGGTCATGTCACTGCTCAAACCCTCTTTGCTCCTCGGCCTCGGCCTCGCTGCCTCCCTCAATGCGCAGGAGGCGGCTCCGCTGCCGCCGCCGGTCGCGCTCGATGCCGCCGAATTCCCCTCGATCCAGGCCGCTCTCGATGCCTTGCCGGAGTCGGGGGGAATCCTGCGACTGCCGCCGGGCACAACCGAGATCCGCGAGCCGCTCGTGCTTTCCTCTCCGGAGACACGACTCGAGGGATCGGGTGCCTCGACCCACATCAAAAACCTGAATGAAGAAGGCAAACCCGCGCTCATCATCCGGCCGAAGACCCTCGACGCGGATCCCAAGGCGCGACTCTGGCGCGTGCAGGTCGGCAATTTCCGCATCTCGGGAAATGAGAAGAGCGGTGACGGCGTCTTTGCCGAGGGCATCCAGGAAATCTTCATCCACGGCCTCTCGGTCGATCATCACGGCGGTCACGGCATCGCCCTGGTCGATTGCTACGAGGATCCGCGCGTCTCCGACTCGATCCTGACCTACAACAAAAAGGCCGGCCTCTTCATCGATGCGGGACACGACATCGTCGTCAACGCGAACCACTTTGAGGAAAACCAGGACGCCCTCGTCTGCGTCGACGCCTTCAACCTCTGCATGAACGGCAACAACATCGACGACCACCTCGGAAACGGCGTCGTCATCGAGAACACCTACGGCTCTGTCGTCTCGGGCAACATGATCGAAGAGTGCAACGGCACCGCCATCATTCTCGACCGCGACTGCTACGGCATCACCCTCTCGGCCAACGTCATCGCCCACGACATGGGCGGCGGCATCGACCTGCGCGACGCCCACGGCATCACCGTCTCGGCGAACACCTTCACTCTGATGCATCACTTCGGCGTGCGCGTTTCGGAGAAGAGCGGACGCATCACGATCTCGGCGAACAATTTTTCGAACAGCCACATCGGCGAGGGAAAGGAAAAGCGGGTCCTCGAACACGAGAATCCCGTCCAGCTCGACATCGGCCACGGTATCGTCCTCGAAAACACAAAACACATCGTCATCTCGGGCAACCAGTTCTCGGGCCTCGACGGTCCGGCCGTGCGCGCCACCGGCGCCTGCGATAAGATCCTCATCAACAGCAACGTCCTCACCGACCTCAATCGCCGCACCCCCGACTCCAAAGACCCCTTCGCCCTCTCCCCCGAAACCGAAGCGACCCTATCCAACAACCTCACGGACTAACAAACCCACCTTCATAACTTGAAACTTTAAACTTCAAACCTGAAACTTCCCCATGACCAGCCGCCGCCACTTCCTCAAAACCGCCTCCGCCACCACCCTCGCTGCCCCCTGGATCGGCTGGCAAACCACTGCCTCGGGTGCTCCGAGCGGCAATCTCCGTTTTGCCAACTTCGGTGCCGCCGGCCGGGCCTGGGGTGACCTCACCGAAATGCTCCAGGCGCCGAACACGACCCTCGTCGCCGTGGCCGAGGTCGATCTCGGCCGCACCAAGCAACTCGACGAAGCCCATCCGGGCACGAAGGTTTTCCAGGACTGGCGCGAGTTGCTCGACAAGATGTACAAGGAAATCGACGCGGTCGTGATCGGCACGCCCGACCACATGCACGCGCCCATCGCGATGGCGGCGATGCAACTCGGATTGCACGTCTATTGTGAAAAGCCGCTCACCCGAACTCTCGATGAGTCGCGCCGCCTCCGTGCTTTTGCTTCGGAGAAAGGTCTCATGACCCAGATGGGCATCCAGGTCGCCTCGAGTTCGGGCAATCAAACCGCAGTGAAACTGCTCCAAGCCGGAGCCGTCGGCAAGGTGAAGGCGGTCCACAGCTCATGCCCGAAATCGTGGGGCGCGATGACTCCCCTGCCCGACAGCAACGAAGCCCCGCCCGCAACGCTCGATTGGGACAAGTGGATCGGCGTCGGCAAGATGCGGAAGTATATCCCGCGCGAATTCCATCCGAGCAACTGGCGTAAGCGCATCGGCTACGGCACCGGCACGCTCGGCGACATGGGCTGCCACATTTATCACACCTGGTTCATGGGGCTCGGTCAGCCGACGACCCTCGAGGTGACCTCGCATGGTCCGGCTCCGGTCGATGGCGACAGTTGGCCGCTCGATGGGCTCGTTCACCATCGCATGAAAGGCAATACGTTCACCGAGGGTGATTTCAATTTCACCTGGTATGACGGAGTCCAGCGCGTGCCCGCCGAAGTGATCGCATTGCTTGGTCCCGAGGAGAAGAATGGCGAGGGCAAGGTGATCGAAAAGGCTCCCGCTACCGGCACGCTCGTGATCGGGACGACCGGCGTGCTCGTGATCCCCCACGGCGGCATGCCGACGATCTACCGCGACGGGAAGAAATCCGATGAGGTCATCGAGGCGGTCGAGGCGGGTCACCACCACAAGAACTTCGCCGACGCGATCCGCGGTGACATTCCGGGCAAACCGCTCACGAATTTCGACTACGCGGGTCCGATGACCGAAGCGGTCCTCCTCGGCACCGTGGCGATGCGGCTGAAGGGCGAAACGCTGAAGTGGGACGAGGCGGCCGGGAAATTCGTCGGATCGGACGCGGCCAACGCGATGATCCACGAGGAATATCGCGAGGGCTGGAAGGTCGAGGGGCTCTGAGCGCGCAACCCCGACCGGGCCGGTCGGGGCTACCTTTCCTACTTCTTCTTGAAGACGAGGAAGTAGTTCTCGGTGAAGAGATCAAACTCCTCGACGAGTTCGAACCCGGCATCTTCGATCTCTTTTTGAAAGACCTCTTTTCCGGCGCGGACGTGTCCCATCGTCCACTCAGAGCTGACTCCCTCGATGCGCTCGAAGTCGAGTAGGGCGACGCGACCTCCGGGCTTCAGCGCCGCCGCGATTGAGAGCATCGTCTTGTGGGGAAATTCGAAGTGGTGGTAGGTGTCGCAAATGAAGACGAGATCGACCGAAGTAGGCGCGAGCTTCGAATCGTCGGGCGTGCAGACCACTCCTTCGACCTGCTTGAGCCCCCGCGCGTGACTGCTCATGACAGTGTGATCGACGAAGGTTTTGGCGATGTCGACCGCGTAGACCTTGCCTTCTGCTCCCACCTTCGGAGCCATCAGACGGGTGAAGAGACCCGACCCCGCGCCGACATCGGCGACAGCCATGCCGGATTGCAAAGCGAGTTTTTCGACGATGCGTTCGCGGTTGTCGTAAACCTCGCGGCCCTCCGTCTCGAAGCGTTCAGTGAAAGCCTTCGGCTCGGGGTTTTGAAAGTTGTCGTTGATGCCGGGATTGACGCTTTTTTCCTGAGCATGGACGGAAAAGGAAAAGAGCATCACGAGGAGGGAAATCGGGGTGTTTTTCATGTCGTTTTCTGAAATGGATTGAGAGAGAGAAATCAGGGAGAGGCTATCGTGACCCGGATCGCACCGCGCAGCTCGCCGAGCGCATAACCTGTCGCGGCATCGGCGGGATAGGCGGCCGCGAGCGCTGCGGTCAATTCCTTCGGGAAGGTCGCGGGATCTCCGTGGCACTTCAGGCAGACTTCCTGAATCATGAGCGGTCGATAAAAGTGGGCAAGGCCGTCCTCCCACCGAATCGTCGGCTGAGGGGGAGATTGTGCCGCCATTGTCTCCAGAACGGCGCGGTCCTGTTCATCCGGAGCATTCGCGGGGTTGCGTGGTTTCAGGGTCGTCCGCTTGACCGTGACACCTTCGAACTCCGCTCCTGCCGAGGTGGTCAACGGGATCGCGACCTGCTGGCAAACAGTGATCGCCGCGACGGGACCGCCGCTCTCCATCGCGCCTTTCAACTGCGCGCCGAGACGATCCATGAGAACCTTTGCCGCCGCTTCGCCGCGCGCGGTGACCTCGGCGACCGCCTCGGGCGAGGGAGCGATGTCGCCCGCGACAGGTTCGACCGCAGCACGATCACAAGACGTCACTACGACAAGGGTGAAAAGAAACGAAAGGGAAATACCAAACCGGGTTCTCGTTTTCATATTATAGAAGCGCACTAAAAATCTCCCTTCACTCCGTCTTCGCCGACGGAGCCAGGATAACCGCCGGATGGGTCTGATGCATCTCTTTGCTCCCTTTTTCCACGAACCCGCTCACGATCGCTGCGTGATTGCGAACCACTTTGATCGCGGCGGGAGTTTTTCCCGTGACGGTGACCGAGACACCTCCCGCGATGTTGTCGATCACCACGGTCGTGTCGTCGTAGTGCTCGCGAAACTCGGCAAAGGCCGGATCCCAGTGGCGCACGCTCATGCCGCCATCGAGGCGCGCCGCCATCTCCGCGACGTGCTTCTGCAACAGCGCCGCGACCGCCTCGTCCTGAGAAGTTGTTTTCGCCCGGTAGCCCGAGTCGGTAATTTCGACCACCCGGTCGATTTCTTCATGAGCAGCGAAAAGGGAATGGATGACACCCTGGAAATCGCCGCCGCCCTTTCCGTGTCCTTGCCCTTTCCCCCGAGGTTCGGCCTGGAGTGGAAGGATAGTCGCCAGAAAAAGGCAGGAAAGGCCCCAACGATTCAGAGAAGTCCTCATAATACACATTTATTTCGTTTATAACGATACACCGATATTTAGATCCGGAAACGATTTCTCTCCTAATTTGTCGCCCCCTGCGATCAGGCCTCAGGCACCCTAAACGAAGGCCGGAGCACGATTCGTGTCTGATTCAGAGTGAAATGCCCGTGAATACGTCATCGGACACTGGTCACCGTCGATTGATTCATCTGCCGGAACCGACTCGGTCCTTGATCTTATGCCCGCTTCGGTCTAATAGGCCCGCATGACCCCTTCCCAAACTGCCCTGGAGCGCCTCCGCGAGGGAAACCGGCGTTTTGCTGAAGACCTGCCGAGTGAGAGTGGCCTCAGCGGAGCCGCTCGTCGAAGCCAGCTCATTGCCGGCCAGCAGCCTTTTGCCATCATTCTCGGTTGCTCCGATTCCCGTGTGCCCGCGGAATTGGTTTTTGACCAGGGGCTCGGCGATCTTTTTGTGATCCGGGTCGCGGGCAACATCGTCGCTCCCTCCCAGATCGGCAGTATCGAATACGCTGCCGAGGTCACCGGCGCCCGCCTCGTGGTGGTCATGGGCCACTCGGGCTGCGGGGCGATCGAGGCCACCATCAACGAACTTCAGCGCCCCCAGGCGAATCGTTCGCGCAATCTCAGCTCCATCGTCGACCGCATCCGTCCGTCCGTCGAAACCCTGCTGGAAACCGGCCTGGCTCAGGATCGCTCCGCCCTGATCCGTTTTGCAGTGCGGTCAAACATCCGCGCCTCGGTCGATCATCTGCGCCATGGTTCGGAGATCCTGGAGCGGCTCATCGACAAAGACGGACTCACCGTGGTTGGGGCGGAGTATTCACTCGAGACGGGGATGGTCGAGTTTTTCGACGGGCTGCCGAAGATGCTGGATTGACGAGAGTCACAAGGAGCAGTGATCACTTCGGTCCCGCGCTCCAGAGCGCAAGATTGCGGAACTGCGCACCCTCACCCCGCGCCACCATACCGACGCGCCCCTTGCGATCCTTGAATCGTTCATGGCGCGCCTCGATGACGTGTTCACCGATAGACGCGCGCCAGTGATCGCCGCTGACTTCCAAGGTGATGCGATGCCAGGTGGCGGGATCGGACTTTACTTCGATTTTCACGAGTTCCTCGCGGCGCGTTTCTTTGGCAATGCCGCTCATTTTCTGGATCCAGATCGCGTCCGGGGTGATCACGACCCGACCGAGATGATGGTTCGGATTGTGGGTGTCGCGACAAACGAAGCCGACCTGGGGAGAAGCGCCCAGCTTGAACTCGCCCGTCAGGACGAGATCGCCGAGATCAGTGACATGTTCACACACAGCCTCGTGTCCGTTCGGCCGTTTTTCGCTCGGTCCTTCCTCGATGGCGTAGGCAGCACCCTCAACGATCTTCCACTCCCCGATTCCGCCGCGCCATCCGGTGGCGGTTCCTTTCGCAGCGAAGGACTCCGGACGGTCGAATACCTCGGCCGCGATGAGCGCGTCGGGCACGCAGATCACGGTCTGTGGCGGAGCCGGTTCATCGGCACTCGCGAAAGTGAGGCAAAGAATAGAGGAGAGGGAAAGAAGGGTGTGTTTCATCAGGTCGTGGTGCGGGGTTTGGCAAATCAAGCCATTAGATACCGCAGGGCATCGCGGGCCGCTTCGCGTTTTTTGTCATCTTCGACGAGTCGCGAGACAACGACAAATCCGCAGAGATACTTGATCCGGTGAGTGAGCCAGGCTTCCCACTGGACCGACTCGCGCCGTGTCCAGTAGTCGGGCGAAAAGGGATCGATCTCCGATCTGACGAGTTTGCCCAACTCTCCATCCAGAACGGGCAGCGCCTTCAATCGCGCGAAATGCTCCCGATGCGCCGTGATCCCCTTCCCGGCCAGATCGGGAAAACCGCAGTCCGGTGATGCCCCGCTCGAGATAGCGGTAGGCGATCATGGATAGCGATTCTTCGCCCAAATGACGAACAAAAGACTTCCCGGATACCGGCCTCACTGCGACACAAACTTCGTCAGCAATCCTTTCTCCCGCGCCGTTTTCATGACATGCACAAAAAGCAGACCGGCGAGAAAGAGATAGACGGCATTCAAGCCGGTGGCCATGCCGAGATCGGACCACGACACCGTTCCGGTCTTTAAACCCTCCCGCATTCCTTCAAAAATGTAGGAGCAGGGAATGGCCTGAGCGATCCACTGAATCGCCGGTGGCAGCGAGGCGACCGGATAATAAACCGCAGCGAAGGGCTGGATAAAAAACGGCACCGCCCAGGCAAGTGTTTCCGCGGCAGGCCCCCATCGCACAATGAGTGCCGTCGAGATCATCCCGAGGGACCAGCCGAAGAGGAGCAGATTAAAAACAAAGGGGATGAGCGACCAACTCAGTTCAAAAACGTTGAAGGAATAGAGAACGATGGAGAGGATCGCGAGCATCAGCGACGTGATCGCCGCGCGGATCAGTCCGATGGCATAGGTCGAGAGCAGGTAATCCGCGTTGGTCACGGGAGCGGAGAAGACGTTGAGGAGATTCCGCGACCAGACATCTTCCAGAAAATACAGCGCCACCCCCTGCTGCGCACGGAAGATAATGTCCCAGAGAATGACCGAGCCGATCAAAAAGGTAATCTGATAGGGAAAAGAATCACCCGTGTGCTTCTGCAGGAAAACGGTCAGGTACCCCCACACTAACAAATCCACCAGAGGCCAGAAGAGGAGCTCCACAAGACGCACCGGAGTCCGCGTGTAGAGGAAAAGATTGCGCAAAACAAGCGCCTGAATCGTGGAAAAGGTCATTTAGGGAGCTTGGTAGCTGTTAGCTGTTAGTGGTCGGCAACTGGTCTCGTAGGTTATTCGCTAATCGCTTCCTTAGCCTCAATTTCGCCGCCGCGGGCGACGCGGATGAAGAGCGACTCGAGCGATTCCTCCTGGAAATGTTCGAGAGTCTCGGCCGCGGTGCCGGTGAAGAGGATTTTTCCCTGATGCATGAAAATGATGCGGTCACAGACCTCTTCGACGTCCCGCATATTGTGCGAAGTATAGAGGATGCTCGCTCCCTCCTCGTCGCGAATGCGACGTGTTACCTTGCGGACCTTGTCGGCAATGTCGGGGTCGAGGCTGGCGGTCGGTTCATCGAGGAGAAGCAGCTCGGGTTTGTTGAGCAGCGCTTTGCAAAGATTAAGACGCGTTGATTCCCCGGCGGAGAGGTTGCCCGAGACACGATCCTTGAGGTGGCTGATTTCGAGCATCTCGAGGACTTCGTCGATGCGGGATTTCAATTTCGGAACCCGGTAGATTTTTCCGAAAACAAGGAGGTTCTGCCAGACACGGAGATTCCCGGGCAACTGGGTGTAGGTGCTGCAGAAATTCATCCGCCGCAGGATCGCAATGCGCTCTTTGGTGAGATCCTTGCCGAATACACGGATCTCCCCGGCGGTGGGCGTCACGATCCCGAGAATCATGTTGATCGCGGTGGTCTTGCCGGCGCCGTTCGCACCGAGCAGACCGAGGATCTCGCCCTTCCGGATCTCGAACGAGATTCCGTCCACCGGAGTCAGTTCGCCGAACTTTTTGACGAGGTTGGATACCTGGAGGACGGGATCGGACATACAGGGGAGAAGGAGCGGAAAAATGGACGAGGGCGGCGACGGGGTCAACCGGTCAGATTCGACGTGAAGTGAGAGTAGCGGAAAAGGTGAGTTTTTCGTGCAGGAGCATCGTTCCGAAGGTCTCACGACCTTCGCTACACTGAATTGGCACGCTTAAGGCGTAGCGGAAAACGTGAGTTTTTCGATTGTTCGATCAGTCCGATCAGAACACTTTACCAATACCTCAGGCTATCCGGAACTCCGGTTGCACCCTATGCCCTACGACCCAGACAAGCATTCCGGAAGATTGAGAAGGCTTGACCGCTCTTATTATGAGGGAAGGCAATGGGTTCATTGGATCATGACGATCAACCATCGCCAAACCGGATGGCTGAATGACCTTCACTTTTCACGGGTCCGCGAATTGCTCTGCCATACGATGGCTCGAGAAAACTTGATCTGTCCCGTATTCTGCCTGATGCCGGATCACGCGCATTTCCTCTTGGGCGGTCTCGACGAAAGCAGTGATCAGAAACGGGCGGTCAAGTTTTTCAGAACGCATTGGAATCAAACTCTGAAAATCGCTTCACCTCCTGCAAACCTTCAGGAACAGGCCTTTGATCATGTCCTCACCGGAGCTGAGAGAGAAAGAGGCGCGTTCGAAAGTGTCGTCGGGTATATTCTTGAGAATCCCACAAGAGCTGCTCTCGTCGAGTCTACCTCCGAATGGCCATATCTTGGCTCAATCGTCGCGGGGTATCCCGCGCTCGATCCGCGGCAGGACGAGTTTTATCCCTTATTCTGGAGAATCTATGACCGCTTGATCAATGATGCCGAAGTCGACGATTGAAGAGCGCCCAATCGAAGGTCTCACGACCTTCGCTACACTCTGTCCCGAAAGCCGTAGCGAAGAACGTGAGTTCTTCGATCAGAGCCCAAGCCCATCGCCTAAAAATCTCCGAGCAGCCCCGCAAGCGTCTCGGGCGTGAGGTTGAGACTCGTCGTCGCTCCCGAAAGCAGATCGGTCGCAAGATCGTCCTTTTTGCCCTGCATTTGCTGGATGCGCTCTTCGACGGTGTTCCGGCAGATCAGCTTGTGGACGAAGACGGGCTTGTCCTGCCCGATGCGGTAGGCGCGGTCGGTCGCCTGATTTTCGGCGGCGGGATTCCACCAGGGATCGTAATGAATGACGGTATCGGCGCCGGTCAGGGTCAGCCCGGTGCCGCCGGCCTTGAGTGAGATCAGAAAGACCTCCCCTTCCCCGCCCTGAAATCGCTCGACGAGACTCTGCCGGTCTTTGGTTTCTCCGGTCAGTTTCAAATACACGACCTTCTCTTTCACCAAATGCGCCTCGATGAGATCGAGCATGGAGGTGAACTGGGAAAACAGGAGGACGCGGTGCCCTTCTTCGCGGAAGACCTCGAGCAGGTCGACGAGATACTCAAACTTGGCCGAGGCGGCCGCGCTTTCCTGCTCTTTCAACAAGCGCGGATGGCAGCAGATCTGGCGCAACTTCAGCAGCGCATCGAGAAAGACGATCTGCGCCTGCTGCCCGCGGATCGCGAGGGCCTGGCGGACCTGCTTGTCCATCGTCGAGCGAACCGTCTCGTAGAGATCCTTCTGCGCCTCGCTCATCTCGATCTCGTGGAGAATCTCGGTCTTGGGCGGCAATTCCTTGGCGACGTCGTGTTTGGTGCGACGGAGAATGAGCGGTCCGACTCGCCGGGCCAGGGCGGCGCGTTTTGCCTCGCTCCCGTTTTTCTCAATGGGTGTTTGATAGACTGAGCGAAAGGTATCGAGCGAACCGAGCAGCCCCGGCATGAGGAAATGCATAAGACTCCAGAGTTCGCCGAGATGATTTTCCACCGGCGTGCCCGAGAGACAGAGTCGATGCCTCGCCCGCAGTGTCGCGACCGCCTGCGTCACCTGCGCTCCCGGATTCTTGATGTGCTGGGCCTCGTCGAGAGCGAGGAGATGGAACTCGTGCTCGACCAGTTGCTCGAGATCACGATGCAGCAGCGCGTAGGAAGTGAGGACGAGATCCGCCCTCGGGATCTTCCGGAAGTTCGCCTTGCGATCAGCCCCCTGCAACACGAGCACCTTGAGATCCGGCGCGAACTTGGCGGCCTCGCGCTGCCAGTTCATGACCACGCTCGTCGGGGCGATCACGAGCGAAGGCAGTCCGTCGCTGCGACCCGAGTCTATCTCGGCGAGAAGATGGGTCAAAGTCTGGAGCGTTTTGCCCAGACCCATGTCATCGGCGAGGATGCCGTTGAGCCCGTGACTTACGAGAAACTGCATCCAGTAATAACCGTCGAGCTGATACTCGCGCAACTCGGCCCGCAACCCGGGCGGCACGGGGACGCGCTCGATCCGTTCGAAGTCGTGAATGCGGATGCTTAGCTCGACCACTTCGTCAGGGACGGTTATGGCGACCGCGTCGCCCTCGAGCTCGGCCGCGACGAGAGCGGCATCGAGTTTGCCGAGCTTGACGGGACCGTTTCCGAATTTGAACTCGAGCAGTTCCCCCAGGGTCGTGAGGATGCGGCGAAATCGGCCCACCGGCAGGGCGAGTCCTCGACCGTCGGGGAGGAAGATCATGAACTCCTGTCCGGACGGCATGCCCTCGGTGACTTCGAGAAAGCGATTTTTCACGAGCGCGGCGAGGATGGGCTGAAGTTCGAAATTCTCCCCCTCGATCTCGAATCCCGCCGAGAGATGGAACCAGCCTTTTCCCTCCTCCACGATCTCGGCCTGCCAGGTGTCGGTGCGAAAGACGAGCGGTTTAAACCCGACATCGGCAGCAAAGCGAACCTCCCATCCGCGACGCTCGAGAGCGGGAACGCCCTCGTGGCGAAAGCGCTGCCAGTAGAACTCGGGGTGCGGCCACTTCTTCGTATCGGGTGCCCAGAGAGTTCCTTCGGTCTCCGGCCGATCAAGCTTGCGGAGAGACTGCGGCGGCTCCTCCGCGCCTGGCTGCAGGTCGAGGGCGTAGAGCGTGTTCAGCGCTGCGGTCTCATCGGCGCGGGCCCGCGTGATTTTCCCCTCGGGCAGAACGATAGGCGGAAGATGACCGGCCGGCGACAGCGGGACCCGCCTCCCCCCGTAGACCGCATAGGCCTCGGCAAAGACCTCGGGCAGCCAGGCACTGCGCTCGCCCTCGAGACGATGCCGGACACGCAGGAGAAAGGTCGGGGCGAGGGATTCTGTTGGTTTGTCAGGATTTGAGGCGACAGGCTCATCAAGCGATAGCGTCTGCCCGCCGGTCATTTTTTCCGCGAGCGGCGCCTCACCGAAGGCCCGACCGAGGCGCGCTCCGTTCCCTTTTCCGAGGTAGAAAAGGAGGGCGGCACTGTGACCGCAATTTGTTCCGACATCGCAACCGCAATCCCCCTCAAGCGCCAGGCCTCCGCCTTCGCGCCAGAGCACGACGGAGGGTGAATGGGTTTTCCCGTCTTTTTCCGTGACGACTCCGCGGAACTCCGCGTCGCCGGTCTCAAGCAATTCGGCCACGACATTCGCGACCTGACGTGACGCGACGAGACGTTTCCCAGCCGCCAGCGCCGCCCCGTCAAAGCGGCCCTGCCAGATCTCTGACTCGAGATAGTCCGCGACATCACTAATCTCCAGAGCATTCATCGTTGGAGTGACGGCTTCAGCCGTTCGCGATGGCACCTCCGCGAGCAACTATCGACTCCTGATCCACCATTCGACGAGACATGCGAGAGCTAGGACCAAATTGAGAAGGTTGTAAACCTTGAAGGGCAGCAGGATCTGAATGAGCACGGCGTAGGCGGTGAAGGAAAAAATGACTGCCTCGCGGAACTCCACTCCGAAATACTGAAGCAGGATCAATCCGATCAGCCAGACCGCCTTGCACAGATAAGCCCATTTCGCCGCGGTGAGGGGCGCCATCTTCCCGTCACGATATTTCGCAAAGACATCGTCCTCCCGCCGGATCCAGATGCGCCATTCGAGATGGAGATGCACGAGGACGATCACAATGAGGAAAATCTCAAACATCGCGTTCGATCACTTTGCGTAAGGTGCCCGGAGAATCCGGTTGTTGTAGGTGTCGCAGATATAGATCATCCCGTCCGGACCGATCCTGACCCCGTGGGGACGACGCAAGCCCGTCGTCATCAGCGTCTCGCCCACTCCATCGGACGCCGCCGGAGGCTGCCCCGCGATGAGCTCGATTTTCTCCGCAGCCGGATCATAGCGCCGGATACAGTGGTTCTCGGCATCGGCGATGAGGACTCGTCCCTGCGGGTCCATCGCGACATACTTCGGCCCGTTCATCGTCGCCTCGACAGCAGGCCCGCCGTCTCCGCTGTAGCCCTTTTTGCCGGCGCGATTCACGACCGTGCGGACCTTGCCACCCGAGACCTCAACGAGCGCATTTCCTCCGCGGAGCAGGACGTAGAGCGTGCCGTCAACTGCCTGACAAACCGCCCGAGTGTCCCCCATTGCCGCCTCGAGCGCGGGCGAACCATCGTTCGGGAGTCCTTTTTCCCCGCTGCCCGCGACGGTCGAGAGTTGGCCGCTCGCGAGATCGAGCAAGCGAGTGCGGTGATTCCCGATGTCGGCGATGTAAACGCGCTCTCCGTCGGGTGAGAGCGAGGCTGTCATCGTGATGTTGAATTTCCCCGCCGTGGCCGGACCGCCGTCTCCTCCGAAACCTTTTTCACCGGTCCCCGCGATCGTGCTCACCTTGCCCGACTTCAGGTCGTAAAGCCGGACCCGGTGGTTAAACGAATCACCGATGATGGCGGTGTCGTCCTTCGTGATCTGAATGTCGTGCATGCCGTTGAAGATCGCCTCGAGCGGATTTGTTCCGTCTCTGACATCCGCATCGGGAGCCGGCTTGTTCTTTTCGACATTGTGCTCCACTCCCGCGACAAACTTGACCTGCCCCCCGACGATGCGGAAAATGCGGTTCGATTTCGTAAACTCGACCCCGTAGGCAATGCCCTGCGAATCAAAATCCACACTGAACGGCTCACTGATCGATGTCGTCCCCGATGCCCCCGCAATGATTTCGACCTGGGCGCGAGACGTCGCGGCGAAAAGGAAAAAGGCAACACACCCGGACAGAATCGTTCTCATGTCAGGATCTTGAAAGATTCCCGGCGCTTTGAAAAGCGATCTTTACGATCAGATTGGTGCGCGAAGAGGGATTTGAATTGTCGGCTCACTTCGTTCGCTCGACCTGCGATTCAGGCTGCGCTTTTTTTGCGGGAGCAATGCTCCCTGGGCAGGCCCTCCCTGCGGCCGGGGGTTGTCGACTCTTTTACAGAACCGGTGGTCGGATTGGTGCGCGAAGAGGGATTTGAACCCCCGACCGCCTCGGTGTAAACGAGATGCTCTACCGCTGAGCTATTCGCGCCAATCAGAACTGCGGGGCCCGAAGGCCACGAGAATGAGGTGGTGAAAATACGACGCTTTTCCCGCTCATCAAGGAAAACCGTTCCGCAGAACTGAAGAAGGACCGCCAATCCTCCGATTTCCGTCTCTTTTCTGCCGGAATTTTTCCCATTGGAAACTTGCGGGAATGCTATGAGGTTGAAAGGTTTCACGGATCTCCCTGTAATCCTCTCCTCCAACCCCGACCTTAGTCCCTTGATTCTGTCCCGAAAATGAGCCAACGCCGCACCCCTGATGCCGCCCGACCAGCCGCCGCCCGCACCCGCAAGCCTTCGGGCTCGTCAAAAAAGGTGGAACGTGAGGCTTCGGAAAAGCCCTGGACCATTGAGGATGCCGCCGAGACTTACGGGATCAACCATTGGGGTGCCGGCTACTATTCGATCTCCCGTCGCGGCGAAGTCTCCGTCGACCTGACCGACCGGGCGACCGGATCGCCTCACTCGGTCAGCCTGCCCAAGCTCCTCGAAGAACTCGATGCACGGGGCATCCGTCCACCGCTGCTGCTGCGTTTCCCCCGCATTCTGGAGCGGCGCATCGAGGAACTCTACCATGGCTTTGCCAAGGCGATCAGTGACCTCGAGTACGGCGGCATGTACCGGGGCGTCTTTCCAATCAAAGTGAATCAGCAACAGCAGGTCGCCGAAGAGGTCGCCGCCTACGGTCGCCGTTTTCACTACGGCTTTGAGGTGGGCAGCAAGCCCGAACTGATTGCCGCCCTCGCCTATTTGAAGGACTCGGATGCGCTCCTCGTCTGCAACGGCTACAAGGATGAGGAGTTCATCGATCTGGCCCTCTACGGCCAACTCCTCGGCCTGCGTGTGGTCATGGTCCTCGAAATGCCGCACGAACTAGGCATCATTGAGGAACGCTCCGCCGCCCTCGGGGTTGAACCTGTCATCGGGGTGAGGGTGAAACTTTCCGCGGAAGGTGCGGGAAAATGGGCCAAGTCGGGCGGAGAAAAGAGTCCCTTCGGTCTGAACCTCGCCCAGCTTGTCGAAACGGTCGAAAGGCTTCGCGAACGCGGACGCCTCGGCTGGCTCCAGATGCTGCACTGCCACCAGGGGTCTCAGATTCCCGACCTGACGATCATTCGCCGGGCCATTGAGGAAACCGCCCGCATTTACGCCGGACTGGTCAAGGAAGGGGCACCCATGGGCCTTCTAAATCTGGGGGGCGGTCTCGCGGTGGACTATGATGGATCACGCTCAACCCGTTCCTCGAGCGCAAACTACTCGATTGAAGAGTACTGCCACAGTCTCGTCGACGCGGTGAAATGGGTTCTTGATGAAAGTGGTGTCGCTCATCCCACTCTTGTCACCGAGTCCGGCCGGGCCATGGTCGCGCACTATTCAATGCTGGCGCTCGAGATTCTCGATGTGAACCGCTTTGAAAACCGCGATGAGCTCGCCGTCAACGAGGATGACAACGAAACCCTCGTTGCCCTCGCCGAAGTGGCGCGCAACATCAACGCCGACAACCTGCTCGAGTCCTTCGGCAAGGCCAACCGCCACCGCGAGGAGTTGCACGAAAACTTCCTCACCGGTGACATCAGCCTGCGGGAGCGGGCAATGTGTGAACAGTGTTACTGGCGCGCCATGACCGATATCGCCACCGAGACTCAGAAGTTGCGCTATGTGCCGGAGGAATTGCGCGATCTCTCGGGCCTCCTCGCCGATCAGTATTACGGGAACTTCAGCATTTTCCAGTCGCTCGCTGATTCGTGGGCGATCGATTGTGCCTTCCCCGTGATGCCGCTGCACCGCCTCACCGAACGTCCCACCCGTCAGGGAGTGATCCACGACGTGACCTGTGACTGCGACGGCATGATCAAAAAATATGTCTCCGGATCCGAAGTCACCGAGGCCCTGCCTATTCACGAGACAAAGGAGAACCAAAGCTATTTCCTCGGTATTTTCCTCGTCGGAGCCTATCAGGAAACGCTGAGCGATCTTCACAACCTCTTCGGCGACACCCACGCCGTCAGCGTTGATGTTGAAAGCGGACGGGTTCGCTTTTCGCGCGAAGTCGAGGGCGACTCGGTCTCCGATGTGCTTGAGTACGTGGAGCACGAACCGAAGAAGCTCGTCGAACAGTTCCGCGAGCTCGCCGAAACGGCGATCAGCGAGGGAAGAATCACCGCTGTCCAGCGCCGCAAGGCTCTGGAAGCCTACCGGAACGGCATGGCCGGCTACACCTATTTCGAAAGCTGAACACCATGTCTGGAGACGTCACCCGCTTCATTGAGCGGCACTACCGCCACTTCAACGCCGCAACCCTGGTTGATGCGGCGAAAGGGTGGCAGGGCCTGCTCGAATCGGGAGGGCGGATGTTCTTCACCATGGCCGGGGCCATGAGCACCGCCGAGCTCGGTCTCTCTCTCGCGGAAATGATTCGTCGCGGCAAAATCCACGCGATCTGCTGCACCGGAGCGAACCTCGAGGAGGATCTCTACAATCTCGTCGCCCACGATCACTATCGACGCATCCCGAACTGGCGGGACCTCACTCCGGAGCAGGAGCAGGCGCTCCTCGAAGAGCATCTCAACCGCGTCACCGACACCTGCATTCCCGAAGAGGAAGCCTTCCGCCGTCTCGAACACGTCATTCTCGATGAGTGGCAGGCCGCCGAGGCGGAAGGCCGACGGCATTTCCCCCATGAGTTTCTCTACCGCATCATCCGCAGCGGAAAACTCGCCCACGAATACCAGATCGACCCCGCCGACAGCTGGCTCGTCGCGGCCTGCGAAAAAAATCTGCCCATGTTTGTCCCGGGATGGGAGGACAGCACCTCGGCAAACATCTTTGCCTCGCATTGCCTCAAGGGAAATATAAAAAATCCCCATGTCGTGAAGACAGGAATCGAGTACATGATGGAGCTGGCCAACTGGTACCGCGAGACCACTCCTGCTTCACCACTGGGATTCTTCCAGATCGGAGGAGGCATCGCAGGCGACTTCCCCATCTGCGTCGTGCCCATGCTGCACCAGGACTTCGGGGCCGAGGGTGTGCCGCTCTGGGCCTACTTCTGCCAGATTAGCGACTCAACGACGAGCTATGGCTCGTATTCCGGAGCGGTTCCCAATGAAAAAATCACCTGGGGAAAACTCGGGATTGATACCCCCAAATACATCATCGAGTCCGACGCCTCCATCGTCGCGCCGCTTGTGTTTGCGCATGTGTTAGGCTGGTAGGTGATTCGTCATGACCTCTCCCGATCCACTCCACGGCGTCACTCTCGAAATGATGCTGCAGCGGCTTGTCAGTGAACTCGGCTGGGAGGAGATGGGATGCCGGATACCCGTTCGCTGCTTTACTCACGATCCGAGCCTTTCCTCAAGCCTCAAATTCCTGAGACGGACTCCGTGGGCGCGGGAGAAGGTGGAAACGCTTTATCGGAAGATAGTCTGATCATGATCACGCTCCGTCGGCAACCAAGTGGAGTAAGCGGTTTTCCTCTCTCCCTCGTTGTCACGATGCTGCTTCTCGCCAGCGTCGACAAGTCCCGCAGCGAAGACTTCGTTGAGTTGATCCGTCTCGATGCCACCCTCGTCATCGACCTGCCTTACGCAACGGAGAACAATTTCTGTAAAACAAAACTCTACCCGGTTGAGCGCTGCTTTCTTCGCCGCGAGGTCGCCGAAGCTCTCGTCAAGGCGCATCAAAGCCTCGCGGAGAAAGGGCTCGGCCTGAAAGTCTGGGACGGATACCGGCCGCATTCGGTTCAATACAAAATGTGGGAGGTTTCCCCGCTTCCCGGATATGTGGGACATCCCCGGCGCGGATCTAAACACAACCGGGGTGCTGCCGTCGACGTCACCCTGATTAAACTCGCCACCGGTGAGGAACTGGAAATGCCGACTCCCTACGATGAGTTTTCACCGCGCGCCCACACCGGCTACTTCAAGATCTCCCCGGAAGTGGCGGAAAACCGGAAGCTGCTGCAGAGCGCGATGCGCTCCCAGGGTTTCTCGACGATCCAGAGTGAATGGTGGCACTTTGACTACCGCGGTTGGGAACGGTTCCCACTCTCCAATATCCCGCTCGAAAACCTCGCGGAACGCTCAGACGAAGAAGTAGCTGCCCATGTGGCTGAGAGTTCTAAAAATACCGTCGTTTCCGCGTGGCCACGGTTTCGCGGGCCCAACGGCGGCGGAGTCGCCGTGGACCCGGATGTGCCGCTCGAATGGAGCGCAGAGAAGAATCTGAAATGGTCGCTCGAACTTCCGGGACCCGGTTCCTCTTCTCCCGTCACCTGGGGCGACCGTATCTTTGTCACCGCCTACTCGGGCTACGGCGACGGGAAATCAGAGGAGGCAAAACCGCTCGATCTCGTCCGCCACCTTCTCTGCGTCGACCTCAAGACAGGCAGGACTCTCTGGACTGCCAGCGAACCGGCTGTCGTGGCGGAGGATTCCTTTGAAGAATTTCTCCCCGAGCACGGCTATGCGAGCAGTACCCCGGCCATAGACGGAGAGCGGGTCTACTGCTTCTACGGAAAGAACGGAGTCTTTGCCTATGACTTCGAAGGCCGCCGGATTTGGTCTGCGCCGACCGGGAAACTTTCCTCCAAAATGACATGGGGTTCCGCCGCCAGCGTCGTCCTCTCGGACAAGGCCGTCATCATCAACGCCGGGGACGAGGCGCGCGCCCTCATCGCCTTCGACAAACTCACCGGAAAAGAGCTCTGGCGGATGGAGCACCCCATGCTGGAACAAACCTACAATACACCGATCCTGCACCCGGTGTCTCCGGAGCGCACCGATCTCATCGTGGCATTTCGTGATGAAATCCGCGGGCTGAATCCGCTCGACGGAACTGTAAGATGGTTCTCACCCAGCCCCGTCGGAGGCAATCTTTCCGGAAGTCCCCTCCTTCTCAGCGAAAATCGCGTCGGAGTGTTCAGCGGATTTCCGAGGACCCTGGGTGCGGTATTTCGAGGGGGCGGCGAAGGTGATCGCACCGCGGAGGCGCTTCTCTGGGAGAGCACTCAGGCCAAGAGCTACATGCCCGTTCCGGTCGAGCACAAGGGGCTCCTCTACTGGGTCACCGAGGATGGAATCGCCACCTGCGCCCGGCCGGAGAACGGGGAGGTCGTCTATCGCGAGCGTCTCGATATCGCCAGCGAAGACGGTCGCGGCATGGCCTTCTACGCTTCCCCCATCCTTGTGGGCGACCACCTCGTCGCGGTCAGTCGCCATGCGGGCACCTTCATCATTTCGGCAAAGCCGGAATTTGACCTGGTGCGAATCAACCGGATCGAGGGTGATCGGACTCGCTTTCAGGGAACTCCCGCAGTGAGTGCCGGACATCTTCTCCTCCGTTCAGAGAAGGCACTCCATGCCATAGCGAAGTGAGAAATTTGATGAGGTGACGCGCAAATCTCTCGCCCGCTTTCGCGGCCTGTGATATCGCTCTTGCCATGAAACTCGGATTGATCTCACTGACTGGACTTCTCGCGATCGGAATGGTTTTCACGGCCTCGGCTCAACAGCCCGAAGAAGGTTGGTCCAACCTGGGCGGATGGAAATTTGAAGTTCGCCCCAACGCCAATGATGAGAAAGAGATCTGGATCATTCCCGAGGCGAATCCAGCCGGGGCCAAAAAGATGACGAGCACCCCGGGCTGGGGAAATATGCGCATGCATATCAGTCCTGATGACAAGCTGATCGTCCTTGAAGATGGGGGCGGAAGTCTCGGAATCGACCTCCGTGTCTTTCGCGCGGGCGCATCTCCGACCGAATATGTCGAAGATGAAAACCTCAAACTCGCCGACATCGTGGAGGCATGGGCGGTCAAAAAGGCGGGGGCACCGGATGGAAGCATTCTGGGACACCGTTATGTTCACGCTCATGGCTGGTCGGCGGACGGGAAAAAGCTTCTCATTTCCATTTCCGGACGGGAGGGTGAACTGAGCATCCCCGGCTGGTTCGCGATCTATGATTTCGCAACCGGAGCACTTTCGTTTGACCTCGGCGAACTGAATCGCTGAGCGGAAACCGCGCCGAATGAGCCGACTTCGCGCCCCGGAATCTTCGCAATAACCACAAGAAATTACTTCTAAAATCTGAGAATTGAGCGATTGTCCGGCTTCGACCCCCCATTATGCAGCAGCGAGACGACGACACCGTAGAACTTGAAGGATCCATTCATACCGTCCTTCCGGGTACCATGTTCCGCGTTGAACTGGACAACGGTCACCTCGTCCTCGCTCACATCTCCGGGAAAATGCGCAAGCGTTTCATCCGCCTCGTCGCCGGCGACCGGGTGAAGATCGAGATGTCTCCCTACGACACCGAGAAGGCCCGTATCGTCTACCGGGTCGACAGCCGCAGCCCCCGCCCGATGAATCCTGGAAAACGGAGTTCTCCCCGCAGCATGGCTCGTCCCGGTCAGCCCAAAAAGCGGGCCAAGCCCAACCCGACACCGCGACGTGGCGGAGGCGGTGGTGGAGGTGGCGGCAGCAAATAATCGACCTTTGGTCGTGTCGCCACGCAACCTTGCGCGTGAATGACGAGTTACTTCGCGCTTCTCGGACTGCCTGAAACGCTCATCCTGGAGGCCGCATCGGTCGAGGACTCCTGGCGTACCCTCACCCGGAACGAACCATCGGGTTCGCTCGAACCGGATTTAAACCGGGCCCGTGCCACCCTCCTTGACCCGGTCACCCGACTCGCCCATTGGCTGGAACTCCGGGCCCCCGACGCCAGGGTTGATCGCACCATCGAGCCTGCCCTGATGGATCTCTTTTCCGAAATCGGTCCTGTCATCAAGACGACCGACGACCTTCTTAACCGCCATCGCAAGGCAACGACCGCCCTCGCCCGGGCCGTTCTTACTCGCGAAGCCATCGCTGCCCAGCTCAGGATTCAACAGTTGCTGCAGAGGCTCCAAACGCTCAAGACCTCGCTCATCGAGCGATTTGATGCCATAGAAGCGGACGTGGAAAACGGATGCTTTGACGAGGCTACGAAATCCCTCGGACAGCTGAAGTTCCTCTCACGCTGGGAGGAGCAATGCCGGGAAAGGCTGCTCTCCCTCATCGCCTGCTGATCGAACCATGAACGAGAACGAAAGCATCATCATCGGGATCGACCTGGGAACGACCAATTCACTGGTCGGGGTGGTCGATTCGGGTTTCCCCATCGTCCTTGCCGATCAGAACGGAGACAGACTCCTTCCCTCCTGTGTTTCCTGGCCGGCCGGACAGCCCCCGCTGATCGGAAATGAGGCCCTCCGTTCCCGAATACTCTCCCCCGGGCGCACCGTCACTTCGATCAAGCGTTTCATCGGACGGACCTTCGCCGACCTGTCAGAAGATGAGATCAGGGAGGCGGGGTTTACGGTGGTCCCGGGTACCGTTGGAGAAATAGAGGTACAGCTTGATTCAGAGACCCGAATCTCACCCGAGAAGATCTCGTCACTCATCCTCCAGCGCCTTAAAGAAAACGCCGAAGCCGCTCTCGAAATGCCGGTAACACGGGCAGTCATCACCGTTCCGGCCTATTTCAATAACACACAGCGCGAGGCGACGAAACGGGCAGCGGAACTGGCCGGACTCACCGTCGAACGCATCATCAACGAACCGACCGCAGCCGCTCTCGCCTACGGACTGGACAAACTCGACGAGGAATCCACTGTCGCCGTGTACGATCTCGGAGGCGGTACCTTTGATCTGTCGATCCTGCAGATGAAAGACGGCTTTTTCGAAGTCATCTCCACGGCCGGTGACACGAGACTTGGCGGCGACGATCTTGACCGGGCCATCGCACAACACTTCATTGAGGTGCTTTCTCCCGGCCCACTCAGCCCGGAGGAGGAAGCGACCGTCATGGTGCGCGCCCGGGAGGCAAAAGAAGCGCTTAGTTCTGAAGAGAGTGTTATCATTCGTTTTCCTTTCTTCCGCGAGAATGAGAGCTACGAAGTGGCGCTGACTCGAGCCCGCTTCGAGGAACTCATCGCCCCCGTCATTGAGCGGACCCGTCCGATCTGCCAGCGTGCGTTTGCCGAGGCGGCCAACAAGGGGGCCGGGCGTGTGCAGAAACTCATCCTGGTCGGAGGGAGCACCCGCATTCCTCTCGTGAGAGAAAAGCTAAAAACCTGGCTCGACCTTGAGCCGGACGTCAGCCAGCATCCGGATGAGACTGTCGCCCTCGGGGCCGCGATTCAGGCGGGCATGCTCTGTGGACGTGTCAGGCAGATAATTCTCGTCGACGTGACCCCTCTCTCACTCGGCATCGAAACCTTCGGCGGACTGATGAACGTGATCATCCCCCGGAATACCACGATCCCGACAAAGGCGGGCGAACTTTTTACCAATGCCGTGGACAATCAGGAATCCATGGCCATTCGCGTCCTTCAAGGGGAACGGGAGCTGGCAAAAGACAACTGGCTCCTCGGCGAGGTCACCGTTCCCTTTTCACCGGGGCCCAGGAGCAGCGCCCGGGTCGGGGTGCAATTCTCGATCGACCGGAACGGCATCCTTGAAGTCCTCGCGCGCGACACCGCTACCGGGGAGGATCATGTCCTCGAAATCCGGAACGCCGCCATTAATGTCGATGACGAGGCTGTCGAACGCATGGTCAGCGAATCGATTGACTACGCCTTTGAGGACATGAACGAACGCATCTGGACCGAGGCCACCTTCAAGAGCGCTGAGCTTCTTCCCGCCGTCGCCGAGGCCCTGACACTGGTGGGCTCTCTGCTCCCCGACGAAGACCGCGCTGCCATTGATAGAGCCTCCATGAATGTGAGACAGATTCTCGAGGGGACAGAACATAACGCTCCCGCGCTCAAAGCCGCCAATTCAGCTCTTGATGAGGCAACGCAGACCCTCGCGGCCCTCCTCGTCGAGGCAGCGTTTTCTGATCTCGATTAAGTTCGTTTTGCTTCGCGTGTTCCTGACTGGTGCAGGGCAGCGATACGGCTACAAGCTCTTGCCAAGAGGGATCCCCTTGCGTATCCCTTAAGATCCAGCCGCATGCACATTGAAACCTTTCAGGTCTTCTGCGACCTCGTTGAAACCACCAGTTTCTCCGAGGCGGCGGCGCGCAACGGGATCACCCAGAGCGCGGTGAGCCAGCAGATCCGGGCTCTGGAAGAGCGTTTTAAAGTCACTCTCGTCGAAAGGGGCAGGCGCAATTTCTCGGTCACCCCCGAAGGCGAGGCCTTCCTCAAGGCGGCACAGCGCATCCTCAAGGCGTATCACAGCATCGAAGAGGATCTCGGCACGATGCGCAATGTCGTGGCGGGTCCGCTCACCATCGCCACGGTCTACAGTATTGGCTTCCACGAACTGCCTCCCTTTCTTGAGACCTATCGTCAGCTCTTCCCTGAAGTCGATCTGCAGGTTCACTATCGCCGATCAAATCAGGTCTATGCCGATGTCTCGGAGAATCTCGCCGACCTTGGACTGGTCGCCTACCCCCAGGAGCGGAAGGGGGTCGAGATCGAACCGGCCTGGAAAGATAAACTCGTCGTGATCTGCCCGCCGAATCATCCCCTCGCGAAACGAACCGCTCTCGACCTCAAGGCCATCGACGGCCAGCGTTTTATTTCCTTCGAACCCGATCTGCCGACACGAAAAGCGATCGACGATATGTTCACTCAGGCGGGTATTCAGATCAAAGAGGTCGTCGAGTTCGACAATATCGAGACGGTGAAACGCGGCGTCCTGATTGAAAATGCGATTTCCATCGTCCCCAGCGAAAGCGTGAAATCCGAGGTCAAATCCGGCACCCTTGCCCAGATCACGATCAACGGAAAATTCGTCTGGCGTCCACTCGGCATTGTACGCCGCCGGACGAAGGCCGTCACTCCGGCGATGCGGGAAATGATCCGTCTCCTGAAACAAAAAGAGACGGGAGATTGATCCCGTCTCTTTCACTTCAGCGATTCGCTAAGAACACGATTACTGGGCGAACGGACTCGACGTAAACTTCAGAAAGGCGTCACCCATCGCTTCGATCGACTTGGTCGGGCCGGTGAGTTTCAGGAACACGTCACCCTGCTCACTCGGGAGAATCGCGGCGAGCATGGTGTAGTCGGCCTTCGGAGTTTTGGGAGCACCCGAGAATGGACCGGCGCCCGCCATTGTTTCGAGGTAGGTGCCTTTGGCGGTGAGTAGGGTGACTTTCTTGTCGCCCATTTCCTTCTCTTCCGTCTTCGTCTCGGGAGTGCCCTCGAACTGACCGATCCAGCGATCAATGTTCGCCTGAGTGCCACCACCGCCACCCGCGCCAAAGAAGAAGAGGACGAGTTCCACATCGGCGAGGGCTTCGTCCTCGTGATCGTAGAGGAACTGGCCGGCGCGCATGGAACTGGTGACCTGCTGCTGGACCCACGGCTTGGCAAACGAGAAGGTAAACTCGCTGACCTTGAGACTGCCCGCCTCCTCGGCACGAAGGGATGCGGAAGAGGTCAAAAGCAGACCTGCGACAAAAAGAATTGAGAGGTTTTTCATAAGAGAAGTGGATGTTTGTCGACCAATCGACAGTCTGTATACGACCGGAAAGGGTTAACCCGATCTCTTGACTCTGTCCACTCCGTGATGATGCGGGAATAGATTTCCCGGAGTGGCCACTCTCCTACCTCTTCCCGGGTGAATCGTCCCTCTTTCGACTCCGGAATCTGCAAATCACGGCGGCCGATAACGCGATCAGCCCCATCACGATCGAAAACGCATCCCCGAACCGCGCGTAAACGGTCATCGGCGGATTTAGATCCACCTTCAAAGTAGCGGGAAGGCTTCCGCGGATGTAGGTCGATCCCGTTTCCTCATCCCTCAGGATGCGGGGAAATGGCTCCTTGCCTTCACGGTCGAAAATGCTCCCCCGTTCGTCGATAAATCCGCTCACCCCGGTATTGGCCGCGCGTATCATGGGACGCCGGAATTCGATGCAGCGGAAGAGGGCGTTGTAGAAGTGATGCGTCGGCTCCGCGCTGTCGTAGAACCAACCGTCATTCGTGACATTGACAAGGATCTGCGGTCCCGGGCGAATGAACTGCCGGGTATGACGCGGGACGGTATCCTCAAAGCAGATCAGCGGTACAATCCCGATCGAATGACCGTCTTTCTCAATCGCAAGAGGCTCATGCGAATCGCCGGGGGTGAAATCCTTTTCAATGATGCCGCCGGCAATCCACTCGAAGAGCGGAAATTTTCCCCGGAAGGGAATGTATTCACCAAGGGGAACCAGATGCACTTTTTTGTACATCTGGTAGGACCCGGTGTTCCCCTTCATCACAGTGATCGTATTGTAGATCTCCTTGCCATCCAGCGTGCTGTCCTCTAGCCCGGTGATGAGAGTGAAGTTTTCGCCTTTGAGAATGTGATCGTTGAAGTAATCCTGAATCCAGGGAAAACTGAAATGTCCGGGGAGTGCCGTTTCAGGCCAGATGATGAGATCGTGAGGAGCAAGCTCAACAAAGCTTCGCGTGAGATCGCGATAGTCGAAAATGATCTTCCGGCGAACCTTGATGTCCTCGGACCATTTGTCCTCCAGCGCGATGTTCAACTGGAGCACTCTTGCCCTCAGATCCACGCTCTCGGTGGGCACCTTGAGAATGCTGGAGGTGCCGTAGAGAAAGAGACCGATGATCATCGCCACGCCGGCGACAAAATCGAGGTGGGGACGAAATCGTCTTCTTTCCCTCAACTCAAGACCGAGTCTTGCCAGCGTGCAAAAAGCGATAATCCCGGCAAACATGAGAACAAATCCGTAGCCGGTGATTCCGATGACGTCGGCAAACTGCACAAGGAGCAGGTGATCCTTCAATGCCACCCCGAGACCATTCCATCCATAGCCGGTGAAAAGTATTCCCCTCAGCCATTCCAGACCACACCAGGCCGCGCCGTTGAGAACGGCAATGCGGAGCACCGCGAAAGACTGGCTGAAAAGGCTCTTACCGATGGCGTCTACCGGGTCAATGATCCAGCGTCCCACGGTCGCGGCAAAAGCTCCGAAGACCCCGAAATAGAGTCCCAGATACAGGGTAAAGGCCGCGAGCGCAGCGATCCCGGCCCAGACCGAACCCGCCGTGTGTGAGATTTCAGTAATCCAACTGACGTTGATCACGAAGAAGGTCACCCCTGAAAGGTAGGCAAGATAAAACCCGTGCTTCCAGCGAGGACGAGTCGCCCGGCGTGGTGAGGAGAACCAGAGCGCCGCAAGGAGCGGTGACTGCCAGATCCAGATAAGCCAGCCGAAGTCCCAACGTGGATAACAGAGCGCGAGAAGGAAGCCGCTCAGGACGGCGGCCGCCTCGGGCCAGAAGCGGCGGAGAAGGGGCAGTGGCCTTTCGCCGATGGCGGAAACGGGAGTGGAACTGAGTCTAAACACGATAGATGAATGGACACGGGCTCGCCGTGGCTGTCAAAAGACCTTCTCGCCAGATTACCCGTACCGCCCCTACCCGGTCTCATCCTGCCGCAGCGACTCCACCCGTTCCGAAAGGGTCCCGGTAAGTGTCGTTTGAAAGGCGTCCTATCGTGTCGAGACCCTGGAGAACGTGATACCGTCCCCGATCGAAGCCAAAGAGATCCTGTGCCTGGCCAGTTGAGCCCTGGCGGCTTCGAGAGATTTGTTTTCAACCCAGAGACCGTTGCAGGTTTTGGAGCGTCGATTGTAGGAAAGGGTCAGGAGCGTGTATTCCTTTTTCTGATACTCTGCATTGAGTTGTTTGAGCGCGGCCTCCGGAGTGAACCAGTTGAAATACCTTTTGAATCCTTCCGGCTCCATTTCGAAGATGCCCCGGAGTTCGTCATTGTCGTTGCCTTCCACAAAGATGGCATAACGACCCTTGTCTTTCTCCGCCTTATGATGGAGCTCAAAATCCGCTGGACTCATCCATTCACTGAATCCTCCGGGGGGCAACTCTGCCAAATACGGAGGAGCCGAAGCGGACAATTTCTCAAGCAGCGCCCGGTCCCCGTCGCTAAGGTCAACAAGAGGAAACGCGAACTGGCGTCCATCCGCACGGACAAATTTTACCTGGCCGTCCTCCAACCCCTCGACCGAGGCCCGAATGCTACGCCCCTGACTGTCTTTCCATTCCCGTTCCGGGATCGTCACCAGCCTCCCCTCTGCCTTAAGTGAGATCGTGGAAGTGAGTGAAACAAAGACGAGGACGAAACGGGGTATGGTCTTCATGCACTGCTACCGGGATCTCGAAGATCGCAGCTCGAAACCAGAATAGAAAGAACGAACTTGCGATGCCCCCTCCCGCTTGGCTGAATCCGGAGATCTCATCCGCATCAGTCTTTCACTTTTGAGTCAGCGAGGCCGCTCAATTTACCATTCTTATGCGGACTCATGACGGCGCGAGCGAGCGCGATAGAAGAAAATTCCGCCAAGGAGGAGTCCTAGCAACCCGAAAGTGCCCGGCTCTGGAACTGCAGTCAGGGTAATGCCGGTGTTCGAGTAATTGATCTGGTATCCGGAGATGATCGCCCCGTCATCAAAACCGGAGAACGTATTGGTATTGGCCCGGTTGGTGTAAGTCGCGAGTGTATAGGACTGCTCGGTCGGGCCGGAGAATGAGAAATTCAAGGTGGCCGCAGGATCTATACTGAACGTGCCGATGTTGTTCACCGTGTCTGAAGAAGCGCCGACAATGTCGATAAACCAGGTGCTCCCGCTCGTGAAGGTCAGATTCCCGCCGCTGAACTCCAGAGATCCCGTTGTCAAGACAGACGCATCACTCCCCACCCGGAAATTGCCGTCGATGGTGGTATCGCCCCCTATCGTGCCATCACCTCCGAGGGTTGCGCCGGCGCTCACCATGACAGCGCCTGTGGCGCCGGATTGATTGCCATTGATAAACAGGGCGCCTTCGGTTACGGCGGTCTGCCCGTCATAGGTATTCGCGTTGGTCAGGACGAGGGTTCCCGCCCCAGTCTTATTCAAGTCACCAAGTCCGGAAATAATGCCTGAACTCGTAAGCGTACCCCCTGCATCCGTCACCTCAATCGTGCTGACGGTGGACGCCGTTAAACTAATCGACGCATTTGGAATTGTAAGTGCAGTGGTTCCCGCAGGCGTATAACGGAGGGTACCTCCGCCCAGAGTGACCGCTCCGCTTCCGATGTTTGTGGTATTGGCAAATCCGACGGTCCCTTCGTTGACGGTGAGACCTCCACTGTAGGTGCTCGCGGTCTGGGCACCGGAAAGGTCCAGCAGACCGCTGCCGGTTTTGACGAGGGCGAGCTGCCCGCCCCCGGAATTCGTATCCCGCAAAAATCCAGTGTAAGTGGTATTTGCGTCCTGATCCACCGTCAGCGTGCTGACCGCCCCTCCGGCCGTCCCGTTCGCTTCCAGCACGCGGATGCCAACACTACCACTGGAAAGAGCCGAGGCAGTCTGGTCATAACCGTTCAGGGAAAAACGGGCGGTCGAGGTATTGGCATTTCCGATGGTGAGCGGACCGGTCCCGGCTGCGTTGTCCGCGAGAAGCACAACCCCAAGAGCCACCTGAATCGGAATCCCCCCGGTGCTGGCGTTTTCAACCACCAGTCCACCGGAAAAACTGTTGTTCTCCGCAGACAGGTAAAGTATCCCCGCACCTTTTTTGAGAATCTGCCCCTGACCCGTGATTTCTCCGCTGAATGTGACCGTGTTTGTCAGGGTATCGACGGTGCCGATCACCCCGTTGCCGATCTCAATGTCATTCGCGAGTATGCCGCCAATCCCGCTCTCAAGCGTCGCATCTGCCGTGAAACTCACCGCACCCGTACCGAGCGCATCCACATGAGAGTAGTTCAGAATACCCGCATTGATCGTGGTGCCGCCAGCATAGGTGTTGCCACCGTTCGATAGAGTGAGTCGCCCCGCCCCCTGCTTTGCCAGAGTGCCGTCACCACTGACAATCCCGCTCGCCACCACATTGTTGCTCTGAGTGTTGAAGGTTCCGTTGACAGTGCTGTTGATGATGATGGCATTGGCAAGGGTGCCTCCGACGCCGGCTTCCAGGGTCGTATCGGCGGCAAAGGTCACCGATCCACTCCCGAGTGCGGCCACATTGGAGAAATTAAGGATCCCTCCCGAAAGGGTCGTGCCGCCACTGTAACTACTGGTCCCGCTCGACAGGGTGAGACGACCTGCGCCAGTCTTGTTCAAGGATCCTCCTCCGCTCACCGCCCCGGACGCAGTGACGGTAGCGCCTGCATCCGTAACCTCGATGCTGCTGTTTGTGGCATTCGTTAAGACAATCGAGGCATTGGGAACCGAAATCGAGGTGGTCCCTATCGGGGTGTATCGCAGGGTACCACCTCCCAGGGTAATCGTTCCGGTGCCGAGGTTCGCGGCTGCGGCGAATCCGAGAGTTCCCCCGTTGACGGTGAGACCTCCGGAGTAGTTCTGAATGGCCTGGGCTCCGGAAAAGTCGAGAAACCCGATTCCGGTTTTGATGATCGCGAGCTGGCCGGAAACTCCTGAGTGATCGCGGATGAACCCGTTGTAAGTCGTGTTTGTCGCCTGATCCACCGTCAACGTGCTGACCGCACCTCCCGTCGACCCTCCGGCCTCGATGACGCGTGTGGCCGAGGTCGCTCCGCTCGAGAGGGCCGAAACCGTCTGATTGTAGCCGTTCAGGGAAAATCGGGCACCGTTACCCGTCGTGTTGGCATCACCGATGATGAGCGGTCCGGTGCCGATGGCATTGTTGGCGAGGAGGACGAGCCCCTGGTTGGTCGCTCCCTGTGAAACAATCGTCCCGCCGGTATAGGTATTCGCGCCGGAAAGGTACAGAGTGCCCACGCCCGACTTCGTCAAACTTCGCGGCGTGCCATCGCCATCACGGATAATCGCGCTGATGACCAGGTCCTGGGCGGCGGCGGTTGAATCGCCCACCGTAAAGGTGCGGTTGCCCTGAAGGCTGATAAACCCGGTGGTCGATGATATCACCGCTCCGTTCGGATTATTTCCGTTGTTGTAGGTCACATTGCCACCCAAACGCAGATCCCCGCCGCCGATGGAAACGGTCGCAGTGCTCCCGGCGGCACCCCCTCCAAGTGTCAGACTCGAGACGGTTTGTGTGGTTCCGTTTAGATCGAGTGTGCCTCCAAAAATCGTCACTGCCCCGGTGCCTGTCTGTCCCGATCCACTGAGTTGGAGGGTACCCGCATCAGCCCCGTTTGCTGAGCCTATATTCGTCGTCCCTGAGTATGTGTTTGCCCCGGCGAGGATCCAAGTGCCACCTCCCGTCTTCAGCAGCGAAGTGGCTCCTCCCGCGCCGTCCCCTACGATCGGAGCAAAGGTATTATTCCCCGTATTCGATCCGGTGAGCGTCAGCATTCGCGCCCCGGATCCTCCAAAGTCAATTGCTCCGGTTCCGGTGAAGCTCATGGTATGCGCCGGGGAGACCGCTGAAGAATCGATCGTCGCAGTGAGGCCGCTTGCATTTCCCATGGTAAAAAGCCGGTTCGTCGAGGCCGTCGCAGCAGAGGTATATTGTAACGTTCCACCCCCAAAAACCAAATCTGCTGCGGAACCCGCGACTGAACCGCGCCCTATCGCGCTGTTGGTGTTGATATTGGCCAGAATCGTAGCATTAAGAGTTCCTCCGTTGAGGGTCGTCACGCCGGTGTAGGAATTGGCTCCCGATAAAATCCAGGTTCCGGATCCCGCCTTTGTGATCGAGGTGATCTTGCCAACCCCGGCGTCCGCAATCACCCCGGCTAACTCCCCCGTCCCAACCGTAGACCCTTGAAGCGTCAGGGTGCGCGATGCCGCCGTGGCGTCCATGACAAGATTTGAGGTAAACTGGAGAAGGCCGGTCCCCGACTGGTCGATCGTTGCCCCGCTGCCATCACTTGAGTTAATCCGAACGACACGGTTAGTCGTTTCTCCGCTGCCGGTATAGATTAGAGTCGCCGTATTGGCTCCTAATCCGAGGTTGATCTGGGCATTGCCGGCTGTCGTTGGGGCTCCCAGATTGCTGCTTAAGGACCCTACTGATCCGATCAGGGCAACACTGAGCCGCCCCAGAACAGTGGTTGAGCCGTTGTAGGAGTTGGCTCCGCTCAAAATCGTAGTCCCCGTTTGGTCAGCGTTACGCACCGTCAGGTTGAACCCCGTTGTCCCGCTGCTTATGACACCACTGATATCCAGCGTCGCGCCGGTTTGCGCACCCACCCGCGAACCTGAGCTTCCGATGACGACGTTTCCAGCCCACACATTGATTCCACTCGCACTCTGCAGGGACCCGGCAAAGTTAGCTCCGCCACTTCCGTTGATGGTAATCGTGCTGCCGAGGCCGAAGGTCAGTCCTCCGGAGAGCTCCAACTGCGCCGGTGAGGTCATAGTCACGGTAGCGCTTCCGCCAAGTGCGTTGCTATCAGTCAGTCGGAGAACCCCGCCGGTCACCACCGTCGCTCCCGTATAAGTGTTCGCTCCGGAAAGAACGAGGGTGCCCAATCCTTCTTTCCGTAATCCCGAAGAACCCGCCAGGACGAGGCTGATCGTGGCCACTCTCCCGGAAGCAAGCGCATTGACGGTGATGGTTGGTGCAGTTCCGGCGAGGGTGAGAACATTCGTAATCGAGCCATTGTTGTCGAGGATCCAACCTCCCGGGGTCCCAATTGATGAGTCTCCGAAGACCAGGTTCCCGATCGTTCGCGGTGAGTCGAGTCGCACCGTTACATCTCCCGTGATGTCAGGGTTATTGAAGTTGGCCGTGAAATTTGCGCCGTCAGCGATGGTTCCGCCGGACCAATTGGCGGAATCTCCCCAGAGATTTCCGGTGATTGTCTGTGTCCAGTTCCCGTCGGCGGCATGGAGGCAATGCACGAGAAGGAACGCAGCTCCAAAAAGCAATGCCCCTGCCAGCGACCGTCGCGTGCGATGCGGCTCGCGAACCCCTTTGGAATTGCGATACATTCCGTTTTACGTGCCACACGATGCGGATGATCGCAACCCTGAGATCACCCGTTCGCCCGGAAAACCTTTTCGTCCTTACTCGCCCAATCGGATCCTCATGTCCGCCACCACAGCCGCCTTCAGCGATTCAAAGGACTTCTGCGCAATCGCCTTGGCCGATTCGAGTTCCTCCGGCAGATCGATACCACTGTGTCCGGGACGCGGACGTTGATAGAGGTAGAACTTGATCTTCGGTTCGGTCCCCGAGGGGCGCACCGCAAATGCTCGTCCATCCTCAAGATCGACGAAAACCATTTTCTCTTTCGGGATCTCATCGCCCTCCTCGTCCATAAAGGTCTCATTCGCAAAATCACGCACCCGGATTACGGGCGATCCATCGATCACGGTCGGAGGCGATTGCACGTAACTCAGCGCGAGCTTTTGAATCTGCGCGGCCCCGTCTGCCCCGGCGAGAGTCTCCGCATGCTGCCCTTCGAGATAGACACCATGACGGATAAAAAGTTCGTCGAGGAGCTCAACACAGGTCATCCCCTTTGACTTCGCGAAGGCGGCGACTTCGGCAAACATGACGACAGCCCCGTTGGCGTCCTTGTCACGGAGGAAGTCGGCCCCGAGGTATCCGTAGCTCTCCTCCCCGCCGAAAACAAAGAAGCGCGAGTAGTTGAGGCGAAGGTCGCGCGTTTCCGCATCGGAAAGCTGGCGGTAGTCTGCCCGCAAATCAGCGGGGATCTGGCCTTCGTATTTTCTCAATTTACCGCCGATGTATTTGAATCCTGTCAGGGTGTTGACGATGTTCACCCCGAAGTGGGCCGCGACGGCGGTTTGCAGTTCCGTGGTCACAAAGGTTTTCACAATCACAGCGTGGTCGCGATTGCTCTCGTTGATGATCCCCTTTTCAGTGAAGGCGAGAAGCCGGTAGTAAGCCATCAGGGAGCCGATCTGATTGCCGGTGAGGAGGGTCATTTTTCCCGCCTTATTTCGCACGACTACCCCCATACGATCTGCATCCGGATCGGTTCCGATGACGATGTCGGCTCCCGTCGCCTCAGCCTGGTCGACTCCCATCTGGAGAGCCTCGGCGTTTTCGGGGTTCGGGGATTTCACGGTCGGGAAGGCACCGTCCTCGATATCCTGTGCCGGAACGGTGTCGCAAGTGAATCCGAGACGGCGCAGGATCTTTGGCGAAATCGTGCCGCCGGTGCCGTGAATGTTAGTGAAGACGATCTTGAGATCACTCTGGGCTTTCACGAGATCGGGGTCGAGGAGCAGGGTTTCGAGGCGGGCGAGGTAGACCTCGTCCATTTCCGCGCCGAGCGGGTAGACCTGACCGCGACGGTCTGCCGGGACAAGATCGTAGGTTTCGCCTGAAACGGCTTCGACCTCCGCAATGATGGCACTCGCCTCGGGCTCGACGATCTGGGCACCGTCGCTGCCGTAGACCTTGTAACCGTTGTCGTGGGGCGGGTTGTGGCTCGCGGTGAGGACAATACCCGAGGTGGTGTTGAGGTGGCGGACGGCAAAACTCAGATGCGGCGTCGAGCGGGGTTCGGTGAAAATGTAGACATCGACTCCATTTTCCACCGCAACTTTGGTGACGCAGTCGGCGAACTCCTGCCCGAAATAGCGGGTGTCGCGAGCAACGGCGATGGAAGGACGTCCTTCTCCGGTGTGGGATTTCAGCAAGTGCCTAACGAGACCAAGAGTCGCGCGGGTCAGGTTGTAATAATTGAGATTCCCCGTGCCGACGCAGGGAAACTCGGGCCGGGCACCCTCGGGAGCACTGCCGCGTTCCCCCGGGGTGACAATCTCACCAATGGAACGTCCGCGCAGTCCGCCCGTTCCGAAGGCGAGCTTTTTGAAAAAGCGGTTGTTCAATTCCGTCCAGTGACCTTCCTTCGCGAGCCACGCGACCGAAGCCTCGTAGACCGGGTTTTCAGAGCTACCGAGGAGTCCACTGATGTTGTCGAAGCTGCTCTGGAGCAGATCTCCGGAAGCGAGGGCGGCGGCGAGCGTGGCGGACAGTTCGGAATTCATTGTCTTGCAAGGTAGGAAGGGCTAGTAACTTTGCAACTCACGGTCGCGTTGAAAAGACTATTTCCATCCCCCTCTCCCGACACCACTGCCTGGCGCATCTATCACGATGCCATCGCGGGAATCTGGGTCGACCATTTCGACGGACGCTGGCTCGTGCAAACTCAGGAAGATCAGTTTCCCGGGTTTCTGGAGTCTCTGTCTGAGGGAGTGGCGGGTTCAATCTACTGGCGTCCCCGCGACAAGGCGGCGGCGACCGCTCCGGTTCATGTCAGCGGGAATGAGGTAACGGAACGGTTTGTCGTTAAGGAAAACGGAGCCTCGTTCTGGATTGATTTCAGCGCCGGATACTCCTGCGGCATTTTTCTCGATCAGCGGCTCAATCGCCGGTGGGTGGGTGAGACAGCCCGGCCCGGGCAGCGAATTCTGAACACCTTCGCCTACACCGGAGGATTCTCGGTCATGGCGGCATTGGCGGGAGCCGGAACAACAACCGCCGATCTTTCAAAGACCTATCTCAACTGGACCTGGGACAATTTCACCCTCAACGGCCTCGATCCACACGCTCATCACGGAGTCAGGGGGGATGTCTTCGAATGGCTGCGAACCTTTGCCCGCCAGGGACGAACCTTTCATGGGATCGTGCTCGACCCGCCGACTTTCTCGCGCAACGGCAAAACGAACTTCCGCACGGATCGCGACTATGCCGACCTGACGGCACTGGCGGCCGCCCTCGTCGAACCGGGTGGCTGGATTCTTTGCTGCGCGAATACGCACGGGCTCACCTCTTCTTTATTCGAACGCGACGTGATTCAGGGCATCCGGAAGCAAAGGCGGCGCGTTCTCTCCTGCGAGAACCCGGGCATGCCCCCTGAATTCAATGGAGACGATTATTTGAAATCGCTCCGGGTTGTTGTTGAGTAAGACCCTTCCGCCCGTTGCGGACGTTCCCCCCATGCGCATCATTCGATACACGGACAAAAACTACTCGTCGGCGATCAAGAAACTGGATCGCCGGTCCGCCCCGCCCGCGGGAGTCGAGGAGATCGTCAAAGGTATCATCGCCGAGGTGAAAACACGCGGAGACGCGGCGCTTATTGAATTCTCGAACCGCTTCGATAAAGCCGAGTTTAAAACTGCCAAAGACCTCCGGGTGACCGCCGCGGAACTGGCTGCCGCCGAAAACGCCGTCGATGCGGCCACCAAAAAGGCCATCGCCGCTTCGCGGAAGAACGTCACCGATTTCGCGAGGCACAGCCTCCGCAAGGACTGGTCGGGGACAAATGCCCAGGGCGCGGAAGTCGGGGAACGCTATCTGCCCTTTCAACGGGTCGGGATTTATGTTCCGGGAGGCAGCGCGCCGCTCGTCTCGACTTCCAACATGACCGTCTGCCTCGCCGCCGCCGCAGGCTGTCCCGAAATCGTCGTCATGACCCCTCCCGGACCCGGCGGCAAGGTCAACCCGGCGCTGCTCTATGCGCTCAAAAAAGCCGGAGCGACCGAGATCTACAAAGTCGGAGGAGCCCAGGGCATGGCCGCGATGTCGCTCGGAACAAAGACGGTCAAGCCGGTCTTGAAAGTCTACGGTCCGGGGAACTCGTATGTCGTCGAGGCAAAACGTCAGCTTTTCGGAGTGGTAGCCGTGGATCTGCTCCCGGGACCGAGCGAAGTCGTGACCCTTGCGGACAGCTCGGGAAAAGCCGCCTTCATCGCCGCCGACATGCTCGCCCAGGCTGAACACGGAGGCGACAGCATCATGGGTTTTGTCACCGATTCGGAAAAACTGCTGAACGACGTCAACTCCGAGATCGATCGTCAGATCCAGACCCTCAGTCGTCAGACGCAGTTGAAAAAAGCACTCAAGGACGGGGCCTGGATGGTTCTCGTCGAGAAGCTCGATGACGGCGTTGCCCTCGTGAATGCCTTTGCCCCCGAGCACCTTTCGCTCATCACAAAGAAGGAAAAATCCATCCTCCCGAGGATAACGACCTCGGGAGCGATCTTCCTCGGGAACTATTCTCCCGTCGCGGTCGGCGACTTCCTCGCCGGCCCGAGCCACGAATTGCCGACCGGCGGGGCCGGAAAATCTTTCCCCGGTCTCACGGTCGATATGTTTCAACGGAGGACCAGTATCGTGAGGCTCACCCCAGAATCGATCCGCAAATCAGCGCCCTTTGTCGAGGCCTTCGCGAAAGTGGAGGGACTTGATGCCCATGGCCGATCAGCGACAATTCGGGTGGAAAAAGGGTGACCCGCACCCGTTTTCATCGCCCCGAAGGGCCCGTTGGGTCGCCTGAATCTCCCGTGTTTGTGTGGAGATTCCGGTTGTTAGTGCTCAAAATTCCGCTGACTGTAGGCGGTGCCTTTGAAAATCCCGGGAATTCTCCTGCGGCCCTCAAGGCACCCCCCTCAAATTTAACATGAAAAGAACACCCTCCATCCTCTCGGGAATCGCCGCGGTCATCGGGCTCAGCCTCCTGACTTCGCCGCTCCCCGCCCAGAACGACGCCGCTCCCGCCGCGCCGGCTCCCGAAACAAAAGCGGCGGAAGCCCCAGCCGCAAAAGCTGAAGCCGCCGCCGAAGCGCCCGCCCCTGAGGCCCCGGCCCTCGCAGAAACCGATGTGGTTCTCAGCGTTGACGGGACCAAGATCACCGTGCGCGACGTGCGCGAACTCTTCACGGCCCGCTACGGTCGGCAGTTTGAACAAATGCCCGCCGAGCAGCGCGCCATGATCGAGCCCCAGATCCAGCAGATGGTGATGAATGAGCTCATTTCCAAAACCCTCCTCCTGAATGCCTCGGACAAAGAGGGATTCAAAGCCACCGACGAGGAGATCAAAAAGAGCATGGACGAAATCGCCGCCGCCATTCCGGACGGCGTTCCGATCGAAGAATATGCCGCCTCCGCCGGTGTCAGCCTGGACCGTATCCGCCTGCAAATCGCTGAAGACACCAAGGTTCGTAAACTCTACGAAAAAGTGACGGCTGAAGTGACCGCCCCGGCCGAGGCCGAGGTAAAGAAATACTTCGACGAACACCCTGAGGAGTTCGAGCAAAAGGCGACCGTCGATGCCGCTCACATCCTCATCTCGACCAAGGACATCACGGAACCGGCCGCGCTTGCTCAAAAGGAGAAAATCGCCAAGGAACTTCGCGAAGAACTGGTCGCCAAAAAAGGAGAAAACTTTGCCGAGATGGCCGGTCTGCATTCCGATTGCCCCAGTAAGGCCCAGGGAGGCGACCTCGGTGAATTCGAGAAGGGACAGATGGTTCCCGAGTTCGAAACCGCCGCGTTTGCCCAGGAAGTCGGTGCCATTGGTGAGTGCGTGAAAACAGATTTCGGTTATCACATCATCAAGGTGAACGGCAAGAAGGAGGCAAAAACTCTTGCCTTTGACGAGGTCAAAGTAAAGCTCACCGAGGACATGCTTCAGCAGGCGAAGTCATCCACGATGGAAGGCTACGTGAAAGGTCTCCGCGAGAGCGCCAAAATCGAGCAGCCCGGTGCACCGGCTGCAGCTCCTGAGGCGCCCAAGGCCCCGGAAGCCGGTGAACCAGCCCCCAAAGCCGAGAAAGCGGAAGCAGAGAAACCCCTCTGATCCCGGCAACTCCCGCCTCCGGGAGATCCTGAAATACTTCGAAAACGCGCCCGGGTGACCGGGTGCGTTTTTTTGTGGCCACTCGCCTGGCTCGAATATTCATGAGTGCCCCGCAAAAACCTCTCTTTCTTTTCAAAAACGGCGCATAATTGGTCGTCTTCCCGCTCTATCAATCATGAAACATCTTCTCATCCTCTGCATCGTTTTCTGTTCCTCAAGTCTGAGCCTAGTCAATGCAGGCGAGCTGCGACGTTACCAACTTTTTCTGGAGGACGGAACGGGCGTTCCCGCCACGATCGTCTGGGATAACATCGCGGGCCTCGGCAACATCTCCGGCGGACTCGACTATCCGGGAGGGTTGATCAGCTTTCAGGGAACCAACCCGAGATCAGGCTATATCACCTTCGAAACCGAAAACGGAGTCAGCGCCGAGTTGACCCGCGAGACAGTCGGGGGAGGTTTTGTCTGGGTCGGCTGGTTTCATTATGTGGATCATTCGGAACCAATCCGGCTCGTCCCATCCGATGGAGCAAAGGGCAAACCGGTCCCGGCTCCTAATACAACCTCCGGGAAGCCCGCCGCGGGTGTCACCGTTCGCAACTACCTTGCTGTCGATCAAGACGGAGGAAACGCTCAAATCACGATCAACTGGTCCAACATCAACGGACTCGGAGCCATCAGCGGCCGGTTTAAGAAGAATGGGCAAGCCGTCTCCTTTGACGGAATGAATCCCGAATCCGGTTACATCTGGTTTCGCGACACCGTGGGGAACTATTACGAGTTCCGGAAGGGACAGAGCGAGGGCGGCAAGGTTCGCTGGTCGGGGTCGGCGACGACTCCATCCGGAGAGAGTGCCGCCCTCTGGCTGACCCAGCAGTGAACCCGCCTCACTTGAGATTGGCCTCAATGGCAGAGCCCACTTTCTCACCGAGGAAGTCATATCCGGCGGGATTGAAGTGAACGTCCTTGGGATTCTGAAGGGTCGCCAGATGCGGGGTGATCGCTGCAAAGAGATCATTGATGGCGACTCCTTTCCCTTTCATTATCTCCGCGGCAATCGCATTGCGCTCCACGATGGAGGCGGATGTTTGCTTGGTTTCAGACACATCGGGAATAGGCGTGGTGGTTGCCCAGATCAGTTTGGCGCCAGTGCCGGAGAGTCGATCCACTATTTTTCCGAGCCGCTCCCGGTAATCCTCAAGCGGAGTGGCGCGGTCATGGATGCCGAAGTTGAAGTGAATGACGTCCCACTTGCCTTGACCGAGCCAGACGTCGAGCTTCTCCAGGCCCATCTTCGTGGGGCCGCAATTGGCGGGAGCGCGATGCACATTCGCTTTGCCCTCGAGGACTTTGCGCACCGCCAGGGTATACCCCCTCGAGACCGAGTCCCCGATGATGAGCACCCGAGGCAGAGCCGGATCATCCGCGACATAGTCCCATGCGTTGACCTTTCCGTCGACTTTCTCCTTCTTGTGAATCGGCAGATAAAAGCCGCCGAGATTCTCCTGAAGAACCTTTTCCCAGGCCTGATGTTCCGGCGTCAGGGTACCCACCCAGGCCTGATACTTCCCGTCGAGTTCAGCGGCTTCGGCTTCCTTCTTCGCCGCCGCCTCAGCCGCATTGGTAGGCTCAGTCCCCGGCAAGGAAGCCGTTGGAGCAGCAAACGTATTAAGGCTGAAAAGCAAAACGAGCAGAGCAAGGGGAAGTGCGGTTCGAGTGATGATCATCGTAAGATAGCTTCGTCGGAACCTCACCTAACAGGGTTCAGCGCGCCATTCAACCCTCTTGTCTTGCGCATCCGTGTCCACTTCAGAGAACCCGGAAGTTTTCCTACCCTCACTTCATTGCCCCTTCGGGCTTCCCATTCGTCGTGATGACATGAACTTCGTGTGCCTTTGCCTCCGGATGGAAAAACTCCCAGACCACTTCCCCGCTTCGGGTCACCTCGAAGAGTCTGGGCCTGGTGGCATCCTTCTGTCCATAGGAGCAGATCACCGTGTTTCCGTTGGCGAGCCGCTGAGCTCCGCAGGGATCAGCGAATCGTCCCCCGACCTCTTCATTCGTGAGTTTCCAAACCACCTTTCCTCCGGCATCAAACTCCACCACACGATTTCCGTGAGTCAGCGTGACAAGCGTGTTTCCATCTTCCAGACGGATCGCCGTGAAGGGCCAGACCTCGGCCTCGCGTCCACCGAGTTCCGGTAAATCGGTTCGGAACGTGTTCACGACGGTTCCGTCAGGCGCATATTCCTTCACCGCGAAGGCAAGAAGATGAGGCACCAGATAATTCCCGTTCGCGAGCTTCCTGGCCTGACGGGTCTGCATGTGGGCATTGTCGGTCTCAGGTTGTAGCGGAACACGGATCGCCACGGTTCCATCGGGTGCCACCTCAAGAAGCTGCGGCTTCGCACCCCGTTCGACCACCAGGGTATTGCCTGACTCAAGCCGGACCACGGTACCGAGTTCCTTGTTCTCCTTACTCAGGGGGTAAACCCAGACTTCCTTTCCCTCCCGGGTCAACTCACGGGCGAGATTATGCTGCGAGATGAGAATGTTTCCGTTGGCCAGAACGAAGCCATCGCGTGAGGCACCTTTCGATTCCCACACGACCCGGCTCCCTTCATCGACAATCACGGAACGGGAGCCACAGAGGAGAAAAGAGTGCCTGATCCCCGATGTGCTCCTCTGTTCGCCGAAATTGGGTTCGGCGCAGGCAGTTGCGGCCGCGAGGAGCAAGAGAAGAGAAGCGAGATGGACTTTCAAAGGACAGGGGGTTGGTTTCGTTCAAGGTTGCCAACCTTTTGAGATTTCGTCTACCCTGATCTTGGCGCAGTCAGGGAAGTCATTCCCCTCGCATGGCACGCCTGATATCGCCGGGCTCATAGCCGAAGAGCTCATCCGGAAGCCCCGCGTTGTCCACTTTCACCAGCCGCCAACTCGAAGGCAGAAAACTTTCCTTTTCCCAGACAAAAACGAAAGGCTCCTTGAGCTGGTTCACTCTCCTTGTCACTTCGTTTCCGGCAGGCCCCACCGGCTTTCCGCTGATGATGAGGTGAACCGTCACGGTCGCCCGACTCTTCTCGAAAACGACGGATTCCTTTTCCGGTGTCACCACCAGGGCCATGAACTGACTCCCTGAATCGACCATCGTTTCGACGATGTCCTCGCGGGTGAATTCCCACCGATCATGGTAGTTCGGAGAAACCAGCCGTTGAATCCGCGCCGGATTGCGACGCTCGATCCCGTCAATGAGCGAGGCCTGTCGTTTTTCAATCACTTTGGAGGGCCGCCATTGCAGGGCAACGAAAAGCACAAGAAACAAAAACGACGCGAGGGAGGAGACCAGGAGCAACCGGGCACCACCATCGACAAATTTGCGTTGCGAAACTCTCACTTCCGCTATCTTCCCCCGTGTTCGCGGCCTTTGTAAACTCGAATCACAGATTTCTCACCCCGCACCGTTTCGATCCATCTTCTTCATGGCCACCTACCGACCCAATGTCGCCGCAATTCTGAGGAATCCCGCCACCGGGAAAATCTTTATCGGCGAACGGGTCGATCACAAGGGAAGCTGGCAGTTTCCCCAGGGGGGAGTCGACCGGGGAGAGGATCTGATCACCGCTCTCTACCGTGAAGTCGAAGAGGAGATCGGAGTGAATCGCAGTCTCTACACTCTCATGGCCTGCCGCACCGATTACCGATACAAGTTCCCGAAGGGCAAACTGAAGAAGGGAAAATACTGCGGCCAGGTCCAGACCTACTTTCTCTGTGATTACCACGGGACCGATGAGAACATCAACCTGCTCGCCCACGTGCAGGAGTTCAGCCGTTTCGTCTGGATTGATCCCGCTGAATTCAGTCTCGCGTGGGTTCCGCGGTTCAAGCGTCCCGTTTTCACCCGGGTCTTCAGCGATTTCTTCGGAATCAAGCCCCTGAGGAAAGTTTCGAAGAAGATTTAGATGGCGGCCAGTCGGGATCCCGGTCACCCGGCCCGTGAGGCAGTCCGAAGCAGGAGATAAATCGTGTCATTTTTCGGAATCCGTGGAATGATGCGTTCGTCAAACCGACGGAGTATCATGTCTTTTGGAATTCAAGGAAAGGTTGCCCTGCTTGTGATTCTGGCAACCGCCGCCTCGGCCTTGCTCGTCGCGAAGGTGCTGACTGATCGCGCTGCGGATATTCTCAGAGAGCACGAACTCGTGGATCTCGGGGACGAAGCTTCGCTCCGCGGATGGACCATCATCGACCAGATCGACGGTCTCCGCGACGACCTCGTCAATATCGCCTTTAATCAGGACTTCCGGGACAGCGTCACCGGCGGAAAAGCACCTGATGAACTGAAGGCCCTGGCCCGAACTCTCTGCCGTCGAAACTGGAAAAACCACCTGCGCATCGACATCGTCACGCTCAATGCGACGGAACTCGCCTCAAAAACGATTCTTTCAAAGACGGTCGTCAGTGAGGAGGATGTCTGGTTCCCCGAACCCGATGCCATGGCCGGTGCACGCATTCACTTCTCACCCATTCAACGGGTCTTTCTGACGAGGAGCGACCTTGAAGGATCGGGAAAAGTCGAACGCTGGGAGCCGGTCATTTGGGCTCTCGCCCCCCTGGATCGAAACGACGTGGCAACAGCGGAAACCTCTTATGTCCGCATTCTCATGACGCTGCATTCTTCGGCGTCTCCCCGTCATCTCTTCGCGATGGTCAATACTGACGGAAGCCCCATCGTCCGGCACGATGAAACTGAATCGGAAGAAATGGGTAATGACGAAATTTTCCGTTCAATGAGCAAAGATCCGCTTCTCCTGGCCGCACTGGAGGAAAGAAGCGCGCCCCCGGAGGATCCGTCGGAGATCGAAGCTGAGGTCAAGGTGGACCGGCTCATTCGAAGCGAGAATGTCCCGTTGAACACGCCTTATTATTTTCAGGAGGGAACGCCGAACCCGGCCATTTTGCACGCCTTCGAATTCCTCACCGAAAAAGAATTCGAGTCCTTCCTCGAATCCCTTCAGACAAAAGTCGGCGACCTTGCGAGGGTCGGCGGGATGCAGGCGGGAGTACGAGAGGTCCGTGTCCTCGCCCATACGGCTGCCGACATCGCTGCGGCTCGGGCCATCGTCGAATCCGAGGTCAAAGCCAAGGTCGGCGAAGCCTACGATGATATCGACTGGCGGAATCTCGTTGAGTGTGACGAGATTCATTCCTGGGCAGTGCGACTCCTCATCGGAGACGGGGAAAGCCGTTCTGAATACCTGATTCACTACGCGGTGCTGGATGACGAACTCGCCTCCTCAATCGAGTATGAGATGCTGACGGTGCAGTACATCGCACTCGTCGTGGCCGCAGGCTTCGGCATTCTCGGGTTCTTCATTGCGATGCGCTTCATCCGTCCGCTCAAACACATGACGCGCACCGCCCAGAAGATCACCGAGAGTCCGAGGCAGGAGCTCATGCACGAGGTGGCGGGCCTTGCCAAACAACTCGACATCAAACGCCGTGACGAAGTGGGTGACATCGCGCGGGCGTCAAAACGCCTTTTTGAAGAGCTCATTGGATTTCAGGCGGAACTCGAGCAACGGGTGAGCGACCGTACGAGGGAACTTCGCCGAACCAACATCGAGCTTGAAAAGGCGAACGACAAATTGAAGAGCCTCAGCCACGAAAAAGACGCCTTTGTCGCCAAAGTCAGCCACGACCTGCGGCAGCCGCTCAACGCCATTTTCCTCCAGGTAGAGGCACTGAAGTTGTCAAAACTCGATCCCGGCCAGATGAAGGATGTGCAGCGCATCCGCGACCATGCCGCCCGCGAATTGAACCTCGTCAATGATATCCTCGAGTATCAGAAGATCATCATGGGGGCGGAGACGCTCAATAAGAACACGATCGATGTGGCCCACCTCATCGATGACATCGCCGCGACTTACGGCCCCGCCATCAAGGAGCGCCCCGTCGCCCTCTCGGCTCATTGCACGGACGGCATAGGCGAGGTCGTCGCCGACGAAAGGAGACTGCGGCAGATCCTCGGCAATCTTGTCGGGAACGCGTGCAAGTTCACCTTTGAGGGATCGGTCGAAATTTCGGCCCGCCCGCAGGAGATCAATGGGGCGGCGTGGGTGGAATTCACGGTGACGGACACCGGTCGCGGAATGAGCCCTGGAGAACAATCCAAGGCGTTTGTTCCCTTTGTCTCCAACAAAAAGGACAATGCCGGCGGAAGCGGCCTCGGCCTCTCCATCTGCCGTGAACTTGTCGCCCAAATGGGTGGACGGATCGGATTTGTCAGCGAGTTGGGCAAGGGAACCCACTTCAGTGTTTTTATTCCGAGGGAGCCCACCTCCGAGTATTACAACAGGACTGCTCCGGCGGCCCTGTCGATTCCTTCCGGGAGAGAGGCGTCCCTCGAACTCGGGGAGGCATTACCTCCTCGAGGAACCACCATTCTCGTGATCGACGACGATGTGAAGGTCAGAGATCTTCTCACCCGGATTCTCACCAATGACGGTCACAAAGTCATCACCGCTGAAGACGGAAATTCCGGGCTACTGATGGCTGAAACGCACCGGCCTGACGCGATCACGCTCGATGTGGTGATGCCCGGAGGCAAGGACGGCTGGGAGGTTCTCCAGGCGCTCAAGGAATCGCCGGTGACCCACGGCATTCCGGTTATCATGGTCTCCGTGATGGCCGAACAGGAGCACGCCCTCGCCCTGGAAGTGGAAGACTATCTGGTAAAACCGATCGACGTGGACAGGCTCAGCCGGACGATCTCCCGGGTCACCCAGCAGGCCCCTCAGCGAAACCTGCTGCTGGTCGATGACGATGTCGACGCCCTCGATTCGATGAAACGGATCCTTGAGGCCGCCGGATGGCAGACAATCCTCGCTCACAACGGAATCGAGGCGCTCTCCATCCTCGAAAAGACCCGCCCCGCCGCCATCGTCCTCGACCTCATCATGCCAGAGATGGACGGATTCGAATTTCTCCAGCGCCTGCGCGAAGACGAGCATCTCAAGTCGATTCCGGTCATCGTCATGAGTGGCAAAGACCCTTCCGAAGCCGAACAGTCTTTCCTCAGGGACAGGGTCAGTGCGGTCATCAAAAAGGGAAGCCACTCGTCCTCCGATCTGCTTGCGAGCATCAAGGCGCGGATTCGTCCGGAGCGGAAGCAGGAGTAATTTCCGTGTAGTCTTTATTCTACCCCGCGCTTCACCTGATGCATCAGCGTCGAGGTGGTCGGATGGACCTTGTAATCTACTGTCCTTGGTCCATCGGGGGTCAAGATCCGTCCTTCTCCATCGAATTCAATCGAGGCGGCACCCTTTAGTTCACGCCGCCAACCCTTGAGGGCTCCGGTTTTCTTGTCGTAATGATAGACATCACGCCACGGTTTCTCCGAAGATAGAAGCACGTCAACAAATCCACCCTCGAATCCATAGTCAACCTCCAGTATCCGTCCCGTAGCCGTATCATAGATGCGACGCTCGTTCGGGAGAAAATAGAAGCTGATGAACACCGGAGGTGAATAGGTCTGCCCATTGGTCGCAAACACTCCAATATCGATACGACGACTCGTAATGCCCGGCGACGAGGCCACCGGAAGCGCTTCATTTTGATAACTGATCGTGATTTTTGCCTCTGTTCCCAGCACCGAAGGCTCGATTTTAACGGAAGCCGGATCCCCTCGCAGTAACCTCCATTCAAGTTTCAGGAAACGTCCCTTCCAGTCAAAACTCCGCGCCACCCGCACCCGGAGGGACCTTTCCCTGGCCATTCCCCGGAAAACTCTCGCGATCATCACCCCCTGATCGGAAAGCGTTTCGGATTCACGGCCCGCTGCCTCGAAGAAATCCACCCCGGGACGCGGAGGGGGAGACTCTTCCGCCACTTCGAGGAGGATAAGTGGCGGCAGAGTCTCCCGGGTCATCGCCTGGGCCGTTCGAACCATTTTTTCCTCGTCAATCACCTCCGCTCGAAAAACAGTGGGATGAGCAACACCGGAGAGGTAATCCTCCGGTCCCTTCAGCGTTCTGAGGCAGTTTCGGAGGATGTACTGAATTACCGGAAAGAGAAGCTTTTGATCCTTCAACTCCTTTTTCACTTCCGGTTTAAACGACGCCATCGTCGCGGCAATCGCATCGAGAATTGGCAGGTCGGAGTAGGAGGAACCCTGGGAGATCAAAAGACAGGGACTGTTCAGGGGATAGAGGTCACCCCACCCCTTTTCCACCTCACCCGCCGGGTCGTGATCCTGATGCTCGGGATAGACATAGAGCTGGTTCCCGAGATACTGGCTGGTGAGAAACTTGACTCCTTCCGGACTACCAAAATACAAACGGGGAATGCTGACTCCCGAGACAGCAGGACCCGATAAGGAGGCGTTTCCAAGAATGACCTCGGCGCGAACCTGTTTAGCCGGCCCGAAGTTCGCGCCGGACTCCACCTCTGAAGGGCTGTATGTTAATGCCTGAAGCTGGGGATACTTCGAGAGGTCGAGGCGGGAGTGCCCTCCATCACGATTGTCATAGAAGTCCCCTTCATGTCCGGCAGCGAGACCTTCCGTATACCATTGATTCAGAAGTTGACCGACCGAATCGGTTCGCGTCGTTACCGGGGGTGCCGACCTGACTATCGTCCCCCCCTGGCAGAGACCGAGAATCAACACGACCCTGGTAAGGTCTAAGCGGGTGTGTGTCGGCATTCACTACTACCGAACTCCGCCGACCATGACTTGTCAATCGGGCGGTGCGATCGGAACCACCGGCCTTACTCTTCAACCGATACCCTGGCTGCCTTCTGGTGGGCTCTCCAGGAGATCCAGCCACACGACCTGACTCCGAAGTAGGCGAGACGCGCACGGTACATCGCCTGGAGAGGTCGCTTCGAGGTCCTGCTTGCCAACTTCAGGTCCTCGAACATGATCCGGTCGCAGACCAGTTGATCGGATCCCGGAGTTTCGTAACAGGCATCATGCCTTCGGCAGATCGGACGATAGTCCGCCCCGGCACAGCCCTGAAACAGTAGAAATCGCAGGGGGCCGGGAAGAAAGTCGGGGCCGCAGGGTCGGAGTTCGTGCAGGGTCGGCTTGCCTTCTCCACCGGCGTTTCCGACGGAAGGATTCAGGACCACCAATACAACAATCAACGAGAACAAGTGACCGACCGGGATGATTCGACTCCTCAAATTCATATGGGGAGATAACCCTCCATCTGCGCCCTTTGTCAAGATGGGAACCATCTGGCCCGGGACGGGCGCTTACCTTTCAGCGATCTGCCTTTCCTTCCTGTCCGCCGTCACGGATTGGACGTCAATATTGTCCGGTTCTCCAGTGGCAGAACCTCATTGAGTCTCCGCAGCACGACGCTGACGGAACCATCGAAAAAGGATTCCGGCGAGAGCGAGACCGAGCAACCCGAAGGTGCCGGGTTCAGGAACGGCCGTCAGGGTAATCGCGCTGTTCAGGCCTGTTCCGTAGTTGATCGTCCAGAATCCCCCTCCGATCGAAATCTCATCTCCTTCATTATAACCCGAAAAGAATCCACTACGGCTGCCGTAGGTCGCTATTGTGTAGGTCGATCCATCATTCGCAAAGACTGGACCGCCCAGTTGATTCACGTCGATGGTTCCGGCCAGGCTGAGTAATCCGGTAACCGCAATCAAATCTGACGTTGTACTTTGGTTCACAAGATCCACCAGCCAGATACTGCCGCTCTGCATTGTCAGGTCTCCGCCAAAGGAAAGGGTCCGGTCACTCACCCCGTCAAATCCGGCGGTCAGGGTCGCTCCGGAGCTGACCGTGGTATTTCCCTGAACGGAGCCATGTCCGGTGAGGAATGCGTCGCCAGTGACCGAGACAGCTCCGGTTCCGGTTCCACTCCCGCTG
>DDSV01000026.1 GCA_002344215.1 Akkermansiaceae bacterium UBA2381
ATCGTTAGATCAGTTCTGCTCTCTTTCGTGTTTTCCGGTATCGGAGGCAGCGCCCACGCTCAGATTCGGGACGATGAGTCATCTCAGGCGGTCCTGGCGGTTCAGTGCGCGGTGAGTTCGGGTTTCTCCGCAAGCGAGTTCGAGGAATATTCACGTCGGCTTGCCAAGACACTGTCGCTCCTGACTTCCTCTCAGCAGAAGAAAGTGTTTGGCTATCTACCTCAGCCGGCGGCGGTCAGTTCGAACAACGCGGACACCGCTCCTATTGCCGTCAGTCCGGACCGTGGCGAAACCAAGCAGACGGAACCCGGCCTGCTGGTCGGGCTGGTGGGAGATTTCAACAACGCGATGAGCGGATCTGCCTCCGAGTCATCGAAAGTTGACTCTAAAGAGACCGCATCAGTCGGCTCTGCGGTCTCGGCTGTTGTCAGGGGCAAAGATCCCGAGGAACTTCAGGAGGCGGCGAAGGCCATAGCGAGTACGAAGAAGAGCGGCAATTCATGGGATGCAATCGTTTCGTGGCTGACTTCCCTCGCTCAGAAGGCGCGCCAACGCTAGGATGCCTGGTGGAAGCGCCGCGCTATCCGGCGGTGTCGGTTATTTGTTCCTCCTCCTGATTCAGGGCGAGAATGCGCCGTATGAATCGCATTGCCAGACCGCAGGATCGGCATCAGGATTCGAGCATGTCTCAACTTGCCAATAAAACCGCTCTCGTCACCGGAGGAGGTTCCGGGATCGGACGCGCCATCTGTGAAACCTTTGCCGCTGCCGGTGCCGCCGTCGCTATTCTCGATCTCGATGAAGCGGCCGCCAGCGAATCCGTCGCCGCCATTTCCGCTGCCGGAGGAAAAGCCCTCTTTACCCGCTGCGACGTCTCGGATGCCGATTCAGTGAACAGCGCTGTTGGTGCCGCGAAGAGCGCTTTTGGAAAGATCGATATTCTCGTGAACAACGCGGGTATCGCCAACATCGGGACCGCGACAACTACCAACGAGAGCGACTTCGACCGTGTCATGAAGGTCAACGTCAAAGGGGTGTATCTCTGTCTCCAGGCGGTCCTCCCTGAGCTGATTGAAGCCGGTGGTGGAGTGATCCTCAACATGTCCAGCATCGCTGCGATCACCGGTCTCAAGGACCGCTTCGCCTATTCAACCAGCAAGGGCGCGGTCCACACGATGACGCTTTCGATTGCGGCTGATTATTTGAAGGACAACATCCGCTGCAACGCCATTTGCCCGGCGCGGGTGCATACCCCTTTCGTGGACGGCTATCTCGATCGCAATTATCCGGACAACCGGGAGGAGATGTTCGAGAAGCTCTCCAAGGTCCAGCCCATCGGCCGCATGGCCCGACCCGAGGAGATCGCCAAGCTCGCCCTCTATCTCTGCAGTGATGATGCTTCATACATCACCGGTCAAAGCTACAACATTGACGGCGGATACATGAATCTGCGAAACTAAAGTCTAATCCCAATCGTTATATACCTGATGAAAAACACCCTCCTGCTCTTCTTAAGCGCCGCCCTCCTCTTCACCGGAACCTCACTCAATGCCGAAGATTCGGTTCATGAGTTCAAAGTGAAAAATATCGAGGGCAAAGACGTCGACCTTTCCGAATACAAGGGAAAGGTCCTCCTCATTGTCAACGTCGCCTCCAAGTGCGGAGCGACCAAACAGTATGACCCGCTTCAGGCGCTCTACGCGAAATACGAGGACAAAGGTCTAGTCGTGCTGGGATTCCCTGCCAACAATTTCGGCGGTCAGGAGCCCGGAACTGAAAAAGAAATCGCCGAGTTTTGCAGCACCAAATACAGCGTCGAATTCCCGATGTTTTCCAAGGTTTCGGTCAAGGGCGATGACAAGGCGCCTCTCTTCGGCTATCTCACCGGTGCCGAGAATCCCGACAAGCAGGGTGATATCGGCTGGAACTTCGAAAAATTCCTCATCGGCAAAGATGGCAAACTGATCCGCCGTTTTGCAACCAAAGTCGATCCCTCGGATGCCGATCTTGTGGCTGCAGTTGAGGCGGCGTTGGCCGAGTAAGACAGTTTAAAACAATCAATGAAAGAGGGTTGGGTCGGTGACTCAACCCTTTTTGCTTCCGGGAATTCGCGTATTCCAGGGATTCCGGGGCGTCAGGCGAGAAGGCTTCTGCCCTCCCGGGCTAAACCGTGATCGAACTATCCAGAATCCCTCCAAAAAAATCTCTTTTCCCTGCTTTTATTTCGGTTTATAATTTCCATAATTAACCGGGAATCGCTTATGGGAATGATCTTTGTCATGATTGTGTCGTCCGTCGCCGGCTATATCGGCTGGTGGATTGGCGATTTCTTCGGCTTCGCCGCCGGTCTCATTTTAAGCACGATCGCCAGCGTGATCGGCTACTGGTACGGGGTTAAGTGGAACCGCGAGTATTTCAGCTGAGGCCTCGACGGGTTAAAACTCCAAGGGGACAGGTTAGGATCAACATTGCTTCGGCATCCCTTCGGAACTGATCACCTCAAGGTACGGGGCGTGCCGGCAAGGCCTCCGTGAGGGATCGTTCTCGCCGCAGGGCACTCCCGATTTCGCCGGTGAGCCAGAGGTAATGGTCCGACGGCAACTCCGTCTCGTTCACGAATCCCAAGGTCCCCTCGGGCACCCGGATGGCCTGTTTGAAAATCGCGGTGGCCTCGTCCATCTCGTCGAACATCGCGACATACAACATCGTCGAGCCGAGGCGGATCCGCTCGTGCGCCTGCCCCCAGAAAAAGGTGCCGCCATTCCGCGGGATCTGGTTCAGTGGCGCTTCCTCTCCCCTCATCTTCTGGAGATTCGCCCAACTGAAACCGGGGAAAATCACGGGCAGGTATTCCTTGCCGCGTTCGCGGCACCAGGCGGTATCGGCCTCGTGTACTGACTCGATCTGTCCCTTTGCTCCAGCCTCGTCGTAGCGTCCCACCGCCCAGGGACTGATGATCTCGACGCGCTCGAGGGCCTCGTGCAAGGCAGGATCGGAGACCGCATCCTGATCGAGGGTGCGCCAACCCCAGGGCACTCCGGCCATCGTGGTGAGTTGGCCGAACTCGGGATTGTCGCGGAGAAAACGCATCAGCTCCGCGCACTCTTCCACCGTGTAATCGCGTCCGTCATCGAAACCGATTCCCCAGACGGACACGACCGGGCGGCCGGCGTGGCGCTGGTAGGCCGGACTCTCGAGAACGCCAAGGATCTGACGAAGACGCTTCCAGTCCTGCATCACGATTGACTCGATTTCGCCCGCCTTCAGACCGGAAAGATCATACATGACGCAGAAGGACCGTCCCGTCGCCTCGGCTGCCGCGCGCACGTTCGCGAGCACCGCATCGTTGTGAGCCCGCAAGCGCGGATCGCGCAGGGTCGTTCCGAAGCGTTGCAGAAAGACGCCGTCGATGCCGTGGTCGCGCATCCATTCGAAATGACGGAGGGTCGTTTTTGCATTCGCCGAGCTGAAGACCTGCGCGACGCTGCCATCGGAAAATCGCAGGGGTGTGTCGTGCAATTCGTCATCGCCGAAACCGGTCAGATCGGGCCAGAGATCGAGATGGCATTGGCCCGGTTTTTCAAACCCGTAGTGCCGCCAGCCGAGATTCGCCCCGTCACCGGGCGTATTGAACCAGCCCTGATAACCACAGAAGACGCGGCCGAAGAGGGACTCGGAGGCGGAGAGGTGTCCCATCGTAAGGAGAAGGGGAAGCAGAGAAAAGAGAAGGCGTCGAATCATCGGTCGGACAGGAAGGGTATCGCCGTGATTTTCGCCCAGACCAGGCTGGACCGAAAGCGGGATTTACAAGGGCCCCGCGTCACGATAGATTCGCCGGTGAAACGGGACACCCCCCAACAGCCGCGGAGACGGAAACTCCAATGGATCCTCGCCGCCGGAGCCGTCCTCTTTGTTGTGGCCTTGTTAGTGTCGCCCGGATTTCCCCAAATGAGGGGCCGGTGGTCGAGCGCTCTCTGGAATCTCCTGCACGTTCCTGCCTTCTTCGCGATCACCTGGGGCACGGCCACGATCCTGCCCGCCTCGCTCGAACGGCTTCGGCGGATCTTCTATGCGGCCGCCGTGGCGTTTTCGCTCGGGACGCTCACGGAAATCGTCCAGGGGCTCACCGGACGATCCGCTTCCCTCGAAGACCTGCTCTTTGATGGCGTAGGCATCGTCCTTGCCGTGATCTTCATTGCGCGCCGGGAGCCCTGGAGTCGCCGGGCCGGGTGGGCCTATGCGGTGCTCGTAATCGCCGCGCTTTTCCTCTGCCTTGCTCCGGCTTGGGGCCGTGATCTGCTTGATGGTTTGAGGGCGCTTTGGTGAAGGGGCGGGGAGAGAGGAGGAACTGAGTCTCAGAAAAGCCGGATTTTGAGATGGGTTCGGGTTTTGGGGGCGGGAATTTCTAGATATCGAATTTCAAAAAGGAGTGGGACCAATATCTCACCCGAGAGATAACCTGCCCCTTGAAATTACGGAATGTAATTCCGATCTACGGTCCGAGAGCGATCTCCAAGGAGGGTGGACTTCCTGTTGCCCGGCAAGTCGGTTTCCTCGCGAGGCTGAGCGCCGGCCAACCTTCCAATGATGGCGCCCCTTACACGACCGATCACTTCCTCCGCCACTCAGCGATCTGCGCCCCGACCCCCTCCGTATTCGGATCGTCGAGCGCCTTTAGGATTGCCAGAGCCGCGTCCGCCCGCCCCAAGGCACCAGCTCGCTCGCCGAGGTGCTTGTGGGCCAAGGCTGAATTCCACAGGGCAATGCCCTCGCCGCTCCGGTCATCGATCTCGCGGACGATCTCCAACTGGTGCTCATAGTAATCGATGGCGTGGAGGGCATCGCCTAACTGGAGAAAAGCATTTCCTAGATTGCCGAGGGCTTTGCCCTCACCGCGCCGATCGCCGATCTCGCGGGCGATCCCCAGCTGTTGTTCGTAGTACCCGATGGCGTGGCGGGTCTCGCCCAACTGGCGATGGGCGACGCCCAGGAGGCCGAGGCCGGTGCCCTCGCCGTGCCGGTTACCAATCTCGCGATCAATCTCCAACGCCTGCTCGAAATACCCGATGGCGGGGCGGGCGTTGTCCAACTGAAGATGCGCGCTCCCCAAATTGCAGAGGGCATTGCCCTCGCCGCGCCGGTCACCCATTTCGCGGGCAATAACCAATTGTTCCTCGTAATAGCCGATTGCGATGTAGACGTCGGCCAACTGGAGGTGAGCGTTCCCAAGATTGCCGAAGGCGTTGCCCTCGCCGCGTCTGTCGCCGATCTCGCGGGCGATCTCCAACTGCTGCTCAAAATACCCGATGGTTCGGCCTGTTTCGCCCAAGTCGGCGTGGGCAATACCTAGGTTGCCAAGGGCGCTGCCCTCTGCCTCGCGGTCGCCTAGGCGGCGGGCGGCGGCGGCTTGGGCCTCTAACCAGGCGATGCGTTGGTGGGGAAGAAAGCGCAATGCCTGACCGGTATAAACCACCCCATCGACGAGGACGAGGAGGAAGCGGTCGGCCGAGCTGACATCGGGCCGGGCGACCAACCAAGCAAAGGCGCCCTCGATCTGGACGCGCTCGCGGTCGAAGAGGGCCAGCCCGGCGAGTGAATTACCCGCTAGATAGAGTCTTTGGGAATCCACCGCAACCGCCGTGTAGTGCCCGGCATGGGCGAGAGTGGCAGCGTCGCGGGCGTCCTCGCCCTCCTCTGCTACGAGGCGGTCGCACGCGTAGTCGGCGGTGAGATCGTGGAGGCGGTAGCGCTCGCCGTCACCGGAGGTCGTCTCGCGCTCCAGCAGATTCCGCCGGCAGAGGCGGGCGAGCAAGGCGGGATCAGCGGCCTCCCCGACCACGGCCCGGGCGGCGGTGGCATCGAAGTCGCCTACGAAGACGCCGAGCCGCAGCCAGGCGGCGCGCTCGGCGGCGGGCAAGGGATCGACGCTGAGGCGCAAGGTTTCCTGAATGGTGACCTCCCCGGCATCGGCGGCGTCGGCATCGAGGGTGGCGAGTCGTCCGCCCGCCAGGGCCGCGAGATAGGCAGCCACGGAGGCGGGCGAGGCGCCATCGAGGGCGAAGTGGGCACCGGCGAGCCGCAGGGCGAGGGGCAGACCGCCGCAGCGGACGGCCACGGCGGCGGCGTCGGCCTCGCCGAGATCAGGACAAATCTCCCGCAGCAGGTCTATGGCCTCGTGCTCGGGAAGCCGACCCACGAGGTGCGGAGCCTTTCCTCCAACGAGGAAGCTGCGCCGGGCGGTGACGATGAGTCCACAGCCCTCAGGCGGGACGAGCAGCCCGGCCTGAGTTGCGTCGGCGGCATTGTCGAGGACGACGAGGGCCCTTTTCCCCTCCAAAGTCTGGCGATAGAGCGCCTGGAGGGCAGTGAGATCATCCGGCAATTGACCCGCTTGCGGGTGGAAGGCGCGGATGACCCGAGCAATCAGGTCGCCCGGCGCGGGTGGTGGCGGATCGGTGCGGGTGCCGTAGCCATCGAGCCAAATCTGCGCATCAGGGAAGTGCGGTCGCCACTGGTGGGCCAGCACCTTGGCGAGCTCGGATTTCCCGATGCCGCCCATCCCCCCGAGGCCGGTGATGATGGCGGCGGCTCCACCATTGTGAGAATGGAGGACGCGCAGGGTCTCTAGGTCGGTCTCGCGGCCGGTGAATCCGGCTTTGACTGGGGGGAGTTGGAATCGGGAAGGTCGCAGGGACAGCGCGCTTACTGCTTTTTCGCCGCTTGCACCCAGCAGGTGCAATTCGCCAATGGCGGCACCGATGACGCGAAAGAGGTCGTGGATGGAATTGGCCTCCCGATTCAGGGTTCGGCTCTTCGCCGTGAGCGGAGTGCCATCGAACTTGCCGGAGGCGACGCGCTGCCGGTGGGCCTCCTGGAGTAAAGTCTTTTCGTCTGCATCGGCTCCGGTTTCGGCAAAGCCAAAGGTCGAAAGATCCGAAGCCAACACCACGCCGATGACGGGTTTGCCAAGGGAATGGGCGTAGTAGTATTCGAACTGAGTCCACGAGCAGCGGAAGTCGGGATTCTCGGCGAAGGGCTCATGGGCATGGCCTCCATATCCCATGCCCGCAAGGTGAATGATGCAGTCGGCCTCCTCGATGCGGCGCACCAGCATGTCACGGACATCATGGAGGGGAGCTCCGAGATTGTAATTCTGACAGACGGGCCGCAACTGGGCTTCCTCGAAGACGGCATGGAGGGTATCCCGCCACGGCTCCAGATCGATCGTCGCGGCGCTGAGGAAGACGGTCGGGGCAGGCATGGCGGTAATAGTAGACGGCAGCGCTGCGGAAATGGCAATTTCCATTTAGGCGGACAATTGGCGGGTCCGGCGGACCAACGCGTGCAACCCAAGGTCTAGGTTATTTGTCGACAATCTGGTTTTCCTCTGAAACCTACCGACGACTGGGGAATTGATTTCGAGTCCCAATGCTGCAATATTTCGGAATGATCGCAGATGCCCTGAAATCCCAGATCGAGGCGCTTTCCCAGGACGAGCGCCATGAACTCGCCGCATTTCTCACCAAACTGGAGTTGGAGGCAGACAAAGGTTACTGGAGTCGAATCCGAACGAGGCTGGCGGATACAAATCCTGAAAATTGGATTGCAGCAGATCAGCTCTGAGTGATGCCACGGGATTATCGGGTCTTTGTGAACCAGGAGTGCCTCGACGCACTTCCGCTTTCCGGGAAAAGACGCGAAGCGGTAATTCAATTCTTCCGGGGTCTCGGATCAATTGTTCATCGCGGAGGAGATTTTCAAATGATTGATCCCGAGTCGTCGCGTCGGTTTGAAGTTTCCCATGTTGCTGGATTTGCCGTCACTTGGTGGATTGACGGCCCAGTGTATGAAGTCAAGGTCGTCGACGTCCAAGCTATTACGGACTAGAGAGCACGCAGGCAAGGATATTGGCTCCTTCTTGATTTCGCTTACGAAATCAAGAAGGCTTTTCGACTAGTCTTCCCTTCACGAAAACAACCGTTCCACCATCTCCGCCTTCACGAGTTCTCTCGGCTGGTTGAGGTGATTGTAAACGATGGTTTGCGGATCGATGGCCATGGCGTGGTAGATCGTGGCGAGAATCTCCATCGGGTGAACGGGGTCTTCGAGCGGGGCTGAGCCGGTCTTGTCGGATTTGCCGTGCACGTAGCCGCGTTTCACTCCGGCACCGCCGATGATGCTGGTGTAACAATAGGGCCAGTGATCGCGTCCGTCGGCGCTGTTGTTGTTGCCGCTCGTGGAGACGCCCATTTCAGGGCTGCGTCCGAATTCACCGATGGCGACGACGAGCGTTTCCTCGAGCAGTCCCCGTTGATCGAGATCTTCGAAGAGGGCGGAAAGACCGGCGTCGAGCATGGGGGCGGACTGGTCCTTCATCCGCTTGGGCAGACCGACGTGGTGGTCCCAGCTATGGTTGTCGCTGTTCGCCACTTTGGGCCAGATCACTTCGACGACCTTGGTGCCTGCCTCGACGAGACGGCGGGCGAGGAGACAGCTTTGACCAAAGGTGTTGCGCCCGTAGGTGTCACGGAGCTTCGGATCCTCAGCATCGAGATTGAAGGCATCACGGGCTCTGCCGGAGACGATCAGATTGAGGGCCTTGTCGTAGTATTCGTCGAGGTTGTAACCCTCGACCGCCTTTTCAATGATGGGCATCTGATTGGTGAGGGTGTCCCGCAGTTTCGCTCGACGCTGGAGGCGCAGGGAAAAGACATCGGGACGCAGTTGAAGATCGTCGACCCGGATCTGGGTCATCTTGTTCATGTCCATGTCATCCCCGTCGGGGAAGAGGTAATAGGGGTCGTAGGCCTTACCGAGGAATCCGGCGGTGCCTCCCTTGTTGATGACGTTGGACTCCTGGAGAGGACGCGGCATCACGACAAAGGGGAGCATGGGCTCGTCGGTCGGCTTCAGTCGAATGATGTTCGATCCGAAGTTCGGGAAATCCTTCGGTGAAGGCGGTTCAAGTTGACCCGAGGGACTGACCTTGTCCGTCGTGTAACCGGTCATGATCTGATAGATCGCGGCGGTGTGATTAAAGAGACCGTTCGGGGTGTAGCTCATCGACCGCACCGTCGTGAATTTGTCCGTCACCTTCGCCAGCTTCGGCAGCAGCTCGGTGTATTGCAGTCCGTCGGTCTTCGTATTGAGCGGTTTGAAGATGGAGCGCACATTGTCCGGCGCGTCCGGTTTCGGATCGAAAAGATCGATATGGCTCGGGCCTCCCTGGAGGTAGACCATGATGACCGACTTCGCCTTGCCCCATCCGGGCCGACCGACAAGGCCGGAGGCGGCACTGGCGTTCTGCACGGCGAGGATGTTGTTCAGCGTCATTCCCAGCATTCCCGCTCCGCCGACCCGCAAAAAGTCGCGGCGTCCGGGTTTGAGATGTGAGTCGCAGAGGTCTTTGGCGATTTCTCCGGGGAGTCTGATCATGGTGGCGGTGGGTAGGGATTGAGGGGTTGAGGTTTTCAGGGATTGAGGGGTAGGAATGAAGGATCGCGTCGGCGAACCTCAACTCCTTAAAACCTCAACTCCTCAATACCTTTCTTCATCTATTAAACAAAAACGAAGGACTGTTAACAAGAGCCCAGGTGAGATCCTGAGCGGCGGTGAGTCGACGGTCGGAGGCCTGGCGGGTCGAATATTCCATGTTCTGACGGAGCTCGACGAGTTTGGGATCCTCCTGAATGGGCTCCTGCGCGGTTTTGAGCGAGGCCTCGAGAGTGAGGAGGCGGGCGTCGGCCGCGAGTGGCTTCTTCTCGTTGAAGACTTTCACAACGAGAGTGTGGCGAAGTTTGTCCCGGCTCTGGTAGAATCCTGACAAGAGTGCCTGTTGCTCTTTCGTTCGGGTGTCAGGGGCGATCTGGAGAACGCCGGCAATATTCGCGGGAAGTCCGAGGTCGAGAGGGGAGGGGGAATTGCTCGCCCAGAAGCGGAACTTGCCGAGGGGATATTCACCTCCGGAATACTGACAATGGACGACCAGGGTGAGGGTGCCTCCTTTGGCATCGATGGCGAGGGGTTTGTCGAGTTGGTAACGGGCCCAGTTCGGCTGCCGCTCATTCCCTGCCACGGCCCAGCCTTTGACATCGCGTCCGCTTTGACCGTTGAAGGTGGCTTTCACGTCGAATCCCTGCTGGATGTGATCGGTTTTGGCATCGGTGAAGTTGAGGACGACCGGCTTCTTCGGATCTCCACCGGTGGGGACGAATGAGGCATCGAATTCACTCACGACAAAGTTGCCATTTTCATTCAAGCCGGGGCCGTAGCCGGGGAGGCGTTCGTCGGTGAGCGCTTCGATCATCAGACCGGAAAGCTGCGTCGCCGATTTGACGGGAACCGTAATGGTGTAAACGACTCCCTTGGTCGGGCCGCTCGCGAGGAGACTTCCGTCGGCCTCGGTGGTGAGCTTGATCCCGCTTTTGGCATCGGCCGCCGCCGTGGCGGGCAGAAGCGGGTTCCACGGGTTCCAGAAGCTGGAAAGAGTGAGCGATTTTTCCCAGGCGCTCATTTTTGCCGGGAGCGTGGCATCGTAATCCGTCAGCATCTTTTGAGCGGCGGCGAGGCGGGCCTTCTGATCGGCCTCGGCTTTGGTTTTGGTGGCCGCGGCTTCGGGCTGATACTTTTTGAGGTCAATCTCGGCCTGGCGGATCCGATTGTAGCGCTCGATCTCGCGTGTGCTGCGTACCGGAACCCAGTCGGCCTCGGCTTTGGCGAGCTTGGCGGTGAGGGATTGATGATCGGACTGGATATCAGCGATAACCGAAAGCGCCGCATCGATTTCCGCCGGTGCGGGTGCCCGGGAAAGGACACGGTAGTAAATGTCTTCCACGAGTTTTCGATCGTCCGGCTGTGAGGCGACGAGGGCCGCCAGTTCGCTGTCGGGGGCTCCGAGGGCATCGGCGATGGCGGGTCCTGACAGAAATGCCATCACCGCGCTCATCTGAAGTTCGTCGGACCGTTCACACTCACAGGCACTCTCGCGGGCCGGACGTCCGAGATTGGCGAGGAATCCGCTCTTGAGATCAAGTTTGGCGTCGGAGAGCTGGCTTGCGCGGACCCCTTTGCCGGCCCCCGGGATGTCGGGAATCGCTCCGGTGACAAAATAGACCGCATCATAGAGCACTTCGGCGGGGAGACGACGGGCTTCCGCGTGGGAGAAATTGATCTCGTCCGTTTCGTTCCATTCGTTGGTCTGAATGGAGAGCTGATAGGTGCGTGATTTGCAGATCTCCGCGGTGAGGGCACGGATATCAAAACCTGACTTCACAAAGTTGGCCGCGAGGTGGTCGAGGAGCTGAGGATTACTCGGTGGATTGCCGGCGCGGATATCGTCGAGCGGTTCGATGATGCCTGTCCCGAGCAGGTAGCCCCAGACGCGATTGGCGTAACTCGTCGCGAAGTAGGGGTTTTCAGGACTGATGATCCAGGAGGCAAGGTGCTCGCGACGGGTTGGCTTCTTGGGGTCAGTGAAGGCGACTTTGGCGAGTTCGGTTTCGTAGGGGAAAGCAGGTGGCTGGAGTACTCCGGTGCGGTCGTGTTTGATCTCACCTTCGGCCTTGTCCTTCACAATCTCGTAAAGCGGTTTGGCTCCCTCGACGGCGGAGCCGCCAATGTTTTCCTTAGGCGCGTTCTTGGGATCGCGGTCCAGCGTGGTCTGGGCAAAAAAGGCGGCGGTCTCGTAGTATTGATCCTGCGTCCACTTCTCGAAGGGGTGATCGTGGCACTTGTTGCAGTTGAAACGCGTCGCGAGGAAGAGGTGGGTGGTGTTCTCCATGATCTCGGCCGGTTCGCGGAGGATCTTGTAATAGGAGGCGGCCGGGTTCTCCTTGTTCGACCCGGTCGCGGTCAGGATCTTGTAGGCGAACTGATCGTAGGGGGTGTTCGCTGCGATCTCGTTTTTGATCCAGTCGCGGAAGAGACGCGAACCCTCGGTGCCGAGGAATTTGGAATTCACCTGAAGCATGTCGCTCCATTTGTTGGTCCAGTGATCAACGTATTCGGGAGACTTCAGCAGCTCATCGACGAGGGCGTCGCGTTTTTCCCGGGTGGGTCGCTTGTCTGCAGCGAAGGCCTTCACTTTCTCCGCGCGGGGAGGGAGGCCGGTGAGGTCGAGATGGATGCGGCGGACGAATTCGTCATCCGTGCAAAGCTCGCTCGGGGCGATCTTCATGCGGTTCCATTTCGCGGCGACGAGTTTGTCGATTTCCCCCCAGGCCTCGGGTTCTTTCCAGGTGAACCCTTCGCGGTCACCCATGACGGTAAGGGTGGTCGCCGCGTAGGCTCCTTCGTAGCGGGCGAGGATGGGGGCTTCACCCCGTCGGACCGTGGCGAGGAGTCCGAAGTCATCATGATTGGCGACATCGGTGTTCCCTGATTCGATAAAGGATTCGAGGGTGACATCGCGGGTTTTGCCATCGGAGTAGCGGGCCATGACACGAAACTGCTGACGGCCTCCGATATTCTGCACGACGGGGTTTTTCGGAAAGAGTTCGATCGAAGCAACCCGGGCTTTGCTGAGGTCCAGCTTCGTCCCGCCGGAGATCCATTCGCGGATAACGTGGTAATAGCGGGAGCCATTGTCGGTCAGCATGCCGGCCTCATGAGGAACGGCGCCGGTCGCTTTCAGCAGCATCAGGGAATCATCGGGCGAGGCGGAGTTGATGCGCCGGGCGGTATGATCGTCGCTGAATCCACGCACGTCATAGATGGGGTCGTATCCGCGCAGGCTGAGTTTGAAACCCCCTTTGCCATCCTTGGCTCCGTGGCAGGTTCCCATGTTACATCCAAGTCGGGTAATGACGGGATTCACATCCTGGACAAAGTCCAACTTCGCTACCTCGGCGGCGGGCGCATACTTCACCGGTGCCGTCGCGGATTTGTCACCTATCGCGGCGGTCAGAACCGCTTCGCCGGCGGCGGTGGGACGCAGGACGCCACGATCGGTCACCGTTGCCACGGGTTGGCTGAGCGACCACTTCACGAGCCCGGTAACATCGGTGGTGGTGCCGTCATCAAGAGTGCCGGTGACAAGCATCTGACGGTAGAGACCGGGGGCGTCGAGAGTCACTTCAGCCGGAGAAATGGTGAGCGCGGTGACGGTGCGTCCCTCAGGAAGAAGACCGGGCCCCTCATGATGAGTCGCTTTCTTCCGGTCGATCAGCTTCGCATCGGGAGCGACTTTGGTGAGGGAGGCGTCAATCGCGATCGGAGCGAAAGACTTTTTCTCGGCGAGAGTGCTCGCATCGAGGAGCCGGACGAGACCGTCCGCTCCTCCGGTGGCGATGGTTTTGCCATCGGGGGAAAAGGCGACCGCATACATTGCCGCCTTCAGGTCGATTCCCTTGATGAGCTCCGCTCCCCGGGTCTGGAACTCCTCGATCTTCGGATCGTTCTTGTCCTTGTCGCTGCCGCGCTGCACCGTTTCGAACAGTGTCTTTAATTCGGGAGTGATGGTCGCGTCGTATTCCGAGCGGAAAAGGTGGACTTGTCCCTCACCATTGAGACTGGAGACAGCGGCGAAGGTTTTTCCGTCGGGGGAAAAGGAAACGTCCCAGATGCGGCCTTTCATCGCGGGGTATTTACGGATGAGGTTCGCGTTGTCCCCGATCTTGCGAACGGTCTCGCGTTTCATGCGGTAGATCTGGGGAACTCCGTCCGATCCGCCGACGAGGAAGTGATCCTGTTTCGGATGCCGTTCGAGAGCGCTGAGCCCGCCGGCAAGTGCGCCCGGAGTGATCGACGTGATGTTATCGACAAAACGCTCGGTTTTGGTTTCGGTGAGCTTGGCCGACATATCACGACCGACCGAGACAAGGTGATCACCCGTGGCGGACCAGTCGGTGTCGAGGACCCAGTCGTTGTGACTACCCATGAAAAGAACCTGCTCGCCATTGTCCGCCTTGATCGCGCGAACGGTGTTGTCGGGAAGGCCGAAGGCAACACGGGTGCCGTCGGGCGACCAGCTTGCTCCGTAGGCGGTATCGAATCCGACGATTTTGGAAAGAGTCAGTTCCTCTTTGGCAAGATCCCAGACCTGAATTTCCCCCATGCGACCGGGGAGACCACCGGCCACGGCAAGACGTTTGCCATCCGGAGAAAAGCGGACTGACTCGATCCGCTCGGAAAGGCCAACGAGGCGGGTTTTCAGACCGGAGCCGTCGGCTTTGTGGATGAGAACTTCATGGAAGCCCGCCATCGCGATGAGAGTGCCGTCGGGCGAATAATCGAGCGAGGTGAGGTTCGGCGGGACCGCGTAACGGGGCGGATTCTCCTTCGAGTAACGCTGGCGCGCGTTTTCGGGCGTGTCGTCGGTCGCTCCCTGGGCGACCCACTTGGTCACGAGAGAGACCTCGTAGGCGGTGAGGGGTTCCTCCTTTGGTGGCATTTCGGGACGCTTTTCGCCCTCCTGAGTCACGACGAGTTCGAGCAGGTAACTTTCTTCGGGCTTGCCGGGAACGATCGCGGCTCCGTTCTCGCCTCCGGCGATGAGCCCGGCGACCTCGGTCATGATGTAGTCCGACTTCGACTTGGCGGGCTGATGGCAGCCCTGGCACTTCGCCTGGAAGAGAGGACGGATGTCCTTGTAGTAGCTGACCGTCTCCGGCAGGGCATCGCTTTTTGTCTCGGCGGCGACGCCGACAAAGGGGAGAACGGCGAAGGAAAGTAGGGAGAGAGAGGATCGTAGGATCATGGTCGGGATGACAGTCCGGGCGGCAAAACCCGCTCGAATAGGTTGATTAACCGACCATTATAGATTTTTGGCCTTCAGGGAACAATCACGCGTTCGCGGGCGAAAGATGGGGAAGCTTGAAATTTGGATAAGCTGAAAGTCTGAAATTTCGAACCGATTAAAGGACGATTCCCCGCGTGAGGTAGACCGTTCCGCCGGGGCGGGCCATCAAAAATAGATTTCGTCTTCCTGAGCGCTTTCGCCCGGTAAAGAGAGGGGGATAACCCGAAATTCCCAAGTTCGAACCTCAACGGAGGCTCTTAAGCGGGTTCGTCACTGTTATGGCAAAATTTGGTATGGGCTCTGAGATGGGTTTATACTGCGAGGATTCTGAATCGAAGCCACTTCAAGTAAAACCGTGAAAGCCATCGCCGCCGTCATCGCCCTGTTAGCACTCATCACCGTCGGACTGGCCCAGGAGGATGGCGCGAGTGAGGGTGAAAATCGGATTCCGGGTGCGTGGGAGAATGCCCCGCTTTGCCTGACCGCGAACGACCTCTCGATTGCCACGGGCCAGCCTTCTTTGGTCCTCATGTCGAATGGCTCCATGCAAATCCAGGTGTGGTCCTTGTCGGGCGGCACAGTGGGGCAATCGGTCGCCGGCCTTGTGGGCGGGCTCCCCGAGGGCTGCGCTGCGGTGAAGGTTGAGATCGTCGTGACGACTACCGATGCGGCGACGAGTGCGGAGTTTGAGGATGTCTATCGAGTCCACCTCTCGCAAATGGTGGACAATGCTCCGTTTACCGCCCGCTATCAATTGGGCGATCCGGTGCGCACCACGCTGCCTGCTGCGCCGTTCCACACCCGGACCATCCTCCTGGAGTCGTATTACAAGATAACGCCGAATGCGCCCCTGTGGGTGCGAATCCAGCGAGAACCGGGTGATCCCGCTGATACCTTCACCCAACCCACCGGCCTGGCCATGGTCAAGGTCACGCCGGTGGAGGCTCCCGCGATCCCTCACGTCGTTCAGGATGTGAGGGGCTACAATTCGTGGCCGATGCTGCAGGCTATCGGAGGGAAGCTGGTCTGCGTCTACAGCCGGGGCAGCGGGCACACAATCGATGAAGGCAGCCGCGACCTATACGCCCGCACCTCCACCGACGGCGGAAAAACATGGACTCCTGAAACGGTGGTTGCCAACACGCCGGACTACGGCGAAGTCCCTGTCGGGAAGGGGCTGGATGCCTCGGGGGCCATGCTTCTCTGGGTGCGCCGCGTCGGCCCGCAATGGCACCACGACCTCTACCGCACCACGGACGGAGTCTCCTTCACCCTTGTCGCCACGCCGAAGCTCGAGGTGAGACCTATGCAGATCACCGATGTCTTTGCTGTGCCCAAGGTCGGACTCATGGCCTTATGGTTCGCCGGGGATTACGGAGACAAGCCGACGAACTCATGGGGCATTGTGACGAGCAGTGACGACGGCGCGACCTGGAACCAGACCACCGTCGAGTCCGGACTGACCAAAGCGCAGTGGCCAACCGAGGCCGCCGCCGTCTCTCTCGGGGATGGGAAAATCCTCGCCATCGCCCGCACGGAAGTCGGCCCCGCGCAGTTTCAACTCGTTTCAACCGATTCCGGGGCGACGTGGAAGCGCATGCCCACCAACATCGGCGATATCAAGGGCTCCACGCCGAGCCTGATCCTCGACACAAAGACCGGGCTGCTCAGTAACTACCACTATCATCGCGGCAGGGGCCTCTTGCGCCGTCGCGTCGTCGATGCGCAGAGCATTTTCAACCATCCTGACCGTTGGCCGGCCTCAGAGGTAGTGGCCACAGGCAGTGAGATCACGTGGGATGCGGGAAACGTCAACGCCACTTTCATCGGCGACACTCACTACCTTTCCTTTTACTCCGGCAATGCTCCCGACACGTCGGTCCTGGTCTCCGAGCTCCCGGCTCCAAGGGCCGGTGCGGATGCCAGTCCATCGTTGCTTGAGACACTGAAGAATGTTCCGAAATGAAACGGGGCTCGAGTGTGCTCCGCGCTCAGTGAGTTTGAGGTCTCTGTTGAAAAATATGGACTATGCGACTCCGACACGTTTCAATGAAATCTTCCGCCGCATAGGAATATCGGGCCTGAGTGCCGGGGATATTTTTGCCGATCTGAAAAAGCGTTATCACGAAGATCACCGCAAATATCACAACCTGTCACATATTGATCGAATGCTTGGCTGGCTCGATGCAACCGGTGAAAGTAATGATTCCGTGGAGCTTGCTATTTGGTTTCACGACGCCGTCTACGACCCGCTTGGAAGTGACAACGAAGCTCAGAGCGCCCGGTATTTCAGGGATTATCCCGGAAAATTTATCCCAAAATCGATTTCTGAAGAGATAGAACGCCTGATTCTGGCGACAGATCCGACTCAGCCACGATCGGGAAGGGCGGACGAGAATCTGATTGTCGACATTGATCTTTCCATTCTTGGGGCATCTCCCGACCATTATCTCGCCTACCGAAACGCAATTAGATGGGAATACTCCGCCGTTTCCGAGGTCAATTTTGTTGCGGGCCGGAGATCAATCCTTCTAAGATTTCTCTCTCAGCGCATCTACTCGACCGATTACTTTTTTGAACGATTTGAGAGGCAAGCCCGCTTGAACATTCAGGAAGAGCTTGAGGTATTGGAACAAAGGGAATGAAAGGCCTGAACCAAAATCGACTGTTCCTTGCCTCCCTCATCACCACCTGCCTTTCCCCAGGTGTGACAGTGGGTTCCGGGGAGGTCTTCATCCTCGAAGAGCCAGTCCGGGTTATCACCTCGTCGAGTCCGGAAATCTTCCCCGAGGCATGGCGGAAGCCTTCCGTTTCGCCTGAAGGTGGCGTCCTGCCCGGGAACCAGATTGAGCGGGCCCGGGCTATCCTCAGTAAGGCGCTGGCGAAGTATCCGACTGACCTGCTGGAGGCAGAGCTGAAAGCGGTCTATGTCCTTTCGGAACTTCGTTACCGCGGCGTTGTCACCAGCGGGACAAACTCGAGCACCAGCGTCTATCTCAAGGTGGGCCGTGATAACACCCGATACACCGATTCTTACATCGAGGGCACCTTTCACGCCGAGTTTTCGAGCATTCTTATTCGAAATCATGCCGACCTGCTCGATAAGGAAGCCTGGCAACAGGCGAACCCGCCGGACTTCACCTACCTTGGCGACGGGGTTGAGGCCGTGAAGCAGGGTAAGGCTCGACGGTCGTATGAGGAGTCGCTCCTTGAGCAGGGATTTCTCACTGAGTATGGCTCATCAACTCTGGAGAACGACTTCAACGGGATGGCCCTGAGGCTTTTCACCGGCGAAGCGCAGGTCTGGAAATTGGCCGATCAATACCCGCGGATCAAAACGAAACTGGACCTCGCCCTGGCCTTTTACCTGAAACTGGATCCGTCTTTCACCGAAGCCTTTTTCAGATCACTGGTAAAAATCGAGTGAGCGCGGAAGCTCTCTACCCTCACTTATCCACCGGCGTGATTGAGATGACAAGAGGGCGGTGGTCGCTCGCTTTGTCCCAGTCGGGCCAGTGGTGGATACGGCATTGATCTCGATTGATTTCATTCGAGAGCCCCTCGCTGTAGAGGGCGTAATCGAAGCGGGAGTAGGAGTCCGCAAAAGACCAGTAGTGCGTCCAGTGAAAGCCGAACTGATCCGACAGGGTCAGAGAGCTGAGGTAATCCGGTTGGCCGAAGCTCCCCTGGAGGGTTTTCACCGGGGCCTCGATGCGCAGATCATTCAAATCTCCCGCAACGATGAGATTGGTCCCGGGCTCTGCCTCAAGAATGCGGTCAATGTGTTGCCGGGCGAGGCGAGCCTCGTTCAGGCGCATCAGGGTTTCATCGCCCTCCGGCACTTCGCGCTTGGATTTGAGATGGAGACCAAGGTAGCGCAAATGATACTGGGGATTGATCGCCAGCTTGACGTCGAGGATGCCGCGCTGAAAGGCATGTTTGGTGCCATCGAGGACATAGGTGTAATCGTCGCGTGATTGACGGGCGATGATGGGGAAACGCGAAAGGAGGGCAAGATTGCGGTTCCAACCCGCCGAATCGGTTACGATTTCGGTGTGGGGAAGGTCGATTCCGCCGGCTTTGAGGCGTGACTGGAGGTCTTTGACAAAGGACTCGTCCCCGATCTCGCAGACGCCGAGGATGTCCGGGGCCATGGCGAGGAGGCCTTCGATCAGGGGCGCGATCTCGCTTTCAGGTTTCGGGGCGGCCTCGACAATCTCGCCGTTGAGACGGCGCTCCATCGCGAGGTAGTTCTTCAGATTGTAGAAAACCAGGGTGACAGGGTCCGTTTCCTCAACCTCCGGTTTGGCCTGAGATTCCTGGGCGTGAACGGGAAAACCGGGAAGAGAAAGAAAAAAGACCGCCTGAGAGATCAGAGCGGCCTTCCTTAAAATCATCGCTGAGAGACGGGGCGGGGGTCAGTCCTTGGAGTGGGTATCGTCCGGTTTCGCGGGTTTGTCCCACTCCCGTTTGCCCTCTTCTTCGCCCATTTTGATCTCACGCTCGAACTCGTGTTTGGCTTTTTTGAATTCGCCCATGCCCTTGCCAACACCTCGTGCCAGTTCAGGAATTTTCTTGGCGCCGAAAAGAAGGAGGACGATCAGGAAGATGACAATCATCTCCTGCATTCCGAGACCAAAAGCTAGATAGGGTGTATTCACGATTCAAGGTTATCCCCCGCCACAGGGGGATGCAAAGAGTATTTGCCGACTTGATTGTGTGGCGCGATCGCGCCATGTTCAAATCGCTTCACAAAACGAGTCAATAGCAGGGGAAATGACCCCTGCGAAGTCGCACTCAGGGTGCGGTTCAAAAATTCGATCGAAAAGGAAAAAGAGGAACAATTCGGCAAGTTCCAGCGTAATTACTCAAGAAATTGACATTTGCCATCCTGCTCATTCAGTGAGTCAGCTTTTGCACCATGACATCGAATTCAGCCATACTCGACCCCACGAGCGGAAGTGAGCTTTCCCCTTTTGCGTTTCTTCGTCCTGAACTGGATCGGGTTGAGTCCAGAATCCGGGCTCAGGCGGAGGCCTTTGACCCTGCCGTCGAGCCCTATGTCGCCTACATTCTCAACACCTCAGGGAAGCGGATCCGTCCGGCCCTCGCCTTCCTCGCGGGGGGAGCAACAGGCGGAGTGGAGGACGATCACCACAAGCTTGCCGTCATTCTCGAACTCATTCATGTGGCGACCCTGGTGCACGATGACATCATCGACGGTGCCGAGATCCGCCGCCAGGCTCCGACCGCCAACGCAAAATGGGGGAATGCGCTCAGCGTCCTCCTCGGAGACTGTCTTTTCTCGCATGCGCTGATGCTTTCGACCGAGTTCAATGATTCGGTGATCGGGAGAAAGGTGGCAATCGCGGCCAATGAAGTCTGCAGCGGGGAGATCATTCAAACCCAGCGCCGCTTCGACCTGCAATTGAACCGGGAGGACTACTTCGACATCATCCGCAAGAAAACCGCTGCACTTTTCGCGGCGGCGATGGAGTTGGGCGCTCGCCTCAACGGGCAAAGCGAATCGGTCTGCCTCGCGCTCCGGGATTTCGGACTCCATGTCGGCACGGCCTACCAGATCTATGACGATTGTATCGATTTGATCGGGGAGGAGACCGAATACGGAAAGACTTTGCGGACTGATCTCAACAAGGGGAAACTGACCCTCCCGATTTTGAATCTGCTCTCCAGCGCCACCGAGCGCCAGCGGGAGAAACTGAACCGGCTCCTCATTCAAAAAGAGCCCATCGATCTTTCCGCTCTCGCGAGTATAGCCGACTACGCCGGGGCGATCGAGGCTTCCGTTGATACGGCCCAGGAGCTGATTCAGGAGAGCCGCAACTGTCTTCTGGTCCTTGAAGAGAGTGAATACAAGGGCGCTCTGCTCGGAATCACGAACTTCCTCAGCGTCCTCCTTGAGGGCTGTCGTCAGTGAGTTGGCACCCTTTCCCGGTCAGGAACTTAGGGGTGAAATAATAAAATTCGCGATCCGTTGACAAATGGCATGGAGCTTGCTTCCCTAGCCTTCGGTTAACCAACCCGAAGTTCGTGCCGTAGGCGCAGGATGCTCAGGCAGTTGCAGGGCTTCGAATGTAAAATAAAAAACGACAACTAGTTATCATGGCTAAACTCAAACTGGAATACATTTGGCTCGATGGATATGAGCCTGTGCCGAACCTCAGAGGCAAAACAAAGATCGCTGACGGCGATCCGGATTCGTTCTCGCTCGCCGATTGCCCATTGTGGGGATTCGACGGCAGTTCGACCCGTCAGGCGGAAGGCAAGAGCTCCGATTGCGTGCTGAAGCCCGTCGCTCTCTATCCTGACGCGACTCGTCAAAACGGATTTATCGTTCTTAGCGAAGTCATGATGCCGGACGGCACTACCCCCCATCCGTCCAACGCTCGCGCTACGATCGCCGAAGATCCGGGTCTCTGGATTGGTCTTGAGCAGGAATATTTCCTTTTCCAGGAGGGGCGTCCTCTCGGCTGGCCCGATTCCGGTTACCCCGATCCGCAGGGTGAATACTACTGCGGTGTTGGTTCATCCGCTGTGGGTGACCTTGCCCGCGCCATCGTGGAAGAGCACCTCGACGTCTGTATCGCCGCCGGGATCAACCACGAAGGTATCAACGCCGAAGTGGCGAAGGGTCAATGGGAATACCAGATTTTCGGAAAAGGAGCTCAAACCGCAGCCGACCAGATCTGGGTCGCCCGCTACCTCCTCGCCCGTATTTGTGAAAAATACGGAGTGGATGTCGAACTTCATTGCAAACCCTTCCAGGGTGACTGGAACGGCTCGGGAATGCACTGCAACTTCTCGACCGAATACATGCGCTCGAAGGGCGGAAAGGCTTACTTCGAATCGCTTATGTCCGCGTTTGAAAAGAACTGTGAAGAGCACATCGCCGCTTACGGTCCTGACAACCACCTTCGCCTGACCGGTCTTCACGAGACTCAGTCCATCGACAAGTTCAGCTGGGGTGTGGCCGACCGTGGAGCCTCCGTCCGCGTTCCGCACTCCTTCATGAAGAACGATTACAAGGGTTACCTTGAAGATCGTCGTCCCAACTCCCAGGCCGATCCGTATCAGGTCGTATCCCGGGTTTCGAAGACGATTGCTTCGGTTCCGACTCCCTGATCGACTATTTCCTGATAGTTCATCACTTCCGAAAACGCCGCAGTCCACGACTGCGGCGTTTTTCGTTAGCGGGGCGAATGGTCCCGGAGAGCATTCTCGACGAGCCGGATGATGCGCTCATCAAGGGTGAGCCGCCGCCGCCTTGCACGCCGGAGAAGGCGCTCCGCTTCGGATGGATTCGCAAAGACATCGAGATGGAGCCAGATTGCTTTTTCGTAGGCTTCGACCTCGTCGGGATAGTATTTGAGGATACGCCGGTACTCAAGGAGTGCCTCATCGTAGCGGCTCTCATTGATGTAGTGGGCGGGAAGTTTTAGATTCAAAACCGGCTTGGAGAGTTTTCCCCCGGGGAAAAAGATCGAGTCGATCATCATCATGAAAGGCCGCGTGGCGATATGAAAAATGGTTTTCCAAAGGCAACCGAAACCCGGAATCAGCAACACGACGCCAAGGAGCACTTTGAGATGATCCTCCTGTTCGTAGCCGGTCGTGGTGCACCAGAAAGAGAGACCGAGAAAGCCGATGCCGAAGAGCCATCGGATTAGCGTGCCAGTGTAATCGCTCAGCATTTTCCTACGGATCATAGTCGAACCGGGCGGAAAAGAGGAAATCAAATCTTCCGGCTTTGCCGAACGTGTTTTCGAGGGGAAGGTGGCCCTCGTTTTAATCCGCTCTCCCAACTCTGGAACCACTCCCGAAGACCCCCGAAATCTGATGTCTCCCGCCGAATACGATTTTATCTCCATCGGGGGCGGCGCAGCGGGATTCTTCGGGGCAATTTCCTTCGCGGAGAAAGTGCCGGGTGCCCAGGTTCTGATTCTTGAAAAGACCTCGACAGTACTGGGCAAGGTGAAGATCTCCGGCGGGGGGCGTTGCAATGTGACGCACGCCTGCTTCGAGGCAAAACGCCTTGCGACCTATTACCCGAGAGGGGAGCGCAATCTCATCGGTCCCTTTCACCGTTTCGGACCGCAGGAGACGATGGAGTGGTTTCAGGGGAGGGGAGTTCCGCTGAAAACCGAGAGTGATGGCCGGGTCTTTCCGGTAAGCGATGATTCCCAGAGCGTGATCGACTGTCTCATGGACACTACGCGGGATCTCGGAATCGAAGTCCGCTACCAGAGCGAAGCCGACCGGCTGTGTCGCTCCGGCGAGCGCTGGCTCGTCGATCTGAAGGACGGTTCAACCCTGTCGAGCCGATTTATCCTGCTCGCGACCGGGGGCACGAGGAACAATGCGGGAGTTCGTCTTGCGGGCACTCTCGGGCACGAGATCGTTCGTGCGGCGCCGTCGTTATTCACTTTCAAGATTCCTGATCGCCGTCTCGAAGGGCTGTCCGGAATCTCCGTCGATGAAGTCGTGGCGACCATTCCCGGGACAAAACTTCGCAGTGACGGTCCCTGTATCATCACCCACTGGGGGTTGAGCGGACCGGCCATCCTGAAGCTCTCCGCCCGCGGTGCCCGTGAACTCGCCGACAAGGACTATCAGTTCGAAGTCGTGGTTAACTGGTGCGGCACGCAATCCTGCGAGGCGATCGAAGCGCTCCTGCTTGAGGCCCGCGAGATTTCCCCGAAAAAGCGGGTTCGTTCCGGATTGGTGACGGTTTCCCTCCCAGCCCGGCTCTGGCACCGCATCGCCGAAGACTCGGGAATCTCCGCCGAATTGACCTGGTCCAATCTGACCCGGGAAGCCCGCCATCGCCTCGCGGTCGAGTTGACCGGAAGCCGCTTTCGGGTCAATGGGCAGAGTCTCAACAAAGACGAGTTTGTCACCGCCGGTGGAGTCGCGCTTAAAGAGATCGACTTCAAAACCATGGAAAGCCGCCGGACGCCCGGGCTCTATTTTGCCGGAGAGGTAATGGATATTGACGGGGTGACGGGAGGTTTTAATTTCCAGTCCGCCTGGACCACCGCGTTTATTGCCGGGGAGTCTGCGGCCGCCGAGTTTCTGCCGCATTGACCCGAAAAACTCACGTTTTTCGCTACTTTGCTTCGATGGGGACGCCCGTCTTTTCCCAATTGAACTCTCTCACGCCCGTGGCTAACCTCCCGCTCTTCAAAAACTCTCTCATGCTCTCTCGATTTCTCGCCCTCTCCCTGGTTCTCCTGTTCTTAGCCCTCTCTGCGCAGGCTCAGATCAAACCCATTTTCGAAACTGAGGTACTCACGCCAAGCAGCGGAACCCGACTGGTTGCGGTTGATCTACCGCTCAATGGAGCCAAAGAACTTCACCTCATCGTCTCGGATGAGGGCGGATTCAGTTGCGACTGGGCAAACTGGATTGAGCCGAAGCTGGTGATGAAAGACGGCACGGTTAAGGATTTCACCGAACTCGACTGGAAGGAATCAAAAACCGGCTACGGCAAGACTCAGAAGAACAAGAACGTCACGGGCGGTGCCCTAACCGTTGCTGGCAAGACCTATGGAAAAGGCATTGGAACCCATGCGCCGGCACTGCTCGAGTATGCTTTACCCGAAGGGGTTGATCGCTTTCAGGCTCTTCTCGCAATCGACGATGGTGGTGCAATTCGCGACGGCAAGCCGAGCTCCGCAAGTGTGCGTTTCCGCATCTACACGCAGAAGCCGCCTGTCTCCGCGAGCGGCGCCTACGACCCCGATGCGCCCAAGGTGGTCCCGGCCGACCTTTTCACCGTGCCCGAGGGGCTCGAGGTGACGATCTGGGCGACCTCGCCGATGCTTGCGAATCCGACCAACATCGACTTCGACGCGCAGGGACGTCTCTATGTCGCCGAGGGAGTCAACTACCGCAGCAAGGGCGGTCGCCGCCCCGAGGGGGACCGCATCGTCATCCTCGAAGACACCGACGGATCGGGCAGCGCGGACAAGACCTCCGTCTTTGTTCAGGAACCGGCCCTCGCTTCACCCCTCGGCGTCGCCGTGCTCGATGACCGCATCATCGTTTCGCAGCCCCCCGAAATGCTCGTCTACACCGACAAAAACGGGGACGGCAAAATCGATCCTGCGGTCGACGGACGCGAGGTGCTCCTCAGCGGATTCTCCGGTCGCCAGCACGATCACAGCCTCCACAGCGTCACCGCCGGACCGAACGGTCAGTGGTATTGGAATCAGGGCAACTGCGGCGCCATCTTCAAGGACAAGTCCGGCAAACAGTTCTTCATGGGCAGTTCCTACATGACTCAGGAAGCCGCCGGGAAAAAGAGTGATGACGGCCACATCTGGGTCGGAGGTTTCGCTGCCCGCATGAATCCCGACGGCACGAACGTCACCATCATCGGGCACAATTTCCGCAACAGCTACGAGCAGGCCGTGACCTCCTTCGGTGATGTCTTCCAGAGCGACAACGACGATCCGCCAGCCTGCCGCGTCTCGCACATGCTCGAGGGCGGCAACGCCGGTTTCTCCTCCGCCGACGGCCTGCGCTCGTGGGGCGCGGACAAACGTCCCGGACAGGATACTCCCACTGCCGAGTGGCGTCAGGAAGATCCCGGCACCATGCCGGCCGGCGACATCTACGGCGGCGGTTCTCCCACCGGGGTTGCGTACTACGAAAACGGAGCCCTCGGTGAAAAATGGGAGGGACTCCTCCTCGCCTGCGAAGCCGGGAAAAACGTCGTCTTCGGTTATCTCCCCGTCCGCGAAGGAGCGGGCTTCAAGCTTGAGCGCATCGATTTCATGACCTCGAACAAAGAGGGCGAGTTCGCCGGATCCGACTTCCTCGGGGGAAAACCGAGCGGGGAACTCAAGACGATGTTCCGTCCCAGTGACGTCACCGTCGGGCCCGACGGAGCAATTTACGTCGCCGACTGGTTCGACGCCCGTGTCGGCGGCCACGGCACCCTAGATGAGGGCATGAGCGGCACCATTTACCGCATTGCGCCGAAGGGATTCAAGTCGACCGTGCCGATGGACGATCTCACGACTCTCGGGGGACAGGTCGTCGCTCTAAAGAGCCCCGCGCCGAACGTGAGGTATGGTGGTTTCGTCAGTCTGCGCGAGGCCGGATTGAAAAACGTTTCCGCGGTCGCAGGGCTGCTGGCCGAACCGAATCCCTACATCGCGGCCCGTGCCATCTGGCTGCTTGCCCAATTGGGGCCCGAGGGAATTGCCAAGGTGACGCCTCTCCTTGAGTCCAAGGACGCCGCGACACGGCTCGTGTCCTACCGGGCCCTGCGTTTTGTCGATCACGAGGTCCTCGCGATGGCCGACCGCATGGCCGGAGACGAGTCCGCCGCCGTGCGTGCCGAAGTCGCCCTGACTCTGCGCGATGTCCCCGCCGCGCAGAGTGTGCCTATCCTCGCGAAGGTCGCCGCGAAGTTCGATGGCAAAGACCGCAGCTATCTCGAGGCCTTCGGTCTCGGCAGCAAGGGCAAGGAAAGTGATGTCTACGCCGCCGTTGCCAAAGCGATGGGCGGGCCGGCCGCCTCCTGGAGTGAGGCCTTTGCCTGGATCGCCTGGCGTCTCCACCCGGCTGAGGCCGCCGCCGATTTCAAGGCCCGCGCGCTCCTCCCCGAACTTACCGAAGATCAGCGCAAGCTCATGCTGACCGCTCTCGCCTTTGTGAAAAGCCGCGAGGCTGCCGGACACATGATCGAACTGGCCCATACCGATGCTTTTCCGATGAAAGACCTCGCGAAATGGTGGCTTCTCAATCGCAAGGGGAATGACTGGAAAGCCTACGACGTCGAAGGCGGGATGAAGGCGCTCGGTCTCTACGATCCCGCGACCGTCAAGATCACTGCCATTGAGATGCCTGCTCCGGTCAAGGGCGCCGCGCCGCTCCCGGCTGCTGCCGAGATCGTGAAACTCAGCGGCGATGTCGCGCGGGGTCAGGCGGCCATCGCGGTGTGCTATACCTGCCACAAAGTCGGCGAGGCTGGCATCGACTTCGGTCCCGATCTCACCACTTTCGGACGCCAGCAGCCGACCGAGGTCATCGTCAATGCCCTCGCGAATCCCTCGGCTGATATTTCACACGGATTCGAAGGTTCCAAGGTCACGATGAACGACGGCATTGTCGTCACCGGCATGGTCCTCGCGAGCGGGGATCCGCTCATTATCAAATCCATGGGCGGCGCCGTGCAGACGATCCCGAAGGACCGCATCAAGTCCGTCGATCCACTTGGCCGTTCGCTCATGTACGATCCCGGGAACCTCGGCCTCACCGCCCAGTCCATCGCGGACATCACTGCGTATTTGAAGAGTCTTTGAGGGAAAAGGTCGCGTTCTATTTCGATTGTCTTTCCGGGCGATTCCGGTCAGAATTTTCGCAATGGATACCGATCTGTTTTCCGCCGATCTGAATAATTTTCTCCAGAAGGCTCTCGGGGGGCAGCTTGCCGAGCCTCATTCCCAATTAACGGAGGAAGTCCTGAAACGAATCGCCCGGAATGCGGGACTGTCCGAAGAGGACTGGGAAAATCTCTGCGAAAAACTTAAGAGGCATCTGGCAAAGGGGCGCAATTTCCTGAAGTTTGAAAACTACACCGATGCGGTGGCCGACCTCGAACAGGCCGCGGCGATTGCTCCCTATCGTTCGGATGTTCTGACTGACTGCGGAAAGGCCCACCTCGGCCGTTGGCGCGAGACCGGCTCGCGAAGCTCCCGGGATCGGGCTGAGGAATTGTTCCGGAAAAGTCTTGAGATTGATCCGGGGAGCGCCGATTCGGCGGAGCAATTGAGCGAACTCCGAAAGCCGCGCAAGAGCCTTTCAATGTTTCGGAAGAGGGCTCTCATTGCGGCGAGTGTGGTGGCATTGGCAGGCGTTTCCGCATGGGCGAAGTTGTCCGGAGAGAGGGATGGCGGGGGAGGCGCCGCCCTGATTGCGAAAGAGGCTCCTCTTGAACTGCTGACCCGACCCGAGGATGCCCTGCAACTGTACGAGTCCTATGACATCTTCCGAAAGAATGCGCCGATCGAGTTCTCGAACAGCCTGGAGATGGAATTCGTCGAGGTGCAGCTTTTCAAGGGTGCAGATCGGGAGGGCGCTCTTTCCTTCAGTGTCTACGAGACCCGGATCAAAGACTATCGGGCCTTTGTGAATGAGACAAAGAGGGACGCGGGTGATGCGGCCTCATTGCCGGAATGGTGGGCCGCTCCCGAGCATCGCTATTCGGAAAATCATCCGGTCACCTTCGTCAGCTGGCACGACGCCCGGGCCTTTTGCGATTGGTTGACCGAAAAAGAGCAGCGCGCCGGCCTGATCGGTCCGAATGACCGTTACCGGCTGCCCACCGACCACGAGTGGAGTTGCGCCATCGGGATCGGCCAGATGGAGAATCCGGAGATCACCCCCAAGTTCAAACACAACAACCTTCGCGGGGTCTACCCCTGGGGCACGGACTGGCCCCCGCCGACCGTCCTCGGGAATTATCGGGGGCCTGAAACCAAGGTCCCGAATGCAGCCCCGGTTCAGCCGGATGCCTTCACGAGAGCCGCGCCGGTCGGTTCATTTCCCCTGACTCACTGGGGCATGTCGGACCTCGGCGGTAATGTCTGGGAGTGGTGCGAAGACCAGTGGGACGTCAACATGAACGACGAAAAGACCGTTCGGGGAGGATGCTTCGAAACGCAGAATGGAAACCACATTCTCTCTGCCGGCCGCCGATGGATCATGAGCCGTGAAAAGAATGGCAATGTCGGCTTCCGATGTGTGCTCGAGAGGGGCGAACCCTGACCCGAGCGGCCAGGGCAAACCCCGAGCTCAAACCTGAAACTTTAAACTTTAAACCTGAAACTCAGTTAAATCCCCACGCGCCGGAACAGCTCATCGAGCGGCAGCTGCAATCCGATGTAGAAATCGCCGAACTCGCCGTAGAGGGAGCTCACTTCGTCGAAGCGCATGTCGTAGACGATTTCCTTGATGTCCTGGGTGTTGTGGGAAAAGAGGGTGACGCCCCACTCCGACTCATCGAGGCCGGTCGAGCCGGTGATGAGCTGGCGGACGCGGCCGGCGAAAGTGCGGCCCACTTTGGCGTGCCCGGCCATGAGCTTGCGGCGGGTCTCAAAGTCGAGGTAATACCAGTTGTGGGTTTCGCCCCGCTTTTTCGACATGGGGTAAAAGCAGAAGACCGGCCAGTCGGGCATGTTCGGGTAGAGACGGTCGCTGTTGTACTTGGCCATCCGCTTGCGGAAGTCCTCGAGCTTGGCTTCCATCTCGGGCGTTCCGGCGGCGATGCCGTCCTCTTCGGTGACACTGAGGGCATACTGCTCCTCGGTCGTGGTGTACTCGCTGAGCTCCGTCATGCTGAGGTAGCTGTAGACGGGGGTAAGGATGTCCGGACCGAGGGCGCGGCCAAGGCGTTTTTCGAAGTCGTTGGCCTTGTGGAGGTCGTCCGTCAGGATCATGAACCCGAGGTCCGCCTTCGGGGTGACCATGGAAAAGGTGAGGAGCTGGGTCGACTCGGTCGAGCGGATCTCCTGCACGAGCTCGGCGAGGTGCGTCTTTGCCTCGAGCTTTTCCTCGTCGCTGTAGAGAGACCATTGAGCCTGCTCAAGATGGTAAAAAAGGTGGATCACATGCCAGCCCTCGCGGGGGATGACGCGGTCGGAATCAGGGAAGGACTGATGAGGGGTATGGGGATTCATGGAAAACGGGTCGCGGCGGGTTGAGCCGGACTTGATTCATATCTCTCCAACAAGCCAATGAAATCGTTTGCGTCCACTCAAAAAAAATCCTAGTTTTGCGCGCCTTAAAGGGCCACCCACGTAAAATAACATGGCAGATCTCGAAAACAGATACCAGGACAACGTCGCCGGAGAGTTTTATGTCGATGACCAGTGCATCGATTGTGATCTCTGCCGTGAAACCGCTACGGACAATTTCACCCGCAACGAAGACGGGGGTTACTCCTACGTCTACAAGCAGCCCACCACACCCGAAGAGCGTGCTCTTTGTGAAGAGGCCATGGAAGGCTGTCCGGTTGAGGCCATTGGCTGCAACGGGAACGAGTGATTGCTACAATCGCCGGAGGAAACGGTGTCTCTCTCGCGGGAACACCGTTTTTTTATGGAGTTTTGGGTCTTCCGGACCTATTCTGGGGACGAATGCGCTACCGCCCGCGACGTCCCCTGAAAGACCGTGTCCTTGCCGAGTGGCGGGGCTATTGGGAACCTCAGGATGTCTCCAAGTTTGAGCAGGAGATCGACTCCGTCGTCGCAAAAACGATGAAGGGTCTGGGGCTGAAAGACCGTTTTAATGAGGAACAGGTCTTCGAGGCGTGGAATGAAATGGTCGATTCCTTTGTTGCCGCGAACGCTCGTCCGCTGGTGCTGGAGAAGAAAGTGCTCAGCATCCAGGTTCTCCATTCGACGGTGCATTATGAGTTGGAGCGAATGAAAGGCGGTCTCCTTCGTCGGATGCAGGAGCGTTTTGGCGCTGAGCACATCAGGGAGATTCGGTTTCGGCTGGGGTAGAGGGAATTACTAGTCATGAGCGATCACATTTCCATCAAAGGCCTTCGCCTGGTTACCCGGGTGGGTGTTCCGGACGCGGAGCGGGCTATTCCCCAGAGTGTCTCGGTGAATGTGACGATCACCCTGTCCAAGTCATTCAAGGGGTTCGACGACCGTATCGAGCACACGATTGACTACTATCAGGTCTCACTCAAGCTCCGTGAAGTGGCTTCGACCGGGGAGCGAAAGTTAATCGAGACGCTCGCTGAAGAGCTCGCGGCGGCAGTCATTTCCTTCGATGGCGTCTGCGCAGTGACGCTGGAGGTGGTGAAATTTATCCTGCCGGACTGCGATAGCGTCAGCGTGCAGATCACCCGGGCGCGCGAACATTGCTGATCGGGGATATCCACTTGTGCATCACGGACGTAGTCACTCTTCATGAGTAAACGGCAAAAATTGATCCCGGCGCTTTTAATCTTTCTGTTCCTTAGTGGTGTCGCTCTGGTCGTCACCTCCCGGGCTGGTTACGAAACCGCCAGTTACGAGGTGGTGAAAAAGGACGGGAGTTTCGAGATCCGGAACTACAAATCCCACGTCGTTGTTTCGACCCCGATGACAGGCGGCGAGCAAAATCAGAGTTTCGGGCGTCTCTTCAAATACATCTCGGGAGGCAACGAGGCGGAGCAAAAAATCAAGATGACGACTCCGGTTTTTATGCCGGCAACGGGAGAGGGGCAGACGGGCGAAATGCAGTTCGTTGTTCCTGCCGACGTAGCCAGTTCCGGCGCTCCGTCACCCTCCGATCCCTCGGTGAAACTTTCGAAAATGAGCGGAGGTAAATTTGCGGTCCTGAAATACAGCGGGCGTAACGGCCTTGAGGACAGGCGTAAAAAGCTCGCTGAGCTCCGGACCATTCTGGCAGCGCAGGGATTGGCTCCAGTCGGGAATCCTGTCTATGCGGGCTATGATCCTCCCTGGACTCCCGGTCCGGTCCGGAGAAATGAGGTCCTCCTGCGGCTCCCTTGAGCCGGAGTGCTGTCCTCTCCCTGATCAATGTTTTGCCGTCGTCCGCATTAATTCCGCGGCGGCGGCGGCGGAATCGGAAGCCTGTTCCAGGTGCAGCTTCATTGCTGCGGCGGCCGCCCCGGAGTCATTTTCGCCAATGGCTTTTAAAATGGAGAGATGCTCATCCGCAGTCATCTCGTGGATGCCGTAGTCCCGTTCGCCGACGATCTCACGAACTGACTGAATCAGGTCTCCGTAGCGGGAAATCTCCGAGCTGAGTCGATGATTGCCCGAGGCTTCTGCGATAACACGGTGCAGGGTGCGGTCATGCTCCCAGTCCGGGTCAACTCCGCCCGAGTCGCGAATGCGGGTGAACGCTGCTATCAGCGAGTCGAGACTTTCCTTTCCGATCTTCCCTGCGGCGAGACGGGCTGCCTCAACCTCAAGGAGCGAACGGACGGCGTAAATCTCGTGCAACTCATTCGGACCGAAGGGAAGAAAGACTGCTCCGCAGTTCCGTCGCAGCTCAACGAGCCCAAGGCCCTGAAGCTCTAGAAGCGCCTCACGTACGGGGGTGCGACTGACTCCGAACTTTTCGACCGCCTCGGCTTCGGTTAGCCTTGCGCCTCCTCTCCACTCTCCCCGCAGGAGTCCGGCAATGAGACCGCGCATCACGACGCGCTTTCCGGGGGATCGTTGTCCAGTTCGAGTTTCGATAGGTGAGGTGGAAGACATCGCGGGATTACGTAAATTGTATACAATATAACACCTCTTACTGTAAAGTCTGTTTTTGATAAGGTGGCGACGATGCCGGAGCAATTCAAACTTTTAAAGAATACGTTTCAGTCTTCCGGTTTGAATCGGAGCCGAAACACCCCGGTGATGCGAACCCGGGTGGTTCCCGGAATTCTCTGTTCAATCGCTCTCCTGCCAATGGCATTCACCGCGACTGCGGCTGAGGACGAGATCGTCGCCTTCCTCGATCGCCACTGTCTTGAATGTCATGACGAACAGACGAGCGAGGGGGATCTTAATCTGCTTGATCTCGCTTTCTCACCGGAGGATGCCGACAACCGCTCAAAGTGGGTGCGACTTCATGATCGGGTTAAGTCCGGCGAAATGCCGCCCCCGGAGAAAGTGGAGAACCTTCCCGCGAAGCAACGGGGCCGGTTGGTCGGTTTGTTAGGAGATGCTCTTCGTGACGCGGATCTCGCCGAGGTTCAGGAAAACGGGCGAGGACCGCTGCGCCGTCTCACCCGGATCGAGTATGAGACGAGCCTTCGGGATCTTCTGGAACTGCCTTATCTCGACATTCGTGACCGGCTCCCTGAAGACCGCACTTCACACGGCTTCACGAAGGTGTCGCGGCTCCTCGACCTTTCGCGGGTGCAACTGGAGGCCTGGCTCGATGCCGGCGAGGCGGCCTTGCGAAGTGCCGTCGCTTCAGGTGTGGAACCGATTCCCGTTCAGTCATGGCGTTTTACCGGAACCGATCTCTTCCCTGAGTTGGAAACGTTCGGAGAGCGTGAGGCCATGTTTTTTGCCACGGAGGGAAAGATGGTCGCCATCACCGGCGCGGACTACAAAAACATGACGCCGGAGCAGAGGAAGGACCCGTCGCTGGAGATGGCACTCTTTCGATCGGCGACCTGGCCCTATTACGGGTATCCGCGCGGATTTCGCGCACCGCATGAGGGCAGGTATCGCGTCCGCTTTTCCGGGAGGGCGGTACGTCAGGTCAGTGACTTTCGCATCGTCCCGGCGTATGACCCGCTTCCCATGAGTTTCCGGGCCCGACAACCTTCGGGGCCGGACGTCTCCGGTGACGTGCGCGAAACGGGTGGATGGATGGATCTCCAGGCGGAAGCCAAAGTCTTTGAGACATCAATCCTTTTGAAGAAGGGCGAGACCTTTGAATACAGTCCGCTCGGCTTGCCGGTGCCCTTCATTCGCACCGATGGCGGATTCTTTTACGATTTTCCACCGATGCCACCGGAGGGTCATCCCGGCGTCGCGATTCAGTGGCTTGAAGTGGAGGGGCCGGTGAACGAAGGGCAGTGGCCCCCGGCCTCGCATCGGGTTCTTTTTGACGATCTGCCCATCACGAAGGCGGCGGAAGGCTCCCTGACCGGCGTTGAAGTGGTTTCGAATGACCCTTCGGGAGATTCGGGGCGGCTGCTGCGCCGTTTCGTGGATCGAGCGGCGCGGGCTCCGGTTCCGGAAGAATCTCTCAGACATTATCAGAACCTGATCGATGAGCATTTCGCCGCCGGTAGTTCTTTTACCGAGGCGATGCTGAAGGCATACAAGGCCTTTCTATGTTCCGGACATTTCCTTTTCCTGACAGAGCCTGAAAATGATGCGCTTGCCGTGGCCTCCCGCCTTTCGTATTTTCTCTGGAATACCGCTCCTGACGATACCCTGAAGAATCTGGCGGAGCAGGGGAACGATCCGGGAGGGGAGGTTATGCGTGGACAGGTGGACCGGCTCATTGATGATCCTCGATTCGAACGCTTCGTGGTCGACTTCACGGATCAATGGCTCAATCTGCGTCAATTGCGCCGGGATAACTCCGACGACAGGCTCTATCCCGAGTATCGAAAAGATGACTATCTCGTCGATTCGATGGAGCGGGAAACGCGCGCCTTTTTCACCGCCATGGTGCGGGAAAATCTCCCGGCGACAACGCTTGTCGCTGCCGACTTCACCTTCGTGAACGACAGGCTCGCGCGGCACTATGATCTATCCCGTGTCTCCGGTTCCGCGATGAGACGGGTTGCGCTTCCTGAGGCGAGTCCCTATGGCGGTCTCATGACCCATGCCTCGGTATTGAAGATCACCTCCAACGGCACGACCACCTCACCCGTGGTGCGGGGAGTCTGGACCATGGAGAAAATCCTCGGCAATCCACCTCCTCCTCCTCCAAAATCCATTCCCGCGATTGAGCCTGATATTCGCGGCGCGACCACCGTAAGGGACCTGCTTGCCAAACACACCGGTGAGAAGTCATGTGCCGCCTGTCATGCGCGCTTTGATCCGCTGGGTTTTGCCCTGGAGAACTTCGATATCATGGGGGCGTGGCGGGATCGCTATCGGGGCATGGAAAAAGGGGTGAAGGTCACCGGGATCGATCGTGCCGGGCATCCCTTCACTTACTTCGTGTCTCAGCCGGTCGATTCTTCGGGGAAACTGCTCAATGGTGATGAGTTCGGCAATGTCAGGGACTTGAAAGTGATCCTCGCCGCCGACCCGAGGGCGCTTGCCCGGAATCTACTTCACCAGTTTACGCTCTATGCGACGGGAACTCCGGTTCGCTTTTCGGACCGGGCGGAGATTGAGACGCTGCTCGACCATTGCGAAGAGGATGGATATCGCATTCGCGACCTGATCCATGAGCTGGTCGGGAGCGGGATTTTTACCGGTCTGGCCAGAGAGGAAAAGAGTCAATCCGACGACTGAAGAGAGTTGGACCACGAACAGGCACGAATGAACACGAATCAAGATTTTGTGAGCGAGTCCGAATTCCGTGTTGATCCTTGGTCTAAAACAATCTGAGAATGAAATCTTCCAACCTTGCCAACCGGACCATGAATCGCCGCCTCTTCCTTCGCGGGACCGGGGTCACTCTGGCCCTGCCGTTTCTTGAGAGTTTCTCACCACTTTTCGGGAAATCCGAAGCGGACTCTCCGCGGCGCATGCTGCTTATTTCAAATAATCTCGGGGTGCTCCCGGCACCCTTTTTTCCTAAGGGCGCCGGGACCGACTACGAGGCTTCCCCCTACCTTGAGATCCTGAAACCCTTTCGCCGTGATTTTACCGTCTTCAGCGGTCTCTCTCATCCCAACGTGACGGGCGGGCACTCGACCGAGAACTGCTTTCTCACGGCGGCAAAGGATCCGACGGGGAGCGGGTTTCGCAACACAATCTCGCTCGACCAGTTTGCAGTTGAAAATCTCGGTCAACAGACCCGATTTTCGACGCTCAATCTCGGGGTGAATATTGACAAGGCGAACCGGAGTCTCTCATGGACGCGGGATGGTGTACTGCTCCCGGCGGAGGACAGGCCCTCGGCGCTGTTCCGCCGGATGTTCGTGCAGGGTTCACCTGCGGAGGTGGAAAGACGGCTTCTTCAGTTGAAGGATCGGGGTAGTATCCTTGACGCGGTTTCGGGTGATATGTCAGGGTTTCAGAAAGACCTCGGGAGCGATGACAAGGCACGGTTGGATCAGTATTTCACCTCGGTGCGCGAGTTGGAGGAGCGGTTGCACACTTCGGGCGCATGGGAACAAAAGGCGAAGCCGGCGACCAACCGTCCCGAGCCCACTGACATCGGGGATCCGGCCCGCTTTTTTGAAAAAGTTGGATTGATGCTGGAGATGGCGCAACTCGCTTTCGAGAGTGATTCGACGCGTATCGTCACTTTGATGGTCGATGGTTTTGCCACTCCTGTCTTCGAGATCAGCGCTGAGGAGAAATCGTTGAACGGATATCATGATCTCAGCCACCACGGCCGGTCGAAGGAAAAGTTGGCCCAACTCGAGCGTGTCGACCGCCGGCAGATGGAGGTGCTGCGAACACTCTTCGAGAGTCTGGCGTCGAGAATCGAAGGCGGGTCCCGGCTCCTTGATCAGACGATGGTTCTCTACGGCAGTAATCTCGGTGATGCGAATGTCCACAATACAACCAATCTCCCCATCCTCCTTGGCGGGGGAGGGTTCAAACACGGGCGCCACCTGGCCTTCGACGGGATCAGGAACACTCCACTTTCCAATCTTTTTGTTTCCATGCTCCAAAGACTGGGCATTGAAACCGCTGAGTTCGCCAGCGGCACAGGACCACTTGAGGGGCTGGAGATCGTTTGATCCCTGCGAATCGTCGGAAACAGGAATGCGGGTGGTGAGCAGTTCTTCGAACGGGATCTTTCGGTAGCTTTGGTAGGGTTGATCCCCATCGCGTCGTTTTCCGGCCGGACCTAGGGTCGACACTGTGGAATCAGTTCTCTGCCCACAAAACCAAACAAACAATCAAAGTATCCATCAAATGAAGAAATTCGCCCTTACCTGCCTCTTTGCTGTCGCCTCGACCGCAGCCTTCGCTGCCGACGACATCATCGATATCGCCAAATCCACCGGGACTTTCAAGACCCTGACTGCTGCGCTGGACGCGGCTGAAAAGACCGCCATGTTGAAAGAGGAAGGCCCTTTCACGGTTTTTGCCCCCAGCGACGAGGCTTTTGCCAAACTTCCCAAGGGAACTGTCGAAGACCTCCTCAAGCCCGAAAACAAGGAGAAGCTCGGTAACATCCTCGCTTATCATGTTCTTAAAGGGAAAGTGCTGGCCGCCGACGTGAAAACGATGAAAGCAAAAACCGCCAACGGTGCCATGGTCGAAATCAAAGTCGAAGGTGATACCATCACGGTGAACGATGCCAAGGTCGTCAAGGCCGACGTCACCGCGAGCAATGGAGTCATCCATGTGATCGACACGGTCCTGATGCCGCCCGCAGAATAATTTCGCGTGCTCCGGCACTCGAGTCATTCAGCCTGCCGCGTGAACCTTGCCTGGTTTGCGGGGCGGGCTTTTTTGTTTTAAGAGGAGGTGAGATAGATGGTGAATATCAGGATCTTCACTCCACCAGTGTCACCGTCACCCGCCGCAGATCCATCACACTCTTCCCGGGAATCTCCAGGGCCCGCAAGGTCATCGGGCCCTGTCCGGCTTTCAATTCAACTTCGCCCAGGGTGAGTGTCCGAAACTCCTTCATCGTGCTTTCGCCGTCGGGACGGGGGAGCGTGTCCTGATTCGTGTAGAGCGGGGGATCCCAGCCGGGTTCGACTTTGCCGGTGAGTCTTGCTTCCTGAAAAGCGAGTTCGATGACTGACCCGGCATCCGCGATCGGGCAGGTGTAGTCGATCGTGATCTCGTAGCGACCCGTCGTCTTGACATCAAGCAGCCAGACGAGGCTGTCCTCCGGGCTGGTCCAGTTCACGAAGTAGGAGCAGTTCGGGGCATTGCTGCTCCGCTTCACACTGCCGCGCGGTTCGCCGTCCCGGGCAGGCAGCATCGTGATGGGAAACTCGCGATAGCCAACCGGGATGGGCCTGGGATCCACGGCATTGGCGGGGCCTTTGCCTTTTCCCCCTTTGCCCTTTCCTGGGACGGGAGCCACGGCTTCGAGTCCGTACATTTCTTTCCGCCAGGCATTCACCGCCCCGGTGAGTGTTGCAGCGAGTTCGGGCTCCTTGTTGTTCAAAGGAGTGGTTTGTCCCGGATCGGCGACCATGTCAAAAAGCTGGCCGGTGTTGTCGAGTCGGTGGTTCTGGGTGCGCACACTGATGTTCGAAGCCCAGGTCGAAAAAATCATGCGGTCAGGCCAGATGGTCTCCGTCTTCATCAGGAGTGGAGTGAGATCGCGTCCGTCGAGCGGCTTGTCGCCGACGCGCGGTACCCCTGTCAGGGCTGTCAGGGTGGGGAGGAGATCAATTGCACCCGCGATCTGCGGGATGGTGTGTCCGGCAGGCAATTTGGCGGGCCATTTCAGGTAACAGACCGAACGAATTCCTCCCTCGTCGGTCTGTCCCTTTTTGCCCTTCATGCCGCCAGTCCAGCGGAAGGAATTGGGACCATTATCGGAGAAGTAGAGGACGATGGTATTGTCCTCCAGATCGAGTTCTTTGAGTTTTGTGAGGATGCGCCCCACGTTCATGTCCTGATTCTCCATCATGGCGAGAGCGCAACGGGTTTCGTCGTCGACTTCCTGATCGGCGAGGGTGGCGCGCTGGGTGATGGCCTTGGTCTTGAGTCGATTCCAATCCTCCTCCGGTGCGGCCCAGGGTGAATGAGGTGTGGTGAAGGGAACGTAGCAGAAGAAGGGCTTGTTCTTGTTTTTGTCGATGAAGCCGAGAGCTTTGTCGGTGCAGACGTCGACGATGTAGCCTTCTGTTTTGATCATGCGGCCCTCGTCCTCGAGAGGAGCGTTGAAATATTCGCCCCAGTGCCCCGAGGTGTGGCCGAAGTAGGTGTCGAAGCCGCGTGCCATGGGATGATAGGGCCACTGGCTTCCATTGTGCCATTTGCCGAAGGCACCCGTCGCATAGCCTGCCGCCTTGAGGGCATCAGCGAGAGTTTTTTCATCGAGGTCGAGACGCTCCTGGCCTGTTGAAACGCCGCGGACGCCGGTGCGGGGATGATAGCGGCCCGTGAGAAACTCGGCCCGCGTCGGTGAACACACGGGGCAGACGTAAAATCGGTCGAGAGAAACACCCGCCTTCGCGATGGAATCAATGTGAGGGGTCGACACCTGGGTGTTGCCCGAGTGGCTGTAGTCGCCCCAGCCGGCGTCGTCGGCGAGGAAGATGACGAGGTTCGGTTGGGCGGAAAGGCCTGGTGCGGGAGCGAGAGCGAGTGAAAGGATGAGCAATGCGGTCGCGGCGAATAGGGGTCGGATGAAAGGAGGCATGAAGGTGTGGCGAGTTTGGGAAAGGATGAAGGGGCGTCCCTTGCTTCGTCAATTCTATAATCCGAAGACAGGAGCGGGCTTTGCTCGAAAAACTCACGTTTTCCGCTACGTCGTTTCCGTAAGACTAGGGTAGCGAAGATCGTGAGATCTTCGGAGCTGTGCTGATCCCAGTCGATGCGTGTTAAGAAGTGGGAACACGGATGATCACAGATTCGCTTCGCTCCCACAGATGACACAGATGGGAGATTGACGAAGATCGAAGCCGAAAAACTCACGTTTTTCGCTACGGCGATAGCGCACCTCTTGGGTGTAGAGAAGATCGTGAGATCTTCGGATGGCGAAGGCATCCCGCGGAGGGCACCGTTCCTACCCGCGCGGGCGGAAAGAACTTTTCTCCGCGAGTGACTGCCAGATGGCTTTCTCCTCGTCTGAGGAAGATTCGGGGAACTCGACCGTGATGGTCACATAGAGGTCGCCAAATTCGTCTTTTCCCTTCGGGAGAGCCTTGCCGCGCAGTCGCAACTTTGTTCCCGGCTGGGTGCCCGGCTTGACCGTCATTTTCACGTCGCCGTGCGGGGTCGGAATGGTCGCACTGATCCCGAGGGCCAGCTCCCAGGGTGCGAGCACCAATTCACTGTCCAGATCGTGTCCGGAGGGCTTGTAGAGCGGGTGACGCTCCAGTCGAACGCGCATGTAAAGGTCACCGTCAGGGCCTCCGTTCGCTCCGGGGTAGCCGAGTCCGGCGCATCGTATCATCTGTCCCTCGGCGATACCCTTCGGGATCTTTACCCGGATGGTTGATTCCTTGGCCGGGCCGCCGTCAGAGGATGGTCGAGCGAGACGAACTTCCCGGACTGACCCGTGCATGATCTCCTCGATCCTGACGAGCAGATCGGCTTCGATGTCCTGACCCGCCATTGGCCGAGTGGAGCGGGGGCGACGTTGGCCTCCTCCGCCATAGGCTCCAAAGGGGTCACCTCCCGCCGCGGCGCGACCTCCGAAAAAGCTTTCAAAGAAATCGCTGAAGCCGGTGCTTCCGCCAAAATTGTAGTCATACTGGCCGCCTCCGCCGGGGTATCCGGAGAATCCGCCGGGATATTCCGCCCCCTGTTGCCAGTTTGCCCCGAGGGTGTCGTATTTCTTCCGCTTCTCCGAATCTCCGAGGACTTCGTAGGCCTCGTTTACGGCCTTGAAGCGCTCCTCGGCATCGGGCAGGTTTTTGGCGACGTCAGGGTGATATTTGCGCGCCAGCTTTTTGAAGGCCTTTTTGATGTCATCCTGCGAAGCCGACTTTTCGACTCCGAGGGTTTCATAATAGTCACGATACTGCACCGCCATGGGAAAAATATTCTCGCTTAAGAGAACTGAAATAAGCCAGTGGAAGCCCGCTTGTGCAATGGCGAATGATGAGCGTCGATTGCGCATTGGCGGAGGCGCGTGCCCTGGCCCCTTATGTTCAAGCGTCGCCCCGCCGATGAAATTCGTCATCCTTATCGCCCTGCTCCTGACAGTTGCCACCCTTGCTTCAGCAGGGAATTGGAAGGTGTCGCAGGAGGGAGCGGGGAAATTCTCCGGCGCGAATCACGAGCCTGTGCTCGCTGCCATCGCCGAGGCTGAGAAGAGTGGCGGCGGTGAGATCGAGATCGGGCCAGGTGTTTACCGGATCAACAAAAGCCTGTCTCTGGACGGAACCAAACACCTTGTCCTGCGCGGTCAGGGCGATGTCACGCTTCAACTCGCCCCGGCGTTGGTGACCGAACTTGCCGCACCTGCCGCAGTTGGCACCTCCACGCTCATCCTTCAGTCTTCTGAAAGGGTGCGAGTGGGTCTGCTCCTCCGGGTCATGGCTCCCGGAAAGATCGCGGCCATCACCGGTGAACCCAAACCGAGTTTTGAGGCCGAAGTCATCGCCATCGACGGCACGACCGTGACCTTGAAAGATCCGCTCCTATATTCTGCCCCGGCCGGCGCCCGTGTCGTCGATGAGAGAGACCTCAATCTTTTCACGATCGCGGGTGAAAGCGAAGACATCACCCTCGAAAACCTCACCCTCGATGGCGGCTTGCAGCCCGACGGTCTGCAACAGGCGACTCACCACACCCGCTGCGGCGTGTGGATCCAGGGGCGCTACGACTACCTGAAAGGGCCGAGCGGACCAAAGCCGCGCCGCATCACGATCCGGAACTGCCGACTCCGGAATTTCCACGGGCGCGGCATCGCGATCTACTCGGCCGACGATTGCGTTGTTGAGAATTGCGTGATCGAGAACGTCCTCGACGAGGGCATCAATCTTGATCACTTCTCGGAGCGCTGCCGCGTCACCGGCAATGTCGTCCAATCCGCCAAAGTGGGCATCGAACTGAACGACGTTAACGACAGTGTCGTCGAGCACAACGAGATAGGGAACTGCCGTTTCGGCATCCGGGTCTGGCGTTACTGCAAACTCGAGGCGTTGAACCTCCGCAATGAGATCCTCACCAATCGCCTCAGCGGGATCGCCAGCTTCGCCCTCGAGTTCCAGAGCGGCACCTCCGGGAACCTTGCCCGGGGGAATGTCCTAACGGTGCCGGCAGGCTCCCGGGGAAAAGCGGAAGGAAAATTCCGCGACGCCGGCAGCGGGAATAGGATGGAGGAAAATCGGATTGAGGAACGGGAGGAGTGAGGGGGCGGAATTTCTCCACATCGGTGACTCCGGGGCGCAATCATCGATTGCGAGTGCACAGGGCGTTCCTTGAGGGGAATTCACCCCGCCAACTCCTCCAACAGTGCCTTATTCAAGCGAATCCCGCCCTCAAAGTTCGAGACCGTAAAACTCTCGTTCGGTGCGTGGATCTGGCAATCAGGCAGGGCCAATCCGAGCAGGAGCGAATCGACGCCGAGGATGTTTTTGATCGCCTGAATGATGGGAATGCTGCCGCCTTCGCGGATCAGTCGCGGCTCACCGGAAAAGGCGCGCTGCAATGCCCTCTGCGCGGCCTTCCCGTGGGTGGAATGGGGGTCCATGACGTAGGCGGGACCGTAGTGGCCGAGTTCGACGTCAATGCGGCAGGACTCGGGGCAGTGGGCCTTGAGGTGGGCGGCGGCGAGGGCGAGGATCTCCTGCGGATTCTGGTCGGGGACGAGGCGGAAGCTGAGTTTGGCCATGGCCTCGCGCGGGATCACGGTCTTGGAGCCTTCGCCCTGATAACCGCCTCCGATGCCGTTGACCTCGGCGGTGGGACGTCCCCAGCGCTGCTCGAGCGCGGTGTAGCCGGCTTCGCCCCAGAGCCCGTGGACTCCGGTTTCGGCGATGGTGGCGGCGTTGCCGTCTGGGAGGGCGGCCCACATGGCCCGCTCCCAGGGCTCGAGGTCGACGACGGAATCGTAGAAGCCGGGGATCTGAACTTTGCCGAATTCGTTGTGCAGGGTCGAGACGAGACGCGCGACCATGGTTGCCGGATTCGGCACGGCACCGCCGTAGACACCCGAGTGGAGATCGAGGGTGGGGCCGTGGATTTTGAATTCAAGACAGGCGATGCCGCGGAGGCCGTAAGTCATCGTGGGGATGCCGGGACCGATCATGCCGGTGTCGGAGACGGCGCAGACGTCGCACTTGAGCGAGTCTTTGTGCATCTCAAGGAAGGGGGCGAGATTGGGAGAGCCGATTTCCTCTTCGCCTTCGAGGAGGAAGATGACGTTCACAGGCAGTTCGCCTTTTTCCTTGAGGGTCTCTTCGACGCCGAGGATGTGGGAGAAATGCTGGCCCTTGTTGTCGGTCGCGCCGCGGCAGAAGATTTTGTCTCCGACGAGAGTCGGTTCAAAGGGAGGGGTGCTCCACTCGGCGACCGGATCGACGGGCTGGACGTCATAGTGACCGTAGATGAGGACGGTGGGGCGGCCCGGTTTGACCTCGCTACGGGCGACGATGATGGGATGCCCGGGCGTCTCGTGCAGTTCCGGCTTCAGCCCCATGCGATTGAATTTTTCGACGAGGAATCCGGCGCACTTCCGCACGTCCTCACGATGACGGCTGTCGGTGGAGATGCTCGGGAAACGGAGGAACTCGAAAAATTCGGTGAGTTGGGGAGTCATCTTTGGGAGTAGTTTAGGAGTTAAGAAGCCGAGCAGTAGAGAATGGGAGACCTTCAAGAGCTGACGGCTAAAAGCTAAAAGCTAAAAGCTGAGGGTCAGAGGATACTACCAGGTTTATACGCTTCGGCACCTTCGATGCCGGCTACCAATTTTCTGGTTTCGTTGATGAAGTGGTCGATCTGCAACTCGACGGCGCCGGCGTTGGCTTTACCTTCGGTGAGGCAGGACTGGAGTTCTTCGGCGCTCATGCCGAGTCGGCCGTCGGCGGCGAGGCGGTCGATGAGGTCGTTGCTGGCGCTCTCGCCGGCACGGTAGGCGCGGGCGGCGGCGACGGCGTGCTCTTTGATGACTTCGTGCGCGGTTTCGCGTCCGATCCCGCGCTTCACGGCGGTCATCATGATGGTGGTGCTGAGAAGGAAGGGGAGGTAATGGCGATTCTCCCGCTCGATCACGGCGGGGTTGGCGTCCATCCGGTCGAGGATGGTGATGAAGGTCTCGAGCAGTCCGTCGGCGGCGAAGAAGGCATCGGGCAACATGACCCGGCGAACGACCGAGCAGGAGACGTCGCCTTCATTCCACTGATCCCCGGCGAGGCCCGAGGCCATCGTGAGGTAGCCGCTGAGGATGGTTTTGAATCCGTTGACTCTCTCGCAGCTGCGGCTGTTCATCTTGTGCGGCATTGCGGATGAGCCGACCTGGCCTTTGGCAAAGCCCTCGCCGGCGAGTTCGTGTCCGGCCATGAGTCGGAGCGTTTTGGCAAAGCTGGACGGGGCCGAGGCGATCTGGTTGAGGGCCGAGACGACCTGGAAATCGAGACTGCGGGGATAGACCTGCCCGACGTTAGTGAAAATCTTCGCGATGCCGAGGTGGGCGGCGATGCGGCTTTCGAGTTCGATCACTTTGGCCGCGTCGCCATCGAAGAGGCTGAGCTGGTCGAGCTGGGTCCCGACGGCGCCCTTGAGCCCGCGCACGGGGTAGTTCGCGATGGTTTCCTGAAGCTGGTTCGCGGCGAGGAGGAGTTCTTCGCCGAACATGGCGAGCCGTTTCCCGTAGGTGGTAATCTGGGCGGCGACGTTGTGGGTCCGGGCGGTGATAACGAGGTCGCGGTATTCATCGGCTTTGCTGGAAAGGCGATGGAGGGCTGCGGCGGTGCGAACGCGGATGACTTCGAGGGCGCGGTAGACCTGGAGTTGCTCGACATTCTCGGTGAGGTCGCGGCTCGTCATGCCTTTGTGAATGTGCTCGTGTCCGGCAAGGTCGCAGAATTCCTCAATGCGGGCTTTCACATCGTGTCGGGTGACCCGCTCGCGGGCGTCGATCGAGGCAAGGTCGATCTGATCGATGACACGCTCGTAGGCGGCGATGGCCTCGGCGGGGATGTCGAGCCCGAGATCGCGCTGCGCTTTCATCACCGCGACCCAGAGCTCGCGTTCAAGACGGACTTTTCCTTCAGGGGACCAGACCGCTTTCATGGCAGCGGTGGCGTAGCGTTCGGCGAGGACGTTGGGGATCATTTTTGGAAAAATCTGAAATGCTGAAATCGGAAAGTTTATTCGGCTATCTGCTTGAGATAATCGAAGGAGTAAATGCCCGTGTTGTGTCCGTCGGAGAAGCGGAACTGGATCGCGTAGAGGCCGACGGGATTCCAGCCTGTGACGGTGGTGCCGGTGAAATCGCGGCCTTTTTCATTGCCGCCGAATTCTTTTCCGAGGAGATCACGCTCGCCCATCGTCTCGGCGCTGGGGGAAAGGGAACGGAGCCGGTCCATCCGGTAGTAGCTTTCCGCGCCATCGTTCCAGCGGATCGCGACTTCGTCGCCGATGAGTTGAATGTCTTTGATTCCGGTCATGAAAGGGGGAGAGGGCATGATTAGCACGTGCCGAGGGCAGAGGCAACAGGGTAAGGTGGCCGACCTGACAGGGGGTGGAAGATTACGGGTAGCGGTTATCTCGTGGCCTCTGAGAGGCCGGGATGCGTGTCCACGGGCGATTGGACCTGCAAGGCGGCAGCGCGATGTCCGCTCCGGCCTCACAGAGGCCGGCGAAAGGCCGTAATGGGCGTGCGTTTTTAAATCGCAGTGGGCTTTGAAAAGTTCGTTTTCCGTCCTAGGTTCTGCTTCCCCCGAAATCTCCACCCCCATGAAAATTGCCAAGGACGGAATCCGTTCCATCGTCAAAGTCGGTTACGACGGAAGAGTTCATAAAACCTTCCGGGGCACTGACCGCGAGGCCAGGTTCCAGAATGAAGTCCGGGTCCTCAAGGTGCTGGAGGCACGGGGCTGCGAGAACGTGCCAAGATTGCTCGACAGCGATCCGGAGACTCTGACCATCATTACAACCAACTGCGGGGCTCCGGCGGAAAGCAGTATCAGCGAAGCGAAGGCGGCGGAGCTTTTTGAGACGCTGGAAAAGGAATTTGGAGTCGTTCATGACGATCCTTTCCCGCGGAACATCACCTACAACGCACGTCAGGGAATATTTTGCATCATTGATTTCGAACTGGCGCAGATCAACGAGGATCCCAAGCACACTTGTGACGACGAGGAGGCGCACCGGACTCTCCAATGGTGTGGCATGACTTGCGATGGTTCCCGGAAACCGGGCAATCAGGATGCGTTGTCGGTTTTTTCTTCGGAAAAGGGATGGGCCAACAGCATCGAACTTTGCGGCGAGCATTCCATTGACGACAACGGGATTATCTTCGCCGTCAGTGACGGCATGGGTGGTCCTGCCGCCGGGGAAGTGGCGAGTTCGCTGGTGGTGAGAGAACTACGGCGTTTCCTCCCGGCGATGATGGGGGACTTTCATGGAACCGCCGATCCTGAAGCCCTCCTTGAGGCTGCCGTAAAGTCGCTTCACGAGTATGTAACCCGGGTGGGGAATCGCGATCCGAAACTGACCGGCATGGGGGCGACGGTGGTTTGCGGACTTTTCTACCGGGCGAGGGTGTATTTTGCCCACGTCGGAGACAGTCGCTTCTATAAATTCCGGGCCGGAGAACTCAGGCAACTGACCTTCGATCATACTTATGTGGGAGCGCAGTTCCGTTCAGGGAAACTGAACGAGCGCGAGGCGAGGAATCACCCCCGGAAGAACGTGCTCCAGCAGGCTGTCGGCGGCGGGTGTCAGTTCCTCAGTCCCCAGGTGTCTTCAACCTCGATTCAAGAGGGAGACTGGTTTCTGATCTGCTCCGACGGAGTCACCGACGGACTCTGGAACAAGAATATTGCCGAGTGCTTCTCAGATGCGGACGCCGGCGATCACTCAGCGGAGGAGGTGGCGACACGGATTCTCGATTGGGCCACCGACGAGGCGGGAGGAGACGATACGACCCTCTTTGTGGTCAAGGCCCTGAAGCGTGAAGCAAAGGAAATGCAAGACTGAGCAATACGGAGCCGAAGGCCTCACGACCTTCGCTACGACCGCGGGTGACGTTCACTCCAGTCGGCGCATCAGAAGCACAGCGTTGCGGCCGTTTTTAGACCACTTCTCGTGTCTTTCTTCGGGCAGCAGGTTGAGATCCTCGCTTCTCACGAATCCGGCCCGCTCGAGGTATCCAGCGGCCTGGGTCGAGAGAGCGAATAGATTCCCGTAGCCGAGCTGTCGGCCGCGATCGAGGGCGGCATCGACGAGAATACCGCCGTAGCCCTGGCCGGTGTGGCCCTTTTTCACATAAAGGCAGGCGAGTTCCGCCTTTCCTGATTCCGGATAGGGGTGGACCGCGACACAGCCGACGACGTTTCCGTCGATTTCGACCACGATGTAGTCGTCGATTGCTCCCTGGATATCCGAACGGCTCCGCTCGATCAGTTGCTCGTCCTCCACCGCGCGGTGGATCAGCAGGTAAAGTTCATCCACATCAGCGCGGGTCGCGGGACGGACCTTTTGATAGGCATCGGAATAGACCATGAGCCCGACCCCTTCGTTACTGAAAAGCTCGGAGAGCAGGGCGTCCTCACTGCGACTGCTGATGAGGTGGACGCGCGGAACTCCATCGCGGGTGGCGCGGGCGGCGTGCCTCAGCTTGGAAGCCATGCCGGAGGCGAATTCAGGGTGCTCGTCGACGAAGGCGAGGGCATCATCACCCGACCATTGATGCTGGCGGCAGGTCGACAACTGCCGGGGATCCTCGGTTGAGACAAAAATGACTTTGGTTGCGTTGAGCGCGGTGGCGACTTCCCGGGCGACGGCATCGGAGTTGACCCGCAGGGTTTGCCCGTCGGCGTCAAATCCGAGCGGAGGAACCACCGGGAGAATATCCTGATCTAGGAAGCTCTGAAGGACTCCGCTGTCGATCTTTTCAATGGTTCCGGTGAAGCCCGCGTCAATGCCCTTGATGATCCCGGCGGGGTGGGCATGGATGGCATTGGCGGTGGCGGCCTTCAGCTTGACCGTGGTGAGGCTCTGCATCACCGCGCTGCTCAGGCGGGTGATCGCGTCCATGCTCACTTCCAGGGTGGCCTCATCGGTGACGCCGGTGCCATCGATGTTGGATAGTGTCACCTTGCGCCTGGCTCCGAGGGCTTCGATCTGGGCAGCGGCTCCGTGAACGAGAACCACCTTGATGTTGAGCGAACGCAAGACGGCGAGATCGAGAAGAATGTTGGAAAAATCCGGTGAGTCGATCACCGCGCCGTCGAGAGCGACCACGAACGTGCGCCCGCGAAATTGCGGCACATATTGAAGAATGGAGCGTAGGTCGCTGAAATTCATGAACAGGTCGTGAATGTTGCCGTTCCGGGGCGATAATCAACCGGTGAAGCGCTCCCGGTTAATCCGGAGGACGGGAGGGTGCTCCTTCTCTATCTAGCTCCGGACCGTTCCTAACAGTTCCCGAAGCCATGTCTTGAATTTGGCCATGGGAGACGGTTCGCGCTTCACGGATGGTTCTTTCGGCTGGTCCGGCAGGGTCCAGGTGTTGAAATACTCCATCAGGAGGAGTTCGCCGGGGAGGTTTTCCGATTTTTCCGCCGTCACGATCGCGGGGAAATTTGCGAGAGGATTAAAGTGAAACCCCGAACTCGCCTGGGTGAAGAAGTCATCCTGATGGCTTGCCAGCACATAGCGGGGTTTAAGTTTCCGCACCGCGTCAATGTAGCGATCCGTCTTGCCGACCCCGACACCGAGGATGGCGACATCGAGATCCCGTACCGATGGAGTGGAGCCCACGATTCCCCCGGACTCCACGTAGATGCGTTGTCCGCCCATCTCAATGACAAAAGCCATGGGTGTACCGAGCTTCCAATCCTTCACTCTCTCGGGCTTGGAGCCGGGTGGAAAAGGTTTGGTGATCTCGCCCAGATAGGGAACTTTCCCGAGCACGAGATCGTGTTCCGCCGGGAGGACTTCAATGGTGGCGCTCCCGATGCGATGGACTTTTCCCACACTGGTTGGGATGATCTCGCCCGGATCGACGCCGGATGCGACACAAAGGTGGTAGCCGGTCTCAGAGACGATCACTTTTCCGCCGAGCTCCTTCTGCAAGGTGGGAACGTCGTAGAGATGGTCGAAGTGGCAATGGGTCACGAGATAGGCGTCGATGTGGTCAGGGATCTTCCCTTTTTCCCGGATATAAGCGATGGCCTCCTGCTGGGGTTCCAGCGGAGCGTTCAGCGCGATTTTTCTGAGTGGAAAGCGCGAGAAGTAGGGATCCACGAGAATCGTTGTGCCACCCGATCTCAGCAGGTAGCCATTCACGCCGAGGTAGGTGATGGAAACGCTGCGGCTTCCGGGATGAGGGGCGGTGGCCGCAGGTTCACCCTTGAGCAGATCACTGTATCCTTTCAATTGGTTGGCACAGCTCACTCCCGTCAAAAGGGCAATGACGGGCGCGACCAGGCGCATGAAAGAAATGAAGTTCACGGAGTGATGGAAATCCTAAACCTTGACCGAGTAAAGCACGATTTCTCCACTGCGACCACGAATCGGAATCGGGTCGAGGCGAATTCCCTCGGGCTTCGGATCCGTCGCGTCCCAGGCTGAAGCGGAGACAAGAAGGGGGTGTCCGAGGTCCTTGGTGAGACTTTCAATGCGCGAAGCGGTATTGACGGTGTCACCAATGGCAGTGTATTCCATCCGGCGGGGGGAGCCTATCGTGCCGACAACCGCCGTTCCGCTATTGACCCCGACACCGATCTTGACCGGCTCGAAGCCCTGCGTTTTCAGCTTGGCATTGAGGTCCTCCAACCCGCCCAGCATTGCCCGGCCGGCCTCGATCGCCTGACCGGCGTGCCCGGGTGACTTTCCGGTCGCTCCGAAGAGGGCCATGATCCCGTCGCCGATCAATTGGTTCACGATGCCGCCGTGCTCCTCGATGATCTCGGTCATGTGCTCATGATAGAGATTGAGGAGCCGCACCGCCTCGACCGGAGCAAGTGACTCGCAGCGGGTCGTGAATCCGCGAATATCAGCAAATAGAACCGAGACGATGCGCTCGACGCCCTGCAATTCCTCCTCGTTCCGCATCAATTGTTCGGCGATCTCATGCCCGACATGACGGCCGAAGGTGCTCGTGATACGATCCTTTTCCCGCAGTCCCGCGACCATGGCATTAAATTCGTCCGCGAGGAGCCCGAATTCATCGGCCCGAAGGGGGTTCATCTTTACGGTGAGGTCTCCCTTGCCGACCCGGTCAGCCGCCCGCCGCATTTCCTCCACCGGTGTCACGACAAGCCGGGACATCAGGACACTGCTGACGATCGCGCATAGGACGCCGGACCCCGCCACCGCGAGGGCGAATCCGATATCGCCATCTGACGGAGTCGGGTCGATAAGCAGGAGGAGGAGGGAAAAAATCGGACAGATGCTTGCCGCGAGCGTCCAGAGCTTTCCCCGGCCTGAGATGGAAAGTCGGAAGGTGCCCTCAAGTCGGGCCGGGCTGACACTCTGAAAATAGCACGGAAAAAGGAGGCGCTGCCTTGCCCAGTCGATCGAGAAAAACCCGATGGTGAGAGCCACGACCGCAGCGATACAGATCGAAACAGGGAAATGAAACCAGACATGCGGGTTAATTGCTTCGCCCGATCGTTCCAATCCGAGGAAAAGGGCGGGTATGCTCAATAGCCAGCCTGCTCCCGCGATTCCCGCAGAGACGATGGGGAGATGGATCACGGCCCGCTGGCGCTTTTGCAGGGCTGCGGCATCGGGGACGGGGCGTCGCAGACGAAAGACAAGGAAGGCCCAGACCAGAACCAGGGGAGGGTAGACGATCGAGTTGAAGATCGCGATCGACGATTTGAAGGAGACTTCCTGCGCCGGAGTGAGGAGCGGCGGAATATGGAGCAGGTTATAGGTAATGTTAAAAATACTCCCTATCGCCTGAGCGAGAAACATCAGGAAAAAGACGATGAAGAGATCACGCCAGCGCGGGCGGCAGGCTGGGGCGTCGACAATGGGAGAAGAATCCTTGATGGATGATTAAATGGCATCTTCGTGCGCTTTTGTCGATGAAGAGGTGAAAGACATAAAAATATTAAAAACTATTAACTATTGAAATAAGTCAAATAATCATATTATTTATAAGATGGTTATGGTTTGGAGAGTGGTGCTTTCTTTATCGATATTCCTTCCGATCGGCTGCTCGAGCTATCTTGGTCCGGCGTCCGTGAGGCAGGCGCATCGTCCCTACAATGAGTCAGTAGTGGAAACCCTGAATGAGCAGCTCCTCCTCAACCTCGTCCGGCTCAGATACAGGGATAATCCCTATTTTATTGAAGTCAGCAGCATCACGTCGCAGCAATCGTTCGAGGGGGCTGTGGGAGTATCGGCAGTGCTTCCCTTTTTCGGTGATCGAGTGAGGAACTTCGGTGGATCAGCCGGAGCCCTCTATTCGGATAATCCCACGATCACTTATCAACCGCTCCAGGGAGAGGCGTTTCTCGAGAAGTTGATGGCTCCGATTCCGATGGAGGCAATGATGAGGCTGACCCAGTCCGGTTGGAGTATCAGCCGGGTCATTCGGATCGCTGTTGAGCAGGCGAATCACATGCCGAATGCTCCGAGCGCATCGGGACCGACTCCGGTGGGGCCTCCTGAATTCAGAGAGTTCAAAGAGCTCACCAACGAGCTCCGCACCCTGCAGCAGGCTCATGCTCTCAGTCTTGCCCTCGACGGAGAGCGGATTGCGCTGGCTTTCGAACCTTCGCGAACTCCCGCCGATGTACGTGATTCCGTGTTTTCCCGCATGGGAGTCAGGACAAACGAACAGGCGGTCTACCTGACCAATCGTCCGACTTTGCGAAGGAACGGTGACGAACTGTATCTCCAGACCCGCTCACTCATCGGCATTCTCTTTTTCCTCTCTCATAACATCGAGGTCCCGGAGGGCGATGTAAACAAGGGCCTCGTCACCGTGACCCGCAACCCGGACGGGACTCTTTTTGACTGGGAGGAGGTCTGTGGAGGTCTGATGAAGGTGAGTAATGCGTCGACACCCCCGGCTGATGCGTTTGTGAAGATCAAGTATCGGAACTCATGGTTTTACATCGCGGACAATGATCTGGACTCGAAGTCCACCTTCATGCTCCTCAACCAGCTCTTCAATCTACTGGCCGGGGATGTCAAAAAGGTGGCTCCTGTCCTTACGATTCCTGTGGGGTGAAGCGGTGAGGCCTCCCAATCAGGAGTCATGTTCCTCGTTCTCCCTCTTCTGCATCGCGGCACTGAACGCTGAGGCGAGGATGCCGGTGGGCATCGCGATAAGGCCGATCCCGGTCAGCGCGGTGAATGAGGCAAACACTTTGCCGAGCGGAGTCATGGGCACGCAGTCTCCGTAACCGACCGTGGTCAGCGTGGCGATTGACCACCACATGGAACGGGGAATGCTCCCGTAGACTTCCGGCTGTCGATCACCCTCGATCAGATAGAGGGCGGAGGCAGAGGCGAGTAGCAGGCCGAAGGCGATGAAGAGACTGACGAGCAATTCGAAGCGTCGTTCTGCGATTGCCTCACCGATGTTCTTGAGCGCTTTGGAATACTTTCCGAGTTTGGCCAGTCGCAGCAGACGAATCAGCCGCAGAAGCCGTAGAAGTGATCCCTCAAGTCCGAGAAAGGCCATGCCCATGGAAAGAATGACGATCAGGTCAAGAATCGCTACCGGTGAGAGCGCATAGGCAAGTCGCGAACGATTTTTCGGATTTTCAGGGGCGGTCCAAATACGCAGCAGGTATTCAACGGAGAAAAATACCAGCATGAACGCCTCCGACCATTGGAAGATCCTCCGGTGCGGTTCATAGATCGTCACCTCGGTCTCCAGAATGACGAAAATCGTGGACACCAGGATGACGGCGGCGATGACCTTGTTAGCGGTAGAGATGCCGGGTCCGTTGCCCAGTTCGACAACGAGGTGCCGGGCGATGCGTCTTCTCAGGCTTTCTTTCATGAGGGTCGTTTTTCCTATTTTCGTTGATCGTCTCCCTATTTTTCCAAATTTAAAGTCCGGGATTGTTCCTTAAGACGATTTATCCCGACAGGGAGGGATTCGCGTCCCGCTGGTTGCCAATTTCGTAATCCACCGTTAGAGAAGTGCTGGCGCCCGGGTCTCCCTGATCCCGGACGCAGAATCCATGGAAGACTTCGCCTTCATTAAACTCGGTCCCGGACGCTATCTCTGCGGCCTCGGGCCGTTTAGTGCCCGCGATTCGGCCCCGGGCGCCGGGGAGACGGCGTTTTACCGGAACAACTTCGAACTCTCCGATCCCGCCCCATGGAAGGTTCCAACACGCGTTTTTGAGACCGATGATCTCCGCATCCTTCTCCCGGACAACGGGGCCACGCCGCTCCCTGAGATTGCCTGGTCGGGATTGGGTGATACAGACGTGAGGGGCATCTTCGACGAGATCCTCGGACAGATTCATTCCGGTAAACTTAAGAAATCAGTGCCTGTCCTGACTGAGCGGGGCATTCTCCACCGGGGCGAACCTGCGGCGCTCGTCAAGGCGATCATCGCCGCTCCCGAGATGCTCTGGGGCTACGGATTCCGTGAAGGCGGAAAGGGCGTCATCGGGGCGACCCCGGAGCAGCTCTTCACGGTTCGGGACGGCATTCTCGAAACGATGGCCCTTGCGGGGACCGCTCCACGTCATGAGATCCACGACTTCCCCAACGATCCAAAGGAGATCAGGGAGCATGAGCTCGTCGCCGATTACCTTGAAGAACTGCTGACACCGTTTGGTCAGGTTGAGCGCGGGCCGCGTCTGCTCCTCGATCTCGGCTCGATGATCCATTTTCTCACCCGGCTTCGAGTGCGGATCGCCGATCCTGACACTGACCTCAACGCCCTGGTGAGGTGCCTTCATCCCACTCCGGCGCTCGGGGCCTGTCCCCGGGGAGACGGGGCATTGCGTCAACTCGTTGAATACCGGCATCGTCTCGGGGTGCCTGAACATTTTGGTGCTCCTTTCGGCGCGGTTCACGAGGGCTTTTTCCAGGTTCTCGTGGCGATCCGGAATCTCTCATGGGATGGTCGCGATGTTTTCCTCCCAAGTGGAGTTGGTCTCGTCGAGGGCAGCCGCTTTGATCGCGAATGGCGCGAACTGGCCCTGAAACGAAATTCGGTCAAATCCCTCCTCGGAGTCTAGTCAGGGCCGCATGACCGTGAATTCCAGGCTTGCTGCGACGACTCTGGGACACCTCGCCGGGCTGGGTGTTACGGAATTCGTCATCTGCGCCGGGGCACGAAACGCGCCGCTCGTGATGTCTCTTCTGGCGACTTGTCAGGAGAAAGGGTTAAAGGTCTATCATCACTTTGACGAGCGTCCCGCCGCCTTCTTTGCGATGGGACTTGCGAAGAGATCAGGCCATCCGGTCGCGGTCCTGACAACCTCCGGCACCGCTGTTGCGGAATTGCTTCCCGCGACGATTGAGGCCTACTACTCGGGCATTCCGCTCATTCTCGTGACGGCGGATCGACCGTCCTCATTCCGCGGAAGCGGGGCGCCGCAGGCCATCGAGCAACCGGGGATATTCGGGCCCTATGCGCCTGTAGCGCTCGATATCGGGGGGGAGGGGGATTTTGCCGGTCTGTCAGGGTGGTCGCGGAGAGAACCCCTGCATCTCAACCTCTGTTTTGAAGAGCCAGGCCCGGGAGAGTGTTGTCAGGAGTGGGAGCCGGTCATGCTTCCGGAACCATTGGTAACGGAATCAGGAGACGTCGGAAAGATTCTTTCCTCCTTCTGCAAAGGGACTGATCGTCTCATCGTTCTCCTCGGGGAATTGCCGAGGGCCTGGCGTGACTCCGTGGAGGCTTTTCTCCTTGCCCTGGGAGCCCCCGTCTGGGCCGAAGCGACCAGCGGCTTGCGTGAGAGTGCCCGCCTTTGCGAGCAGATGATCCGTTCCGAGTCACTCGTTGCGGGTCTTGGCCCGAGACAGGTCCTACGGATCGGCGGAGTGCCCAGCCTTCGGTTCTGGCGCGACCTTGAAAAGAGGACGGATATCGAGGTGCTTTCATTGAGCTCGTGCGACTTTTCCGGTCTGGCGAGATTGAGCCGGCACTTCGTTCGTGATGAGTTTCCCGCGATCACCATGGAACAACGGACCCGGGTGGACGGGTTGCCTCCGTTCACTGACGCGAAACTTGAAGACTCCCTGACAAAACACTACTCCGCAGAGCCCTCGATGGTGCGTGAGCTTTCCCGGCACATTCCCCGGGAAGCGCTCGTCTTTCTGGGCAACAGTCTTCCCATTCGCGAATGGAATCTCGCCGCGTCTTTTGAGATCCCGCATCCCCGCGCCTACGCGAGTCGCGGGGCGAACGGAATTGACGGCCAGATTGCGACCTTTCTCGGCCTTTCCGAGGGGGAGGGGGAGGGGGAAGCATGGGGGATCTTCGGCGATCTCACGGCTCTCTACGATCTCAATGCTCCGGCCCTGATCGGCCAACTTGGCCGCGGGAGACGGCGTGTCGTGATTCTCAACAATGGCGGGGGACGCATCTTCTCCCGCCTTCCCTCCATGGCCGGACTGACTGAACCGCATAAGCAGGTGACCGAAAACCGGCACTCGCGGCACTTCGAGAACTGGGCTGCGATGTGGGACCTGGCATACGTTCGCTGGCCGGCGGGCGATCCCTTTCCTGAAATCAGTGGAGAAACTGTCGTTATCGAAATCATTCCTGACGAGCAGAGCACGGAAGCCTTCTGGGCGGCACGAAAATGAGTGATCCGGTGAGACCTCTCGTTGCCCTCCACGGGAATCTCGGTTCAACCGCCGACTGGGAGGCGCTCTCGTTGCAGGGGCTACAGGCCATCGATCTCTGGAGTTTTTCCTCGCTCTCATTCGGCGAGTTCGCCGACGAATTGGCGACCACTTTGACCGAGGGGTTGGAAAGGCCCTTTCTCGTTGGTTATTCCCTCGGTGGACGTCTTGCTCTGCATGCCATGGCAAGACATCCGGAGCGATGGAGTGGGGCCCTTATTCTATCAGCGCATCCGGGGCTGTGCTGCGTTGAGGACAGGCTTGCCCGTCGCATTTCGGATGAGATCCGGGCTCGTGATGCCAGGGAGATGGAATGGGGAGCCTTTGTTGAAAAGTGGAATCGACAAGCTGTTCTCGAAGGGGGCTCTGCAAATTCATCTCAGCTCGCCCTCGAACCCCGCCGCGAAGCCATCGCATGCGCTTTCGAATCCTGGTCGCTCGGTCGTCAGGAGGACCTGCGCCGGAGCCTTTCGTCTTTTCGCTCACCGGTGAGGTGGATTACGGGAGAGAAGGACGAAAAGTTTACCCGACTCGGGGCTGAAATGGAGGACGTTTTTGCGAACTTTCACCATGTCGTCATTCCCGGATGCGGGCATCGGGTGCTCCAGGAAGAGCCGGGTGAGGTGGTTCGCGCATTGAACGGATAGGAGACTGGATTGCTACCCTGTCAGCCCCCGAAGAGTTAAGCCGGTCTCTGAAGCCTGACCCCCTCCAGGGCGAGGATCGCTCGTTTCCTACCGACGCCCCACCGGTATCCGGAGATCGCTCCGGTCTCGCGGATGACACGATGGCAGGGAATGAGAATGGCGACAGGATTCGAGCCGACTGCCGTTCCTACGGCGCGGGCTGCTCCGGGGCGACGGATCGCTTCAGCAATACGTCCATAAGTCGAGAGTGATCCTGACGGCAGGGCGAGGAGCGCCCGCCAAACCTGAACCTGAAAGGCGGATCCCTTCACCCAGGCACGAAGCGGTGAAGCTGGCTCAGACCCATCCGCCTTTTCGAAGATCCCGGCGAGGCGTTGTGCCGCAAAAACGTCATCTCGGAACCATTCGGCACGTGGCCAGATTGCCCGAACGGTTTGCGGGCTAGGCGCCGATTCGACAAAGGAGAGCAGGCATATCCCCCGGGATGACTCTCCGAGCAGGCAGAGCCCCAGAGCTGAAGGGGCGACTCCCCAGCGGATTTCCATTCCGGCTCCGCCTTCTTTGATTTCACCGGGAGTTGCCGCTTCCAGAGAAACACAAAGGTCATGGAGTCGACCCGGCCCGGAGAGCCCCGACTCGATCGCCGCGTCAAACACCGCATCCCCGCGGAGGAGGCGTTCCTTTGCGTCGACGAGAGTCAGGCATTTCACAAAATCCTTGGGAGTAACTCCGACCCAGCGGACAAATTCACGATGAAAGTGAGATTCCGACAAGCCTGAGAGTGCTGCCATCTCCGTGAGAGAGGGTTGCAAGGTGGCGTTCTCGTCAAGCCAATGAATCAGCCGCTCCATGCGGGCGTAGGAGGTCATGACCGAAAGTAGGGCGTTGCGGGAAGCTGACCACCCGATTCTTGCTGGGAGTTGAGGCTGCAAGCGGTCCACATCCCGGGGCGTTCTCGACCCGGAGCATTAAGAGTGTTCCCGGGGCGTTCTCGACCCGGAGCATTAAGAGTGTTCTCTATTTCGACCTGAGAAGTCTGATCTCCTCATTCACCGCTTTGAGCTCAAGAGTGAGTTTATCGCGTTTCCGATTCAGCGAACTCATCTTGGAGGGGGCTTTCAGATATTTTGGAATCTCTTCGGCAATGAGATCGAGTTCTTTCATGATCTCATTTCGCCGGTCGACTGCAAAACCAAGTGGGCCGCTGGCGTTGGTCAAATCCTCTTCGGAGGATCTTTTTTCAGGTGGAGGCGAGGCCATTGGCAGGCTGGCGACAAAGGATTGATCCTCTTTCGACAGATTGGTGACGGGAATCGTAAATCTTTCGCGATCACTTTTACGAACCAGAGTGACAGAGCTGTCGCTCCTACCAATGATGGTCACCTCCAGTCGTCTTCCTTTGGAATCCGTGATGGTGCGAGATACCGAAAGTCCTCCTGATTCCGTTTCCTGCGTTTCGAGAGAGGGGAAGCAGGACGATAATAGAAAGGCACTCCCGATTGACAGAATGGCGAGACCCGAAAAATGCCTATAAATGATCAGGATCATGCTGATAAAATGCAAATTATATCAGAATTAGACAAGGATTTTAGTCCTGGTTCAGTGTTCTATCTCCTGATTCCTTCTGAGATCGATTTACCGGACCTCGCGAACGTGAGTTGACGTAATCCCTCTCCGAGAAGACGCTCCCGCATTCATGAATTGGATAACCGCCCACGAATTTGAAGACCTCCGCTATGAAACCTCGGAGGATGGACAGATCGCGAAGATCACGATTAACCGGCCCGAAGTTCGCAATGCTTTCCGTCCCCAGACGGTGAAGGAAATGCTCGTTGCCTTTGAAATGGCTCACGAGGATCCCACCGTAGGGGTCGTCATCCTCACCGGGGAGGGCGATCTTGCTTTTTGTTCGGGTGGGGATCAGAAGGTGCGAGGTCACGCCGGTTATGTCGGGGATGACGGTATCCCAAGGCTGAATATTCTCGATGTGCAGAAGAAGATCCGTTCTCTACCGAAGCCGGTCGTGGCGATGGTGGCGGGTTATGCGATCGGGGGTGGGCATGTCCTCCATGTCGTCTGTGATCTCACCATTGCCGCGGACAATGCGAAATTCGGCCAGACCGGTCCGAAGGTGGGTTCTTTTGACGGGGGGCTTGGATCGAGCTATCTCGCCCGAATCGTCGGGCAGAAGAAGGCGCGCGAAATTTGGTTTCTCTGTCGCCAGTACGATGCACAGCAGGCTCTCGAAATGGGGCTGGTCAATACGGTGGTGCCGCTTGCACAACTGGAGGAGGAAACGGTGAAATGGTGCCGTGAGATGCTTGATCATTCACCGCTTGCGCTGCGGTGCCTTAAGACTGCCCTCAATGCCGACTGTGACGGTCAAATGGGGCTGCTCGACCTCGCTGGAAATGCGACCCTCCTTTATTACATGTCCGAAGAGGCGAAAGAGGGAAAAAATGCCTTCGTCGAAAAGCGGAAACCGGACTTTTCCAAATTTCCGCGAGTTCCCTGAGGCGAAGGTTGAAGGTTTGAAGTTTCAGGTTTCAACTGCTTGATGAAAGGATGAACGCTTGGATTCTCGCCGCTCGCCCCAAGACTTTGCCCGCGGCGGTGGTGCCGGTGTGGGTGGGGGCCATGCCCCTGCTGATCGATGACGATCCCTTTTCGGGTTCGTGGTTTCTCTTCTGGTGCACCCTCGCAAGCTGCCTTTGTATCCAGATTGCGACCAATTTGTTCAACGATGCGATCGATCATCGCAAGGGTGCCGACACGGCGAAGCGGATCGGGCCGAGGAGAGTGACGGCGTCCGGGATGCTTTCACCCGGGATGGTCCTGCTCGGGGCGCTTGGTTTTTGTCTCGCTGCGACGCTCATTGCGATCCCGATGCTCCTCGATCGGGGATGGCCCCTGCTGGTGATCGGGGTAGTCTCCCTGTATTTCTCCTACGGATACACCGGTGGTCCAATTCCACTCGCGTATCGGGGTATGGGGGAATTGTTTGTGATCCTGTTTTTTGGTTTTGTTGCGGTGTCAGGATCTTATTTTGTCCAATCGGGAGAGTGGGGCGGATTGGAGGTTCTGACTCTGGGGTTGCAATGCGGCCTATACTCGAGCGTCCTCATTGCGATCAATAACCTGCGTGATATTGCCGAGGACGAAACCACCGGCAAGAAGACGCTTGCGGTGCGATTCGGGAAAACCTTTGCGCGGGCCGAGATCGTGACTTTTTGCTTTCTGCCCGTGCTGCTATGGATGGTGATTCTTCCCGATAACCTCCTCAGCCTCGCGGTCGGAATCATTCCTGCCTTCGTCGGGGCCATCATCTCTTTTGCGGTGTGTCGCACGGAACCGGGGCCCCGCTACAATCGCTATCTTGCTCTGGGAGCCTTGCAACTGATCCTCTTCGCACTTGTGGCGACACTTCACTCTGCTTTGCCATGAGCGCCATTCACCTCTGGCGCTACACCCTGCGATCCATTTCGGCGCTGAACACGGTGAGTGCCCGGACCGAACACGAAGGGGCGTTGCTTCGGGTCGGCGAAGGCTACGGATGCATTCATCCCTGGCCTGAACTCGGAGACGCGACTTTGTCCGAACAACTTGATCTGCTCGCTTCGGGACAAAGCACCCCGCTGATTCAGCAGGCTTTGCGATGTGCAGAAAAGGATGGTGCTGCAAGACGCGCGGGCGCTTCTCTGTTTTCCAATCCGGTTCCGGAAAGCCACTGGCTGGCGATGCCTGGAGACAATCCTGAGACTGCGATGGCGGAAGGGTTTGATTGCGTGAAGTTGAAGATCGGACGCGATCCGAAAGCGGACATTGAGCGGTCCGGGAAATGGGCTGAGGCAGGGTTCCGTCTCCGTTTCGATGGAAACGAAAAACTCCCGCTCTTCGATTTTCTTCGCTTCTGGGAATCCCTCGGAGATCTGCGGCGCCAAGTCGACCTCGTGGAGGATCCAATTCCCTGGGATCTCGAGACCTGGGCGAACCTCGGTGAGTTTGGTGTCCCCCTCGCAGTGGATCGCGAATCAGAAAGCCGCTTCAGAGAGGGCAATATCGCGGTGATCAAACCGGCCCTCTCCGACTGGGTTCCTCCGGGGCAGAGCCGGTTTCTGGTTACTTCCTACATGGATCATGCCCTCGGGCAGATCTGGGCGGCGGCAGAGGCTTCGAGGCTTGCGGCGGGTCCGGACGCTGGGCGTCTGCTCAAATGTGGATTAATGACGCACCGGTGTTTTGAATCGGATCCCTTTTTTGAGCGGATCCGTTGTGTAGGATCGAGACTACAGTCGCCGGGTGGAACCGGGCTGGGCTTTGACGATCTGCTGGAAGACCTGCCATGGAAACGACTGAACTAAACTCCTCTGCCTACTGGGAGTCGGAGAAGGTCGATCTCCGTCTCAATCCGAAGCGCCCGGTCGATGCGGCGGACTTGCGGGATTTTCTCCGCGAGGATTGCGGGATACGATCTTCAGTTGTCATCGCCACCTCCGGATCGAGCGGGAGAGCGAAGTTTGTCGTTCTTTCGAAAGCGGCACTGCTTGCCTCCGCCCGTGCGGTCAATTCCCATTGTGGCCTGGCAGGTGATGACATCTGGCTGGGAGGTCTCTCGACCTTCCATGTCGGGGGGCTTGGTATTTATGCCAGGGCTGTCTGCTCCGGGGCTCAAGTGGTGCCGATGGGGTGGGATCAATGGACCCGTGACGGATCCGCTTTGGTCGAAGCCATCAGACAGTGCGGGGCGACCCTCACTTCATTGACTCCGGTGCACTTGAGTGATCTTGTCGGAGCCTCTGTCCCTTGTCCGGATTCCCTGCGCGGTGTTTTCCTCGGGGGAGGGAAAATTCAGGAAACGCTGGTCCAAAAGGCGCGTGAACTTGGCTGGCCGATATGGGCCACGTATGGCATGTCGGAGGCGTCTTCGCAGATTGCAACCAGTCTCGACAGTCGTGTCGATTGGCTCACGCTTCTTCCGATCTGGGAGTGCCGGACGGATCGCGAGTCGCGGCTCTTGCTTCGGGGAGAGGCTCTCTTTTCGGGATATGCGGAGAAGAAGGGCGGTCGGTGGAGCTTCGATCCCGCCCGGGATGAATCAGGCTGGTTTGTGACAGGCGACCGGGTCGAACTTGATAATGATGCCCTCCGCTTTCTGGGGAGAGGCGACGATCGGGTGAAAGTGTCGGGAGAGCTGATCTCTCTTTCCTCTCTCAATTCCAGGGTCGAGGACCTTGGTTATATCGGAGCGGTCGTGGCCCTTCCGGACACTCGCAGGGAAAACGAGTTGGTCCTTGTCATCGAAGGAGAGGGAGGAGAGTGCCTTAAACGATTTAACGATGGCCTGGCCGTGATCGAACAGGTGAGCCGTATCGTCGAGCTCAGGGAACTTCCGCGGACAGACCTTGGCAAAATTGATCGGTTAAGAGTCACTGAACTCGCGTGGGCAGCTCACTCTTCCCATCCGACCGGCTGAATCCAGGCCTGTTCCATTTGACCGTGGAACGAGGGATTGGGGTGCTTCCGACTCGAGGTGATCGTGGCGCGAAGGTAAAGGGCGTCGTCAGGGAGTGTAAAGCCCGGCTCATTCCCCGTGACAGTGGCAAAAATCTCCCCGATGCCCGTCTTTTCCGCGGCGGCATCATATCCCTTCCGCGTCCCGATGAAGGTGGTCGTGTAGTCAACTCCATCGATCGGTGTGATCGACAGTGAAAGAGTGCCTTTGTCAGGATCGTGCCTGATCGCGTCGAGGGTTACCCCCGAACTTGCGTAGAATTTTCCCTCGTGCATCGCTGCGACAATAGAGTCACCGTCAAGTTTCTCCGCTCCGACCATGATCCATCCCCGCCCCGGCGAGACATCCTCTCCGTGGTAGGTGTGTGAATCGTCCGTCGCCACTCCCATGAGCGGCGCGAAGCCGAGTTCGGCGATACGGATGGTGTTGGCGATGTCCCAGATCGCTTCGTCTCCCGGGCGGGTATCGTCGCCGAGATGGTTGATTCCGGGGTGGCCGTTGTAAACTTCGAAGTAGGCCCCTTCGGCGACATCAGCCAGATCTTCGGCCGTGAGGGCCCACTTGAAGTTCGGGTGATTGAGGTGGGCAAGGATGGGTCGGCCCGTTTTTTCCGAGTGAGCTTTGATGGCCTTCATGCTCTTTCTCAGCACTTCCCGGGCGGAGAGATTCTCGTCTTTGATCGGTTCGATCACGCTATCGAGATTGATGGCGTTGATGTGGACAGGATTGCCCTGTCCGGAATTCGACATCTCCTCGGCCGGAAGCAGGTAAAATTCCCCCGGTTTTTCGAGGGCTGCGCGGCATTCCTCAAGCGTTTTCAAAACAATGCCGTCCTTGTTTTCCCGGGTTTCACGCTTGAGCCAGTTCTTGCCAAAGCGGGCTTCTGCTTTGGTAACGGCGTCGCGACCGACCGCTTTCTGGCGTATCCGGATGGACTCGAGATCCAGCCACTTGTCGCCCTCCTGAAGGACATTGTGATCACTCATTCCCACAAAGTCGTAACCGTGCGAGCGATACCAGTCGAAAATCATTTCAGGGAAATCGTTCCCGTCGCTCCACAGGGAATGCGTATGGGTGTTTCCCTTGAACCAACTCCGGGTGTCTTGGTCCCGGGCGGAGAGGGGAAGGGCGAGGACAAATAGCAGCGAAAGAACTCTCATTCCGTCGAGAGTAGCAAAGCAGTGGCCATGAGGACAATAGACTCCTGATGGCCTCATCAAGGCTGGCTGCAGAACCCGGATCAATCAATTGTGATCGTCTTCGGATCAAAGTCGACCGATGGGTACTTCATATCGAGACCTTTGAGTGTCTTGATGAGTATATCGGCGACAACAAGATCCCGATACCACTTGCGGTCTGCAGGCACGGCATACCATGGCGCCGCCTCGGTGCTGGTCTTTTCCAGGACGTCGCTGTAGGCCTCCATGAACTTCGGCCAGAGAGCCCGGTCATCTAGGTCTCCGGGGTTGAACTTCCAGAGTTTCTCCGAATCATCGAGGCGCGCCTGCAAGCGCTGTTTCTGTTCATCGGGCGAAATGTTAAGGAAGATTTTGAGGATGGTGGTTCCCTCATCAGCGAGCATCTGCTCGAAATTCACGATGTGATCGTAACGCTTTTCCCACCTCGACTTTGGAAAAATCTCGCGGACCCGAACGGCAAGGATATCCTCGTAGTGACTGCGATTGAAGATAACGACTTCGCCGTTCTGGGGCACTTCCTGATGGATGCGCCAGAGGTAGTCGTGGGCGAGTTCGAGCGGGCTGGGACGTTTAAAGGATGCGACGCGGATGCCCTGGGGATCCATCTTGTCGAAAACATTGCGTATGACTCCGTCTTTCCCTCCGGTGTCCATCGCCTGGAAGATCACAAGGAGGCGCTGCTTGCCTTCGGCGTAGAGTCGGGTCTGGAGTTCGTCGATCTCTTTGGCGAAGGACTTCATGAGTTCCTCGCCCTCTTTTTTTTCCATCGGGAAGAGGCTTTCGTCAGTGGTCGGGATGGCGGTGATGTCAACTTTTCCGCCGGGCTGGATGCGGAAAGGGTGGTTCTTAAGTGAAATGGCGGGCATGAGGTGAGGGTAAACCGGGCACTGGGAAGTCGGCAAGGTTTTTTGACTACGGGAAGGGTCTCACACAAAGCCACTAAGGAGCTGACGAGTTTGCTGGTTTTGTGGATATGATCTTCTTTGTGTCTTAGTGGCTTTGTGTGAGATCAAACCTCACACCAGCTCCGCCGCAATCGGATCAGCAAGGGCCTTTCCGGCCCGTGTGAGCACAAGATTCCCCATTCTTTCCTCGACCAGACCCTGTTGGGTGAGGGACTCAAGAGGGTCAAGCGACGGGAGTAGATTCATCGGCAATCCTTCGCGGGTGCGGAGGCGGAGGGCGATGGCCTCGGTGCGCCGGTCTTCCTCACTCAGGAGCTCGATGTCGGTGCGGGTGTCAAAGCCACCCTGAGAAGCACGCACATAGGCGGCGGTGTCAGGCAGGGTTTTCCAGCGCTGCCCCTTGATCGTTGAGACAGCTCCGGGCCCGAGGCCTAGATAGTCGGCACCGGCCCAGTAGGAGCGATTGTGTTGTGATTCGAATCCGGGACGGGCGTAGTTCGAAATCTCGTAGTGGCCGTAGCCGGAGGCCTCAAGAAAGTCGATGGCCTGATAAAAGAGATCCGCATCGCGGTCCTCGTTCGTGTCGAGGTCGCCGCTTTGGTGTCGTGTCAGGAATTCGGTGTCTTCCTCGTAAGTGAGATTGTAGGCTGAAAAATGTTCGGGCTGCAGGGTGACGGCCTGTTCGAGGTCTGCCTGCCAGAGCGAGGTCGTCTGCCCGGGTATCGAAAACATGAGGTCGATACTGATGTTCTCAAATCCGGCTTCACGAAGAATCTCATACGCGGCGATCGCGTCAGCAGGGGAGTGATCGCGACCTAGGGTTTTAAGGGTTTCCTCCTGAAAGGATTGAATGCCCAGGCTAATGCGATTAGCGCCCAGCTCGCGCATCAGTTTCGCCTTCTCCAGATCGAAGGTGGCGGGATTCGCCTCCAGTGTCCACTCGAGGACATTGCGAAGATCAAAATGCTCAGCGAGCCCCCTCATGAGGTGTGAGAGCAGTGTCGGACTCAGAAGCGAGGGGGTGCCGCCTCCGAAGTAGACAGTCTTCGGTGCGATTATTTCTCCGGCAGAGCGAAGGCGAGCCTCGGCGAGGATGGCGTCAACAAAATCGCGGTTGGCGAGATTGCCTGGCTTATGTTTGTAGAACCCACAGTAGGGACAAATGTGGTGGCAGAAGGGGATGTGCAGGTAGAGGTGCAAGGTCAGCCTCCTTCCCTGATCTCACGCACAATGATGCTGGGACCGCGGGTCTCCACGATCTCGACTTTTGCTCCGCGCTTGATGGAGGGGCCTTCGGTGACGATATCGATTTTCTCTCCGTCAAAATCGCCGCGACCGGAGGGGAACAGATCGGTCACGGCGAGGCCCTTACGACCGGTCATGGTTTGCCTGTCCTGAAGTCCCTGATCAACTCCGACGGCGTCATTGAGGATGAGTTGCTTTGTAAAGGGAAGCCGGTGAAAAAGCCGCATCCAGAGGTTGAGCGTGATCAATCCGGCGACGACGAGAATGCCGAGTGCGATGGTTCCGGCGGTGGCCCCGTAGGAAACGAAGGTGGCGATCACGGCTCCGAAGAGGCAGATCACGGCCACAATCCCGAGCAGTCCGCCGGGAAGGACGAGCTCAGCGAGGGCTGCCAGGATTCCAACCGCGCAGAGAATGAGGATGGTGGTCATGACATTCCAGGAGCAGTTGGATCGGAAAGTGCCGGATCAGCTCTTACCGCAACACGATTTGAACTTCTTGCCACTCCCGCAGGGGCAGAGATCATTTCGTCCGACCTTGGGCATTTCGCGGCGCTGTGGAGTCTTCGGGATCTGAATCTCGGGCCTTTGCTGGGCCGGAGCAGCGGGGGAAAGCGAATTGCCTCCGCCTGCGGCGAGACCGGAAAGGACGTCGGGACGGCTCATCTGGATTCCCTTGAGAACGCGGTTGAAGTCCTCCGGTCGAGTGGTGGTTGTCCGGAAGAGATTGCCGAGAACCTCTGATTTGATCCTGTCCATGAGGCCAACGAAGAGTTCGTAGGCGGCATGTTTGTACTCAACGAGGGGATCCTTCTGCGCGTAGCGATAGTTGCCGATGGACTCGCGAAGGCTGTCCATCTCGTAAAGATGCTCCTGCCAGAGTTGGTCGATGCTGTGGAGGATGACCCATCGTTCGAGGTCCTCGACCCGCTCGGGATCCTCGTGATTGGTTTTGACCTCGTAGGCGGCCTTCACCTGGGAGATGAGGAACTCAAGATTCTCCTCATCGTTGCGGCTTTCAAGGCCGGCATCAGCGGCATTGAGAGCGAGAGGGAAATGGGTGTTCACGACCTGCAGGGCCGCATCCGGAATAAGGGACCCCGTGTCGGGATCGAGGCAGTCATCGAGCAGTACAGGAAGCGCGTCCTCGATGATTTCGACGATGAGAGCATGGGGATCCTCGGTGCGAAGCACTTCGTTGCGGTAGCCGTAAACGACGCTCCGCTGGTTGTTCATGACATCATCGTATTCGAGAATGTGTTTGCGCGAGAGATAATCACGTGACTCGACTTTCTTCTGGGCGTTCTCGACCGACTTGTTGAGCCAGGGGTGTTCGAGTTCCTGACCTTCCTCCAGGCCGAAGCGCTCCATCATCTTGGTCATGCGTTCGGCGGCACCGAACTGCATCATGAGATCATCCTCGAAGCTGACGTAGAAAACGGACTTTCCGGGATCACCCTGACGCGAACATCGGCCGCGCAACTGGCGGTCAACGCGGCGGCTGCGGTGACGCTCGGTGCCGATGACAAAAAGTCCGCCTTTGTCAGCGACGCCTTCGCCCAGTTTGATGTCCGTTCCCCGACCGGCCATGTTCGTGGCCACGGTGACAGATCCGGCCTGTCCGGCGCGGGAGACGATCTCGGCCTCCTGAAGGTGGAATTTCGCGTTCAGAACCGCGTGAGGGATCTTCTCGCGCTGGAGCATTCTCGCGAGCACCTCGGAGGACTCAACGCTGGCGGTTCCCAAAAGAATCGGCTGACCGGCTACGTGTCGCTCTTTAACCAGATCGATAACCGCCTTGAACTTCTCCCGCTGGGTCTTGAAGATTTTGTCGTTGAGATCAACACGGGCGATCGGCCGGTTTGTCGGGACGACAAGAACCTCGAGTTTGTAGATGTCGTGGAATTCCGCGGCTTCGGTCTCGGCGGTTCCGGTCATGCCTCCGAGTTTCTGATAGAGACGGAAGTAGTTCTGGATCGTGATGGTGGCGTAGGTCTGGGTCTCACCCTCGATCTTGACCCCTTCTTTTGCCTCGACCGCCTGGTGTAGACCGTCAGACCATCGGCGACCGGCCATCTTACGGCCGGTGTTTTCGTCGACGATCATGACTCGATTGTCCTCGACGACGTAGTGCACGTCTTTCTCGTAAAGGGTATAGGCCTTCATGAGCTGGGAGATGGTGTGCATCTTCTCCGCCTGGGCGCTCATTTGCATCTGAAGGTCGCGTTTAGCGGCTGCCTTCTGGCTGTCGGTGAGGGAGTCTTTTCCATCAATGACGGAGAAGGCTTCGGAAAGGTCCGGTAGCACAAATGCCTGCGGATCATCCGGACTGAGCACCTCACGCCCTTTTTCAGTGAGCTCGGCCTCGTGTGCTTTCGGGTCGAGGGTGAAATAGAGCTCCTCTTTCAATGCGAAGAGCGCGGTCTTTTGCGGATCGCGATAGAACTCAAGTTCTGTCTTTTCAATCGCGCGGCGGACGTCGGTATTCTCCATGGCGCGCAGCAGGGCACGGTTGCGGGGCATCCCGAGCTTCACCTTGTAGTAAAGGGTGCCTGCTTCGGTCGCATCCCCGGCATCGAGCGCTTTTTTTGCCTCCTGGGCGAGGTCGTTACAAAGCTGGGTCTGCTTGCGGTGCAGATTCTGGATGGCCGTCTTGTAGAGGTCGAACTGCTGGTCCTGACGGACAGTGACCGGGCCGGAGATGATGAGCGGAGTCCGTGCCTCGTCCACGAGGACTGAGTCCACTTCGTCAATGAGGGCAAAGTAGTGATTCCGTTGAACCTGCTGGGCGGCCTCCTGGGCCATGCCATTGTCCCGAAGATAATCAAACCCGAACTCACTCGCGGTGCCGTAGGTGATGTCCCGGCGATATTGATCTCTGCGGATTTCGCCCCGCTGATCATTCTGAATGACCCCAACGGTGAGGCCCAGGTATTCAAAGAGGTAACCCATCCACTCGGCATCGCGGCGGGCGAGGTAGTCATTGACGGTGATGACGTGAACGCCGAGACCGGTGAGGGCGTTGAGATAGACCGGGAGGGTGGCGACGAGAGTTTTTCCTTCGCCGGTGGCCATCTCAGCGATCATTCCACGATGGAGTCCGACGCCGCCGATCAACTGCACGTCAAAGTGAACCATTTCCCACTTCACGGGATGGTCGCAGACGATCCACTCACGACCGCAGAGGCGGCGCGCCGCATTTTTCACCACGGCAAAGGCTTCCGGGAGAATGTTGTTCAGGTAGGTGGCCCGGGCTGCGGGGAACTCGTCTTTCAGTTCATGAAAGAGGTGCTGGGCTTCGAGGATCTTGTCCGGCAGCGACTCATCATCGACACCCTCAACGGCATTCGGGCGGACAAAACCCTCGGCCTTGCGGAATTCTCCCGCGAGCGACTCAAACTTCTCCGCCCAGTAACGGAGCAGTTCACGGTTCTTTTCGGCGGGCCTTGACCTCAGAATGCGGTCGCTATAGCTCTCGATTTGAAGACTGTAGCGGTCAAGGTGCGACTTCCATGCGGCGGTCTTGTCCTTAAGAATCTGCTCGGGTTGATTCTGCAGCTCCTTTTCGAGCTCGTTGATCTTTAAAACGAGCGGAGCGATACCGCGGATAATGCGGTTGTTTCTACTGCCGACGATGAGTTTCAGGAGCCACTTAACCATGGTAAAAACGGGACGGAAATTTCAGGAAGCTGGAACTATAGGTCATCTTGAGCAATTTTCAGCGAGTTTTCGATCCGGCGCGGGGCACAGGGGGAACAGTGGCGGCCGGCGGCGGGTGATTGCTGATGCGCTCGCGAATGAAAAAGGGGAAATTCAGGCGTGGCGCCTTATAAATTCATCGGCCAGAGCGCGATAGGCGGTCGCCCCGGAGCAGGTGGGTGCGTAGTCGATAATGGATTTCCCATAACTCGGGGCTTCGCCGAGACGGATATTCCGCGGTATTATCGTTTCATAGGTGACCTCGGGAAAGTACTCACGGACATCGTTAATCACCATGGCCGAGAGGTTGGTGCGGCTGTCAGCCATGGTCATGACGATTCCTTCAAGGACCACTTCGGCGTTGGCCCCGGAGTCCCGGATCTGCTGATGCACGCCGACAATTTTTGAGAGGCCCTCGAGACCGAAATACTCGCACTGGAGGGGAACGATCAACTCGTCTGCCGCAGCCAGAGCCGAGGTCATGAGGACACCGAGAGAAGGGGGGCAGTCGATGAGCAGATAGTCCGCCTGATTTTTGTTCTTAAAAGGGGCGAGGAGCTTGCGCAGACGGACGAGGTGGTCGTCTTCGCGCGCCATTTCGATTTCGCATCCGGCGAGATCCATATCGCAGGGAATGAGGGAGAGATTGGGATATTTGGTCTGGAGAACCAGTTCGGAAACATCTCCGCCCCCGATAAGATGCTGGTAGATGCTGGGGTGATCGCCCGGGACGAAATCAAGAGCGCTGGTGGAATTCGCCTGAGGATCGAGATCGAGAATGGTGACCTTCACCCCCCGCTCCGCGAGGCAGGCGCCCAGGTTCACCGAGGTGGTGGTTTTTCCAACTCCGCCTTTTTGGTTGGCAATGGCAATGATCTTCATGAAATTTTTCTAGGTCGAAGGGTCGGGGGCGGAAACTTGCCCGATCCTGACGCGGGTGAAAGGGAAATTCCGGATTCGACGCGAAAAAGTCATTCAAGGGGAAGACAATCGCGCCTAAAAATAGGAAGAATCATCATGAACTCCATGAAAAATCACACCTTGCAATCGCGGCACTCATTTGTTGTATTGGTGAGGTCGCGCCAGTCTGCGCCGAACCGCTAATTTTTCTCCGAGATGTTGTCTCCCAAAGTTGGTTATATCCTCTGGTTATGGGGCCTTGTCCTTGTGCCCGGGTGGTCGATTTCTCAGGAAACCCCGGCGTCAGTTCCAGCCCCGGCTCCGGCCGTTGTTGAAGCGCAATCGGCGAAGGTCGAAAACCAAAAAGAGGATTCGAAGGCCCCTGCTGGCAACACCGGGGCAACGGCTTCGCCGGAGACTAAAGTGAATCCGGCCCCGGCTCCCGCCAAGTCCACAGAGGAAGTGCAGGCGGAAATGCTTGAGCGTCTTGCGGATCAGCTTTCCCACCGGATGCGGAGTCTGAAGGAGCGGGAGGCTGCTCTGGCTGCCCGGGAGAAGGCTCTCGGCGAGCGGGAGTCAACCGCCAAGGAGCGTGAAGAGATGCTCGGGACCATTGAAGAACTCATGCAAATGAGGGAGGAAGTGGTGAAACGGCGTGAAAAGCTGCCGCCCCCGCAATCCTGGAACGGGCCACCTCCGCCGGCCATCTATGGGCGCTATGCCGCCGTGATCGACGGTGAGACGATGCAGTTTTATCACAAAAAAGAAGCCGAGGCGAGGGTGCCCGTGGCGAGCACACAGAAGCTGATGACCGCGCTGGTGATCTGTCAGGCAGGGAATCTTGACGGGCTCGCCGAGGTGCCGAAAGAGGTCCTCAATGTCGAACCCACCGTGGTCGGAGTAAAGCCGGGGGAGCGCTATTCCCGCCGTCAGTTATTGACCTCGCTTCTGGTCAAAAGTGGAAACGATATCGCCGCCACTCTGGCAATCGACAACGCGGGCAGCATTGAAGCCTTCGCGGAAAAGATGAACGCCTTTGCCCGCTACATCGGGATGACGGACTCCCACTTCATCAATCCTCATGGACTTCCCGTTGAGGGCCAGTATTCGACCGCCCGCGACATTGCGATTGCCGCTTTCGAGGCCTATCAGATTCCCGACATCCGGAGGATGGTCGAGTCGAAGACCTACGATTTTGTCTTCAACGACGGCAGGATTTACACCCTGCACAACACCAATCGGCTCCTAGGCGAATTGGAAGGATGCAATGGAATGAAGACCGGGTTCACCTTTGCCGCCGGGAATTGTCTGGTTTGCAGCATCAGTTTGAACGGAGAGGACCGGATCTCGGTGGTTCTGAAAAGCGCCCGTCCCCAGGTTTCCCAGGACAGTGAAGCGCTTTTGAAATGGTCACTGGGACTCGAAATGCTCGGGCCGATGTCTGTCGAGCCTTCCTACGTCGGGGGGCAGTAGACCGGGACCGCGCTTCTCACGGAAGCGAAGATCTCACCGAGCGAGTGCCGGGGCTTTCCGGTTGGCGGATTCGACGGCATCAATGATGGACGTTCGAACATCGGAGAGAGAGATGGGTTTTGCCACGAATCCGTTCATTCCCCCCGCAAGGCAGGAGTCACGAACCCCGGCGAGGGCGTGTCCGGTCATCGCGATGATGATGGGCTGGCGGGGCAGGCTGAAGTTCTGGCGGATCAGCTCAGTGGCATCAAGTCCTCCCATCACCGGCATCTGCAGATCCATGAAGACCAGGTCGATATCGCCCTGATTCACCCGATCAACCCCTTTGCGGCCATTGTTGGCAAATTCGATTCCCGTGTACCCGAGCTTCTCGAGGACCATTCCTGCGATCTTCTGGTTCATCATGACGTCCTCGACAATGAGGATGCGTGCCGGGTAGGCGATCGCAAAACTGCCGCCGCGGGGAGTGGAGGCATCTGCTTCGGACTGAAAGGTTTCCTCGGGAATTTCAATTCCCGCTCTGCGCTGAATCATCGAGAGGATGTCCCGGAGGAGCTTGAGTTCGGAAACCGGCTTGTAGAGCGTTCTGATGAGGGGGAATTTCGCTTCGTCGATCCGGATTCCGCTTTCCCCGATGGAGGAGAGGAAAATCGCGGGAATTCGATGATGGATGAGCTGGTCGGCAAACTCCTTCATCCTGCTTTCCTGCGTGAGGGCCAGGGGGTCGGCGATGACAATGTCCGGCTTGAATCCGATGATTTTTCCCGCGACGGAATCATCAAGACTCGGAGCCAGATGCGTCTTCATTTGCCAGCTTTCGCAGTAGGTCTTGATCAGCGAGCTGAGCGCATAGTTGCGGGTCAGGATGATGCAGGTCTTGCCGTGTAGTGGCCTTTGATTCTCAAGCTGGTGCTGGGGCTTGACCGCTCCCTGCTGGGGAACTTCACGGAAGGGGAGGTCGAAGTAGAACTCGGAACCTTTCCCCAGTTCGCTCCGCACGGAAAGATTCCCTCCAAAGATATTGCAAAGTTTGCGGCTGATCGCGAGCCCAAGTCCCGTTCCGCCGAATTTCCTGGTGGTCGAGGCATCGGCCTGAGTGAAAGCCTCGAAAATCTTTTCCTGATTTTCCGGGGCGATGCCGATTCCGGTGTCCTTTACCGTGACCCGGATGAGGGACTCACTGCCCGTTTTGGTTTCGCGTGTTGTCAGCCTCAGGGTGATGACGATTTCGCCGACATTGGTGAACTTCAGGGCATTGCCGACGAGATTGACGAGAACCTGCTTGAGTCTTTCGCGATCGCCGTAAACCAGGTTCGGGATGCGTTTGTCGATGAAGTAGATCAGCTCGAGCTGGCTCTCGGCCGCGTAATAAGCGAACATCTCGATGGTTTCCTCAATCAGCGCAACGATGTCGACCGGCTCGTTTTCGAGCTCCATTTTATCGGACTCCAGTTTGGAGAAATCGAGCACGTCGTTAATGAGGTGAACGAGCGATTGTCCGCTTGTTCTCATGATCTGGACGAGTTCTTTCTGCTCGCTGGTGAGCGGGGTTTCCATGAGCAGACTCGTTGTTCCGATGATGCCGTTCATCGGAGTGCGGACCTCATGACTCATATTCGCGAGGAAGTCGGACTTTGCGTCCTGGGCCACCTCCGCCTGCTGTTTTGCGATCTGGATCTCCCTGATCGAATGATGAAACTGATCGGTCGTCTTGCGGAGGCTCTCGGCCATGGCATTGAAGCTCGCGTGGACTTTTTCGATCTCAGGCGGGCCGGACTCTTTGAGACGGTAGTCATACCGGCCCTCGGTCACCGTGTTCATCCCGCAGGCCAGCCCTTGAAACCGGCGGGTGAACCAGGAGCCCATGAAGATGAGAGAGGCAAAAAGCGGAATGATTCCGATGAGCGGGAGGAAATGGCGCAGTTCCATGACCCGGGTAAATCCGAGGAGCTCCGGATTGACCCGGGACTGTGCGACGACAAACAGGGACTCATCGGCGATCTTCACGGGGAAAATTGCTCCCAGGGTCTGCGGAGATCCGGACCCGAGGATTGCTCTAATTCCGTTTGAAGCACCGGATAAGGTTTTGTAGTCCTCCGCGAAGCCGGCGATCACGGTTTGATTCGTGGACACGGCCTCGGCGAGAAGCTCATTCATGAGGATGTCCTCGTCCGGCGCCGGGAATTCGGCGAGGGAATGATCAAATACCCGAACCAGAGGAGGAGTCGCTTCGGTTTTGCGGTAAACGGTGACACGGGATTCCGCGTTCTCGGTAAACGTGTAGTTTATCCGGTAAAGAAAGGTTTTGATCTCGTGGGGCATTTCGGCTCCCTCCGGAGCGGCCGCGGCGATGGTCTCGGGTTTCAGTTGCTGCGAAAAGGCCGCCGTTTTGGATGAGAAGTCGGAGACAATATCCCTTCTTTCCAACTGAAGCTCCTGAAGATAGGAAATGCCGAGTCCCAGAGAAGCACCGATTGCCGCAGTCAGGAGACTGACGGCAAGGAGCATAAATCCCAGGGAAGGTTTTACTGAAAACATCAACTCGACTATCGCGTTGACCGCTCTCAAAATCAATTAATTTCCATAATTTAAAGGAAATTTTATAATTTGAGTTTTATGCACGTCCAACTTGCCTCCGGGCCAGGCAGGGACTAAGATTCTCGCTCTCCGGAACGCTCGGTTAGCTCAGGGGTAGAGCACCTGCTTCACACGCA
>DDSV01000015.1 GCA_002344215.1 Akkermansiaceae bacterium UBA2381
GCAGGGCTCCTTGGTCACGTAAAGATCGCAGTCATTCAGGCGCCAGTCGCCCTGGACCTCCTGCGCCTGGGTGAGGGCGAGCATCTCGGCGTGCGCAGTCGCATCTCTCAAGGTCTCGACCTGATTGTGGGCTCGGGCGATGATCGAACCGTTTCGAACGATGACTGCCCCGATGGGGACCTCTTCGGAAAGGAACGCTTTCTGGGCCTGGCGGAGCGCCTGTCCCATCATGAACGTATCGCTGGCAAGATCGATGATTGGATCATCACTTTCATCCGGAGGGTGGCTTACCATGGTGGAGATTCGGGAGACAAAGGTTTGCGGATGGGCGAATCCGTGAAGATAATGCCCCTGAATGAGTGACTGCAACACCCGAATCATCGCCCCGTCAATTCTTGCTGCCGATTGGTCACGAATCAGGGAGGAAGTGGAGAAAGCCGAGCGTTCCGGGGCGGACTGGCTCCACCTTGACGTGATGGATGGTCATTTTGTGGAGAATGTCTCTTTTGGCCCTCAATTTGTCGCCGCCGTGCGTCCCTGCACCGGGATCACTCTCGACGTGCATCTTATGATGACGCGACCTGACAAGTATCTGGATCGATTTATTGAAGCGGGAGCCGATCGAATCACGGTTCATGTTGAGGCGGATCATGCTGTCAGCGAAACGCTTGCGCGAATTCGGGCGGCAGGTCTTGGCTGCGGTCTCGCACTTAATCCCGCCACGCCTTTTCAGGAGGTGATTCCCTATCTCGATCAGATCGACCTGCTACTAATCATGACCGTGGTTCCGGGATTCGGGGGACAGGCTTTCATGGAGGTGGAAACCATGCCGAAAGTGGCGTCAGCACGCGACTACCGGGTCGATAAAGGACTGGCTTATCATATCGAGGTGGATGGAGGCATTGACCTGCGCACCGTCCATATTGCCGCTGCGAACGGGGCCAATGTGATGGTTGCCGGCACCTCACTCTTTCGGGCAAAGGATATGTCCGAAGCTGTCAGACAAATGAGAGCTTGAATTCGATGTCGGATCAGGTGCACAGCGTGGCGGAGATCACCGGACGGATTCGTGAGAGTCTGGAGGGCGATTTCTCGGAAGTATGGATTGAGGGGGAAGTCAGCAATCACCGGCTACCCGGATCCGGGCATCATTATTTCACTTTGAAAGACCCATTCGCCCAACTTGCGTGTGTGCTTTTCAAGGGAGCTGCGGGCAGGAGCCCGGTCCGGTTGACTGACGGAATGCAGGTCAAGGTGTTCGGCAGTATTTCGGTCTACGAGGCAAGGGGCCAGTATCAGTTGATCGCGCAGATCGTACAGCCCAAGGGTTTGGGCGATCTTCAAGCTCAGTTTGAAGCACTCAAGAACAGACTGGGGGCGGAGGGGCTCTTCGCGTCGGAAAATAAGAAGCGAATCCCCTCATTTCCAGAGACGCTGGGAATTGTCACCTCACCGACCGGTGCCGCCATTCGCGATATCATTAATGTTCTAAGCCGGAGAGCACCATGGATCAGGGTGATGGTGTATCCGGTAAGAGTCCAGGGGGAAGGCGCTGCCGGGGAGATTGCCGCAGCGGTGCGGGCCTTTGACGAGGCCAGAGGCATTCCAAGACCTGACCTCCTGATCGTTTCCCGCGGTGGTGGAAGTATCGAGGATCTTTGGGCCTTTAACGAGGAAGTGGTCGCAAGAGCCATTGCGGAATGTTCAATACCGGTAATGACCGGAGTAGGGCATGAGATTGATTTTACCATCGCGGACTTTGTAGCAGATCGTCGCGAGCCGACCCCCAGTGCCGCCGCGGAGAACGCGGTTCCGGACGGGGTCACGCTGCGGCGGCATCTCGAACGATTGACCGGTTCTCTTGATTCGCAGACCGGCCATGCCTTCGAGCTTTTTGACAGGCACTGCCGTTCCCTGAAGCGTGAACTTGAAGCGCGTGAGCCGGGACGAAGGATTCAAGGATGGATCCAGTCGCTCGACTACCTCAGTGAACGGATGGAATCCGTCCTTAGCGCGAGAATCTCACAATCGCAGGGTGATCTTAACAACGCCAACCGTCGCCTGGAGGCGCTGCAGCCGGACCGGGAGTTGTCTCGCCTTTCTGAAATCTGTGAACGCCTCCTTCAGTCGGTAGAACAGTCAATCAAGCGGGCGGTGTCATCGAAAGAGCAGAAATTGGCGGGGCTCCAAAGTCTTCTCCAATCACTCAGTCCGGAGTCGGTGTTGAAGCGCGGATTTTCTCTCGTCACCAATGATGCCGGAAAGGTTGTGACGAGTGCCGGGCAGGTGAAAAGCGGTGACCTGCTCCAAATAAGGGTGGTCGACGGGGTCATTTCCTCGAGGGTGGATCCGTGAGTCTCCGGTTTCCAGACCTTCTGAAATTTCCGTAGTTAAATCACCCGGTGGAAATCTTTCTAGGGTTGTGATCTTCAGGCCGTTGAAGTAGAACAAAAGCCTTTCGAACGGTAGAAAGTGGGAATCCTTTTGGAAACATCGGGGTTAACCCTGAGCACGGCGGTCTTTCGGGACTGAAACACCAGACATGATAAAAGAGATTTTTAGAAGGGAACGGCGTTTTGTCGCTGTGACCGGGGGAGGATTTTTATTCTGCCTCTCGATCACTTTGACCGGGATTCAGGCGCAGGATAACGCTGATCGGCCGGCGCCTCTCCAGGCACCCTCCAATTTGCAGCGACCTGGAGGCGGCGGACCGGGAGGTCCTCCCGGAGGTCCTGGAGCTCCCGGGGGCCCCGGAGTCGGCCCGATTGGCGACCGGGTAAGTCTGCAGTTTCCGCTCAATCCGGTAAACGATATCCTCAATATCTACGAGCGGCTGATCAACAAGCCCATCGTTAAAGACAGCTCCATTTTTAATGGACCTCAAGTCAGCCTTGTAACGCCCAGTGAGGTCTCCCGCGAAGAAGCCACGAGACTGATCGAGGCGGCGCTTCTTGTGAACGGATATGTACTGGTCGCCGAACCCGGTGAAGAAAGCGTCAAAGTGCTGCTCGGCGGTGCCAGGCAGGGGGGGAAAAGTCCGTCGTTCAGCGAGGGGGTGGTGATCTACACTGATGCCAGCCTGTTGCCCGAAGGAGAGTCGCTCGTGGGCTTCTTTATGGAGCTGGAGTTCGTCGACCCAGAGGATGCCGCGACTATCTTTAGCAATCACGTTGTGTTAAACGAATTCGGGCGAATCACCCCGGTATTGAATCCACACGGGCTTTTGATCACCGAGACGAGTCCGATCGTTCGGCAACTCATTCGCCTTCGCTCCATTATTGATCATCCCGTCGACGATGCACCCCTCATTACCGAGTTTGTGCAGCTTCAATACGCGGAATCGAATGTCATTTCACAAATTATCCAGGCCGCCATGGATGCGAGAATGGAGGAGCGGCAGCGGCAAAGTGAGAGTCGGGGGACGGTGACCGGAGGCAATACTGCGGGAAACCAGGGCGGCGACCAGAATCGGGGAAATCAACCCAGTTCCGGGCAGCAGGGACAGACGAGTCAGCAAAGCCAGCAGGGACAGAACGGGCGATCGAGGAATGTCATGAACGGAGTGGGAACTGCTGATCAGCCGGCCGCGCAGTTGATTCCGGATGACCGCATGAATCGCATCATGATCGTGGCGTCTCCCTCGGACGCCGCCTACATCCTCGATCTCATCAACCAGTTTGATCAACCGCTTGATAATGCCAAGCCACTTGAGCGCAGGTTGAAATATGTGAAGGCGAACGACATCCTTCCCGTCCTCGTCGATATCCTGCAGGACACCGGGACTGGAGAGACCCAGTTGCCGGGGGGGCGTCAGATTCAATCCCGTTCGACTCCGGTCACCTCATCACAGTTGGCGACGCTCACGGGAACAAATCAAAACACGCAGAATAATCAGAACCGGACGCAGCAAACCGCCACCGAGGAAATCGGGGGTAGGGCCGATCAGATCTCTTTTCCTCTTGATGACGTGGCACCGATTTCAGTGCTGGTCGGGAAAACACGAATCATTGCGGATCGCCAGTCCAATTCAATCATCATTGCCGGTACCAAGGAGTCGCAGGACATCGTGGTGGATATGATTGATCGACTCGACCATCGTCCCGTCCAGGTGTATCTGGCGACAGTGATTGGTGAAATGACCCTCTCTGATGATGTCCAGTTCGGGATGGATTATCTGCAGCGCTACGTCAAATTCAACGGTCAAAATCCGGGCCAGGGCGGGTTCACAAGTGGTAACATTAATGGTCGAAACGACATCATCGGCGATCCCGGAAGCATCGCCAACGTGGCGAACATGATAACCACGACACCCTTCGGCCCCGCTAGCGGGTTGAATTTTTACGGACAAATCGGGGAGTCTCTCGATGTGATCATCACCGCTTTGGAGTCGACGAATCGCTTCAAAGTGTTGTCGCGGCCCGTTGTCTATACCCAGAACGGGAAGCGCGCCGAGATTACCTCGGGACAGGAAGTCCCAGTACCGGTGGAAAGTCTTTCGGACTCCAGCGGACAGGTCAACAACACAGCTGCGGTGCGGACTTCGATCGACTTCAAAGAAGTCGTGCTCAAGCTTGAGGTGCTTCCCACGATCAATGAGGATGACGAGGTCACCCTCGACATCGTGCAGATTAATGACCGGGTGGTCGGCAGCCAGCTGGTTGCGGGCAGTGAAGTGCCCATTATCGGCAAACAGGAACTGAACACCACCGTCACTGTTGCAAATCGTTCCACCATCATTCTCGGCGGACTGATCTCAGAGTCGAAAGAAGAGACGGACGCGGGAATTCCATTTCTAAAGAACATTCCCATTCTCGGTCACGCAGCCAAGTCCACGAATGTGAACAAGGAGCGATCTGAGTTGATGATTTTTATCCAGCCGGTGGTGGTGCACGGGAACAACGAGGCGGTCGCCAGCAGTTACGACGAGGATGTCCGCAGTGAAATTGGAGAGACGGCGGCAGAGACTTTTCCGGAGCCGGGAGCCCCGACGATTCAGCACCGCGCTGAGGTCGTTCGTGAGGCGGAGGTTGAGACCCAACCGCTGAAGAAGCTTGGTCAGAAAATTTTCGGAAAGCAGAAGCTTCCCCGGGAACCTCTACCTTAAGAGCCTTGTCAGGAAATGGCCGACGGAGTTCAGACCCGGTCTGATTGATTTCTTAACTCCGCCAGTCGGGACAAAGTCATCCCCTCGAGACTCTCAATGACGGCAGCAGCCCCGTGAAATTCAAGGTGCGCTGTAATCCGGTTTGGCACGATGACGCAGGAGATTCCCGCAGCGAGGGAAGCACGGAGACCGTTGAGCGAGTCTTCAAGAACCAGCGCCGACGAGGGATCAATATCGAGAGCCTTCGCGGCTGCCTGAAACAGATCGGGAGCCGGCTTTGGTGCGGCGACGTCATCAATACATCGAGTCAGTGCGAAGCGGTCGAGGAGGCCGAGTCTGTCGAGGTGGCCCTCGACCCAGTCACGGGGAGAGCTCGATGCAACCGCGCAGGGGATGCCCGCGGTTGAGGCTTCGTCGAGCAGATCGATCACGCCGGGAAACGGGGCGAGGAGATGAGTGCGGCGAAGCGCCTCATATTCGCGGGTGGAGTCCCAAGCCGACCAGTCAATGGTCGATCCGGTCAGCGACTCAAGGTGTCTCTTCGGGTCAAAGGAACCGAAATTACTTCCCACACAGGCGGCGTAGGTGGTCAGGTCGAGATCATGGCCGAAAGCGAGGAAGTTCTCTCTCCAGGCTTCATAAATCGGAACTTCGGTATCGAGGATGAGTCCGTCGAAATCAAAAATAATCGCTGCAGGCATTCTCAGGGAGTCGTCGTCTTTTTTAGAGATTTCTTCAAGATCGAAGCCTGCTCTTTTACCAATTGCAGAAATCGGGCGGCCACCGGCTTCAATTCACCCGTGTGCAAAGCGCCCAGACTGAGCGGGGGGAAGTGTGAGGGGAGTTTGATCTTCCTCACTCCATCGGGCCACGCAACCCCTGGGATGTCCACGGCAACCCCGAATCCGAAACTTCTGGCGACGTAATTTAGGATAAGACCGAGTTCGGAAACCTCCATGGAGGGCTCCCATTTCAAGTTCCCCGCAAGAAGCCCTCGTTGAAAAAGCCTCGCGACAGGTTCGGATCGAGGAAGGGAGATGAGCGGATGCGTTAGATTGCCTCCGGGGGCGGCTTCCAACAGTTCGCGGAAAGTGGTAACCGGAGAAGAAACCGGAGCCGCGAGGGCCAGTGGCAGATCGAGGAGCTTGATGGATTTGATTCCGGGACCGATTTTGCGATGGAGGATGGCGACGGCAACGTCAGCTTCCTGCTTGCGAAGGGCTGCTTCGAGATCCTGATTGCTGAGTTCACGCAGTGTGAGGCGGAGCGACGGCAATTCCCGCTGCAACGATTGAAGCACCTCGGGAAGGTGATTGCTCAGGGCCGCTGCTGAGGCGGCGAGACGGAGGTGGCAGCTTTCCTCTCCCCGCAACTGGCCGGTGATCTGATCAATCCGGGAAAAAAAGGGATGGATGAAGTCGTAGAGCTCTTCTCCTGCCGGGGTCAGGGCAAAAGGGCGCCGCTGAAAGAGCTTTACCCCGAGATGATTCTCCAGTTGAAGGATTTGGCCGCTCACCGCCGGCTGTTGAATGCCATAAGGCATCTTTCGCACCGCCTCAGTGATTCCCCCGAACCTGGCCACATAATAAAAGAGCTCGAGGTGATGGACGTTCATACCGGGAAATGGGGACAGGCCGGTTGGAGCGGTCGCCCGAATCCGGAAGCAGGTCGAAGACTAATCGGACGCACCGGCCAAGGTAAAATAAAAAGTGAAAGTTCAGGCAAACTCCCTCTGATCGGAGCGTCCTAATCGCCGCGTTCGAGGATTCACACCGGTTGACGGGAGGGGAGAGGAAGGATTCATTGAGGTTCATGGCTGACCGAACCCTCTCCTCCAAACTTTTTGCCGCTGCTAAGGAAGTCATTCCCGGTGGTGTCAATTCGCCCGTGCGGGCGTTCCGCAACGTTAAAGGCGATCCCTTCTTCGTTCAGCGGGCCAGGGGATGTCGCATCTGGGATGTCGATGGGAACGAAATGATCGACTATGTGGGCACCTGGGGGCCTGCCATCCTCGGGCACGCGCCATCTGCGGTGATTGATGCGGTGCATCAGGCCTCGAAGGAGGGATTAAGCTTCGGGATTCCGAATCGTCATGAGGTCGAGATGGCGCGGATGATACGGGACTACGTGCCCTCGGTCGAAAAGGTGAGAATGGTCAACAGCGGGACCGAGGCCACGATGAGTGCGATCCGTCTTGCCCGGGGTTATACGGGACGCGACAAGATCGTCAAATTCGATGGTTGTTACCACGGCCATGTCGATTCACTCCTTGTGGCGGCGGGGAGCGGTGCGCTCACTTTCGGGCAGCCCGACAGTGCCGGAGTTCCGGCCGATCTTGCGAAACTCACCATCACCGTTCCCTTCAACCGGCCCGACCTGATCGAGGAGGTTTTCGCAACCCAGGGTCACGAAATCGCTGCTCTGATTCTGGAGCCGGTGCCGGCGAATGCAGGCCTGATTTTTCCGGGGGAGGGATTCCTCCAACTTCTCCGTGACCTCACCAGCCAACATGGCACCGTTCTGATCTTCGACGAAGTCATGACCGGCTTCCGTCTGGCCCGGGGAGGGGTTCAGGAGCGAGTCGGGATCACCCCGGACCTCACCGCAATGGGCAAGGTCATCGGTGGCGGGTTGCCGGTGGGAGCGTTTGGTGGCAAGGCCGAAATTATGGATATGCTTGCTCCGGATGGTCCGGTTTACCAGGCGGGTACTCTGTCGGGCAACCCGCTCGCACTTGCTGCCGGGATAGCCCAACTGAAAGAAATGGAGCGTCTCGACGGCTGGCGTCGTCTCGAAGAAATCGGGCAACTCTTTGAGGACGGGGTTCGTGAGACCTTGAGGGAGTTGGGTCGTGACCTGGCCTTCAACCGGATCGGGTCGATGTTCTGCCTCTATTTTACCGAGGGGGCCATCAACAATGTCGACGACGTGAAAAAGTCCGATTTCGAAGCCTTCCGGAAGTTCTTCTGGGCTGCTCTGGAGCGCGGAGTTTACTTTGCCCCTTCCCAGTATGAAGCGGGGTTTATTTCTCTGGCACACGGTCCGGGTGACATTGAAAAGACCACCGACATTACCAGAGAGGCGCTGAAAATAGCGCTGGCATGACGATTTGATCGGGACGAACCTCAGCGGAGTGGTGTTTTCACCGGAAGAGACGGGAGTGACGAATTTGGCAACTGCGCGCCACCCTCTCCCTGAGTAGGTTCCGATTTAAACGGTAAGAGGAGAGAACGATTTTTGAAGTTTGTAGAATGAGTGACGAGGATAAACCCCTGGAATTTTCCGCCCGTGATCTGATGCCCGCCTGGGCTCAGGATACGCCTTCATCCCCCGAAAAGACTTACGCCAAACGTTTCGAAAACGAGGAAGGCGAAGGGGACCGGCGCGGTGGTGGACGCCGCGATGACAGGCGGGGCGGCGGATTCGCCGGCCGCGGAGGTCAGGGTGGCGGAGGCGGCGCACGGGATGATCGTCGCGGACCGCGTCCCGAAGGTCGCGGTGGTGACCGGGGTCGTGATCGTCGCGGGGGCGACCGCGGAGGTGATCGGCGCAACGGTCCGGATCGTGATTTCCGGGATCGTCCGCGTGAAGATCTTCCGGCTGTCGGTATCACCGCGGTGATCGAGCCCTCCAAGCCGGCCATCGAGGGACTCACGAAACATATTAAAGAGACCTTGCGGGCATTTCCCCTCGCGGATCTTGCAAAAATGATCCTGACCGCCCGTGAGCGCTATCAGGTTCGTTTTTCCGCCCAGGATGAACGGAGACTCTACCGCTGTCCGGCCGATGGATCAGTCTGGCTGAGTCGTGAAGAGGCGATCGCGCATCTCCTCAACGGTCCTGCGCTTGAAAAATTCTATGTCGCTGAAGACGTTGAGATGGGGGCTCCTTCCGGGAACTTCAATGTCGTGGCTGTCTGCGGTCTCAGTGGGACTATTCTTGGACCGCCGAATCACCACGAATACCAGCGGAACATTGTTCGACTCCATCAGGAACGCTTTGCAAACATGTCACTGGAGCGCTTCAAGTCGCGCATTCAGATGGAGAGTGGAGAAGAGGCCATCGAGCGCTGGAAAGATCAGGTGAGCCGGGTCCGCCATTACCGTCTCAAGTCAGACCTTGTTGTGATTGAGAAGAAAGAGGAGGCGGCCGTTGAGCCTGCGGAGGAAGCGACCGTCGAGGAGGTCGAGAGCGAAACCGCAGTTGAAGCCCCCGAAGAAATCACCGCAGCGGTCGAGTCCGTTGAAGAGGTGATCGCAGTCGAGGCGGCTCCCGAAATTGAGGAGGCGCACGCTGACGAAAGTGAAGCGGAAGTTGAGAGCGAAGAGCTTGTCGAAGAGGTTGTCGAAGATTCGGTGGAGACCGCGAAGCCCGCGGTGGAAGGTCTCGTCATCAAGTCAGTCGAGGAACTGGCCCGACATTTCCGTCAGCATTATGCGGAGAAAGCCGTTCGTGAGGTCAAGGAAGCGGTCGTTCCCGGCGATATTCCGGGCCGTCTTCTTTCGAGCGGACTCCTCGCCCACCTCAGACAGGAAGGCGAGCGCCTCCGTCGCGGCTTTCCGCTCGACCTGATTCAAACCCTTTGCCGCGATCTTGAGAAAAAGGGTCTCAAATTCTTCAAGCGGGGCCGCAAGGCTCTTCACGTGGCGGCGGTTCGCCCCAGAGAGATCGATCCGGCAGTGACACTCACCGATCAAATCCGACAGATCGTTGATTTTGTGATCGCCAGTCCGCGAACTACCGTCGCAGGGATGCTTGAGGCGCTCGTGCCTGATTTCAAGATGCCTGAGAAGGGCGTCGAAGCGGCGGTCGAATTGTCTGAAGACTCAAAAACCGTCCTAAAAAACCTCAGGTGGCTCACCTCTGAGGGGTATGTGTTAGAGTTCCCTGATACCAGTCTGACGATCGGAAGAGAACCTCAGAAGGGAGACAAGGCCGCGCCTGAGACTGCGAAGAAGAAGGGATCGCCGAAGAAGAAAAAAGCCTCCACTCCGAAGGGGGCGGCGGAACCCTCTCCTGAAGCTGATGTCTCGCCGGCTCAGACTGACGAGGGCGACGATTCATCGGATCCTGTTCTTGAGGTCGATGCGAAGGACGAGGATTCATCCGGAGACGACGAGCTGCCTGAGAGCGTTGATCCGGTCGAGACCCTCTGATTTCAGCGGGTTTCGATGGTGACGAGGGATCAGCGAATGATGTGGTACGCCGTCAAGATCCGGTGCACTGCGGCACGCAGTTCGGTCGGTGCATAGGGTTTCGGGAGCACTCCTTTGAACCCGAAGGCCGCCGGACTCGACATCGCCGGAGCATCAGAGTAGCCGCTGGAAACGATCGCGAGCACATTCGGATCGATCTGCAGGAGGCGGCGCATCGTTTCCACTCCGCCCACACCGTTTTCGATCGTGAGGTCGCAGATGAGCAAATGAAAGCGTTCGCCCCGGCGAAGGGCCTCGGTATACACCGCCACGGTTTCCTGGCCTTCCTTGGTCTCCACGACTTCGTGTCCGGCCCGTCTTAAGGTAGCCGCCATCAGTCGTCGGATCGGGGCGTCGTCTTCAAGAATGAGGATTCGCGTTCCGACGAGTAGAGAGTCGCCCTCGGCGGGAGCCGTCGGAGCCGCGCTTAGATCGGGGATTTCGAAATTGGGGTAGGCAGGGAGAATGCCCGATTCCCCGAGCTCGTCGGGACGACGTCCGAGCGGGGCGCAAAACGTGGCGATGGTTCCTTTTCCCTCCTTTGACTGCAACTGGATGAACCCTCCATGCGCTTTGGCAATCGACTCACAGACGGTCAAGCCGATGCCCGTCGCGTTGTTTGCTTTGCGGGTGGTGAAATACGGTTCGAAGACACGGTCCAGGTCCGCATCGCTCATTCCGTGACCGGTATCGATGACTTCAATGAGGAGGTGGTCCTCCTCCGCCGGAATGTGTGAGTCGCGGATCTTCAAGACCTCCTCGGGCGGAATGCGGGAACTGCGAACGATGAGAACTCCTCCGTCCGGCATGGCGGCGACCGAATTGGTGATGAGATTCTCGATCAAGCGGCCGATCTGGGCGGGGTCAATATTGGCGAGCACCTCGGCATCGGTCCCCTGGAACTGATAACGGACCTCGGGATGCTGAATGCGATGCTCCGTGAGGATCCGCCGAACCAGATCGGAGATTCTAGTCCGCTCGCGGATCGGTCGACCGCCCCGGGCGAAAGTCATCAACTGCTGGACCAGCCCTGTGGCGCGGGAGGCGGCGGTCTGTGCCTCCTCCAGCATGGTCTGAAGCTCGGCGTCTTCCTCGTGGCGTTCCCGCGCAAGGCTGATGTTGCCGGTCAGGGTCGTGAGGTAGTTGTTGAAATCGTGGGCAAAGCCGCGGGCAAGTAATCCGAGGCCCTCGAGCCGCTGTTGCCTCACCTGCTCGGCCGCTTCGAGGCGGGTCGCCGTAATGTCCGTGAACAGAGCAAGGACTCCCCCGCTGGTAGGATAGGCTCGAACCTCGAACCACATGCCGCGGTTGGAGTCGTGAAAATCGAAGCGATGCCGGCGGCCGTCCGCAAGGGGCCGGTTGAAGTGGTCTTCGTATCGTTCGGTGTCGTCGAGGTTGAAGTGATGACGGAAGGCAGTTCCCACGAGGCGCTGATTCGGAGCAAAGACCTGCACTGCCTCGTTATTGGCATACTGGATGATTCCGTCCTCGTCGATCTTCAGGAGTGGGTCTCCGACTTCCTCAATGCGGGCAATGCCGGACGGATGAAGGATGACGTCGCCGAAGCCGGCTGCCAGTGAAGCGACTCCCTGGATGGACTCCGCACGTACCGGGGCGGGAACTTGGGCAGGGGCTGGGGAAGGGATGACCGGCGGCACGGACTTTTTCTTTACGATCAGTTCCTTGAAAGCCGGGTTGCTTGCCAGAGAAGCGATTTTTCTGAGTGCTTCGCTGCGGGCTGGCGGATGAGCTGCCGGGGGTGCGTGCGGTTCGGTGGAGACTGAATCTTCGACTAACGGCACCGGGGCCGCCTCTGTCGTTCGCGCTGCTCCCGCTTGCGGTGTCGAGGTGCCGAAAGGGCTGATCACCGTGACGATCCCCACCGCTTCACCATCCGATGCTTTGATGGGCACGGAGCGTTCTTCCACGCGAAAACTGAGTCCCGCACGGGTCCGGAGATTGACATGACGCCCCGATTTCCCTGCGTCTGCCGCAGAGTCATTTTCGACCTCGTATTCCTCAAGCGGAGCCACGGTTCCGAGGGCTTGATTCAACGCTTCAGCAGCGGTCCAGCCGGTCAACGAGGTCGCGGAGGGGTTGAGGTAGACGACGTTCCCATCCAGGTCGGATGCAATAATGGCCTGAGGGAGCTGCTGTGAGACCGCCTCAAGCCCCGGTAACCGGAGGGAAAGGCGTTCCCCGGCGATGCGTCTCTCGACCACCGATTCGAGGCATATGGCGAGTTCAGCGTCGCTGAAGGGCTTTCTCAGGAAAGCGGCCGGTTTGGCGCGGCGAGCCCGGTTGAGGATCACCTCTTCCGAATACCCGGTAATGAAGATCGCGGGAATACCATGTTCCTCACGCAGGGTCTGCGCGAGAGCGATTCCGTCTTCGTCGTGATCAAGCTGGATGTCGAGGAGGACGAGATCCGGTTTTTGCTCCTTCAGCAGGTCGAGGGCCTGTTCGGCCGAGTAGGCAATTCCTGAGACCACAAATCCGCGCCTCCGCAGGGTTGCCTCGAGATCACGAGCCGTGACACGATCGTTTTCAACGATCATGAGGCGCAATCGGGTGGCAGGAAGTTCGTCCATGGGAAGCGTCGTCGCAGGGCTCGGCACGCTACATTGAAATCTCCATAATTAACACATGAAAATCCCCTGAAAGGACTTTTGAAGTCGAATGCAGATCGTTTTCAACGAATTCCCGCCGGTACGATAAGGATCCATTCGCGGGCCGGGTTTTCCCGGTCGGTGACTTCGAGTCGGCCCTGAATCTGCTCGGTGAGTAACTCCAGGGTTTCCACTTCCGAAGTCCGGTCGGTGAAAACAAAATTACGGTTCGTTCCGGGACGAACCGTGATCTGGAATCCGCCATCAAGTTCAGCGCGGAGGTTCAGATAGAGTTCGGGGCCGGGCCCGGGCTGGCGGTTGGCAAGGACCAGGCGCATGATTTCCCCGATGAGCAGGCTGAACGATATCGCGGTCTGCCCGTCGATCGCGAGTTCCTCGCTGCCGGTGATAATGACCTCTCTTCTTCCGGGCCCGCGACCCACCAGCGAACAGATTTCGTCGGCGAGGCTTCTCAGAAGTGGAAGGACCCTGATAAGCGAGGTGTCATCCTCGGGGCAGGCCTGAGCCATCGCCCGCAATCGTACCTGCCAGCGAATGAAGGCATCCTTTGCCGCGAGACTTTGAGGTTCGAGACTGAACAGGCTGGTGACGAGCTGGAGTTGATTGCGAAACCCGTGCTGCCGCTTCTGATTCGGAACGGCTTGAGAGCGGGCCACAGGAGCTTCCCGCACCGTCGACTGATTCAGAAAAATGAGCGTCTCCGCGGCCTGACCCTCCTCCGCCAGAGAGAGGAACTCTGAAGTGGCTCCCAGTCGACTGCCTCCTGCCGAAACCATGGGGGACTGGACGGACCACCGGCCGGTTGAGGCGGGGGCGGATGCCATGGCTTCCCGAAACGACGCTTCTCCCCCCAGGTAAAAGTCAGAGAACAGGCGTCCCGTTAACGCTCCATTCTGAAGCCCGAGGAATTGATCCGCGGACGGGTTGGCCCGGGTGACAACACCTCCCTTGTCGACCAAAACGATGGGAAGGGGGCTACTGGAAAACGCAGCACTCTGCCAGTGGTCCCGTTCGCGAAGTGATCGTGTCTCGGTGTGATTGCGGATCACCGCGAGAATCTGGCCTTCTCCGCAGGGGGAGAAAGTTACCGCGAACTCAAATCCTTCGTTCCCCGGGCCCCGGATCTCGGCATGAATCGTTTTGCCCTCGTCCGAGATCTGTCCCTGACACTGTTTCAGGAGTTTTCCAAAGACCGGCCACACCGTGGAGGCTGGCTTTCGCAACCAGGTATCATCGGGAGCCAGCTCTTTCCAGGCTTTTGGAGGAGGAGCAAAATCTGCGATCGTTCCATCCGGCTCGATTAGTAGAATGAGATCGGGCACGGCGTGGAGCAGTGCCTGTGCCTTGAGCGCCACGGTGCGCAGGCGGGCGGCGAGTATCTCATTTGTCGCTTCCGCCGTCTCGGGTGAAAACAGATAGATGCCCATGGAAGGCCGCCCCGCTGATTCCCCGATGGGACAATAGGTGACATGGCATCGTTTTTCGGAGTCACTGGTGCGTAACCAGAGATCACGACTCACGGCTTTTTCGCCGGGTGAGGGTGCACCCGGGCGAACCATCAGCGCAGCCTCCGCTTTTGCCAGTTCCTCCGCCTCGCCGGGGTGAAGCAATTCGGAGAGAGTGGAGAGGCGCAGGTTTTTTAAAGAGATTCCGGCGAGACCGACAAAGGCGGGGTTCGCATCAATGATCCGACCGGTGCGATCGACGAGGACCGTGCCAGTCGCGGAATGGGAAAAAAGCGCCCGGAACTTCAGTTTGCCATGTCTCAGGGTCTCTTCGATCCGCCTCGCCTCGGTGACATCCTCTATCGTGAGCGTGATACCGCCATCCTGAAGAAGTGAAGAGCGGAATTCGATCTCCTTCAATTTCTGCTCGGCCGTTTTCAGCGTAAAAGTTCGGGTCAGTTGATTTCTCCATATGTGTTCACGCCATGAGTTGATGACTTTTTCACGATGCACCTGATCCGGGCAGACGGCTTCGAGCCATCCTTCGACCCCGCCCCGCTCGACGACGCTGAATCCGAGGAGACGACGGCAGGCCGCGTTCTCGTGACGCACCTGCTGTTCCGGTCCGAGGACGACGAGTCCGTAGGGTAGTTGGTCGAGGATAGAACTCCAATCAAGTTGGGGGTCTCCGGGAGGGGGAGAAAATGCCGGAGCCGGATGGTGTGCGGCTCCTTTTCCGGGACCGGCCGGCCCGGGGCCAAAAACCGAACCTCCGGGCATGCCGAAGACGTTGGATGAGTGATTGAGGGAATCACTGAATCCTGAAACAGGAGATTCACGCGATGGTGGATGGTCAGCCAAACGACTGTAGGGAACGGATTGGAGAGACGGTTCCTTTATTTAAGGAAAGTTAACTATCCCCTGCAAGCGATTTATTCTCTCCAAGCTCCAAATCGAGTCGCTTTTTCGCGAAAATCTCAGTTTTCCGGTGCTTCCGGGTGAACTCGCTCCCTCGCGAGGGTGAAATAAATCACCACTCCGAGCGCGAGCGTACCGAGACCGAAGAGAAATTCGCGCGGCATTTCCTGAATCTGGAACCAGAGGACATACAGACTCACGCCCGCAAAAATCAGCGGGGTTACCGGAAATCCCCAGGCCTTGTAGGGTCGCGCGAGGTCGGGACGGCGGAGACGCAGGTAGAACATCCCGATCACAACCATGAGCGAGGAGATTGTCAGGAGCGCCTGCACGTAGTTGATGAGTTGTTTGAACGTCGCCGAGTAGACCAGCACAAGGACGATGACCGTCTGCAGGATGACCGCGAGAGCAGGCACGCCGTTTTTATTTTTCCGTCCGAGGATGCTGAAATGCCGGTAGTCACGACCGATCGCCGCCGTCACGCGCGGTCCCGCCCAGGTCATTGAGCTGACCGTCGAGATCAGTCCGAAGCTGATGAGGATGCCCATGATCATCCCGCCCTTCGGCCCGAGGATGCTCTCCGCCGCGACCAGTCCGACCTCGGGTTTGCCGGCCATCTCCGCGATGGGCGTCGAATAGAGGAAAGAGGCATTGATAAAAACGTAGAGGACCGTCACGATGAGTGTTCCGATGAGAAGGGCGAGTGGCACCGTTTTTTCCGGCGATTTGACCTCGTCCATCATGTAGGTGGCGGCATTCCAGCCGGTGTAGGCATAGAGCACATAAACCAGCGAGATCGCAAAACCGCCCGAGAGGATGAGATCCGCATCGCCCGGCGCGGGGAGGAAGGAGATCGGCTGGGCTGTTCCCATCGTAAAACCGAGCAGTCCGAGGACGACGATGAGCGCGACCTTCGCGTAGGTGAAACCCGATTGGAAAAGCCCGATATTGCTCAGCTTGCCGAGGTGGATCAGCGCGACCATGAGCACGACTGGGATGGAAAACAGATACGGCGCTTTTCCCGTGATCTCCCCCATGTAACCGCCGAGCAGGGCCGCATTCGCCGCGACCGGTGCGGCAAAGCCAACCGTGACCGAAAGCCATCCGGCGAGGAAGCCGATGAAAGGGCTCCAGGCTTTCGTCAGCAGATGATATTCCCCGCCCGACTTCGGATACATCGAAGCGAGTTCGGCGTAACACACCGCACCGCAAAAGGAAACGAGTCCTCCGATGAGCCACAGCAGCATGATGGGGAATCCCGAGGGAATCCCTGCGACCTGGAAACCGAGACTTCCGAAGACCCCGGTGCCTATCATGTTCGCCACAACGATGGCGATGGCGGTGGCGAGGCCGACTTTGGCGACACCCTTCGGAAGATTGGAATTGGAATCGGTCATGACGCGGGCAGTCAACAGGGTAGAACCACAGAGTCAACAGGGTTTAATGGAGGGGGACCTCATGATAGTCGAGCGCCCATTCGCGCATGAAGCGGACCTGTGCGGGGACGATGCGATAGAGAACAAACTGGGGATTGTCGGGCGTGCCGAGATACTGGCGCAGAAGCGGATTTTTCTCCCAGATCGCGAGGATGACATCCTCTTCGGTGACAACCCCGGCACGTCCCGAAATGCGGATCTGATCGTGATCAGGCGAGAGGTAGGCGAGCTCGACGAGAGGATTCGCGGCGATCTCTGCGGTCTTGTGGTAAGAAGCGAGATTGGCGACATAGACGGTAAAATCATCATCGACCCGCACTGGCGAGACGGGACGCACCCGGGGATGACCGCCGGGATCGACCGTGGCGAGCATGGGGAACTTCGCCGCCGTGATGACCGCATGGGCCAGTTCGTGGAGGCGGGCGGGATCGACGGCTTCGGGGCGGGGTTTCATGAAAAAATACGTGCAGGAGAGATTCCGCTTCGTTAGTAAACACGATTACCCCCGAGATGAAACGCCTCCTCCTGATTTTTTTATTGCTCGCGGCGGCGGTGATTCTGCCCTTTCTGATTTGGGGGGACTCGTTTGAGGAGGCTCTCTCGTTCGAGAAAATCGTGGCTGAGATGAAATCGGCCGGTCGATGGGCGTGGCTCGCGGGGGTGGGATTGCTCGTCGTGGATCTTTTTCTTCCGGTTCCGGGCACCGTCGTGATGTCCGCTTTGGGCCTGATTTATGGATGGGTGGCAGGTGGATTGATCGGCGCCCTCGGCTCGATTGTATCGGGACTCCTTGCCTACGGGCTCTCGGCAAAACTCGGACGGAAGGCCGCTCGATGGCTTGCGGGAGAGGCGGGGATTCTCGAGGGAGAGCGTCTTTTCAACCGGGAACTCGGCGGATGGATTGTCGCTCTCTCCCGATGGATGCCGGTCCTTCCGGAGGTGATCGCCTGCCTTGCCGGGATTTCCCATATGCCAATGCGACGGTTTCTCCCCGCGCTGGTCGCGGGGAGCCTGCCCATGGGCTTCGTCTTTGCGTGGATCGGTGAAACGGGTGAGAAGAGCCCGGTTCTTGCGATCGGATTGAGCGCCGGCCTGCCTCCGCTGATCTGGCTGGTCTTCAGGGTTCTTTATACCGACAGGAAAGGCCGGGAAACCCCTAGCTTGAGATCATCACTTCCCCCGGAAGAGAACCGATAAAGGGTTGCCAGCTGGCGTGAGCGATCCGCATCGTTGCGCGCGGGTCGAAGAAGGGTCTCCAGCGGGGTTGTTTGGGTTCGCTCAAGGGAAACATTCTTGCCTGGGCGGGGAGTTTGTTCGCCTTTCTTGTGTTGCAGGTGATGCACGAGCAAACCACGTTTTCCCAGGTCGTTTGCCCTCCTTTGTCCCGGGGGATGACATGGTCGAGATTCAGGTCGCGTGACTCGAAACACTTTCCGCAATACTGGCAGGTGAAGCGGTCCCGCTCGAAAATACTCTGGCGTGAAAAGCGAATCTCCTGTTTCGGGAGACGGTCGTAGCGCTTCAGCACGATGATGGCGGGGGCCTGAAATTGGTGGGAGACGGTATGAATGACCTCGGTGCCCGGGCGGTCTCGAGACACCCTCATCCAGGATTCCAGGTCATAGGAGGCAAAACCGCTTTCCTCGTCCGAATGCACCACCTGGGCATGGCCCAGAAAAAGCAGGCCGATCGCCCTCCTCACGCCGCAAATGTGCACCGGCTGCCAAAGCCGATTCAGCATCAGGACAGAACTGTCTAAGCTGGACATTGCGATCTCGATTTTACTGCGGAAAAAGAGTGCATCAAACAGCTTTTTCTGATAGAAAACCGTTCCCTGAGTGACGAAAATGACCTTTTCGGTCTCATTGGGCAGGACGGATAATCTCAAAAATCAGAGGAATTAATGAGATTTTTCCGCTTGGCGGGATTTCGATTCCGTAGCATGTTCACAGGCGGGGCAACCCGCAAAACCCACGTTACACAAGACAGTTACATGAGATTTACGAACGGGCTTTTTGCGAGACCGTCCGCGAGTGTTCTCGCGTTCATGGTGGTGTCGTGCTCTCTCGTCTTTTCCGTATTTTCGGCCCGTGCTCAAGAGGGGCTGAATCCCTCTGATATTTGGTATCGGGGGTTTCTTCTGGTGCAGTCTGCGCAGGAACTGGAGGCACAGGGGAAGTTCCTCGATGCCTTGAACAAACTCACGGAGGCAAAACCGCTCTACGATCACCTCGCGCAGCAGTTTCCCGATTTCCAGCCGGAGATCGTCAAGGAGCGCCGACATCTCATTGCTGAAAAGCGGGATGAGTTGAAGTCGTCCATGCGGGCTCCTCAGGCACCCGCCGGAGCGCCGTCCCCCGCCTTCTTACCTCAGCCGCAACCCCTTCCGCAGTCGCCGGCGCCGGAAATGGCTTCAGGGCCCGCTCTTCCCGAAGAGGGCCATTCTTATTCTTCCCGGACGAGGGACATGGAGGTTGAAGAAAGCGAAGGGGAATTTGCCCTTCCAAGCTGGAACGACGGGGCCAGTCAGGCGCTCCCCCGGGTGAGTTCGGTTCCGGGAATGCCAAGGGTAGAAACCCGACACTCTTCTCCGTCGGTGGGCGCGATTGCGAATTCTCTTCACGAGGACCTTTCGCGGAAGGATTCGCTGATCAGCTGGCTCAATGACGAGAATCAGAAGCTGCGCCGGGATCTTCAGCAGCAGGAGCAGCAACGTCAGCAGATTGCCGCCGAGCTCGGCAAAGCCCAGGCAAGCCGCGAGGAGTTGATGCGTCAGATTAACACCTACCAGGGTGGACCCGGTGGAGCCGAGGCCCTGCAGAAAGTTTCCCAGTTGGAGGTGCTCCTCCGCGATGCCACCCAGCAGTTGCAGACGGCGCTGGACCGCAACGAACAACTCGTGGCCGCAATGGAGGACCGGGAGGCGGAAATGGGGAAGATGCGCGATCGCATCGCCGAGCTTGAGAATGAGAGGGAGAATCTGGCCGAAGTCGTGCGCGGCGAGGGAAATGGAGGAACCGCCCTGAAGGAACTGATGGATCGCAATCGCAAGCTCACGGAACAGTTGGACCGCGCCGAGCAGCTTGCCTCCAGCCTCTCGGAGCTGAACAAAGAGAAAGACGATGATATCGCCTTGCTCAAAAGCGAGATCACCCGAATCAAAGTGGAGCGCGACCAGTTGCTGTCCGAGAACGCACGCCACCAGCAGAGCATCGAAGAACTGCAGGAGAAGCTTGAGTTGCTCTCCGACGGTCTCACGGCGGAAGACAAACAGGCTCTCGCGAGTGCCAATCCAGTCGAGCGTCAGGAGAATGAACTCCTCCGTTCCATCGTCTTGAAACAGCTTCGCCGTCAGGCCCAGATGAAGCAGGCGAAGGAATTGCTCCTCAAGCAGTTGGATAAAGTCGGGGCGAGATCGGACGAGTTGATGAGCCTCGTTGAGGACATGGTCAGAGGATCCCAGTTGAGCGACGAGGAGAAGTCACTTTTCAAAGCGCCCCAGTTTGCGGAGATCATCGAGGCATCAGCCGCTTCTGTTTCCATGCCGGGAGCAGTCGCTGAAGCGGACCCGGTGGTTGAAACGCCCGCAGCTGAGACTGGTGCTCCCGTGATGTCTGCGACCCTGGTGGCGGCAGGTACGGCGCCCGCACCGGGTGGCCCGGACGGGGTGGTGCAGAATCAGAAACTTACCGTCGAACTTTCACAGATCGACAAGGCGGCGCGCCTCGATTTTAAAGAAGGACGATTCAGCGAAGCGGAAGCCGGATTTCTCGACTACCTGCGCTACCTCCCCCGGAACGTTCCCTGCCTCTGCAATCTCGGGGTGCTCAAGATCTCGATGAAGAATTATTCCGAGGCGGAATACTATCTCGAGAAGGCACTCGCAATCGACTCAACCTCAGGATTGGCGAACTACCTCCTGGGGCGCACCTATTTCCTTCAGGACAAAATCGACGAGGCCCTCTCGAAGCTTGAGACCGGTTTGACCTATGATCCCCAGAACGCGAAGGCACACAACTGTGTCGGGGTAATCTCGACGCGCAAAGGGTGGGTGAGTCGCGCCGAGCGCGCTTTTACGAACGCGGTTTCAATTGATCCGGACTACGGCGACGCTCATTTCAACCTCGCCGTCCTCCACGCCACAAAGGACGAGCCGAATCCCAAGGAGGCCGAGAAACATTATTTCCGGGCCCTCCACCTCGGAGTGCCGCGCGATGCGTCGATCGAGGGATTCCTGAAAGAATACGAAGAGGCCGGCGTCTCGGTGGGGATGCGCTGATCCCGCTGCCCTGCGTTTATGGGGCGATATTGTGTTTGTTGAAGAATGCCTGCATTTCTTCGACCCCGAAATCGGCCAGCATGAGGTCTCCGTACGTCAGAGTCGGCGCACAGCTCTGACCGGAAAGCTCACGCATCTCCTGATACATGGCGGGATCGGCAATGACGTCGATTTCCTTGAAAGAGAATCCATCCTTTTTCAGGTAGGCAATTGCATCGACGCACCAGGGGCAGCCCGGTTTGATGTAGACTTTGAGTTCAGGTTCTTCGGCCATCGGTCAAAATCGGGGTTCACTCGGCATTTGCAAGCTGCAAGACCTCGTATCCCTTCTCTTCGAGCAGATCGACGACACTGTCTTCTCCCACAAGATGGGCTGCTCCGACGAGAAACATCACATCGCGGTCGGAGGCGAGGTGTTTTTCGATTTCGGGAATCCAGTTGCGGTTGCGCTCGGTGAGAAGCACTTCGCGAATCTTCGGGTCGGAATCAGTTTGCTCTACGATGAGTTCGTTCAGTTCCGCGACGCGGCCGGAACGCCAGGCGGAAATGAGTGAATTCAGGGCTTCGGCCCCTTCATCCACCTCATCGAGCGCTTCATTGATCAGCTTCTCGAGGACCTCGTCGCCGAAGCTGCTGAAGCGGGACATCTGATACTCGACGGTCTCAAGACCGCGGCTGGGTTTTCCGTCTTCGACGCATTTCAGATAGTATTGAGTCTCCAATCCCAGTTCCGGCCTTGCTCCATGTCGGGTTGCTTCGAGAGATCCCATCATCATGTAAACCATGCCGGGTGTGAAACGGTCGAAGTCAGAACGTCCCATTTTGGACAGCACGAGATAGTCGCGAAGACGATCCATCGTTGCCGGGCTCAATTTTTCACTCAGATGCTGGCCTTCCGGGAGTAATCCCAATCGGCGGATCTGAGCCCCCATGGCGGGATTGCTCATGACCGCCATATCAATTTCGAAGACCAGCTCCTCGGCTTCATCATAGACACGGTCGAAAGTCGGAGGCACCGGCATGTCCTGTTCACGTAGGAGGTGAACCGATCCGGCGAGGAAGACGGTGGAGTCGGCATCGGAAATCTTCCAGATTGGCGCCATTCCCGGCTCCTCGGCCACGGATAGAGAGAGGAGCATGAAGGTGAAGCCACTCAGGACACGAAGTTGCATGGGAGTATCGGGGGTTGGATTGCGTGATCCCATCAGGGGTGACATTTCTTCCGGAAGGTGCTCTTATTGAAAGGGATCAACACCCGTTCAACCAGCCTGAAATGAAAAACCTTTCCATTCTCTACCCTGCTTTTCTGTTCTCGATGGTACACGCGCTTGAGGCGGCGGATTGGGAAAAGCAGGTCGTGATGGAGAAGGGGCACAACAACACGGCCGTCGCGGCCGATTACAACAGCGACGGGAAGATGGATGTCATCACGAGCTACGCGGGCCGTGTCAGCCTTTTTACGGCACCCGCCTGGACAGAGACGATTTTGCATCGATTCCCGAAGCTCAACGCGACCTGTATCCACAGCGAGACCCTCGATGTTGATGGAGACGGCGACACCGACTGGGTCGGGAGTGAGGCCTGGGGGAAGCCATTCTGGCTCGAGAATCCGGGTGACGGCTCCGGCGCCTGGGCGGCGAGGATCGTTGATCACGACATCAAAGGCATCCACTGCCTGCTCAAAGCCGATGTCGATAAAGACGGGAATGAGGACATCATCATCAATAACTTTGAACCCGACGGAGTTCTCGCTGATTCCATTGCCTGGTTCCGGGTTCCGAAGCAACCGGCAAAGGCGGACCGGTGGGAGCGCTTTGTTTTTGCCGACAAGGATGCACGCGGCGGGAGCCACTACTTCGGTTTCGGGGATATCGACGGCGACGGCTGGGGCGAAATCGCGGTCGGAGCGAAGGGCAAGCCCTTTGCCGACGGCGACTGGTTTGCCTATTGGCAAAATCCCGGTGCCGGGGCAGTCGAAAAGTCGTGGAAGAAGACGGTCCTCGCCGAAAATCAACTCGCCGCGACGAATATTCTTCCCGGTGATGTGAACGGTGATGGCAAAGTCGATTTCCTCGCCTCGCGGGGCCATAGTGCCGGCATCCTCTGGCTCGAGGCGCCGGACTGGAAGATCCACGAGATCGACCCCGATCTGAAGTCTCCCCACAGCCTCGTTTTTTCCGATCTCGATGGAGATGGCGATCTCGACGGAGCGTCCTGCGGGTATGAGAGCAAGGTCCTCGCAATCTACTGGAATGACGGGAAAGGGAAGTTCACTAAGGAAGTTCTCGACGAAAATCAGGAGTCCTACGACCTCCGTGCCCTCGACATGGACGGCGACGGCGACCTCGACCTGCTCAATGCGGGGCGCGCGAGCGGAAATGTTGCCTGGTATCGCAACCCGGCGAAGTGAGCCTCCCTACAGCTCCAGAAAATTCTTCAGAATCGTTTTCCCCGAAGTCGTGAGAATCGACTCCGGGTGAAACTGAACGCCGTAGATGGGCAGTTCCCGGTGACGCAGTCCCATGATCTCGCCCTCAGCCGTCTCCGCCGTGATCTCGAGACAGTCAGGCAGGGTGTCGCGTTTCACGATCAGGGAGTGATAGCGGGTCGCCTCGAAGGGGGACTCGATCCCTTTGAAAAGGTATTCCCCGTTGTGAATCACCGGAGAGGTCTTCCCGTGCATGAGCCGGTCGGCCCGGACGACATCGCCGCCGAACACTTCGCCGATGCATTGGTGCCCGAGGCAGACGCCGAAGAGCGGAATCGTGGCTCCGAAGGTCCGGATGACATCTCCGCTGATTCCGGCCTCGGACGGGGTGCAGGGTCCGGGAGAGATACAAATCCGCTCGGGCGCCTTCTCGCGAATCTCATCGAGCGTGATGCAGTCGTTCCGATGCACTTCCATCGTGGCCCCCAACTCTCCGAAATACTGGACGAGGTTGTAGGTGAACGAATCGTAGTTGTCGATGACGAGGAGCATGCAGCGCGAATGTATTTCGGCGATGCTTGACGGTCAAACGGAAGCGGGACCAATTGCGGGAGGCGCGGGGATTGATTCCTGAGCGGAAATAGGGCAAAGTCATCCCTGTCTGACTCTTGATCGGACCCTCTTGATCGCCCCTCGCCACGTTTTCACCCGCCCCCTGTTGAATCCTCCCAGTCTATCCCGGCGCTGCCTGCCTTCTTTTGTCGCCGTTCTGGTGGCGGCGGCGGGCACGCTTTCGCTGGCGGGAAAAGAGATCATGCGAAAGGATAAACTGACCGAGATCGACGCAGCGATAGGCGAGGCGATTAAAAAGGCGGAAATCCCGGGGGCCGTGCTGTGGTTCGAGTCTGCCGGGGAAGTCTACCTCAAGGCTTATGGCAATCGGCTGGTCTCGCCCGGTTCCGAGGTCATGACGACCGACACCCTTTTTGATGTGGCAAGCCTGACCAAGGTCATGGCCACGACTCCGGCCATTTTACACCTGATTGAGGAGGGGCGGATTTCACTCGATGATCCGGTCTCAAAACACCTTCCGGAGTTCCTCTCCGGAGGAGTTCGGCCCGAGGTGGAGGATCCTCTCGTCACGGCCGCTGATCGAAAACTGATCACGATTCGTCATCTCATTACCCATCAAAGTGGCCTGCCTCCGGGAATATTTCTCTCCGAGGCGGATTTCCGGGGTTACTCCGAAGGGGTGCGCCGCGCCGCGACGGTCGGCCTTATTGAGCGGCCCGGAACCCGGTTTCGCTACAGTGATGTGAACTTCATTCTTCTCGGAGAGATCGTTCGTCGGGTCTCGGGGCAGGGCCTCGACCAGTATGTTCAGGATCAGTTTTATACTCCGCTCGGCATGACGGAGACCCGATTCCTCCCTGATGAGTCGAACCGCGGACGGATTGCCCCGACGATGATGGTGGAAGGGTACGGGCTCTTGCGTGGCGAGGTTCATGACCCCACGGCCCGCCGTATGGAGGGAGTCGCGGGACACGCCGGCTTGTTTTCCTCCGCAAAGGATGTGGCGACCTTTGTCAGGTTCTTTCTCAACCAGGGCACCCTCGGGGGGACTGCCGCCTTGAAAGCGGAATCAGTCAAACTCGCCACCACCAATCAGCTTCCGGAATCTCTGGGGGTGGAGCGTGGACTCGGCTGGGACATCGGATCCTCCTTTGCCAGCCAGCGGGGCGAGAAGTTTCCGAAGAGTGGCTACGGTCACACCGGTTGGACCGGCACCTCAATCTGGGTGGACCCGGCTTCGGAGAGTTTTGTCATTCTCCTCGCCAACCGGAATCATCCCAGTGAAGCGGGGATCATCAAGCCGCTGAGGACGAAGGTGGGAACCCTCGCGGCCGAGGCGGTCGGATACACGAAGCCAATCCCTCTTACGGTCAATGTCACCGGGCTTGGGGATGACACCTTTGCCCGTGAATCAGGAGCTGCCGGCGATCCCGCGGGTGTTCTCAACGGCATCGACGTGCTCGAGCGGGACGGGTTCAAACCGCTCGCGGGAATGAAGATCGGACTGATCACCAATCAGACCGGAGTGAATCGTCAACGGCGTTCGACCATCGATCTGCTTGCCAACGCGGCGAACGTCGAGCTGAAGGCACTCTTTTCCCCCGAGCACGGGATCCGGGGGGTGATCGATGCGGATTCCATCGACGATGAGATTGACTCCGCAACCGGGCTGCCTGTCTACAGCCTCTACAAATCCGAAGGGCGCAAACCAACGAGCGAGCAGTTAAAGGGGCTCGATGCGCTTGTCTTTGATATCCAGGACATCGGTTGTCGCTTTTACACTTATGTCTCGACGATGGGGCTGGCGCTCAAGGCGGCGAAAGAGGCGGGGATCAAATTTGTCGTCCTCGACCGCGTCAATCCGATTGGAGGCATCGTCGTTGACGGGCCGATCCGGAAAGGGGAGGGGAACGATTTTGTCGCCTTTCATGAGATCCCGGTGCAGCACGGCATGACGGCCGGGGAACTCGCGCGGATGTTTAACCAGGAGCGAAAGGTGGGAGCGGATTTGACGGTGATTCCGGTGGAGGGCTGGGTTCCCTCGATGCGGTTTGACGAGACGGGTCTCCCCTGGGTCAATCCCTCTCCCAACATGCGCAGCCTCACCCAGGCGATGCTCTACCCCGGAGTCGGGCTGGTCGAATTCACGAACCTTTCAGTCGGGCGCGGAACGGCCACGCCCTTCGAGCATGTCGGAGCCCCCTGGGTGCACGACGGGCGCCTCGCCCAGCTTCTGAATGAGGAGGGAATTCCCGGAATCGACTTTCTCCCGACCCGCTTTACTCCCGACGCCAGCGTCAGCGAAGGTGAAGACTGTGCTGGCGTGCGTTTTTTTATCACGGATCGCGACCGGCTGAGGCCCCTCGATCTCGGGATCGCCATCATGAGGAATGTTCACTCGCAGTATGAGGGCACCTTCAACCTGGAGGAGAAAGGCAATATCCTCCTCCGCGACCCCGAAACCCTGGACCTGATTCTCCGCGGGGCCACCCTCGAAGAGATCCGTGAGGCCTGGCAGCCCGGCCTCAATGAGTTCTTGAAACGGCGCGAGGCGTTCCTACTTTATCCGAGGAATTGATTGAATCAGGCATCCATCATGGGCAGGCGATCACAGGACGGGACAAACAAGGCAGAGAATGACTCGTCGAGGTATTCCGCCGACAACTACGAGCGCCCTGAACTCGAGACTCCGAACGATTCAAAGCGAATTCTCATGCACTCCTGCTGTGCTCCCTGCGCCGCCGAGGTCATGGACGCCCTCGCCGCTTCGAAGATCGAGACCACCATCTTTTTCTACAATCCTAACATTCATCCCAGGGACGAGTACGAGATCCGGAAGGAGGAGAACATCCGCTACGCCGAAAAGCTGGGGATGGCTTTTGTAGACTGGGATTACAACGTCAAAGACTGGTTCGACCGCACCAAGGGGATGGAATGGGAGCCGGAGCGCGGAGTTCGTTGCACCGCCTGCTTCGACATGCGCTTTGAGGTGACGGCGGACTATGCGGCGGAGCATGGATTTGATCTGATCTCCAGCACCCTCGGAATCTCGCGCTGGAAGAATATGGATCAGATCAACGGGTGCGGGGAGCGGGCGGCGGCCCGGTATCCCGGAATGACCTACTGGACCTTTAACTGGCGAAAAGAGGGTGGCGCCCAGCGGATGATCGAGATCTCGAAGCGGGAGGAATTCTACCAGCAGGAATATTGTGGCTGTGTCTACAGTCTGCGCGACACGAATGCCTGGCGGGAATCGAAGGAAAGACCCAAGATCAAACGTCTCGTGAAGTTTTACGGGCGGGATGCCGTGGTGGAGGATTGACCGGGGGTGGATTTCGCCCTTGAAAAAAGCGCCTAAGCGGGGAAACTACACGCCCGCGCGATTTGCTAACCGGACTCGGCAGTTCGCGCGTTTCCAGATTTCCGCATTCTCTGCGGACCAACTTTGGAGGGATGGCTGAGCCCGGTTTAAGGCGCTCGATTCGAAATCGAGTGTAGAGCAATCTACCGTGGGTTCGAATCCCACTCCCTCCGCCATCTGCTTTCCAGGGGACCGAGCGAAGCCGGTCCCCTGGAAAGCAGATATGCAGAGGAAGGGTTTGAACGCCGTTCGACTCGAAGCGAGCCTTGGCGAGCGGAGAGAGACGGAGGCGAAGCCAAAGTCAATCCCACTCCCTCCGCCATTGGACTTGTCCGGGGACTCGGGTTCGAAGCGGTAACCGCCGTGGACAGTTCGACTCGAAGCGAGCCCTGGCGAGCGGAGAGATCGGCGAAGCCGATAATCCCACCTTCGGTCGAGTACCCCTGGCTGAGTTCAGCGAGTAAGGGTCACAAAGTAGGGACCGGGTGACTTATATCGTTGTTCATCCGGACAGGTGTGTCTGTTCAGGATGTGCTTTAACTCACCTTGATCTTGGCACGAGTGCCTTCGCAGAGGATTTAGTCGATAATCACGATGTGAGATTGACCTTTAGGGTCGTTGAATCGATTCGCGAGGCTGCGCAGCGTCACTAGGCCGGACGGTTCTTCTCCAACCACTCCTGCGACTTCGGGGCATCCGGGCAGATGGCACGAAGGTGAGCCCAAAATCGTTGGTCGTGAGTCATCAGTTTTGTGTGCAGCAATTCGTGGAGGATTACGTAATCAATCACGGAAGCTGGTGCCTCAATCAGCTTCCAGTTAAAGGAAATGTTCCGCTTGGTGCTGCAACTTCCCCAGCGTTTCCATGGAGCGCGGACGTAAAGTCGATTGTATTTGAAGCGATTAGCGTGTGCCAATTCGACAACACGAGTACCGATGTAAGCCTTCGCAAATCGGCGAGCCCAAGTTGCCCTCACCTCCGTTTTGGCAAGATCAACCCCAGTTAGGATTAATCTGTCGCGATGATCCAGCTCCGTGCGGTAGCGAAGCTTCGGCGTAATGACGAAAGTGAACACATCTCCGAGAAGCCTTACTTCGTTCGGGCGAAGCCGATGATCCACCGGCACCCGCTTCGCAAAATAGCGCTGCTTGTCCGCGATCCACTCCGCCTTACGCGTAAGAATTCCATCCACCTGAGCGTCTGTGAAACGCTCGGGCACGATGAGATTCACTGCGCCGTTTTCACGTACTCGGAGCCGGGCGTTCTTCACGGCGCGCCGTTCGATGGTGACTTCACCCGACTGCATAATGCTGCACGAGGCGGTTCACGAGTTTTTCCACGAGGTTTTCATCGTTACTGATGCCGAGCGATTCATAGTCGTCGCCATCGCCGAGCACCTTGAGGTCGGTGCGGATCGTGTTCACGTCCAAGTCACTTTCATTCCAACCAGCGCGGAACCGAATCTGTTGCAGCCCACGCACAAGAGTTTCGACAAAACGTCGGGCTTTATCCTCATCGAAGCGGTCAGACGTTCCGTGCTTTAGATCGAGAAACAGATCGTAGCGTCCGCGATCGGCGAAGCCCATGCGGGTCGGCTCGTTCGCCACTTCATCGAGTTCCTTGTATAGCGCCTCGGTATCAAGAAGCAACGCCGAGAGGTCGACAGCTTCCTGATTTTTCTTTTCCTTCAGTGCCTCCAGCTTCTCGTCCAGTTCGATATAGGCCGGGTTTTCCGCTTCGCGGTCGCGAATCACCGTCTCGATGTCGCGGAGAATCTTTTCCAACTTGTCCGCATCGGACAGTCGGGAGAATCGAAGGTTTTCCAAGTAGCGGGCATCAATGGCGATTTCTGGAAGGTGCCCCGCAAAGTGTTGTAGCCGGGCACTCTCGCGTATGAGCTTCCTCGTTTTGGCGGCGAAAAACTCGGCATCAAAATCCTTCCTTTTGAACTCGGTGAGATAAATCCGGTAAATCGTGAGAAGCCATTCGTACTCGTCGGCGATGTCAGGTCTTACTAAGAGTGGATGCGGCGACAAAGCCTCGTAGGTCTGTACGGCTTCGCGAAAGTCTTTCTCGAACTGCAGTTGGTCAATCTCGCCCAGTCGTCGGACAATTTCCGTCGAGCACTCGTAGCTGTCTTCCAGCGTGATTCCCTCGAACGGCTTCATCGCCGTATCAATCAAGGCCGGGAACGTGTCAGCCAGCGCGTCCACGGTCTGGAAATCCGGGATGTCTTCTGGCTCGTAGTTCAGCGCTTCGCGGTAGTTCTTGAAGACTCCGACGTAATCCACCACGCGGCCAAACTTCTTCTCAGTCCCCGTCGCCCGGTCCTCGTAGGTGCGATTGGTGCGTGCGATAGCCTGGAGCAGGTTGTGGTCGCGCAACGGGCTGTCGAGATACATCGTCTGCTCAATCGGCGCATCGAAACCGGTCAGCAGCATGTTGCAGACGATGATGATCTTCAGCTCGTTCCCACCACGTATCTCCGCGTCGGTGATTCGCCGTTTGAAACGCCGGATTACTTCCTTCACGTCGCTTTCTCCAAGGTTGTAGTCCTTGAGCTTGTTGTAGGTCTCCTCACCGGATGCCTTTGTCGTCTCGGAGATGACCACCGCCAATTCCTCGGGTCGGAAATACGTGAGCAGAGCTTGGTAGTAAAAATGGCACGCCTCCTTGTCCACGGCGACAACCTGCGCCTTAAAGCCGAGTGGCTCGACGTTTGCACGGAAATCCTCGGCGATGTCCTGCGCGAGTCGTTTGACCCGTGTGTCCTCCTTCAGAAACTCCTTCCACGGCTGGACCCGCTTCTGCACCGCCTGTTTCTGCTCCTCGTCGAGGTCCTCAGTGATTTCCTCCCAACCCTTTTTGAGTTGCTCCTTGTCCAACCACATTTCTTGCGGCCCGTAGGTGTAGCGCACGGCGACCGTTGCCTTGTCGTCGATCGCATCCTGAATGCTGTAGCGGTCGAGATAGGCTTCAAGCTTGTCGTCCGTCACTTGCCCGAAAGTTCGGTGCGTTTTCGGAATGGGTGTCCCGGTGAAGGCAAAGAACTTCCCATTCTCGAACGCAGCCTGCAGTTCACTGTGAAGACTGCCATATTGGGTGCGGTGCGCCTCATCGATCAGGATGATGACGTTTTCGCGGTCATCCGGCTTGAAGTCTGGGTCGCGTTGTAGATCGCGGAACTTTTGGATCGTCGTGACGATTACTTCAGAGGGACGGGACTTCACCTTCTCTCGCAACTCGGCGATGCTCACTGGGCGGACCGTGTTAGGAAACATACAGAGCTCGAACGTATCGCCCAGCTGCGTTCGGAGGTCCTTTCGGTCCACGATGATATAAACCGTGGGATCTCCAAGCGTAGGATGGCCGCGCAGCTTGTACGCGGTGAAAACCATTGTCAGCGATTTTCCCGAACCCTGCGTGTGCCAGATGACCCCTTGGCCGAAACGCTCATCCTTTTTTTCAAGAGCTTCCTCGACGCGTTCGGTGATTTTCTCCGCTGCGCGCTGCTGTTGGTAGCGGGCGATCTTTTTCACCGTGCCTTTGTCCTGTGTGCGTTCGAAGACGACGCCGTGTCGCAGGAGGTCGAGGACGCGGCTCGGCTGGAGGAGGCCGACGATGGTTTGCTTCATTCGCTGCCAGTCGGGAATCTGCACGCTCATCCGACCATCATTGTCCGGCGCCACCGTGCAGAAGTCCGGGGCCGGTGAGAGAAGGGGATTCCCGGGTGCGGAATGCACCGAGAGGTCTCGCCATTCCGCGAATTGCTGGCTGCTGGCACCGGGGACCCCGTAGCGGGCCATACGTCCATTGCAGGCCACGGAGAAAAGATTCGCCGCCCATAGCCGAGGCACCTTCGTCTCGTAGAGAGAGAGGTCGCGCACGCCCTTCATCCAGTCAGAGTTTTGCTGCGCGCGCTGCTTGGCCTCAAACGCCACCAGCGGGATCCCGTTGACCAGACACACGAGGTCGGGCTTCACGAGGTCGCTGCCCTGCACCCAATACTGCCGGGTCACGCTAAAGTCGTTCTCCCACACGTTCTCGAAGTCCACGAGTTTCACGGTGCGGTCGTGACCGTCGATGGTGAGCGTCACCCCTTCGCAGAGCAGGTCGAGAAACTGCTCGTTCGCCTCCATCGGGATCGGGCGGTCTAGAGCACGCTTGAGAATGTCCACCGCCCGTTTCGCCGCATCGAGGCTCACACCATTGATGTGCGCCACGCGTTCGATGAGTATTCCCTCGATGAGCGGATTAGAAAACGGGCGGGCGTAAGCTTTGAGTTGCTCATTGGTACGAGGCTTCCACCCCATTGCACCCAGCCATTCATAAATGGGCACCTCGACACCTTGTTTTTCGGAGATCTTGCTCATCGTTTGGAATGGTGGAATACTTTAGATCAAGGTGCTGTAATGGCATCCGCGGCTCCGAGTTCGTCGATCTTGTAACGCCGCTTTAGATCATTACCAAAGGAAGGGTGCCAGATCCGATCGAAATGGAAACGTCCGGCGACGATTCCTTCTGCAATCCCCAACTTGCTTGCGAGTTCCTTGCCAGCCGCCTTTGGCATCTTACCGGCGTGTTTGTCTCGCATGGCATGGATCTGTTCCGTTGGAATTAGAAACTCTCTGGCGAACAGGTTGGCATCCGCTTCCAGCGCGTCTTCCTTGCCTTCATACTCCACCAACCATTCCCGTTTCAGCTTTCCTTGCAGTACATGCCGGGCTTCATGGAAAAAGGTGAACCAAAAATGGCCGTCGTCTTTGTAGCGCCCAGTCTGGACAATGAGAAAACAATCCTCGTTGATCTGGCGCGCAGCGCCGCTCGCATGGGTGCCTGGCAGCTCCGGTAAGATGACGTAGGCCACCCCGCAGGCATTGCACTCCTCACGGATCGTGGATGACCATTCGCCAACTGGCCGAGTAGTTACCTTCCTCAGGCGCTCCAGCGCCTTGGTGAACGCGCCTTCATTGTAAGGATTGCAAAATTGCTTCCGGCCTTCCAGTTCCGCCTTGCGCAGCCATGCGGCCAGCGCCTCCGGCTTGCTTTGAAGCTTGGGCGACTTGCGGTAGGCCGCCACGGGCACCTTCCACGCCTCGATCCACCCGCCAGCGGTCGCACAACCGAAGAAGACGAGCATGTCCTCCATGATCTTGCGCGGGTCTTTTGTCTGGGGCACCCATCCACGAGATTGCATATCCTTCACGGGAAGGCATCCGAGCCAGTCCTCATCCACTTCCATCTTCTCAGTAGCCCGCAGGCGAGCCAAATGCTCACGGTAGTAAGTTTCCAAATTCATCCACACATGCGCAGGGGTTCCCAGCACACGCTCCAGTTCCAGAGCGGTGTCCGCCGTGATGGCGGCTTTGCCTTGAATGATTTCGTTGATCGTCTTGAGCGGGCGGCTCATGCGTCGGGCGAGTTCCGTCTGCGTCATGCCGAGGAATTCGATCGTTTCCGCCAAAGTGTCACCTGGCGGGGAGGCGTAATCAGGTTTGAATGCTGTGGTCATTGGGATCGGTTGAGTTCAGTGGTAGTCGATGACTTCGACGACCGTGACTTCCGTCACCGCCGCCCAGTCCAGTCCGCCATCCGGCAGCTTGGGCACGGGAGTATTCGCGGTGAGGAGGATGAGTCGGTAGGGATGGCGCACGGTGATCGAAATTTGTCCTTTGCGGTCACCCGTCAGTTCGTGAGCTCGCAATTGTGGCAACTGGCGCAGATCGCTCAGGCAGCTAACAGCTCGTATTTCCGAGATGCGCCGCATCAGCAATCGCCCCTGCTCCACCCCGTAGGTGCGTATCAGTTCCTTTTCCGTTGAGAAGGTCTTCTCCAGTTTGGTGGATCGGAAATGGATGAGCATGTACCGGCGGGATCCCCGAGTTTTACAGGAAATTGGTCTAGACCGCAATTCTTTTTTACCCTTGGGGTTAAAAAGATTTTGACTGGCCTGTTAACCTCGGCAACACTTCATCCGTGAAAACTGTCATACAGCGACACAAAAAAGCCGCCTCCGCTGCAACGGAGACGGCTTATTCCGGCCATTCCCCGGCACGGATCACTCCGCCCCTTAGGGTTGGCCTTCGGTCTGGAAGACTGCGGGCATTATCCTGGCGGTCCGGGTGCGAGTCAAGCCCTGAGCTTGGAGGGGAGAACCCTGAACGAAAGAAAGGAACCCAATCCTATGGCAAAAGATGCTGACGGTATGAAGGGCAACCGGTCTCGTAATCAGGACGGCCAGCTTCGCGACAAGCGTGACGACACCCATATGGGCACGATTGAGCGACAGTATGGCCGGGATTTCAATGTGCGTAGCGATATGCACCTCGGAACCTACCTGAAACAAACCGGTCAAGCCTCCCTCAACGACCTCCTTCGCGGAGGCAAGGGCAAATAGCCCGCTCGGGGCGGCGGTGCGGTTACGCGCCGCCGCTCTTTTCATCAACGGGGTCCGCATTCAGCGCGGCAATCAGTTCCGGCGAGAGCCGCTTTCGGCCCGTTAGGAGGTTCTGCATCAGCGATTTCTTCAGGCGTTGCAAGGCGGTGATTTTCGCATCCTTCGTTTGGATGAGGTCGTGGAAAGCGGCGAGCCGGTCGGCGATGGCGCGTTGCTCGTCTTCGTCTTCGGGAAAGGCGACGCGGATGTTGAGGGTTTCGCTTTGCGTGATTTTCGGTTGGCCTGTTGTCGCCTTCCAACGATTCAGCCGCAGGCTTGTGAGCAGGTGAAACAAGTAGCGAATGTCCAAGGGCGCGAGCCGTTCTTCGACGTAGAGCGCGTTGTCAGTCACCCAGGATTCCGGTGGGGTCGCATGGATGGCACCGCAGTATTCGCCCACGCGACCAATAACGACCGTCGGCTCGCTGAGAAAAAATCGGTCGCTCCATCCGGTCATCCCGTTGCCGCCATAAACTGGATGACAAAAGGCACTTTCGCGCGTCGCGCGGAGATTGGCGGTGATGTTTGACTTGCCGTTTTTCAAACGAAAGATGTCACGCAATCGAGCAACCTGCCAGCCGTGCGGCACATTGCCGAGGCGGTCGTGCGCCCAGAAGTCTTTGGCAGACCGAGCCGTGCCGTCGGCGCGGATTTGCCCCGCGAGCAGTTCCCGCATCAAGCCCTGTTGCAGCCGCTCTACAGCCGCTATCGCCGCCTGCGTCGCGGTAATGCTCGAATCAAACATTGCCAACGCCGTCGCGACCGCACGCTGTTCATCCAAACTCTTTGGAACCGGAATGCGGACTCGCTTGCGGAAGATGGAAGTCGGCACGCGCTGGCGGCCCGTGCTCCCCTCCATCAGCGACGCGCACAAAGCGCGCACGTCGCCGCGGATGAGTTGGAAATAGAGAAACTCCGGCAGAATCAAAGCGCCCGGGCTGAGCACGATGAATTCAGTCGAGCCAAGTCCGATTTCACCTGGAAGCTCCGGGACGAGGGCAATTTTTCCGTTCTCTGTGCATGGCGTGATTTTGGCGAAGATGGTGTCGCCGTTCCTGAATACGGTGTAGCCGCTCGAATCAAGCGGGCGCGTGCCAAATGACGCAATGCCCCGGCATTCATCCCGCACGTCATCCATCGAAACGAAGGGGTAGCTTTGTCCTTTCTTCGTGTCGTAGCCGGGATTGATTGCAGCCACGTCGGCGTCCGCGACGAAGCGCAACGGCCAATCGGGTGCTGTGGCGTGTTTCTTCCGCATCGCCAGCTACCTCAGGGTCAGGGATTCGAGCAGTTGGTCTAGCTTACGTTTCGCATCGGCTTCTACCGATAGCGCTGACTGCACCGCCTTCGCTGCTTCTTTCAAATCAATCTCGTCCTCCGGCTCGAACGTGTCCACGTAGCGCGGGATATTGAGATTGAAATCGTTCTCCGCAATTTCCTCCAAGTCGACGATGGCGAAGTAGCGTTTGCGCTGCTCGGGGTCGACGAACATAGCGAGCAGCTCGGCTTCCACCGAATCGACAGCCTCGCGCTCTTTCTGCGCCCGCTCGGCGGCATTGCGAACCTGAGTCTCCATTTTCGCGATGATGTCATCAAGCCGAGCGAGCCGCTTTTCAAGCTTGTCCCGCTCGGTCTTTTTGAGTTTCGTTCCGTCTTCCTCAGCAAGCTTCGACTTCACAGTAATGCGCTCAGTGACTTCCTCGCGGACACGAAGACGGATCTCGGTCTGCTCAAAATCGAGTCGGTCCTGAATCTCGCCGTAGAGCCGTTGCTTATGCCCGGGCAGGATTCGACGCGCTTCCTCGATGTGGCCCCACGCGAGGAGCTGAATGAGAATGCGAAGCAAGTCGTGCGGGAGGAGAATATTCTGGTCCGGGGTTTCGCGATACCAACCTTCGCGAGCGGCATAGACCATCAGAACCTTGTTTGTGCGGTCGGCGGGTTTATCGCGATTGAAAAAGAGGATGGTGCCGGGAATGGTCGTCCCGTAAAAGAGGTTATTGGGCAGGACAACGACTGCCTCCAGCAAACAGCCGCGCTCGCCAATGGGATTGCCATTCTTATCGAGCGGCCCCTCGAGAAAACCGCGGCGGATGAGGTATTCGTCGTCCGGTTTGCGATTCTGGCCGTCTTCCTCCTCGGTCTTTGCCGGTTGCCCGCGAAAGAGAACGCCTTGTGGACAGACAACCCCGGCCCGACCTTTCTCACCCATCGATGCCACGATGTGCTGGAGGAAAACGAAGTCTCCATTCGAAAAAGGCGGAATCCCGTAGATGAGTCGACCGAAGGGGTCCACAAACTCCCCCTTGTCGGGAAATTCGAGCTGAGCAGAGCCGTTCTTTTTCAGCACGGCCCGCCCTTTGCCGTCCAGCTTCGGCTTGCCGTTGAGCCACCAGTTTTCCTCAGAGAACGGGAAATTCGCCGTGACGCGGTCGAACTGCCGGACAGTGGCGGTGTCGTCGCTTAGGAACTTTGGATCTTTGATCGTGTTGCCCTGCTTCACCTGCGCCATCGAGGCGAGGCCGTGCAGGTGCATGTTGATGTTCGAAATCGCCCAAGTGTTCCAAACACTCTCCTGGCCGAAAAGCCGGATGTTCGGGAATCCTGCAATTTCCGCCGTGTATTTCGCTCCGTCGATGAGGAATCCCGCCGAGCCGGTCGTGGGATCGTAAAGGCTTTGTCCAGGCTGCGGCTGAATCATTCGGATGATGATCTCGCGAACCTCGGGGGGCGTGTAGAACTGCCCCGCCGTCGTGCCGCCCTTGTTTTCATCGGCGAACCGTTTGATTAAATATTCGTAGGCGTCGCCGAGCACATCGGGGGAAACGTTTGAATTGTCCAGCGGGATGTGATCGAGCACGTTCATTGCCGCAACGAGCACTTCCGGCTCAATGCGCTTGTTTCCAGAGCCATCAGGCGCAGGTTCGTTCCAGCGAACGGAATTGATAATGCCTTTCAGTGGCTGATTTGCCTCGGCGATGGCATTCACCGCATCGTTCAGTCGCTCGTTCTTCTCACTCGTTTCCGCGTTGCGAACATCGCTCCAAAAGCACCCTGGCGGGATGATGAAGTCGTGACCCTCGGCACGCATGCGCTCCATCTGCTTGTCGCTCGGCTCGGAGCCATAGGTGTCAGCGAACTCACGAACACGGTTTCCCGTCTCCCATTCGTAGTTGTCCGAAAGCCGTTTGAAGAACAAGAGGGAGAGAATGTAAGCCTTGTAGTCTTCCACCTTGCCGCGCAGGCCCGTATCGGCCATTCCCCAGAGGAGATTCCCAAGTTGTTGTTTCGAGAGCATAAAATCGGGTCAATTTAGAGGATTAGAGCAATATGGCGAACAGAGCTCGGAATGGGGTCGCGAGTTATGCCCACATCCCGCCAAACGCCCAGATTGGTGGTGGAATCCTTCGATGGCGACTTGGCGGTGCGGGACACGTGGCATGGGCGTCAGGTTTATAACGTTCGCGGGAGCTCACCGCAACGACCGAACGGGAAAAACACGTCGTGGCCACCTTTTACCCCACTCCCTCCACCCTCACTCCTCCGGCAACTCCAGCGGTCGCTTCTCTGCTCTCCGCCGGATCCAGTCGACCGCGCGGTGAAGAGGCTTTCGCCGGATCAACCAGACTTCAAAACGCCGTTTTCCGGGAAAATTCAGGAGGAGAATCCCGACGACCAGAGTCAAAATCCCCTGTCCCGGGGTTAGGAACATAATGAGGCCTCCCAATACAAGCACGCCCCCAAGGAGGTTTTTCAGAATTAGAAACGAGATCCGCAGCATCGGGTGCCGGTGTCGCATCCATTCGGCCGCCTCACTGTTTTCCAGAAAGTAATCGTGGGGCAGACGACGAATCAGCATGGGAACGGCGAAGGCGCTGACGATGATGGTTGCCAGGGAAATGCCTCCTATCCAGACAAAGAGATCCTCCCGGTGACTCAGCCACTCCCACTGTTGATGAAGCCAGTCCATCATCTGATTGTTCCGTCCGGGAAGGATCGGAATCAATCCATTTCGCGGGAGCGAGGTTCGCGATGGACGGTGCTGGCCGAAGTCGGCGACGTGACGAACGGGCCGCCGGCGAGGGGGGCACGATCGGTAAAGGCCACATCGGGCATCTCGCTGGGACGCCCGGCGAGCGGGAAGTCTTTGCGCAGCGGGAAATAAGGATATCCCTCCCACATCAGGATGCGGCGGTGATCGGCGAGTCCGTTGAACTCGATCCCCATCATGTCGTAGATTTCGCGCTCGTGCCAGCCGGCGGTGGGCCAGAGGTCGGAGACGGAATCGGCCTTGTCATCCTCGGCCATCTTGTATTTGATGCGGAGATGGTGGTGGGCTCCGTTACCAAGGGCGTAGAGCTCGTAGACCAGCTCCCAGCGGGGCTCCTCTCCGAGATGATCAAGGCTGCTGACATCGATGAGGTAGTCAAAACCCAGTTCGTCGCGGCAGTATTTGATGACCTCCTTCGCCTTCGCTTTTTCGACGATCACGGTTTGTTCTCCGCGAAATTCCACGGTGTCGAGAATGGCTCCGCTGAAACGGTCCTTGAGAATGGAGAGAATGGAGGTCATGGGAGTGAGGCGGGAGGGGATTAGACTGCCTTTTCCGTTTTGAAATGGGCCACAGAGGAACCTTCCTTCGAAATTTTGTCCTGAAGCCGCATGAGGCCCTCAAGCACGGCCTCGGGGCGGGGAGGACAGCCGGAAATATAAACATCGACCGGGATGAGATTATCGATGCCCTGGAGGACCGCGTAGCTGCGATACATCCCGCCGGAGGAGGCGCACGCGCCCATGGCGATGCACCACTTCGGCTCGGGCATCTGATCCCAGATTCGTTTTACCGCGAGGGCCATCTTGTAGGTCACGGTGCCGGCGACGATCATCACGTCGCTCTGGCGGGGGGAGAAGCGCATCACTTCGGCTCCGAAGCGGGCGATATCGAAGCGGGAGGCTCCCGAGGCCATCAGTTCGATCGCACAACAGGCCAGTCCCATCGGCATGGGCCAGAGCGAGTTTTTGCGCATCCAGTTGATCGCCGCATCGGTCTTGGTGAAGATGATGTTCCCCTCGATTTTAGAATCGTAGGCGGCATGTTGCTCGATCGTCTCCGGCATGGTCTTTCCTCTGGTTTGGGTCGGTTCCCTAGAGGTTACGTCTCGAAAAGAGCGGAGCAAGGGGGGATTGTGAAAAATTTCACAAGGAAATAGGGCCATGAAACGGGCATTTCAGACAATTTTCACCCCAAACCAAACCCGGGGGCAAAATCACTCCGGTTTCCAGTCCAATCGGTAGAGGTCGGTGCGACGCTGCTTGAGGTTCCGAACGCTGCCGTAGCTGTGAAGATCGGTGAGATCATGCAGATCAACGTCCGCGATGAGGGTTGTCTCGGTATTCGTCGTCGCCTCGGCCACAATCGCCTTGTTGGGGAATGCAAAGTCGCTGGGGGAAAACACGGCGGACTGGGCGTACTGAATGTCCATATTGACGACCTTGGGGAGGTTTCCGACACTGCCGGCGATCACGACATAACATTCATTCTCGATGGCGCGGGCCTGGGCACAGTAGCGGACGCGATGATAGCCGGGTGAGGTGTCCGTGCAGAAGGGAACAAAAAGAATCTGCACACCCTGGTCCGCGAGGATGCGGCCGAGTTCCGGGAACTCGACATCGTAGCAGATCAGCATCGCGATTTTTCCCGCGTCGGTGTCGAAAACGCGGACGAGGTCGCCGCCTGTCATTCCCCAGTCCTTTTCCTCGCTCGGGGTGATGTGAATCTTAAACTGTTTCTCGTAGCTCCCGTCGCGACGGCAGAGGTAAACCACGTTGTGGAGCCGGTTGTCCTGATAAAAGGGCATGCTCCCGGTGATGATGTTGATGTTGTATTCGACCGCCTTCTGCACGAAAAATTCGCGAATCTCATCGGTCAATCCGGCGAGCTTGCGGATCGCTCCGGGGGCCCCGTCGGCGTTGAACGGCGCCATGAGCGGGGCATTGATGTATTCGGGAAAGCAGATGAAATCGGCCTTGTAGCCGCTTACCGCATCAATGAAAAACTCGATCTGGTCGAAAAATGACTGCACACTTGCGATGCTCCGCATTTGCAACTGCACCACTCCAAGTCGCACGAAGGAGCGCTGCCCGAAACGCTGCTCCTTCGGCTGGTAATAGATGTTGTTCCACTGCAGCAGGGTCGCATAGGCCTTCGACTCGGTGTCGCTGCGGAGGTAGTTCGTGAGGACCTTTTTGACGTGGAAATCGTTGCTGAGCTGGAAGGTCATGACGGGGTCATAGATCTCCTTCCGCTTCACTCCGTCGATGTACTGGCGCGGCGTGAGGTCCTTGTGCTTGCTGTAGTTCGGCATGCGACCTCCGGCGATGATAGCGCGGAGATTCAACTGCTCGCAGACCTCTTTTCGCGCATCATAGAGACGCCGGCCGAGGCGCAGGCCCTGATACTCGGGGTCGACGCAGACTTCAATTCCGTAAAGGACGTCCCCGTCGGGATCGTGCGTGGAAAAGGTGAATCCGCCGGTGATCTGGTCGTAGGTGTGGCTGTCGCCGAACTTCTGGTAGTCCACGATCAGCGCAAACGCGAAAGCCACAATCTTCCCGTGGTTCTCCACCCCGATCTGGCCTTCGGGGAATCGCTGGAGGAGCCTGAGATACGCCTCTTCGCTCCAGCTCGAGTTGATGCGCGCGTAGAGGCCTTCGGAAATGCGGCGGACATCGGCGGCATCTTCGGGTCGGAGAGGCCGCACCACCAGTTGGTGGATGGAAGCATCGGGGGAGTCACTCGCGGGTTCAGTCATATCGGGCCCAGCTTAGCCCAGATTTTCAAGAATGCGGCGGTAGACTTCCTCGAGATCCTCTCCGAAATTGAACGCTAAGGGAAGGCACCCCAGATCCCGCCTATTCGCCGGGAATCGCCGCTCCTTGATAAGGTTTAGGAGTGCGGCCCTTTCCCTTCGCGCCGCTCTTCCCGCCCTTCTTCTCTCGAAGTGATGGTGGTTTCGCCGGATCAAAGTCCGGATTGGGCACGGGAAACTGGGCGTGCACTTCCTCAAGATAATCGTCCAGGCGCGCTTTCATTTCGCTGGCTTTCTCCGGCTGGGACGGGGCGAGATCATTGGACTCTCCGACGTCACGGGATAGGTCGTAGAGCTGCAGGGAGTCTTCTTCGTAGAAATGGAGCAGTTTGTAGTCGCCCAGCATCAGGGCGGTGTGTGGCGTGTCTCCCTGATAGTGGGGGAAATGGAAGACCAGTTCCTCGCGCGGACGTTTTACCGGCGTGGTTCCGCCTCGCAGTAGGGAGGTGATTGATCCTCCCTCGATTTCCCGGGGCAGGGCCTGCGTGACTCCCGCCCATTCGCAGAATGTCGGAAAGAAATCATAACCGACGACCCGCTCGTGGCACCAGGAGTCGGGAGCGACCCCTGGTCCACGGACGATGAGCGGCACCCGGATTCCTCCCTCCCAGACACCGCCCTTGCCTCCTCTCAGCGTTCTGCGGGTCGACCCACCGTTGTCGGACATATAGAGAACGTAGGTGTTTTCCTTGAGCATCAGCGCCTCGAGTTTGTTGAGCAATTCGCCGACACCACGGTCAAGGTCCTCGCTGATGGCGGCCATGCCGATCTCCTTTTCATTCCCGCCGGGAAGCAAGGCGGAGTATTTTTCGATGAGGGCCTTGGTGGCATTCTCCGGATAGTGGAGAGCGTTATAGGACATCTGGATGAAAAAAGGCTTCCCCGCCTTTTTGCTTTTCTCCATGAAGGCGACGGCGCGCTCGTTCATCCCGAAGATGTCGACGGTGTTCGGCTCGACATGGGGAGCAGCCGCCTCGTTGCCGGTATCGCCATCGCTCTCGTTATAGCCGTGCGAGGCGGGACCACCTCCTCCGATATGCCATTTTCCATAATGGGCAGTCGCGTAGCCGGCGGACTGGAGCAGCTCACCGACGGTTGTTTCTTCAGCCTCGATGTTCTTTCGAATCCGCGGCTCGACGAGTTTGAATCCCACTTCCGGCGGAGCTGCCTTGGTCCAATGGCATTGCGCGGGACTCTTACCGGTCTGCAGGCTGATGCGGGTGGGCGAACAAACCGAGGCCGGTGAATACGCCTGACTGAAACGCATCCCCTCGCCGGCGAGCCGGGCGATATTCGGCGTTTCAATCACCGCACTGGCCGAGTCGGGCATGTCCGGGTGCATCCGGCAGGAGAGCCCGTTCCACGCCTGATCGTCGGAGAGGAGAAAAAGGATGTTCGGTTTGGCGGTGGGAGCCGCCAAGAGGGCGGACGCGCCGAAAAAAGCGCAGCAGATGAGAAAGGATCGTTTCATGATGTCGTGGTGGGTGCGGGCAAGCGGTCGGTTCAGCGCGGCCTCGGTTTTCCTTCCGGTTCGCCCGGGGACTCTCCCGACCGGGCGTAAATAACACTCAGATCAGCCGTCGCGAGGATTCTGCCGTCCATCGCCGCGAGGAGAGCTTCGCGATCGACGTTCGACGCCGGGACCGTAAAATCGGGTTCGGCGGAGAGAGCGTAGAGGTGAAGCACATAAGTTTTGTCGCCCGGCCCTTTGGAATGAGGAGGTTCATAACCGGTCTCACCGCGGAATCCGACTCCCGTTTCGCCGATTCCCTCCGCGTTTTTTGGGAGACTTGTCAGGGTTCCTGGAATGTTCCACATGACCCAGTAACTCTTCACCTCATTGTCAGGCGCGAGGTGATCCATGATGAGAGCGTAACTCATCGTCCCCGCAGGAGCGCCCGACCAGGTGAGAGGCAAGGTCGAGCCCGCCCCGTCGCCGGTGTATTCCATGGGCAGGCGGCCGTCGGCGGCGACATCAGGACTGATTAGGATGAAGCCTGTGCTATTTTCCGCTTTTCGAGGGGGAGGCGTATCGCGCTGGCCGGGACCGCGTTTGCGGGGGCCACCCTTCTTCCCCTTTCCTCCGCTACCATCGGGGCGAAGCGAATAAACCTCCGTCGTTACTCCATCGCTTCCGTTATCGAATTCGAAGGGGAAGGTTCCATCCGAACCCAATCGATAGCGAATTGACCGCTTCCCGCCGTCGACTTCATAGCTCAATTGCCAGGCATCCTCCGCGGTCTTCTCGAACCCGGTGATCTCCGCCCCGCGCAGAGCCGGGAGCGCCTCACGGACCGGCTGGGCGCGGGGCTGCGGATCAACCTGCCCTTCGACCTCAGCGACCTCGCCGTGAAAGCCGGCGAAGACGTAGGGATATTTCGCCGCCGCGTGGTAGTGATAGCCGGGCGTGGCTCGACCGAGCGCGTCGTGATCGTGCCCGTGGCATTCGTCGAGGCTCTCAGGTTCCGCGCCGTCTGCCTCGGTCAACCCGAGTAAGGGATAGCCGTCGAGCGCGTAGGCGACGGGCTTGCCTTTGCCCACGACGGACTCGAGATGCACCGGGGTGATGTGGTAGTGATAGTCATCTGCCCGCCCGCAGTGGCCGCCCCACTGATCGAGTTCGCCGATCTCATACGAGACTTCACCACGATTGTTCTGCGGATTAAAAATCGGGATACCATTGACCGCGATGGCGATGGCTCCGCGCAAAAAGCGACCGTCTATCATGGCGGGCTCGGCTGCGGGCACCGGCTTCAGGGGAACCCGCCAGGCATTCTCGCCGACATAGCCTTGTGGCAAGGGGACCTGCTGCTGCCAGGCCGTGATGCCGACCATTATGTTGTGATCGGGGAGTCCGTTTCCTTCCACGAAGAAGTAGTCCTCATCCCACGAGAGACCAAGCCGCCCCTGGAAAGGAGCAAAGGCCGCGGCAGTCACCGGCAGCGTGCCGCCGGGCCGGTCGAGGGTTCTTTCCCCGGGGAACGAGGCGCTAAAGGGTTTCAGGACCGGGGTGATCGCCGCGAGCGCGAGGGGAATCAGGACGGTCGTCACGAGGACGATACCGATACCCAGGAGGGCGTGAAGAAGAGCCGTTAGGCGGGATGAGTGTTTCATGGTAATGTCAGGGTTTTATCTGGCGATTGGATGCATCGATTTCGCCCCGGGGCCAAGCCGGAGGAAGGGGAGTTCCATTAGGCGGAGAAGGAATCACCGTTCGAAAGATGACGGTGTTGTCGAGGCCGAGATCTTTTGTCCAGATCCAACGGGCTCCGGCGAAATCGTAATCGAAGAAGGGAGCCTTGGGTCCCACTGCCTCCTCGGGATGTTCGGTGGCGGACTCCCAGGCAGCGTCGTCGAAGTCCACCTCGAACCACTCGGAGGGAACGGCTTCGTGCCGTGCTCTCGGATTCGCCATGTCGCCATTGATCGGGCCGTGAAAAAAGCTTTTCGCTTTCCAGGTCGCATTCGTCACGGTCCCATCGGAGAACTTCAGGATAAAGCCCCCGTCGCCGAGGTTCGTGTTGTTATACTCGAGACCGGTTTCAGGATCGGCGTTGTCTTTCGCCATGACCGCGATCGTCATGGGATATTCGGGCAGGATCTCGACGGCGACAACGTTGTGCGGGATGAAGGAGATCGAATCGACCGCCACGAGGTTGCCGTTGATGTAAAGCTGGAACCAGTTGTCGGCATAGATCGAAGCCTTTACCGCGTCTTCAATTTTCGGCTTGTGGATCCGGGGGCCGCCCTTGCCGGGCCCCTGGGCGAGGACGGGGGACAAAAGGAAAACGAATGAGGCGAGGAACGCGCGGATGTCTTTCATGAACGAAGAAACCACGCGAAAATGATTGCTTCGTTACGGGAAGATTACACGGGTGAAATCTTTGGCAGGATCACTCGGAAAATAGTCTTTCCGTCTTCAGACTGCAGAGCGATGGTGCCTCCGTGGGCGGTGACGATTTCGCGGACGAGGCTCAGGCCGAGCCCGCTCCCGGTGCCCTGAGCGGCGCTGCCGCGTTGGAAGCGAGCGAAGATTTGCTCTCTTTCGGATTCACTGATTTGCGGTCCGGTGTTGGAGATATCAAGGATGAGGAAATCGCCCCCCGCGTGCAGCCGGCAAACGATTTCCCCTCCGTCGACATTGTGCCGCACCGCGTTCGAGAAAAGGTTGTGGGCAACTTGCTGAAGGAGGCCGACGTCACCGCGAACCTGCAACCCGGAATCGATTTCGCTGCGAATCGTAATGTCGCGTTCCTCGGCGAGGTAGCCTGCGTCTTCGAGCCAAAGATTCAGTTTTGCACTGAGATCGACCGGCTCTGAGGAGAGTTTGAGTTGCCCGGCATCCGCCCGGGATAACAAGAGCAGCCCCTCGAGAATGGCCTTCTGACGATCGAGCTGCTCGAGCAGTTCGGAATAAACCGCCTGTGCGCCGGAATCGTCCCCCGACTCGAGGAGCGCCCGCTCTAGCGTTCCCCGCATCACTGCGACGGGTGTTTTCAGCTCGTGAGAAGCATCGGCGCTGAATCGGGTCGCCTGGTGGAAGCTCCGCTCGAGTCGCTCGAGCATGGAATTATACTGGGCGACGATGGCCGCGAACTCACGGTCGGCACGTCCCGTTTCGAGCCGCGTTCCGAGCGAGCGGGCGGAGACCTGCTGCATGCCCTCGCCGAGGGCGTTGATCGAGCGCAGAGCCCCCCGGGCAATCCACCACGCTCCGCCTCCGATGAGTAATAGGGCACCGGGCAGCGCGAGGAGAAAGGCTCGACTCAGAGCATCAACTTCTCCCGAGAGTTCGCGGAGATCAGCACCGACGAGGAGCCTGACCTCTGCATTGGCAAAGACGCCAATCCGGAAGGTGTCGTCTTTCTGACCGACTGAAAAAAAGAGAGGAGTGTAGACAGGACGGGCGCGACGACCCGACTCCTCCCTGTCGTCCCGGGGAGGCGGTCTCGGCACCGAGGGTTGGGGATCGAGCAGGACCGGAGACGGTTCAAAGCTCAGCGGATCAATCGAAGCCGGCCAGCCCGGGGAAAGATGGAGGACCTTTCCCTGACTCGTGACAAAGGCGAAGAAGCGGGTCGCGGCACGCTCTTCGCCGAAATTCTCCACCATCGAGAGTGCCATCCTTTCGACATCGGCATTCGCGCTCGCCCGCGTCGCATGGCGGAAGCCGAAAGTGGAAATCGACTCATCGAGGGCGCTGATCCGGTCACGTTGCAATGACCACCACGCCACCATTCCAAAGGTGAGCAGGACCGCGCCCGAGACGAGGACGGACCAGAGCACGATGCGGGTGCGAAAGGAACGGGATCTCATCGCTTCGGCGGCACCTCCCGCATGCGATAGCCGACTCCTCTCACCGTTTCGACGAGGGCCGGCTCGTGACCCTCGTCGATTTTTTTCCGCAGCCGCGCCACGGCGACGTCGACCATGTTGGTGCCTGTGTCGAAATGCGTGTTCCAGACGTGCTGGCTGATTTGTGATCTTGAAAAAACACGCCCGGGAGAGCGCATCAGATACTCGAGCAGGGAAAATTCACGATGGCTCAGTTCGACCGGTTCGGCACCGCGATGGGCCTCGCGTTTGATGAGATCGAGGGAGAGGTCGCCGACCTGGAGGATCGTTTTTCCTTCCTGACCGCCGCTGCGTCGCAGGAGCGCCTGGAGCCTCACGACCAGTTCCTCGACAAAAAAGGGTTTTGTCAGGTAATCATCGGCGCCGAGATTGAAACCCTCGACCCGCTCGTTCAGTTCATTTCTCGCCGTGAGCAGGATCACCGGCACGGTGAGATGACGCTCGCGCAGGCCCCGCAGCACGCTGAGGCCGTCCCGCCCCGGCAGCATGATATCGAGGACAATGGCGTCAAACTCCTGCGTCGTGGCGAGTTCAAAAGCCTTGCTGCCGTCTCCGCAGACCTCCACGACAAAGCCCGATTCCTCGAGGCCCTTGCGGGTAAACTCGGCGATTTTAGCCTGATCTTCGACGAGGAGAATGCGCATCCGTGGTGGATGATGAATCTCGCCGGCCTGTCTGACAACGGAATTACCGGAAGATTACGCCATTGTCATGCTGGTAGTCTCCCGGCCCGTTTCAAAAAACGATCACCCGAAGGTTGAGCGGATGCGACGACAGACTTCCTCAACGTTCGCCCGTGTGTTGAACGCGGAGATGCGGAAGTAACCTTCGCCCGCCGCGCCGAAACCGGAGCCGGGAGTGATGACGACGTTTGCCTCGTGCAGCATCTTGTCGAACATGTCCCATGAGCTCAGTCCATCGGGACAGCCGACCCAGACGTAAGGGGCGTTGACCCCGCCGAAGACAGGAAGTCCGGCGGCGGTGCAGGCTTCACGGAGAAGTTTAGCGTTGCCCATGTATCCCTCAATGAGCGCGGCGACCTGCTTTTTGCCCTCTTCTGAGAAAACGGCCGCGGCACCTTTTTGCACCGGGTAGCTCGCCCCGTTGAATTTTGTGCTATGTCGACGGGACCAGAGCGGGTGGATCGCCTGTTCGCTGCCATCGGCGCTGTAGCCCTTGAGTGTCTTCGGAATCACAATGTAGGCACAACGCACGCCGGTAAAACCTCCGTTTTTCGAAAAGCTGCGGAACTCCATCGCGCACTCGCGGGCCCCCTCGATTTCGAAGATTGAGCGCGGTAGCGCCGGATCCTGAATGAAGGCCTCGTAGGCGGCATCGTAAAAGATGATAGCCTTGTTGGCGCGGGCGTAGGCAACCCAGGCCTCGAGTTGGGCGCGGGTGGCGGTCGCCCCGGTGGGGTTGTTGGGGTAGCAGAGGTAGACGAGGTCGACCTTGCGGTCAGGGATGGCGGGGACGAAGCCGTTCTCCGGCGTGCAGGGCAGGTAGACAAGTCCGGCAAAGGCACCTTTTTCGTCGGCGTCACCGGTGTTCCCGGCCATGACGTTGGTGTCGACGTAGACCGGGTAAACCGGATCGGTGATCGCGATGACGTTGTCGTGGCCGAAGATGTCGAGGATGTTGCCCGTGTCGCACTTGGATCCGTCTGAGATGAAAACCTCGTCCGCGGCAATTCCGAGGCCGGCATACTGATTTTCGACGATGGCTTCGCGGAGGAAGGCATAACCCTGCTCGGGGCCGTACCCTTTGAAGGTGCTCGCGTCGCCGAGTTCGTCGACGGCATCATGCATCGCCTTGCGGCAGGCTTCGGGGAGCGGCTCGGTCACGTCGCCGATGCCGCAACGGATGAGGCGTTTGGCGGCTTCGGGATTGGCCTCGTTGAAGGCGGTGACGCGGCGGGCGATCTCGGGAAAGAGGTAGCCGGCCTTGAGTTTCAAAAAGTTGTCGTTAATGCGTGCCATGGTGCCGGGGGGTGGTTTATGCTCCTGTGAATTGAAAACGGAGACTTATAGAGGGTGAAGATGCGCTCAGAGCAACGGTTTTTTGATGCGTCGCTCGTTTTTCTGACGCTTTGGTCGAGGCAGGATTTATCATGTGGAGGTTGCCAAGACCCGATTCTCTGACAGACTGACCACCTGAAAATTATGGCGGAGCGTCCCCCTATCGAGGCCACCGGCCGAATCGTTCAGGTCCACGAAGTGGACCGCCTCTACGAAGTCGAAATGGCCAACGGCTATCGCGCCTACGCCGTCATCGAACGCAAAGGACCCCGCCTACCGGAAGGCGAGGACGCTCTCGGCAAAGAAGCCACCCTCTACTTCTCCCCCTTCGACATGAGCAAATGCCGCCTCGTCAAATGGTCCACATCCCGCTCCGAACCTGAAACTTTAAACTTGAAACCTTAAACTTCCGAGCATGCCCCTCCTCGAAGTCAGAGATCTCCGCACCAGCTTTCACACCCGCGATGGAATCGTGCGGGCGGTCGATGGGATCTCTTTTGACGTTGAGGCGGGGCAGACGGTCGGCATCGTCGGGGAGTCGGGTTCGGGGAAGTCAGTCTGTTGTTATTCGCTCCTTCAGCTTATCCCCCAACCTCCCGGACGTATCGAGGGCGGCACCGCGAGATTCGGCGATCTCGATCTGCTGCAGCTCTCCGAGGCCGAAATGCGAAAGGTCAGAGGAAAACGCATCAGCCTGATTTTTCAGGATCCGATGACCTCGCTCAATCCCTATCTGCGGATTTCGACCCAGCTCATCGAGCCGCTCCTCATCCACGAGGGGCTCTCCAAATCCGAGGCGCTCATTCGCGCCATCGCCGAACTCGAGGCTGTCGGCATTCCCGATCCGAAAAGCCGTATTCACAGCTATCCGCACGAGTTCTCCGGCGGGATGCGACAACGAGTCATGATCGCCATGGCGCTGATTACGCGGCCTGAGATCCTCATCGCAGACGAGCCGACCACCGCCCTCGATGTTACGATCCAGCGCCAGGTCCTCGATCTCATCAAGACACGGCAGAATGATCTGGGCACCGCCGTCATTTTCATCACTCACGACCTCGCCGTTGTCTCCGAAGTTTGCGACTACGTGAACGTGATGTATGCCGGCCGATTTGTGGAGCGTGCTCCCGTCGAGACTCTTTTTGCGCGTCCGCGTCATGCCTACACACGGGCCCTGCAGCGCTCCATCCCGGCAATGCAGAAAAAAGGCGAGACGCTCTACACCATTCCCGGCCTCCCGCCGAACCTGGCGAATGGGGTTCCCGGATGTTCGTTTGCGCCGAGATGTGAAGCGCATGAGGGCTATCCCGGGCACGCAACGACCCGGCCCGCTTTGGTCGAGCTGGAAAGCACGCACTGGGTGCAGGATTGTCCGGGCTGTCTCGCCGGTGCGGGGAGGTAGGCTTGGTAAAAACTCCCTCAGCGGGATGTCTGAGTTACCGTCCAATCCGGACCGAGTTCCGGCCGGAAGTCTTCGGCTTCGACATCATTACGAACTTTGAATTCGGACAATTGATGTTCGATCACAAAATCGCCCCGCCACTCGAACCGTACCCGACCGGGGACAAAGCCGGCCTGAGAACCGAGGTCCTGAAATTCCTCGCAGTTCACCGCAAATTTCAATCCGGTTTCCCTTGATTCATCGAAATTAACCAACGTTTTGCCTGAAAGGAACGCCCAGCGTCTCGCCGGATCAAAAATCATTTCGCCCCGCTCGATCCCGCCCCCGATGATCCCTCTCATGACGGTGAGCCTAACGTTGCCGTCACTAAGTTTCGCGGCCCAAAGATTTAGATTTATATTCTCGATCAATCCAGGAGTCTCAAGGAAATCCCGTAGAGAGTGAGACAGTATCACGGGGAAATATGCCGGAAATCCGGCCAGTGCGTTTTCGTGATAGAAGTCGGAAAGCTTACGCTTTGGCCCCACCTCAGCGGTGCCTCCGGCCAGGGGCAAATCTCCTTTTCTATTACCCTCGGCCCAAAACCAATCCGTTCCGTCGAAAGCGCTCGTCACGAAGCGCGGCGAATGCCGTTCATCCGGACTGTTCGCGAGTTGGACGAGGGGCTCAAATCGACTTTGCAAACGCCCGCGCTGAAAGATCTCGGCGGTGGTGCGATAGGTCGCCCGGCCCTCCGGAATGTTTTTGGATTCGGGACCGGGCTTATCGCTCCAGCTGCGACTTTCTCCATGATAGGCCAATACCACTTCGTCGGGCCATGACTCGCGGATTTGGCGCAGAACATCGGCCACCGGGATCGACTCCGCGGACTTGTCAACGGGAGGGTGTTCCTTGAAATATCGAATGGTGGAGAGAAATCCCTCCGCACGCTCCTGCATTATTTTACGCCGGCCATTTCGATTCCGGGGGTATTTGCAAAGAAATTGGTGAAGCGGCTGGAGGGAAACGACATATTCGTATTCACCATCGGCGGGAGATATCGCCAACTTCAGTTCAGAGTGTTTCACGACTTTGAGATCATGAGATTCCGCCTCGATCAAGCTCAGGAATTGATTGGTGAAGCGCGCGGACGAGGCCGGTGGAGCCGGTCGCCAGCCGCTCGCAAGATAGGCAATGCCCGCCACGGCGGTGAGAGCGGAGATGCGGAGCAACGTTTTAAATGAGTTCGCCATCGAATGGAGAGTTGTCGCAGATTTCAGCAAAGGGAAATCCGCCCGATTCGGCAAGAAGTTTCGGGGGCTGCCCCGAAAATGTGAGCAAGCTGCCCACCACAATTCCTCCCCGAATTCATCCAGCCGATCCGGATGGAGATCACTCTCTGCTTCACCCGTTTCTCCGGTGACGCCGCTCAAGTCCCGATCACTCCGCCATCCTTCTTCTTCACGACCAGGATGGAGGAACGCGGGATACTGTCTCCGTAGTCCGGAAAGTGAGATGGATACGGGGGTTCGCCGGGGTGCTGAATTCCGACGAACATGGTGGTGTGGTCCGGGGTGAAGGCGATCCCGGTGACTTCACATCCTTTGGGACCGACCAGAAAACGCCGGATCTCACCCGTGAGTGGATCGGCACAGAGCATCTGGTTGTTTCCCATCCCTTTGAAATCATCGCTATTCGAGGAAACTCCATCCGTCTGGATCCAGAGTCGGCCCTTCCCGTCGATCTTAAGTCCGTCCGGGGAATTGAAGAGATTTCCCTCATTGATGTTGTCCGACCCCGCATAGGGATTGTCCTTGCCCTGGTGAACTTCAGGATTCCCGGCCATTACAAAATGGTCCCACGTGAATGTCTCTGCCGTGTGGTCGCGATCCGCCGGGGTCCAGCGGATGATCTGGCCGTATTGATTTCCCTCTCTGGGGTTTGCATCATTAACCGGATCCCCATCTGAGGATCCTCTGGATTTGTTGTTTGTCAGGGTGCAGTAGACGGTGTCGGTCTTCGGGTCGACCGTGACCCACTCAGGGCGGTCCATTGTCGTTCCGCCCATCAGCGTTCCCGCCTCCCGGGCAAAGATGAGAACCTCCGCCTGATCGTAGAAGCCTTGCTCCGCGACCAGCTTGCCTTCTCCGGCGCGAAGGGCGATCCAGCGACCCTTTCCCTGAGTTTCCCCCTCCTTGATATCGTCGAACTTGGCCACAGACAGAACTCCCTCGTCGAGGAGATCCCGGTTCGAGACGACATCACCGTCCTTATACGGGTTCGTGGAGACAAAGCGGTAGATGAACTCGCCGCCTTCGTCATCGCCCATGTAGACAACGACCCGTCCATCACGGTTCACAACGAGCTCGGCATTCTCATGCTTGAACCTGCCCAGAGCGGTACGCTTTTTCGGGGTGGAAAGGGGATCCGACGGATCGATTTCGACGACCCATCCGAAGCGGTTTTGTTCGTTCGGATTTTCCTCCAGATCGAAACGCCCGTCGAATGTGTGCCAGTCGTAATCCTTGTTTCCGATCTTTGAAATGCCATAGCGGACATCGCGTTCTCCGAGGCGGGGTTCACCCGCACTTCCAAAAAATCCGTTAAAGTTTTCTTCACAGGTCAGATAGGTGCCCCAGGGGGTAACCCCGTGGGCGCAGTTGTTGATGGTGCCGAGGACTCTGCTGCCTGAAGGGTCGAGCGGGGTTCTCATGAGCACATGTCCGGCGGCGGGGCCACTGAGCGTCATGGGCGTGTTGGCCGTAATTCGCCGGTTGAAAGGACTGTTCCTCTTAACCCGCCAGCCCCGCTTCCTCTCAACGATCTCAAAAATCGAGACCCCGATCGCCGCCTGGGCTTTCCTGATATCTTCTGCCGTCGATAGTCTTCCCTGATGGATGAAAAGAGTTTCGGTGTTGTAGAATTCGTTGTTCACGGCGAAGACCCAGTGGGTTGCCCCGTTTTTCTCTATCTGGAACAGGTGCATTCCATCGTTGTTGTCTCCGAACTGCCGCTCCTGCTCGGAGGCGTCTGCGGTCTGCCGGAACTCCGGCGTGTTCGGGAAGAGCGGATCCCCCCAGGAGATCAACACGGTCTCCTTATATCCGTCCGGCAGCATGACCTCGTCCAAGGTGCTCGCGCTAACCGGGGGAAATCCGAGGAGAGGCTTCGCCGGATCCACGGCTGCCACCGCCTCATCCTGGCCGAATCCGAGGCCGCCAAAAAAGGTCGCAAACCCGGCCCCGACCGACTTCTGAAGAAATCCCCGTCGATTCAAATCATCAGCGATGAGCCGATTGATTTCAGGGACTTCTGTTCGTGGAAAATGCAGGTCGTCAAAGTCGTCGAGCTTGCTCATTCGGGGGGAAATCGGATTGTTTCAGAAAGAGAGACATCAGACTATCCGATGCGCTCAATGGTTCCAAAGCGGATCCCCGTGAAGAATCCGTCACAGGTGACTTCTCCCTTGAGACTGACCGCGGACGTGCGGCCCGCCCCTGCTATTGCCGTAAAGTGACCCCCGAAGCTTCGACGTGCCACTCGGCTCCCTGTCGGATCAAGGTGAGGTTTCCAAGTCCGGGAGGTGTTCCCGGTTTCCACTCGTTAACCGCGCTCTTCCCGCTCACGATTCGATACCCTTCCGCTTCGTAGTGGTAAATGAGACCGGAGTTGATACCGATGGCTCTGGCGGTCGCATCGACAGTCTGTGGATAGGGGCCGCGTAGTTTGAGTCCTCTTATTTCATAAACGACTTCGTTTTCCTCAACGATTTTGGTGAAGAGATGATGATCGTTACGTGGTTCGAAGGTGGATGCAAGATAGGCATTCCTCGCCCGGAGGTGCTCCGGGTCACTGGCGAGAAACGAAGATCCAATCATGTTGGGCGAAACCTTGGCGGTGAACAGTCGCCGGGTTGCTCTCGCAAGCTCGCCAGCGCGCTCTTCGATTCGCGAGAATGGACGGGCATATTCCGCAATTGACCTTTCCATGGGAGAAGCCACATCGATCACGACGAGGAAAGGTAGAACGCTCAGGAGACTACCCCCGAGCCATTTGAAGAAGAGAGACATTAACGGATGGTGGAAGTTATGATAATTATAATATTCAAAAACCGGTATGTCAAAGTTAAGCGGACTAAATTCGATCATGGGAGGCGACGAATTCCGCTTTCTCTGTCAGATTTAGGGCGAGTGTATTGAAGAATTCATGTCCTACCTTGAGCTTGAGAACCTGACCCGCCATTTTGTCCGCCGCGAGGGCTGGCCGATTCCGCGCAAGACGATCGTGCGGGCAGTCGACGGGGTCTCGCTTCAGATCGAGAAGGGTGAGATTCTCGGACTCGTCGGGGAAAGCGGGTGCGGGAAGACGACCCTTTCCCGGCTCATCATGCAACTGCTCACGCCGACCTCTGGCAGCGTGATCCTCGAGGGAGAGCGGCTTGCCGACCTCCCTCCCGAAGCGATCCGGACGCGCCGGCGTGACTTTCAAATGATCTTCCAGGATCCCTATGCCTCGCTGAATCCCCGCATGACGGTATTCAGCACCCTCGCCGAGGCCATCCTGACCCGTCACCCGGAGTTGGCGCGGGATCGCTCCGCCCTCGAGTCAGCCGTCGCGGCGCTGATGGCAAGGGTCGGACTGGATTCACGCTACATTCGGAAATATCCGCACGAGTTCTCAGGAGGGCAGCGCCAGCGCATTGCCATTGCCCGTGCCCTCGGCACGGAGCCGAAGCTCATACTCGCGGATGAGCCCGTCTCCGCGCTTGATGTCTCGATTCAGTCGCAGATTCTCAACCTGCTCCTCAAGCTGCGAAAAGATCTCGATCTCACTATGGTCTTCATTTCCCATGATCTCTCCGTGGTGCGGTATGTCGCCGACCGCATCGCTGTGATGGACGGGGGAAAAATCGTCGAAGTCGGCGAGTCCGACGCGCTCTTCCATTCACCTCAATCCGGGGTGACCCGGACACTGCTCAAGGCGATTCCCAAAATCCGTTACTCTGCCGAAGCCACCAACTGATCCATCGATGAAAAAGCTCCTCTTTGCCGCGCTCCTTTTTGCTCACCCTCTGCCTGCTGCTGAAGCTGGCGACGGAGTGGTCATCTTCGATGGAACCAGCCTCGAGGGTTGGGATTTCGAGGCAGGTGGCTGGGTCATCGAGGAGGATGGATCCCTCACCTGCCGGATGAAGGATTTCGAGGCTGACGATGGTTCGGTGACACCCCGCGGCATGGGATATATCTGGACGAAGCAGGAATACGGCGACTTCGAGCTCACCCTCTCCTACAAACTCTCCGAGGCTGCCAACACGGGAGTGTTCTACCGGTCGGAAAAAAGCGATCCGGTCCATCGCGGTTCGGAGGTGCAACTGGTCGACAATGTCGGCTTCCAGAAGCTGCACGGAGCAAAGGATGTCAGGAAACTCAACGGCTCCTTCTACGAGGGCAAAGGACCCGAGGCTGACCCGGCGAATCCGGTCGGGCAATGGAACACTCTCACCCTGAAATGTGTCGGGCCGCGCGTGACTTGCCAGATCAACGGGGTTCAGGTTTTTGATGTCGACGTGGACGATTGGCCCGAGGTAGGGAAAAACCCTGACGGAACAACAAACAAATTCAAAGTCGCGATCAAGGACAAGCCCCGCAAAGGCCACATCGGCCTGCAAAACCACGGTCAGGTGGTCTGGTTCAAAGACATCAGGGTCAAGTCACTGGACTGACCCTGTGGGGTCTTAATCGGCCCCATCCTGACGGCTCATCCCCGGCAAAAAGTGGCGGGCTGCCCACGAGCCGATGACGGAGAGACCATAGATGTAGGCAGTGCAGGCGGCACCCATGACCCGTTCCACCCCGACGCGTTCATCGAGATTTTTGAATACCCGGAGTTCCTCAAGGTGCTTTTTTGCCCTCGCTCCGGCATCGAGTTCGGTCGGAACGGTCATGATGTTCCAAACCGCAATGATTGACCACGCCAGAAGAACGAGCGGGAAAACGGTCTTTGTCATCCCCAGCGCCAGCGTGAACAGACCGACGATGAAGAGGGGAAGGCTGAGATAGACGGTCCAGTAAATCACCGAGGTCCGCCAGAGCAGGGGACGATGCCCTTCGAAATGTTGAATCGCTTTGCCCGCCTGCTGCGAGGCCATGGCGAGTGCGGTAAACGTGGAACCGGAAAAATGCTGCGCGGCGAGGGTGATCTGCCTTTTGTCGGGGTAATAAAAGTCCTCCAGAATGCCCCGTCCTCGAACGATGGAGACTCCCTCAATGCCGCGGTGGCGGAGGATCTTTTCAGCAAGCTCTGCGCCCGTGATTCTGGAGGAAATCGTATTCTGCGCCTCCTGTCCGTAGACCTTCAGGAAGCGGCTGCGCCCCCACATCGTGAGGGCGAGAGCAATCATGAATATCAGGACAAAAAGCTGCATTGCCATCAAGCCTCGCACGGAACGGGGGCTTCGGCAATTGCCCGACTGCGCCGATCAGGGCGCTTAGCCCTATCGTGAAAGCGGGATGGGCTCAGCGGATCCGTCCACCTCAAGCTGCCAGGTCTCGTAGTTCCAGGTTGGACTGCCGGCCGACTTGGTGCCGATCACCTTGATCGTTCCCTTGCCATTGGGGCCTGAGACAGGAATGCTGAAGTCCACGGTGCCTTCTCCGTTCGTGGTATTCACGCTGCCCGAGAACAAAAATCCCGGTTCGATCGGCTCACCGAGGGCGGCAATGGCGGCGGGGTTGGACTCCACGGCGGCGATGGACTCCACGTAGGCGTCACTCTTTTTGATCGCGCCCATGGCGAAGTAAAAGATGGCTCCGGCACCGATGATCACGAGGGCGACCAAGCCGAGACAGCCGCAGCCGATAAAGGCGATGATTTTTCCTGCGGATGACTTGCCTGGCTGTTCGATTGCGCTCATGCCGTTAATCTGAACACTTCGTAGCGGCAGAGCAACCAAAAACCGCCTCTTTCCGCATTTGCCAATCGGGTGTTCCACCGCGAATCGTAGGAATGCCAGCGGATCAAAAGACCTCTATCATGGCAATCTTTGCCGATTTCGAGAATGTCGCGATCGGGGCCGAGCAGGCCAAATACGAGCGCTTTGATATCAACAAGGTAATCGAGCGGGTCCTCGTGAAGGGCAATGTCGTCGTCCGGAAGGCCTATTGCGACTGGGGTCGCTACGACAAGTTCAAGCGCAGCATGCACGAGGCGAATTTTGAACTGATCGATATTCCCCATGTGCGCCAGTCGGGCAAAAACTCCGCCGACATTCGTATGGTCGTGGACGCCCTCGACCTGTGTTACACCAAGCCGCATATCGATACCTTTGTCGTGATCAGCGGGGACTCCGATTTTTCGCCCCTGGTGAGCAAACTTCGCGAAAACAACAAGGACGTCATCGGTGTCGGGGTGAAGCAATCGACCTCGGATCTCTTTGTCGCCAATTGCGACGAGTTCATCTTTTACGATGATCTGGTGAGGAAAAAGGAAACCCAGCGGGCCCGCCAGGCTCCGAAAAAGGCGGCCGAGAAGACCACCGCGGGAAGTGCCCCCGGAAACGACAAGCGGGACGAGGCGGTCAATCTTGTGCTCGAGACCTTCGAAACCATGTCAGAGACCCGGGGGGAGGATGAAATGGTCTGGGGTTCCATGGTCAAGCAGGCGATCAAACGTCAGAAACCGGGTTTTGCCGAGAGTTACTATGGGTTCCGGGGATTTAATGCCCTCCTTGAGGAGGTCCGGGATCGGGGGCTCATCGAGCTCCAGGCCGACGAGAAATCCGGGGGGTATATCGTGAGGACGGTGGGACCGGCTCAGGTGGTGCCTGAAGCGGGCATTATGGAGAATTGAACGATATTTTTAAGGCGCTGATATTAAATGGGTTGAGTTGATTTCCAGGGCTCTTTTGGAACGGCTCCGAATGTGACGGGATTGATACGGTAGCCAGTTTGATAAGAAGGAGCACGTCGCGCACGGTTCGTCGGGTTCGAAATCCGGACCCGATTTACAAAACCAACTCTGAAATAGACACAATGAAAAACACACTCGCCATTTTTGCCGCTGCCGCGCTCCTCTCGGGAGCTCAAGCGGAAGACAAGATTGTTATCAAGGGTTCCGACACGCTGGGTGCCAAAATGGTTCCACAGCTTGCTGAAGCCTACAAAGAGGCCGGCAACGCCGCCACTTTCGAGATCGCCGCTGAAGGCTCTTCAGTTGCCTTCACCAGCCTCCTTGCCGGAGCTTCCGACATCGGTATGTCCAGCCGCGACATTAAGAAAGAAGAAACAGAAGAGTTCACCGCCAAGGGACTCAAAATCAAGGAGTGGGTCGGTGGTTACGACATGATCGGTATCATCGTGAATGCTAAGAACGGTCTCGCTGACATCACTCTCAAGCAAATCGAGGGGATCTTCACTGGTGAGATTAAGGATTGGAGCGAAGTCGGTGGCGAAGCCGGTCCGATCTCTGTCTACACACGCAACACCTCATCGGGTACCTACAAGTCCTTCCAGGAGATGGCAATGGACAAGCGTGACTACGGTGCCGACACCCAGAAAATGGCCGGCAACGAGCAGATCGCTGAGGAAGTAGCAAAAAATGCCAATGGAATCGGTTACGTTGGTCTTGCTTACGCCAGCAAGGAAGGCGTCAAGGCCATTTCTGTGGATGGTGTCGAGCTCAAGCCTGAGAACAAGTCGACCTACCCGATCGCTCGTACCCTCTTCTACTACACCGTTGAGGGCAAAACCTCTCCGGCTGCTGAGAAGTTCCTCACCTGGGCAACCACCGATGACAAGGCTGTTGAAGTGGTTGAGCGTGTTGGATTCATCTCCTTCAAGTAATCCTCTTATTCTGCCAGTGATGGCGGGCCCGGCTTCGGGTTAGGCCCGCCTTATGCTGGACATGAAATTTCCGCCCGGCGAGCCATCTCGCCGGGTCTTTCATCTCAGTCTCTAGAATCTTAGCTACCCTCCGCGTCGAAAATCATTTAAAAAAGAGCGATTTAGTGCGCCCCTTCCCTGCTACTGCCATGAGTGAGACTCCTACTTCAGCCGATAGTTTTTCCGGACGCGATGCCTTCAAGCGAAGGGGATTCCGCATTCTTGGTATCGGGTTGCAGGACGTTATCCGTTACTTTTTCGGCGGGAACGCGAGTTTGGCTATTGTCTTGATCATTCTGATCTGCTTTTTCCTTGGGCGCGAAGGAATCATGTTTTTTCCGGCCCACCATGAGGGGCTCGGATCCTACCGCCAGGCCGGTCAGGAATTTGTCGATTACATGGGCGAAGAAATTGACGCCCATACTAAATTTTATAGCGCCGCCAATATCGCTTATTTTGCCGAGGTTAATGAATCGTCGGCGATTGAAGACGCACAAATTGCGACGGCTCGGGCTGTTCTTGCCAATGTTGAAACCATCACGCGGAAGTCGTGGAACCTGCTTGAACGTAAAATCGAAGAAGAGGTAGGGCTCGCAAAGAAGGTCGCCGGACTCGCCGAGGGTTCGCCGGAAATCCCTGAAGTGCAGCAAATGCTCGAAACGCGCCGGTCTGAGATTGAGAAATTGCGGGTGACCTTAAGGGCGGAGGTGGAAGCAGCCCTCGAATCCCCTGATGCCTGGTCCACCGGAGGGAGTGACCGAGGGGTAGGACTTACGAACATCGAAAAAATTCGCGAAGCGGTTCTGTTTGAGGCGTTTCCGAAAGCCAAAGAAGAGCATCCCTTCCTGCTTGAGCTTAAAGCAGCCAGCAAAACAAAGAAAGCAGACACGGCGGCGCGACTGATCGCGTTTAAAACGACACTCACGGAGATACAGAGTGCGGTGAAACCACTTCGTACGCTGCACGGAGAGCTACGAAAACACGCGACAGAGAATCGGGCTGTTATCAATAGTTTTAAATCCGCACCCCAGAGGCGTGCTGCGCTACTTGCCGGTGCAGAGAATGTGGACGATCCGGCAGAAAAGGCGAAACTTCAGGCTGAAGCAGACGAGGTCGTGATCACGGAACCCGATCTGGTGGCAATGAACGCCCCGCTCTACGCGGCGGTCTCAAAGTATGCAGAGGTGTCCCTTCCTCTCAAAGCTGAAATGGAACGCCTTCTGCAAGCGTTGCCGTCAACGGTTTCCACAGAGAGCGCCCGCGAGAACCTCGACCGAAGCCGGTCTGCCTACGGGAGCTTCAAAGGGGTGCAGAAGGCGAATCGGGATCGCATCCCAAGCTGGCGTCACGATTTGCCGGTTTCCTGGATAAAGTCTTTCTCCGCGTTCCTGTTCGGCAAGCAGTGGATCACAAATAGTTCCTGGCATGACTTTTATGGCCTCCTGCCCCTTCTTACAGGATCGCTGATGATTTCGGTCATTGCCCTGATTGTGGCCGTGCCTTTTTCGATCGCCGCCGCGATTTACGTCAATCAGCTGGCACCGCGGCGTGAGCAGGAGATCGTCAAACCGGCGATCGAGTTTATCGGGGCGATTCCCTCGGTGGTTCTCGGATTCTTTGGGATCCTTGTACTGGGGGAAATGCTCCGTGAGGTGAGTCAGGTTGAATGGCTCTCCTGGGTTCCCGGTTTTCCCATGGCGGAACGGCTTACCATTCTAAACGCCGGCCTGCTCCTCGCGTTTATGGCGGTTCCCACGATTTTCACCCTCACCGAAGATGCGCTTGAGAATGTTCCTTCCGCCTTCGCGGAGAACTCCTTCGCGATGGGTGCGTCGAGACTTCAGACTGTTTTCCGGGTGGTTCTTCCGACCGCTGCTTCCGGTCTGATTGCCGCTGTGCTTCTCGGCTTCGGCCGAATCATCGGTGAGACCATGGTGGTGCTCCTCGTTGCCGGTAATAAGATCAAAATTCCCGATTTCTCCGAAGGCTTCGGTGTTGTCACTCAACCAACCCATACGATGACGGGGATCATTGCCCAGGAGCTGGGTGAGGTTGACGGGGGATCACTTCACTGGAGAGCCCTTTTTATTGTCGGAATGGTTCTTTTTGTCATTGCCCTTCTCGTCAACTACGCGGCGCAACAGGCACTGAAACGCTTCCAGAAAGTATAGTCACCTCCTTCGGTTTTTCCCACCTATCCCGCTAATTTCTCATGCACGACATTTCCGAAGAAATTCCGAAACATCGCACTGCCAATCCCTTTGCGAGCAAAGGGGGGGCGCAGAAACGAAAGGACGTGTTCACTGCCACCGCCCTTCGGCTTGCCACTTACTTCATCCTTCTGTGCGCCGGGTATATTTTTGTCGACATCATTATCAAGGGGGCACCTGTGGTCTTTAAGGCCTCTCCGCCCTTTGTGAATATCGACTTCCTGACAAAGAGTCCCGAGACACTCATGACCTTTGAGACGTCCGATGGTGCAGAGCACAAACTTGATTTCAGTGACTATTCCCAGTTCAAGCGGGACTTCCCTGACTTGAAGATTGTTGAGGAGCATTCCCACGCGTTCTCCGGTGGGGGGATCCTCGGTCCGCTCGTGGGAACAGCGCTCCTGACGGGGATCTGCATTATTGTTGCTCTTTTTGTCGGTCTCACCACAGCGATCTACCTGAATGAGTATTCTTCGAAAGGTCGGTTTATGGATTTGATCCGGCTGGCGATCATGAACCTCGCGGGAGTTCCATCCGTGGTTTTCGGACTCTTTGGACTCGGCCTTTTCTGTCTCGTGGCCCCGGTTATCACGGATGCTCCCATGGAATCGGCCCTTTTTACGGTTCCGATTCTCTTCACGAAGTCCTACATATCATTTCAGGGGTGGGGCACCTGCATGCTTGCAGGCGGGTTCACGCTCGCCGTGATGGTGTTGCCGGTTATCATTGCCGCGTGCGAGGAATCATTAAAGGCAATCCCAATGGGATTTCGCGAGGCCTCACTCGCTCTCGGCGCGACCAAATGGCAAACGATTGCCAAGTCTGTGCTTCCCTACGCGTTTCCGGGTATGCTGACGGCTTCTGTTCTCGGAATTACCCGGGTAGCCGGAGAAACCGCTCCCATCATGTTTACGGCCGCGCTTTCGCACAAGGACAAGCTGCCGTGGCAGGATGTTAACGGTGTCGGCGGGTTCCTGTCCCAATCGGTTCAGGCGATGCCTTACCACATCTATACGGTGGCGGCTCGTATTCCGCAGTCTGAATACACCCGGCCCATGCAGTATGGGTCAGTCTTCGTCTTCCTCGTGGTGGTGATGCTTTTTGCCGCTCTTTCCGTATTTCTCCGCATCCACTACCGGAAAAAAATCAAATGGTAACGGGAGAATTTGAAATATTTCACATGACAAGCTCGCGAGGATTGCAACCATGAAAACAAGTATGTCTGAACAAGAGAAACAAGAGGAGGTCTTGACTCCGGAGACAAAGACTGCCAACCAACCCGTGACGCGGGAGAATACTCACGACCTGGTGATCGACGTGGACAATGTGAGCTTTGGCTATGTTCCCGGGAAGGATGTTCTTCGGGATATCACCATGAATATCAACCGGGGTGAGGTGACGGCATTTATCGGGCCCTCCGGCTGCGGTAAGTCGACATTGCTCCGTTGCTTCAACCGGATGAATGATCTCATCCCCACGGCGGGGATCTCCAAAGGAGAGATTCGTATTCTCGGAACCGATATCCACGCTCCGGAAGTTGATGTGATCGAACTTCGAAAACACGTGGGTATGGTTTTCCAGAAGTATAATCCGTTTCCGAAGAGCATTTACGAGAATGTCGCCTTCGGCCTTCGAATCCAGGGGATCAACGGCAAGCAGGCGCTCGATCAGGCAGTCGAGGAGAGCTTGCGTTACGCGGGTCTCTGGGAGGAAGTTAAGGATCGTCTCAACGCGAGCGGTCTCGGTCTTTCCGGCGGGCAGCAGCAGCGTCTTTGCATCGCGCGAGCCATCGCCGTGCGGCCCAAGATTGTTCTGATGGATGAGCCGTGTTCGGCTCTCGATCCCATTTCAACCGCCATCATCGAAGAACTGATCACAAAACTCAGATCGGAATTCACGATTGTCATCGTAACGCACAACATGCAGCAGGCGGCGCGCGTCTCGGATCGGACCGCGTTCTTTTATCTTGGGAATCTCATTGAGATGGACAGGACAACAACCATGTTCAGCAACCCTTCGAAGAAGCAGACCGAAGACTACATCTCGGGAAGATTCGGCTGATCCCGCTTTCAAAAAACTCCGCCCCGGGGATCAGTCTCCGGGGAAGGAGTTGACGGAGAAAACCTCCACGACCTGGGCGCGGCCTTTGACGCGGTGCACCCCGTGGTTTTTGCAGTGGCTCCTTACTTCCGGGAGAGCTCTGACAAAGTCTCCTGAGACCAGAACGTTGCTCTGGAGTTCGCGGGTCATTGATTCCAGTCGGAAGGTCAGGTTAACCGGGTCGCCGACGAGAGTGAATTCACCCTGGCTCATGCCGCCGTAGGCGACTTTCCCGGTGTGGATGGCTACACCCACTTCAAATCGACGGTGGATGCTTTCAAAGACATCGGGGCGTTCCAGATAAATCCGTTCGCACGAAGCGAGGAGCTTCTTGGCGGCCCGCAGAGCTCCATGGAGAGTGTCGGGGGTCACCGAGGTCCAATAGGCGAGGACGCAGTCTCCAATGAACTTGTCGACGGTGCTGCCCTCCTCGGAGAGAATACGCTCACAGTCCGAATACCAGCTTCCGATGATCTGGGCGAGATCGTCAGCTTCAATTTCCTCGGACAGAGCGGTGAATCCCTTGATGTCGCTGACGAGGATAATGACTGGAGTGGATCGGATGAGGGCGATAGTGGATCCACCCAGGTCTTCCATGTTGATGACAGCGGGCTGGTCTCCTGTTTCGGAAAACTGGAACTCATGTTCCGCGAATGTAATCGTGTCGCCGTTCTTTAGTTGTCTGGTTGCGGTGACCCGTGACCCATTCAGATAACTGCCATTGAAACTGCCGAGATCGAAGAGGTAGAACCCGCCGTCCTGTTTTCGAATCATGGCGTGGCGCCTTGAGACACGGGGATCCTCAATGAGGACCTGGCACTCGGGACTTCTCCCGATGATGCTCACATTACCCAGTTCGAGGGTATCATCTGTCTCAGTACGATGGAGGAAGGCGTTCACGTGCGTAGATAGAACCAATTTCAGGCACAAGGGGCAAGTGGTAAAGAGACACTATTGGTAGAAGGGCAGCAATGCTTGTCTCGCGGTTTCCTGTAAAACGAACGAGGTCCACCGGGCAGGAATTTTCCGGAAGAGGCCGTGAGGCGCTCATTCTGAAGAAGAAGGGGAATCAGAGTATTGTTTTTATTGAATTTATACCCTATAATGCCCCGGACCGGATCTCATCGGCACAGAGAAGGGGATCTGGTAGAACATCGAGCTTGAACTTCAATTCTCTGATTTATGAAGTGCCTCTGGCTTACCCGCAAATATCCCCGTCCTGCAAACAGCGGAGAATTGATCTATTCGAACGGACTTATCCGCGCCTTTGCTGGCACGGGAGTCGAACTAACGGTTGTTGCGCACGACAATGACGAGTCTCCCGTAGGGAATGGGAGTGAAGCCAGTCTGCACGTCGATGAGGACGGGGTGACCTGGCGCCTGGGCAGCCCCGGGCTTGGTTCCCGGGCGATGAGTCTTTTCACCCGGTTTCCCGCAGACTCATGGCGGCTGAAAAACGGAGGTCCGGAGGAGGCCTTGGTTGAGGCCATTCGGAAGGAAGTGTGGGATGCCATTATCATAGATCACGCCGCGCTGGGATGGGCGCTTGGACCGATTCGGGAACAGAGGCGCGCCACCGGCATCAAAGGAGATCCCGTGCTGGTTTACATTTCGCATAACCACGAAGCGAAGGTCCGCCGCGACATAGCCCGGAATTCGACTGCCGGGATTTTCCGCAAGGCAGCGTTGCGGCTCGATGCCGAAAAGTACGCGCGTCAGGAGGAGGCGCTTTGCCGCGAGGTGGATCTGGTTACCGCCATCACCGGCACGGAGGTCGATGCTTACCGTGAGAACTTCCCGCGTCAGCGTTATCTTTGCCTTACTCCGGGATATGAGGGAGAAGCCCACGTGCATCGCGAGATCACCCGTGAGACTCCGAGACGAGTTGTCATGTCAGGATCCTTCGAGTGGATCGCGAAACGGATCAATCTGGAGAACTTTCTGGAAAAGGCGGCAGGGCGCCTCGCCGCCGCAGGTATTGAACTTCAGATCGTGGGCAAGACCGACGAGGCCTTTCGAGAGACGATGAGTCAGCGATATCCGGGGGTCGATTTTGTTGGAAGAGTTCCCGGGATGACGCCCTATCTGCTGGATTCACGAATGGGATTGATTGTCGAGGAGTTCGGGGGCGGCTTCAAGTTGAAGACTCTTGAATATATCTTTCACGGACTTCCGCTTGCCGGGTTAACTCATGCGGTCGAAGGTCTGCCCCTGAAAAGTCCGGAGAATATTCTTCTCCATCGGGATACCTTCTCGCTGGTGGAAGGAATTATCGCGGTGATAGATGATCTCGAGGAACTCAACCGGATGCGCCGCACCTCACTGGAGATCTGCGGTGAATCGTTCCGTTGGGAGGACCGGGGGAGGAAACTTTTCGAGAGCCTCCGCGCAATTCGCGGCGAAGCCGGCACTGACAGCCATCATCGGGCAGTTGAAAGGGTTTCCGATTTGTCAGGAATCTCGTCGTGCTTGAGCAGATAATAGGCGCTCTGGACGACATTCAGTCCGTAGTTGGCGATCAACTCGAACTGATTGTTCATGTCTATCGTTAGCATCTCGGTCTTAACCGAATCCGCAGTCTCTGCCATGCGTTTCATCGCCCGTTTATTGAATTGCTTGCGCATTTTATCCGTGGCGTTCTCGATCTCCTGAGCTTGATGCAGTTTGGCTTCCGTGGCTCCGGTGACAAGGACTTCCGAATAAAGGTCAATGAGGTCAAGGATCTTTCCGGCAAATGCGAGGATGTTCTCGGTCGCTTCATCTCCGAAGCTGCGCCCCTTGGTGTATTTTCGCTGGGTGATCTGAATGAGGCGAAAGATGGCATCTGAAATCTCCTCGAGTTCCGAGACAATTCGAAGCATCCGGGTGACGGAGCGGGCGTTCTCCTGGCTGATTTCCGCAGCTGAGGTTCTTACGAGGTACTCCGTGATGTCATGGGTGAGTACATCGGCTTCATCTTCGAGCGCCTTGAGGCGCGTGACCTCCGCGCCGAGGTCGGCTGCCGGGTTCTTGAACACCTCCAGATATCCGACAAACATCTCCCGGGTAATGCCGGCAAGGTCCCGGGTCGAATTTTCCGCTTCTGGAAGATTGAGTTCGCCAAGGTCAACCATGCCTCCGGAAATGAACCGCAACCGGTGTGGCTGCAGGTGCTCAGAGGCTGGTTCTTTAATCCAGCGGGTGACGAGGGCGGCCAGTTGGGGAATGAATCCGACAAGGAGGAGAATATTCGTAAAGTTGAAGAGCGAGTGAAAAATGGCGAGTTGAAACCCGATCTCCGTTGACTGGTCCGTGCCGCGTACGGACTCAGGAAGCTGACTGCCCAGCCACAGCACGCCGCGGCTAAAGGGGTAAAAGAGCACAAGCATCCAGAGCACTCCGAGGACATTGAAAAGGAAGTGGGCGCGGGCGGCCCGTTTTGCGTTTACCGCGGTTCCAATGGAGGCCAGCCAGGCCGTTACGGTAGTACCGATATTTTCACCAAGGACAATCGCAGCGGATTCTTCAAATCCAATCCAGCCCTGGATCGCCATGGTCACCGTGATGGCCATGGCGGCCGAAGAGGATTGCACGACCAGGGTCAGGAGAATTCCAAGGATGAGGAAAACGATTACCGAGAGGTAACCCATTCCCGAGAAGTTATTGACGAATGACTGAATATCTCTGGCCCGTTCCTGCACTAGCGGGTCCGTACTCGTGAGCATTCCTTTCACATCCGGAACCGATTCCTTAAGCAGATAGAGTCCGTAGAAGAGGAGTCCGAATCCGATAAGGATCTCGCCGAAGTTTTTCCACCGGTTCCGTCCGGCGAAGAAGAGGGGAAGACCGACGCCGATAATGGGAATGGCGACATCCGAGAGCGAGAATTTCCCGACAGCGGCAATGATCCATGCGGTCATGGTTGTGCCGAGATTCGCGCCCATGATGACTCCGATGGATTCGATCAGGGTGAGGAGGCCTGCATTGACGAAGCTGACTACCATGACGGTGGTGGCCGACGAGGACTGAATGACGCTCGTGATCGCGAGACCCGTAAGAATCGCGGTGAACCGATTGTGGGTCATCGTCGCCATGACTTTCCGCATACGGTCCCCGGCAGTGCGCTGAACGCCTTCACTCATGACCTTCATTCCGTAGAGGAAGACACCGAGTGAACCGAGAATTTTGAGTATGAAGACGAAAGTGGTCATGGAATCCCGGCGACTGTAGGGATTTCCGTGATTATGACAATATCGTCACGCAATTATTTTCGCGCCCTTTCCCATTGACGCGAAGCCGAACTGGGTCCGTCAGGCCTCAGAGAACTGAAGCTGATAGAGCTGCCGGTATTCGGTGCACCGATCGAGCAGAACCTCGTGAGAAGCGGCATCGACGAGGCGTCCCTGGCTCATGACGAGAATTTCGTCGGAATTGAGCACCGTGGAAAGCCGGTGGGCGATTGCGATGACCGTTTTCCCGCGGGACAGTTCCTCAAGCGCGTCTTGAATCGCCTTTTCCGACTCAGAGTCGAGAGCGGAGGTGGCCTCATCCAGGAAAAGGATGGGCGCGTCACGGAGAATTGCCCTGGCGATGGAGAGCCGCTGCTGCTGCCCTCCTGAGAGGGTGCAGCCCTTGTCTCCCAGGATCGTTTCGTAGCCCTGGGGTTGTTCCGAAATGAATTCATCGGCGTGGGCGAGTTGGGCGGCACGGACGATCTGCTCCCGGGTTGCCTCGAGGTCACCGTAGCGGATGTTGTTGTAGATCGTGTCGTGGAAAAGGAAAGTATCCTGACTGACCAGCCCGATTTTATCGCGCAACGATTGCTGGGCGTAGCGGCGGATGTCATGATCATCGACAAGAATGGATCCCTCCTCGACGTCGTAGAAACGGAGAATAAGAGAGAGGATCGTCGATTTTCCTGAACCGCTCTGACCGACAAGGGCATATTTTTTCCCGGACTCAAAGCGGAAGGACACGTTCTGAAGCGCCGGCCTGTCCTGTGTGTAGGAAAAGGTGATGTTCTTCAGTTCGATTGAGCCCCGGCAATCCGTGAGTTCGATGGCGTCCGCCGGGTCCTTAACATCCGGAGTGGCATCGATGTAGCCGAAGACCTTGGCGGCGGCGACATAACATTTCTGCAATTGAACCTGCATCCTGCTGAGCATCTTCGCATGAGGATAAATGCTCATGAGACCAAGGTTGATCGTGAGGAAGGTCTCGGGATTAATCTTGGTCAGCCACGCGTAGACCATGCCGACAGCAATTCCGACGGACCCGACGATCTCGACCATGGGGCCGGAGATCTCCATGGCTTTGCGCCAGCGGATGATGAATTTGTTGATCCGACGGCTGCCTTCGTTAAAGCGGGCGCGCTGGTATTCTTCGCGTCCGTGAGCCTTGATGAGGCGGATTCCCGAGAAGCTCTCGTGCAGCGTGACCATCAGTCCCTCGGATTCCTGCTCTTCTCGTCCCCCTGCTTTGCGGACCCGGCGGCTGATCATGGCGACCGGCACAATGCAGAGTGGGAAAATGAAGAGCGCGCCGAAGGTGTATAGCGGATCCATCATCGTCACCATCACGATAATCGACAGGATGGCGACCGGGTGCTGGATCAGGGCGCTCAGGAGCTGGCTTCCGGCATCCGCCGTGGTTCGTGTCTGATTGGCAACGGTCTGAATCAGTTCGCCCTGTTTGACATGATTATAGAACGAGAGCGACTGGCCCATCAGGCTCGTAAAGGTCTCGTCCCGGAGACGGTAGAGCACCTTCATGTTGATCCACAGCATGCAGTATTGATGCAGGAAGTAGAAGGCTCCGCGAATGAGCAGGAGCAGGGGAATGCTGAGGCAGACAGCCAGGACAAAGATCCATTCCTTGTCCGGGGGAAGGACGGGTGGACGTATTGCAAAATCGGCAAGAGGGGGGAAATGGAGATCCGCGAAAGGCAGATAGACTTCGGGTTTTTCCTCACCCATGGCACCGGGAAGGACAATGGTGAACACTGACTTGAGAATGAGGAGGAGCACTCCGTTGAAGACGCCTGCAAGGATGCCGAAAAAGATCCCCCAGATGAGTCTCACCTTCAGCGGTTTGACGTAGCTGAGAAGGCGACGGAAAACGGCGCGACGATCACGGTCCTCTGCGAGATCATCGGACGAGCTTGTCGCGATATCAAGGGCACGGCGGGGGGGCGTCGTTGAGGGGAGCTGGGACATAAGTGGGGACTTCCCCGTGAACACCAAAAGGAAGGAATTGGTAAGGGACAAAAGCCACCTTCGCAAGGTTTTGCGAGATACCGTGAGAAAAGGTCACATCGCCCTTTCCCGGCGGGAAATGGCGGCTAGAGTCCCTGATATCAACAGGGTTACCCAATGAGCCAATCCACCGATGACTGCGAATCCGGCTGGTTCTGTGTCCGCACAAAACCCAAGAGTGAGCACATCGCAGCGAGAAACCTCCAGCATTTTGCTCATCTTGACGAAGTATTCTGCCCAAGGATCCGTTATGAGAAAGCAACCCGCCGGGGGCGCGTCTGGTTTGTTGAGGCGCTGTTCCCGGGCTACTTCTTCGCCCGATTTGATCTCGCCTCCGACTTGCGGGCGGTCAATGCCACTTCGGGGGTAAGCGGGGTCCTCCGCTTTGCTGACCTCTATCCTCAGATCAGCGATACCATTGTCAGCGAGTTGCGCCGGGAGTTTCCGGAGGAGGCGAACGAAATCCGCATCATCAGGGAGGAGATCACTCCCGGCGATGAAATCATCATCACCGAGGGGGCGATGAAGGGCATGAAAACGACCGTTACCCGGATGATCAGTGGCGGGGATCGCGTCGCCGTGCTCCTCGATTGGCTGGGTGAGGAGCGCGAAGCCGAAGTCTCGCTACGGGCCATCACGCGACCGGGGAATATTCGGGAGAAGCTCCGGATCTTGTAGCCGCCGGGATGACAGCCTCACCCCCGTCCGAACCGCCGGGAATTACTGCTTCCGGGAGCTGAGGGCTTTCTCCACCGGAGCAAGAATCCTTTCCAACTCGGCAAGGGTTGCCTCGGTTTTGTTGATAATCTTCAACTGCGGTTCAAACTTTTCGCGGTGTTCGCGACAAACCCGGCGAAGCGGTTCGAAGAGTCCGACAAAATCGTGATAGAAGGCCGCCGTTCCTTCGGCGAAGGCCCTTCTCTGCTTTTGAGCGATGACCTCGCGATGTTTGTCCAGAATCGCCGTGTAGAACGCCCGGGTCTTCTTCACTGACCTCGCCCCGGAAATGGCGCCCAGGGCAAGGAAAACGGAGGCGATACCAAAAGCGACCGCGTTCCAGGGATGCATTTCGAGCATCATGAGAATGACGCCGCCAAGGGCGGTGATGACTGCGGAGAAAATAGCGCCCCAGATGAGTCGGCAGCGGCGGGAAAAGAGGCCGCCCAGTTCCTCCCGCAGTTTCAGATCACGAAGCGCCTCGGCGGTGGCACTCTCGACCTTCTCCTCAATCCTGCGGTGGGCCTGGGTCCAGTCGGGACTTCCGTCCTCTCCCACGCTGAGCTCGAGGTTGAAATGTTCCTGCATCTCTTCAGAAACCCGCTCCCAGAGGTGGGTCACGTCTTCTTTCACGGCGGTCGCCCCGGCTCCGATGCTGCGGCGCACCGCCTTCATGGTGGTGGCAAAAATCAGTCCTTCGATCTCCTCGGCGCTCTTCCGGCGGGGGAGCAGCGCTGAGATGACGCGAAACTCGGAGTCGAGGAGCGGTTCGGCCTGGAGGCCGGCAGCCCTGAAGCTCTGGTCGAAGGCCTCAAAGAGAGGTTCACATTTTTTCAGGGTGCGCTCCTGCTGGGTGCGGCAGGCGGGCTCAAGTTCGCTTAGCAACTCATCGTCCGCCCGAATGATCTCTGAAGCAGCTCCGAGCTTTTCTTTGATTTCACCGAGGACGTAACATGCCGCCCTCCACGCGTGGATCAGTTTGACAAGGCGGGGCTCGGAAGACTCCACCACGCCGGAAATGTACCGCTCAAGCCCCTCGATCTGGCTTTTGCGCGAGAGGTCCTCGTTTTCCAGTCCCGACGTTTTGGCGAGAAATGCCTTTTTCGCCGAGACTGCAAAGGTCGGGAAATGTTGCCCGAAGCGGTGGTGGGCCGTCTTCTGCAGGTGTTCAAGAATCGCCGCGACTTCCTCCTCGGTCCGGAGATCACACTGTTGCAGGATGAAGACGATCTTCTTTTTCCACTGGTGATGGATGCGATCGAGAAAATCCCAGGTCGAGGCACCCCAGGGGTTGGTCACGGAAAACACAAAGAGCACCAGATCGGCCATGGGCAGAAACTGCTCGGTAATCTGCTGGTGGCCGGATTCGATCGAATTGGTCCCCGGTGTGTCGACGATGTTGAAGCTCTTCAGGAATTCGTTCGGTCTGAAGATCTCGACGATGTCATCGGAAAAGTCGAATTCGTGGCTTTCGGCTCCGTATTTGAAAAATCCGATCCTATCAGTGGTCGGAATGACGTCGGCATTGCAGAAGTCTTCGCCGAAAAGTGCGTTGAGGAGGGTGGACTTGCCCGCGTTCACCTCCCCGACGACAACAAAGAGGAAAGGGTCCTCCAGGTTCGCCATCAGATTCTGCAGGAGAGCGACCCGGGCCGGGCTGACGCCGCTCTCCCGCCCCAATTCGCTCAGCGAGGTGATGGCATCACCCAGTTTTTCGCGGGTCTGGAAATAGTTTTTTCCCAGCAGGTCTGTCGGTTTAGCAGGCAATTCGGCTCAATTCACGGGTGATGCTAGGGCCTTCTGAATCAGCAGGAAATCGACCACGTCGCCCTCATATAAAGCCCATGGTGTGCGCAAAATGAAGCGAATTATTTCACTTTGCCAAATTAAATGTCGAACCGGACCTTGAGAACTCTCAGTCAGGGCGTTGCATTTGAAACCGGTCGCGAGTCCGGCAGTAACCGGACGGAACCTCCATGCGCCCGATTGGAAGAAAGCTTTCGGGGTTCACGAGGAGGCTCTGCGGGTCCAGAATACCCTCGCGGGTATGGACGTAGAGGATCAATCCGATGACCAGTCGGTTTTGACCCATTTCGATGGTCGACCACTCCCGGCATTCGAGCGCCACGGGGGCTTCGGCGATACGGGGCGGAGCCACGGTGCGGCTGGGCAGGGTGTGTAATCCGGCCAGTTCAATCTCGCTCACCTCAGGACCGACTTCCGAGGATGTCAGATTCATGGCCCCGGCGCAGGCTTCGTCCACGAGGTTGACGACAAATTCTCCCGTTCGGCGGATGTTCCGGGCGGTGTCCTTGGGAATCCCGGGCTCGCGGTCACCGGGCGCAAAGCCGAGAATGGGCGGGCTGGTGCCGAGCAGATTAAAAAAGCTGAAGGGAGCGGCATTAACGCGACCTGACTCGTCCTGCGTCGTCACCCAGGCGATGGGCCGCGGGGTTACCAGGCCCGCCAGCAGGCGATAGGCGAAGCGGGCGTGTTCCCCGGTGAGATCGAATTCCATTCCACCAGCGGGGCGCGTGCGTCGAATCCGCCCGGGGTCACTTGTAAATGACCGGGGGAGTGATCAGCGTGGGCTCCTTGCGATAGGTGCGGGTGAAAGGCTTGCCCCAGGCGCCGTTTTCGTAAACGGGACGGTAGGTGATTTCGACCGCCTCGTAGCTATCCGTGTAGCCGTCCTGATCCTGCTCGGTGACGATGGTATCCCGGCGGCTCCACTCGATGTGGCCCAGAATCTCAGGCTCGGGGTTGCAGATGCCGTGACGCAGGGAAAAATTCGGGTACCGCTTGCAGAAGCTGCGATCCTTCATCTTCTGGTGGCATTTGATGCTCGGCGGGATATTGGCATACTGCTCGGCGGCAATCCCGGAGCCAAAGGTGAAGACGAGGGCGGTGAGGAAAATGGTGGCGCGTTTCATGGCGATCTCAGAAGCTAGCGGATACTCGGAAGAAAAAGAAGGCATTTCAAGCGGAAACTGGGATGAAATTTGGCGCAATTGCTTGAATTTTCATTTCTACCATGATTCGAAAAGCCACGAGGAAGGAAAATACCGTTTCCCGTTTGCGAATCTTCCGGCCCCATGCAAGGGGTGACAAATTTTAGCCTCGCCAAAGAATGCCCCGTGACAACTCGATTCAGAAGATCCTATTGATCGGATCCGGTCCTATCGTGATCGGACAAGGATGTGAATTTGACTACTCTGGCGTGCAGGCCTGCAAAGCCCTCAAGGAAGAGGGCTACACCGTCATCCTGGTGAACTCGAATCCGGCGACGATCATGACTGATCCGGAATTCGCCGACCGGACCTACGTTGAGCCGATCACGCCCGAGATTGTCGAGAAAATCATCATCAAGGAGCGTCCCGACGTCCTCCTTCCCACGCTGGGTGGTCAGACCGCGCTGAACACGGCGATGGAACTGCACCGCCGCGGGGTCCTCGAGAAACACGGCGTGCGCATGATTGGTGCGAAGCCCGAGGCCATCGAGAAGGGCGAAGACCGCCTGCTTTTCAAGGAGGCGATGATCAAAATCGGCCTCGACATGCCTCAGTCGGGTGTTTCCCACACGATGGAGGAGGCCCACCTCATCCGCGAGGAGATCGGCAGTTTCCCCCTCATCATCCGTCCCGCCTATACCCTCGGAGGCACCGGGGGCGGCATCGCCTACAACCGCGAGGAGTTCGAGACCATCGTCGCCCGCGGCCTCGACCTTTCCCCCGTCACCGAAGTCCTCATCGAGGAGTCGCTCCTCGGCTGGAAGGAATTCGAGATGGAGGTGATGCGCGACAAGGCCGACAATTGCGTCATCATCTGTTCGATCGAGAATCTGGATCCCATGGGTGTGCACACCGGTGACTCCATCACCGTCGCGCCCATTCAGACCCTGACTGATCGTGAGTATCAGATCATGCGC
>DDSV01000010.1 GCA_002344215.1 Akkermansiaceae bacterium UBA2381
GGTTCGATCCCAACCGGAGGAGCTCTCTTTGTAACGGGTTCATTTATAGTGAGTTGCGCAGGGAAAAATGGGGCCAAAATGGCCAAGTGTGCATGAAACTGTGCATGACTTGAGTCGCTCCGGCACTGCTCCCGCACTCCTTGGACGCGCTCGTTTGGGCTCTCCCACCGGTTGGTTTTAGGCTGATTCCAGCAGCCGATGAAACCCAGATTCCGAGTCTATAAACGGGGAAACAAGTTCTACAAGCGAGACACGCTGACCAACGTGCGCACCAGTCTGGGCACGTCCTGCCGCAAGGCGGCGCAGAAGCTGGTCGATGCGGAGAACCAGTCGCATGAGTCGCCTGCGCTGAGCTACGAACTAGCCAAGGCCTACCTGACCTCGAGCGACCCGCTCGCGAAGACGCGCACCTGGTCCGACGTGATGGAAGAGTACGCCCGGAAGGGGGCGCCTCAGACCCAGGACCGCAAACGACGGGTGTTCGCGATGCGAGAGTTCGACTTCATCCGCGGGAAGCTCCTTATCAGCACGGTGGCGGAGGACTTCTTCGCGGTCCTCAGATCGGAGAAGGTTTCGGTGAACGTTTACCTCGTCCAGCTTCAGAATCTCGCCGTCGACGTGGGCTGGCTTCCCAGACCGGTCATTCCTCGACGTTCTTTCCCGGTGCCGAAGAAGAAGCGGAAGATTCGCGCCATCACCCGGGAGGAACACGAGCGAGTCATCGCCGCCGAGAACAGCGAGGAGCGCCGACTCTATTACTCGCTGCTCTGGGAGATCGGTGCCTCCCAGACGGACGCGGCCAGGCTTCGCGCTGAGAATTTCGACCTCAGCAAGGGGCTCCTTATGTTCGAACGTTCCAAGACCGAGCAGCTGTGCCGCATGCAGATCTCCGACGCCATGCGTCGGATCCTGGCGCAGTTGCCGAAGGCGGGGATGCTCTTCCCCGGGATCCAAAACGGAGGCCACAACTTCCGTGCCTCCGAGTTCCGCCGCCGGCTCCGGCTCCTCAAGATCAAGGGGCTTTCGCTGCACAGTTACCGCTATGCCTGGGCAGAGCGGGCGGCCGAGGCGGGCATCCCGGAGCGCTTGGCGATGGCGGCGCTGGGACACGGGAGCAAGGCGGTGCACCGGGCCTATGCCAGGGCTTCTCAGGCGGTGTGTCCAGCCCTGCCGAGTGAAGGGAGTTAGGCGGGCTTCTTGCGGCTGACGGAGATTTCGATCACGAACTCAGAGTCGGCATGCTTCACCACGTATCCACGGCTCATCCGGTTCCCCTCAGGGGAGATTTCACGATCGGTCTTGGCGACCACTTGGTGAATCATCTGGCGGGGGCTGCATCCTCCCAAAACAAGGAGAAGCTGCTCGACTTCCTTGGCAATGTCGAAGGAGCTGATTTTCGTCTCGTCGGGTCGGACGAGGACACCGTTGATAATGGTGGCGAATTCGCTCGAAATGACGGTCATGCCGCTCGGGCGATTCAGGCACTCCTTGAACTCGCTCAGCAACTTCGTGGCCTCTTCGGGAGTGCCGGCGAAGGCGATAGCGAGCTTTTGCAGTGTGTCATTGCCGGCCTGCCGTCGTCCGTTTTCAATCGCGCTCAAGTAGGACAGAGGAACGGAGGATTTCTCCTCCGTTTCCTTGAGCGTCCATCCCTTATCTTTGCGAAGCTGTCGCAGCCGGTGCCGGAGGTTGTCATCCATGATCAGGTGGGGTTCGTGTTGGGGCGCGCTTTCGACTCGCGCCAGTATTCGTAGAGCTTTGCCGTGACTCGGCCGACCCACTTCTCGTCGGCGAGCTTCGATTCGAGTTCAGACGCCGCGAACCACTTGGTGGAATTCGGGGCAGGATCGCCGAGGGGCTTTAACAGTTTGGCCCGCACGAGGACCGGGATGTCATGTGGCTGGCATCCAACGAGAACGGCGACTTGCTCCGCGGTAAGGCGGCTGGGAAGGCGTCGGCAGTTGAGGAGGAACTCCATGTTTGGCATCTTGACGAAATGCTCAAATTAGAGCAATGTTCAAAAATAATGTTTTAACAAGAATAATCAAATGGAAATCTTCATTTTCACAAGATGACGACGGAACTCATCAGAAAGCTCGATGCATACGGGGCCATCCGCCCCGTCGTGAAAGATGACAAACACGTTCGCATTCCTACCGACTTTCTGGATTGGCTGGAAACGGTCCCCGCTCCGGGGGGCAAATCTCCCGCCCTGAAAAACGACGTTTTGGTGACCTATCTCCTTCTGCGGAATCAGGGGCCGAAATGGAAGTGGGATGGGACCCTTGTTGCCTCAGTGTTGAAAAGTCGCGGGTTTGAACTCGGGAGAAACCGGGTCCTAGATGCTTTGACGTTCCTCAAGGATCACGGCTGGACCCGGGCGGTGGTCGTCAAGGGCAACAGGCAGAGAGCGGCAACCGAGTTTCTCGAAGTGCAGTGGCGCCAGCTCCCGCTGGGGGAAAGGCGTACGAAACGAGTCATACGAGTGGACCTGACCGACGAGATCCGAGTTTTTGAGGATGATGGCCGCGAGGTGCCCCAGAACAATATTGAACCCAAGCGAATCATTCCCCAGAAAGTGCAAGACGAGCAAGACCTTTGGCACTCCTGCCGGAGAAAGAAGAAAAGCAAGCCCCTATCTGAAGAGTCTCCGCTACCCCCGAATCCGGTATACTGGGAACCGGTACGCCGGGCGCCGGTACACCGGTCGCCGGGGCAGGAGTATAATAAGCCTTTATCAATAACAGATCCCAAGAGCCCTTCCGGGGAAGGGCCCGTCGATTTGTCTCCTTTTGAGAAGGAGACGAGCCCAGGTCCTGGCGGACCTGGGCTGGAAGGAGTTGCGGTTGGTTCTGTTTCCCGGAAGGATTGTCAAGAATCTGCGGCAGAGTTGGGGAATGATCCTGCGCCGATTGTCCCGGTGGTGGACTGGGAGAGGTTGAGGATCCTTGCTCGGTCCTCCCGGGAATGTGCATCTTCTCGCCGGGAGTACGAGACCTGTCTGCTCGATGAAGTGTTTCCCCGGTTGGTGGATCCGCCAGAACAAGACCAATGGACGAAGGCTGACAGCCTCCTCTGGTGTCGGAGTTCGGTGAAAGGGCAGCTTGTTCTGCAGATGGTGGAGGACCAAGATTGGACTCCTGATCTTGCAAGAATCTTCACCCGTTCCCCGGGGAAATGGAGCTTGGCGGACTGCCGCTCTTTGCTTCGAATGGCCGTGCTTGGACAGAGTAACCGGATCAATGCGCCTCGGACCACCTTAAACGATCTGCTCCGAGGCAAACCTGATGCTGAGCGGATGAATCCGTGGGAACGCATGGTGGAACCTGCCAAGACCTTCGATCAACAGCGAAGGAAAGAATTGCGGGAGAAGCTTCAGAATTATTCCTCACATCGCACGAGCCACGACGAGGCTCTTCGCGAAGCTGCGAAGATGCGTGACTTCGCTCTTGAGGATGATCCTTGCTTGAGAATCTCCGACGACTTGGAGGACCTAAATCTTCTTCTGGCTCTTTTGGCGCGATATTTCCTCAGTTTTCAAAAAGGTCAGCATGGGGCAGCCCTGGTCCAGTCAGACCCACGTTGGGAAGGATGGACCGGTCGGATGAATGGACTTGCCGCTTCTGATCACGTTGCGGCCCTGCTGATGAGGTCTTTTCAGGCCAATGCTGGACAGATCTGGGGCATTAATTGGGAGTGGGTGGAACCTCTCCATACTGAGCTTGGCAAAACTTTGAACCTTCAGGCGGAGCTCTACGATCTCAAAGAGCGAGCGCATCCCGACGCGTTCTGGTTCTCCCAAGACATCGTCCTTCCGGGGTCGTGAGCTGCGATCCGGCCAACGGGCAGGCAAGGAAGAGAGTCAGCCGATTCGGAGTATGACCGATGTCATAGGTAATAGAAGCTCAAGGCGTAAATTAATAAATTCCATATTTTCCATTCTGAGTGCATGTGGGAAACCAACTGTCCGCAAACGCTGAAGCGGGGTTGAGTTGTAACTAGCTAAACGGCAAATGGTTGTAAGTTTCAAAGCAGCTCCCGATCCCGGTTCGAGGACGCTACCGTGACACCTCGTCAATTTTCTCGCTCCTCTTCCCCCAACTTGCGCAGAGGTGCGGATTGGAGGATTGGCTACCACTTGATTTCACACTGGCGAAAGGTCCCATGCGGTTTGGCCAGACAGTTCAACGGCGCTCAGTGAATTCGGATTTCGCGTCTGGCCGGGAGGCCTTTGACCGTGTGGCCAACTCGATTTGGTCCTCCGGGCAAATGGGGGAGTGCTCCTCGGCGACGATCTCTGAACTGATTGTGGGAAGCTATCAGAGCTCATTCGCCACGGAGGGAAATTTGATCGTTGAACTTGATCCCGGCACCTCGGCCACGCGAATGCCGCCCCGATCCTCGCGCAGTACCGGCTTCCGGTGACAAAGTCGGAGGCGGCACGCTACTGGACGATCACGCCTGAAAATGCTGAGGACTGAGTCTCCGGATTCGAGGATCCTGCGTCTCCGGTCTCTCCCTGAATTCGCACGGACTCCCCCTGTAGCGGTCCCACCCCCTGCAGAAAGTTGGAGCGGGTGTGCGTATGGGTATAATCCAAGTATCGCCTCGTTTTCCCTTGCCAACCCTTCAGGATTCTGGTTCCTACACGGTAGGATGACTCGACCGAAGCTCACCGGGCGGCAGATCATGGACTGGCGTCGGGGGATCGACAAGCCGCGAAGGTGGCTCGCCGAGCAGCTTGGTGTCAGCGCGAAGACCATCGAGAGCTGGGAATATGAGACCCGGACTCCCGGCGGGCCTGCGCTTCGCCTCCTTGAACAACTGATGAATCAATGCCCTCCCGACGACGAAAAGTCCTGAAATAGAACCGCTCTTGTTTCCGGATACCTTTCCATGCCTCACGACCTCGACAACCTCCTTGAGATCCGCACCGCCGTTCTTTCCCTCGGGCAGAAGGGCTGTGGCGACTGGTGGTCGTGCACTTTCCTTACTGCGGCGGGCGAGCGCTACCTCTCCACCCCTTTTCCGCGCTCGGCCTTTTGGGCCGCTCTGCACTCGACCACCATCGCCGCCGCACGCCATCACGACGAGCGCATCGGGGCCGCCGGCACGTTCCATCTCTTCCGGCTGGGACCGGAGATGGAGCTGCGCCTGCGTGAGCGGGTGCTTCGTGAAGGCTGGCGCCCCGAGCTGGCCCTGCCCGGCGATCATGACGGCCTTCTGCAGGTCTTGAAAGCCTTGGCCGAAGTCCCGGAGACCGTCCCGGGGGAGGGCCCGATCCGGATCTCGGACACGAAACGCTTCACCGGACCGAAGACTATGGCCCAGATCGCAGGCCACTACGCCGCAGCCTTCACGTCCGGACGGCAGATCCTGCCCTACGCCTCGGAAAAATGAGCAGCTCGACGGACATCGAACGGGGCGAGTTTTACACCACGGCCCTCTGCAAGGGACAGGGCATGGTGTCCGAGACCCTCACCCTGCTGCGGGAGTGGCAGCCCGGAATGTCGTCGGCCGAGCTCGCCAAGGCGGTCCTTGAAAGCGGCGCCATCCCCAAGGGCACCGCCGGACGTGTCAAAGACATCGTCGGCCGCGTCTTCGCCCCGCGTTACCTCTCCCCGGATGACTCACCTGCCACCCGTCTCAAGCGCCTGCTCGAGGCCGGTTACGGCGTGGATGAGCTCCTGCAGCTCATGCTCCTGTATTGCGCCCGGACCTACCCGGAGCTGCGGGACTTCATCGTCGAGGTCTACTGGGGCCGTTACGCTGCCGGGGCCGGCTACCTCTACCGGCAGGATTCCGACGTGTTTTTCCGGAACGCCTACGAAAGCGGCAAGCTGCCGCAGAAATGGACCGACGAGAGCCGGACCAAGATCGCCCGTTACCTGCTCTCGGCCTTGACGGACTTCCGCCTGCTCGGCCCGGCGGTGAAAGACCGTCGCGAGATCCTGCCTTTCGCCCTGCAGGAGTTCACCGCCCTGTATCTCGTTCACGAACTCCACTTCGGCGGTGTCGGCGACCAGGGGCTGCTGGCGCATCGGGACTGGAGTCTGTTCGGTCTGGAGCCATACGAGGTCCTGCAGCAGTTGCGCACCGTGGCCGCGCGCGGCCGCTTCGTCGTCCAGCACAGCGGGCAGATCCTGCGGATCGCCTGGGGATTCCACACCATGGAGGAGTTTTTGAATGCAGCCGCCCAGAGAGAGCTTTGAGGAATTGCGCCAGCGGCTCCGTCAGGGGCGCGGTCTCAGCGACACCGGGGACGACCCGGTCTACTACCTCGTGTTCCATCCGAAATTCATCCTCGAGGTGAAGCGCCTCATGAAGGAGTGGAAGGCCAAGCTTAACAACGACGGCTGGGCCGCCGAGACCCTGTCGATGGCGGAGACTGTCCATGATCTTTTCCGCTCTTACGTCGATCGCGAGGACTGGCTCGATTCGGAGGAGAACCGTCGTTTCGACCGAGAGGCCTTCGAACAGTTGAAAGAGTCGCAGCGCTCCGTGCTCGAGTCCGATCACGCCCTCAAGAATCGCATCGAGGCCCGACTTCAGGAACTCGCCGGACGGGAAAACACCGTCCTTTTCCTCACCGACGTCGAGGCCCTCCACCCCTACCTGCGCGTCGGCGTGCTGGAGCAGCAGCTCCTCGGCAAAGTCACCGTGCCCATGGTGGTGCTTTACCCCGGGACACGCGAAGGGCAGACTTCGCTCCGGTTCCTTGGCTTCTATCCACCCGACGGCAACTACCGCTCTCTTCACATCGGAGGCTGATTCCATGTCCATTCGCACCCTTTTCGACACCACCCGTCAGATCGATCGTCGGATCGAGAAAGTCGTCACCTATGACAGTCGGGCCGACGAGCAGCTCCGCCGCGAGATCACCGAATACGTCATCACCGACAACATCGAGACGAATTTCGAGCGGCTCCTCAGCCGCATGCAGGAGGGCTTCCAAGGCGGCTCCGGCGAGATCGGCGTCTGGGTGTCGGGTTTCTACGGCTCGGGCAAGAGCTCTTTCACCAAATACCTCGGCTTCGCCCTCGATCCGACAACCCAGGTCGACGACAAGCCCTTCCTCGAGTTCCTCCAGGACCGCATCAAGTCCAAGGCGCTGAAGGCGCAGCTCGCCACCGTCGCGGCGAAACACCCCGCCCAGGTCTTCATGATCGACCTCGGCTCCTCCATGTTGGCCGGGGCGACCAAAGCCGACATTTCTTCCCTGCTCTACTGGACCGTCATGCAGTGGGCAGGCTACTCGCGCGACCGCAAGACCGCCTACCTCCAGTTCATGCTCGAGCGCGATGGGAAGTGGGACGCTTTCGACGCCCGGGTCAAAGAGCGCCGGAAAGGACGGGGGTGGGCGGAAATCATGAGCGACCCCATCGTCGCCGCAAAGACCGCATCCGTTCTTGCCTGTGAATTCTACCCGGACCTCTTTCCCGACGAGAAGGACTTCCAGAACCTGAAGATCGACGAGGCCATCCACGAGGACGCCCGCACCAAAGAGATGCTGGATCTCATCCGTCGCCGCTCCGGTAAGGACCAGGTCATTTTCATCCTCGACGAAGTCGGCCAGTATGTCGCGGCCACCGAAAACCTCATCCTCAACCTCGACGGTTTCGCCCGGAACCTGAAAAACCTCGGCGACGGCAGAGCCTGGATTATCGCCACCGCCCAGCAGCGGCTCACCCAGGATGATCCCAGCGCCGCGCTCAACGCCGTCTCCCTCTTCAAGCTCCAGGCCCGTTTCCCCATCCCCATCGATCTCGAGGCTTCGGACATTCGCCAGATCTGCTACGAGCGCCTGCTTACCAAGTCCGTCGAGGGCAACGCCCGCCTCGAAAAGTTCTTCGACGCCAATGGCGCCGCCCTCCAGCACCACACCAAGCTGGGAGGCACCCGGCTCTATTCCGGGGATCTGGACCGGGAGAGTTTCCGCAAACTCTACCCCTTCCTGCCCCAGCACTTCGGCATCCTCCTCGAAATGCTGAGCTGCCTCGCCAAGAGCAAGCGCGGCGACTACAGTCTGCGTTCGGCCATCAAGATCATCCAGGACGTCCTCGTCGACCCGAACCGCGAGCGTCCGGACCGCCCGGTCCTCGCCGACGCCCCCATCGGCACCCTTGCCACCGTCGACATCTTTTACGACACCCTCCGCCATGACATCGAGCGGTCCGACTTCAAACACGTCACCGTAGCCGTCCGCAAGGTCGAGGAGGCCTTTGGCGTCGACTCCTTCGAGGCGAAGGTCGCCCGGGCGGTCGCCGCCCTCCAGATCCTGAACGAATTCCCCACCGGCGAGGAAAACCTCGCGGCCCTGCTCCATCCCCACGCCGAGGCCGAGTCGCAGTTGGAAAAGGTCCGCGCCGCCGTAAAGACCCTCGAGACCGAACCGTCCATCCCGCTGAACCGCAACCCCGACGGCTGGCTGCGCTTCATGAGCGAGGCCATCCAGGAGGTGGCCGTCATCCGCGACGGCATCAACATCCCCGGTGTCGAGCTGAGCCGGGAACTGAGCGACCGGATCCGCAGCCTCTTCACGCCCTTGCCCAACGTCCGCCTCGCCGGTACGCGCAAGGTGCAGAGCGGCATCAAGCTCGTCGGCGGCCGCGGCGCGCAGTCCATCGAAGGGGAGCGCGAAGGCATCCAGACCGTGATCGAGCTGGTCGAGGCGGCCAACTACGACCGGCGGCGCGACGAGCTTCTCACGGAGTCCGGCCAACCCTCCCACAAGAACGACATCTTCTGGATCGCACGCAAAGGCTCCGCGATCGACCGGCTCCTTCGCGAGATCAAGAAGAGCGAGGCCATCCACGGACAATACCGCAGCCGTGCCGTCGAGAAGGACGTCTCCCAGTATCTCGATTCGCAGTTGAAGCAGGCCGAAACCATGCGCCGCGAGCTGGAGGACGAGCTGCGCTCCGCCCTCTCGCACGGCTCCTTCATCTTCCGCAGCGATCCCACCGCCGTCTCCGCGCTCGACCCGGCCATCGACAAATCGATCGAGAAGCAGTTGGCGGATGTGGCCGCCAAGGTCTTCTCCAAGTATCCGCTCGCCCCCTACCAGGCCGACACCGCCCTGGCCAAAAAGTTTCTCGAAGCCAAATCCCTCGACCGTGCCGCCGAGCAGTTCGATCCCCTCAAGGTGATCAAAAAGGAAGGTGGCTCTCTCGTCATCGACACGAGCCATCCCGCCCTCGTCGCGCTGTGCGATTACCTCAACGAACACGGTCGCAAGGACGGCAAATCCCTCATGGACGACCTTTTCGAGCCCGAGTTCGGTTGGTCAAAGGACACCACCCGCTACCTCCTCGCGGTGCTCTTCAAGGTCGGCAAGGTCCAGCTCCGCATCGGCGGCGACGACATCAGCGTGGTCGGCGAGCAAGCCCTCGCCGCCTTTCAGAACAGCAACAGCTTCGCTCGCGTCGGCATCTCCCTGCGCGATACCCCGCCCGATCCCGACGCGGTGTTCCGGGCGGTGGACCGCTTGGTCGATCTCACCGGCCACAACGTCGATCCCCTCGAGGACGAGATCAGTCGCGCCGTGTTGAAACACTTCCCCGCCTACCTCGACGACTTCTCCACCCTCGCCGTGCAGCTGGGCTCCGCCGAGCTTTCCGGGGCGGATCGGGCCGATCACCTCATGGAGGGCCTGCGCCAGATCATGGCCGCCGACGCCTCTTCCGCCACCCCCGTGCTGGGGGCCGAGGTCTGCGATCTCTACGACGACATTGTCTGGGCGAAAAAGCTGCGAAAAGCCTTCAAGGAAGGCCTTCTCGACACCGTCCGTGAGTTGCGCCGGCACCTGCGCGAGATCGAGTCGCTGCCCGGGGCGGGAGCGGCGGGACGGTTGGCGGACGAAACTTCCGAGCTGCGCGGCGAGCTGGCCGCCAAACTGGGAGACGAAGCCTTCTTCGAGCACCAGGCCGCCTTGCAGAGCGGACTCTCCGCCCTGAGGATCGCCGTCGACGCCTGCTGCGCCGGACTCACCGGCGAATTGGCCGATCAGGTCGACCGCGGGTCCGAGGCGCTGCAGGCCATCCCCGAGTGGAGCCGTCTCAACGAGCAGCACCGGGAGGGCCTCTTCCGCCGCATCGAGGCGCTCAAACCCTCGGGTCAACAGGGTTTGGCCGGACTCCGCACCCTGTTGAATCAGCCCTACGCCATCAGCTCCGGTCTCGAAGCGATCCGGCAGGAGATTCTCCGCCTCACCAGGGAGGAGGAGAAGGATGAGCCCAAAGACGAAAAGAAGCCGGAGGAAGAAGACGAAAAGGAGGACGCCATCGAGGAAACGTTCGTCCTCCCCGTCGAGATCGAGTCCGTCTCCGATCTCGAAAACCTCATCGACGCCCTCCGCCGGCTCGGCGAGCGGCTGAAACACTACAAGCGCGTCCGCTTCCATTGGAAGACCGGCGACTCCGACCACGACTGATTGACGACCCCGCATGGCTTTCGACGACAAGACCCGACGACGCCTCTTCAAGACCGTCACCGCCTGCCGGAACCTCCTCACCGAGGATTTCGACGCGCAGTTGCGGGGACGCTTCGGCATCTACGCCGACGAGGGGCGCGTCCTTGAGGTCGATCGGCTTCCCGGCCTCGACGACGCCGGCCGCGAGGTAGCAGGCCTGCTGCGCGAGCGCATCGATCACCTCGCGGCCGGCAAAGGGGCCCAAGCCCTCGGGGAGGCCGTCCATCGCCTCCGTCGTGAGCAGGCCTTCACCGTGCTGAATCGCTTCGCCGCCGTGCGCATGGCCGAGGAGCGCGATCTCATCAGCCAGTCGGTCGGGGATGGGTTTCAGTCCCGCGGCTTTCGCATCTTCGAGCAGGTGGCCGGTGGGACAGCTCTCGGCGAGCTTTACGATCGCTACCGCGTCTACCTCGACTGCCTCTTCGACGAGCTTTCCCTCGATCTCGGCGTGCTCTTCGACCGGTCCGACGCCATGGGCCTGCTCTTCCCGGGCGAGCAGGCCCTTCGCGCCCTCTTCGACGAGCTGAACCACCCCGACATCGCCCCCCTCTGGGCCGAGGACGAGACCATCGGCTGGATCTACCAGTATTACAACGACCCCGAGGAGCGCAAAAAGATGCGCAAGGAGTCGACCGCCCCGCGCAACTCCCGCGAGCTCGCCGTGCGCAACCAGTTCTTCACCCCCCGTTACGTCGTCGAGCTCCTCACCGACAACACCCTCGGCCGCATCTGGTATGAGATGACGAAGGGGAACACACGGTTGAAGGAGCAATGCCGCTACCTGGTGCATCGCCCACTGGAGTTCTTCCTGCCGGCGCCGGAGCAAGGGAATTTCCCGGGAGACTGGAGCGGCGTCGAGCAGATGCGCGAGTTTTGGCGCACCGGCGATTTCACGAAGCTTCCCGAAAATCCGCACACCGGTGTTGCCATCGAATGGATGATCGCCATCGCGGGTGACATGGGTTTTGAGCATCTTCTTCCGATGTTCAATACCGACCACCAATCGGTGATGGACGAAATTCTCATCCCGGCTGAAAACGGGGACCGTGATCGTCTCGCCGCGGTCCACCCCTTGCTTCTGATGCACTGTCTGTGGCGCATCGGCGTGTCGGTCGCGCGAGGTGGCGGGTATGGTGAGGGAGACCGCCCCATTCGCGATGATGCTTTTGGCGGGGCCTGTCACATCTGGGAGGCGTTGTACTGTAGATTGACCCATCGAAATGACGAGGCGTCGCAGGAAGAGCTTCTCCTTGTTCCAGTCTTTGTTCCGCATCGGCCAATCAAAGACCCGCGTGAGATCCGCCTCCTTGACCCCGCCTGTGGGTCCATGCACTTCGGTCTTTACGCCTTCGACCTCTTCGAGACCATCTACGAGGAAGCCTGGGACCTCGCCGATACCCATGCCGACCTCCGATCCCTGACCTCTGTCTTCTCCTCGAAGGAGGAATTCCTTCGAGAAGTCCCCCGGCTCATCATCGAGCACAACATCCACGGCATCGACATCGACCCGCGCGCCGTGCAGATTGCCGGCCTCTCCTTGTGGCTTAGGGCGCAGAAGGCGTGGAAGGATATGGAGGTGAGGGCCGTGGATCGGCCTCAAGTGCGACGCTCGAACATCGTCTGCGCCGAGCCAATGCCCGGCAGCCCCGAAAGGCTCGAGGAGTTCGTCGCCACCCTCGACCCGCCGCTGCTTGGCGAGTTGGTGAAGACTGTCTTCGACAAAATGCAGCTCGTCGGGGAGGCCGGCTCTCTCCTCAAGATCGAGGAGGATATCCGAACCGCCATCGACACCGCCCGCAAGGAGTGGCTCAAGCAGCAGGACGACCTGCTCGCCCGAAAGGACGGTGGGCAGGAGGAGTTCTTCGACACCGCCGAGCAAAAGGTCATCGATGCCCTGCGCGCCTACGCCGAGCAGGCCGACGCCGATTCCTACCAGCGCCGCCTCTTCGCCGACGATGCCGCCCGCGGCTTCGCCTTCATCGACCTCTGCCGACAGAGCTACGAAGTGGCGTTGATGAACCCACCCTTCGGCGACGCCAGTCTCCCGTCGAAGCCATACATTGAGGAAACCTACGGTGACACCAAGGGCGACGTCTACAAAGCCTTCGTCGAGTGCTTCCACGCCCGGCTTATCCCCGCTGGCTACCTCGGCATCATCAGTTCCCGCACCGGCTTCTTCCTTGGTCAGAGCGAAGACTGGCGTACTCGCGTCGTCCTCCGTCTCTTCAGGCCTGTCGTCCTCGCCGACCTTGGCGGCGGAGTGCTCGATGCCATGGTGGAAGTCGCCGCCTACGTTCTACGCAGCCTCTCTGCGTCGGAAGCCCGCGACCTCACCCACTCCATCGTCCCCGTGTTAAGAAAAGTCGTGCGCGACTCGCGGGACCGCTTCAGCCTCCCGAAGTGGCAGGCCTCCCGCGGCGGACTCAAGCGCCATCAAGCCTTAGCCGAACTCGAACACCTCGACGCCCACGGATTCGTCCAGCGCAGTAGCGGCAACATCGTCCGATACACGCCGCTTTGGCATTCGGTGAACAAGGTCACCGTTCCGCCAGAGCCGGCTTATCCGCCGCTAGTGTGCGTGAAGGCACTGGGTGAAGAAGATAAACAGTGCGTTCTCGCCGAGGCAATTCTCCATCGATCGGATTCGCGTAAGTTCGTTTCTGATCCCAAGTCGTTTCGTGCGATTCCGACCAGCCCATTCGCTTATTGGGCGACACCCGCAATTCGGAATATCTTTCAAACCCTGCCGACGATTGAAGGTGAAGGACGGGAAATCCGAGTAGGAGGGCAAACTGGCGACGACTTTCGTTACCTGCGGCTGTTTTGGGAAATTGAGGGATGCGGCAAGCCGTCCAATTGGACTCCGTTTCAAAAGGGTGGAAGGTACTCCTCATTCTACTCGGACGCCTCGCTCGTCGTGGACTGGGACAACAGCCGGAAAACTTTCCGTGGGTTTGCAGGGCGAATTGGCCGGGCAAACCAACATCCCTCAAGCTTCGAGTATTACTTTCGTCCCGGACTGACGTGGCCAATCAAGAATAGGTTCAGCTTCAAACCGTGGCCGATGCCTGCTGGGTGCGTGTTCGCTCACGTCGGAGCCGCTGCTTTTTTCGATAGTGATGTTGAGGCGTTCTGGGCCATCATGAGTTCCTCTGTTTTTACCCAGCTCATTCAAATGACGGCAGGGTGGAATTTTGAAGTTGGTGTAATTCAGCAGACGCCTATTCCTCCGATAGACCGCGAGGCGTCCCTCGCACTGGGAAGCTTGGCTCAGCGGGCGTGGGCATTGAAGCGCGGAAACGACAGTGGAAATGCAGTGTCCCACGCATTCGAACTTCCTGCATTACTCGCCGTACCAGGCAGCACGCTTTCCGAACGCGCCACCGCGTGGGCTACCCGCGTGCGCACGAGTGAGGAAACCGTCACCGCTATTCAAGCTGAAATCGACGACCTCGCCTTCCGCCTGTACGACCTCAACGCCGCGGACCGCGCCGCGTTGACCTCCACCCTCGCTACCGACGCCACCACCGAAGCCGAAGCTCAAGCCAGCGACGACGACGACGAAGCCACCGCCGACTCCGACGCCCCCGAGCTCGCCGCGGACCTGCTCGCCCACGCCCTCGGAACCACCTTCGGCCGCTGGGACATCCGCTACGCCACAGGCGAGCGCCGGCCGCCCGAGTTACCCGATCCCTTCGCCCCGCTGCCCGTCCTCCGTCTCAATCTCGCCGACCTGCAAACGCTCTCCGCGCCGACCGCGGAAGGCGCCGAGGCCGATGCCGGTAGCGCGGACTTGGAATCCCGCCTCCGCCGCCAGTTCGCCTTCCTGCCGGATCCGATCACGGTAAAGGTGGAAGGTAACGAAGTCGTGGTCGAGTTCCCCGCGGAAACACCCGGCTCCCGGGCCGAGGCGGCACGGTTGGCCGAAAAGGCTGGGAAACGCGCCAGCGAGGGCAACTACGGCAAGGCGATCGACATCTACCAGCGCGTCCTCGAACTCCAGCCCTCCCTGCACCGGGCGCGACGGGACCTGGCCATGATCTACGCGGAGACCGGGGACGTCGACAACGCCACCAACCACCTCATCGAGGTGCTGCGGCTCGATCCTTCCGATTCGTGGAACTGGGTCGTGCTCGGGAACCTCTACGCCAGCGGCAAGGGCGACCCCGCCACCGCAGAGACGTTCATCCGCAAAGCCCTTGAGCTGACCCCCGGCGATCCGTGGGCACTGAACAGCCTCGCCACCTTCACCCAGAAGGCGGGGCGCAGTGCCGAGGCGCTGGAACTCTTCGACCAGGCCATCGCCGCCAATCCCGATCTGCCGAACCCCTACCTCGGCAAGGCGCTCGTCCTCGATTCTATCCAGCAGCCAGACCTTGCCGAAAAGACGCTCGACGGCCTGTTCGCCATGGGCCGGATCCAGGACGCCCGCAGTCATGAGGTCTACGAGAACGCACGCAACCTCTACGTGAGGGTGCAGTCCCGGCTCGCCGAGCGGCAACAGTCCGAGGCTTTCAAGTGCGTCCAAAACGAGAAGGCCGAGTTGGTGGCACTCTCCGGCTACCCGGTGGAGATGACGGAAGGCGACCTCACCGGGACGGTCGGCGCCATGATCCAGATAGCTTAGAAACACCGGCGCGACCATCACGTCATCGTCTCGCGCCGCAACCTTGATCCTATCCTGCTCTGTCACCTCGAAGCCCATGAGTTGACCCACCTCCGCATGGAGACGGAGGCCCGGAAGATCGGACGGAAAAGCTTTTCCTTGAGTAACCCGGCCTCGACCGCTAAATTGTTTGTGCTCGCAACGTGCCACTGATGAAGACTCGAATTAGCGAGGGCGCGATGACGGGGCTGAGGGGAAATAGCGCAACCTGAGCTGTCGGCTTGAACAAGGGTTTCCCCCAAGAGCGCAATGCTCACCGGATTTGGCAATCCAGGGTAAACGCGGAGATCTTTATCAGACCGTCAGAAAGATTCGCGCTCTGACTTTCAAAGCGTGCCCGGGTTTGCGAAAAGTCGGAGCATCTCCTACGTGCTCGATCTCTTCGAGAATCCTGATGGTCCCACTGTTCTTGAGGAAACCAAGCTATAAGGTAAATACCGTGTCTTGAGGCGCTGGAATGAAGATACTGCCGTTTCAGTTGGGTCTCCATCGCCGTTTCGAGCTCATCGTGCCAGCACCCCTTGACTTCAATAACCACCTTCAAAACCTGAATCTCACCCCTGTTTCGTGCGGTTGCAGTGACGTGAATATCAGCAAAGTCTTGCGTGGAGACGTCTACCTCCCGATTAACAACTACTTCCTTTTGTGCAAGATCAGATTGCAGATGTCTGCTAACAATCGTCGAGATCCAATTCTCGCTGCGCGGGCGCCCAAGTGCTCCCCGCCGTCGCACCGCTGGCTCATTCCAAAAATCTTGTACAGCTGGATTCTCTCCATGCAACAAGACTTGAAGCCGATCGAGGGACCCTAAAACCACTTCAAGCAACGCAGCCTCTGAATTCACGACCCTCATCCCCGCATGTGCCCTTAACTTCAGAAGAGACCTCGGATCCGCCGGGACCCAATCTTTTCGCATTCGATTGGACTCGGCGTCTTTGAGGAGCCATTGCAGCCAAATTTTCATATCTCCTTCCGTGGCATTCACGATCCTTAGCATCTCATCGCAAGCCTCACTGGTCCCTCTTGCCACCAATACGTTTAGACAGTTTGAGCGAAAAAATTGAACATGATCGATAGCATACACCGCTCCACTTTCTCGATTATCGACCGGATCCTCGGGAAACGCTTGAATGAGCAAAAGATAGAGATCAGCAAGTTGCCTCTCCGAAAACTGATCAAAGCCAAGTTGGTTTCCATATCCAAACAAATGATCGTTTTCAAGAAACATCTTTCTCACCTCCCACGGAAACTTGCGGAGAATGTTCCATACGGTCTCCCAGTGGGTCATGGGGAAATGGAATATCATGTGAGCCCAAACGCATCGGTGCGGTTTGAAGAAAAACCCATCGAGATGGTCGCGTTCAAACATCCTGAATAGAAATCGCTCGGCCGCTTCCAAGTCGACTTTCCGAAGAAACTCAAACGCTGATCGAACGTTCGTCGTCTTTGGAGGCAATGGGACCAAAAGATCGATCAGATTTTCACTCAGAGATCTATCCCACATGGATTCCAAACCGTTTAGCACAAAAAGCCATTCACCGGAATCGGCCTCCATTCTTACCTTTTGAAACAAACGCCGGTCGAATTCCAAGGTTGATACCTTTCTGATAAGTTCGAATAGGATTCCTCGACCATCCTTAAAAAAACTATTGCAATTGATAATCGTCATCAACCAATCTCTTTCTACCAGAACTCTAAACCTTTCGTCCGCCATCAACTGATCCCTAATGAGGTAGACAGCCTGTACCGACCGATGATGGGTCCTTCGTTCAGGGGTGCAAGTTTCAAGATAAAGTCTGGCAGACCCGCGGATGATTTGACGTTGCTCCTCAGTCAGTTCGGGCCAAGTCTCAGAACTAGTCAGATCCAAAATTGTGTCTCCACGGTGGTGTCCTATCTCGTCAACACAGAGATAGTGGGAGATCCACAGCCAAGAATCAGATTCTCCGCACTTGGCACGATCCAAGGCATCTCTTAGCAATTCCGTTCGACCCTTTTGTTGTATTCGGTTCTTCAAGGAGCTTGAAATTTCCGCACGCCTCTCCCGACTCTCTTTGGCTCTTTTGTCGATCTCTTCGAGCGTGGACGGACCCAACCATTCAAACTTTTCTTGCAGTACAGGATTGCCTTCCAACTCAAGGAGAAAAGGATCCCATGACTGAGAAAATTCCGGAGAATGACAAAATCGCTCAATCAAGTCGGCCAAGACAAATTTTGAAACTTCGGTCGCAGTTCTCATCTCCGTTATGAGAACTGGTAAATCGCCGGCCTCAACAAGGTCACGACTGAGAAAATGGGCGTCACTTTCGCGCAATCCGGAGTGACCCAAAACAATTCGAATCAAGTCCCATCGATGATTTTGATCTCGCAAAATGACAGAGAAGGAGCGACGACTCTGCGGAGGAGAATCAATTCCTCTGAGAACGAAACTCGGGAGAGTCGAGGAATTACGGATCCGAGACAGCCAAAAATCCGCGAAGAGCGCGGCGATTTCCGGTCTATCGATGTGATCAACCGCAAGTTGAATCGCCTTCAGAGCAAGATTTGCGAAGATGCTTCCTGACTCAAAACAACCGGAAAATGATTTCAACTGTGGAAGAATCAAATCTAGATCGTCGGATCCTAAGTGCTGGGGGGCTTCAAAGGTAACCCAAGTATTATAATCTGAGTTTATGATCCTACCGGTTGGGCGCGTAAGAAACTCAGAAACATCCCTGAGCGGCATAATTTCTGGAACAAGAACCTTCAGAGCGGCTGCCTTCAGATCACCCTCTTCATCAATGGGATTGGGGTTGTTCAGGAGATTCAGAAGCCTTAGTTTGTAATCCGCTCCGGGCATCACTGCCAATGCGTCTGCTATCGCGCCAATTACCCTCTTGTCCTCAGTGAAATTCCGTTCAACAACCTCCCATACGTGCTCACTAAGTTCGATTACTCTGCATTCCGCGACAATCTTGAATGCAATTCGCCTGGCAACAATGCTCTTCGAGGTGTCGGTTAGATAGGGCTCTAGTTGAATGGCAATTCCCGGATGAACAAGTGAGCGGTAGTTTCTCCATGAACCCCAGTCTTCGAAAACGGTTCCCGTGTCTGCTCCCCTCAAAATCGCTTCAACGAGGTCGGCCTTTCGATCTGCTTGAGATTGGCTCACATCAGCCTTTAACAAAATTTGTGGATCCAAAGAGACAAGATAGTCGAAGAATTCAACGTTCCTGACGGATATCCAAGCCGCCAACTCGCCGAGCTGAGGTATGACCATTGGGGAAGATCCGTTTTCATCGAAGAGAATTCCTCGAAGTTGCGCATTCGAAAAGCATTCAAGGAATTGGGATCCAAGGGCTTCTGCGATGGTTCGGTGATCGAAGTTGAAGTAATCACCACGTGATACTCGGAATAGTGGTGTGCTTAGGGTAGCCCTGACGAGCTTGCTCGTTGGAAGTGCGACGGAAACGTCGTTGGAACCGTGTAGACCGATATCGTCTCTTGAGAGCGCACCGTCTGGGCAATCTTGTGCCGAAGTTCCCGGAAACATTCCCGTTTTTCCGCAAACGAGCTGAATCGCTGCGATGCGGGAGGCAAGCTCCATTACTCCCTCCTGGGTAATCCCAGTTTCTCCCGCGAGGCGGTCGAGTTCTCTTTCCCTATCCGGGTCCCACTCTCCTGAAAGACGGTAGCAGAATCTGGTGTATAGCTGGTAATGGGATCCGGCGAACGACGGGTCCTGTTGATACTCAGAGATCAGCATCCGAAGCGTCAAGGGGGATGCGGCAAGCTGAGTTAGCCGGTTGGTGATCAACCAATGTGAGAAGTTTTCAGTATCAATTCCGCATGATGATGCGGCGGTAAGAACATCCTCTTGTCGCAGGGGGCAAAGCTCGAACCGAAAGTCGCTATTGGTTCCCATGATCGCAGCCAAACGGGAACTTGCCTCTGAAGGCAGGTCAGCACTTCGGCAGGCGATTAGAAGGCTAAGACGTTCTTTCGGCATATCTTTCAACCATCGCGTTAACGATTCAACGACGCGGCCAATGCGGAACAATCCCTCATCAAGCGAGTCGAGAAATAGTGTCAGGTTCCCACTTCCGTTTCGCCAGGCGATCCAAACGTCCGAGTCGATGGTCTCACTCCGTAATTCTTCAAGAGTTGGCACTTCGGTCAGATCTACGAAAATTGAGTCATCTCCACAGTCTTCAATCAACCCGTGCAGAGTTCGTAGCTCAATGGATTTTCCGTGCCCCGGTCGTCCATGAAGCACAGCGAACTTCACCTTGGCAAGTTGATCCGTTCGGTAGATTCCCGAATCTGTCAGATCTGAGGATGCCGCAGGGTCGTCAAAAATGTTGGTCGCCAAGAACAGGAATCCACTCTCCTCATCAACACGATCCGTGGATCCCGACTGCTGCCAATAGCGCTGCCATGGGAGCTGCGATCCACTTATTAGCTGGCTCATTTTGATTTTTGGCTTTCAGGACGGATACTTTATAACCTAGGAATTTGAAGAATCTATGAATGGATTCATCAAAGTTCTGACTCGAAGCTAAAGAAAACCCACCCCTTGCGTTCGGATGGATTTTCTCGGACCGGACCTCCCTCACTCATTCAGGAGCATCGGTCGCTGCGGTCACGTTTCGGACGGGTCCGCGGTTTGGTGGAGTTCAGCTTGGGAATCCTTCGCCCGCTCATGCAGGATGCGATTACGGACGGCTTCGGAGGGGTAGTATTCGCCGTCTTTCAGCTCGCCCGCCTCGTCGGCGAGGGGACGAGCGTCGGCGACGGCTTCAGGCCAGACCTCCGCATCGTCGGGATGCAGGGCGGCGTGGAGCCAGAAGAAGCTCCACCACGCGAGGAGGAGGCGATCCTTGTCAATGACCTCCAGTTCGGAAGGCGTGAGCGCAAGGACCGCCCCGAGGCGGCGGGTGGCGTCGGCCTCGTCCGCTGGGAGGAGGAGGGTGAACTCCGGGTCGATGTTCATGGCGTTCGGTCAGGCGGGGACTTACCCGAGCGTGAGCTTCCGCCCGCCCTTGGCTGGTTTGCCCGGTGCTGACGCATGCCGTGCCCGTCCCTTGGCCCAATGCCGGAGTCGCTCGATCGACTCGCTCATGGACACGGCCAGCGGCACGGACTCGTTGAGCACTTCGCCCAGGTCGAGTTCGCCGGGCTCGCGGTCTTCGGCGAAGGCCCGGTGCAGGGCCTCGACGAAGGCGGCTTCGATTTCGGCTCCGGTATGGAGCTCGCTGGCGCGGGCGAGGACGACGGGATCGTAGGCGGTGACCTCGCGGCCATACTTGGCGATGACGAGATCCCAAATCGCGGTGCGCTCGCGGGTGTCGGGCAGGTCGACGAACCAGAGTTCGTCCCAGCGCCCTTTGCGGAGCATCTCGGGCGGGAGCTTGCTGACGTCGTTGGCGGTGGCGACGACGAAGACGGGGGCGGTTTTGTCCTGGAGCCAGTTCAGCATCGTGCCGAAGACCCGGGCGCTGGTGCCGCCGTCGGTGGAACCGCCGGATCCGCCCGCTCCGCCAAAGCCCTTCTCGATCTCGTCGATCCAGAGGACACAGGGACTGATGGCCTCGGCGGTCTGGATGACGGAACGGACGTTGGCCTCCGACTGCCCGACGAGACCGCCGAAGAGGCGGCCGGCATCAAGCTTCAGCAAAGGCACGCCGAAGACGCTGGCGGTGGCTTTGGCGGTGAGGCTTTTGCCGGTGCCGGGGACGCCGAGGACGAGCATGCCTTTCGGCACGGGCAGTCCGTAGGTCCGGGCGCGTTCGGTGAAGGCCTCGCCGCGCTGGATAAGCCAGGCCTTGAGGTTCTCCAGACCGCCGATGGCGTCGAGGGTGGCCTCGGTGTCGATGACTTCGAGGAGACCGCCGCTTTTGAGGGCGTGGGCTTTCTCGCGGGCGACAAGGGATGGCTGGATGAAGCCGGTCTCGATCAAGGACAGGGCGAAGGCGTTTTCCGCCTCCATCGTGGTGAGTCCTACGGCAGCGCGGACGACGGCCTCGCGGATCTCCGGGGGCGGAGGGTTAACACCGGCGTTGGCCAGAAGCTGGTCGAGCAGTTCGCCGAGCAGGTCCGGACCCGGCAGGGCCAGGTCTAGACGAGTGATCTCACGCTCCAGCTCGGGCGGGAGGGGTTTCCAGATGCCGAGGAGGAGCAGCAGTTTGCCGCTGGCCTTGGCAAGGCGCAAGGTGTCGCGCAGCTTGCGGATGAGGACCGGGTCGCGATCCTCGAGCAGGGCACCGAAGTCGCGCAGGAGCACGAGGCAATCGCCTTCGATGGCTTCCAACGCCTCAAGGGCGGCGAGCGGATCGGGACAGGTGCGCACGGTGCCGCTGCTGGTGTCGACGAAGCCGGTGGTGAGGCTCCAGGCATGGAGGGGACGGCCCAAAGTCTCGGCCGCGGCTTTCACCTCGGCTTCGGCGCGGACCTCTTCGGCGGTGCAACAAAAAAGGCCGGCGTAACCGGCCCTCGCGTAGCGGATGAGTTGATCTTTCATGGGTTCAGGGGTCAGGGGTCATGGGGATGGAGTTGAAGTGTTGTCGCTCCCAGGCGAGACAGGCTTCGCGGGAGGGGTCGGTGAAGACTCGGTTCCCGGTGTAGTCGAAGACCTCCCACTGTTGGGTTGCGTCGTTGAATTCGATCTCGGAGGCGCGGACGACTTCGAGGGTGCCGATCTGCTTCAGATCGATGCGCTCGGTGTAGAGTCCGGCTCCGGTGCCGTCGGGGTTGAAGTGCAGGACATCAGGGATCTCGGGGTGCATGGTTCTCAGGTGGTTTGGTTGTCGGGGTTCTGTTGCTGGTTTTTCTGGCGGCGGTAGTAGTCGCGGGGGCGCTGCTTGCGGCCGACCGTGCCGAGGGATTCTTCGAGGAAGCGGGTGGCCTCCTCGCAGCTGCTGCCGGTGTAGCCGACGGCATCCAGGGTGATGGCGCCCTCGGGGCTGATCCAGACATCGATTCGTTCGTTCGAGTTCATGTCGTTGAAGGTTTGCGACGAATGCCGGGATCACGCGGCGAGGGTGAGGCGGATGGATCCGTCGGTTTCCTGCCGCCGGGTGACGCGGAGGTGCTTCTTGGCGGCCTCGCGCATCGTCTTGTGGACGCCGTAGAGCTGGAGGAGCCGGCCGTAGTTGGGACCGACCTCGCGCTCGACGTGGCCGTTCCACCAGTCGGTGGTCAGCTCGTAGGGCGAGGTCGGATCGGCCGGGTCGGGCCGGGTCGCGGCGATGTCGTAGGGGCCTCTGAGGCGGACGACGAGTTCGCCGTGTCGGGTGCTGTTGGCGAAGCCGCGGGCGTCGGTGTCGCGGAGCAGTTCCACGCCGAGTTCGGCGCAGGCGTCGGCGAGGGCTTCGGTATCGCGGATCTGGGTGAGGATGGTGGTGAAGTGGGACATGGTGGTGTTTGGGTTCTTGGTTTGGGGATGAGGAGCAAGAGGCGGTCTGCCGTCTTGTTCCGGAAAGGCGTGGGGGGTTGGACCGGAAGTTCATCGAGGTGAATTTCCGAAGGCAACGGAGCGGGTGGGCGTTCGCTGTTCGCCCATTTGATTCATTGGAATGAATCTTTGGATGAAAGACTCGTTGATTTGGCTCTGGGATCGGGTAAGTTTTCATTGAAATGAAACTTTCCATGCAGCCATGAGCCCGGAGGAACTGGGAACGATCCTCCGTCAGCGTCGCAAGCTGGCCGGTATCACGCAGCGGGACCTCGCCGCCCTGAGCGAGTTGGGCGTGCATACCCTGAGCGATCTGGAATCGGGCAAGGGCAATCCGACCCTGGAAGTGCTTACCCGGGTTTGCCGGGTGTTGGGATTGGAGATCCGGCTGACCCCGCGGCAAATCGCCGGGATCCTTCCCTCCGGACCTGAAGATCAGGGCAAAAGGGAATGAGCACTCCGCGCAAAGGTTTGGTCAGGGTCGGCGGAATCGCGGCCGGTCTGCTCGAGGAGACGCCCTCGGGTTACCGTTTCACCTACGATCCTGGTTACCTGGCCAGTCCAGACGCCGTGTCGGTCAGCCTGACCTTGCCGCTGCGGTCCGAGCCCTACGTCTCGACGTTTCTCTTTCCGTTTTTCGAAGGCCTGCTCGCGGAAGGCAGTCTGCGTGCACTCCAGAGCCGTCTCCACAAGATCGACCTGGAGGACGGTTTCGGACTGCTCCTCAAAACGGCCGCTTCCGACGTGATCGGTTGCGTGACCGTCGAACCCGCTTCCGGTGCATGAGTGCGTCCACACCCTATCCTCCCGACCGGTGCCTGAGCACCCTGCGCCCGACCCAAGGCCAGCCCTGGAGCCGGGGGGCGGTGCAGCAGTTGTGGAATGGGCGCAAAGTCTCGCCCATGCTCACCTTCGACCTGCCTGAATTCCATCGCTTCCGTCTGGAGCGATCGGACCGCATCTCGCTCTCGGGAGTGCAGGACAAGATCTCGGTGAAACTTGAGCGCGGTCACCTGGTGCCGACGGAAAGAGACGGCGAGTATTTGCTGAAGCCGGTGCCGTCGACGCCCGGCCTGTCCTTCCAGAGCGACATCCCGGCCAACGAACATCTCACGATGCAGCTCGCCGGTCAGATCGCGGGGATCGCGATACCGCCGAACGGGCTCGTCTTCTTTCCCGACGGATCGCCGGCCTACGTCGTGAAACGGTTCGACCGCGATGCGGCGACGGGACAAAAGCGGTCGCAGGAGGATTTCTGCCAGTTGTCGGGGCGCAGCCGTGAAACCCACGGACGGAACTTCAAATACGAGGGCAGCTATGAAGAGCTCGGTCGGATCCTGGAGCGGTATTGCCCGTCCTATGCGGTCGAGATCGAGAAGCTCTTCCTGCTGATCGTCTTCAACTACGCGGCGGGCAACGGCGACGCGCACTTCAAGAACTTCTCCCTCGTGCCGACTCCGCTCGGGGATCACGTGCTCAGTCCGGCCTACGACCTCGTCAACACGCGGCTGCATCTGCCGCAGGAAAGCGCCCTCGCCTTGGAGCTGTTCGCCGACGAGTTCGAGACCGATAGCTTCCGGCAAAACGGATTCCCTCGGCGCGAGGACTTCCGGGAACTGGCGAGGCGTTTCCGCCTGAAACCGGACCGGGCCGAACGGATCCTCGACCGTGTGTCCGGTCTCGACGCGAAGGCGGAGCCCCTTCTCAAGGCGTCCCTGCTTTCGGAGGAGGCACGGGAGGGTTACCGCCGCATTCTTGCGGATCGGGAAAGGGCGTTGCAGATGGTGGATTGAACAGGGTCGGGACTGGAACCCGACCCTGTCGAGTGTCGCATAGTGGGCTTGTCAGACTCTCACCCCGCCATTTGCAGCTTCCTGCGGCCCATCTGGCCGAAGCGCTCGACAAGCTCACGCGCGTCCTGGCTGGCGAGTTCCCGGGCCTGGTCGCGGAGCTGGGTGAGTCCGGTCTCCAGATTGCGGGTCGCGGTGAGGTTGTTGCGGTAGTCCTCGGCGCTGCGGGTGAGCAGTTCGCTGCGGACCCGGTCGAGCTGGCGTTCCATCTCGACGTCCCCGGCGAAGTTGAGCGACTTGAAATCATCGATGAACTTCACGAGCCGGTTGAGGGTCTTCTGATGGACGCCATCGGTCTTGCCGGTGCGCATCGCGGACAACATCTCCTCGCAGAGCTGGGCGGTCTGGTGACGCAGCTCGGTGATGCATTCGCCGACGAAACCCTCCACGCCCGAACGGATCTGGCGGGCGGCGGTTTCGGCGGCCTCGCGGCGGGCAAGGCGCACCTCCTGTTGTTCGGCGAAACTGACCAGCTCCATGCCGAGGGATTCGGGCACGGCGATCTGGAAAAGATGCACCTCGAAGGCGAAACGGTCGGCGAGCTTCTCCCGGGCGGGGAAGGACTGGGCGATCTGCTCGTAGAGGCAGGAGGCTTCGTCGCGGGAGGCGGCGAGATGCCGGATCGCGAGTTCCCATTCGTTGAGGGCCTCGCGGCGCAGGTCTCCGTAAGCGGCGAGGAAGGATTCCTTGGCGCGGTGGAAGTGGCTGCGCTGGGCGTTGAGCTGCTCCTGCACCTCGACAAGTTTGCCGTTGGGCAGGAAGTGGCCGAGGCCCCCGAGGAAGGGGAAGGTGCCTTGGTCGATGATGGCGTGGGTGCGGCCTTCGACGAGGGCGAGTTCGGCCAAGGCTTCCTTAGGGAGGAGCTTCTTGTGGCCGAGACTGACGAGCCGTTCGCTGACCTGTTCGGGGGAAAGGCCGAGGTCGGCGGGACTGAGCTTCTTGTGGAAGCGCGGGTAACGCACGCTGGCGTTGATGAGGACGCCTTCCCGGGTGAGGACGGCGAGGAGGTCGGTATTCGAGTTCATGGAGAGTTTGGGGTTTCAGGTTTCAAGTTTGGCTCCGCCTGTCTCGCAGGCTCGGCTCAGGTTTTTTACAAAAGTGAAGGCCCGGGCTCCCTGTCTGGCGGTCGATCAGGGAACCCGGGCCTGGGGGCGGCGCGGCTGGTGGTGGGGCAAGCGTCTGACTTCGGGCGGGTCGGTCAGGAGGCCTTCTTGGCCTCGTGCTTGCGGCCACGTTGCAGTTTCCGGAGGAGTCCGCGGAAACCGCCCAGCTCGCGCTTGGTCTCGCTGCGCTGCACGCGGGCGGCATGGAGCGAGCGGCGCACACCCTTGAGGGTTTTGCGGGCCGAGAGGAGGGCCTCGTCGGCTTCGGCGACCTGCTGTCGCGCGGCGACCAGCGGATCGGTGGGTTGGACCACCGTATCGGTTTTGGCCGGTTTGGTGGGTTGGTCAGGCTTCGGGGGAGGCGGTGCCTGCGGTTGGGGTGGGACGACGGGCGCCGGCCGGGGGCTCGGCTTCGTGGACGGAGCGAACTGCTCCACCGCGGGCACGAGGGGTGGCCGTTCGATGCGGCTGGGATCAATCGCCCGCACCGGCATCACGACCATGAGGTCACCGGCCCGGCTGAACTGCACCGCGCTCATCTCGTCGCTCATCGAGATCCGATGCAGCCCGAAGGCCGCCGCTTTCTCGAAGTAGTCGCGATTGAGGAAGACGGTGACATCCGGCCCCTTCATCTCACCGCGATCGATGGGATGCAGGATCCACGGTTCGTCGTTGTCACCACGGGCGAGCAGGCCGAGACGGCCCTTCTCGCAATGCAATCCGACCGGACGATTGGCGAGCTGTTTGCCGGGCAGGCGGGGGACGAGGCGCGTGATCGCTTCGAGAGCGACGTCGCTCAGGGTGACCGTGGTCGTGAACTGGTCCGGTCCCGGGATGACTTGGCGGTAGTTCGGATAGGGACCGTCGAGAAGACGCCCCGTCACCGACCACGCGTGGTCCTCGAGGCGGCCTTCCACCCGGAAGACCTCGGCACCGTGCTGGTCCTTGCCAAGGCGCAGGGTCCACGGACGGGTCTCAGCGAGCGGCTTCCAATGCCACAGCGGATGATCCGGGAGGATCACCGAATGCTTCAGCGGCAGATGCATGGAGTTGCTCGAGAAGAGGTGCCGTCCGTTCGTGCCGACGATGCGATGGGCCTTTTCGCCGGTGCCGCTCGTGTCGAGGCAGGCACTGCGCAAGACCGCACGGGTGGGATCGTTGGAAGCACACGCGAAGGCCCGCAGCAGGCTGGTGACGACGGGCTCCGGCAAGGTCAGGCCCGGGGTGCGGACCTGGGGGATCTCGGGGAACTCGCCGACGGGCGGGGCCTTGATCACCGGACCGAGCGGGACGACTTCGTCGGAGCGCAGGCCGGTGACCAGCTCACGTAGGCGCGGCAGCGGCAGGAGGAAGGGCAAGAGGCCCTTCTCGACCGCGGCCGGAACCTCGACGCCGAGGGTGAAGTCGATGTCAGTGGCGGTGAGGCGCACGGATTGCGGTCCCGCCGCCTCCACCTTCACACAGCCGAGGACGGCGAGCGAAGGGGTGCGGGGGATGAGTTTGCCGAGTCCAGGCAGCGCCGCCTTGAGATCGGCGGCGCGCACGGAGACGGGATGGGTTTTCGTGAACATGGGATCGAGTTCGGTAGTTTGTCAGAGTTCAGTTTTCAGTCGGACTATTGGTAGTAGTCCTCCTGCGGATAGCCGCGCTGTGGCAGGCGCTTGCGACGGATGCGGCGGTAGACCACAAATCCGAGGTAGACGACGCCGAGGCTGATGACGACGGGCGGCAGCCCTGTGACGAGGCGGAAGACCTCGCTGAGGATGTCGCCGAGCCAGTGACTCGACCGGGCGAGCTGCTCAAGCACCCGGGTGACCGGGGGCAGGAGAAGCACTCCGGCGCTGGCGAGCACGATGGAGACGATCAGGTTGAAACGCAGCCATGCGCGCAGCCAGCCGCTTTCGCTGAGCCAGAACTCGAGGCGGGCAATCCACCAGCCGACGACTTCGGCCCCGCGCTCCATCCAGCTGTCCGGGGTGAGTTCGAGGTCGGGGGTGGGCCTCTCGATCCGCTCCTGTTTCCAGAGGCACTGCAGATCCTTGTAGTCGGGGAGTTCGTTGAAGGATTTCATGCGGTGGGTTTGTTGGGGGTGTCGAGGTTTCGGGAGTCGGCGGTGGTCGCCGCTCCTCCGAAGAAGCGGGCGTGGTCTCGACGGGCCCGGGAGCCGAGCGCCGCTCCGCCGACGAGGGCGAAGCCCGCGAGGACGAAGAAGACCGCGGCGAGGGCCTGCCAGAAGACAACTCCGCCGAGACCGTTTTCGAGCTCGTTGAAGCGGCTCTCGAGTTTCTCGATGGCGGCGGCGTTTTCCTTGGCCCGGCCGCCGAAGTCGGGGGCGGAACAGCTTACTGTGGTGAGCAGGAGGATGCCGAGCGCGAGCGTCACGGCGAGAAGGGTGATTCGGGACATGGGATGGGTGTTCATATTCATGAGGGTTCGTCGTTTGGTTCTTGGTTGAGGATGGTGGGTGGTTTGGGTGAAAAGAAGGAAGGCCGGTCCGCTCGACTGGAGCAGACCGGCCTTCCGGGGTGTTTGGTTGTTGGGGTGGTTATTGGGGGGCTTATTCACATGCCGGAGCGTTTCCGGCAGAGGGCGAGGTGGTCGCACCACGCGCAGTGCTGGCCCGGGGAGGGAACCCAGGCCTCGCGGGCGATGCCTTCGAGGTAGTCGTCGATGAGGAAGAACAGCTCGGTCTCCATCGCCGCCGACATGGGGCCGTAGGTGGAGATGATCACCTTCGGGATTTTGGTTTTGATGAGGTGATGCAGCTCGAAGCCGGTTTCAATCTCACCCGTGGCACTACGGTAAAGCAGGGCGTAACAGGCAAGCTGGGTGGAGTGCTGGTGGGCGGCCATGTCTTCGCCGGGACTCCGGGCTGCCGACTTGTAGTCGACGATCCGACCGCCCGGCCGCACCAGATCGATGATGCCGTAGAGCGGCGGGATGCCAGCGCCGAGATCGCATTCGACCTCCACCTCGACGCCTTCGGGTTGTTCCTCCGGGGCGAGGGGGCATTCGGCGAAGTAGGTCTCCAGCATGGCCCAGGCCTGAGCCTTGGCCGTGACTTCATCGCCGGGGGATTTCCAGGGGATGAACTCCTTCGACGCATCCAGTTCCCAGCGTTCGTTCAGGGCGGCGCGGAGCTGCTCCGGGGTAAGCGGCTCGTTCTTCCATTTGCCCCAGTTCCACAGGCGCAGGACCTCGTGGATCTGGCGGCCGATGAAGAGAGCCGGGGCCGTGGGGACGGAGATGCGCTCGACATAGCGGAAGTAGAACTGCCGCCGACAGGTCTGCCAGCACTTCAGGCGCGAGGCACTGAGGTAGCGGAGCAGGTCGGGCTCGGCGGCATCGCCGGTTCGCGGATCGGGGAGAAGGCGGATCGCCGATGGAGTGGTGGGCGAGGAGGCTTGAGGCACGGATGCAGTGATGCTCATGCTCCACCTCCGTTCCGGTGGGCGGGGGCGGAATGACCCTTGCCATTCCCGCCATTTCCGCCGCTACCGCCGTTGGCCTGACGAAGTGCTTCCGCCTCGCTGAGCAGGTCAGTGATGAGACCGCTCGCGCTGAGCTTGTTCAACTGCCGGGCCGGACGCTGGAAGAGACGCAGGGCGCGCTCGTCGAGATCCTCCTCCGAAAGCTGAAGCTCCCGGGAAAGATCGGTGAGAAGTCGGCGCTGCTTGTCGGAGCATTGCCAGGAGCCGTTGCCGTTGACCGGGGCGGTGCCGCGGCGGGGCAGGGAGTCGTTGACGTGGCGATTGCCGTTGCCGTTCCCGTTTCCGTTTACATTGGGGTGGCCGTTGTGGCCGTTGCCGTTGGTGGCGGGCAAGGATCGTTGGGTTTCGCCGTATCCGTCGGCGGGCACAAAGCCCGTCTGCTGGATCTCACGGTCGACAGACTGCTGGAGGAGTTGATAGAGACGCGCAACCTCGCCGGGGACTCGGTCGAGGTCGGTGAGTTCGGTCTGGATGCTGACCGAGAATTGGTGAGATGAGAAGCCCGGAAGGCCGAGCTTCTTGGAGTAGTCACTGGTGAGAATGAGTGCCATGATTGTTGGTTTGGGTTCGTGGTGGGTTTTGCGAAAACGGCCGAATCACGAAAAAGCCCGATCTCGCAAAAAGACCGGGCTTCGAAAATCGGGCCGCAGCGGGTTGGTTCGATCAGCGGGTAGGCTGATTCCTGTTTAATGGAGGCGCCGCAAGTTCGGGCCAGTCTCGTGACGCTTCTGTCCACCCGGGAGTTCCCCGAAGGGATTCCCCGAGCAGATGCTCCACGAGCTTCGTCATCGGAATACGGTGACGTTTCGCTTCATGGAAGAGCGCCGCGACGACCGGTCGCGAGATGACGGGCACGTAGTGGGTAGGTCGTGCCATCAAACTTATATGCCGCGGAAACGGGGACTATTGCGCAGTGAAGGCCGAATCACATTGAAAGGAGTGCTATCGGGAAAATTCTTCTCGAGGAACCCCAAAAGGAGCTAGTTTCAAACGATGAAGATTGAGCACCTTCCCGAAACCTATCGAAGAGTCGTCACATACGTCATGGATCGAATCAAGGAAACGAATCCAGACGATCACCGAGTTCTTGAAGAATTCGTGCTGTCGGTCGATGTGACGGACTTTTCTGATGATGCCGCCATGGGAGAATGGAAACCCTCTCGTGAGCCCACGTTTGAAGAAATAAGGGCAGACGTACGGGTCGCTGACGGCATTTTCTTTGGAAAGGTCTTGCTGGCCCCGGACATCTCCGAAGAAAAGTTGGTGGCGATCGTCGCCCACGAATTCGGACATGCCGCGACTACGGACGATGACTTGATTGACGTAGGTGGGCCCAGTGACGCATGGCGTTCGGAGTTGGCAGCCGACCGTAAGGCGATTGGATGGGGCTTCAAGACAGAGATCTTGTCACACAGGGAGACGGTTGATCGGCTACATCATGCGGTTGGTGAATGGATCGAAATCGACGGGGTCAGATGGAGGATTACCGAAGATCTCCGGATGGAGGAGATGGCTGATTATTCCTAATTGTCATGGTAGTAGCGGGCAGCGGACATGCTGCGACAGCGACTGAAGATTCAGGACTCCGGAATGCGGGCGCCGTAGGCTGCCGCGACATTGAGCACGACTCGGTAAGTGTCCCCGATCTGCGCTTTCGCGACGTTGGCCTGATAACTTGAGACACCGAGGAGACGGTAGTCATCGGTGGCCCCCGCATAAAGCCCCTCGAAGAAGGCAGAAAGGGGCGTGTCGGCTTGAATGTAGGGCGCGGCTTGTGCCCAAGCGTTGACGTGCTGCTGAAAGGCCAGTCGAAACTCGGGAGGGCAACGGGTGATGTCGATGCGTTGCATTCTCTCCGCGATGTAGCGGGTCGCCTGAGCGGCGTTGTTCGGAAACTTGGACTTCGCTTCGTTATAGATGGCTTGATCCTGTTCGAGGGCATCTTCGATGGCGGCTGCCTCCGGATTGCCCACGTATCCTCCGCCGAGACCCAGCAGGAAAAACCCGATTGAGACCACCAGTGCCACCGAAGACGTGGCGATACCGGTCACGGAGAAGGGTTTGTTTCCGATGACGGTCTGTCGGAGAGCTAGGATTCCCACGATGAGCGCCGGGACGGCGAGGAGAATCGAGAAGATGGGGAAGGGCGAAAAGAGCGCTAGAATGGCCGTGATCCCCGCGACCATGGAGACAAGCGGAAGCCAGTTGGAGAGAACCGGTGAAGGGGTAGCCGCACGGGCCACCGATGGTGAGGGATGCGAGCGGGGCGGAGGCGGCACTCGCGGTGGTCCGACCGCAGCGGCCGCACCCTCGTTCCGCTCAGGAAGGGGTTTCCACTCTTGCTCCCCGGCCGGGCAGACCAGGACTCCGGCATCGACAATCCCGGCGTCTACCAGCTTGCGAATGCCGTCGAGACTCATCGGCCCGACCGCTTGCTGCTCGGCATTGAGATAGTAGAAGTCGGCCATGGTGGAGTAGTCGGTTTCTACTGCGTTAGCCGCATCGTCCAGATTCCAATGAAGACGATGGGGAAAAGAAAGGCGTAGGAGGGACTCCAGGGGCCGGGCCGGAACTTCCAGAAGGGAGTTTGTTTCGCCTTGAGCGCTTCCCTCTCGTAGTCCCCCGGGTCGACTAGTCCCCTCAGGATGTGGAGAAGAGACAGTGTAAAATGGAAGAAGGCGGACTCACCGAGCATGTACGCCAAACCGGAGAGGAAAATCAACCCCTCCCAACCCTTCGCCGGTGGATCTCCAAGGAACCAGACGCCGCCGACCACGTCGAGGATTCCAGCTACCGCCATGAAAACAGCGGTGATTACCGCGAAAGGCATCAACCACGCAATGCGCCGGGACTTACCGGGAGCGGATTCCATCCACCACTGCCGCGTGCCCTTTACCAAGCCGGGGAGAAGCCGGAACACCCAGTAGCTCGCAAACAACGGAATTAGCAGAAACCCTGCCGCCTTGACCGGTGTGGTGAACCGATGCCGTTCGGGAAGCGAGATGACAAGAAGGTAGATCATGGCCACACTTCCCGCGATCGACAGGAGCGTGAGCGTCATCGCAAGCGCATCGAACCCCTCCGAGTAATACGGATCACCGCTCTGCACGGCACCTCGATCCGTGACGGTGTTTAGGGCGAAGGCCACCAGGGCCACGAGGATAGTCGCGGTGTAGGTGATCTTGAGGCTGAGCACGAGCGTTGCGGGTCTCATCTCAGCCAGTGGCCGAGCTGGGGTGGACGGTATGTCCGAAGCCCTCGTGCCCATTCCGCCCCGGTAGAAGGTATCGAGACTCCTCCAGTTGTCTCCACCCGCCTCGCAGACCATCACGTCCCGGGGGACGACACCCGCGTCGGCGAACTTTCGGATCTCGTCGAGGGCGAGCGGTCCCACTGGATTCCCGGAGTCGTCGCCGTAGTAAAAGTGGGTGGCTCGGTCCATGCGCTCAATCGCTCCAAGAATCACCGATTTCTACCGGTCGGCCTTCGACGTTCTCCTCCGACGAAATCCGCTGGAAACAATACGGGTAGTCGAAGCGATAGGCGGCACTCATCCTGTTCCCCAGAGGGAACCTATAATCCCATTTTCTGCGCCATCGTCAAGTTCCCGGAAGGGAACGTGATGCCCCGAAGATTTCGCAATGCCACAGGTCCCGCCGTCCGTCGCCTCCGCATGGAGCGGGCGTTGACGCAGGATCAGCTGGCGGCGCGTTTGGTCCTCGCCGGCCTTGGGAATGCCGACCGGGTCTGGGTCGCCAAGGTGGAAACAAGGATCCGCTCCGTCTACGACTTCGAACTCGCTGTGATCGCGGCCGTCCTCGGCGTAACGGCGGATGAGCTGCTTCCAGGTGGTAAGGAGTTGAAGCGAGATCTTCCGGCGCTGAACGAGGGGGAGCGGTAGCATCATCGTCTGACACGAACGGTGGATTGCTCCCCGGCAGAGTCGATGTCATCAACATCGGATCGAAAATGTCGTCGACCGGCGTTCTCGGTCCACCCTTCAGTAATGCTTCCTTCATCACATAGGAGGCCTACTGAACGGTCATAACCAGTATAGGTACCGTAGGTGGGAAACGAAGTGTCAACGGTTTTCTCGATCGACCACCTTCGTAAGTCATTAATGGATAACATGATAGATAAAAAAGAGAGTGAGTTCGACCCGGTGCATGATCCGTTGTTGAACCGCACCACTTTTTTCACGTGCCCAGATGACCGTTGCGGACGCGAAGTATTCAGCTGTAATATTTACCGTAGCCACTATAGGTGGGAAACGAACTGTCATACAATTTCTCGATCGACCGCCTTCGTAACATCAACATTTACAACGAGATAGATAGAAGAGAGAGTGATTCACACCCGGTTCAGAATTCGAGATCGTACACGGCAGGAATTTTTTCAGTGTCCCACAACCCATTGGATACGGCGACTTTCAGTCGCCGCACCTTGGTCGCGAACCCCCAAAGCCGGATGACGGGAGCGGGAGGAAGGAGGCGCGTCAGTTCTCTTTACATGCGAACGCATAAATGAAGAATTTCTATGTGATCGCATAAAATTGCTGTTTGCATGCGATCGAATAAAAATTACATTGATCGCATGAAGGTGCAATCACCACAGGACCTTGGGATCCTGATCCGCGAGGAGCGAAAGAAGCAGGGCTGGACCCAGGCGGAGCTGGCCGACCGCGTGGGGGTGAAGCCTCTCTGGATCTCCGCGTTCGAGAGGGGAAAGACGACGGCCCAGATCGGCCTGGTCTTCCGGACGATCAAGGCGCTCGGCTTGAACCTCTCTGTCGGCAAAGCAGATAGGCCGGGCGGAGTCGGTGCGGTGATCGACCTTGAGGCCCTGGTCCAAACGATGCGGGAAGTGCCCGATGAGATCATCGCTCACCGGGGTGAGACTTTGGACGATGCGATCAGGAGAACGATGACAGAAGGGAAGGGGTCGAACGATGAGTAATCGCCTTGTCGCTCTCGTACGGAACCAGAAGATGGGGGACCTCGTTTACGACGAGAAGAAGGACCGCATCACCCTCCACTACGATGCCGGGTGGGTGGACTCGGCTGAAGCCTTCCCGCTCTCCATCTCCATGCCGATCGTCAGGGAGGAGCACGGGGACAAGGTGGCCCGTCCTTTCATCTCAGGGCTGCTTCCGGACAACAACGAAGTCCTCGACAGGTGGGCGAGAAAGTTCCAGGTCTCAGCGCGAAATCCGTTTAGGCTCCTCTATCACGTTGGCGAGGAGTGCGCCGGCGGAGTGCAGTTCGTCCAGCCCGAACGCGCCGAGCAGTGGATTGCGGGAACGGCCCCACAGGGAATCCAGTGGATCACGCGCGAAGAACTGGAGGAGCGGATTGGGGAGTTGATAAAAAATCACGCCGCCGCGAGGCGCGACGGAGACCGCGGGCAGTTCAGCCTTGCTGGCGCGCAGCCCAAGATGGGACTCTACCGGGACGCCCAAACCGGACGGTGGGGCGTGCCGGAGGGGGAAACTCCGACCACCCACATCCTGAAACCGAATGAGGGTCGCTTCGCGGATCACGATCAGAATGAGCACTACTGCCTGACTCTTGCCCGGCACCTCGGTATGGCGGCGGCAGAATCATGGATCGAAAGGATCGGGGAGATCCCTGTCATCATCGTGAAGCGGTTCGATCGCATGCCTCTCGAGGGGAAGATGATTCGCGTCCACCAGGAAGATACCTGCCAAGCTCTGGGCACGCCTCCTCTGCAAAAGTATGAACGCGAAGGCGGGCCGACCGCGGGGGACATCTTTGGGCTCATTCGCGACTACTCCAGTAATCCTCGCGAGGACGAACTCCGGTTCCTCGATGCCCTGATCTACAACTGGTTCATCAAGGGAACCGATGCTCACGGAAAAAACTTTGGATTTCTTCTCGCTGCCGGGTCGCAAGTCCTACTCGCACCGCTCTACGATGTCGCGTCATTCATACCCTACGAGACGCCACACCAGGAGCGCAAGACGCGAATGGCGATGAAGATCGGTGGGGAATACCAGTGGTGGAAGATCGGTCCCCAACACTGGGAGCGGGCTGCCAAAGAATGGAAGCTGGATCGAGACCGGGTGTTCACACGCATCACCGACATGGCGGCACGAATGCCCGCAGCAGTGGCGGCAACCCGGGCGGAACTCGAGTCGGCTGGCATCGGCCTGACCGAAGGTATCGCCCGTTTGGAGGACGGAATCCTGGGAATCTCCGCAGCGACCGCCAAGCTCTTCGAGCAAGCCTGACTGCCACCCCATGTCCAGGGCCGATGAAGCCGCCTTTCAATACGAGGTTCTCCCACCTCGGGGGCTTTCGAGATCGACAATTTATTCGATCCTGCTACCATTAAGCCAAGATGAATTGCATCCAAAAGGCTCCAGCAGGCGGAAAGAGCTCCGAGGGGAGTGGCGCTAAGGGTGTGTATGAAACTGAGCATGAAAAGCTCCTGAAAGGAGAGTCTAGCAGTTTGGGAGGAAGTGCTTGCAGTGAGTAAAAATCTGCATAAAGTGCTGTAAATTAACACCTTATAAGGCCGATCCCAACCGGAGGAGCT
>DDSV01000011.1:0-10996 GCA_002344215.1 Akkermansiaceae bacterium UBA2381
GGAAACCGCCCAGCTCGCGCTTGGCTTCACTGCGCTGCGTGCGGGCGGCATGGAGCGAGCGGCGCACGCCCTTGAGGGTTTTGCGTGCCGAGAGGAGGGCCTCGTCGGCTTCGGCCACCTGCTGTCTCGCCTCGACGAGGGGATCGGCAGGTTTGGCTGGTAGGGTGGGTTTGGGTACTTTGGTGGGTTGATCAGGACCGGTCGGCTTCGATGGAAGCGGAGTGGGAACAACAGGCCTGGGCGGAGTAGACGGAGCGAACTGCTCGACCGCGGGCACCAGGGCCGGACGTTCAATGCGATTCGGATCGATCGCCCGCACCGGCATGACAACCATGATGTCGCCGCCCCGGCTGAATTGCACCTGACTCATCTCATCGCTCATCGAGATCCGGTGCAGCCCGAAGGCCGCCGCCTTTTCGAGGTAGTCGCGATTGAGGAAGACGGTGGTGTCCGGTCCCTTCATTTCGCAGCGATCGATGGGATGCAGGATCCATGGTTCGTCGTTTTCACCGCGGGCGAGCAGGCCGATCCGGCCCTTCTCGCAATGCAGTCCGACGGGACGATTGGCGAGATGCTTTCCGGGGAGCCTGGGGATGAGCCGGACGATCGCCTCGAGGGCGGCATCGCCCAGGGTGACGAAGGTCTTCATCTCCTGCGCTCCTGGAATGACCTGCCGGAAGTTCGGATAGGGTCCTTCGATGAGGCGGCCGGTCACCGACCAAGCCAGGTCCTGCACCCGGCCTTCGATTCGGAAGACCTCCGCCCGGTGCTTGTCCTTGCCGAGACGCAGGGTCCAAGGCCGGGAGTCGGCGAGGGGCTTCCACGTCCACAGCGGGTGATCGGGGAGGATCACCGACTGCTTGAGCGGCAGGTGCATCGAGTTGCTGGAGAACAGGTGCCGCCCGTTGGTGCCGACGATGCGGTGGGCGTTTGCTCCGGTTTCGCTGGTGTCGAGGCAGGCACTGCGGAGGACCGCACGCGTGGGATCATTCGACGCACACGCGAAGGCCCGCAGGAGGCTGGTGACGACGGGCTCCGGCAAGGTCAGGCCCGGGGTGCGGACCAAAGGGATCTCGGGGAACTCGCCGACGGGCGGGGCCTTGATGGCTGGGCCGAGGGGCACGACTTCATCGGAGCGCAAGCCATGGACGAGTTCACGCAGGCGCGGAAGCGGGAGGAGGAAAGGCGTGAAGCCCTTTTCCACCGTGCCCGGCACGGTGACGCTGAGGCTGAAGTCGATGTCCGTGGTCGTGAGGCGCACGGACTGCGGTGCCGCCGCCTCCACCTCCACCTTCACACAGCCGAGGACGGCGAGCGACGGGGAGCGGGGAACGAGTCTGCCGAGGCCGGGCAGCGCCGACTTGAGATCGGCGGCGCGCACGGCGGCGGGTGGGTGTTTGGTGATCATTTGGAGTGTGTTAGGGTTCAGTTTTCAGTTTTCAGCTTTACCAATTTCAGGATTTCAGCTTTTCCTCACTGGTAGTATTCCTCGTTCTGATATCCGCCTTGGTAGCCGCCCCGGTGGGGCAGGCGCTTGCGACCGAAACGGCGGTAGGCGACGTAGCCGAGGTAGAGCACGCCGAGGGTGATGGCGACGGGGGGCAGCCCGGTGACGAGCGTGAAGACATCGCCGAAGATTTCGCCGAGCCAGTGGCTCGACCGGGCGAGCTGCTCGAGAACCCGGGTGACCGGGGGCAGGAGGAGCAGACCGGCGCTGGCGAGCACGATGGAGACGATGAGGTTAAAGCGCAGCCACGCTCGCAGCCAACCGCTCTCGCTGAGCCAGAACTCGAGGCGGGAGATCCACCAGCCGACGACCTCGGCCCCGCGCTCCACCCAGCTGTCNNCTCCTGTTTCCAGAGGCACTGCAGGTCCTTGTAGTCGGGGAGTTGGTCGAAGGACTTCATGCGGTGGGTTTGTTGGGGTGGTCGAGGTTCCGGGAGTCGTCGGAGTTCGCCGCTCCTCCGAAGAAGCGGGTGTGGTCGCGCCGGGCCCGGGAACCGAGCGCCGCTCCGCCGACAAGGGCGAAGACCGCAAGCACGAAGAAGACCGCGGCGAGGGCCTGCCAGAAGACGACACCGCCGAGACCGTTTTCGAGCTCGTTGAAGCGGCTCTCGAGTTGCTCGATGGCGGCGGCGTTTTCCTTGGCCCGACCGCCGAAGTCGGGGGCGGAGCAGCTCACTGAGGTGAGCAGGAGGATGCCGAGCACAAGCGTCACGGCGAGGCGGGTGATTCGGGACATGGGATGGATGTTCATAGTCATGAGGGTTCGTCGTTTGGTTCTTGGTTAGGAGTGGTGGGTGGATTGGTCGAAAAGGAAGAAGGCCGGTCCGCTCAAGTGGAGCAGACCGGCCTTCCGGGTTTGGTGGTTGTTGGGGGAGTTATTCGGGGACTTATTCACATGCCGGAGCGTTTCCGGCAGAGGGCGAGGTGGTCGCACCACGCGCAGTGCTGGCCGGGGGATGGAACCCAGGCCTCGCGCACGATGCCATCGAGGTAGTCGTCGATGAGGAAGAACAGTTCGCTCTCCATCGCCGCCGACATCGGGCCGTAGGTGGAGACGACCACCTTCGGAACTTTGGTTTTGATGAGGTGGTGAAGCTCGAAGCCGGTTTCCCGCTCACCGGTCGCATTGCGGTAAAGCACGGCGTAACAGGCGAGCTGGGTGGCGTGTTGGTGGACGGCCATCTCGTCACCGGGACTGCGCGCCGCCGACTTGTAGTCGACGATCCGACCGGGCGGGCGCACCAGGTCGATGATGCCATAGAGCGGCGGGAGGCCGGGGCCGAGACTGCATTCAACCTCCACCTCGACACCCTCGGGATGTTCTTCCGGGGGGACGGGGCATTGGTCGAAGTAGGTCTCGAGCATCGCCCAGGACTGCTCGCGGGCGACGGCTTCATCGTCGGGGGTTTTCCAAGGGATGAACTCCTTCGCGGCATCGCGCTCCCAGCTTTCGTTGAGGGCAGCGCGAAGCTGCTCCGGGGAAAGCGGTTCCTGCTTCCATTTGCCCCAGTTCCAGAGGCGCAGGACCTCGTGGATCTGCCGACCGATGAACAGCGCCGGGGCCGTGGGGACGGTGATGCGTTCGACGTATCGGTAGAAGAATTGCCGTCGGCAGGTCTGCCAGCACTTCAGGCGCGAGGCGCTGAGGTAGCGGAGCAAGTCCGGCTCGGACTGTTCGACGGGTCGGCCCGTCCCCGGATCGGGGAGCAGGCGGATCGCCTTGGGCGGGGATGGATCGGCAATGTGTTGGGCAATGCTCATGCACCACCTCCATTCCTGTGGGCGGGTATGGAATGACCCTTGCCATTCCCACCGTTACCACCATTGGCCTGACGGAGTGCTTCCGCTTCTCCGAGCAGGTCGGTGATGAGACCGCTCGCGCTGAGCTTGTTCAACTGCCGGGCCGGACGCTGGAAGAGACGCAGGGCGCGCTCGTCGAGATCCTCTTCCGAAAGCTGAAGCTCACGGGACAGATCCGTGAGGAGGCGGCGCTGCTTGTCGGAGCATTGCCACGAACCGTTGCCATTGACCGGAGCGTTGCCGCGGCGAGGGGTGGAGCCATTGCCGCTCGAGTGGCCGTTGTGGCCGTTGCCGTTGGTGGTCGGCAGGGCACGATGGGTTTCGCCGTATCCATCGGCGGGTACGAAGCCCGTCTGCTGGATCTCACGGTCGACGGCCTGCTGGAGGAGTTGATAGAGACGCGCAACCTCGCCGGGGACACGGTCGAGGTCGGTGAGTTCGGTCTGGATGCTGACCGAGAATTGGTGTGATGAGAAGCCCGGAAGGCCGAGTTTCTTGGAGTAGTCACTGGTGAGGATGAGTGCCATGGGTTTCGTGGGGGGGTGGTTTGGATTCAATCTCCCCGAATCCATTGGATCGAGGGAGGGTGGAGTTCAGCTCGGGCCACTCATGAGCCGCGGTCTCCCATCCCGGTGTGCCGTGGAGGCATTCGCGGAGGAGACCATCCACGAGACGCGTCATCGGCAGGCGACGACGTTTGGCCTCGTGGAAGAGCGCGGCGATGAGGGCACGCGAGATGACCGGCTGGTAGCAGGTAGCCTTTGCCATCAAGGATTTATGCCGCGGAAATTGGGCCTGTTGCAGGCGAACAGATCTGAGGCTCTTGCCGGGACGAACAGGGAGTTACTTCAGGCACAGTCACTCCCGCACGCGATATCCGGATTCGGTGAAATGTCTGGTGACGGAGGAAATGCCAGTCTGGGTGATCCGGCGTGAGTTCAAAAGGACATCGAGACGTAGCCGAAGGCCTGACGAAAGAGAGTCTCGGAGATCAAAACCCCATCGACTGCGGCTTCTGGCCCCTTCCTACCGCCCCCTTGACCCAATTCGGTGGAGCGCGGAGACGGAGCACCGCGGTAAAAAGAAACTCCTACTGCCGAGCGGGAAGGTTATGTTGAAGGCAAGCAAGGACACTCAATGAAGGAAGACCACGTGCAGGTCGTAGCAGATTTCGCCACAACGCAACTGAAGGAGGCGGAGGCAAAGCTTGAGGGGGCTCTGGCGAAGGTAGACGCCCGAGTCCTTCTAAGCTCATACGCCATGTACCGCATGGTCAGGATGTCGAACGAATCCGCAGCTGACCACGACCGGCCTGCACCAGCAGCCATCGAACTCGCTGCCTACCTCCTGATGCCACACTTCGGAAACACGGACGAGTTCGACTCCGATAGCATCCAGGCTGGCATAGATGCTATCACCCACTTCCAGAGATTCTACGCATTGCGCGAGGCGTTCAATGAATCGGATGTGGGGTCGATAACCGAGCACGACGCCTTGCAGCTTCATCTTCGTTTGCATTCAGGTGTGGTGCGGGGTTCCGCATACCCCGGCCAAGTATCCCGGAGAATCACACAGGTGCTCGGTCCGTTCGAGGCTGAGCTGACAGCGTTGGCGGGAATCGGGCCTGCGAGGTCTGCCGAGATTGCTAAGGCGCTGCTCGGGCAAATCGAGGATAACATTAACGACAACAAGGAACGGGTTTCCGAATTGCTAAAGAGAGCCGAAAAGAAAATTCGGGAGGATCTGAGCCAGCGGGACCAGTTGGGAATTGAGCTCCAACACTTCGTTGCCGAAATGGGCTACACGTGGGTTCCGACATTCGACGAAGTAGCCACGCGCCTGAACGGGATGGAAAGAGCGGAATGGGAAGTGTTCCGCAGAATCTTTGGCCTTACTCCGGAATCCCTCCCGGAAGTAGGGCGTGTGGTCGACTTGCAAGATCGACCGGTAATCTTTTTGAATTCGGAGAGTGCCTTCGTCGGGCACGGTGTGGTGGCTCTCGACGCCGTGTTCAACTACTTCGATGCACTCGCCAGGTCCGATATCTCACTGAGGGACTCTTATGGGCGGAGAGTTTCGGAATGGATGGAGGAGGAATCCGCGAACTACCTTAAACGGCTTTTTCCTCCTGAAAACGTCATCGTCAATGCATGTTACCCGGACCCGGATCATCCGGGTGGGGAGACGGAGGCAGACATGGTGGTCGTGTGGGGTCCCTTTCTGGTCATTGCCGAGTCCAAAGGCAGGAAGATTGACCAAGCGGCGTTTCGCGGCGGCGAGAACAAGCTGAAGAACGCGATCTATAAGAACATCGAAGACGCCTTTTCCCAGACCCAGCGGCTGGTGCGGGCCTTGGGAGTGAACGGTAGGCTGAAGCTCAAGGAAAAAGCCACCAATCGAATTGTGGAAGTGGATGAGGCTGCCTTGCGTAGGGTCATGCCAATTTCCGTAACTTTGCAGCATCTCTTCGGAATCCCAACCCAGCTTGCCATAACCCAGCGGCTCGGATTGTTCAAAGGTGACGCGTATCCTTGGTCCGTTTGTATCGATGACCTTGAAGTCATCACCCGATTCGCGAGCTCCCCCGACGTTTTCCTGCACTACATCGAACGACGGATCGCCCACCAGAAGTTGGAGATCGGCCTGAGGGGGGACGAACTCGACATTTTTGGCCAGTATCTGGACAACCGCCTGCACCCGGACGTTTACGAAAACCGGGATGAAATTCGGAATGGCGCGGAGCACAATTTTATCGCGTTCAATGGCGGTGAGGAGCGTTTTGCGCCCTACTATGTTGCGGATTGGTATGGGACAAAGGCTCCAACCGAACCCGTGGAGCTGGATGTTCCTGAAGAAGTGCGTGCGGTCCTGGATGAACTGAGGGTCCGTGTTGACGATGGCGCTCGCTGGATCGCTTTCGCCATACTCGGGCTCAGTAATTCGACTCTCACAAAATTCGCTTCGGCGTTCGGTGAGCTGAGATCACGGTCGGCGCTGGGGGAAAGAGTTCTGAGGATAACAGTCCGAGAGGGTTCGGTAGTCGTGAACGTCATGGCGCATCGCACACTGTCCGAGAGAGAGTTTTTCCAAACTGTGACAATCCGCACCCGTTTGGAGCACTACAGGGCCAGAGCCAACACAACCGTAGCCATCGGTATCGATCAAAATACCGACAGGGCGTTCGAAGTAGCCCAGTGGTTAGAAGGCGAATGGGAGTATGACGAAGAGATGGAGATAATGCTGAAGGCCGACCGGGAGAAGCCGCGGAAGATGATTCCATCCGGCAACGCCAGGAAACCTGGAAGAAATGACCCTTGCCCCTGCGGGAGTGGCAGCAAATTCAAAAGGTGCTGCATTGGACGAATCCGGTTTGAGAGAGGGTGACTACCACCTCCTCCCGTGACGCCTGCATCACCGAGTCCCGAACCCCGGAGCCAGCGCGATGAGTAAGACGACGGACAAGGCGAACAACGCGATTCCGGTCCAGGCGACGAAAACCACCCTGGGTCTTCGGGCGGCGATACCGGGGATCTTCAACAGCTTGCGGGCGTTGAGCACGCCAAGCAGACCGATGAGGAAAAAGATCAGCAGCTTCCCGATACTCCGTCCGCCAACGAACAGGAACGGAACGGCAGCGTCGATCAGGTTCAGGATGATGGCGATGACGGGAAAGAGAACTGATGCGGCGGCGGCGGTACCGGCGTTCTTCTCGAGTTTCGCATCGCTGGGGTTTATCTCCCGTGTTCGACCCGGAGGAGCAGTCACCGGAGGAATAGACGAGGGTCCGGAGATCAAAGAATCCAAGCGCACCCATTCCCGGCCGCCCTCAGGGCAGATGAAGGTTTGCGGATGGATCGCACCCGCGTTCATCATCTTCGCGAGGTCGTCCTTTGCGAAGGGGCCGACCGGCTGGTCCTCCTCGTTGGCGTAGTAGTAGCGGGCGGTGGACATGCTGCGGCAGTGAGGGATGGGTCAGGAATCAGGAATGCGGGCGCCGTAGGCTGCCGCGACGTTGAGCACGACGCGGTAGGTGGCGCCGATCTGCTCTTTCGCGACGTTGGCTTGGTGATTCGAAAGGCCAAGGAGACGGTAGTCGTCGGTGGCTCCGGCATACAGACCCTCGAAGAAGGCCGAAAGGGGCGTGTCGGCTTGAATGTAAGGTGCGGCTTGAGCCCAGGAGTTGACGTGCTGCTGGAAGGCGAGGCGAAACTCGGGAGGGCAACGGGTGATGTCGATGCGCTGCATTCTCTCCGCGATGTGGCGGGTCGCCTGCGCAGCGTTGTTTGGAAACCTGGACTTCGCCTCGCGGTAGATGGCTTGATCCTCTTCGAGGGCTTTTTCGATGGCGGCTGCCTCCGGGTTGCCCACGGATCCTCCGATGGAACCTAGCAGGAAAAATCCGATCGAGACCACCAGCGCCAAGGATGACGTGGTGATCCCGGTCACGGCGAAGGGCTTGTTTCCGATCACGCTCTGTCGGATGGCAAGGATTCCCAAGGTAAGCGCGGGGACAGCGAGGAGAATTGCAAGGAGGGGGATGGATGAAAAGAGCGCGAGAACCGCCGTGATCCCCGCGATCATCGAGGCAAGCGGAAACCAGTCGGGGGGAACCGCTGAAGAAGCTGTAGGGCGGACCGCCGGTTCGGAGGGATGCGAACGGGGCGGTGGAGGTACTCGCGGCGGCCCGACCGAGGCGGTCGCATCCTCGTTCCGCTCCGGAAGTGGTTTCCACTCTTGCTCGCCGGCCGGGCAGACGAGGACTCCGGCATCGATAATCCCGGCGTCGACCAGCTTGCGGATACCTTCGAGACTCATCGGCCCGACCGCTTGCTGCTCCGTGTTGAGATAATAGAAGTCGCTCATGGGGAGAGGGCGCCTGCTACTGCGGTGTCCGCATCGTCCAGACGGCAATGAAAATGATGGGGAAAAGAAAGGCGTAAGAGGGACTCCAGGGACCGGGCCGGAACTTCCAGAAGGGCGTTTGTTTCGCCTTGAGCACCTCCCTCTCGTAGTCCCCCGGGTCGATCAGCCCTCTGAGCAGGTGAAGGAGAGACAACGTAAAATGGAAGAAGGCGGACTCCCCGAGCATGTAAGCCAAACCGGAGAGAAGAATCATTCCCTCCCAACCCTTGGCGGGCGGATCACCCAGGAACCAGACGCCGCCGACCACTTCGAGGATTCCACTGATCGCCATGAAAACAGCGGTGATTACCGCGAAAGGTATCAGCCACGCGAGACGCCCGGACTTTCCGGGAGCGGATTCCAGCCACCACTCTCGCGTGCCCTTTACCAAACCGGGCAGAAGCCGGAACGCCCAATAGCTCGCGAACAACGGAATGAGGAGAAAACCGGCCGCCTTGACCGGGGTGGTGAACCGATGCCGTTCAGGGAGCGAGAGGACAAGAAGGTAGATCAGGGCCAAGCTCCCCGCGATCGACAAGAGAGTGAGAGTCATCGCAAGCGCGTCGAACCCCTCCGAGTAGTACGGATCGCCGCTCTGCACGGCCCCACGACCCGTTCCGGTGTTCAAGGCAAAGGCAACCAAGGCCACGAGGATGGTCGCGGTGTAGGTGATCTTGAGGGTGCGCACGAGCGTTGCGGGCCGCATTTCCGCCAAGGGGCTTGCTGCTGCGGAAGGCGCGAAGGCAGGCCTTCGGTCTATCCCACCCCCGTCCATGGCATCGAGACTCCTCCAGTTGTCTCCACCCGCCTCGCAGACCATCACGTCCCGGGGTACCACCCCCGCGTTGGCAAATTTTCGGATTTCCGCAAGCGAAAGGGGTCCCACAGGCTGGGAGTTTGTATCGGCGTAGTAGAAAGCTTCCGGCATGAACTCCGAAGGGTTGCTGGACCTAGAATGAACTCGTAAACACCTAAGGGTAAAGGAAAATTATCCCATATTGGGTTACAAGTCGAAGACGTCGAAAATCGTCCTTAATGGACTATTCGGCCCGACATCAGCGCTTTCGTGATCTGCTCCGGCAGATCCGCGTCGATGCCGGTCTCACCCAAAAGGAGTTAGCCCAGATGCTCGGTAAACCGCAGAGCTATGTCTCGAAGGCAGAGGTGGGAGAACGCCGACTGGACTTCCTCGAGACCTTGGATTTTTGCGGTGCGTGCGGGGTCGGAGTAGAGGAATTCGCTGGCCGACTGACGGATTAGTTGCTCTCTCGTTTAAACTGTCACTGCTGGTCCCCCGGGTTAATGCGCGATCCTTGCGGGCCAAGAGAAATCGAGACAGGCCCTTGGCTAACGGCAGCGCCGAATACCCGAACCAACCGGGGAAGAATCCCCACGGGTGGACCTCTGCAAGACGGTGCAGGAGTCCTGGAGCAGTCCCCACATGCGGGAGACTTCCTCTTCCACCGACACAGCCACACCTGTGCAGTTCATGAGCTATAGCTCTCCACCACGAATGGTAGCTCTCATCCTCCCCACGGGTGAGGTGCTACCCAAAGTGACCGAACAGGAGGCGAAGCTATCCCTCCCATGGTTACCTGCGGGGACGAGGATAGACCCTCCCCTTCCGCCGGGTAATCCGGTGGCCCTGGCCTTCCTTGACCGGCTGCTGAGTCACGAAGGCACTGAATAATCATAGGCACCATACCAACTATGGAGTCTGGATCATCTGTCAACCTTTTCCAGCGACCATTGTCGATGTAACACCCTAATGGATAACAAGATAGAACAAAACCTAACAGAATCACAGCCGGTTCACAATCCTGTGTCGAACGCTCGACAAATTTTTCACCGTCCGCCAAGGCTGTTGGCACGGGCTTTCGCGCCTGACGCTCGGGAAACGGAGCAGCCGCCCAACCGGGAAGCTCCCCGGGCTGGTTCAACATTGCAGGCTCAACTCCCGAAGCACCACTGCATCGACTCCTGCTCGGATCGAGTGATCCCGAGCTCGCTCGCCATTTCCCGCCACGAGGCGACCACCTGCTTCACCTCGCCGAGGACCCGGTCGGCGTCCCGTGGTTCGAGACGAAAGTACTCCGCCACCTTCCGGGCCACTTCGAAGTCGAGGGAGTTGTCGGTTTCGGTGATGTTCAAGCTCAGCCCCTGGCCATCCGGATCCGCGTTCAGGTCGAAGGCCGGCGAAAGTCTCCATCCTCCCCGGGTGAGCAGGAAGCCGTGGTTGCGAAGGTGGTCGTCGATATTCCGGATCGCGATGGAGAAGACGATGCGCCGCCAGAGCTCCCTAAGGTCGCAATCCGGCTTGGTCCCCTGGCGGATGAGCAGTTCCGCCAGCTCGAGGTAGCTCACTCCTCCCGAATGGTCCGCGCCGTCGTTGTATCCGAGCAGGGTCATTGCCGAGGCAAAATGAATTCTCTCTGCTCCCCGGGTGCCGGGAGAGCGGTCGAAGCGTCGAACGAGAAAGGTGTGCTGCCGGTCTCCAAATCGCTCGAGACGAGCCTCGGCCACCTCCACCCCGGCCAGCTTTGCCAACCGATGCGCCACCATCTCCCAGGCACCCATGTCGCGCTCNNGGGGAACTTGGCGATCCAGAGCTCCCCCTGCTCGTCCCGCACTCCGGCCTTGGGACGGGCTCCACCGAGCGAGGAACCCGGGGCCATGAGCAGGCCCATCCATTTGCGGTAGCGGGGATCCTGCTCCACGTCGTCCCGCTGCAGTTGCCAGCTCGCATGCTCCAGGTGCGGAGGGGGGTCCAGGGCGGAGTGACCATGGT
>DDSV01000011.1:11022-14134 GCA_002344215.1 Akkermansiaceae bacterium UBA2381
GGCTACGCCCTCGTCGCGCCCGGCGAGACTACACTTGGGACCTCCACAACGTAGGGTCGCAGGCTTCCCCCACGTTGTCTCGAAGGGTATACTTGAGGAGGTGATGCTTGCTTGTGCCGACGAAAGATGTTGTGGTCACGAGATGCGTGTGTGAGGAGCTTAGGGGTTGCGAAAGATTTCCACGGGATTTGAGGGTGTAGCCAAGGGTATCCCCCCTTTTCCAATGTCCACCATCTCGGGGAGGCGATCCACTGGCAGCACCTTCGACCACTGGAAGTCATCGAGCCAGAACTCCACGGCCGACACATCACGTCGCATTCTACGAAACTGCTCATCCCCGACGCCGTTGAAGAGACGGTAAGCGTCGAGGGGGCGCATAGCTCCCAAGTCATCCCAGCATTCTGGATGTCTCTCGAGAATGGCAAGACAGCTCGAAAGGTCGAGTTTGGCCGGACGGTTGCCTTGCGGGATTTCGAACTGCCCGAGGATATCACGGAAGACGTTGTAACACTTGGCCAGCGACAGGTCGCCAAGCGACACAGATAGTCCTGCCGGCTTTCCAAAGATTGCAGCAATGCGCTTGGCCTGCTTGAGCTCCACTTCGACGCGCAGGCCGGTGGGAAAGTCGGGGACTTCAGTCAGGGACTTGCAGACCTCGAACACTTTGTCATAGAGGCTGATTCGCATGTAGGATCCGTTGAAGACGACTGTATTCAGCGCGTCCATGTGGTAAGGGACCTTCCCCTTTCGTGCCACGCCCGGACGGTCGTTGTAGTAGCACTCGGTCTCTCGGCGAATGCGACGGTGCCGCGCGTTGCGATGAAGTGAAAGCACACGACGGGGATTGCGATTCAAGGTCAGGGCGAGATCGATGCGTGTGAAAGTGAACTGCCGCTGGCGCATGTTCGGACCAAGAGTTTCAAGGATCGTGAACAGGTTGTCCCAACGGAGGCTCATGTCAGCTTCGCTGCGACACTGACGCTCGGGGCACAAGGGTACCAGCCTCGGGAAAGACATTTCGATCCTTCTCAGAAAAGCTCCGCTCAGCACAACTCTCAAGCCCGTCTGCTTATGCACGGCGACGACCCGGTCTTCGAGGCGCTTCCCTACGAGCTTACGTCCGTCGGAAATGAGGTTCCAGTCCTCCATTTCTCGATGCTTGAGTCCCTCGAGCACCCCGGAACGGAGGCGAGCTTCAAGGTTTGCTGCGAAAGTGTCGATCATCGTGCCGCATTTCTTGATAGTCCGTAGTCACAAGCAGCACCGAGCACGGAAAGGAAGAGCAGTCGTGAGTGGGCGGATAGTGTTGCTTAGTTTTCCTGTTAGCCGGGCATGTTTGTCAGCTTCAGTTCAGGTATGGCCGGGCGTCTCTTGAAACTGGTCCAATCGAATACCCTTCTCACGCCTACACGTCCGCCTCCTAGTCAGAACCTTTCGCCAAGTCCTGATCCATTTTTTCGAGGAACGCTTTCAGGTCAGAGCGATACACAAATCGGCGTCCTCCGACACGAACGATGCGAAGGCCCGCCTTCTCCCACCGGAAGAAAGTCGCGCGGGAACCAATACCCAGATTTCGGAAGTAGGCTTCCGGCATCGGGATTTCGACAGTCTCTTCGACAGCTTCTTTTGTCCTGATTATCATGCTCATGTCCCGTTCGGGTGACCTGAAGGGGACATGATACTAAGCAGAGGCCCGACACGCTGAAAGCGACAACACTGTGCTCACAGTATTTGCGGGTAGCGTGTCTGGAACTGAAGCTCGTGCTGGGCTTCCTCTTTTTTGATGGTCTTGCTCCTGGTGCTGCGGGAGGAACACTGCGCCAAGCAGGCGGTCGGCAAATTGAAGGCGAAGATACTGTGCTCACAGTATTTGCCGCATGGGAATTCGCTCTTTCCTGCGGTCGAGTGGCATTACCACACAATCTACAGCTCCGAAGAACGGGCCGGATTTCAATGTCTCACTTGATGCTGTCTTCGAGCTTCAGATTGAACCTTGAAAAATCTTTCTGGACCGCCTTCAAGTCCTTGGTTGAGATCCTCAAGTTTCCGCTGGTCGGAGAGTCCATGTCGAGCAAGTAGAGCCTCTCCAAAGACTCCGGAGTCAGTCGCCAGCTTGAGCGTGCCGACCTCTCCGATCTCCCCCACCCTTTTGACTTCTGCGTCTTCAGATGCTGCCGTATTTCCTCGGTCAGTACCTCCACCGAAGCACCATCGTCATACTCAAGGACCAGCAGCTTCCTCGCCCGGGAATGAGCTGCGTTCTTGAACTCACCCAACGTATAATCATGGAGCCCCTTGATTCCCCATTCGTCTCGATTGCGATAAAAGAGGCGCGAAACAAGTTCCTCCGGCGGCAATCCGGGCACAAAGACCGTCGTATCCGGAACAAGCATCTCGTCATTGACGTAGTTGATGGGATTACCGAGAAACTCCTTCAAGCCCATCTCAAAGTTCAGCCTAGCTACTCCGCGGAAGTGATGCGGAAAAGCATCGACCTCGCACGCCCGTCCAGGTTCTTTCGCCTGACAAGCTTGTTGAGGACTTGTTTGGTGGAGATCCTCCCAGGTGAGATGGGCACATTCGACCAGCGCCCCTATCAGCATTTCACCCCGGCCCTCCCATTGACGGAGAAAGTTCCGTCGGGCGTGGAGCCATGCCTCAAATGCCGAGGCGGCACTTGCGGATTCTTGACGGGCTGGATCGGGATAAGGACCAACCTGTGACCGGTAGGCCATCAGAATGAACTCAAAATCAGGATGACGGCGCAGCACCTCCCAAAGCCAGGGCGCGACTCGAATTTGCCTCCTTTTCCTGGGGTCAAGCCGGGTAAGCAGACCGTTGGTCAGATCGGTTTCCCGTCGCTCATTCTTCCCGATCGGTCCAAGCCACCAGGGTTCCAGTCGGTAGGACGGGGTCTCAACTCGCCGATACCAGCGCAAAGATTGAAGAGCGTTTGCGTCCATCACCTCTGGCGGACTAAAGGAGACGAAGGATTGGGCGGTTCTCGATCCCGGGGCCCAAACGGGCCCCAAATGCAAATCGTCGAATTTCCAGAAAACTTGACAGCAAGCGTAACCCCTTGATAATAATGGCGGAGGGAGTGGGATTCGAA